>NZ_MBLM01000157.1 GCF_001854655.1 Parafrankia colletiae | reverse complement strand
TCGTCGCGACGCACCACCACACCCCGGTACGACTCCGGAACCGGCAACGCGGCGAACTCCGCCCGCCGCTCCACCGACCGCGGCGAACCGGCCATGATCGAATCAACCAGCTGCTTCATCTTCGAGCTACCTCCGGCTGTGATCGGGGGACGAGTGACGGTCCGCCGCCGGCCGGCCCTGCGGACCCGCAGGTCGGCGGGCCGGCTGAACTGAGGGGTGTCGGCGTGCCGCGCGACGCGATAGAACTTCTGGGACAACCTTGGAGCCTCGGCGCGCGTCAGACCTGTTGTGACCGCGCCCATGACAGTCGTGGAAGGGTGGCGACCCGTGCCTGCGCGGAGCGACGCCGCCCGTAGCGCAGTCGCGCGCGACGCCGATGCCGCTCTGACGGCCCTTTACTCCGAGCACTACCGGTCCCTCGTCCGTCTCGCCGCGCTGCTGCTGGATGACGTCGGTCTGTGTGAGGAGGTCGTGCAGGACGCCTACATCCGGGTGCACGGAGCCTGGGGCCGGCTTCAGGACCGGGACAAGGCCCTCGCCTACCTCCGTCAGACGGTGGTCAATCTCGCACGATCGACCCTCCGTCGTCGACTGGTTGCTCTGAAGCACGCTCCCAAGCCGATGCCCGACGCCGCGAGTGCGGAGGAGGGGGCCTACTCTCTGGTCGAGCGGGCCGCGGTGGTGCAGGCGCTGCGCGAGCTGCCCAGACGTCAACGAGAGGCGGTCGTGCTCCGCTACTACGCGGACATGTCGGAGGCCGATGCCGCCGCGGTCATGGGATGCAGTGTCGGGTCGGTCAAGGCCTACACCTCGCGTGGGCTGACGGCCCTGAGCGGCAAGCTGGAGGGCCTGCGGTGAATGGCGGGCTCGAACCGGAGGAGCTGACCCGGCTCCTGCGGGCGGCGGTGGAGCCGGTGCGCGCGTCCCCGGACGCGCTGCACCGCATCCGGGCCGGAGTGGAGCATCGTGCCTGGTGGCGGGTGCCGCTGATGGCTACCGGCGGCGTCGCGATGGCGGCGCTGATCGTCCTGGCCTTCGTCGCGGTCCGGCCGCACTCGTCCTCCTCGGAGCAGACGGTCGAGCCGGCGGCACCGCCGCTGGTGTCCTCGGTGATCCCCGAGTCGAGTCGGCCTGTGGCCTCCTCGTCACCGGGCCGCGGTGGCACGGGCAGCGGCGGCCAGGGCTCGGGCGGCACCACGCCCCGGACCACGACAGCCCCCCCGGCCACGGCCACGACGACCCCCCCGACCAGCGCCGGGACGTCCACCCCGAGCGCGAGCACGACGACCGGGCCGGGCGGTTCCGGCTCGCTGGACCTGCCGACCCCGGCCACCCGCCCCGCCGGCGTGAACGACCTGGACGGCGACGGCGCCCCGGACCAGGTCCGGATCAATGGCACCAAGGTGGAGGTGGCGTTCTCCCGCGGGGGCTCCGACTCCGTCGACCTGCCCGGTCTGCAGCTCCCCGCCTCCTACGCGGTCGTGGACGCCAACGTCGACGGGTTCGCCGACATCCTGGTGCGCACGGCGAGTCGCGACAGCGTCACCGAGTACGCCCTGCTGCGCTACGCCGCCCGCGGTGACCTCGCACAGGCGACGCCTGCGCCCGGCCTGCGCCTCGCGGCCGGGGCGACGGGCACCACCGGCTCCGGCTTCCGCTGCGACGAGAACGGGCTGCGGATCATCTCGGGGACGTCGTCGGACGGCGCCGAGTTCCAGATCGTCACGACGGCCGTCCAGATCACGCCGGACGGGGTGGTCCCCACCGGAGCCCCGGTTCCCGGCCAGCTGACCGTCACGAGTGYCAACTCCCCGTTCATCGCGGCCTGCGGCACCCTCTCCTGACCCCGCGGTCTCCCGACTCCGAGGCCTCCTGACCGACGCGGCCGCGGCCGGCCCGCTGGCCCCGGCCGCGGAGCCGGTCCGGGCCCTGTCGGGGGATGTTCGTCACATCGGTGCCGCCAGGCACCCTTCTGACGGCCTGCGACCCCGGCGCCGGAACCAAGATCACGTTATTGTGGATGGGAGAGTTTTCTGTTTCCCCCCACCCGGCAGGCCGTGGTGCGAGCCCGACACGGTCCGCGCACCACGGGGAAACCGTGGCGGGCCGGTACCGCGTGAACCGGTACCCGTGATCCCGAGGAGGCGTCCATGCCTGGTTCTGTCATCGTGGCCGGTGCCCGCACCCCCGTCGGCAAGCTCTCCGGCGCCCTCAAGGACTTCACCGCGGTCGAGCTCGGCGGCATCGCCATCGCGGGCGCGCTGAAGCGGGCCGGGCTGTCCCCCGAGGCGGTCCAGTACGTGATCATGGGTCAGGTGATCCAGGCCGGCGCCGGCCAGGCGGCCGCCCGGCACGCCGCCGCGAAGGCCGGCGTGCCGCTGACCGTGCCGGCCATGACGCTCAACAAGGTCTGCCTGTCCGGCCTGAACGCCATCGCGCTCGCCGACGCCTACATCAACCAGGGTGAGTTCGACATCGTCGTCGCCGGCGGCATGGAGTCGATGACCCGCGCGCCGCACCTGATCCCGGCGCTGCGCCCGGGCGTGAAGTACGGCGACACCACCGTCACCGACTCCATCGCGGCCGACGCGCTGACCTGCGGGTTCGACCAGGTCTCGATGGGCACCGTCACCGACGGCTACAACGCCCGCTACGGCATCACGCGCGCCGAGCAGGACGAGTTCAGCGCCCTGTCGCACCAGCGCGCCGCCGCCGCGGCGAAGAACGGGCTGTTCGAGAACGAGATCGTGCCGGTCGAGGTGCCGCAGCGCCGCGGTGAGCCGATCATCGTCAGCGCCGACGAGGGCGTTCGCGGCGACACCACCGCGGAGGGCCTCGCGAAGCTGCGCGCCGCCTTCCGCGACGGCGGGACGATCACCGCCGGCAACGCCTCCCAGATCTCCGACGGTGCCGCTGCGGTGATCGTCACCAGCCGGGCCAAGGCCGAGGAGCTGGGCCTGCCGATCCTGGCCGAGATCGGCCACGCCGGCTACGTCGCCGGCCCGGACAACTCCCTGCAGTCGCAGCCGGCCGAGGCCATCAAGGCCGCCCTGGCCAAGGAGAAGCTCACCCCGGCCGACCTCGATCTCGTCGAGATCAACGAGGCGTTCGCCGCGGTCGGCATCCAGTCGATCCGCGAGCTGGGGATCAGCGCCGACATCACCAACGTCAACGGCGGCGCGATCGCGGTGGGGCACCCGGTCGGCATGTCCGGGGCCCGCATCGCGCTGGCGCTGGCGCTGGAGCTGCAGCGCCGCGGCGGCGGTGTCGGCGCGGCCGCGCTGTGCGGCGGTGGCGGCCAGGGCGACGCCCTGGTGCTGCGCGTCCCGGCGTGAGCACCGGCTCCGCCGGGGTGAGGCCAGCGGCGCGGGAGGGCGACTCCCGCCCGCGGCCCGCCCGCCCCGGCCCGGCGGAGCTCACCGCCGCCGCGCTGGCGGGTGACCGCCGCGCGGTGGCCCGGCTGATCTCGCTCGTCGAGCACGAGTCCGCCGCTCTTCGGGAGGTCAGCGCGCTGCTCGCCCCGCACACCGGCCGTGCCCGGGTCGTCGGGCTGACCGGCGCGCCCGGGGTGGGCAAGTCGACGTCGACGTCCGCGCTGGTCGGCGCGTACCGGGCGCAGGGCCTGCGGGTCGGGGTGCTCGCGATCGACCCCAGCTCGCCGTTCACCGGCGGGGCGCTGCTCGGCGACCGGGTGCGGATGGTCGAGCACGCCACCGATCCCGGCGTCTTCGTCCGGTCGCTGGCGACCCGAGGCAGCCTCGGGGGGCTGTCCTGGGCCACGCCGCAGGCGCTGCGCGTGCTCGACGCCGCCGGCTTCGACGTCGTGCTGGTCGAGACCGTCGGGGTCGGCCAGGCGGAGGTGGACATCGCCTCGCTCGCCGACACCACGCTGGTGCTGATCGCGCCGGGAATGGGCGACGGCATCCAGGCGGCCAAGGCCGGGATCATGGAGATCGCCGACCTGCTGGTCGTCAACAAGGCGGACCGGCCCGGGGCCGACCACACCTGCCGCGATCTCGCGGCGGCCATCCGGATGTCCGGGTCGGACTCCCGGGCAGGCACCGCGACCGGCTCGCCTGACGGCTGGCGGCCCGAGGTGCTGCGGCTGGAGGCGGTCACCGGGCAGGGCCTGCCCGAGCTGGTGGCGGCGATCGGTCGCCACCACAGCTGGCTGGAGGAGAGCGGAGAGCTGGCCCGCCGCCGGCTGCGGCGGGCCGGCGAGGAGATCTCCCAGATCGCCCTGGCCGGGCTACGCGCCCGCCTCGGGGCCCTCGATGAGGGCGGACGCCTGGCCCGCCTGGCCGAGGCGGTGACCGAGGGTCGGCTTGATCCCTACACGGCCGCCGACACGCTGCTGCGCGAGCTGCCTCGGTCCCGGACCGTCGGCAGCTGACATCCGCCCCTCAGCGGGCCCTACAGCCCCTTTCAGGGCGCAAGCAGGACCAGCCGCGGGGGCGCTGCTCCAGTGCCGGTCACGGCACTGGAGACCGTCCGGCTCAGGAGGCGGTGAGCTGGGAGGTGGCGGCGACCAGCGTCGTGACGTCCAGGGGCATGCCGAGCACGTGGGCGGCGCCCGCGCGGCGCAGGCGGGTCCACTCGTCCGGGTCGGCATCCGAGGTCAGGACGAACGCCGGCACCATGCCGGCCACCGGGTCCGCGGCGAGGCGGGGGAGCAGGTCGACCGCGGCGACGTCCGGCATGTCCCGGTCGAGCAGCACCAGCGACGGGCGGGCCCGCCGGATGGCCTCGACCGCCAGAGCCCCGCGCGGCACGCTGATCGTGTCCGCCCCCAGCGCGCTCGCCAGGGTGTCGGTGACGAGCTCGCGCAGCCCCGGATCACCGCTGACGTGGACCACCCGCAGGCCGCCCGGCTCGAGCTGCCCCTCGCCGGCCAGTTCGCCCGCGTCGTCCTCACTGTGGTCGTAACGAACGTCCACCGCGTCGAGGACCACCGCGAACACGCTGCCCACCCCGGGCCGGCTGGCCACGGTCAGCACGCCGCCCATCGCCGTCACCAGCGCGTGCGAGAGGGCCAGGCCGAGGCCGCTGCCCTCGACCCCGGTGTCCTCCGCCCCGAGGCGCTCGAACGGGCGGAACAGCCGGGACAGCGAGGCCGGCGACAGCCCGACGCCGTCGTCCTCCACCTCGATGCGCAGGCGCGAGCCCGTCACCGGGACGATGCCGACCCGGACGTTCCCGCCCTCGCGGCCGTACTTCAGCGCGTTGCCGATCAGGTTGAGCAGCACCTGCCACAGCCGGCGGCGGTCCGCGTCCGCGATCAGCGGCCGGGCGGGATGGATGATCCGCCGGATGCCGCGCCGCTCCGCCAGCGGCTCGACCAGCTCCACCACGCCCTGGACGATGTCCAGGACGTTCACCGGGCCCTTGTTGATGTCGCCCCGCCCGGCGCGCAGCCGCGCCAGATCCAGGACATCGTCGATCAGGGCCTGCATGTGCCGACCGCCGGTGATGATGCGCTCGACGTCCTCGTGCAGGTCGGGCGTCAGCGGCTCGAGCTCCATGAGCTGGGCGAAGCCCAGCATGGCGTTGAGTGGCGTGCGCAGCTCGTGGCCGAGCCGGGCGACGAACTCGTCCTTCGACCGCGACTCGGCCTCGGCGGCGCCGCGCGCGCGGGCGTCGACGGTGTCGCGGGCGACGATGACGATGCCGCCAGCCGGGTCCAGCCTGGCCGTCACCGCGTACGGCGCCACGATGCCGGCGCCGTCCACCAGCCAGACGGTGCCCCGCCACACCCCGCCGCGGGTCAGCGCCTGGGACACCGGGCTGGCGAGCTCCGCCCGGCAGGTGGGTTCGACCACGCCGGAGAGCTCGTGCAGCTGCGGTGCCGCACCGACGCGCTCTCCCAGGAACGCGCGCGCACCGGCGCTCAGCTCCCGGACACGCCCGTCCGCACCGACGATCACCACCAGGTCCGTCAGCGTCTCGAGGAGGGTAGTCAGCCCCACCTATGCCTCGTCTGTCTCGTCATAAAACTGCATCCACCCCACGGCGGGTCATGGTAGGGCGTACCGTCTGCGGGCGTTGTCCCGGGCTTGGCTCGGGCGGGTTGATTCGCGCGTCCCGTTTACATCTGGTGACGTCATCGTCGCGCAGGTGGTGTCCCAGGTGGGAGAGCGTCGCCCGGTCGGGCCACATCGGGACCRCATCGGCGGCGCCGTCCCGCGTGGTACGCCTGTCGCATGCTTGTTGCCTTCAGCGTCACTCCCATCGGGGCCGGCGAGGGTGTCGCGGCCGCGGTCGCCGAGGCCGTCCGGATCGTGCGCGACTCGGGGCTCCCCAACGAGACCAACGCGATGTTCACCCTGGTCGAGGGCGAGTGGGCCGAGGTCATGGACGTCGTGCGGCGGGCGGCTGAGGCGGCCGCGGCCGGCGGCGGGCGGGTCAGCCTGGTGCTCAAGGCCGACATTCGGCCCGGTGTCACCGACGCGCTGCACGACAAGGTGGCCAGCATCGAACGGCACCTTTCGGGCGACTKAGGCCGCTGCCCGGCCCGTCCCGTCGGCGTTCGGGCGCCGCTTCTGCCGGGTGGCCGGTCACCCGGCGGAGCGCCCGTGCGCTCGGCTGGGTGAGGGCCACGTGGGAAAAAGTCGACCGGTGGCGCCCGAGGTTCATCCGCCGGGTGTAACGATGGGACCATGCAGCGGAGGTCACCTGTCCCCCCCGGCTCGCCGCGCAGGGGCGGGCCGGGCCGAATGCCCGAGTCACTTGGCGGTCTGCGGCTGGCCGGCGCCGTGCCCCTCGATCCCAAGCCCGCCGCACCGCCGCCCCCGGCGGGGCGTCCCGGCACCCCCCCGGCGGGCGGGCCGGGCGGCTCCGGCGGCCAGCCGGGCGTCGCCACCGGTCCCGTCGTCATCGATGTGACGGAGGCGACGTTCACCACCGAGGTGGTGGACCGGTCCATGGAAGTGCCGGTCGTCCTCGACTTCTGGGCGGAGTGGTGCGGGCCGTGCAAGCAGCTCAGCCCGGTGCTGGAGCGCCTGGCGGTGGCCGACGGCGGCCAGTGGATCCTCGCCAAGATCGACGTGGACGCCAATCCCGGTCTCGCGCAGGCCGCGCAGGTACAGGGCATCCCGGCGGTCAAAGCCGTCGTCGGCGGCCGGATCGTCGGCGAGTTCACCGGCGCGGTGCCTGAGCGCGAGGTCCGCAGCTGGCTCGACCAGCTGCTCAGCGCGGTCGGCGACCTCGGCGGCGCCGCGGCGGGGGCGGAGCCGCCGCCGCACCTGGCCGCCGCCCAGGAGGCGATGGCCCAGGGCGACCTGGACTCGGCGGCCGAGGCCTTCCGGGCTCAGCTGGCCGAGTCGCCCGCCGATCCGGAGGCGACCATCGGGCTGGCCCGGGTCGAGCTGCTGCGCCGGGTCGGCGGTTACGACACGGCCTGGCTGCGCGAGCGGCTGGCCGCGGATCCGTACGACGTGGAGGCCGGTCTGGCGGTGGCCGACCTGACGGTTGCCCAGGGCGACCCGGCCACGGCCTTCGGCCGGCTGGTGGAGCTGATCCGCCGCACCTCCGGGGACGACCGGGAGAAGGTGCGCGCCCACCTGGTCGGGCTCTTCCAGGCGCTCGGTGACGACGAGCCCGCGGTCGCCCCGGCCCGGCGGGCGCTCGCCGCGGCCCTGTTCTGAGCCGCCGACCTTTCCCCGTGTGATCGGCGGTCGCGCGAAACGGCCCCGCCCCCGCCGCCCGCCAGTCGTCACGACTGGCGGGCGGGGGCAGCGGGGGCAGCGGGGGCAGCGGGGGCAGAGCCGGCCGCCAGGAGCGCTGATCTGACAGGCGTGGTCTGTCAGTCGTCGGGGCCGGTGGGAAGCGCCGACGGCTCCTCCGGCTCGTAGCGGAACCAGAGCGTGCCGAGCGGCGGCAGCGCCAGCGTCGCCGAGGCCGGCAGGCCGTGCGACGGTTCCGGTACCGCGGTCACCGCGCCGAAGTTGCCCATGCCGCCGCCGCCGTACTCGGCCGCGTCGGTGTTGAGCACCTCCCGCCAGCGGCCAGCGAACGGGAAGCCGAGCCGGTAGTCGACGTGGCCGACGCCGGCGAAGTTCGTCACGCAGGCCAGAACCTGGTTGCCGTGTTCCGACCAGCGGGCGAACGCGAAGACGTTGCTCTCCGCGTCGTTCGCGTCGATCCAGGAGAAGCCGCTGGGATCGGTGTCACGCTCCCACAGCGTCGGATTCGCCCGGTAGGTGTGGTTGAGGTCCTGGACGAGACGGGCGATCCCGGCGTGCCCCGGGTCGTCCAGCAGGTGCCAGTCGAGGGTGGTGCCCTCGTTCCACTCGTTGTCCTGGCCGAACTCGCAGCCCATGAACAGCAGCTGCTTGCCCGGGTGGGCCCACATGTAGCCGTACAGGCACCGCAGGTTGGCCAGTTGCGCCCACCGGTCGCCCGGCATCCTGCGCAGCAGCGAGCCCTTGCCGTGCACGACCTCGTCGTGGCTGAACGGCAGGATGAAGTTCTCGGAGTAGGCGTACATCATCGAGAACGTCATCTGGTGGTGGTGGTAGGTGCGGAAGACCGGCGCCCGGGACGTGTAGTCGAGGGTGTCGTGCATCCAGCCCATGTTCCACTTGAACCCGAAGCCGAGGCCACCGAGATGGGTCGGGCGGGTCACCCCCGGCCAGGCCGTGGACTCCTCGGCGATCATCATGGCGCTGGGCACCACCCGGTAGACGGTGGCGTTGACCTCCTGCAGGAACTCGACGGCCTCCAGGTTCTCCCGGCCACCGTGCCGGTTCGGCGTCCACTCGCCGGAGGGGCGGGAGTAGTCCAGATAGAGCATCGAGGCGACCGCGTCGACCCGCAGCGCGTCGACGTGGAACTCCTCCAGCCAGTACAGCGCGTTGGCGACCAGGAAGTTGCGCACCTCGCGCCGGCCGAAGTCGAACACGTAGGTGCCCCAGTCCGGCTGTTCGCCGCGGCGGGGGTCGGGGTGTTCGTAGAGCGGGGTGCCGTCGAAGCGGGCGAGTGCGAAGGTGTCCCGCGGGAAGTGGGCGGGCACCCAGTCGACGATCACGCCGATGCCCGCGAGATGCAGGGCGTCGATGAGGAAGCGTAGATCGTCCGGACTCCCGAAGCGGGACGTCGGGGCGTAGTAGGAGGTGACCTGGTAGCCCCAGGAGCCGCCGAACGGATGCTCGGCGACCGGGAGGAACTCGACGTGGGTGAAGCCGTTCTCCACGACGTACTCGACGAGCTGCTCGGCGAGTTCCCGGTAGCTCAGGCCGCGCCGCCACGAGCCGAGGTGGACCTCGTAGATGCTGACCGGCGAGGCGTGCCAGGCGGTGCTCGCCCGGCGCTGCAGCCAGGCCGCGTCCTGCCAGGTGTGGTCCGACTCGTGCACCACGCTGGCAGTGGCCGGCGGGCGTTCGGTGGCGAAGGCCATCGGGTCGGCCTTCTGCCGCCAGACGCTGTCGGCGCCGAGGATCTCGTACTTGTAGCGGGTGCCCACGCCGACCCCGGGCACGAACAGCTCCCAGACGCCGGACGTCCCCAGCACCCGCATCGGCAGCGCGCGGCCGTCCCAGAAGTCGAAGTCGCCGATCACGCGCACACCCCGGGCGTTCGGCGCCCAGACGGCGAAGCTGACCCCGGACACCTCGACGTCGCTCCCGGGCGCGCGCAGACGGCGTACCTGCGCGCCGAGGACCGTCCAGAGCTGCTCGTGCCGGCCCTCACCGATCAGGTGCAGGTCGACCTCGCCGAGGGTCGGCGCGTGGCGGTACGGGTCGTCGACGAGGTGGGTGGAGTCCGGGTAGGTCACCTCGAACCGGTAGTCGGGGACGCCGGTGTCGGAGGTGCGGCCGGGCAGTGCGACGCCGAAGACCCCGCCGCTGTGCAGCCGGGCCATGGGGTGACGCTCGCCGTCCACGAGCACGTCGACGGACGTCGCGTCGGGGCGCAGCGCACGCAGCACCGTCCACGCTCCGCTGGGGTGCGGCCCGAGGATGCCGTGCGGGTTGTGGTGCGCGCCGCCGACAAGGCGGTCCAGTTCCTCCCGCGGCAGGTCGGCCGGGGGCGCGCCGGCCGGTGACGCCGCGGCGGCCGGCGCGCGCGTGCCGGCGGGGTCGGCCGGCCGTGCCGGGTCGGCGGAGTCGGCCGTGCCGGGCCGGTCCGCGACCGCGGTGTCGGCGAATCTCGTCAGGCGCACCGCGTCCGGGAGCCCGTTCACGGACCCGGCCCGCCCGATGTCGCGGGGATCGTCCACTACGGCCACCTGTCCCTCTCTCGTCGTCAGGGCATCGTCATCGATGACCCCTCCCGCCGGGCGCCGCGGGCGCTGCCGCGGTCACCACCGTGCCCGCCGTCGCGACACCCCGCCCGACGGGCTACTGCGCGCCCTCATCCGACGCCCGCACAGCCGGCTGGGCGCGTTGCTGTTCAGGATCGCCGGTGAGCCGCTCCACCGAGCGCAGCGGGATGCCGATCCAACCGGGCCGGTGGCGTGCCTCGTACAGCACCTCGTACACGGCTTTGTCCAGTTCGAAGGCGTTCAGCAGGGCACCCTCGTCGCGCGGGTCGGTGCCGGAGCGGGCGCCGTAGCCGCGGCAGAACGCGTCCCGGTTGTGGTCGGCCCACTCCAGCGCACGGTAGGCCAGCGCCGGCTCGTCCTGGCGCTCGAGCAGCATCGACTGGGCGGCGTAGTCGAACGACCGGAGCATGCCGGCGACGTCCCGCAGCGGGGACTCGAGCACGGTGCGCTCGGGCACCGGCCGGGCCGGCTCGCCCTCGAAGTCGAACAGCACCCACCCGGACTCGACCCGAAGTACCTGCCCGAGGTGCAGATCGCCGTGGATGCGCTGGAACGGCGCCGGATGCTCGATGCCGCGGACGGCGTCGTAGGCGGTCCGCAGCGCCGTCTCGAACGGTGCCAGCTCGGTCACGGCGGCCAGTGCGCCGTCGAGCCGCTGGTGCAGGTAGTCGGCGACCGCGCCGAGGGTGGCGGCGTCGGCCGGCCGGGTCGGCAGCGCGCCCGCCAGGTCGCGGTGGACCTGGGCGGTGGCGGCGCCGAGGCGCTCGGCCTCGGCGGCGAAGTCGCCTCCGACCTCGTCGGCGTGCAGATCACCCTCGGCGTACAGATCGCGCACGCTGGCCAGGGCCAACAGCCAGCCCTCGGCGCCGGTCCGCAGGTAGTCCTGCATGAACGCGAAGGTGGTGGGGACGCCGGAGAGCTGCCCGCTCAGCCAGGCGACCGGGCGCGCCACGTGACCGCTGCCGGCCCGGGCCAGCACCTGGGTGATCTCCAGGTCCGGGTTCATCCCGGGCCACAGCCGGCGGAACACCTTCAGGATGTAGGCCTCGCCGTAGACGACCGAGGTGTTCGACTGCTCCGCGCCGACCGGGCGGGCGGTCAGGTCCTCCAGGGTCTCCACCGCGGTCGCGGTCAGGCCCTCGCGGCTCGCGCCGCGCCGCAGGTAGGTCAGCAGGGCGGCGTTGCCGTCGGCGTCGCGCAGGCCGTCGTAGACGATGCCCGACGACGACTCGCCGATCAGGAAGCCCTCGTGGCCGAACGGGGAGTCGTCCCGGATCACCACCGGGACCTGGTAGTAGTCGCTGGGACCGCCGTCGTCGTAGCTGACCTTGATCACGAGCAGGCGCAGCACGGCCTTCGCATGCGCGTCCAGCGTGAGCCGGATGTCCTGTTCGACGCGCAGCTGCCCGCCGGCCCGGCCCTTGCCCGCGAACCATCGCTGCCGGGGCAGCCAGTCCGAGAGCAGGGCCGTGAGCTCGGAGTGGTCCGTCATGCTCGACCTCCCTGCGCGTCGCTGTCGCTGCCGCGTCGTCGTCGGCGCGGCCTTCCGGCCACCGCTCGGGCGGGACCGACATGCCGCGCGATCCGTGCGTGAGCGTGTGGGCCGGCAGACCTCATCGTGACGGCGGCCCACACGAAGATCAAGGCGCGGCCCGCCGGCCCGCCTAAGTCGTGAATTCCCCCGAACTCGTCAGCGCGAACCAGTAATGACCGTGTCCAGGCAGAGTCAGCAGATACGGCAGCTCGCCGACCGGCGGAAAATGGACCCGGCCGAGCAGCTCGACGGGCACCAGCCCGGTGAACCGCCGCAGATCGAGCTCGACGGGCTGCGCGAACCGGGAGAGGTTCGCA
Organism: Parafrankia colletiae; assembly: GCF_001854655.1. Classification (GTDB taxonomy): domain Bacteria; phylum Actinomycetota; class Actinomycetes; order Frankiales; family Frankiaceae; genus Parafrankia; species Parafrankia colletiae. Next base: position 38,636 of record NZ_MBLM01000157.1, on the reverse strand, counting down.
ACGCACAGCACCCGGTCGTCCCCGAACTCGCGGACGAACGCGAACACCGACGGGTTCGATGCTCCGAGCTCCTCGTAGGTGCCCAGCCCGAACACGGGGTGCCGTTTGCGGACCTCGATCATCCGCTTCGTCCAGGACAGGAACGAGGTCGACATGCGCTGCTCGGCCTCGACGTTCAGCGCCTGGTAGCCGTACACCGGATCCATGATCACCGGCAGGTACAGCCGGGCCGGATCGGTGGTCGAGAACCCGGCGTTGCGGTCCGGGGACCACTGCATCGGGGTTCGCACACCGTCCCGGTCGCCGAGGTAGATGTTGTCGCCCATGCCGATCTCGTCGCCGTAGTACAGCACCGGGCTGCCGGGCAGGGAGAGGAGGAGCGCGGTGAACAGCTCCATCTGGTCGCGGCTGTTGTCCAGCAGCGGGGCGAGCCGGCGGCGGATCCCGATGTTCGCCTTCATACGCGGGTCCTTCGCGTACTCGGCGTACATGTAGTCCCGCTCCTCGTCGGTGACCATCTCCAGGGTCAGCTCGTCGTGGTTGCGCAGGAAGATGCCCCACTGGCAGTTCGGGGGTATCTCCGGGGTCTGCGCCAGGATCTCCGAGATCGGGTAGCGCGACTCCCGGCGCACCGCCATGAAGATGCGCGGCATCAGCGGGAAGTGGAACGCCATGTGGCACTCGTCGTCGTTGCCGAAGTACTGCACGACGTCCGACGGCCACTGGTTCGCCTCGGCGAGCATGACCCGGTCGGCGTACTTGGCGTCGATCTCCTTGCGGACCCGGCGCAGGTACTCGTGGGTCTCCGGCAGGTTCTCCCCGTTCGTGCCCTCACGCACGTACAGGTAGGGCACGGCGTCCAGCCGGAAGCCGTCGAGGCCGAGGTCGAGCCAGAAGCGCAGGACCTCCAGCATCGCCTCCTGGACGTCCGGGTTGTCATAGTTCAGGTCGGGTTGGTGGGAGAAGAAGCGGTGCCAGTAGTACTGGCCGCGCACCGGGTCCCAGGTCCAGTTCGACTTCTCCGTGTCGACGAAGATGATCCGGGCGTCCGGGTACTTCTCGTCGGTGTCGGACCAGACGTAGAAGTCCCCGTAGGGGCCGTCCGGGTCCGAGCGGGAGGCCTGGAACCAGGGGTGCTCGTCCGAGGTGTGGTTCATCACCAGGTCGGCGATGATCCGGATGCCGCGCTTGTGTGCCTCGTCGACGAGGTTCACGAAGTCACCCAGGTCGCCGAACTCCGGCAGGATCTGGAAGTAGTCGGCGATGTCGTAGCCGCCGTCGCGCAGCGGTGAGGAGTAGATCGGCAGCAGCCACAGGCAGTCGACGCCGAGCCATTCCAGGTAGTCCAGTTTGCTGACCAGCCCGCGCAGGTCGCCGGTGCCGTCGCCGTTGGAGTCGGCGAAGCCGCGCACCAGGACCTCGTAGAACACCGCCCGCTTGAACCACTGCGGGTCGTGTGGGGTCACCGGCGGGCCCGGGTCGGCCCCGTCGGTTCTCGCCGCGGCGGGAACCGACGGCAGGCGCAGGGCCTCTTCGGTGAAGGGCTCCGCGGCGCTCACGGCAAGCGTCGCACGGTCAGGACGTGCGCGGGCTCGCTCGGCTCCAGGCGGACGTAGTTGTCCCGGCCCCACTGGTAGGTGGCGCCCGTGATCTCGTCGTGCGCCTCGAAGGCGTCACCCCAGTCGAGCCCGAGGGAGGGCATGTCCAGTCGCACCGTGGTCTCCCGGGCCGTATGCGGGTCAAGGTTGACGACGACGATCACGAGGTCGTCACCGGGGCCGAGGTGGTCGGGGATGGACGTGGCGGCGGTGGCCCGGCCCGATGCGGCCGCCACTGCCGGGGTGAGGGTCGGATCCGCGGCGTCGGCCGCGGCCGACGCCGCGGCGGTGAGCCGCTTCGAGAACACCATGATCTCGGGCGCGTCCGACTGGTGGATCCGCAGGTTGTGGAGCCAGTGCAGGGCCGGGTGGGCACGCCGGATCTGGTTCAGCCGGGTGAGGTACGGCGCGAGCGAGCGGCCGGCCCGCTCGGCGCCGGCCCAGTCCCGCGGCCGGTACTGGTACTTCTCCGAGTCGAGGTACTCCTCGCTGCCGGCCCGCACCGGGTCGTTCTCGTACAGCTCGTACCCCGCGTACACCCCCCAGGTGGGGGAGAGCATGGCCGCGAGCACGGCGCGGATCCGGAACGCGGCGGGCCCGCCGCGCTGGAGGTACTCCGGCAGAATGTCCGGCGTGTTGACGAAGAAGTTCGGCCGCATGTAGTGGGCCGAGTCGACCAGCTCCCGCGCGTACTCCTCCAGCTCCGGGCGTTCGTTGCGCCAGGTGAAGTAGGTGTACGACTGGGTGAAGCCGACCCTGGCGAGGCTGTGCATCATCGCGGGTCGGGTGAACGCCTCCGCGAGGAACAGGACGTCCGGCTCGGTCGCCTTGACCTGGCCGATGAGCCACTCCCAGAACTCGACCGGCTTGGTGTGCGGATTGTCGACGCGGAAGATGCGCACGCCGCGGGCGGTCCAGAAGCGGACCACGCGCAGGATCTCGTGGTAAATCCCGATCGGATCCGCATCGAAGTTCAGGGGGTAAATATCCTGATACTTCTTTGGCGGATTCTCCGCGTAAGCGATGGAGCCGTCGCTGCGGACGACGAACCATTCCGGATGGTGCTTGGCCCAGGGATGGTCCGGAGCGCACTGCAGCGCCAGGTCGAGCGCCACCTCCATGCCGAGGGAACGGGCCCGCGCGACGAAGAGGTCGAAGTCGTCCAGTGTCCCCAGGTCGGGGTGCACGGCGTCATGGCCGCCGTGCACACTGCCGATGGCCCACGGCGAACCGGGGTCGTCGGGGCCGGTGACGAGTGTGTTGTTGGGGCCCTTGCGGTTCACCTCGCCGATCGGGTGGATCGGTGGCAGGTAGACCACGTCGAAGCCCATCGCCGCGACGGCGGGCAGCCGCTCGGCGGCAGTCAGGAACGTCCCCGAGCGCGGCGGGTCCAGGCTGGCCCCTTCCGAGCGGGGGAAGAGCTCGTACCAGCTGCCGTACAGCGCCCGCTTCCGGTCGACCCAGACGCGGTACAGCGGCGAGCGGGTGACCAGCTCACGCAGCGGGTGGGCGTCCAGCAGGACGGCCAGTTCCCGCGCGCAGGCCAGCGCGATGCGCTCGTGCGGGTCGGTGCGGCTGTCGTCGCGCAGGGCGGCCACCGCCCGGGCGACCTCGGCCCGCCGCGACTCCGGGACGCCGGGCAGCGCGCGGAGGAGCAGCCGGGCACCGTCCTCGAAGTCCACGGCGAGCTCGTCGACGGACTGGCCGGCACCGACCTTGAGCTCGATGCCGTGGCGCCAGGTGGCGACGGGGTCGGCCCAGGCCTCGACGCGATAGCCCCACAGGCCTTCACGGCCCATGACGAGATCGGTCTCGTAACGGTCCGTGCCCGCACCAGTCATGATCATCCGTGTGAACGGAGCACCCTGACCGTCGGGCCCGGAAAAGACGACATTTGCTCCGATCAGGTCATGACCTTCACGGAAGACCGTTGCGCTGACGGTGAGGGTTTCGCCCTCTACCGCCCGCGACGGCCACTGGCCACAGGAGACGACCGGGCGCACGTCGGAGATGACAACCCGGCCTACTGAACGTCCGATCATCATGGGGACCTTATCCAGACGAACCACGACTCAATGGTCGACCCTGCACATGGCGTTCGATGACACCGCCACGTGAACTGCATGCAACCACCGGATGGGTCTGCGTTGTTTCCACGGTGTGTCTGGCCGTGCTGTCCGGATGGTTACGGTCCTGACCGATGTTCCCGGCTTGCCGGGGTCGTTAACCCTCCGCCGTCGATATTGCTTGTGTTGATCTTGTTGGGTGACTGGTGGGTGTCTGGCGCGGGCCGCGCCGAGGTCGTCGCGATCCGCCCTGGCACCCATTTCTGRCGGTGTGCCCATCGGGCTGGCGGTGTCACTCCGCAGCCGGGTGATGTGTCGGCGACGTGACAGACCTTCTGGACATCGATGGACCTTCGGTGGTGGCACGCTCATCGATCAGGGAACTTCGTCGAGCTGCCGTTCGTCTCGCTGGGCACGGAACTGTCGCACAGGAACTGCTGAACACCCACACTCATCGGCTGGCGCACCGGAGCGCAACCGCACCGGGCCGGGCGATGCACCGCACGGGGAGGCGTGGCCGGGGCTGTGGCAAGGGGACAGTACGGCCGCCGGGGCCGCCGCCCTCGCGCGTGTTCGCCTCGCCCGGGGCCACCCGCTCGGCTTCGCCGTGCCCCGGCCGGTGCGCGGCCGCGGGCGCGGCGGGCCGGCCATGTGACGTCCGTGGGCACTCCGCGTGCCGGCGTGGGTGGGCGGCGGACACTCCGAGCCCGCGTGGGGCCTTCGGCGTGAAGTGTGACGCAGTAGGCTGCCGCCGCCCGTTCGCCCGGGTGGCGCGGCCTGTGCACGACCGGTCCGGTCTGGCTGTGGGGGCGGCCGGGCGGCGACCGGGTGTCGTGGGGAGCCTGACGCACGTGTCCGGCGAGCCTGGCGTGCGGCGCGCCTGACAGGCGGCGGGCCGACACGGGCCCGGTCCGCCGATGATCCGAACCCCGAACCCGACCTGAACATCGACCCTGAACATCGAAACATCGAAACTGGAGGAGCAGTGGGAGTCAGCCTCAGCAAGGGCGGCAACGTTTCGCTGACCAAGGAGGCGCCCGGTCTCACCAACATCGTCGTCGGTCTCGGCTGGGACGTGCGGACGACCACCGGCGACGACTTCGACCTGGACGCCAGCGCCATCGCGTGTCGGGCCGACGGCAAGGTCGTCTCGGACGGGCACTTCATCTTCTTCAACAACCTGAAGAGCCCGGAGGGCGCCATCGAGCACCAGGGCGACAACCTGACCGGTGAGGGCGAGGGTGACGACGAGAAGCTCAACGTCAGTCTCGTCGGCCTGCCGGCCGAGATCGACAAGATCGTCTTCCCGGTCTCGATCTACGACGCGGACAACCGCTCGCAGAGCTTCGGCCAGGTGCGCAACGCCTTCATCCGGGTGGTGAACGCGGCCAACCAGTCCGAGATCGCGCGCTACGACCTGACCGAGGACGCCTCGACCGAGACCGCCATGGTCTTCGGTGAGGTCTACCGGCACGGCGCGGAGTGGAAGTTCCGCGCGGTCGGCCAGGGCTACGCCTCCGGGCTCGCGGGCATCGCCCGTGACTACGGAGTCAACGTCTGACCGGTCCGCCGGTCGCGGTGGCGGTCCCGGGCGCGGCCGGTCGCGGTCCGTGCGGGCCCGCCCCGCTCTCCGCGGATCCGCGGAGCTGCGCGGGTCCGTCCGGCTCGTGCCATCGTGCGGGCCGTGCTGTCGAGTGGACGGTGCTGTCGTGCCGTCCAGCCGGGGTACGCCGGTGCCCACCAGGGTGTGATCTCGCCATAGCCGTGGCGGACGGAGCAGGCCAGAGCCGATGTCCGTCAGATTTCGGTCGTGTCCCCGGGGCCGCGTCTTAATACGATGCGCTCGACCACACGGCCGGCACAGCCCGGTGAACTGGACCCAGTGTCCGGCGACAGCGCGGTGATCTGTAAGTGGTGGGGCCGGTACGGACCGCGGTCCCCGTCGCGAATGCCTGTCGGAACATCGCGAGCCGGTCCGGGAGGTGTTCCCCAGCAGTGCACGCACTTCGGATTTTCGGCTGGTCCATCGCGATCACAGTGATCGGGATCGCCGCGGCAGGCGTCATCGGCGGCGCCGACGCCGCGGCGATCGTCGCGATTCTGGCGGTCCTGGAGATCAGCCTGTCGTTCGACAACGCTGTGATCAACGCGACGATTCTCGGCCGGATGAGCGAGTTCTGGCAGCGGATCTTTCTGAGCGTCGGCATCATCATCGCCGTCTTCGGCATGCGGCTGGTGTTCCCCATCGCCATCGTGGCGCTGACCGCGCACCTGAACCCGGTGGAGGTCTTCGACCTCGCACTGAACGACGAGGCCGAGTACGCGGCCCGGCTGCACGAGGCGCACCCCTCGATCGCCGCGTTCGGCGGGATCTTCCTTTTCATGATCTTCCTGGACTTCATGTTCGACCCGGAACGTGACATCCAGTGGCTGAAGCGGCTGGAGGAGCCCTTCCGCAAGGCCGGGCAGCTCGACGTGCTGCCCGTCGTGACCGGGCTGGTCGCGCTGCTCGTCGTCGCCGAGGCGTTCTCCGGCGATCACACCCAGCAGGTGCTGACGGCCGGCGTCGCCGGTCTTGCCACCTACCTGGGCGTACGCGGGCTGGGTGAGTTCTTCGAGGCCCGCGGGGTCGGAGTCGAGGCCGACGATGACGACGAGGGCGCGGCGGACGCCGGCAGCGCCGTGGCCGGCGAGAGCACGGCGGGCGGGGCGCCGCAGCGCCGGACCGGTACGCCCGAGGTCGTGCTCGCCACCGGTCGTGCCGCGTTCTTCCTGTTCCTCTACCTCGAGGTGATCGACGCCTCGTTCTCGTTCGACGGCGTTGTCGGTGCCTTCGCGATTTCACAGAACATCTTCATCATCGCGGTCGGCCTCGGTATCGGTGCGATGTACATCCGATCGGTCACGGTGTACCTGGTCCGGCGTGGAACGCTGGGCGAGTACATCTATCTCGAGCACGGAGCGCACTACGCGATCGGCGCGCTGGCCGTCATCCTGGCCGTCTCCATCGAGACCGAGGTGCACGAGATCGTCACCGGTCTGATCGGTGTCGGATTCATCGGGTTGGCGTTGCTGTCGTCGATCCGGTACCGCGCGATGCAGCGCAAGGCGGCAGGCGGTGGCACGAGTGCCGTCGACAGCGGGGACGGGGACGGGGACGGCCCTGGCGTATCCGCCGCGGCCGGTGACGGCGAGGAGAACGCGCCCGTCATCGGAACCCGGACCTGACGGACGAATCCGGACTGTTCGGTGCTTCCGCGCATGCCCCGCCGGCCCGTTCTCCCGGGTCCTGATTCCGTGGGGCCACCGTTCGAGATAATCAACGTCTGCCGTCGCTGACTGTCATCAGCTGTCGCCACACCCGCCAAACCGCAAAGGAGCGGATCATGGGAATCGACTACAACAAACGACCCGCGGCGCCGGCGGCCGGGCCTCCGGTTTCGCTGAGCAAGGTGACCCTGACCAAGTCCGCGCCGAGCGTGTCGCTGAGCAAGCAGGGCGGCGGCGGACGCCTGCACGTCAACCTCAACTGGGACCAGAACAGCGCGGGTTCCGGCGGGGGCAAGGGCGGCTTCCTCAAGCGCGTGCTGAGCGCGGCGGGCGGCGGCATCGACCTTGACCTCGCCTGCCTGTTCGAGCTGGCGGACGGCCGCTCCGGTGTCGTCCAGGCGCTGGGGAACGCGTTCGGCTCGTTCGACAACCCGCCCTACGTCCAGCTCGACGCCGACGACCGCACCGGCGCGACGGCGGGCGGCGAGAACCTGCACGTCAACCTGTCCCGCGTCGCGGAGATCCGTCGGCTGCTGGTTTTCGCCTTCATCTACGAGGGCGTCGCGTCGTTCGACCAGGCGAACGCCGTGGTGACCCTGACCCCGGCCCAGGGCGCGCCGATCGAGGTGCGCCTCGACGAGCGCGCCGGTGGTTCGCGGATGTGCGCGATCGCCCTGCTCACGAACACCGGCAACGACTTCACCGTCAGCCGCGAGGTTCGGTACGTGGGCGGCCACCGGGAGCTGGACACCGCCTACGGGTGGGGACTGAACTGGTCCGCTGGCCGGAAGTGACCGGAAGGTCAGGACCGGGCCGGAGTTGAGCGGATCGCCCGAAGAGGGCAGGCTGTGCTCTGGACCGGGCGCACAGGCAACGACAGAACGGATCTGTGCCGGCTCGGGCCGCTCCCGTGACCCGGGCCGGGCCGACCCACCGGGATGATCCATCCAGTGCCGTCGCCTGCAGGGGAAGGGCGTTACTCCATGTTCCAGCCACGCCGTTCCTCTCGCGCGGGCCGTTCGGGCGCGGTTCCCGACCCGGCCGAGCAGGGCGCGGAGCAGGACGAGGCCAACTACCGCTGGTTCGCGCCAGACCCGGTGCCCGAGGTGGACGAGCCGCCGGGCACCGGGCCGGACGGACCTGGCCGCGGTGACGCGGAGCAGCCTGGCCGCGGTCCCGCCTGGTACGACACGGAGGACGGGACGGATCCGGGCCCCGGCGGCCATCCGCGTCCCCGGGGCTACGTCGTCGCGGTGCCGGTCACGCGCCGCCCGCGCGACCACGGATCTCGCGGCGGCGGTGACGGCCGCGCCGGTGACAGCCGCGGCGGTGACGGCCGCGGCGGTGACAGCCGCGCCGGCGCAGGCGGCCGGGAGTCGCTGTTCGCGCCCGAGAGCTACGAACGTGCGGGGTACGGCCCGCCGGACCGCGGTGCCGGCGACCCGGAGGCCGACTTCCGCGCCGCGTACCCGGACGCGCCCTACGGGGCGCCGGTCGAGGAGTACCCCGCCGCCGGGTACCCGCCAGCCGAGGCGCGCGGTGGCGGCTACCAGGATTCCGGCTACCGGCTGCCGGCCGGGCCTGACGGCGGGTACGAGACGGCCGGCCAGTTCGACCGGCCCGAGATGCCCGAGATGCCCGGCGCCCGCGACCGCCGTGGGGACCCGCGGGCCGATCGCCTCGCCGAGGACCGCTCCGCGCCCGGCGGGTACGTCGAGGCCGACCGCTACGGCGAGGCGGACGGTTATGCCGGGGGCGGCGGTTACGACGGCACCCGCGCCTACGGCGGCACCGACGGCGGATCCGGCAACGGTGACTACGGGACGGAGGCCGCCGGCTACGGTGAGGCCGGTGGCTACGTCGCCGCCGACGGCTATGCGGGCGCTGAGGGTTATCGGGGTGCTGAGGGTTATCCGGGTGCCGACGGCTACGCCGGCAAGGGCGACTACGCCGGCAAGGGCGACTACCGCTCGGGCGAGTACGCCCGCTCCAGGGAGTACACCGGCTCCGGCGACGGCAGCCGCCCGGGCGACGCCGGAGGCTACGAAGGCGCAGGCGGCTACGCCGGCGACCGCGCCGGGCGGGGTGACTACCGCGCGCCGGCCGGCTACGACCCGGCCGACAGCTACCAGGACGGCAACGGCTACCAGACTGCCAACGGATACGACCGCGCGCCCGGGTACGACCGTTCCGGCGGGGCCGACCGCGCCGACGGCTACGAGAGCCGCGGCTATGACGACGGCGCTGCCCGCTTCGACCGCGCCGAGAGCCGGCACCGGGCCGACCTGCCCGAGGAATTCCGCGCGGCGGACCAGGCCGAGGAATTCCGCGCGGCGGACCAGGCCGAGGACTTCCGCGCGGCGGACCAGTACGACGCCACCGCGGTCAACGCCGACGCCGAGTACCCGGACAGCGGCTACCCGGCCGACCCGGGGTTCGCGGGCGGCCCGGCGTACGGCCGGGCGGAGTACGGCGGCGCCGACTACCCGGATCCGGACGCTGATCCGGCCCCCTACCTGGACGCGTCGCGCGCCGATGTCGAGGTACCGGGGCCGCCGGCAGCCCCGGCAGCCCCGGCCGCCCCGGCCAGGCCGGCTTCCGCAGACGGTGTGGCCAACGCTCCGAGCCTCCCCCCGCTGCCCGTCCAGAAGATCGACTTCTTCCGGCGTGACAGCCCGCCGACCTTCGACGCCGGTCCGCCGCCCACGGTGCAGGCGCCTCTCGAGGAGGAGCATGCCAGCGGCCACACCGCCCGTGCGGACGAGTTCGATCTGCTCGACTACGAGATCCTCGGGGGCGGCCCTTCGGGTCGGCGCCGCGTCGACCCGGTCGTTGACTCCCGCAGCGACGCCGACGGCGCTGCAGGTGACGCCCGGGACGCCCCTGGGAGAGCCGAGGAACACGCCGTGGCCGGTCCACCGGCGCCGGGGCCGGTGGGCGACCTGACCGGGCCGGGCCTGCCGGGCGCGGTCGATCTCCCGGACGACACCCTCGATTCCGGCGCCTTCGATGTGGGGACGTCTGATGCCCGGACGTCTGATGCCCGGACGTCCGGGGCCGCGTTCGGCGGGATCGAGATGCCGGACACGGCGGACATCGTCCCGGCGCTGCCGGGAGTGCGCGGTCCGGACGGCTCCGCGGCCGCGACGCACGCCGCGGACGCCAGCGCGGACCGGGCCGACGGTGCCGCCGAGGACAGTGCTGCTGCCGTTGCCGCCGCCGCCGCGGCCGACCGGCTAGTGCTGGAGCGGCTCGCCGAGAGTGTGGACGAACTCGTCCGCCTGCGGCGGCATGACGCCGAGCTCGTCGACCGCCTGCACGCGGAGAACAGCCGCCTGCGCGGGGGCGAACTGACCGAGGCGATGGCACCGCTGCTGCGCGGGCTTGTCCGGCTCTACGACCAGATGAGCAGTCTCGGGGGCGAGGACCCGCAGAGCGTTGCAGGCATCCTGCGCAAGCAACTGCTCCAGATCCTCGACCTGGCGGCGGACGTCCGTCCGTTCACCCCGGAGGTCGGGGAGTCCTTCGACCCGGGCCGGTTCCTCGGGGTCCGGCGCGTCGCCACGGACGATCCGGCGCTGGCGGGGACGGTCGCCCGGACGGTCCGGCCCGGCTTCGTTCGGGGCGAGTCGACCGTCATCCGCCCGGCGGAGACCGAGGTGTACCGGGCGCGCTGACCCGCCCGATGACCACCGGATGGCCGTCCGGGGGACGGCCGGCTACAGCGGCCTGCGGCGACCCCGTCATCATCATGAGGCAGATGCCGGCGGGAGCACCGCCGGCGGCGAGGCCGGCGACGAGTTCCCGCCGGCGGTGTGGGGGCGTCGCCGGCTGCGGGCCGTCGGTGGCAGCAGTCGTCAGCGGAAGGGAAGATCAGACGGTGGCAGGCACCAAGGTGTTCGGCATTGACCTGGGCACCACCTACTCGTGTATCGCCCAGGTCGACGAGTACGGCCGCCCGGACGTGATCCGCAACATCGAGTCACAGCCCACGACACCCTCTGTGGTCCTGTTCGACAGCGCCAGTGAGAGCGCCGCGGCCGCGTCCGCGGGCGAAGCCGGCGCCGGGGGCGGGAGCGCCGCGGGGGCCGACGGCGGCGGGTCGGGCTCCTTCGTGGTCGGGACGCAGGCCAAGCGCCAGGCCCGGATCCGCCCGGACGACGTCGCGCGGCTGGTGAAGCGGCACATGGGCGCCTCGGACTGGCGGTTCGTGGCCCACGACGTCGAGTACAGCGCCGCCTCGGTCTCGAGCCTGGTCCTCAAGGCCCTCGCCGCGGACGCCCAGCGGGCGACCGGCACGCCGGTGACCGACGTGGTGATCACCGTCCCGGCGTACTTCGGTGACGAGGAGCGCAAGGCGACCAAGCTCGCCGGCGAGCTCGCCGGCCTCAACGTCGTCGACATCATCAACGAGCCGACGGCCGCYGCGTTCGCCTACGGGTTCGCGCAGGACGGCCAGTCCACCGCCACCGTGCTGGTGTACGACCTCGGCGGTGGCACGTTTGACACGACGGTGATCAGGCTCGACGGGAACGACATCACCGTGGTGGCCACCGACGGCGACCACGAGCTCGGCGGCGCCGACTGGGACAACGAGATCGTCCGCTACCTGGCGCAGAAGTTCGTCCAGGAGCAGCCGGACGCCGGTGACCCGCTGGACGATGTCTACGACGAGCAGGAGCTGCTCACCGGCGCCGAGGACGCCAAGCTCGCGCTGTCGGGGCGGGAGAGCGTCGACGTCCTGGTGGTGCACGGCGGGAAGCGGTGCAGCGTCACGCTGACCCGCGCGACCCTGGAGGAGATCACCGCGCCGCTGCTGCAGCGCACGGTGGACCTCACCGCCTCGGTCCTGCAGCGGGCGAAGGAGAAGGGCGTCGACACCATCGACCTCTGTCTCCTCGTCGGCGGGATGAGCAAGCTGCCGGCGGTCGCCCGCCGGCTCGGTGAGACGTTCGGCCTGAACTGCCGGCTCGCCGACCCGGACCTCGCCGTCGCCAAGGGTGCGGCTGTCTACGGCCAGAAGAAGGCGCTGGAGCGCGAGGTCCGCGCGGAGCTCGTGTCGAGCGGGCGGCTGCGCCCGGACCAGCCGCTCGACGCCGCCGCCGCCGGCGACCTGGAGGCGGCCGCGGCCGCGAGCGCGTCCGCCGCCGGGCTGACGACCTCCTCCGTGGTCGACCTGGTGCGCACCCGGGTGACGGACGTCACGTCCCGCGGGTTCGGGATCTTCGCGGAGGACCGTGGGTCGGCCGTCGCCGCCTTCCTCGCCCACCAGAACGACGCCCTGCCGATCCAGGTGAAGCGGACGTTCTACACGATCTCCGACGACCAGGCCGAGGTCGACATCCGCGTCTTCGAGCAGGGCACCGGCGTCGAGTCGAACCGCATCGATGACAACAAGGTGATCGTGGCCGGAGCGATCAGCGGCATCCCGGCCGGGCACCCCCGCGGCACCCCGGTCGAGGTCAGCTTCGAGATGGGCCGGGACCAGACCATCCAGGTGACGGCGACCCATGTGGGCGCGTCCGAACCGCTGGTGCTGCGGGTCAAGGCGGGTGTCGGCAGCGAGAGCATGAAGACCGAGGAGTCGGCCAAGGTCAACCTGCTCAAACAGCGGGACTGACCGCCTCCGGGAGCCCGGGCGGGTCGGGATGACCACCACGGTGGCCGCGGGCCCGGACGGGATCCGTACCCTCGTCGGAGGAGCGGAGTGCCCGGCAGTCGGGCGGGGGCGGAACGAGGGTGGAGCGGTGAGCGCGGCATTCGACGGCAGCGGCTACCGGCGACGGGTCCTGGCTCCGCTGCGCGCCCGGACGCCGGTGGACACCACCGACCCGTTCCTGATCGCGGACCTCGACCCGGCCCGGGAGGACACCGACTCGGACGTCGCCGCGCGGCTGGCCCGGGTGATGGCCTTCCTGCAGCGTGAGCGCAACTCGGCGAAGTACGCGGCGCTGGCGACGGAGCTCGTCCGCCGCCGGGCCGAGTGGGAGGCGCCGCTGCTCGACGGCGACACCCGGGCGCACCTGCGCCAGCTGGTGCTCGACGCCCGCCGTAGCGGGGACGCGGAGCGACTCGCCAAGGTCGACGGCTATCTTGTCACGCTGCGTGATCGTTTTGGTGGCATTCCGGCGTCCCGCGTGGCGGGCCTGCGCCGGCTCGCCGCCGCGGCGGGCGTCACCGGCGCCGAGTTCGACGCCCGTCTCGCCCGCGAGCACGTCATCGCCGACGGGGAGGGATCCGGCGTCGCCGCGCTGGCGCCGGAGGTCCGCAGCCAGATCCGGCAGCGCCTCGAGGACCTGCGCGTGCTGCGCGGCGGCGACCAGGTCGGCACCGCCTCGCTGTGGGACTTCCTGGGCCTGCCGCCCGACGCCCCGCTGGACCGGATCCGGGCCGCCTGGGAGGCGGTGGCCGCGGGCAACGCCCGGCGACCGCACGACCGGGAGAAGACGCTGACGGCCGACCTGCTGGCGATGGTGCGCTCCCGGCTCGTCGAGGGCGACCCCGCGGCGTACACCGCCGGCCTGCTGGCGGACGTCGCGGACGAGCTGCGCCCGGTTGTCGAGGAGCACGTGGTGCTCGACGGTGAGCTGACCGCGGTCGCCTACGAGGGTGCGGTCCGGGCGGCCCTGGCCGCCGGCCGCGGGCTCGGCGCCGAGCAGGTGAAGACGGTCATCCTCGGCATCGCCCGCGATCTCGGCGCCGCGGTGAGCACCGGGGGTGCCGTCGACTACGTGCTGTGCTCGGGCTGCGGACGTCCCGAGCCGGTCGGCGGGTCGGCCACCTGCCGCTACTGCGACACGGGGCTCTACACCACCTGCCCCGCGTGCTCCGCGCTCACCGAGGCGGCCGCAGTGACCTGCCGGCGGTGCGGCCACAGCCTGCGCCAGGTCCGGGCCGCCGGTGACGCGCTGACCGCGGTCCGCCAGGCCCTCGAGGGCGGGCGGCCCCGGGAGGCCCGCGAGGGCCTGGCCCGTGCCCGCGCGGCGCTCGCGGCGGCCGGTCCGGCCGGGGGCAACACCGCCCGGGAGTCCGCGGAGGAGCTGGAATCACTGGTCCGCGCCGCCCTCGGCGCCGCCGAGGCGGGCTGGCGCGCCCTTCTCGAGGACCGCACCACCCTGCGGCCGGACGCCGCCATCGAACGCGCCCGCTGGCTTGTCGCCCGGGCCGCGGACGTGCCCGGACCGGACGGCCGCACTCCCGCGGACGTCCTCGGCGAGCTGACCGCGGAGCAGGCGGTGATCCGGCGCCGGGTCGAGGCCGCTCGCGGGCTGCCCCCGCACCAGCGGGAAGCCGCACTCGTCGCGGTGCTCGCCACCGCCGTCGACAGCCAGGACGCGCTGCGCGCGCTCGCCGCGGTGCCGCTCGCACCACCCGACGACCTCACCGCCGCGGTGGTCGACAACGCGGTCGTCCTGCGGTGGCGGCCGTCCCCGTCCGCCGGGCCGGTCACCTACCGGGTGGAACGGATCACCGAACAGCCGGGCTCCGCCCGGGCCGACCGGCGGGCGCTCGGCACGACCGGCGCCACCGAGCTCGCCGACGCCGGGGCGCCGGCCTGGGCGACGGTTCGGCACGAGGTGACGGCGCTGTCCGGCGACCGGCGGTCCCGACCGGTGACCACCCGGCCGGTCATCGCCGTCCGCGACATCGCGGACCTGCGCGCCGAGGCGACGCCGACCGGCGTGCGGCTCACCTGGCGGCCCGGCGGGCCCTCCGACACGGTCACCATCGAGCGGACCGTCGACCCGGACTCCGCGGTGACCGCTCCGCCCCGGCGTGCCCGTGTCACCGGCGGCAGCTTTCTCGACCCGGACGTGCTGCCCGGGGTGGGCTACCAGTACCGGGCGTTCGTCGAGTACACAGACATCGACGGCAACGCCGCCCGGACGGCGGGAGCGCAGGCCGAGTACGGCGTGCCCTCCCGGCGCCGGCCGGTCACCGATCTGATGACCGGCTCGGAGGGCGATCAGGTCGCGTTGCGCTGGAACGCCCGGGCCGGGGCGGAGGTGCGGGTCTACGCGGTCCCCGTTCCGGTGGCCGGCCCGGTCACGTTCGCCGGCGCCGGCATCGGTGTGTCCGGTGGCGCCGGCGCATCCGGCCGAACCGCCGCGACGGGGGCGGGTCTGCCTGGCGCGGGCGGTCTCGGCTTCGCCGGTCCCGGTGTGACCGCCCCCGGCCCGGGCGGCGACCCCGGCCTTCCCGGAGATCCGACATCCGGGCCGCTCGCCCTGCTGGGACAGGAGGGGACGGAGGTGCCACTCGCCGCGCTGGTACCGCCGCTGCGGCTGGTCGGCGCCAGCCGCTACGGCCAGCTGCGGGACGCGGCCGTCCCAGGCAGCTCGGGCCTGCGGGAACTGATCTACATCCCGGTGACGGTCACCGGTGATCTCGGTGTGGTCGGGCGATCGGTGCGTCACCGGATGCCGGCCCCCGTTCCGCCCCCGGCGCCGCGGGCAGCCGATCACTCCGGGCGAGACGTCCCGACCCCCCTCGGCCGTTCTCCGCTTCCATCCCTCTCGCCGGGCACGCAGCCGGTGGTGATCGACGTGATGCCGATGCCTTCCGCCGTCCAGCTGGTGGAGACGCCGGTGCCCCTGGCGCCCGCGGTGCCCGTGGCACCCGCCGCGTCCGTGGCACCGGCGTCTGCGGTGCCTGCGGCGCACGCGGCGATGGCGGGGCCGTCCGATGATCTCGCCGTGGCCGCACCCACGACCGGCGCATTCTGGCTGCCGACCGGTCCGCCGATCTCCGGCCTGCCGGTGGCTGGCCGGGCAGTCGTCGGGCCGGTCGTCGAGCAGGCAGTCGTCGGGCAGGCAGTCGTCGGGCAGGCGGCTGGCGGGCATGCACCCGCCGGCCCGCCGCCCGCCTCACCGCCGGTTGCCGGTCCACCGCCGGCCGGGCAGCTGGCGGCCGGGCAGATGATGGCGAACGCGGGTCCGCCCACCGTCGGGATGCCGGTGCCCGGCCCGCTGACGGCCGGAGTCCCGATTCCGGACCCGCTCGCCGCGGGGCTGCCGGTTCCCGGGGCGGCGACGCCGAACGGCGCCACGGAGCACACCGGGCCGTACGGTGCGCTCTGGCACGGCGTTCCACCCATGCACGCAATGGCACCCGTGACTCCGATGAATCCGACGGTGCCGGGGAGGCCGGATGCCGGGCCGGCAGCGCCGGGCACCGCTCCGAACGGCCGGGGCGGCGTCGGCCACGCCGACGGGCCGGAGCCGGCGCTGATGATGGCCGCCGGTTCCGGCGCGCATCAGACGCCCCCGCCGGCCGCGATGCCGGCACCGGACCCGGCCGAGCTGAGCTCGGTGTCGTACACGGTGTCGAAGGCGGGCTGGCGGCGCCGGACGCTGCGGGTCCAGGTACGGTCCACCGGGCCGACCCCACGGCTCGTGCTGGTGGCCCGGCCCGGCGAGGAACCGCCCTCGACGCCGGCCGAGGGCCAGCCGCTCACCGAGCTGCAGCCTGCCGGGTACGCCGGGTCCTGGACCATGGAGGTCACCCTTGAGGGCGCGCAGCTGCCGTGGGGGGTGCGCCTTCTTCCGGTGGTGACGCCAGACGGGCCCGCCCTGTGGGTGGATCACCCCGAGGACAGCCAGCTCGTCATTCGCTGAGGGCCCGTCCGAATCGCGCGGAGG
This sequence comes from Parafrankia colletiae, assembly GCF_001854655.1. Taxonomy (GTDB): domain Bacteria; phylum Actinomycetota; class Actinomycetes; order Frankiales; family Frankiaceae; genus Parafrankia; species Parafrankia colletiae. The sequence continues at coordinate 22,061 of NZ_MBLM01000157.1, read as the reverse complement.
CCTCCGCCTCCTGGCCGATGTCGCTTCGCGGAGAACCGCGAAGAAATTCGCCGTAGCGAAGCCGATGTGGCCTGGATCGCCTGGACAGTGCGGTTCGTTGTGTATCCGTTACTTAAGTGCGCAGTGTGTGGGTGCTAGTTGATCGCCGACTTTCCCGTTACCACTCCGCATATTTCCCGGTAGTACCGCCCCCGTTCGGGTTGGTCCCTTACGATGAGTCCGTTCAGTCGTGTGCAGTTTGGCCGGATTCTTCTGAGGTCCGGCCGGCGAACCGGAGAATCCGTCGGACGCCGTCGGCTCTGGCACCGCAGCGGCGCGCTGGGTCACACCACGGTGGTGGCGACCCGGAGGGGACGAGCCGCGGGGAGGCACCACGAGTCCTCCCGCGTGTGTCGGTCGTGTGTCCGCGGATGATCCGCGCCACAACCGAAAGGCGGCCCGCGAGCATGGCCTCGACACTCGGCGGCCGACCGACCCCTCGGGTCGACCGCCCACCCCGCGCTGGTCTCCGCCGGCGCTTCGCTGTCTGTCCTCCCTCCCGCACGTCCGGCCAGCGCACGTCCGGCCAGTTCGGGCGCAGGCGTGGCCGCCGGGTCGGTCGCGGGCCCCGGCTGGGCCTCGCCGCCGCGTTCGCCATCCTGCTGTCGCTGGAGCTGGTGTCTCCCGCGGGTGCCATGGCGGCCGGTGCGACGCCGACCCCGTCCCGTTCACCGGCCGGCGGCGCTGGTCCGGGTGACCCGCAGAGCCCTGCCGGCCCGGGGGGAGCCGGTCAGCAGGTTCCCGTCGCCGGCCTGACGTCCGGCCCCGCCGCGACCGGGCGGGCGACCCTGACGGTCGTGTTGTTCGACGGCGACATCGTGCTTGTCGGCGGCCGTGGTTTCAGCGCCGGCGGCGATGTGACCGTGACCGCGGCCACCACCGATCTCGGTGGTTCGGCAACGGCCCGCGCCGGCGCGGACGGTCGGTTCATCCTCGGTTTCCAGGTGCCCGCCGGGTTCGCCGGCCGGGTGACGGTCACCGCGCGGCAGGGCTCGCTGGAAGCCAGCGGATCGCTCGACGTCGTCGCCACCGAGGCTGCGGCCCCGGAAGCCGCTCTCACGGAGGGCGCCCCGGAGAGCGCGGCACCGGAGGACCGGGACCGGGTTGTCTCCGCTCCGACCTCCTCGGCGCCGTCCACCTCCGCGCCGGCGGCCACCGGCGCTCCGGCACCTGCGCCGAGCCCAGCCACGCAGCCGGCCCCCGCCGGTTCCGGCGGCGGTACCGGTGGGGTGCACTCGGGCCTGCCGTGGATGTCGGGCGTCTACCCCTCGCACGTCCTGTCGCAGGTCCTGTCGTTCGGCAACTGGCGCGGCCGGCCGAACGACGTCGCGCACGTGTTCACCGTGCGGACCAAGGGCTGGTCGGCGATGGTCGAGCCGCGCTGGCCGCTGGACCTGTACAAGGGCTTCCAGGGCAAGCTGGTGATCAGTCAGCCGACCTACCCGAAGGGCCAGGGCAACAACGCGGCCTGCGCCCGCGGCGAGTACGACGAGCACTGGAAGAAGTTCGGCACCTTCCTGAAGAACAACGGCCGCGCCGACTCGATCGTGCGTATCGGCTGGGAGTTCAACGGGACGTTCATGTACTGGCATTCGGACGCGGCCGGGACGCAGTTCCGGGACTGTTTCCGCAAGATCTCCACGGCCATCCGGTCGACCGATCCGGAAGTGAAGATCGACTGGACGTTCAACGCGCACGCCTCGCCGGTGCCGAAGGGCGGATCGCCGTGGGCGGCCTACCCCGGGGACGAGTACGTGGACTACGTGGGTATTGACTCGTACGACTGGTACCCGGCGTCCCGCAACGAGRCCGAGTGGAACCGTCAGTGCGACAACCCGAACGGCCTGTGCTACCTCCTGGACTTCGCCCGCCAGCACGRCAAGAAGGTCGGCGTGGGTGAGTGGGGTGTGGCTTCCTGCAGCCGAGGCGGCGGGGGTGACAACCCCTTCTACATCCAGAAGATGTACGACACGTTCATGGAGTACAAGGACGTGATGGCGTACGAGGCGTACTTCCACGACGCCGCGCCCGGGAACGTCTGCTCGACCATTCAGAACGGCGGCCAGAACCCGAAGGCCTCCACCACCTACAGGCGGCTGTTCGGAAAGGCCTGACACCGCTTCGCAGCGTAACCGACCAGTTCCTGACACGGGCCGGCGTCCCCAGCGACAGGGGCGCCGGCCCGTTTGCCTGTCGACAACTGTTGTGCACCCAGGTGTCGTGCGGTGTTTCGTCCCGGATCCCCGAAGAGGCGGGGTACCGTCTGCGGCGGGCCCTCTGTCCCGCGCTGACCGCCCTGCGACCCGCGCGGCTCTGCGGGTTGGGTGAGGGAGACGGCCTGGCCGTTCCCGATTCCGTGGATCGTCGTGCACCGCCCCGCCGCCGGAACGTCCTGACAGGAGCGAGCCGCTTGCGTCATTTCAGTTTCCTGGACGACGCCGGCGCCGATGCGCTGTTCCACCGTGCTCCCCGGGAGATCGTCCCGACCGACGACCGGCGGCTGGTGGCCACGGCGCTGGGTGCCACCCTGTACGCCCCCGGCACCAGGCCACGCCTGGCCAGGGACGTCCGGCGGCAGGTGGCGGCAGGTGTGACGTCGATGGTCCTCTGCCTGGAGGACGCCATCGCCGACCACGAGGTGATCGGCGCGGAGTCGAACGTCGTGGCTGCCCTGGACGATCTCGGTGCGGATCCCCCGCGCTGTGGAGTCGGCCCGCCGATGTTGTTCGTCCGGGTACGTGCCGTGGAACAGATAATGACGCTGCTGGGCCGCCTGAGCAGCCCGGCGCGCGCCCTCATCGCCGGATTCGTGCTGCCGAAGTTCGGCATCGAGAACGGTGGCCCGGGCCTCGCCGCGGTGCTGCGCGGATCGGAGGTGCTGGGCCGCCCGCTGTGGGCCATGCCGGTGCTGGAAAGCCCGGCGGTCATCTTTCGTGAAACGCGGGTCGACGAACTGGGCGGCGTACGCCGGCTGATGGACGAGTACACCGACAACGTCCTTGCCGTACGGCTGGGGGCGACGGACCTCTCCGGTCTCTTCGGGCTGCGTCGGGACCGGGATCTCACCATTTACGACATCGCGGTGGTCCGGGACTGCATCGCCGACATCGTGAACATCTGCGCCCGTGGCGGTGACCACGTGGTCACAGGACCGGTGTGGGAGTACTTCGCGCAGCCGGAGCGATTGTTCGTCAGCGCGCTGAGGGTCACGCCGTTCGAGGAGGCCGACCTGGTCCACGGCAGCGAGCAGGGAGCCCGCATCCGGTCCGAGCTGGTGTCCGCCGACTTCGACCGGCTCATCCGGGAGGTCGTGCTCGACAAGGCCAACGGCCTCATCGGCAAGACGGTGATCCATCCCACCCATGTGCCGGCCGTGCACGCGCTGCACGTCGTCACCCAGGAGGAGTACGAGGATGCGGAGGTGATCCTTGCCGGTGACACGGGCGGGGTACGGGCGAGCAGCTACGAGAACAAGATGAACGAGCTTCGTCCGCACCGGCTGTGGGCCGAGGCGGTGCAGCGGCGGGCACAGGCGTTCGGCGTGCTGCGCGAGGGCCTCACGTTCGTCGACGTGCTGGCCGCGACCCAGGACGCACTCCGATGACCGCGCTGGTCCCCGGCGAGCTGGCGCCCGGAGAGCTGGCGCCCGGAGAGCTGGCGCCCGGAGAGCTGGCGCCGCCCGGCCCGCCCGCGAGCCGGCCGTCCGGTCCGGACTGGCTGTGGGAGGCGCTCGGGCTGCGGATCGAGGTCCGCCAGGACGGAGAGCAGGAGCCACCGCAGGAGCACCACGGGGAGAAGCTGCGGGAGCTGGTGGGGCTCGCCCTGCGCCGTAACCCGCGGCGGGCCCACCTGCTGGTCAGCCGGGTCCTCGGCAAGCACCTGCCGGTGCCTCCGGCCGTTGCGCTCGACGCGGGCGCCCGGCTGGCCGACCTGGTCCGTGCCCTGCCCGAGGCGGGCCGCAGGCCCGGTCCGGTGCCGACAACGGCGCCGGCGCCGGTGGTCATCGGCTACTGCGAGACCGCGACGGCGCTGGGCCACGCGGTCGCCGACGGCCTGCCGAACAGCCACTACCTGCACACGACCCGCCGGGCCGTCCCGGGCACGACCCCGCTGCTGGAGTTCGTCGAGTCGCATTCGCACGCCACCCACCACTGGCTCATGCCGGAGGACCCCGACGTGCTCGCCGCGTCGGGACGGCTGGTGCTCGTCGACGACGAGCTGTCGACCGGGCGCACGGCCCTGGGGACCATCCGCATCCTGCACGCGTTCGCCCCCCGGACGGACTACGCCGTCGCCGCGCTCGTCGACGCCCGGCCCCCCGCCGCGCGGGCCGCGTTCGCGGCCCTCGCCGCCGAGCTGGGCGTGCGCCTGGACGTCGTCTCACTGGTCGCGGCCACGGTCTCCGTGCCGGAGGACGTCACCGAGCGTGCCAGCGCCATCCGCGGTTCGTACGCCGCCCTCGCCCCCGCGCCCGACCCGGTGGCCGCTGGCGGCCCGTCTCCGGAGGGCGCGGTGGTGGCGGTCCCGCCAGCCGCAGCGGTGACCCGGGTGGCGGTGTCCTGGCCGGCCGGGCTGCCGGACGGGGCGCGGCACGGCTGGTCGCCGGCCGTCCGCGAGCGCCTGACCGAGGCACTTCCCGCCGCCGCCCGGGACGTCCTGGCCGCCCTGCGGTCCGCGCACGGAGACGGGGCGGCCCGCGGTGGCGACATCCTGGTCCTGGGCACCGAGGAGCTGATGTACGTGCCGATGCGTCTGGCGCACGGTCTCGCCGAGCTGACGGAACGGCACGTCGTCTACCAGTCGACGACCCGGTCGCCGGTGCACCCGCTGGACGTCGACGGCTACGCCATCCGGTCGTCGCTCACCTTCCCCGCGCCGGACGATCCGGGGCGGGTCAGCCATGTCTACAACGTCGGGCCGGGCCGCTACGACGACATCGTGGTCGTCGTCGACTCGGGTATGGACGGCCGCGGCCCCGTCCCCGGCGGGCCTGCCCTGGACGGGCTGCTCGCCGAGCTGGCGGCCTGCGCGCCGGTGACCGTCGTGACGCTGCCCTGCTACGTCCCGGAGCGTGCGGCATGACCATCTCCCCGCCCGCGGGTGTCGGTGGACGCCCGCTGATCGGCTCCGGGTCGTACCTGCCCGAGGACGTCACGTTCCTGCTCACCGACCTGAGTGCGGCGAATCTGGAACGGCCGACGGAGGATCGGGAGGAGGGCTTCCAGTCCGGCCGGCACTACTCCGAGGACCTGCCGATCGAGTACCAGCCGGACGCCGCCTACCTGGAGATCTACCAGCAGGCGCTGGAACGCTCGGCGCGCAGGGTGGCACTGGCGACCGGGATCGTCGCCGAGCTCGTCCGGCACACCAAGCCGGCGCCGGTACTCGCCTCGATCGCCCGCGCGGGCACGCCCATCGGCATCCTGATGCGGCGCTGGTACCTGTTCCGGCACGGCCTGGACGTCCCGCACTACGCCATTTCGGTGATCAAGGACCGGGGCGTGGACCTGAACGCGCTGCGGTACATCACCGACCGGCACCCGGCCGCGGCGGTCCAGTTCGTCGACGGCTGGACGGGCAAGGGCGTGATGACCCGGGTCCTCGCCGAGGCGGTGCGCGGGCTCGGGCTCGACGACACCCTCGCCGTACTCGCCGACCCGGCGCGCTGCGTGTCGCTCTTCGGCACCCGGGACGACTTCCTGATCCCCAGCGCCTGCCTGAACTCCACGGTCAGCGGCCTGGTGAGCCGCACGGTGCTGAACGCCGACCACATCGGCCCGGACGACTTCCACGGCGCCAAGTTCTACGGCGAGCTCACCGGTCACGATCTCTCCCGGCACTTCGTCGACACGATCGTCAGCCGCTTCGACGAGGTGGCCGACGAGGTCGACCGCGAGTGGCCCCGGCTGTGGGCCGCCGACCGCACCCCGACCTGGGAGGGCTGGGCCGCCGTCGAGCGCATCGCCGCCCGGTTCGACATCCCCGATGTGATCATGGTCAAGCCCGGGGTGGGGGAGGCGACCCGGGTGCTGCTGCGCCGGGTGCCCTGGCGGATCCTGGTGGCGCCCGACCGGGTCGACGAGCTCGCGCACGTGCTCGCGCTCGCCGAGGCGCGTGGGGTGCCGGTGGAGGAGATGGAAGGTCTGCCGTTCTCCTGCGTCGGCCTGGTCCGGCCGGTGCGGTCGGAGGCGGAGGGCGCGCCGGTGTTCCACACCCCCGCGGCGCGCTGGCGCCCGGTCGCACCGTGACCTCGGCGATGGCCCCGGCACCCGGCGGCTCCGTCCCGCCGGGGCGCGGGCTGGCCATGCTGGCCTGCGACCTGGACCAGACCCTGATCTTCTCCCGGACGTCGTTCCGCCTCCCGGTGGGAGCGGCGGAACCGGCGATCACCGTTGTCGAGCTGATCGACGGCGCCCCGTCCGCCTACCTGACCACCCGCGGCCTCGGCGTGCTGGCCCGGCTGCACCAGGCGGCGGTCTTCGTCCCCGTCACCACCCGCACCCTCGCCCAGTACCGGCGGATCGACCTGAGGGTGCGTCCGGCGTTCGCGGTCGCCGCCAACGGCGGGCACCTCCTCGTCGACGGCGAACCCGACCCGGCGTGGGCGGAGCAGGTCGCCGCCCGGCTGGCCGGGGCCTGCGCACCGCTGGCACAGATGCAGGAACTCGCCGCCCGGCTCGCCGCCGACGGCTGGGCCAGGCTGGTGCGCACCGCCGACGACCTGTTCGTCTACCTGGTCGCCCACAGCCGGGAGGCGATCCCCGACCTGTCCGCCGTCGCCGCCGAGGTGGCCGAGGTGGGCTGGTCGCTGTCCGCGCAGGGCCGCAAGGTGTACCTCGTCCCGGCGGCGCTCACCAAACAGGCGGCGGTGGCCGAGGTGGCCCGCCGCGCCGGGGCCGGCCGGGTGCTCGCCGCGGGTGACTCCGTCCTGGACGTGCCGATGCTCGCCGCCGCGGACCTCGCCGTCCGCCCGGCCCACGGGGAGCTGCACGACCAGGACTGGCACGCACCCCACCTGACGGTCACCACCGCCACCGGCCTGCTCGCCGCCGAGGAGCTCCTGGACCTCCTGCACACCTGGGCGACCACGACGGCAACCACGACCGGCACCTGAGCGACCAGAGGTCGTCGGTCGGAGTCGTCGTCGGTCGGAGTCGGAGTGGCGTCGTCGGAGTGGCGTCGTCAGGGTGGCGTCAGTAGGGGCGACGGTCGGGGCGGGCGTTCCAGGCCGCCGCTCCGCCCTGTCCGGTCCCCTCCGCGGACCAGCGGGTTCTGGGGGACGTCGGTACTTCGTGATACACCGGTGAAACCGTAGGTGACCATGCGCTTCGGGTCACCCGCGCTGCAGGACCGTCCGCCGTTCGGAACCTTCGCCGCCGCAGGAGGAACGCGTGACCGTGACCGGCATGAACACAGGTGGTGCCGCCGACGGCAGCGCCGAGGGCGGGGAGCTGGAGGCTGAGCTGACGCGCCTGCTGGGCGTCGAGCGCTTCGAGCCGCCGGCCGGTTTCGTCCCGCGCCAGCTGGCGGCGGCGGACGAGACCGCCACCGCCGACGCGGCGGCCGACCCGCTGGCCTTCTGGGCGGCGCGGGCCCGCGAGCTGCTGGTGTGGGACAAGCCCTTCACCCGTGTCCTCGACGACACGAACCCGCCGTTCTACCGCTGGTTCGACGACGGGGAGCTCAACGTCTCCGCCAACTGCCTCGACCGCCATGTCGCGGCCGGGTTGGGGGAGCGGGTCGCCTACCACTGGCACGGTGAGGAGGGCGAGCGCCGCAGTGTCACCTACGCCGAGCTGCTCGCCGACACCCAGAAGCTGGCGAACGGCCTGCGCGCGCTCGGCGTGGTCCCCGGCGACGTGGTGGGGATCTTCCTGCCGATGATCCCCGAGGTCGCGGTCGCCATGCTGGCCTGCGCCCGGATCGGCGCGGTGCACAACGTGGTCTTCGGCGGGTTCGCTCCGTCGGCGGTGCGGGAGCGGATGGAGGTCTCCGACGCCAAGGTGCTCATCACCGTCGACGGGGCCCGCCGCAAGGGGCGCACGGCGGCGGTGAAGGCCGGCGTGGACGCCGAGCTCGGCGACCTGCCGAAGCTGGAGCACATCGTGGTCGTCCGCTCCACGGGCCCGGTGGGCGGGGCCGAGACGGCGATGACCGCGGGGCGCGACGTCTGGTACCACGAGCTGCTCGCCGCCGCGGATCCGCACTGCCCGCCGCTGCCGGTCAGCGCCGAGCACCCGCTGTTCATCCTGTACAGCTCGGGGTCGACGGCGAAGCCGAAGGGCATCCTGCACACCACCGGCGGCTACCTGCTCGGCGCGACCTACACCCACCGCGCGGTCTTCGACATCGATCCCGCGACCGACGTCTACTGGTGCTCCGCCGACGTCGGCTGGATCACCGGGCACTCCTACATCGTCTACGGGCCGCTCTCGAACGGCGTGACCAGCGTGATGTACGAGGGCGCTCCGGACTATCCGGACCACGACGTCTGGTGGCGGCTGATCGCCGAGTACCAGGTGACGATCTTCTACACCGCGCCGACCGCGATCCGGGCCTGCATCAAGTGGGGAGCCGAGTACCCGGGCCGGCACGACCTGTCGTCGCTGCGGCTGCTCGGCTCCGTCGGCGAGCCGATCAACCCGAAGGCCTGGCTGTGGTACCACCGGGTGATCGGTGGCGGGCGCTGCCCGATCGTCGACACCTGGTGGCAGACGGAGACCGGTTCGATCATGATCTCGCCGATCCCCGGGGTGACCGCGACCAAGCCCGGGTCAGCGACCAGGCCGCTGCCCGGGATCACCCCGGCCCTGGTGTCGGAGGCCGGCGAGCCGCTGACCGAGGGCACCGGCATCCTGGTGATCACCAGCCCGTGGCCGTCGATGCTGCGCACGCTGTACCGCGACGACGAGCGCTTCGTCGAGACCTACTTCTCCCGCTTCGGCCCGCGGACCTACGTGGTCGGCGACGCTGCGCGGCTCGACGCGGACGGCTACTTCTGGATCATCGGCCGGATCGACGACGTCATCAACGTGTCGGGGCACCGGCTGTCGACCGCGGAGGTCGAGTCGGCGATCGTCTCGCACGAGGCGGTCGCCGAGGCGGCCGTGGTGGCGCAGGCGGACGAGGACACCGGCCAGGCGATCGTGGCCTTCGTGACCCTGCGCGGCGAGCGTGCCGGCGAGGCCGGCGACGACGCCATGGTCGAGCAGCTCCGCGAGCACGTGGCCCACCGGATCGGCAAGCTGGCCCGGCCCCGCCGGGTGATCTGGGCAGACGACCTGCCCAAGACCCGCTCCGGCAAGATCATGCGAAGGTTGCTGCGGGATGTCGCCGAGGGTCGCGAACTCGGCGACGTCACGACGCTGCGCGACCCCGCGGTGATGGCCGCACTGGCGGCGAAGGTGGCCTCAGCTCCGGACGAGTAGTCGTTCGGGCCGGATTGCGGCGAAGTTGTTCCTCCTTCTTTACCGACGCGCCGAACCCGGGTGCCGCGAGTTCATGCGCCCTGTTTAGGCTTCCCGTCTCGTGAGAGCGCTGCGCAGATTCACTGTCCGTGCCCAGCTCCCGGAGCAGCTCGCGGCTCTGGGCGAACTGGTTCTGAACCTCCGCTGGTCGTGGCACCCGGAGACGCTCGACCTGTTCGAGTCCGTCGATCCGGAGCTGTGGCGGGCCTGCAAGGGGGATCCGGTCCGCCTGCTCGGCGAGGTCGACCACGATCGCCTCGTGGCGCTCTCGACGGACCGGAAGTTCCTGCGCCGTCTTTCCGACGCGGCCGACGACCTTCAGGAGTACCTGACCACCGACCGCTGGTACCAGAAGCAGGCGATCGGGGACGCGCCGCGCGCCATCGCCTACTTCTCGCCGGAGTTCGGCATCACCGAGGTGCTTCCGCAGTACTCGGGCGGTCTGGGCATCCTGGCCGGCGACCACCTGAAGACCGCGAGCGACCTGGGTGTCCCGATCGTCGGCGTCGGTCTGCTCTACCGGGCGGGCTACTTCGTCCAGTCGCTGTCGCGGGACGGGTGGCAGCAGGAGCGCTACCCCGGGATCGACCCGCACGGCCTGCCGCTCACCCAGCTCACCGACGCCGACGGCTCCCCGGTGAAGGTCGCCGTCGGCCTCCCCGAGGGCCGTACCCTGCACGCGCAGATCTGGAAGGCGCAGGTCGGACGGGTTCCGCTGCTGCTGCTCGACTCCGACGTCGAGGACAACCAGTCGTCCGAGCGCAGCGTCACCGACCGCCTCTACGGCGGCGGGACGGACCACCGCCTGCTCCAGGAGATGCTCCTCGGCATCGGCGGGGTGCGGGCGCTGCGGGCCTACGCGACGGTCACCGGCAACCCGGCGCCGGAGGTCTACCACACCAACGAGGGGCACGCCGGCTTCCTCGGCCTGGAGCGCATCCGCGAGCTCACCGAGACCGGGCTGAGCTTCGACGAGGCGCTGGAGGCCGCCCGCGCCGGAACGCTCTTCACCACGCACACCCCGGTGCCCGCCGGCATCGACCGGTTCCCCAAGGACCTGGTGGCCCGGCACTTCGGCGGCGACAACAGCTGGCCGGGTGTGCCGGTCGAGCGGGTGCTCGAACTCGGCGACGAGCCGGACCCGAACGTCTTCAACATGGCCCACATGGGCCTGCGCCTCGCGCAGCGCTCCAACGGCGTGAGCGGCCTGCACGGCATCGTCAGCCGGGAGATGTTCGCCGCGCTGTGGCCCGGGTTCGACCACAGCGAGGTGCCGATCGGCTCGGTGACCAACGGCGTGCACGCGCCGACCTGGGTCTCCCGGTCCATCGTCGAGCTCGCGGACCGCCAGACCGGGCCGGGGCTGCTCAGCGGCGACGCCGGTTTCGCCCAGTTCGACCGGGTGCCCGAGGAAGCCATCTGGGCCACCCGCCGCGAGCTGCGGGAGCAGCTCGTCGCCGAGATCCGGCGCCGGGTGCGCGCTTCCTGGCTGCAGCGCGGCGCCGCCCCCGGCGAGCTCGACTGGGTGGAGTCGGTCTTCGACCCGGACGTCCTCACCATCGGTTTCGCCCGCCGGGTGCCGTCCTACAAGCGGCTGACGCTTATGCTGCGCGACTCCGAGCGGCTCAAGCGCCTGCTGCTGCACGCCGACCGCCCGGTACAGATGGTCATCGCGGGAAAGGCACACCCGGCCGACGACGGCGGCAAGCTGCTCGTCCAGCAGATCGTGCAGTTCGCCGACAACCCGACCGTGCGGCACCGGATCGTCTTCCTGCCCGACTACGACATCGGCATGGCCCGTTTCCTCTACGCCGGYTGTGACGTCTGGCTGAACAACCCGCTGCGCCCCCTGGAGGCCTGCGGCACGTCCGGGATGAAGGCGGCGCTCAACGGCTGCCTCAACCTGTCCATCCGGGACGGCTGGTGGGACGAGATGTTCGACGGCCAGAACGGCTGGGCGATCCCGACCGCCGATGGCGTGGAGGACCCCGACCGGCGGGACGACATCGAGTCCGCCGCCCTGTACGACCTGCTCGAGAACACGGTGACGGCGCACTTCTACGACCGGGCGCAGCCGTCGGCGCACCCGCCCCGGTGGACGGCGATGGTCCGGCACACGCTGTCGACCCTGGGCCCGCAGGTGCTGGCCACCCGGATGGTGCGCGAGTACGTCGAGCGCTACTACGTCCCGGCCGGGGTGTCGGCGCGTCGGGCGACCGAGGACGACCTCGCGGGAGCCCGTGACCTCGCCGCCTGGAAGCACCGGGTGCGGGCCGCCTGGCCCGGTGTGCGGGTGCTCAACGTCGACTCGGCGGGGCTTGGGGACACCCCCCAGGTGGGCCAGTCGCTGGTCGTCCGGGCGACTGTCGACCTCGGTGGGCTCGACCTCGCCGACGTCGACGTGATCGCCTCCTACGGCCGGGTGGACGAGACCGACCGCATCCTCACGTCCGCCACGCTTTCGCTGAGCGAGGTGGGGGAGGGCGAGGGCGGCCACGGCCACCGCTTCGAGGGCACCATTCCCCTGGGGCGCACCGGCCCGTTCGGCTACACCGTGYGCGTCCTGCCGCGCCATCCGCTGACAGCCAGCTCGGCCGAGCTCGGCCTGGTCACGAACCCCTGACCCGATCCGGTCAGGGAACCGCCCGCAGAACGACGACCCCGCGGCCCCGGACCGGCAGCGTCTCCCCGGCGGACAGCCTCCGCCGGGGAGCGGTGACCGTCTCCGGGAAGCCGGCAAGGTCGTCCTCGGCAGTGTCGAGCAGCAGCTCGTAGTCTGCGGCCCACGGCTGCCCGGGCAGAGTGACCGGCCGGTCGGCGCTGTCCGGATGGATGACGATCAGCAGGCTTTCGCCGCGGATCGGCTCGCCCGCCGCGTCCGTCCACTCGATCGCGGTGCCGGCGAGGTGGGCGACGAGGGTCGCCACCTGCGGCGCGTTCCAGTCCGCCGGCGACATCACCGTGCCGTCGGCGCGAAACCAGGTGATGTCGGGCAGCGCGTCCATGGTCGCCGCGCCGCCGCGGAGGAACCGCTCCCGCCGCAGCACCGGGAACGTCCGCCGCATCCGGTTCAGCCCGCCGATCAGCGGGATCAGCGCCGGATCCGGCCCGGCCGGATCCGCCGCCGGTGCGTCCGCCGCCGGTGCGTCCGCCGCCGGTGCGTCCGCTGGCGGGGTGGCGGGCCAGGCCAGCCACGAGACGGCGTTGTCCTGGCAGTAGGCGTTGTTGTTGCCGCCCTGCGAACGTCCCAGCTCGTCGCCGGCGACCAGCATCGGGACACCGGCCGAGAGCAGCAGCGTGGCGACCAGCGCCCGGCGGGACCGCCGGCGCGCGGTGAGGATCTCCGGATCCTCGGTGGGGCCCTCCACACCGTGGTTCGACGACCGGTTCTCCGATTCCCCGTCCCGGTTGCCCTCCAGGTTGGCCTCGTTGTGCTTCTCCTGGTAGGAGACCAGGTCGGCCAGCGGGAATCCGTCGTGCGCCGTGACGAAGTTGACCGAGGCCCAGGGCCGGCGGCCACTGTGCTGGTAGAGGTCGGAGGAGCCGGTGATCCGGTAGCCGAGGTCGGCGACGCTGCCTGTCCGGCGGCTGAAGATGTCCCGCAGAGTGTCGCGGAACCGGCCGTTCCACTCCGCCCACGGTGCCGGGAAGCCGCCGACCTGGTAGCCGCCCCAACCCAGATCCCACGGCTCGGCGATCAGCTTCACGGAGCTCAGGTGCGGGTCGGCGTGGATCGCGGTGAGCAGCGGTGCCGCCGGGTCGTACCCCTCCGGCGCGCGGGCCAGCGCCGTGGCGAGGTCGAAGCGGAACCCGTCCACCCCCATCTCGGACACCCAGTAGCGCAGCGAGTCGCAGATGAGACGCACCGCGTGCGGGGACGTCGCGTCGACCGTGTTCCCACAGCCGGTCACATCCCGGTAGCGCCGCGGGTCGTTCGGCTCGACGCGGTAGTACGCCAGGTTGTCCAGGCCGCGCAGGCTCAGCGTCGGCCCGCGTTCGCTGCCCTCGGCCGTGTGGTTGTAGACGACGTCGAGCAGCACCTCCAGCCCGGCGTCGTGCAGCGCGCTGACCATCGCGCGGAACTCCCCGATCGGGTCGCCGGTGGCCGCGTAGCCCGGGTGGGGGGCGAAGAAGCCCAGGGTGTTGTAGCCCCAGTAGTTGGTGAGCCCCTGCTCCAGCAGGGTCGTCTCCGAGATGTGCGCGTGGACCGGCAGCAGCTCCACGGCGGTGACCCCGAGACGGCACAGGTGCTCGACGACCGCCGGGTGGGCCAGGCCCGCGTAGGTCCCACGCAGCGGTTCGGGCACCGCGGGATGCAGCCGGGTGAGACCGCGGACGTGCGCCTCGTACACGACGGTGTCGGTCCACGGCGTCGCCGGTCGGTTCCGGGTCGGATCGGGCCCCGCGGGCGGCCCGGTGACGACTCCCCGGGGCACGTACGGCGCCGAGTCGCGGTCGTCGGGGCCCAACCCGTAGGGGTCGCCGTGGGTGTATCCGTGTACGGCCGGATGGGGTACGAACCCGCCGGTGACCTGACGGGCGTAGGGGTCCAGCAGGAGCTTGGCCGGGTTGTACCGGTAGCCCCGCTCCGGGGCGTACAGGCCATGGGCTCGCAGCCCGTACACCTGGCCCGGGCGGACTCCGGGCAGGTATCCGTGCCAGACACCACCGTCCCGTTCGGGGAGCCGGAAGCGCGTCTCGCCTGGCGCCGCACCCCCGCCGCCCGCGGCGTCGAAGAGGCAGAAGTCCACGGCCTGGGCGTGCGGGGCCGCGACGGCGATGTTGACCCCGGCGCCGTCCCAGTGGACGCCGAGTGGCTGGGCCGAACCGGGGCGGATCATGGCTTCGACGCTAGCCCTCAGGCGCGCGGCGGTCCCGGAAACGACTCTTGCGCCCCGTCAGGTGATCTGCATCACTTCCGGTCGGGTGGTCGGCGTCGAAGGCCCCGGGTCCCGGGGTCGGACTCCTGAACGTGCACGTGCGCTCGTCTAGGGTTGGCGAGGGCCCGCCAGGGACTGCCTGGTGGGTGGGGGTGTCCCACCCGTTCGCGGTGATGCGGAGGTCTGTGATGGCGGTCGTGCGGCTTGAGGTCTCGGACGGAGTCGGGACGATCAGGCTTGATCGCCCGCCCATGAACGCCCTCAACGCCGAACTCACCGTCGAACTGCGGGCCGCGGCGCTGGAGGCCACCAGCCGGACCGACATCCGCGCCCTCGTCATCTACGGCGGGGAGAAGGTCTTCGCCGCCGGCGCCGACATCAAGGAGATGGCCGGCCTGGACATCGCCGGCATCGCCGCCTGGGTCCGCGACCTGACCTCGACCTTCGAGCTCATCGCCCGGATCCCCAAGCCGGTGGTCGCGGCCGTCACCGGCTTCGCCCTCGGCGGCGGCCTGGAGCTCGCGCTGTGCGCGGACTTCCGGGTGCTCGCCGAGAACGCCAAGGTCGGCCTGCCCGAGATCACCCTCGGCGTCATCCCCGGCGCCGGCGGCACCCAGCGCCTGCCCCGGCTCGTCGGCCCGAGCAGGGCGAAGGAGCTCGTCTTCTCCGGCCGCCAGGTGCGCGCGCCCGAGGCGGAGGCGATCGGCCTCGCAGACAGGGTGGTGCCCGCGGGGGAGGTGTACGCGGCGGCGCTCAGCCTGGCCGGGACGTTCGTCAACGGTCCGGCGGTGGCACTCGCCGCGGCGAAGCAGGCGATCGACGACGGCTCCGAGCTCGCCATCTCCGAAGCGCTTCGGCTGGAGAGCGCCCTGTTCACCGGCCTGTTCGGCACCGAGGACCGGCGCCGCGGCATGGAGTCGTTCGTGGAGCGCGGACCGGGCAAGGCCGAGTTCGTCGGGCGGTAGCCGTCCCCGGGCGGCCGGCCCCGAGCGGCTGGCCGCGCGCGGGCGGGGCCAGAGCTCCCGGGCCGCGGTTCCCCGCGGTCAGCGCAGGGCGAGATCGACGGTCACGGGCTTGTGGTCACTGCCGAACTCGGTGCCCACCCGGTAGCTGGTGATTGCGAACGCCGGTGAGGCCAGCACGTGGTCGATCCGCAGTACCGGCGGGAACATGACCATGTCGGCGTTCCAGGTCGGCGTCCACCCGGCGCCGACGACGTCATGGGCGTCCCGAACGCCCGCCGAGATCAGCCGGCGCATCGGCCGGTGGTCCCGGGTGGCGTTGAAGTCCCCGGCGAGCACCACCGGCAGCCGGGCCGCCCGGACCTCCTCCTGCAGCTGGTCGAGCTGGTCGCGCCACCGGCGGGCATAGTCGCCGGACGTGGGTGAGATCGTGTGCACCGCGTAGATGACAAACGACCTGCGCTCGTCCACCCGCACCGTCGCCCGCAGCGACATGGATCCGGCGACCTCGGGTGCCGCGGCGTCCGAGAGGGGGAAGCGGGAGAAGACCGCCGCGCCGAACGCGCCCTCCTCCGGCCGGGCCTCGGAGTAGCGGTACCCCTCCAGCGCGCCCGACTCCCGGACCTTCGCCAGCGTCAGCGGTGAGACCTCGACCAGGACGATCACATCCGGGCTGGCCTGGCGGATCTGCTGGCCCAGACGTCCCGCCTCCGCGTTGCGGTACAGCAGGTTGGCGGTCATCACCCGCAGCCGGGCCGAGCCCTGCCCGGCCTCGTCCGGGTCGCCGGGAATCACCTCGGGCGCCGTCCAGACCAGGTGCGCCGCCGCGACCAGAACGCACAGGATCATGAGCCGGCTGCGTCGCAGCGCGAACCCGATCGCCAGCGCCGCGTACACCGGCAGGTAGAGCAGCGGAGTGAGGGCGTTCGCCGCCGATGCCGGCCAGGCGACCGCATCGTCCAGGTGGACCAGCCGCCCGGCGGCGATAAGCGCGAGACCGGCTGTCGCGATCCAGGCGACAAGCACGAGCAGGGTCCGGCCCGGGGGGGTCGGCCACGCGCGGTCCGCCCCTCGCCCGAACGGGCCGGACGACCCGACGGGCGGCAGCGCCGGAACGGGCCCGGCCCCTCCAGGGGCCCCTGGGTCGCCTGACCCGTCACCTCCGCCGCGCGGGCCTCTCCCACCCGCCCGGTCGTCCCCGCCGTGCGGCCCCCCGCCGCCCCCGCCGGCTGCGTCACCTCCGCCGCGCGGGCCGTCCGTGCCTGTCGGGTCCCCGCCGCGGCTGGTCGGGTCACTGCTGCCGGGCACGCCATTGCCAGATCTCGGTGCGCGGCGGGCGAACCGCCGGCCGGCGTCCTTTGCGAGGCTCACCGGACAAGCGTGCACGGCGGTCGGGGTCAGACGGCCGCGGGGTCCGCCTGGTCCCGTGGGCGGGCCACGACGCCGGTGGCCCGTGTGCGCCACTCCCGCGCGGCGACGACCTTCGAGAAGCCGGCCATGGCCACGTCCAGTTCGGTCAGCTTGTTCGTGATCCGGGTGGACGACACCGAACCGGCGAGCTCGACCGCCCGGTACCCGGCCTCGAGCGCCGCGTCCAGATCGGGCCGCGGCCGCCGCAGGTAGGACAGCGCGAGGTCCGCCTCCGCGTAGGCCCGGGTACGGGCCCGGGCCGGGCCCTGCAGGTCGCGGGCCTCCAGCAGCCGCTGCTCGGCGATGACCGCCCGGCCCAGCAGCATGAAGCAGTGGCCCTGGCACTCGGCCACGTCACCGGGGTTGTAGTGCCCGGCCCAGGACGGCGCGTCACCCGGCTCGCGGGTAATCACCCGCTCCAGCTCCGCCAGCGCACGCAGGCATCCCGACTCGTCACCGTTGCGGGCCAGTGCCCAGGCCAGCCTGTCCTGCAGCATCGCCTGAACGGGGGGTGCGGACTGCCGGGCCGCGCGGTCGATGGCCGCCCGGGCGAGCGCGAGGCTGTGCCGGGGGTGCCCCAGCGCCGCGGCCTGGTCGCTCATGGCCGACAGGACCCGGCCGGCCATCATCACGTCGTCGGCGTGCTCGGCGAGCGTCAGGGCCTGGATGTAGTAGCGCTGGGCCAGCGCCTGCCGGCTGGTGTCCTGTGCGAGCCAGCCGCTGAACTGGGCCAGCTCGGCGAGCGCGCTGAAGGTGTCGGTGTCCGCCGGACCGTCGACCGCGGCCCGCGTCCGGTCATGCAGGAAGGCGACGACCTGGGGCCGGATCTCGCTGCTGCCGAACCGGGCGTCCAGCCGGCGGAAGGTCGCCGTCATGTCCCGGATCATCGTGCCGCCGGACGGAGACGCCGGGACATCCGAGGCGATGCGGCGGATCACGCCGGTGAGGCTGGACAGCACGGGGTCGGCGAACGCGATCGCGGCGAAGGCCGCACCGTCATGAAGCACGTCACGTCGCCGCATGTCCCGTCCCGACAGTCCGGCCAGGGTCCTCAGGGTGTCGTCCGGGACGTCGGCGACGGCAAGGCCGAGATCATCACGTTCGTAGGACTCGCCCCGCCAGCCGAGGTCGGCCGGCGGCACCGGGTAGCCGACCAGGGCGGAGAGTTCGGCGGCGGCGAGTTCCGCGACCATCGGGTCGCGAGGCTTCATCCCGCGCCGCCAGTGGCCGACCGTGGTTCTGGCGAGGCCGAGCTCGATGCGGCGCTGGACCTTGGCGCGGTTGTTGACCTGGCGGGCGAAGCGGGTGTCGGAGACGCCTGCCTCGGCGAGCAGGCGGGCGAAGAGCCCGGGGGTGACGCCGCGGGCCTGGGCTCTCGCCGGTGGCGCGGACGGCGTCGGGGGCGGCGATGCCGGCGAGCCCGCCGACCGCGTCACCGCGATCGATGGGAGCGGCGGGAGCGGTGCGGGTGCCGATCGGGATCTCGGTGGGCCCGGGGGGCGGACGCCGCCCGGGAACTCGTCTGTGACCGTGCGTCCCCCGTTGACCATGCGTCCCCCGTTGACCATGCGTCCCCCGTCCGGTCCGTGTGGCCGGCAGCGGCCCTACCAGGTGCGCAACTGCCCCGCGAGGCAGAAAGTAGCCGATTGGTCACGCATTTAGAAGAGGGTGTGCAGTAGTAGGCCACAATGCACGGCCATGGTGGGACCCGGGACCCTTGTGAGTTCCGTGCCCAGGCGCCCGACAGGCGAACCCAGGTGAAGAGTGGTGTCAGGCGGTAGGGAGCGCGTCACGGCACTCACGGAAGTCCCGGGGCGGGCGGCGTGCTGTCCGCCCCGGGCGGCGCGGGTAGTTGACCATCCGTTCGGCAGATGTCCGCGGATGTCGTCCTGGCGTTGGCCTCGCCACCGGTGAGCAGCCCGATTGCGGCTTGCGTCACGGCCGCGATCATCGGGCACGTCGGCGCGTCAGATGCGACGATGCGGGGAGGACCGACATCGATATTGCTGGCTACGGAGGCCCCAAGGCGTGAACATCGTGGTTACCGTCAAGCAGGTTCCCGATACCTGGGCGGAGAAGAAGCTCGACGCCTCGGACAAGACGGTCGACCGCAAGAGCGTCGACAACGTCATGAACGAGATGGACGAGTACGGGGTTGAAGAGGCCCTCAAGATCAAGGAAGCCCACGGCGGCGAGGTGACGGTCGTCACGATGGGTCCGGACAAGGCCGTCGAGACGATCCGCAAGGCGCTCTCGATGGGCGCGGACAAGGCCGTCCACCTCAGCGATGAGTCGCTGCACGGTTCCGACGCGCTCTCCACGTCCGCCGCCCTCGCGAAGGTGATCTCCACCCTCTCGCCCGACATCGTGATCACCTCCTCGGAGGCCTCCGACGCCCGGGGTGGCGTCATGGGCGCACTCCTCGCGGAGCGGCTCGGTCTCCCGCAGCTCACCCAGGCCCGCAAGGTCACGGTCGACCCGGGCGCCGGCAAGGTCTCGGTCGAGCGCCTCGCGGACAACGGGTACGCCCTTGTCGAGGCGTCCCTGCCCGCGGTCGTCGGCGTGGTTGAGAAGATCAACCAGCCGCGTTACCCCTCGTTCAAGGGCATCATGGCGGCGAAGAAGAAGCCGCTGACGAAGCTCTCGGCCGCGGACGCCGGCCTGGACGCCGGGTCGGTCGGCCTGCCCGCCGCCGCCTCCACCGTCCTCGAGGCCCAGCCGGCCCCGCCGCGACAGAGCGGCACCATCGTCAAGGACGAGGGCGATGGCGGCGCGAAGGTCGCTTCGTACCTCGCTGCCCAGAAGCTCATCTAGGAAGGTTGTTCGATGGCTGAAGTACTTGTTCTCGTCGAGCACACCGACGGTGAGCCGAAGAAGGTCACGGCCGAGCTGCTGACCCTGGCCCGCACTCTGGGCGAGCCCTCGGCGGTCTTCCTGGGCGGCCCGGGCACCTACGCCAAGGCGAAGGACTACCTCGCCCAGTACGGCGCGGCCAAGGTCTACCTGGTCGAGTCCGAGGACATCGCCGACCACGTGGCCGCTCCCGCCGCCGAGGTCCTCTCCAAGCTGGTGGCCGACACCTCGCCGGTCGCCGTGCTCGCCGCGGCGACGCCGGACTCCCGCGAGATCGCGGCGCGCACCGCGGCCCGGACGGACTCGGGCCTGATCTGGGACGCCACCGCGCTCACCGCGGACCTCACGGCCACCCAGGGCATCTTCGGCGGTTCGACGATCGTCAGCTCGAAGGTGACCAAGGGCACCCCGGTCGTCGTCGTCCGCCCGAACTCCACCGCGCCCGAGGCCGCTCCGTCGACGCCGGCGGAGACCCCGGTCGACATCACGATCTCCGACGCCGCGAAGGGCGCGAAGATCGTGGACAGGGTGGTGGAGGCCAAGTCCGGGCGCCCGGACCTCACCGAGGCCCAGGTCGTCGTCTCCGGTGGGCGTGGTCTCGGCGCGGCGGAGCACTTCGCCCTGGTCGAGAAGCTCGCAGACACGCTCGGCGCCGCTGTCGGCGCGTCGCGTGCGGCGACCGACGCCGGCTGGTACCCGCACCAGAACCAGGTCGGCCAGACCGGCAAGACCGTGTCGCCGCAGCTCTACATCGCTGTGGGCATCTCCGGTGCGATCCAGCACCGGGCCGGGATGCAGACCTCGAAGAACATCGTGGCCGTCAACAAGGACCCCGAGGCCCCGATCTTCGAGTTCGCGGACTACGGCATCGTCGGCGACCTGTTCAACGTCGTCCCGCAGCTCACCGACGAGATCCAGAAGCACAAGGCGGGCTGATCCGCCGTCGGTCCCGGTGCTGGTCGCCGGAACCGACCGCGGCCACCTCGCACGGCGTGACGGCCGGGTGCGGTGTCTCCGAACCAGGAGGCCCACACCCGGCCGTCGGCGTTCCGGCCGTCCCACTTCGGCTACTCTACGTAACAGGACGGCGGCAGGAGGTGTCTGCGTGTCACTGCGTCACGGGTTGTTGGGCCTGCTGGCCGAAGGTCCGGCCAGTGGCTACGACCTGACCCGCCGGTTCGAGCAGGTGCTCGGGGCGGTATGGCCCGCCGGTCACCCACAGATCTACGGCGAGCTGAGCCGCCTCGCCAGCGACGGCCTGATCGAGATCGACAGCGAGGGCCCGCGCGGCCGCAAGGCCTACCGCATCACCGAGTCAGGCATGACGGAGATCAGGCGCTGGTTGCGGGACTCGTCCGAGGTGGAYCACACCACCCGGCTCCAGTCCCTCCTCCGGTCCTTCTTCTTCTGGTTGATGGAGCCAGCGGACCTCAACGACCATCTGATGCGCGAAGCCGACTTCTTCGCCGCCGCTGCCGGCCGGTACCGGGCGTACGCGGATGCCGCGGACCGGGCCGAGGCCACCGACACGCCACAGCAGAGATCGCAGCGCATCGCGATCGAAGGCGGCGCGCGCCTCTACGAGGCACTTGCGGCCTGGGCCCGCTGGGCCGCGGACCGGACGGAGCTGACGGGCGACCGACGCCGGCCGCTGTGATCCGAATCGACTCCGCGGTGCTCCGCCCGCCTCGGGCCCTCCGCAGCCGGGTACTTCCTCAGCTGCGAACTTCCTCGTTGCTGTCCGCTTTGTTCAACCCGGGCCGCTCTGCCGCCGTACGCGGGGTCTCGGGACGACCGCACGGTCGCCGACGGAAACGCCCCGACCCGAGCGGGGCCCGCGAGCCGGGGATGGATTGTCCTCGTCCGGGTCCCCGACGGACCGGGCGAGAGCGTCGCACAACGGGCCTGCGTCAGGCCGCGAATGCATGTCAGGTGGGGGCGCGTCCACCCCCCGGATCGCTCGTGTATAGTTCCGTCTCACCGCAGCAACCGGGGCTTAACGGCCCCGACGTCCGCGGGCCCAGGATCCT
Source organism: Parafrankia colletiae (assembly GCF_001854655.1). Taxonomy (GTDB): domain Bacteria; phylum Actinomycetota; class Actinomycetes; order Frankiales; family Frankiaceae; genus Parafrankia; species Parafrankia colletiae. The sequence goes on along the minus strand of NZ_MBLM01000157.1, from coordinate 420 downwards.
CCGAGGGGGCACAGACCCCCCGAGGCAAGCGGCTCCCAGACAGTGCGGTACGCTTAAGAAAGTGGCAGTCACCGGTAAACGCCGGAGCGATTTGACACAAACCTGAAAGTCTCGGTAACTTAACCGAGTCGCCACAGCCGGGGCCGAAAGGCCGAAACGGATGAGGCACCCCGGCAAAGGAATGAATCGCAGGAAACAGCGATTTGACACCAGCCGGAAAGCTCGGTAACTTAACCGAGTCGCCACAGCCGGGGCCGAAAGGCCGAGACGGATGAGGCAAACGCCGAAAGAAAAATCGCCAAAACAGCGATTTGACACCGGCGGGAAACACCAGGTAACTTAAAGAAGCTCCGGGGAACGCCGAAGGGCAAGAGCCGGAAGCATCTGCTCCTTGAGAACTCAACAGCGTACCGAATAGTC
>NZ_MBLM01000156.1 GCF_001854655.1 Parafrankia colletiae | reverse complement strand
CCCCGGAACGCCTCCACATCCCGAATCTGCAGGAACGGACCATCAATCGCCTGCACACCCCGCGCCCGCGCCGCCTCCAAAATCTTGAACAGCACGTAGTGGAACGGATCCCCCGGATAGTCCGGGCTCAACGCACCCACCACCAGCGACGGCATGTTCATCGACGCCATGAAATCCGCCGGACCAAAGATGATCGTCTCGATCCGCGGACTCGCGAACGCGATCTCCTTCACGTTCGACAACCCCAACGCGTTCTCGATCTGAGCCTCGATACCGATCCGCCCCACCTCGAGACCCATCACCTCCTCGATCTGCGTCAACAACAGATCCAGCCACTGCACCTGCGCCGCCGTCTGCACCTTCGGCAACATCACACAGTCCAGGTTCGCCCCCGCACCCTCCACCACCGTCACGACATCCCGATACGTCCACTTCGTCGTCAGGTCATTGACCCGCACCACCCGCGTCTTACCCGCCCAGTCACCCTCGTTCAACACCGACACCACGTTCCCACGCGCCGACTCCTTCGCCCCCGGCRCCACCGAGTCCTCAAGATCACAGAAGATCTGGTCAGCGGGAAGGCCCTGCGCCTTACCCAGCATCTTCGGATTGGAAGCCGGAACCGCCAGACACGACCGGCGAGCACGAGCGGAGCGAGCATGGGCAGACACAGATACTCCCGATTCGTCTGTCGACCGGTCGCGGAGGCGACTCCGGTAACGCACGGTGCGACCCCCGGATCGCCACCGGAAACCGGTCGTCTTCTTCAGAAATTCACCGCTGAACGTCTCGTCGAGAAAAGAAGCGGGCCGGGACGCCCGCGCGACCGGGCCGCCCTGTCCTGCTAACGCGAAAGGGGAGCTCGGCGCCGCCACGAGTCGACGTGCTCGAGCAGCATCTCCGCCAGTCGTTCCTTCCGAGGCAGAATTTCCGTGCTGGGCCCCACGAGGGTGACCTCGGCGACCGGTTCGCCTGACTGGCCCGATACGACCGTCGCGAGGGCGGAGCGCGTACCAGAATGCTGGGTGTTCTGGGCGATCCGCGTCCTCCTGATGTCCTCGTACTCGACGAGGAACTGGTCCACGAGTGCGGCTTCCTCCGGCTTCCGTCGACGCAGGAACGCATCCCGCTGCGCGGCGGGAAGCGCCGCGAGAATCGCCTTGCCACCGGCCGTCCCCAGCATGGTGCGGCGAATGTTGTTACGTGCCGCGAAGCCCGCCAGCCTGTCCGCACCGAACTCCGACACGTAAATCAGGTGGTCCCCGGCCTGGACGCCGACAAAAACCGTGACACCCGCTGCCTCGTAGAGCGATGCGACATCGGCGTCCGTCACCATTCCGGCACGGAATCCGCCGCTGGCCAGGGTCAGACCGTAGAGTGCCGGGCCAAGATAGAACCGATGGCCTTCCTCGTAGACCCACCCTGCCGCGAGAAGCCCTCGGACGAATCCATGAACAGAACTTTTCGGAGCGTCCAGCGCCCGCACCAGCTCGACAAAAGTCATACCGGGGTTGTAGACGACTTCTTCGAGGATGCGAGTAACCCGGTCGATCGTCCGGTGGTTCTGTGGGGCACCCTCGGGCTTCGGGGCCGGAACATCGGTCATGGCCAGTATTTAACCCCACCCTCGGCCGGCCACCCGCTCAGGCCCCGACGAAGATCGGCGCACGCTTGCCGATTGACGCCTGGATTCCCTCCTGGAAGTCGGCCGTCCCGAGCAGCACCGCCTGTGCGGCAGCCTCCAGGTCGAGAGCCGCCGAGACCTGCGAGACGAGGTCACGCCGAAGGGTCGACCTGATCGACAGCAGGGACAGCGGCGCGGACTGGGCGATCTCGCGAGCCCACGCCAGCGCCTCGTCCCGCGGCTCGCCTGCCGTGACACGGTCACACAACCCGATCGCGAGCGCCTCGGTCGCCTGCACCGAACGCCCCGTGTACAGCAGATCGCGTGCCTTCTGGTTCCCCACGACCGTCGGCAGGGTGACCGAAAGACCGAAACCGTGGTGGAAGCCCAGCCGGGCGAAGTTCGCGCTGAACCGCGCGTTCTCGCCGGCGACCCGGAAGTCGGCAGCCAGCGCCAGCCCGAGACCGCCGCCGATCGCGGCGCCCTGCACGGCGGCGATGACGGGCTTGCGCGCGGTGAAGATGGTGAACGCCTCGCGATAGACCCGGCGCAGCCCGTCCGCGTCGACGTCGCGGAGATCGGCACCCGCGCAGAAGTGACGCCCCTCCGAGCAGAGCACCACGCAACGGACCTCGGGCATGGCGTCGACGCGCAGCAGGGCCTGCGCCACCCCACGGAGACTGGCCTCGTCGAAGAAGTTGTTCGGCGGCCGGTGCATCTCCACCACCGCCACGTTCTCCTGGCAGTCGATGGTGACCAGGTCCGTCATGGGGCTACCGGAGCCGGGAGCGACTCGTGGGCCTCGACCGTGCGCGCGGGGCGGTCGACCTCGCCCACCTCGCCGGGTCGCGGCAGCTCCGCACGGATCCGCCGGTGGCCCGGGATCGCGAACGGCGCCCGATGGTCTCGTGACATCCCGCGTGCCTCCTCTGTTCGCCGCCGCGCAGGACGACGACGATCGTGTCGCGTGAGGTGCGCTCGACCATCGCCGCTGACCGCGTCACGCCTGTGCCTGCGCGGTTACGGACCTCGTCAGGTCGCTGAGGACGACCCCGGTCACCGGAGGACCGGGTCGTCGCCAGGCATCCTCATCCATGCCGCCGCGGCAATGCCGTCGCGACGACGTCCTTGCGTGCACGGGCCGCGTTTAACAGCCCTTCTGCACACAGTCCCTCTACACAGTCCCTGTTCATGCATATTTACGTCATGCATATTTACGAACTTTCGTTCGTACTTACGAAACTAACCTACCTCGACCTGAGCGTCAACAGAGGTGTCAGACTCGCGCAGCCTCTTCCGGAGCGACACCGGCGTGTGGGCAACCACCCTCACCAGGCACTCTCGAGAAGCGACACGAGGTCCTCCCTGGTCGCCGGGCGCGGGACACGGGTGATGGCCCAGTCGTCCATGGCATGGCCGACGATCTCCGGCAGGATCTCGCGGCCGATCCCGACGTCGCGAAGGCGGCGGGGCACACCGGCGTCCGTGAGCAGTTGCTCGACGGCACCGATCGCCGCCGCCGCATCGTCGTGGGGCCGGCTCCCGCCGCCGAGGACGTCCACGATCTGGGGGAGGCGCTGCTTCGTCACCTCGGCGTTGAAGCGCATCGTGAGCGGCAGGAGCATCGCCTCCACCGTCCCGTTCGCCGCCGTGGAGCGCGGGCCTACCGCATGTGAGAGGGCCTGGGCCAGGCCGGCGCCGGTGTGGTCGCTGCCGCTGCCCGCAAGGAACGCGGCGAGCATGAGGCGTAGGCGTGGCTCGCCGTCCGCGGCGGTGTCGAGGCGTGGCAGCCACTCCCGTGACAGGCGGAGAGCATGCGCCAGCTCGGCGTCGGCGAGTGGATCGTCCGTGTGCGACTGCAGCCCTTCGACAGCCATGGCGAAGGCGTTCAACGCGGACGACCGCACCAGCGACACCGGCGCGGTACCGGCGATCACCGGATCCATGAACAGGCCCGTGGCACGGGTCTTGGGGTCGAACAGGGCCAGTCGCTCCCCGGTTTCCGGGTCACGCACCGCGCTGCCCGCCTTGGCGTAGGCCGTGGTCGGAGTGCTGGGAATGATCCACTGCGGCAGCTTCGGTGCGTTCAGCTTCGGGCTGACCAGGCGGCCGTCGACACGCCGGGTGCAGAGATCGCGAGCGTCGGCCTTCTCCGCCAGCAGGATGCTCGCGGCGCGGGCAGTCACGATGGCGGATCCGCCGCCCAGCGCCACCACGGCGTCCGCCGCGGTCGTCTCCAGGACCTCGCGCGCGCGTTCGACCGCGGGCAGCGGACTGTGTTCGCGGACCTCGTCGAACCATCCGGCGAGCCGGTCACCGAGCACTGACTCGACCTTCGCCACCGCTTCGGCGTGGCGGCGCATCGAGCCCCCGCAGAACACGACCGCCCGCCGGAGCCCCGCACGGTCGAACTCACGCGGCAGGGCAGCCAGCGCGTCCTCGCCGGCGAAGACACGGACGGAGGATGTCACGTGTCTGACGGTAGGAAAGATCATGGCATCCTCCTGGGGGCCGCGACAACAACCCTGGCCGGGTCTCGTGCAGCCTAGCCCAGCGTTCGCATATAAGGAACGTGGTACGCATAGGGGATCAGGCTGGGCGGCAGCGGGCTGCGATCGCCGGATGGTCAGGTATCCGCCAGCCGGCTGTGACGTCGAACCAGGGTGCCGATGAGCGATGCGCTCAGAATGGCGGCGAACACCCGTACGAGCTGCATCGTGATGACCAGCCCGACCTCCGAGCCGGACTGGACCGCGACAGCCGTCACCGCCGGGAGACCGCCCGGGGTCATTGCCAGGTATCCGGCGAGATCCGGAATTCCGACCATGCGGRCAAACACGATCCCGATCAGGGCACAGCCCCCGACGCTCGCAACCAACTGCACCGTCACCAACGGGAAGAGCCGTATCAACAGGCGGATCGTGGCGGCGGTGAAGGAGAAACCGACGGCTAGCCCTGTGATGGTGTAACCGAGATTGAGCAGCGGCTCCGGAACCTCAAGCGGAGCGGAGGTCATCAGCGCGATCGCCATGGCGATCAGCATCGGGATGACCAACCGCGAGCCGCTGAAGGTGAGGACCTGCGCGAGAAGCAGACCGACCCCCAGACACAGAGCCGTGAACAGCAGGCTCTGCCACAGGACGGGGTCGGCGGCCGGCTCGAGGCTCGCCGGAACGAGACTTCCCGACCGGTCGAGGATCGGCGCAACCGCCGACAGCGAAACCACGACAAGCACCACGCGCGCGTACTGGACGGCCGAGACAATCGCGTCGTCGGCATCCAGCTCCTTGGCCATGGCCGAGACTCCGGAGGCAGCGCCCGCCATCGAGGAGAAGACCGCCGTGGCCAGGTTCACCTTTGGCGACAACACGAGAACCAGGCCCGTCAGCATACTGAAGATGAGGGTGACTGCGACRCCCCCGAGCACCTCGACGGGCTGACTCACCAGCTGCCGGATCACGGCGGAGTCGATCAGAGCGCCCGCGCTGACCCCGATCAGCGCCATACCAAAATGCCGTGCCGGCTGTGGAAACCGCCATGGTGCCCGGAACGCGAGTGTGAACGTGGCCCCGCCGATCAGACCACCGAGAAGGTACGGCGCCGGCGAGTGGACCAGATGCATCAGTATCGTTGCGGCGACGAGGAGGGCCACGCCACATAAGCCTCTCCTGCCCTCCCTCGCGATGACTTCTCTCTGCACTACATCACACTTCCTGTGCCGGCAGATGAAGCTGCGTTGTCGCGGGTGGGAGCGACAGTGGGAAGCGGCGGTCGGACCCGCCGCCTCGGGCGGGATCGAGCACCGGGGTTCTCATCGACGGTTCGGCGGACAGGTTTCTGGGCACGTCCTTCTCTCCTTCGCAAAACCGCACCGGAGGTGACACGGGCCGCAGGCATGACAGAACATTCGGGAATACAAAGCGAGCGGAGGCGCGGCGGTCATCAGCTCGCCCTCGGCGCCAACCGGGGGATCAGCAGCGGCGCGGAAACCGTGATCGGCCATTCGTGCCCGACCGCGTGCCCGGGCACGGGCACCCTGGCACGGGAGCCCTGGAGGCGAATCCGTCGTTCGACGGCCTACGCGGGCGTGGCCGGGGATCACTGCCAGTCTGTCGCCACGACGTCGCCTGTTCTTATATACGAACTATTTAGCGTATGTAAGTACTTTAGCGAGAGACCACGGAGGGGTCAACGCATCATGGCCAGCGAACTGCCAGCACGCAACACACAACCGGCCGAGCCTGATCGGCTCGGCCGGGCACCTCCGACCCGGTCGGGACACCCGGTCGGGTCGGAGGTCGGGCCGCAGGCCTGCGGCCGGGTGGGCGACGGCGACCGGRCCCTCGTGACCTGGCCCGCGCTGCGTCGCCCTCGGATGTGCTCGCCCTCGGATGTGCAGCCGATTCGGCTAGGCGTCGACAGCAGTCGCGACGCTGGTCTTCTCCCACTCCGCCAACTCCGCGAGCTGCGCCTCAAGCGTGTCGCGGAAGAGAGTCACGGCGTCCTGGCCGAGTACGAGCAGGGCGGGCGGCGACGCCGACTCGACGGCCATGATGATCGCCTCGGCCGCCTTCGCCGGGTCACCCGGCTCGGTGCCGTGCGTCGTGTCGTTCTCCTTGCGGCGGCGCCCGGCCGTGTCGGCGTAGTCACCGATCGGCGTCTCGGCCTGCCGGAGCGAGCGTCCCGAGAAGTCGGTACGGAAAGCGCCAGGCTCGACGATCATCGCGTGGAGGCCGAGCGGCTCGAGCTCCCTGCGCAGCGAGCCGGTCAGACCCTCGAGCGCTCCCTTGGTCGCCGAGTAATAGCCCGATCCCGCCGGGCAGATACGCGCGCCGATCGACGAGATGTTGACGATCGCACCGCGCCGGCGCGCGCGCATACCCGGAAGCACCGCCCTGGTCATCGACACCACGCCGAAGAAGTTGGTGGCGAACAGCTGGTGGACGTCGTCGTCGTCGCCCTCCTCGACGGCGGCCCGGTATCCGTAGCCCGCGTTGTTGACGAGCACGTCGAGCCCGCCGAACCGCTGCTCGGTCTGCTGGACGGCGCGCGCGACAGCCGCGCCATCGGTGACGTCGAGCGCCAGGGCAAGCACACGCTCGGGATGGGCCTCGGCGAGATCTGCCACCCGGGTGACGTCCCGGGCTGTGGCGGCGACGTTGTGGCCGTGGTCGAGAAGGGCCTGCGCGAGCGCGCGCCCCAGGCCGGAGGAACAGCCTGTGATCAACCAGGTCGACATGGCATGAGCTCCTTGTCTCGAGGTCGGGATCCTGTCACCGGCTCAGTACCCCGACTCCGAGCCGTAGTAGGTCGGCTTGCGCGGGGTGTAGTGCTCCTCCAGGGCGGTGACCTCGTCGTCGCTGAGAACGAGGTCGAGAGCCGCGACGGCGTCGGAGAGATGGTGCGGCTTGGTCGCACCGACGATCGGGGCGGTCACGACAGGGTTGCGCAGCACCCATGCCATCGCCACCTGGGCCATCGAGACTCCCCTCGACTCGGCGATGCGCTGGACCGCATCGATCGTGCCGCGGTCGCTGTCGAGGAACAGCGGGGTGCCGGACGAGTCGGCCGTCGGGTTCAGTGTTCCGCGGGCCGTGCTCACATTCCCCCACGGCCGGGTCACCAGGCCGGCGGCGAGCGGCGACCACGGCAGGCTGCCGACGCCCTGGTCGGCCAACAGGGGGAACATCTCACGTTCCTCCTCCCGGGCGACGAGGTTGTACTGGTCCTGCATGGAAATGAACTTCGTCCAGCCGTGCAGCTGTGCGGTGTACTGCATCTTGGAGAACTGCCAGGCCCACATCGAAGAAGCACCCAGATAGCGGACCTTCCCCGATTTGACGGCGTCGTGCAGGGCCTCCATCGTCTCCTCGACGGGGGTGAGCCGATCGAACCGGTGGATCTGGTAGAGGTCGATCCAGTCGGTGCCGAGCCGTCGGAGCGATGCGTCGAGCTGCTCGAAGACCGCACGGCGCGAGAGGCCCCGGCCACCCGGGCCGGTCCCCATCGGTGCGAACAGCTTCGTCGCGATCACGACCTGGTCGCGGCTTGTGTACCGCTTCACGGCGTCGCCCGTGATCTCCTCAGAGCTTCCCCTGCCGTAGGTGTTGGCGGTATCCCAGAAATTGATACCGAGCTCGATCGCCTGCTTGAAGATCGATGTGGCGGAATCGGCGTCCAGCGTCCAGTCGCGGCCCGTACCCGGCCGGCCGAAACTCATGCAGCCGAGYGCGATGCGGCTGACCTTCAGCCCGGAGGTTCCAAGGTTGGCATAGTCCATGGTGAATCCTTCGACAACGTTGACGAGGACGACAGACGGCAGACGGCAGACGGCAGACGGCATGCTTCCGGCCGACCAGGGCGTCGCCGTCGCGGAGCCGGTGGGGCCTCCGGTTCCCGCGGGCAGCAGCCCGTAGTGCCCTGTGACGCCGCAGGCCGACATGCGACTCGGCCTACCCGATCACTGCTCCTGCACCGAGGTTCAAGGTCGGCGCGGAAGGCATGACGCCACGCTAGAGCTGCCGCCCGCCGTCGTGGGAGCGCCTGTCAGTACCCCCCAGGGCCGGCGGCACCCTCGGCCTCCGGGGCGTCCGGTCAGTTCCCGGGACGTCCGGTCAGTTCCCGGGACGTCCGGTCAGTGCAGAGCGGCTTCGAAGGCGAGGAAGGTGCCGAGCGCCGCCTCGACAACCGCGTCAGCCCGTTCACGGTCCGTGCCCACCCATCGGCGCAGGACAACGCGCAGGTCCCGCCAGCGGCGGCCGGCCTGGTCCCCGTACGGGGTGAAGTAGGAGGTCGCGTCGGCCAGGTCCGCGCGGGTGCTCAGATTGCGCGCGATCAACTGGCCGCCGAGGGTCGCCCCTTCGGTGACGTACAGCGCGCCGAATCCGAAGGTGAGGTCGTTCCCCGCCGGTATGAGCGCGGCCGGGAGCACGGTCAGCCCCTCGGGGGCGATGCCGAGCGTGCTCAGGTCGCGGGTCAGCCGGCCGAGCTTGCGACGCCCCGGCCAGTCCAGCAGTGGATCTTCGAACTCCCCGAACAGGGCTTCGAGCCGAGGTTCCAACGCCGTGTGGAGGCGATAGAAGGAGATCATCAGATCGCGGTAACGGCCAGCCGGGATGTCCGGGTCCGCCAGCCCCAGGCCCGCCTCCACCCGCTCGTGCACGGCTGCCGTGGAGCGGCGCAGGCAGGACATGATGTCGTTGTCACCGCGGGAGGCGGTCGGACCGCCCGCCCCGGGCTCCTCGTGGATCTCCGTCGCCGCGCCRATGTCCGCCGCGCTTACGCCCGCCGCCGCGCCTGTCTCCACCCTCCCAGCGTAGCGAGGCCATGGTCGACGCGGGCCGAATTCCGGTCGCTGCCGGATCGACGGTCGGGCCGGCCCGCCGGCCCGGGGCCGGGGAGTCAGGCGCGACAGCCCGTGGTTCAGGGTCTGGGACCCAGGCGCGACGGGCCCGTGGTTCAGGGCCTGCGACGCAGGACGACCACGGTGGTGTCGTCGGTACCATCCGGATCACGGCAGGCTTCGAACAGGGTCGCGGCCAGTTCCGAAGGGCTGGACGTGGYGGCGTTGTCCACCGTAAGGCGGAGAAGACGGGCCAGCCCGGTGTCCGGTGCCTCACTGCGGYGTTCGACGAGGCCGTCCGAACAGAGAACCAGGGTGTCGCCAGGGCACAGGGCGACGTCGGTGGTGGGCGGGGTGTCGACCGCCTCGTGGCGGGTGGCGAATGCCCATGCTCCCAGCGGCGGCGCGATCGGCACCTCGAGCAGCCGAGGTTCGCCGACCGCCGGGACGTGGAGCGGCAGCGGGTGACCGGACGAGGCGACCTGGGCAGTGGCGGTGGTGGTGTCGAGGAGGACGACCACCGCGGTGGCGAGGGCCTCCGGCAGCAGTGCGCCCGTCAGCCGGTCGAGGCGGCGGAGTGCCTCCCAGGCCACGTGCCTCCCGGAGTCGCCGTCAGACGGGGCGACGCCGTCGAACGCGGAGTCGACGAGGTAGGCGCGCAGCGCGTTGCGCAGCTGCCCCATGGTTCCCGCAGCTGTGATCCCGTGGCCGGCGACATCGCCGATCACCAGGGCGATGGTGCCGCCGGGCAGTGTGAAGGCGTCGTACCAGTCACCGCCGACCCTGYCGCCGGGGGCGGGGCGATAGAGCGCGGCCAGATCGAACCCGGGGATGTCGGGGAGGGCCTGCGGCAGCAGGCTCTGCTGGACGGTCTCGGTGAGCCGGGCCGACCGGCGGGCTCGGTCGTACATGATCCGGGTCAGCTCACGCCGGAGATCGGAGGCGACTCTGACCTGCGTTTCGGTCCACGGACGYGACCGCAGCCGCACCGTCTCCCGCCACCGCTCGAACGAACGCCGCGGGCTGAGCCGGACGCCGTCCCCTTCCTGCGTGTGCAGCTGTTTGTTGTGCGGGTCGCCGCCCCAGTCGACCGTCTGGACTGTTTCCGGCCGCACCCAGACCACCATCTCGTCGGGCGAGAGCCGCACGCCGAGGACGCCACACGCGGTGTCCCGGTACGGCTCGAACCGGTCGTGGCGCAGCGCCACGGCATCCTCGACGACCAGCCCGTCGCCGTCGTCCAGCTCGGCGAGCATGTCGCGCAGCACGTCCCGTGGCGGCACCTGCCCCGCGGTGCGCCAGACCCCGCCGATCTGCGCCGCCACCCCGCCGGCGGGGACGAGCGCGCGCAGGTCGGGCTCGCCACCGACCAGCGTGGCGGCCAGCCGGGCCTCGATCTCCTCCTGCTCCAGGGCGAGAGCCAGGCGATCGAGCGCCAACCGTGCGCTGACCAGCTGCTCGAGCTGCTGGCCGTCCTCGCGGGCGACCAGCCGAAGCGACAGGACATGCCCGAGAAACTCCGTGGCGGCGCATACCTCGTAGGGCGGCTCGTGCGGGCCCGAGTAGTGGTGGCACGCGAGCATCCCCCACAGGCGGCCGGAGCGCAGCAGGGAGACCGACATCGACGCGGTCACGCCCATGTTGCCCAGATACTCGAGGTGGATCGGCGAGACGCTGCGCAGCCACGCGTCGCCCATGTCCAGCGGACGTCCCGTGCGTGGGCTCACCGCGGGCACGAGCGGCACCGGCCGGTAGGACGTGTCCGGGATGAGCCGCAGCCACGACCGCTCGTACAGCGCCCGGGCCTGGGCCGGGATGTCGGACGCCGGGTAGTGCAGCCCCAGGAAGCTGTTCAGGTCCTCGCGGCGGGCCTCGGCGACGACCTCACCGTTCCACTCCGCGTCGAACCGGTACACCATCACCCGGTCGAAGCCGGTCAGCCGGCGTACCTCCTCGGCCGCCACCTCGTACAGCTCGGCCAGCGAGGTCGTCCGGTCGAGGCGCAGCACCGCGGTGCGGGTGCGCTGGTAGGTGTCGGCGAACGTCAGCGGGCGACGGCTCACCGTCGGTACCAGCTCGACGACGACCATCCCGTCGACCCGGTGCAGGACCGCGTCGCAGACGACGTCCACACCGCGGACGGTGAGCACCAGGTCGGTCGGGCCGGCTTCCCGCAGGTCGAACGAACTCGCCAAGGTCCTGCGCAGCAGTTCGGCCGGCCCGGAGCCCACGAGCGTGTCCAGCGGGGCGCCGACCGCCCGCTCCGGCTCCACGCCGAGGACGGCGCCGCAGTTCGCCGAGACGTGCACCACGGTCAGGCCGGGTTCCACCAGCGCCAGCAGAACACCGTGCGGCTGGATGCTGCCAGGAATGTGAATGGGCTCCCGATCACAGTTCTCGAGGGTGACGGGAACTCCCGCGGAAAGCAGGTCAGTGGGGCCACCCGACATACCTGATGCCTTCCTGTCCCTCTCCGGCCGCTCCCTCTCCGTCGGACGACAGTCATGACGGAAGCTGGCCGAGGCCCGGCAGCCGTCATGCCTCCTGCCCGGGTGCAGGAACACTTAATCCCTCGGGAAAGGGGGCACGCCACACCCCTGGGGGTGGTTTCCGGCACCTGCCGCCGATGGTAGGCCGCTAACCATGGCAGACGGGGCACCCAGGCCACTCACCGTGGCACTCGTGGACGACTACGAGGTGGTGCTGGCCGGCATCGCCCGCATCCTCGCGCCGTACGAGGACCGCGTGCGCGTCGTCGAGATCGACGCGAACCGGCCCGTCGTCACCGACGTCGACGTCGTGCTGTACGACTCGTTCGCCCAGCCGGAGGCAGGCGGGGACGAGATCGCGGACATCGTCGCCAACCGGCACGCGGGCCGGCTCGTCATCTACACCTGGAACTTCCACGACGGCCTGGTGGAGGGCGCCCTGGCGCGCGGCGCGAGCGGCTACCTGTCGAAGACGCTGCCCGCCCGTGAGCTCGTCACCGCGCTGGAGGCCGTGCACGCGGGGCAGATCGTCGTCAGCCCGCCGCCGCGCTCGCGGGTGATGACCGGCCTGGACTGGCCCGGGCGCAACGAAGGCCTCACCGAGCGGGAGGCCGAGGTCCTCGCGCTGATCACCCAGGGCCACAGCAACGCCGAGGTGGCGCAGATCAGCTGCCTCAGCCCGAACACGGTGAAGTCCTACATCAGGGCTCTCTACCGCAAGATCGGCGTGGCGAGCCRCACCCAGGCGGTGCTGTGGGGGGTGGAGCACGGCTTCACCCCCGACCACCACCGCAGCCAGTCCTGGCGCGCCAGACGGTGAGCGGCGTGGAGACCTGCGCACTACCTTGTCGACCATGGGACGGGAGTTCGACACCGAAACGCGTCGRATGATGCGGGCGAACGAGGCCAACTGGAACGCCCGCACTCCGGTGCACGCCRCAAGCGCCTTCTACGGTCTGGACGGCACCCGCGATCCGCTCGACTGGTTCGCCCCGTTCGAATGGGAGGATCTCGGCGAGYTGGCGGGCCGGGACGTCGTACATCTGCAGTGCCATCTCGGTACGGARACCCTCGCTTTCGCGCACCGGGGGGCCCGCACCACGGGTCTGGACTTCTCCCGGGAATCGATCGCGCAGGCACAGGCCATCGCGGTGCGGGCCGGCGTCGACATCCGCTACGTCCAGTCGGATGTGTACGCCGCGGCTGACGCGCTCGGTGACAGCAGTTTCGACGTCGTCTACACCGGCAAGGGCGCGCTGTGTTACCTGCCGGATCTGCCCCGGTGGGCCACCGAGGTCGCACGGTTGCTGCGCCCCGGCGGCCGGCTGTACCTGGTGGAGTTCCATCCCCTGTTCAACGCGCTCGGTCCCAAGCCGGCGCCGGGAACGGGTGAGGAGCTGGTGCTGCGCCACGACTACCTGGCCGGCCGGGGCCCGATCGAGCGCGACGCCACCTTCACCTATACCGACGGGCCTGCGCTGGCGAGCGCGACGGTCGCCTACGAGTGGATGCACGGGATCGGCGAGGTGATCGGCGCGCTGGTCGGCGCGGGCCTTGTCGTGACCGGCCTGCGGGAGTCCGAGGCGCTGCCCTGGCCGCGCTGGAAGCGCATGGTCCGCGGGAATGACGGCTGGTGGCGGCTACCACCGGACGCCCCTCGCATTCCGTTGCTCTACGCGCTCACGGCCACCCCGAGCGGCCCGCCTCGCCAATCACTGCTGAGGTGACCGCGTTTCCTTCCAYCGGCCAGCCCCGTGCGCCGGCCGTGGGCACCTCTCACCCAGGCCGGCGCGTCTGCGCTGCGCGAGTCAGCGCTGCCCGAGTCAGCGCGGTTCGGTCAGACCGTGCGGTTGTCCACCGGGATCTCGACGAGGTAGTTGTTGTCGAGTAGGTACTGGACCTGCAGGTTGCCCGACGAGGGGTTGCACAGCGGTGACGCCGCCGACCCCGGGACGAGCGCGCAGACGACCTGGTACTGCTGGCCGTTACCGGGCTGGTCGAACCATGGGCGGATCGGCCCGCTGAACACCTGGAACTCTTTCGCCACCTGATAGATGCGGTAGTTGCAGCCGCCCGGGTCGGTGGCGTCGTCCAGGTTCGACGGAGGCAGGGAACGCTCGTCGTAGTCAGTGCCGCGCGGGGAGAGGAAGCTGCCGCGGGGCAGGCCGAACCGGTCGATCTGCTGGCCAGGACGCAGCGTCGTCACCGTCCGCACCGGCGTCCCGTCGTCGTTGAGGTAGTAGCCGTTCTGCGGCGGGAAGACCCAGTTCCCGGCAATGGACAGGAACGGCGAGGGCCGGGCGGACGGATCCCACCATGTGCCGATGAACTGCGCCGCCGAGTGCTTCCCGGTGCGCTCGTAGTCGTCGAGTTCCTCGCCGACCTCACCGAAGAACGGCAGTTTCGCCGGGCCGAGTCGGGGGTCGTTCTGCAGGTCCGCCGTCGAGCACTGGTCGAACGGCTGGATCCTGGGCAGTTCTGCGGCGTCCGCCGCGGTCGTGGCCGAGGTGGCGAAGAACAGCCCACCCGCGGCCAGCGACATGAGCATCCTGCGAAAAAGCACTCGTTGCTCCCGTGGTCCCTGAAATCGACAGTCGGCCACGGAGAGTAATCGGCGGATCTTTGGTTCAGCAGGGAAACCCGGCCTGGAGCGTTGCGCCGCGTGTCGCCCGAAAAAGCAGCTGCCGCCATGGCGGACTCCGTTGTCCGGACACGACGGCAGGGGTTCAGCATGGTGTCAGACAGACACCCGGAAACACCGAGCGGGGTACCGGTGACCTCTGGTCACCGGTACCCCGCCGGAACAACTCAGACGGTGGCGGGGAGCTTCAGCGCCTGCGCGAGGTTGCCGCCCATCACCTTGGCGACGTCGACCTTGGGCAGACTCACCAGTTCGTCCACGTAGGACACGGGGTCGGACATGCCCTCGGCGTGCGGGAAGTCGGAGCCGAACACGACCCGGTCCACACCCACGATGTCGATGAGGCCGAGCGGGTTCTCCTCGAAGAACGGGTGGATCCAGATGTTGCGCTTCAGAACCTCGATCGGGTCCTCGTCGTAGAGCTTCGGGCTCTTCGCGTAGGACTCACCGGCGGCCTCCACGAAGGGACGCACCCAGCCGGAGCCGTTCTCGACGGGCAGGACCCGCAGGGCCGGGAAACGCGAGAGGAGTCCGTGCCCGATCAGCGAGGTGACGGTGTCGAAGATGCCGCGGTGCTGCTTGTTCATGATGTCTTTGAAGGCGGTCGGCGAGGCGAACGGCAGGTGCTCACCGTCCGGCCGGCCCTCCCACATGTTGTAGTAGCGGGTCAGACCGTCATCGGAGGAGTGCAGGCCGACGGTGATGTCAGCCTCGACGACCTTCTGCCARAAGGGATCGAACTCGGGCAGCGCGAACGAGCGGAAACCCTCGTAGCCGGGCACCGGCGCAGGACGGATCAGGATGATCTTCGCTCCGCGCTCGACCACCCACTCCAGCTCCTTGATGGCCTCGCTGACGATCGGCAGCGTGATCACCGGCGTCGCGAAGATCCGGCCCTCGTAGTTGAAGCTCCACTGCTCGTGCATCCACTGGTTCAGCGCGTGGACGACCACGTGGGTGGCCTTCGGGTCCTCACGCAGCCGGTCCTCGAGCAGGCTCGCCAGCGTCGGCCACATCAGGGCCCGGTCGATACCCAGCTCGTTCATCAGCTTGAGGCGGGGCTCCGGGGCGAAGAACGCCTCGGGCGAGCGGATCGGCTTACCCATCAGCTCCCGGGTGGACTTGCCCTCCGGGTTGCCGTTCTTGAAGTAGTCCTCCCAGGCACCCGGCCGCGCGACGACGTTGAAGGTCGGGTTCGGGATGTACTCGGAGATCACCCCGCGCACCGCAATCTTGTCGCGACCGTTCACCTGCACATACTTGATCAGGCCTTCGTGTTCCTTCGGCAGGAACTTCGTGAAGGCGTCCACTGTCTCGTACATGTGGTTATCCGCGTCGAAGACAGGGAAGTCGACATCTGTCCTGGGCATGACTACCTCCGTACGCTGGCCGGAACCCCACCAGCTCGACACCGCGAGGTAGTCGCCTGACTCCCGCGGTGAGGCCTCCACGGGGCGGACACGCACCCACCCCGCACATCATCTCCGATGCATCCGCACGCTAACACTTATTGACATCGACGTCAAAATTAAGCTGTCGATCAACGTCGAACCCCACGACCACGCGCCGGCCCGGAGCAGCGGCGGCCGGCGGCCGGCGGGGTGGCGGCCGGCCGGGTGCGGCCGCCGGCACACGCCTGGGGACGGACGTCGCAGGGCGGACGTCAGCCGGAGGGACAGCCACGGCAGGTCGTGTGGTAATCCACGGAACAGCCCCGGGATTCCACCCGAGGATTTCTGCTTCCGCTGGTTGCGCGGGGGCTCTCGGAAGGGCGTCACACGCCATCGCATTCACGTTTCCGGCCGGCTCCCACCTCTTCCGGCCGATGCCCACTTCTTCTGGCCGATGCCTGCGCTCACCGGTGCGATCATGGCCGTTCCGGGCGGCGGTGTCGTAGTATCCGGCCGCCCGCCGATGCGTCATCGATCGTTTTCGAGGAGCCCTGTCATGCAGCTCGATCACACCGCGGCAATCGTCACCGGAGCTGCCTCCGGGCTGGGCGCCGCCACGGCCGCAGCACTCGCCGGGCGCGGTGTCACCGTGTACGGACTGGACCTCGACAAGGCGGTCGCGGGCGCCAACCCCGCCGACGGCGTCCACCTGATCCCGACCGACGTCACGGACGAGGCGCAGGTCAGCGCTGCGATCGAGCGGATCACGGGCGAGGGCCGCCCGCTACGACTCGCGGTGAACTGTGCGGGCATCGCCCCGTCGGCGCGCATCCTGTCCCGCCGCGGCCCGCACGACCTGGACCTGTTCCGGACCGTGCTGATGGTCAACCTGCTGGGCACGTTCAACGTGCTGCGGCTGGCCGCCGAGGCCATGAGCCAGCTCGACGCGGACGAGCACGGCCAGCGGGGGCTGGTGGTGAACACGGCGTCCATCGCCGCCTTCGAGGCGCAGATCGGCCAGATCGCGTATGCCGCCTCGAAGGCCGGGGTGGCGGGAATGACCATAACCGCCGCCCGGGATCTCGCCCAGTTCGGAATCCGGGTCATGACCATTGCACCGGGCATTGTCGACACACCGATGATGGCCGGTTTCTCGGACGAGGTGCGGGCTGGGCTCGCCCAGACCGTGACCTTCCCGCGACGGCTGGCCGAGCCCACCGAATACGCCCGGCTGGTTCTCATGATCGCCGACCACGACTATCTGAACGGCGAGACCATCCGCATGGACGGCGCGCTGCGGATGACCGCCCGCTGACCCACGCAGGTCGCCAGCGCGCTCCAAGCGGGCCGGGCGCGCGGCGCAGGCGCGGAGCGCGCCGTCGCAAGGAAAGCCCAAGCTGCCCGTCACACGCTGATCTCCGTCCCGCTCGACACCGATCGCCAGACGGAGGCGTCATGTCCACCCTCGTGCCCGATTCCTCGTCCCACGACCTGCCCCTCGCCCCGGGCCCCCGCGCCCAGGCGGCCTCGGCCTCGGCTCCGCCGGCTCCCTCGGCTGCCGTGCTGGAGGCGGCGCTGGCAGACCTCACCGGCCGCGTCCGCGGTGAGGTGCTGCTGCCCGGAACCCCCGGCTACGGCCAGGCCGTGACCCCGTGGAACGTGGCGGTCCCCTCCACGCCGGTGGCGGTCGTCGCTGCGGCGACCGCCTCCGACGTCGTGAGCGCCGTGCGCTTCGCCGACGTCCACGATCTTGCCCTCGAGGTGCGTTCGACCGGGCACGGCGCACTCGCGCACGACCGGCGCAGCCTGCTCGTGCACACCGGGCGCCTGCAGGAGCTCGTGATCAATCCGGTGACGCGGCGGGCCCGGGTCGGTGCCGGGGTGCGCTGGCAGCAGGTCCTCGACGCCGCTGCGGCACACGGGCTCGGGGCTCTGGCCGGTTCGGCGCCGCATGTCGGCGTCGTCGGCTACCTGACCGGCGGCGGGCTGTCACCGGTGGCGCGCACGTACGGCTTCGGCAGCGATCTGGTGACCGCTTTCGAGGTCGTCACCGGCGACGGCGAGCTGCGCCGGGCCACCGCGACGGAGAACACCTCGCTGTTCTGGGCGCTGCGCGGTGGGAAGGGCGCGCTGGGCATCGTCACCGCGGTCGAGTTCGAGCTGCTGGACGTCGCCGAGATCTACGGCGGCTGCCTCTACTTCGACGGTGCCGACGCGGAGCGGGTGATCTCGGCGTGGCGGGTGTGGTCGGCGTCGCTGCCCGAGCAGGCGACGACCTCGCTGGCGGTGCTGCGGCTGCCGGCGATGCCGGCGGTGCCGCCGCCGTTGGCCGGGCGGTGCACCGTCGCGGTCCGGTTCGCCTGGGTTGGTGACCCGGCGGACGGAGCGCGGGCGGCCGAGCCGATCAGCACGCTGGCGCCGCCGATCCTCGGCGGGCTGGGGGTGCTCCCGTTCAACGCCCTCGGCATGATCCACGCGGACCCGGTGGACCCGATGCCCGTCCACGAACGTTCGGTGCTGCTGCGGGAGCTGCCGCAGGACGCGGTCGACACGCTGCTCGCGCTGGCCGGTCCGGAGGCCGACTGCCCGCAGGTGATCGTCGAACTGCGGCTGCTCGGTGGTGCGCTGGCCCGCGCCCCGCGCGAGCCGAGCGCCATCTGCCACCGGGACGCCGCCTACGCGGCGCTGACCATTGGCATCGCCGCCCCGCCGATCGTCGAGGCGACGACGGGGCACGCGGCGGCGGTGATGGCGGCGCTCGACCCGTGGTCCGGCGGAATCTCGACGCCGAACCTCGGCGCGAGCACCGACCCGGCGATCGTCGCGCTCAAGTACGACGCCGCGACCCTCGCCCGGCTGGCGACCCTCACCGCGAGTTACGACCCGAACGCCCGCATGGTGGCCGCCGACCCGGTGCGCGCCGCAGCCGGTCTGGTCCAGTCCTGACGTCGACGGCGGCTCGGGCAGCCCGCCAGACGAGGTGACGGCATCATGAGGGCGTGCCGTTCTACCACCTGTTCGGGCCGATCGAGGTCATCCGGGAGGGTGGGCCAGTCCAGTTCGGGGGTCCCAAGCAGCGGGCGGTCCTCGCCGCCCTGCTGCTGAACGCCGGCCGGGTCGTCTCCGTGGACCGCCTGGCCGACGCGGTCTGGGGGGACGAACATCCCCCGAGCATGGTGTCCAGCCTGCAGGCGCACATCTCCAACCTGCGGCGCCTGCTCCGGGACGGCGATCGGGCCACCTCGCCGATCGTGCGGCGTACCCCCGGCTACCTGGCGGACATCAGCCTGGAGGACCTCGACCTGCGGTTGTTCGAACGGGCCTGTGACGAGACCCAGGCCGCCGCGGACGCCGGCGACTGGCCGGGCACGCTGGCCGCCGCCGACCGCGCCGCGGCGCTGCGCCGGGGCCCGCTGCTCGCCGAGTTCAGTGACGAGCCGTGGGTGCGGGGTGCCGCGGCGGCGGCGGCCGAGCGGTGGGTGCAGTGCGAGCAGAACGCGGTCATCGGCCTGCTCGGCCTGAGCCGGGTCACCACCGCGGTGCTGCGCTCCCGCCAGCTGCTGGCCGACACCCCCCTGGCGGAGGGTGCCTGCCGGCTGCACATGATCTCGCTGTACCGGGCGGGACGTCCCGCCGAGGCGCTCGAGGTGTTCCGCGAACACGCCCGCCGCCTGGACGAGGAGCTGGGCCTGGAGGTCAGCCCGGCGCTGCGCGACCTGCAGGGCGCCGTCCTTCGCCAGGATGCCGGTCTTGATTCCTGGCCCGGCCGGGCCAGCACCTCGGACCCGGCCGGTGCCAGTGCCGGTGCCCTCGGCGGAGTCGGAACCGCGAGCACCGCGGGTGAGGCTGGCACCGCGACAACCGGTGGCCCGGCCGACGGCGACCCGGCCGACGGCCCGGTGGCGACGACCGACGGTGGGTTCCCGGCCCGGTCCGGGCCCGGCTGCCAGCGCGGTGACCTGGTCGGCCGCGTCCATGAGATCGCCGTCCTGGAGTCCGTTCTGGACGAGGCGCTCACCGGCGACGGACGCTGGGTGGTCCTGACCGGCCCGGCGGGGATAGGCAAGAGCCGGCTGGCGCAGGAGGCCGCCGTCCTCTGGGCGCGGTCCGGCGGAGCCGTCGCGCGGACCGGATGCCCCGACGACGAGGCTGTCCCGCCGTGGTGGCCGGTCCGCCAGCTGCTGCGCGATCTCGGCCTGGACCCGGACGCCATTCTGACCCCGCCGACCGGCCTGGACGCCGACGCCGCCCGGTTCGGTGTCTACGACCGGGTGCTGACCGCGCTGTCCGCCGCGGCCCGGCACCGCCCTTTGCTGCTTGTCGCCGAGGACGTCCACTGGGCTGACCAGGCGTCGCTGCGGCTGCTCACCCATCTCGCGGCCGCCGGCCCGCACCCCGGGCTGGCCGTGGTCGCCACCGCGCGGGACGTCAGCGGCCGGCCCGCGCTGGACCGGCTGCTCGCCGCCACCGCCCGCGGGCACGGGTCGCGGCGCCTCGCCGTCCCTCCGCTGAGCGAGGGGGAGGTGGAGGAGCTGGTCCGCCGGGTCAGCGGGCAGGACATCGGCGCGGCCGCGGCCGCCGAGCTTGCCGAGCGGACCGGTGGGAACCCGTTCTTCGTCTGCGAGTACGCCCGGCTTCCCGAGCAGGAACGCGCCGGTGGAGAGGTCCCGGTCGCGGTGCGCTCGGTGCTCGGCCAGCGGCTCGCCGGCCTCGACCCGGCGGTGCTGCAGGTCCTGCGCGCCGCCGCGCTGATCGGCGACACCCTGGACATCGGCCTGCTCCGCGCGGTGACCCGGCTCGACCACGACGCGCTCGCCGACATGCTGGACGAGGCCTCCGACGAACATGTGATCGTCCAGGCCGCCGGCACCGGCCGGTACATGTTCGCGCACGCGCTGCTGCGCGACGAGGTGGTCGCCGGGATCTCCAGCCTGCGCCGCCAGCGCCTGCACCTGCGGATCGCCGAGGCGCTGGCGTCGGGGGACGGCGGCGAGACCCAGGCCAGGCGGGCCGCGCACCTGGTGGCCGCCTGGCCACTGGCCGAGGCCACCGACGCCCTCGACGCCTGCCGGGCGGCCGCACTCGACGCCGAGCAGCGCTGGCAGTCGGAGGCGGCGGCGCACTGGTGGGGGCAGGCGCTGGCAGTTCTCGACCAGAGCCACCGCGACCTGGACGTCGACCGCGACGAGCTGCTGGTGGCCCGGGTGAGCGCGCTGGCGCGCGACGGCCGGGGCCAGACCCTGCTCGACGTGGTCGACGCGGGCCTGCTGGACGCGGTGCGGCGCGGGCGGCTCGACTCCGCCGGCCGTCTCGCCGCCGCGCTGCTGCGGACCACCGGCTGCTGGCCCTGGCCGGCCCACGGCCACGACTCGGCTCCGCTGCTGGCCCGCCTGGCCGGCCTGGAGACCCTCGTCGCCGCCGACCCGGCCGCGCACGTGCGGATCCTGGCCGCGCTCGCGGTCGGCAGCACCTACGACCCGGACGGCACTGTCCCCGACCGGCTCAGCCGCCGCGCGATCGAGCTGGCCGAACGGCTCGGCGACGACGAATGCCTGGCGGACGCCCTGCTCGGCCGGGCTCTCACCTTCTCCGGCATCGCTGCGCGGGCCACCGAATCGATCGAACTGCTCGCCCGGCTGGCGGACGTCCCGCATGCCGCCGCGCAGATTGACGGTGTGATCACACATGGTCTGCTCCACCTGGCGAAGTCCGCTCTGGGCGACCCGGCGGCCGCCGAGCACGCGCGTCTCGGCGCGCTCGGCAGCGACCTGCTCCGACTGCCGGCCAGCCGGGTGCAGTTCCGCTGGGCGCAGGGCTCGCTGGCACTGTGGCAGGACGACGACCTGGACGGCGCCGAGCGGATCTACGACCAGGCCTTCGCCCTGCACCGTGAGACCGAGCTGTACCAGAGCGGCGTCTACGATTTCGCCCGGCTGACGCTGCGCTGGGAGCAGGGCCGGCTGCACGAGCCGGACGACAAGGCGCCCAATGCCGTCAACGCGCCGTGGGTGGTGGCGGTGCTCGCCGCCGCCAGGAACGACGCGGATGCCGACGAGCTGATCGCCGCGGCGGTCAGGCAGGTCGAACCGGTGGTCTGGACCACCCATGCGGCCCTGACGATGCTGGCCCACACGGTCGCCGACCGGGGCCTGCGGGAGCACGTCGGGTCACTGACCGCACGGCTGGCGCCGATCGCGCACAACATCGCCAATCTGGGCCAGTGCGGTACGGCCGGCCCGGTCGCGCTGGGCCTGGCCCGGCTCGCCGCGCTGGATGGCGACCTCCCGGCCGCGCGGGCGCACCTGCGGACCGCGATGGAAGCCGCTGCCCGCTCGCACGGGGTCGGTGCGCTCCTGCGCACCCGGCTGGTCGCCGCCCAGCTCGCCAGGCAGAGCGGCGATCCCGTCGACCCGGCCGAACTGCGCGACATCGCCGAACGGGCCGCCCGCCGGGGCATGGCCGGCGTCGCCCGCGCGGCGGACGAGCTGCTCCGCTGAGCCGCACGGACCGGACGGGCCGGACGGGCCGGACAGGCCGGAGGCCCGCCGGACCGACGTCACGTCGCGCGGGCGGGGCCTACTTCTTGAAGTTGGCGATGAACTCCGTGTCAGCGTTGATCTTTCCGGTCTTCGCCGCGCCGCCCGGCTCCTCGCCCAGCGGCTCGTCCCGCCCGGGGAGGACCTCCGTGAAGAAGAGCTCCTCGTTCTTGATGAACTCCTTCTCCGCCGCGGGCACCATCTCGTCGAGCATCGCCGCTCCGACCGGACACGCCACCGCGCATGCCCCGCACTCGGTGCACTCGTCGGGGTTGATGTACATCTTGCGCCCGCCGGTGTAAATGCAGTCGGCGGGGCAGCCGCCGCTGAGGCAGCCGCCGTCCTTCACGTCGATGCACGCGGAGGTGATCACGAATGGCATGGCAGAATCGTCTCCAATCAGCCGAAAACTGCTCCGGCTCGCCGGCCACGGCGGATCCGTGACCGGCGGCCGGCGCACTTCAGCCGCGCGCCGACCAAAATGGGATCGAGCTCCGGCGAACCCGCATAGATTATTGGCGGGCGTTTGTCACGCCGACGCTTCCGGCGGTAAACGCGAGGTAACGAAGAAAAGCATCCCGCGTGTCCACATGAATTCTGCGGACCCGTCTTCAGGATAATTCTTTGGAACTCTGCCCGGAAAACTTTTTCCTGCCGATACCCGCGGCGGCGGGCCGGCCGGGCGCCGCCCGGGACCATCCGCCCGGCCACTGGTTCCCGGCCGGCCCTTTCCGGTTCCGCCGGGCCGTCCCGCGTTCCGGTGGCGCTACCAGCGCTCGTGGTGGACGACGGTGTCCAGCGACCGCCGGGCCGCCCAGCCGTGGCGTTCCAGATCCGGTGTGATCTCCAGGTGGCTCACCGGCCCGAGGCACAGCCAGGCGACCGGACGCACACTGTCGGGTATCCCGAGCAGACCCCGGACGAATTCCTCGCGGTAGAAGGACACCCAACCGACGCCGAGATCCTCGGCGGTGGCGGCCAACCACAGGTTCTCGATGGCCAGGCACACCGAGTACAGCCCGGCGTCCGCGATCGTGTTCCGGCCGAGGACGGCCGGGGCCCCGCGCGCCGGGTCGTAGGTGACCACGAGGGAGAGGGTGGACTCGAGTATTCCGTCAATCTTTATGCCGGCGAACCGCGCCGCCCGCTCACCGGTGAGCGTGTCGGCGAAGATCTCCCGCTCGCGGCTGACGTGCGCGTGCATGGCCGCCTTCGTCTCCCGGCTTTCGACCAGGACGAAGTCCCACGGCTGGGTCAGCCCGACGCTGGGCGCGGCGTGCGCCGCGGCCAGCACCCGGCGCAGCGTGCCCGCCGCGATCGGCTCGCCGGTGAACTGCCCGCGGACGTCCCGCCGCCGCCCGACGACCTCGTAAAGGCCGGCGGCAGCGGACGGGACATGTGGCACGTCCGGAAAGGACGGGGCGCTCGGAAAAGGCGGGACGGGCAGATCAGGAACGGGCGGACCAGCGGCTGGAACGGACGGGTCGGGCAGTGATGTCACAGGGTTCAGCTCCGCTCCGGCGAATCGGGTCAGGGATCCGCGGGGCGGGGATCACTCAGCGACGAGCTCGACGATCGCCGCGTTCGCGGTGCCACCGCCCTCGCACATGGTCTGCAGGCCGTAGCGAATGCCATTGTCGCGCATGTGGTGGGCGAGCCGGGTCATCAGAATCGTGCCGGAGGCGCCGAGCGGGTGCCCGACCGCGATCGCGCCACCGAGGGGGTTGACCACCTTGATGTCCGCGCCGAGCTCGGCGAGCCAGGCCAGGGTGACCGAGGAGAACGCCTCGTTGACCTCGAAGGCGCCGATGTCGCCGATGGACAGGCCGGCGCGGGCGAGCACCTTCTGCGTCGCCGGAATGGGCCCGGTGAGCATCAGCACCGGGTCCGAGCCGACGACGACGGCGCTGTGGTAGCGCACGATCGGGCGCAGGCCCAGCTCACGGGCCCGCTCGGGGGTGGTGACCAGCACCGCGGAGGCACCGTCGGAGATCTGGGAGGAGTTGCCGGCGTGAATCATGCCGTTCTCCTTCGCGACCGGCTTGAGCCCGGCGAGCTTCTCCGGTGTGGTGCCCCGGCGCAGGCCCTCGTCGACGGTGAACGGCCCGGACTCGGTCGGCACCGCGAACGTCTGCTGTTCGAAGGCCCCGCTGTCGATCGCCGCCGCGGCCCGCTCGTGGCTGAGCGAGGCGTACTCGTCCAGCTGCCGGCGGGTGAAGCCCCAGCGCTCGGCGATCAGCTCCGCGCCGACGATCTGGTTGAACTCGAAGCCGTCGTAGCGGGCCTTGGCCGCCGGCCCGTACGGCTCACCCGACTGACGGGTCGCGCCGAGCGGCACCCGGCTCATCGACTCGACCCCGCCGGCCACGACCAGATCCTGTGCACCGGCCATGACCGCGAACACGGCCTGGTCGAGCGCCTGCTGGCTGGAGCCGCAGGCCCGGTTCACCGTGACCGCCGGCACGGACTCGGGCCATCCGGCGGCGAGCACCGCGTACCGGCCGACGTTGCTGGACTGGTCACCGACCTGGCCGACACACCCCCACTGGACGTCGTCGACGAGCACGGGGTCGATCCCGGTCCGACTGATCAGCTCGTTGAGCGCCATCGCGGCGAGGTCCACCGGGTGCACACCCGCCAGGGACCCGTTGCGCTTGCCGATCGGCGTGCGCACCGCCTCCACGATCACTGCTTCCCGCACGGCAGTCCCTCATCTCGCGTTGCAGCACCAGCTTCGCCCGGGCTCGCGGCCTGATCCGTCCACTCGGGCTGTGAAGCCTGTTTCCGCCTTGGAGAAACCACGTTGCCACAGGAGCGCACCTGGCGTCCTCGCTGGCCGGCCTGTCCCGGGGCTGACCGTGACGATCCGCACATCGCTCCCCGCGGCGGCGGGCGGGGCCGATCCGGGGCTCAGCCGTCCAGGCCGCCGCGGCGGACGAGCTGGCTGACGATGACGTTGCGCTGGATCTCGTTGGTACCCTCACCGACGATCATCAGGGGCGCGTCCCGGAAGTAGCGCTCGACGTCGAACTCGGTCGAGTAGCCGTAGCCGCCGTGGATCCGCACGGCGTTCAGCGCGACCTCCATCGCGGTCTCGGACGCGAACAGCTTCGCCATGCCCGCCTCCATGTCGCAGCGCTCGCCGCTGTCGTGGCGGCGGGCGGCGTACAGCAGCAGCTGCCGGGCGGCGGTGATCCGGGTGCCCATGTCCGCCAGGTAGTTGCCGATGGACTGGTGCCGCCAGATCGGCTGGCCGAAGCTCTCCCGCTCCTGGGCGTAGCGCAGCGCGTCGTCGAACGCCGCCCGCGCGACGCCGGTCGCCCGGGCGGCGACCTGGATCCGCCCGATCTCCAGCCCGGTCATCATCTGCGGGAACCCGCGGCCCTCCGCCCCGCCGAGCAGGGCGTCGGCGGGCACCCTGGCGTCGTCGAAGACCAGTTCGCAGCTCTCCACACCCTTGTAGCCCAGTTTGGGGAGGTCCCGGGAGACGGTGAAGCCCTCGACCTTCTCGACCAGCAGGATGCTCATCCCCCGGTGTGGGGGTGTCGCGTCCGGGTCGGTGCGGCACAGCAGCGCCACCAGACCGGACCTGCGCGCGTTCGTGATCCAGGTCTTGGTGCCGTTGATCAGGTAGCCGCCGGCGTCGGGACGGGCCACCGTCCGCATGGCCTGCAGATCGGACCCACCGCCCGGTTCGGTCAGGGCCATGGTGGCCCGCAGCTCCCCGGTGGCCATCCGCGGCAGGTAGCGCCGCCGCTGTTCCTCGGTGCCGAAGGTCGAGATCAGCTTCGCGACGACGCTGTGGCCGCCCATCGCCCCGGCCAGGCTCATCCAGCCACGCGCCAGCTCCTCGGTGACCATGGCGTAGCAGGGGGTGGAGACCTTCCCGAACCCGTACGGCTCGGGCACCGCCAGCCCGAACACGCCGAGCTCCTTCATCTGCCCGATGAGCCGCTCGGGATAGGTGTTCGCATGCTCCAGCTCCCGGACGACCGGCCGCACCTCCCGGTCGACGAAGTCGCGAACGGTGGCAACGATCGCCTGCTCCTCGGCGGACAGCTCCATCCGACCAGTCTTGCGTACCTCCCACCCGGGCCGTCCCCGTCGCGTGGCGCACCGGACAAACTCCACGTCGGACGTCGACACTGAGACGGTGGAGCAGGTGGACGAGCACGTCCGGATCGCGCCGGCAGCGGCACTGCGCCCCTACGTGGCCTGGTACAGCGGGTACCGCCAGCGCGGCCTGCCCCCCGCGGCCCACCGCGGCCTGCCCTCACCCGCTCTGACCCTGATCTTCACTCTGGACGACCCGCTGGTCCTGCTCACACCGCCCAGGCCGACGGAACCGGCGCCGCCCGCAGGCACAGCCCGGCGCTTCGACTCCCTGGTGGCCGGTCTGCACACGGCACCCGCACTGATCAGTCACCAGGGAGCCCAGTCCGGCGTCCAGCTGGCCCTGCGGCCACTCGGCGCCCGCGCGCTGCTCGGGCTGCCCGCCGGTGCGCTGGCCTCGCACGACCTCCCGGCCGAGGACGTCCTGGGCAGCGCCGGCCGCCGGCTGTCGGGACGCCTGCGGGAGGCGCCGGGCTGGCCGGAGCGGTTCGCTGTTCTCGACGCGGAACTCACCGGCCTCGCCTGGTCCGACCGGCGGATCGACCGGGAGGTGCGGCCCGAGATCCGGCGTGCCTGGAGCCTGCTGCGCCACCACGGCGGCGGCGTCGCCGTGTCCGCGCTGGCCGCCGAGGTCGGCTGGAGCACCCGCCATCTGGGCTCCCGTTTCCAGGCCGAGATCGGACTGTCCCCGAAGGCCGCCGGACGGGTGATCCGGTTCGACCGGGCCAGGCGGGTGCTGGCCGGCTGGGCGGCCGGACAGGCGGCCGGACGGGGCGCGCGGAGCAGCCCCGGGTGTGGCCCGCGACCGTCGCCGACCCTGGCCGATCTGGCGGCGGCGTGCGGGTACTTCGACCAGGCGCATCTCGCCCGCGAGTTCCGCGCGCTCGCCGGCTGCACCCCGAGCGGCTGGCTCGCCGAGGAGTTCCGAAACGTCCAAGCCGGCAGCTACGGCTACGACGAAGTATTGGACGGGCCGGGGTCGACCAGGCCCCGCTGATCACAGCCGATCGCACCGGATCGGACTGCGATCGCCCTGATCGACGCGAGGGGACCCGAAACAATCATGAGCGACTCCGCACCCCCGCCCCAGGTCTGGCCCTGCCTGCGGGCCCGCGACGCCCGGGCGCTGATCGACTTCCTCGCCGCGGCCTTCGGCTTCGAAGAGGTCGTCTGCTACGGCGAGACCGCCGCGTCGCCGGAATCCCCCGCCCGTGTTGACCATGCCGAGCTCGCCTGGCCGGAGGGCGGGGGGATCATGCTGGGCACTGTCCGCGGCGGTGCCGATGACCCGTTCGCGCTGGGCCCGGGAACCTTCGGCGCCTACGTCGTCACCGCCGATCCGGACGGGCTGTGTGCCCGGGCCCGCGCCGCGGGCGCCCGGATCACCGTCGAGCTCCACGACACCGACTACGGGTCACGCGACTTCGCCGCCCGGGATCCCGAGGGCAACCTGTGGTCCTTCGGCACCTACCCCGGCGCGTCCCGCAGCAGCTGACATCAGGTGTCGCCGCGATGTCCCCGGGCCTCAGGTGCGCGGCACGTCTCAGAGCATCGCCCTGAGAGCGACCATCCCTGCGAGCATCAACAGGAAGTAGGCGAGAAAGCCACCGACGAGCCGGGCGACGGCCAGGAAGACCAGTGCCCCTCCAGACGGTCCCCAGGCCGTCCGCCATGGCCACCAGGGGTCATGGCGGACCGTCACCCGCTTCCCCACCGCCGCTCGTCGCACGACCATCCGRCAGGATCGCGTCGAACCCTGTGCGGTAACGAAACGCACCTTGACGGGTTTCCAGTCAGGATCCAGGAAGCCGAGCCTGGACAGGCTCACGACGACGCCGTCAACGACCATCCCATGGTGCGCCAACCGCACCTGTTGGCGGAACTCCGCCCCGGCTCGCGCCATGAGGACGAACACCTGGGCCCCGATCAGCGATACCGGGTCGATCTCACCCACCACCAGCGCGAGCACGAGGACCAGCGCCACGGCGACCGTCTCCCCGGCCAGCCAGACCACATTGTTCGCCAGGGCTCCTGCCGTACGCTCTGGCACCCTGGCCCGGAGGCGACGTCCCCCATCACGGCTGGTGATGATGTCCGCGTCTGTCAGCCGCCACAGGAACTCCTGGCGATCTTTCTTTCCGATGCCGGCGGTGGCCGCGCCCTGGCTGTCTACCGACATCGGCTGATTGTTTCGCATACCGCCCCRACCGCCGACTCCGAGGAGGGCTGTCCCGGCAGCGGGACCGGCCAGCAGTCGGCGGTCGCTGGACGGCCGGCCGGCCGTGCGGGTCGGCCGTCAGCGGGCTCAGCCCCAGATCTCGCAGTGGTGTGCCGCGGCGTAGCCGGCACCTGCTTCGATCGTGCCCGGTTGGAGCACCAGCCGGTCGGGTGAGGTCGGGGTTCGCGTCACCGGCCAGGAGGGCCAGGCCGGCAGCGGGCCGGTGGAGGAGGCCGCGTTCGGATCACCGGCTGCCGCGAACCGGGTCCAGTAGTCGATCATTGCGGCCGACAGGTCGCGCTGGTCCGGGGTCAGCGACGGCCCTGCCGACGGTCCCGCGGCGAACCCCGCGGGACCGGACGACGTCGGCGATCCGGATGATCCGGCCGGGAACAGGTAGGGCAGCTCCGCGGTGTGCGTGGCCCCCGGGTTCACGCCGGCGATGACCGGCGTCAGGCCGGGGACGTCGAACTCGTACCCGTACACCCGCGAGCCGGTCCGGGTGAACAGGTCCGCCGAGCGGGCGGTCGGGCAGGCGAAGAGCCGGTCCGTGATCACCTGGGCGAGGCGCTCGCGGGGCGGCACCGCGCCGAGCGGGTAGGCCGCGAGGACGGCGTCCGCCTTGTCCGGCATCTGTTCCCGGACGATCTGGGTGAAGCGTTCGGCGGTCAGTTCCTGACCCGGGTCGAAGTTGGCGGTGAAGGCACGTCCCTCGTCCCGAACGGTCCCCACGATGACCGGTACGCGGTCCGCCGCGCCCTCGGCGATCGCCTCTGCGGGGGGCCGGGGCAGGGTCAGGCTCCCGGTCACCGGAGCCCACCTGGGCGAGGTGAGGACGTCCGCCTGGCCGCCCATGTCGAGCACCCGCTCCACCGGGGTGGCCCGCAGGCAGCCGAGCACGGTGGCCGGGTCGGTACAGCCCAGTTGGGCGGCGAACGCCTCGCCGGTGCGCTCGGCCGCCGCCATCGCGGGAAACGGCCACAGGCACGGACCGCTCTGCATGACCGCCCGTTGGACCAGTCCGCGTGCGGACGGCGCGGCCAGCACCGCACAGACGTTCACCGAACCGGCCGACTCACCGAAGATCGTGATGTTTCCCGGGTCACCGCCGAAGGCAGCGGCGTTGTCCCGGACCCAGCGCAGCGCAGCGATGATGTCCGCGACCGCGTAGGAGCCGGCGTCACCGCCCGATTCGGTGGTCAGCGCCGGCAGCGCGAGCTGGCCGAGCGCCCCGAGCCGGTAGTTCACCCCGACGAGCACCGCGGGCCCGCCGGCCGCGAGTGCCGACATGTCGACCTCGTTGGCCGAGCCGGCCGCGAAGCCGCCACCGTGGATCCACACCAGCACCGGCCGCCGGACCTCCCCGGTGCGAGCGGTCACGCTGGCGGTGGCGCTGGCTCCGGTGCTGCCGCCAGTGCTCGTAACGCCCGCCGCGGCGACCGCGGCCGTCGGCGCGGTCACGTTGACGAACAGGCAGTCCTCGCTGGCGGCGGCCGCCAGGGCGTCGGTCTGCGGGCACGGATGGCCCCGCACCGACCCGTCGCGGACTCCCTGCCACGGCGCCGGCGGCACCGGGGCCCGCCAGCGCAGGTTCCCGACCGGAGCGGCCGCGTAGGGGATGCCGTAGAAGGAGACGACATCACCGGCGACAACCCCGCGGACCTCACCGCCGGTGGTCGCAGCCACCGGCGCGGGCACGGCTCTCAGACCGCCCGGAGGCTCGGCCGATCCGCCGCGGCCGCCGTCGCAGGCGCCGCAGAGAACCGCCGCCGCCAGGAACAGCGGCAGGAGCATTCCCGCCAGCCTCGTCGAGCCCTGTCCCGTCGAACCCCGTCCTGTCGCGCCCGGTCCCCCTGCCATGGCGGACAGCCTCATCGGCGCCGCCGCGCGACGCAAGATCACGCGTCAATCCTTACACGTGCGCCGAAAACGTACGAAACCGACGGACAGCGTGGCTGCTGCCCGTCGGTTTCGACACACGAACCACCACCGCCCTCCCGGAGCGGTGGAAAATATCGCTATGGGACGTCCGCTCAGGTGGCAGTTCCGGCCGTGGGGCTCGAAGCCCGRCCGGGCCGCCACCGAACGCCTGGACCTACCAGGACGCCTCCATCAGCGCCGAGTCGGCGCCGGTCTCAGATGTCGCTACCGATGCTCGGAACCCCCTTCAGCAGGGCCCGCACCTCGGCCTCGCGGTACCGGCGGTGCCCGCCCAGAGTCCGGATCGAGGTCAGCTTCCCGGCCTTCGCCCACCTGGTCACGGTCTTCGGGTCCACCCGAAACATCGTGGCAACTTCGGCGGGCGTCAGCAGCGGCTCGGCATCCGGCGTTCTCGTCGTCATTTGCGTTGGCCTCCCGTCACAGAGCGTCGCTCCGTCCCATACAGATCGTGCATCCTTCGGGGGCATTTCGGACATGGCACGTCAGGACCATCTGCTGACTAGTCACAGCTCGTCCGAAGCGGAGTGCAACGCTGCGCTAACAGGAGGCGCCGATCAGCTGGCGGATTCCCGTGACTGCAGGGGTCTCCACCTGATCAGCACGCGTTCGTACGCCTCGACCGCAAGGTCTGTTCGCCCTCGGCGTAACGCGCTGACCGCTTCGACGATGTCCTCGACCGAGGTGTCCCGCCGAAGCATGTCGTCGTCGAGCAGGTCAACTAGTCCGTCGTAGTCCAGTTCAACCCTGCTCTGCGGATGGAAGGACCCCAGCCAACGGGCCAGCTCGGCGACGCCCTCGATCGCGGGGACGTTCGCGGTCCCCGACCGGAGGGTCTCCATCGCCTCCACCGCGCGGCCGACCCGGCGGCGGGCGAGGCTCATCGTCGTCCGGTAGATCATGGAACGGTCGGCGTTGTCGCCGGTGATCAGTGCACGCTCGGCCGGGTCGAACAGCACGAACCAGGTCGGCGGCACCATCCAGGTACAGGTCTGGACATGCAGCTTGATCTCGGGCCGGCGCGCCTTCCACCGATCGAGCTCGACCTCGGCCGGGTCCACCAGCCGGCGCGGCAGGAACGCCTCGGCGACCCGCTCCGGCATCTGCCCACGGAACTCCCTGGCCGCCTGCCACACACGCAGCTGCGTCGACCACGGGCAGACGAACATCAGTCCGTCCACCCACTGGATGAACGCGGACTCGTCGGCGACATCAAGCGACGGCCGGACGGTGGCCACCAGCGCCACCACCCGTTCGCGCCGGRCACCCGCACGGCTCGAGGGCKGGCCGGACGCGGCGTAGCGCTGCCACCGCACCCGGTCGGAGGGCGGGAACGCCGCCAGTGGCTCGTAGATCCGCAGGTACGCCGCGGGCGAGACGACGGGCACCCTAGAACCCGGCATGGGCGGGAGTGGCTGCCGGCACGGCGGCCACCGGACCGGGTGCCCGCCGGCAGGGCACCGGTACGGGTGCTGACATGCCCCTGGATGCTGGCATGACTCCGATCCTGGCACGGACCAGGGGCGGGGCGGGCCGGACGGCGGTGAGAGGTCCGGCATCTCGCCGAGCCGGCCCCGGTGGACCGTTTCCGGCCGGGTGCCGCCCACCCACCGAAAGGCCACTGCCCTGGCGCGAACGGGGGTGGCCCCGCGGGCGCGCACTGCGCGCCCGTGCGGCGGGAGGCGAAGCGGGAGGCCCGTATGTTCGGCCGGGAACGGCTGACGGAGCCCGCGGTCCGCGCCCTGCCCGCGCCCCTCCGCGGCCCGCACCGCCCCGCCCCGCCCCCGGAGAGGAGAGGCAGCCATGTCATCGGAGGTCGACACGCCCACGGTGGCCTCATCGGTGTTCGGCGCCGGCGCGGAGCACGAGCAGGTGATGTTCTGCTCCGATCAGGCCAGTGGCCTGCGCGCCATCATCGCGGTCTACTCGACCGCGCTCGGGCCGGCGCTCGGCGGCACCCGGTTCCACGCCTATCCGGACGAGGCGTCCGCACTCGCCGACGCCCTCGCGCTCTCCCGTGCGATGGCCTACAAGGCCGCCTGCGCCGGCCTGGATCTCGGCGGCGGGAAGGCGGTCATCCTCGGCGACCCGTCGCGCGACAAGAGCGAGGCGCTGCTACGGGCCTACGGGCGGTTCGTCGCCTCCCTCGGCGGCCGGTACATCACCGCCTGCGACGTGGGCACCTACGTCGAGGACATGGACGTGGTGGCCCGTGAGACCCGCTGGGCAACAGGCCGGTCGCCCGCCCACGGCGGCTCGGGAGACTCGGGCGTGCTCACCGCCTACGGCGTCTTCCAGGGCATGCGCGCCTGCGCCCGGCACCGATGGGGGACGCCGGAGCTGACCGGCCGCCGGGTCGCCGTCAGCGGGGTCGGCAAGGTCGGTCAGCGCCTCGTGGAGCACCTGGTGGACGCCGGGGCGGCAGTCCTGGTCGGCGACACCGATCCGRCCGCCGTACGGCGCGTCCTGGCGCGGCATCCCGAGGTCCGGGCGGTCGCCGACCCCGGGGAGCTGATCCGGGCGGACGTCGACATCTACGCCCCCTGCGCGCTGGGCGGCGTGCTGGCCCACGACGTCGTGCCGCAGATGCGGGCGGGGATCGTCTGCGGCGGCGCCAACAACCAGCTCGCCGACCCCGGGGTCGCCAAGGTGCTCGCCGACGCGGGCGTGCTGTACGCGCCGGACTTCGTGGTCAACGCGGGCGGCCTCATCCAGGTCGCCGACGAGATCGAGGGGTACTCCCCGGAACGGGCCAGGGCACGCGCCGGCCGGATCTTCGACACGACCGGGGACGTCCTCCGGCTGGCGGAGGCGGAGGACGTCACACCGGAGGTCGCCGCGGGCCGGTTCGCGCGGCGCCGGATGGCCGATATCGGCCGTCTGCGGGGCATCCTCGTCCCCGACCGGCAGCTCCCGTGACCGGGCGGGGCGCCCGACGGCCACCGGCGCCGCGCCGGGCGCCCCGCCGCGATCAGGAGAGCGTGACGATGAGCACATCCATGGCCTCGCCGAAGGCCGGCGTGCCCGCTGTCAGGGGGTCCCGGGGGCGCCCTGGAGCCTCCGACGATCTTCTTTCTGTTGTCCGACGACAGGTAACTGTCGGGTTGGCGTGCCGAGTGGGCTGCGATCCCTGTAGTCTCGGGAAGCACGAGACAGTGAGAGCACCGGGGCGGGTCCCCGTCGTCATGTTCGAGGGGGTCGAGCCATGGGGCGCGGCCGAGCGAAGGCCAAGCAGACGAAAGTCGCCCGCGAGCTCAAGTACAACTCGCCCAGTATGGATCTCGACCGGTTGAAGGCGGATCTGGGCGCGGGTACACCATCGCGGGAGATCGAGAGCGACGAACCGTACTCGGATGACGAATACGGTTACGACTCATACCTGGACGATGAGGACGAGCACCGCTCATCCCGCTGAGTCCGGGGCCGCCCCGGCCGATGCCGCCCTTCCGGGTGACACCGGGTGGGCAGGCCATGGCCGCCTGGCTTCAGGTGGCCATGGGTGTCGGAGGTCGAGTCCGGTACGCCCGTCTTGTACGGGCACGCCGGGCCTCGAAACTGATCTGGGCGGAACTGTCGGTGTCGCGGTCTAGAGTTCCGAAGGTCAGGATCCTTCCGGCCGAGGAGGCTCCCACGGCAATGACCTGCGACCATTCACCATGGGTTGCGGGGGGCGGTCCGGATCCGCGCGCGCGCGGCGCCCGCACAGCGGCGGGGCGGCACGTGACGCGAGAGACCGTGTCCCGCCGATCCCGACAGGCCGGCCTCCCGGGCCGCGTGCGGTGTTCCCTGTCAGCGGTAGGCGCCGACGAGACGCGCCGAACCGCTCTGCGGCTTCCCACCATCGGGCTGGGCCTCGATGCCGCCCGCGATCCAGGCGGCCACCCCCCGATCCGTCAACAGACGCACCACAGCCGCCGCGTCGTCGGCGGCGACCACTGCGACCATTCCAACGCCCTGGTTGAACGTGGCCTCCATGTCGGCTTCGCTGACGCCGCCACGCTCGGCGAGGAAGCCGAACACGGCGGGCGGGCGCCAGGTGGAGCGTTCCACCGTGGCGACGGCGCCGGGTGGGATCACCCGGGCCAGGTTCGCCGCGAGCCCGCCACCGGTGATGTGGGCGAAGGCATGCACCTCCGCGGCCGCGTTCACGGCAAGACAGTCCCGGGCGTAGATCCGGGTYGGCGCGAGCAGCGCCTGCCCGACAGTGCCGCCCAGGGCTTCCTCGTACCCGGCCAGAAGCGCCCGGCCCGCAACGGAGACGCCTCCGGGCTGGCCAGGCTCAACCGGACCGAACAGGATGTGCCGTACCAGCGAGAAGCCGTTGGAGTGGAGACCGGATGACGCCATCGCGACCACCACGTCCCCCTGCCGGACCAGCTCCGGCCCGAGCACGGCGTCGGCCTCGACGACCCCGACCCCCGTCGCGGCCAGGTCGTAGTCGTCGCTTCCCATAAGGCCGGGGTGCTCGGCGGTCTCACCCCCCACCAGCGCACAGCCTGCCTGTTCGCAGCCGGAGGCGATTCCGGAGACGATCGAGGCGATCCGGCCGGGTTCGAGGGAGCCGCAGGCGATGTAGTCGAGCAGGAACAGCGGCTCCGCACCGCACACCACCAGGTCGTCGACCACCATGGCGACCAGGTCGATGCCCACCGTGTCGTGGGTGTCCATCGCCCTGGCAACGGCGATCTTCGTGCCGACGCCGTCCGTGGACGATGCCAGCAGCGGGCGACGGTACCGGGCGACGTCCAGCGCGAACAGGCCCGCGAACCCGCCGAGCGAGCCGACCACCTCAGGGCGGGTCGCCCGAGCGACGTGCTGGCGCATCAGCTGCACGGCCCGGTCACCGGCCTCGACGTCGACCCCGGCGTCCCGGTAGGAGACCGAGCGCGCCGAACCGCCGGCGCCATCGGTGACGGCGCCGGTCACAGGGAACCTCCGGTTGTCCGGGTCGGCACGAGCGGCACCGGCTCGATGTCGGCGTCGTGGCTGTCCGGTGACGGGTCGGCCCCGTTCATGCCGAGTGTCACCCGTGCCCGCACCGCCTGGGCGATGACCTCTTCCGTGGTCGCCGGGCCGAACGACTCAAGCCGGTGCTTGCCCAGCTTGTCCGCATCGGCCAGCGGAACAGGGTAGATGCCGTCGAAGCAGGCCCGGCACAGCGCGTCGGCGGGCTGCTCGGAGGCCTCGATCAGCTCCTCGAGCGAGACATAGGCCAGCGAGTCCGCGCCGAGCGACTCGCGGATCTCCTCCACACCGCTGCCGCTGGCGATCAGCTCGGACCGGGTGGCGAAGTCGATGCCGTAGAAACAGGGCCACCGCACCGGCGGCGAGGAGATGCGCACGTGTACCTCGGTCGCCCCTGCCTCGCGCAGCATCCGGATCAGCGCCCGCTGGGTGTTGCCGCGCACGATCGAGTCGTCCACGACGACAAGACGCCGGCCTTCGATGACGTCCCGCAGCGGGTTGAGCTTGAGCCGGATCCCCCGCTGGCGGATGGTCTGCGACGGCTGGATGAACGTCCGTCCCACATAGGAGTTCTTGACCAGTCCCTCCCCGAAGGGGATGCCGGACGCCTCGGCGAACCCGACCGCCGCCGGCACCCCGGACTGCGGCACCGGGATCACCAGGTCGGCCTCGGCGGGTGCCTCCCGCGCCAGCCGCCGCCCCACCTCGACCCTGGTCGCGTGCACCGACCGGCCGCCGATCGTCGTGTCGGGCCGGGCGAGGTAGACGTACTCGAACAGGCAGACATGCCGATCCGCCTCGGCGAACCGCAGTGAGCGCGGGCCCGCGGCGTCGATGATCACCAGTTCGCCGGGCTCGATCTCGCGGACGAACCGGGCGCCCACGATGTCCAGCGCGGCCGTCTCGCTGGCGACGATCCAGGCACCCTCCGGCCGATCCTCGAGCTGCCCCAGGACCAGCGGGTGGATGCCGTGCGGGTCGCGCGCCGCGTACAGCGTCGACGCGTCGGCGAAAGCCAGCGAGAACGCCCCCTGCAGCCGGGGCAGGACCGCGAGCGCGGCATCGACGAGAGTGGGTCCCGGATGCTCCGCCAGCATCGCCGTGATCAGATCCGAGTCGGTGGTCGCCCCGAGACCGCCCGCGCGCTCGTGGAGCGAGCTGGCAAGCTCGACGATGTTCGTCAGGTTCCCGTTGTGGCCGAGGGCGATCGGCCCGCCGAACCCGGCCGTCCGGTATGACGGCTGTGCGTTCTCCCAGGTGGACGAGCCGGTCGTCGAATACCGGGTGTGGCCGACGGCGACATGCCCCGAAAGACTCGACAACGTGATCTCGTCGAAGACCTGGGCCACCAGGCCCAGCTCCTTGAAGACGACAACCGTGCGCCCGTCGCCGACGGCGATGCCGGCGGCTTCCTGGCCGCGGTGCTGAAGTGCGTAAAGGCCGTAGTAGGTGAGGTTTGCCACGTCCTCGCCCGGAGCCCACACACCGAACACGCCACAGGCGTCGCGCGGGCCCGGATCGTCGTCGAGAAGCTCGGGCGGCAGCGGGCCGACACGCCCCGGACCGCCGCGGCGGGAGCCGCCGCGCAACTCGGGCGGGTGGGCCGAGGTCGACTCCGGACAGGCTGCGGAGTCGTCGCTGTCTGCGACGTGTGGCACCAGGTCTCCTAGATGAGGTCAGGGTGACCGAGATGTCGGGAGGAACGGGTCGGGTTCACGGCGGATGTCGTACTACCCCGGGCGCACATGACAACGCTCACATCAACAGACAGCCACGAGAAGCGTCTCGGACCACCCGACGTTCACGCCCGCCCTCGACTCCCCACATAACCAACGCTAGCAGCGGTGACGCCGATCAGCCGGTCGAGCACGATCCCCGACCCCGACCCACGAGGAAATCACAGCGAAAGCACGACAAAAGCCAACGTGGTCCCGCCGGTCGAAGAAACCCACCGACGCCCGGATGACGAGGCGCGGGCCGTTCCGGCGCGCGCCCACGGGCCTGGCCGCCGCCTCGGGCGCGGCTCCGGCGGTGGCTCCGCTGGTTACTCGGGCAGCTGCGGCAGCGGTGGGCTCAGTGGCAGCAGCGAGCGAAGATCGGCCCGTTCCCCGCTGGCCCGGATGCGGCCGTCGGCCACCGCCTCCTCCCAGCCGAGGCGGCCCGTCGCGACCAGGACGAAAGCCGACGGCTCGACCTCGACCACGTTCGGCGGGGTGCCCCGCGTGTGCCGCGGGCCCTCGACGATCTGCACCGCCGCGAAGGGCGGCACCCGCAGCTCCACCGCGCGCCCCGGGGCGCGCTGCGCGAGCAGCGCCGTGATCAGGCGGACTGTCGTGCGCAACGCGGCGCGGACCGGCGTCGCTCCCAGCCCCAGGCCGAGCACCACCGCCTCCGCGACCGCGCCGGCCCTGACGTCCCCCGACCCCGACCCCGGCTCCGGCTCCGGCCCGGGGTCCGAGTCGGTCGGACCGGCGGAGCTGGCCGGGCCGGCAGTGCCAGTCAGGCCGGCGGTCGCGGCTGCGACCGCGTTCCGGAACTCGGCCCGGATCCCGGCGGGCCGCCCGCCGGCAGGATCCGCGGGCTGCCGCCCGGCTTCGGGATCGCCATCCTGGGGAGGAGCCGCCGGTAGTCCGCGTACCGCCCGGTCGAGCGCGAGCACGCGGCTGGTGGCCTGGATGATCAGGTCGGTCATGGTCAGCCCGGGGGTTGCCGCCGGCCCGGCGACCTGGTCGTCGGACAGCAGGTCCACATGGTCGGCGACGGCCGTCCACTGCTCGGCGAGCGTGCGGGCGAGGTCCGGATCGGCGCCCACCGACCRCACCCGGCCGCCTGTCAGTCGTCGTCCGCCTGCCCCGCCCCGCCCCGTGGAGCGGCTCCGCCCGGCCGGGCCGCGCCGGTCCCCGTCCCCTCGTCCCGTTCCCCGACCACCGCCGGCCATCGGACCACCCCTCCCGCATTCATGCCGCCTGCCGGCGCTCGCCTGCCCGGCGCCGATGGTAGGCACCCCTCCCGGCGCGGCCCGCCGGCCACAGACCAGGATGGGCCCGTGGTTGTGACCCCGTTCGGTACCGCGACGCTGCGCGCACGCGTCCTCGAGGCGTGGACCGCGTCCCCCAGCCGCTTCCGGGAGGATGCGAACGCCGAGGAGGACGCTGCCCTCGGCGCCTACCGGGACCGCCTGCTGGTCGAGCTCATCCAGAACGCGGTCGACGCGGCCACCGCCGCCGGGATGCCCGCCAGGGTCCGCGTCAGCCTGACCTCCGGGCTGCTGGAGGTGGCGAACACCGGCGCGCCGCTGACCGCGGCCGGGGTCGAGGCGCTGTCGACTCTGCGAGCCTCGGCCAAGCGCGACGTCGAGGCCGTCGGGCGGTTCGGTGCCGGCTTCGCCGCCGTGCTCGCGGTGACGGACACGCCGTCGATCCTGTCCAGATCCACCCGGATCGACGGTGGCCCGGACGCCTGGCGGGGCGTCGGCTGGTCACGAAACCGCACCGCCGAGCTGGTCCGTGGAACGGACGCGACCGCGCTGCACGGGGAGCTCGACCGGCGGGCGGGGGCGGTGCCCGTGCTGCGTCTGCCCTTCGATCTCACCGAGGTCGCCGAGGTCGCCGATCTCATCGACGTCCCGGACGGGCCCGCCGGGTACGACACCGTGGTCCGGCTGCCGCTGCGGGACGAGGCCGCGCAGGCGACAGCCCGCGCCCTGATCGCCGCCTTCGATCCCACTCTCCCGCTGGTCCTGCGTGGCCTCGAGGAGATCGTCATCGAGATGGACGGCACCACCCGCGTCCACCGCTGCACCTGGGAACCCACCCGTCCGGGCCCGGACGGATCCGACCTCGAGGTAGCCATCGTGGACGGCACGCGGTGGCGCGGGTGCGTGCTCCGCGGTGGCATCCCCGCCGAGCTGCTCGCGGACCGCCCTGTCGAGGAGCGGGGGCGCACGGGGTACACGGCCCGGGCGATGGTTCCGGACGGCGGCTGGCCCGCCGGTGCCCCACAGGTCGTCCGCGCCCCCCAGCCCACCGACGAGGCGGTCGGCATCCCCGCGCTGATCAGCGTCGATCTGCCGCTGGACCCCTCCCGCCGGCACACCGTCCCCGGCCCGCTGCGGGACTGGCTCACGGACCGCCTCGCCGCGGCCGTGGCCGCGCTCGCGGTTCATCTCGGCACCGCCGGTTCGGACCCCGGCCCGGATCCGCTCGCGGCTCTGGATCTCGTCCCCACCGGCCTGCCGCGTGGCGAGGTGGACGGCCGGCTCCGTGACTGCCTGCTCGCGCTCCTGCCGGAGGCCCCGTTCCTGCCCGGCGGGCGGGTGGGCCGGGACTGCGTCGTCCTGGACCTGGGACCCGCCACCGACACCGTCACCGCCCTGCTGCGCGCCGGTGCCGTCGTCCCGGACGCCGACGCCGCCCGGGACGACGGAGCCACCCGGGACGACGGAGCCGGCGATGACGAGGAGGTCGTCGTCGACGGCCTGCTGCCGGCCGAGTTCGCGGTCCGCCGGCGGCGACCGGCGCTCGACCTGCTCGGAGTCCGGCGTCTGGACACCAGCGGGGTCGTGGAGGTGCTCCGCGGCGTGCACCGGGCGCCGTCATGGTGGGCGGGCCTGTACCCGCTGCTGCTCACCGCACCGGATCGGGACGCACTCGGCGCACTGCCCATCCCGGTGGTGGACGTGCC
This sequence comes from Parafrankia colletiae, assembly GCF_001854655.1. Taxonomy (GTDB): domain Bacteria; phylum Actinomycetota; class Actinomycetes; order Frankiales; family Frankiaceae; genus Parafrankia; species Parafrankia colletiae. Next base: position 12,419 of record NZ_MBLM01000156.1, on the reverse strand, counting down.
CGACCTCGACGATCTCAAGCGTGCCTCGGCCTTCGGGGAGCCCGGCCCGGCCGGCACCGGCCCCGGCCGGATCACCCCAGGATCAGGGAGCGGGGAGGCCTCGCCGGACGCGACGACGACACCCCCCAGCCGGATGGTGACCGGGCCACGCGGCGCACTGCTTCCCACCCCCGAGCTGGACGTCGTCGCCCTCGCCCACTCGGGCCTGCCGCTGCGCGTCGTCCATCCCGATGCCTGCACGGATGCCGCGCGCGACGCGCTACGCACCCTGGGTGCGGCGGACGGCACCCCGGCCGGGGTCCTGCGGGACCCCGCGGTGCGGGAGGCCGTCACCCGATCGGACCCCGACGACGATCCGGACGAGCTCCACGCACTGGCCGACGGCGTGCTGGCGCTGGTCCGCGGCGCGCTCACGGCGGGCGTCCATGACACCGCTGACGGCGCTGACGACGACGCGGAGCCGGACGGCCCCGGCGTGGAGCCGGAAGGCTCCGGGCCCGGGCAGGTGCGTGTCCCGTCGTGGCTGTCAGGGCTGCTGCTCCCCGAACTAGGTGGTGGTTTCGCTCCGGCCGCCGAACTGGTCGTCGCGGACGGGCAGCTCGACCTGCTGTTGGCCGACGATGCCCCGTTCGGGACCCTCGCCCCCCGCTACGGCGAGGCCTGGCCGGGCGAGGTCCTGGAAGCCGTCGGCGTCCTGCGTACGTTCGGCGTGCTCCGCGCGAGGGATGTCACCCTCGACCCCGACGAGCCGGTCCTGCTCGAGCTGGATGACAGCGACACCTGGGTGGAGGAGGTCTACGAGTCCTCCGAACGGGCCACGGGCCGCCCAGGGGCTCCGCCGATCCAGGGCGCGCCAGCCGTTCCGGGCGCACCGCTGCTGCTCGGGCGGTTCGCGGCCGTCCGTGACCTCGAGCTCGTCGACCCCGACGCCTGGCCCGACGCACTCGCCGAACTGGCGCGCCCACCGCTGCGGGGGGTCGTGCTCGGCCCCGAACCGTCCTACACCCGCTGGTGGCTGGCACGGCACGCCCTGCTGCCGACAGGCGACGGTTCGGACACCTGGCTCCCGCCGCGGGAACTGGTCCTGCCTGGCGCGGACCCTCTCCTCACCGGGCTGTTCGCGCCGGCTGCGCCGTTGCCCGGAGTGGACGAGGAGTTCCTGCGCCGGCTCGGCTGCCGTCTCACCCTGGATGACGTCCTCACCGACCCGGAGGCCGTGGTCGACCTCCTCGACCGTCTGGGCGATGCCGACCGCGAGATCGGCTGGCCCGCGGCGCGGACCCTCTACATGGCGGCGGTCAGTGCCGCCGGGCTGCTGGGGTCCGAACCGGGGGGTGCGGGCCCGCTGCTGGACCCGCCGCTGACCGTGCGCACCCCCACCGGGGTGTTCCGTTCCGGCGAGGTCGCGGTGATCGATGCCCCCGACCTGCTGGCCGCGTTCGACGCGGACCACCCGATCCTGCGGATCCCGCTGGACCGGGCCGCCGAGGCCGCACATGTACTCGGGCTGCGGCTGGCGTCCGACCTGGACGAGTTCCGCGTGCTCGACGGCGACCCGGTGACCCGGACGGTGATGGTCACCGGGAGCCGGGTCGTGCTCGATCAGCGGGTCGTGCTCGATCAGACCGCCGCGGACGGATCCGGCGGCGCGTCCGACACTGGCGCCGACACGGATCTGGCAGCCGTGCCCGGAGCCGCCAGGCCGCTGACGGCGACCTACCGCGTGCACTCGCAGCTGTGGATCAGCAGCCCTGGCGGGCAGCGAACCCGGGTGTCCTGGCGGGTGGTCGGCGGCATCGGTGGCGAGATCCATGTCGATGCCCAGTCCGGCACGGACGCGCTCGCCCGGGCACTGGCCTGGCAGGCGGGCCAGTGGGAACGGCGGCACGGCCTCGCCGCGGCCCTGCGTGACCCCGATGGCGCCCAGCTGCGCCAGGCCGAGGACGACCTCGACGACCGGTGACGAGGCATCGGCCGTCGGCAACGACGGCAGGCGGGATCAGGCGGCGCCGGGCGGTTCGCCGGCTTCGCGCAGGCGCCGTCGGCGGCGCACCACCACCCACAGACCCGGCAGCCCGAGCCCGAAGCCGACCGCTGCCGTCGCGATCCACCAGAGCCGGCCGTCCGCGCGCAGGTCGTCGGTGAAGGGCAGCATCACCAGCAGGGCGACCAGCCACACCACGGTGCCGACGGCGACCGAGCGGACGCCGTCATACGGCAGTGGGCGCAGCTCCTCGGGGCGCGGGCTGGCCGCGTCCGGCAGGGGTGTGCTCATCACTGGCGACGCTACCCCGCCCACGGTCCCGACGGGCGGGATCAACGAGTGGGTTCGGCGGGCGGGTTCGACGGGCGGTCAGCTGCTGGTGCCGAGCGGAAGGTCCCCGCGGTCGAGCCACTCGTCGTACGACTGCCTCGTGACCTCGGCGAGCAGCATGATGTCGTCGGCAAAGCGGTCGAGGACCTGCTCGCGCAGACCGGGCGGGAGCGGTGGCCCCGGGTCCAGGCGCCGGTGCAGCACGGCCAGCGCCGGGGCCAGGGGATCGGCGTCCTCCGAGCTCACCTCGCGCGCCCGGACGCCGTCGGGCCCGAGCACCGCCGGGACGAACGTGCAGCCTGGTGCGGCCAGACCCGCGCCGGTGGACGCCGGGTCGACCGCGCGGACGAAGGCGCAGATGTCACGCAGCGCGGCTGCGGGCCTGGCGACAAGGTCCCGGTAGCGCACAAGCAGCACCTGGCCGGGTGGGAACAGGGTGTGGAGGCGCCGCAGCTGGCTGCCGTACCGGCCGTGCTCCGCGTACCGCCACCGGCGCTTCCACCCCGCGGCGCGGCGTGCCTCCTCGGCCTCCAGCGCCGCCGCCAGGGTCGGCAGCTGTTCGAGGCCGGCGCTGCGCTGTGCCAGCCAGTTCGCGTAGGCGCGCTCGACCGGGTCGCGGAGGACGACGACCATGCGCAGGTAGGGCAGCAGCTCGTGCATGCGCCGCTGGGCCGGGAAGTCCGCCAGGTAGTACGGGGTGCTCTCGCCCCGGGGCCGCAGGCCGCTGTTGGGGAAGAGCGCCTCGTAGTCCGCCCGGCACCAGACCGGCACATCGGGTTCGGCGCCGCCCGGGTGCGGCGGCCGTTCGCCGGGGGCGAGGAAGAAGCCGGGTTCGGCCGGCTCCGACATCGCCAGCCCGGGATGACGGGCGAGCGCCGCGTGGAGTACCCGCGTGCCGGCATCGGGAGCTCCGACCACGACGAAGTCGGGCAGCGCCACTGCCGGCCCCTCCTCCCGACCCACGGTCATGCAGAAGCCAAGAATATACCCGCATTTCTCGACGGGTTAAGTAGAAAATAACGCGGACCACAGCGGTGTTCAACCGGACCTGGGCGGTTCGAAGCCGGGGTCCGGCGGCGACAGCCGTCAGCCGGAAGCGCGAGGCGTCACCGTCCCGTAACTGCCGTTGTGGTAGACGAGAGGCGCTGTGGAGGCCTCCGCGTCCGACTCGACCTGCGTCTCGACGACCTCGGCGATCACCAGGTGGTGGTCTCCGGCACTCAGCCGGGAGAGGATCCGCGTCCGAAGCCACACCGACGCGTCGACAAGCAGCGGCTCGCCGGTGGGCAGCGGTCGCCAGCGGGTCGGCTCGGCGAACCGGTCGATACCCGAGGTGGCGAAGCGGGCAGCCAGCCCCTCCTGACCATCGGACAACAGGTGGACCACCAGGCTCGGCGCCGCCAGCAGGGCCGGCGCGCATGACGAGGTCGCAGACAGGGACAGCGACAGCAGCGGCGGATCTGCCGACAGCGAGGCGACGGACGTCGCGGTGAATCCGACGGGCCCCCGCGGTCCGGCCATCGTCACGACGGTGACCCCCGCGGCGTGCCGGCGGAACGCTCTCCGCAGGGCGGCCGGCTCGACCACCGCCGCGCTCCGGATGTCCGCCGCCGCCGTTTCTCGCCGGTCAACGATCACTGCCGCGCCGCGGTGGTCGGCCACTGTCGCGCCGCGCGCGTCGAAGGCTTCCACCCCAAGGGTGTCGAGAGTCACAGTGCTGCCTCCGCCAGGTCCGTACGCAGGACGGCCCGCGGCCCGCCGGGCGCGGCGGACCGCTGCCCGGCTGGCACGACGGCGTCCGCCACCGCGTGAGTGATGTGATCAGCCGCGACGCGCGGGAAGTGGTCCGTCGGGCCCACCGCGCCGAGGCCGCGGGGAGCGGCGCCTGCACGCTGGCGGGCACCCGCGTTCCCGAGGACGCCGGCCCGCAGGACGTCGCCGTGGGAGACCACCCAGGAGTCGACGACGATGTCCAGGTCGAGGAGCTGGTCCTCGACCACCGCGAAGGATCGCGCGGGGACAGTGGCGCCGAGCTCGACGAGCACCGGGCGCAGGTAGAGATCGCCGGCGAAGGAGTGGTCCGGCGCCGCCGACACCACCAGCGGGACAGCGGTGACGCCGCGCAGCGCCCCGCCCGGCAGCAGATCGAGGAAGACCTTGAGCAGGCCGGTGTAGCTGCCCTTGTAGACCGGGGAGGCGACGATCAGCAGGTCCGCGGCGGCCGTGGTGCGGGCCGCGGCGGCGACCTGGCTGTCGTTGTCGAACAGCCGCCGGGCCAGCGGCGCCAGGTCGATGATCTCGATGCCGGCTACGGGAAGATCGTCCGCGATGCGCTCGGCGAGGTCACGCGCGACGCCGAGGGTCCGCGACCCCGTCCTCGGGTTGCCGCTGATCACCACCAGGCGCGGCAGCTCACCCGGCGCTGACAGAACGACGGGCGAAGGCACGTGGGATGCAGATGTGGATGGTGACGATATCAGCGCGAGCGGTGATGACTGGGTCATGGATGGCCTTCCAGTCTGGTCGGACGTCGCGTAGCGGCGTCCGACCTGGTCTGGCCGCGGATGCGGCCACGAGCCATGGCGGGTGTCCCGTTCCGGGCCGCGGCGTGCCACCGACCGACCGCGCCGGGGCCGCGAACCCACCCCCTGGCCCCGGCGGAGCCGGACATCCCCCGCGCCGCCGCCGATGGCGGGCGGGACGCCGCATCCGATGTCCCGGCATGCAGGCATGACGGGACATGGCCCGGCGGCAGGCCGGCAGGCCACTGTCAGGAACGGCGGGACGAACGGAACAGACGGAGGCGCGAGTCAGCGGAGGCGCGGGAGGTGGGTGCGCGGGAGGTGCGGGCAGTGGGCGGCGGAGGCACGGGCGGACGGAACAGGCGGGGAAACGCGGAACGGACAGGAACGCGTGACGAGACCCGCGGCCCGGACTCTCGACCCGGCCCGCTTCAGAAAGCTCGGTCAGCGGCTACAGCGACTACAGCGGCTGCGGGTGGCACGGCCGTAGTCGACGCACCGCCGACGCGTGAGCAGCGGGCGGGAGGCGAACAACGAGCGAGGAGACGGCAGCTCCCGACTGCTGGGAAGTAGGGAAGCGGCCACGTCCAAAACTGTGCGGAGCAGGCCTTTGTTCAGTCAAGAAGTGATAAAGTGAGTCAGATCACATAAGAGTTTGGTTGGCGCGGGATCGTCAGGCGTGTTTCCGTTGGTCCCGTGTTGAAGCCGGCATACCTCGTCACGCGGGGGCATATCGACCTGCTGAGGGTTGCCTCCGCGGCCTGTCCGGCCTTCTGACCACGCCGGCGGCGTGCTGGCCCGCCCGGTCACCGGCCCGGCTCCGCGCCACCGCACCACCACCGCCTCCCGGCCACCGCATCCCGGCGCCTGAGGCACCGGCTCCCGCCACCGCGGGTCCCCGCCCTTCGGCGGCAGCGGGCCAGGGCTGCGAGGGCGGGCCCGGCCCGGATCCACGCCACACTCCGGCTGCGGCGCCACCGCCGCGGAACGTCCCCGACCGACCCGAGCCCGGAGCCGACCCGTGAGCGAACTGCACGTCAGCACCGCGGAGGACCTCGCCCCCTCCCCGGCCGACATCGACGCCTTCCACCGGCGCCTGCACCACGTGGCGCCCTGGGCCCTCGACGCCGAGACCGCCCAGAGCTCGGGCATGCGCCGGCTGGCGGCGGTCAGCGCACGGACGGTCGGGTCGTCGAAGCTCTGGATGGGGCAGACACACGTGGCGCCGGCGACCGCCTCGGCCAACCACCACCACGGCGGGTCCGAGACCGCGATCTACGTGGTGAGCGGCAATCCCGAGTTCGTCTTCCCGGAGGACATCACCGACGGTGAGGACGGCGGCCCGCCGCGGGAGATCCGCATCCGGACCACCCCGGGTGACTACATCTTCGTCCCGCCGTGGGTGCCGCACCGCGAGGAGAACCCGGACCCCGACAACGAGGCGCTCGTGGTGATCGCCCGGAGCACCCAGGACGCGATCGTCGTCAACCTGCCGGACCTGCGCTGGACCGGATCCGTCCGGACGACCAGCGACGACGTCACCGGCTGCTCGTAGGCCGCCGCCGCGCCCCCGACATCCACCGCGCCCTCGACATCGCCCCCGACATCCGCAGTGCCCCGACATCCGCAGTGCCCGCCCTGATCCGCCTGGAGGCGACCGTGGCAGCCCACGCCGGCTTCGTCGAGAGAACACCCGTAGACAGCGCCGTGGACGTCGACCGGCTGGCCTGGCAGGTCCTCGTCGACGGCCAGCCGATCGACCTGACCTACCTGGAGTTCGAGGTCCTCGACTACCTCGTGCGCAACCCGGGACGGGTCCACAGTCGCGAGCAGCTGCTCAGGGAGGTGTGGGGGCAGAACCCCGGCTCCATGGGCGCGTCCGCGCCCCGCACGGTCGATGTCATGATCACCCGGCTTCGGCGCAAGCTCGGCCGGCGGCACCGGGACAGCATCGAGACGGTCCGTCGGGTCGGTTACCGCTACCGGCCGGCGGACGAGCCCCGCAGATCCCATTCGCCCTCGATGCTGTAGACCGGCGCCGAACCACCGGAACTGCTCATCAGCGTCATCGCCCGGGCGGTCCATGACAGCGGCACGGCCGCCCGGCCGAGGGTCTGGTCGACCGCACCGGCCAGCTCACGCAGCCCGACGTCCGCGCCGGGCCGCACCCGGGCCAACGTCAGGTGGGCCCGCAGCGGGCGGTCGTCTCCGTCGGCCGCACCCGCCCGGATGGCGGCCCGCCGCACGCCCGTGGCCAGCGGCCTGAGATCACCGGCGACCCGCGCCCACAGCACCCGCTGGCCGAACTGCCCGGCGCCGTCGACCCGCAGCTCGACCGGCGGGTGCCGGTGCGCGACGCGGCCCAGCCGCTCGGCAAGCCCCGCCCGCACCCCGGGATCGACGGTCCCCAGGAACGCCAGGGTCACATGCCAGCGGTCCGGGCTCGTCCAGCGCAGCGCCGCGACGGCCTCTTCCGGACGGCTGTCTCCCGGGAGTGCGGCGATCGCGGCGGCCAGGTCGCGGACGACGTCCGCGGGCGGCAGCAGCGCGACGAAGAACCTCATCACGAACACTCATACCGCGCCGTGGCGGCGTGGGCACACCTGGCCCGGCCCACCCGGAACGGCACCCCCGTTCGGCGTGAGGAGGTCTGGTCACAGCGGGCTGGTTCGAGTGGGTGGTCTGACGACGGTATCGGCCCGACCGCCCACCCGCGGGTGGCCTTCAGGAGCACTATCGGAGCTGTGACGACGGTCCCCGAACTGGTGGCGCCCCGCGATCCCGGCCTTTCCCGGGCGTGGCGCTCCGACCGTCGCGCCGCGCGGCGCGACGAGCCCGATCTTCCGGTCGCGATGGCCCTGGCCACCGACGGTTCGGAGCTCACCACGGCGGACGTCCTGCGCGACGCCGGTGTCGACGTCGTGGGCCTGCTCGCCCCGGAGCCACTGGAGTCGCTGGCCTGGGCGGCCGAGGCGCATGCTCCGCGGGCCTACAGCGACCTGATCGCGCTGCTCTCGGACGACATCGAGGCGATCTGCGTCGAGATGGCCCCACCGGCGTCCGACTTCGTGGCTCGCCGGGCGGCCGAGGCGGGCCTGCACGTGCTGCTGGCCAGGCCGGCCACGGCCGAGGCGGAGTCGCTGCGCGCCGTCGCCGACATCGCCGAGGACGCGGATCTGGCCCACGTCGTCGCCCTCGACGGGCGGGCCTGGCCGGCGGCGTGGCATGTGCAGGCGTCCGTCCACTCGCTGGGACGGCTCAGCCAGATCACTGTCGTCGGTGCGCCGGCCGGCCCGCTGGGCCGGGCGGAAACCATCGACCTGGCGCTGCGCTGGTGCGGCGAGATCCTTGCCGTGTGCGCGGATCCGGGCAGCATGCCGGCTGCCGCGCTCACCCCGGAGGCGCCGGTGACCCTGGCCCTGCTCGCCGCGAACGGCACGACGATCCTCATCAACGAGCGGATGAGCGGCGAGCTYGCCACCGCGGTCGTCACCGTCTGCGGCGACGCGGGGCGCATGGTCGTCCAGGGCCGGCGGGTGCGACGCCAGGACCGGACGGGCGTCCGCGACCTGTGGATGCCGACGGTCCCCGCCGAACGGCCCGGCCTGGTCGAGGCGACCTATGACGTCGTGCGCGCCGCGGAGCTGAACGATCCCGCGCTGGTCCGTGGCGCCACCTTCCACGACCTGCTCACCGCCACCCGCCTGCAGGTGGCGGCCACGGCATCCCGGCAGCGCGGCGGCTGGGTCGAGCTCTAGCGCTGGGCCGCCGGGCCTGCGGGTCAGAGGCCGGCGAGTCGGTCGAGGATGGGTGCCGCCGCGCGCAGCGCGTCGGCGTCCTGCGGGGGCAGGTCGGCGAGGCGCTCGGCCAGCCACTCGTCCCGGCGGCGGCGGTCGGCGGTGAGCAGGTCGCGGCCCTCCTCCGTGACCTCGGCGATCACCTGACGCCCGTCGGAGGGATGCTGGCCGCGGCGGACCAGGCCGGCCTCGGCCAGCGTGGTGATCACCCGCGTCATCGACGGCGGCTGCACGCGCTCGTGGGCGGCGATCTCACCGAGGGTCATCGGCCCATGCCGGGCGAGCGTGGCAAGGGTCGCAACCTGGGTGGGCGTCAACGTGCTGGAACGCTCCTGGCGCATCCGCCGGGACAACCGCATCACGGACAGACGCAGGGTCGACGCAAGCTCCGCGACACCCACACTCTCCATCAGAGAGTCCCGAGGGGACTGACGCCTTCAGGCGTGAGGGGAATCGGGTACGGACCGCAACCCTGATGGATGTGCGGCACCGGCATGATCGGATCATGGTTCGGCAGGTGACGGTGGGCGCGGGCGGCGTCCACGACCTCGGATATCACGTCGTGTGGTGCCCGAAGTACCGCCGGCCCGTGCTCACCGGCCCGGTCCGCGACCGGCGCGACGAGCTGATCCGACAGAAATGCACCGAACACGGCTGGGGCGTCGGCGCGCTGGAGGTCATGCCGGATCACGTGCATCTGTTCGTCAATGCTCATCCGAAGCACTCCCCGTCGTACGTCGCCAACCAGCTCAAGGGATTCACCAGCCGGGTCCTGCGCGCCGAGTTCCCGCACCTGCGGTCCCGGCTGTCGACCCTGTGGTCGTGGTCGTACTTCGTCGCCACTGTCGGCGCGGTCTCCGCCGACAGTGGTGCGCCGGTACATCGACACCCGGTACGAGCGTCCATGACACAAGGAGCGGCCGTGAGACGGACGTTCAAGTTCCAGCTCCGCCCGACCGTCAAGCAGGCAGCCGCGTTCACGGCGATGCTCAGTAGCCACCGGGCGCTGTACAACGCGGCGCTTCAGGARCGCCGTGACGCCTACCGGCACCCGTCCCGGACAACGGTTCGCTATGGCGACCAGTCCGCTCAGCTCAAAGAGATCCGCGCGGACGACCCGGATCAGGCGCGCTGGTCGTTCTCCTCCCAGCAGGCCACCTTGCGCCGGCTGGACACAGCGATGGCCGCCTTCTTCCGCCGCGTGAAAGCCGGGGAGAAGCCGGGCTATCCGCGGTTCAGGGGTGTGGGCTGGTTCGACACGGTGACCTGGCCGAAGGACGGGGACGGCTGCCGCTGGGACTCCCAGCCCGACCACCCCACCCAGACCCGGGTACGGCTCCAGGGCGTCGGCCACGTCAAGGTCAACCAGCACCGGCCGGTACTCGGCACCGTCAAGACGATCAGCGTCAAGCGGGAGGGCTGCCGCTGGTATGTACTCCTGTCCTGTGACGACGTGCCCGCCGCGCCGCTGCCGGTCGCCGGCGCGGTGGTCGGGGTGGATCTGGGGGTGGTGTCGCTGGCGACTACCTCCGACGGCCGGCACATCGGTAACCCCCGCTACCTCGCCGTGGTGGCCGGCCGGCTTGCCCGCGCGCAGCGGAAGCTGGCGCGGAAGAAGCGGGGGTCGGCGCGGAGACGGAAGGCGGTGGCGCGGGTCGCCGCGCTGCACGGCACGGTGCGCCGGCAGCGGCTCGACCTCGCCCACAAGACCGCCCTCGGGCTGGTCCGCGAGCACGACCTGATCGCCGTGGAAGCCCTGCGGGTCGGGAACATGACCCGCAGGGCCGCCCCGAGACCCGCCCCCGACCGGCCGGGGGCGTTCCTGCCCAACGGGCAGGCCGCCAAGACGGGACTGAACAGGTCGATTCTGGATGCGGGATGGGGGGTGTTCCTCGCTGTACTGCACGCCAAGGCTGAAAGTGCCGGACGGACGGTTGTCGAGGTACCACCCGCCAACACGTCCCGCACCTGCGCGGTGTGCGGGCACTGCCACGCCGACAACCGCAGAACCCAGGCCGTGTTCGCCTGTGTGGCGTGTGGGTACACAGCGCACGCTGACGTGAACGCGGCCGTCAACATCCTCCGGGCCGGACTGGCCCGTCAGGCCGCGCAAGCGGCCTGAGAAGCCGGCGGCTTCAGCCGTCGGAGTAGTCACTCGTAGAAGCTACTGGTTGGCCTCATCCGTACTCAAGGCCGATCTGACGGCGACACAACGGGTGCCGGGGGCCGRCCGCCCCCCGGTAGCGTCCGGCTCCCGACGTTCCTGGGCACCTGCCCGTGCGCGGCGGAGCCGGCGGGAGGGCCGGTTTCATAATTTCCCGCGGCGACGGTTCGCCGCTTCCGGGACACCTCCACCGTTTCGGGGTACTTACCACCCTGCCCACCCGGGGGGTAACCCTCAGACGCGACCGACCGGTGTGTCACTCTTGTGCGGTGAGCCGGCCTGGGGTTGGTCACCCCGTTTCCCGCCTCGCTGAACGTGCTGGTCGCCGTCACCTTCGTCCTCACCGGCCTGCTGCTCCTCGACGAGGACGCCCTCGGCAGCGTGAGCTGGGCGTTCGTGCCGGGTGGACTGATGTGGGCGGTGACCTGGACCGCGACCTGGGAGCACGGCCCGAGCGCCGCGGTCTCCTCGTTCGCGTACACCCATTTCTGGGTCTGTCTGGGTGGGGCGTGCTGCTGACCGCGGCCGGGGTGCAGGTGACGGCGCAGGCCGCCGAGCCGACGCCCATCCTCGCGCGGCTCGCCGACGATCCGCCGGATGTCGTCATCCTGGACATGCGGATGCCGCCGACGTTCACCGACGAGGGCCTCGTCTCCGCCGAGCGGATCCGTGTGCAGTACCCGGCGGTGGGGGTCCTGGTCCTCTCCACCTACGCGGACGTCCACTACGCCGTCCGACTGCTCGGCGACGGCCGAGGCGGCATGGGCTACCTGCTCAAGGACCGGGTCACGGACCTCAACGGCCTGCTCGACGGGCTGCACCGCATCGCCGCCGGCCGCCTCGTCGTGGATGAGGACATCATCGCCGGTCTGCTGGCGCACCGCCGCCGCGCCGAGGCCCTCGACCGGCTCACCGGACGGGAACGTGCCGTCCTGCGCGAAATGGCCGAGGGTCGTTCGAACGCGGAAATCGCGGCGAAACTCCATCTGGCGCCGAAAATGGTCGAGAACCATGTGGCGAGCGTGTTCTCGAAACTCGCGATGCCGATTTCGGGCGACAACAACCGGCGGGTGCTGGCCGTTGTCGCCTGGCTCCGTTCCGCTGGTGAGGTGACATCCCTCCCCCCAGCAGGTGCACCCGGCGCACAGCTCGGCTGATCCGGCAGTCCGGGCACCTGGACCAGGCACACGGACGTCGATCCGACGGGACATGCGACAGCCGCCCGGCACGAGAGCTCGGCGCCACGTCCGCGCGCATCTGCGCAGGTCAGCCATCACCGGCTGCTCACCAGCAAGAACCCTCGGTCGCTCCGCGAGGCGGTGGGCCCACCGGCTGGAGTACCCGACGGCGCTACCCGAAGACGCGCACCACACCCTCTGTGTAACAGCCTGACCACTTCGCGACGTCTCCAGGCGGTTCCCCTTCGTGCACGACTTTTCCGATTTGGCCGTTTCGTTCCGTGATACGCGAAGATTGCACCATTTTGAAGAAGTCAACTGTCTTTGAAATAGGGTTGTCAACCCCCATCGACAACATGATCGACAACAGCCGCCTTTACCGGTGCGACGGGCCGTCGGCCACCAATGACTTCGCCACCGGAGCGGTCAGCGCGCCAACGCCGA
>NZ_MBLM01000155.1 GCF_001854655.1 Parafrankia colletiae | reverse complement strand
CGGACCTTCACGGTCGAGCGAGCAGGGCGATGGCCCGGTGGGGACCAGGGGCGTGTCCGAACTCTCCCATTCGCGAGTTCCGACACGAGGAAGGTGCACCAGTGAGCCCGACTCCACCGGACCACCTCCACGTCCCGCGTTCAGTCCGGCGGGCCGGATGGCGCCGGGCGGTCCTGTTCGTCGCCGTCGTGGGCGTGTTCGTCCTGGCCGGCGGCGCGGCGGCCTTCGCGCAGGTGCCTGCACCGACGGCGCCGGTGGCGCCGGACCTGAACACGGTCCTGAACAACATCCGCAACTGGATCATGGGAATCCTGGCGCTGCTGGCGACGGTGTTCCTCTCGATCGGCGGCGTGCGCTACATGGTCGCGAACGGCGAGCCGGGCGAGGTCGGCAAGGCCAAGGACTCGTTCCGCAACGCCGGCTGGGGCTATGGGCTGGCTGCGCTCGCGCCGGTCGTCGTCGAGATCCTCAAGCAGATCGTCGGGGGCTAGGCCGTGACCGCCGCCTCCCGCCGCCGCACCCTCCCGTCCGGCACGCCGGGCTCTTTGTCCAGCCAGACGCGCCGCCGGTTGGGCTTCTCTCGGCTCCGCCGCCGCAGGCGCGGCCGGGGGCTGCTGCTGGCCGGGACGGCGGCGTTCGCGCTCCTGCTGGCGATCGTGTTCCCCGCGGTGGCCTCTGCCGCCACCGCACCACCCGCTCCCGCGCCTGCTCCCTCCACCGACACCCCCGGCTACACCGGCCCCACCCCGAACCCGCAGCCCGGACCGTCCCCGATCCCCCCAGGCCAGGAAACACCGGCCACACCCGCGCCTTCCGGCGGGGCCACCACACCCGCGCCCGAGACTCCGGGCGCACCGCCCGACGGCACCGGCACCGGCGGTCCCACCGAGCCGTGCTCGGCCGACGACCCGGACTGCGCCACTACCCCGGAGGTCCCACCGCCCCCGAGGCCGCAGACGACGCCCCCGGCGCCGGACACCGGCGGCGACGGCGGCGGGATCGTCGGGTGGATCACCGACGCGATCAACGACGCTATTACCGCGTTCTTCCGCACGCTGGTGACTGCCGCGCTCAACCCGCTGCTGGACCTGCTCGGCCGCACCTTGTTGACCACGCCGGAACCGTCCCAGCTTCCCGCGATCGGGGAGTTGTGGTCGACGTCGTGGGCAATCAGCGCCACCGCCTACAGCGCGCTGATCATGTTCGGTGGGATCACGGTCATGGCGCTGGGGACGGTCCAGACCCGCATCTCGATCAAAGAGATTTTGCCGCGCATCCCGCTCGGTTTCCTCGCCTCCGGGCTCTCGCAGTTCCTGGCCACCAAAGCCATCCAGATCGCGAACGCGCTCCCCGGYGCGATCTTGGGAGAGGGACTGAACCCCGATACCGCCGCCGGGCAGCTGAAAAGCATCGTCCTTGCGGCGATCGTGCCGACACCCGGCGGTTTCGGTAAGAGCGTCTTCGTCATCTTCCTCGGCCTGTTCCTCGCCGGCTCCGTCGTCGCGCTGCTGTGCACCTACATCGCCCGCATCACGATCGAGGTGGCGCTTATCGGTGCGGCWCCGATAGYGCTGGCCGGCCACGGCCATCCGGTGACCGAGAAGATGGCGTCCTGGTGGTGGCGGGCGTTCTTCGGCTGCCTGGGTATCCAGATCTCCCAGTCATTCGTTTTGATCGCCAGCTTCAAGGTTTTCTTCACTCCCGGCGGGTTCACCGTGTTCGGCCCGACCCCCGACGGCGTCGTGAACCTGCTCGCCGCGATCACCCTCATCTACTTCCTGTTCAAAATCCCGTTCTGGATGATGCCGAAGATCGGCCACGGCGGTGGCGGCATTCTCAGCCGGGTCGTACGCGCCTACGTGATCGGCAGGGCGCTGGGTTTTCTGGGCCACCGCCGGGGGCGTACCCCGGCCGGCCGCACGTCTGCCGGCCGCGGCCGGCGGCCCGCGGGCCCGCGACCGACGCAGAACCCGATCACCTCCCGGCYGCCGCGGCAGCGTCCGCTCGGCCGGGCCACCCCCCAGTTCCTCCAACCGATACCGGCGGTATCCATGCAGCATCTCGCCAACGGCAAGGCCACCGGCCCGCCGCCTCCCGCGGTCTTCCAGGCGCCTGTGACACCGGGCGCCGAGCCCGGCCAGAGCACCCGTCCCCGCCCCCGCCCGACCGGGCCTCCGGGCCCGGCGGTGTTCCGGCCCCCGGGCAGCGCCGGCACGCCGTCCACACCGGCGAAGGCGGCGAAGACGTTCCGGCCCACCACCGCGCCGGTGCGGGTCCGCTTCCAGCCCCCCAGCCCCGAGCCGGCGCAGCCCTCCACACCGATCCGGCCCCGCGGTCCCGTGACGCCGCTGTCCTTCCGGGCGCCGGACCCGACCCGGCCCGCGGGCAGCCCGCCCCGCGCCGCCGCGCCGGGACGGCGTGCCCGCACGGCCTCCGCCATGCCGGTGCTGTTCAGTTCCCCGGCGCCGGGCAGCGTCAGCCCGCCGATGCCCCCACCCGTTCCCCGCCGGCCCACCACCCCCCAGCAGCCACGCCGGCCGCGGCCCGCGGCACCCCGTCCCGCCACCCCACGCCCGCCGGCGGCACGTCGCGCTGCCCCAACGCCGCGCTTCGTCGCACCGCCACCTCCTGGAGGTCCGCGACCGTGACACATCCCGTCCTCATCCCCGCAGATGTTGACCGCGAAGATCGGATCATGGCGGGCCTGACGGCCCGGCAGGTCCTGATCCTCACGTTGACCGCGATCGTGCTCTACCTCGCCTGGGCTGCCACCCGCACCCTGCTGCCGCTGCCGGTGTTTGCCGTGCTGGCGGTGCCGGTCGCCGCGGTCGCCGCCCTGGTCATCCTCGGTCAGCGTGACGGACTGTCTCTGGATCGGCTGCTCGTCGCCGCCGTTCGTCAACGGACCAGCCCCCGGCACCGCATCAACGCCCCCGAGGGCGTGACCCCCCCACCGCCCTGGCTCGCCGCCCGCGCCACCAGCAGGTCCGGTGAACGGCGGGCGGCCAGCACGCAGACCGCGGCACCGCTGCGGCTACCGGCTCGCACCGTCACCGGGCAGGCCGGCGTCGGGGTGATCGATCTCGGGCCGGATGGGCTGGCGGTGGTCGCGGTCGCCTCCACGATCAACTTTGGGCTGCGCACACCGGGTGAGCAGGACGCCCTCGTCGCCGTGTTCGCCCGCTACCTGCACAGCCTGACCGCCCCGGTGCAGATCCTCGTGCGGGCCATGCCCGCCGACCTGACCGCCCAGATCCACCAGCTCGACGCCGCCGCCGACCAGCTACCCCACCCCGCGCTGGCACACGCCGCCCGTGAGCACGCGGCCTACCTGAGCCAGCTCGCGGTCGAGATGGAGCTGCTGACCCGCCAGGTACTGCTGGTCCTGCGCGAACCGCTCGTCACCGCCGGCCCGGTCGACGGGCTCGGCGGCGCCTCCCCGCTGGCCGCGCTGACCGGCCGGCGGGCAGCAGCCCGCGACGCCCGCCGCGCCGGTGCAGCAAGCCGTCGCGCCGCGCACACCCGGCTCACCCGCCGCCTCGCTGAAGCCACCAATCTGCTGGCACCAGCGGGAATCGTGATCACGCCGCTGGACGCCGGTACGGCGACCAGCGTGCTGGCCGCGGCCTGCAACCCGGCCGGCCTGGTGCCACCGTCCGCGCTCGCCGCCCCCGACGAGGTCATCACCGCCGACGTCCCCGAGCCCGCCGGCGGCTACCCGGCTTACCAGCCCGCCCCCGAGGGCGGCGGCTTCCTGGACGACGACGGGTTCRACGACCCGGACGCGCCGGGCCCCGGCTATGGCGACCAGTTCGACGACGCCGACGGGGATGGCCCGCTCGACACCGACGACCCGGACTTCTGGGACCCCCCCGCCCCGCCCCGCGCCCGCCCGCCGGGCGCGTGAACGGCGGCTCCCGGCGGCCAGCACGACACACAGCGCGGAGGGGACACGCCTGATGAGCAGACGAGCTCGACGCCGGGCCTCCGCACCGGCCCCCAGCCCGTCGACACGGCCGGTGGACGCTGCCGCGGCGGCGTTCGTCCCGGACTCGCTGTCGATCGCGCCCCGCCATCTGGACGTGGGTGGAGACGTCCTGGCCACGATGGCGATTACCGGCTATCCGCGCGAGGTCCACGCGGGCTGGCTCGCCCCGCTGCTGACCTACCCGGGCCGGGTGGATGTCGCGGTGCATGTCGAGCCGATCGACCCGGTCACTGCGGCCAACCGGTTGCGCCGGCAGCTGTCGAAGCTGGAGTCCGGCCGCCAACTCGGCGACGAACGCGGCCGGCTGGTCGACCCGCAGGTCGAGGCGGCGACCGAGGATGCCTACGACCTGTCCGCCCGCGTCGCCCGCGGCGAAGGTAAGCTGTTCCGCCTTGGCCTCTACTTGACAGTCCACGCGTCCAGCGAAAGCGAGCTGGCCGACGAGGTCGCTGCGGTGCGGGCGTTGGCGGCCAGTCTGCTGCTGGACGCCAAGCCGGTCAGTTACCGGTCGCTGCAAGGCTGGGTGAGCACCCTTCCGCTGGGTCTGGATCAGGTCCGGATGCGCCGCACTTTCGATACCGCGGCCCTGAGTGCGGCGTTTCCGTTCACCAGTCCGGACCTGCCGCCCGCCGACCCGACCTCCCTGGCTCCGGTCGGGGTGCTCTATGGGCTCAACGTCGCCAGCAACGGGCTGGTGCACTGGGACCGGTTCGGTGATGTCGACAACCACAACTCGGTGATCCTCGGCCGCAGCGGCGCAGGCAAGTCGTACCTGGTCAAGCTGGAACTCCTGCGCAGTCTCTACCGGGGCATCGAGGTCCACGTCGTCGACCCGGAAGACGAGTACGCGCGGCTCGCCGCCGCGGTCGGCGGGACCTACCTGCATCTCGGCGGCGACGGGGTGCGACTCAACCCGTTCGACCTGCCGATCCAGACCACTCCCGACGGCCGGCGGACCGCGCCGCGCGACGCGCTGGTGCGCCGCAGCCTGTTCCTGCACACCGTCATCGCCGTGCTCGTCGGCCAGCTGACCGCAGCCGAACGGGCAGCCCTCGACGCGGCGATCACCGCCACCTACCAGGCCGCCGGGATCAGCTCCGACCCGCGCACCTGGAACCATCCGGCGCCGCTGCTGACCGACCTGGCCGCAACCCTGGCCGGCTCCACCGACCCGGCGGCGGGGGCCCTCGCCGCAGGACTGCACCCGTATACGGCGGGGGCGTTCTCCGGCCTGTTCGACGGCCCCACCAGTGCGCCCGGCGATGGCCATCTGGTCGTCTACTCGCTGCGCGACCTGCCCGACGAACTCAAAGCCATCGGCACGCTGCTCGTTCTCGACGCCGTGTGGCGGCGGGTGTCCAACCCTGCCGACCGCCGGCCGCGCCTGGTCGTGGTCGACGAGGCGTGGCTGCTGATGCGTCAGCCCGCCGGTGCGGACTTCCTGTTCCGGATGGCGAAGTCCTCCCGGAAGTACTGGGCCGGGCTCACCGTGGCCACTCAGGACACGGCCGACGTGCTGGCGAGCGATCTCGGCAAGGCGATCGTCACGAACGCCGCCACCCAGATCCTGCTGCGCCAGGCGCCGCAGGCCATCGACGAGATCACCGCCGTGTTCGACCTGTCCCAAGGCGAACGGCAGTTCCTACTGGCCGCCGACCGCGGACAGGGACTACTCGCCGCGGGGGCCCAGCGAGTCGCCTTCCAGGCCCTTGCCTCGGGGGTCGAGCACGCCCTGATCACGACGAACCCGGCCGAACTCGCCACTAACGCCCACGACGGTGACGACGACGGCTTCTTCGATCTCGCCGCGCCGGACGACCCGGTCGATCCCGACGGCCAGATCTACCTCGACGCCCCCTGACCGCCACCGCTGGAGACGCATGGAGATCGTAACCATGGACCTGCTCGCCGCGGCGGCTACCACGCCGTCGTCGCCGCTCACCACCTACCTGACCGACCCCGCCGGCTTCCTCCACCATCTGCGTGCGTGGGCGCTGGTCTGGGGACCCGTCGCAGGCCCTCTGCTCGCCCTCACTGCCGCCGGCCTGCTCACCCTGCGCAGGCGGCTACGCCGCCGCTACCAGCAGCGGCTCACCGCCGGCGCCCGCCTCGTGACCGTGCTGGCCCCGCCCACCGTCGACCCGGCGGGCGCGGGCGCGCTGTGGGCGAACCTGCTCGGCCTGCTCCGACCCAGCTGGCGGCGTCTGGTCGGCCAGCCGCACCTGGTCTGGGAGTACCTGTTCACCGGCGACGGGGTCCGCATCCAGATCTGGGTCCCCGGCGTCGTCCCCGAGGGCTTCGTGGAGCGGGCCATCGAGRCCGCCTGGCCCGGCGCCCACACCCGCACCACCCCCGCCCGCGCGCCGCTGCCCGTCGCGGCCCGGCCCGGCCGGCGGCTACTGGCCGCCGGCGGGGAACTGCGCCTGGGCCGGGCGGAAGCACTCCCGATCCGTACAGATCATGACGTCGACCCCGTCCGCGCGCTGCTCGCCGCCCCTGGCGGTCTGGCCCGCACCCAACGGGCGGTCGTGCAGATCCTGGCCCGCCCCGTCACGGGCCGCCGCGTCGCCAAAGCCCGCCGGTCGGCCCGCCGCGTGCGTGCTGGCGGCTCGGCCACCCTGCTCGGCGGCCTGCTCGACCTACTAACCCCCCACACGGGCCGCAGCCGACGCACCCGTCGGACCCCCACACCGACGAAGGTCGACCACCAGACCTCCCTCGCGCTATCCGCGGAGGACCGCGCGATCGTCACGAAAGGCCGTGGCGCCCAGTTCGAGGTCCGCGTCCGCTACGCCGTCGTCGCCGTCCTCGACGAGCACGCCGACGAGGACACCGCCGCGCGGGTCGGCGGGCAGCTACGCGGCCGGGCACATGCGATCGCGTCGGCATTCGCCGCCTACGGCGAGCACAACTACTTCCAGCGCGCCCGGCTACGCCGCCCGCTGCCCGTCCTCGCCGCCCGCCACCTCGGCCACGGCAATCTGCTGTCGGTCGCCGAGGTGGGCGTGCTGGCCCACCTGCCGGTCGACGAGGCGATCCCCGGCCTACAACGCGCCGGGGCCAAGGCGGTCGCGCCGCCGCCCGGCGTCGCCGGAGTCGGGCCGAACGTCCGCCCGCTCGGCCGTTCCGACGGCGGACAGGCCCGCCCGGTCGGCCTACGGGTCCCCGACGCCCGCCACCACCTGCACATCCTCGGCGCCACCGGCAGCGGCAAGTCCGAGCTGCTCGCCCGCATGACCTTGGACGACGTCGCCGCGCGCCGGGGCGTGGTCAACGTCGACCCGAAGGGCGACCAGATCATCGACATCCTCGCCCGCTACCCCCTCGACGCCCTCGACCGCCTCGTCCTGTTCGACGCCGAATCGTCGGGCCGGCCGCCGTGCCTCAACCCGCTTGACCAGCCCGACCGGACCCGCGCCGTCGACAACCTGGTCTCCATCTTCTCCCGGGTCTACCACGAGTCCTGGGGCCCACGGACCGACGACATCTTCCGCGCCGGCCTGCTCACCCTCGCCGCGCAACCCGAGGTCCCCGTCCTGACCCAACTGCCCCGGCTCCTCACCGACGCCGCCTATCGGGACCGCTTGGTCGGCGAGGTCAAGAAGGGTGACGGCAACGACATCCTGGCCGGTTTCTGGCAGTGGTACGAGGCGTTGTCCGAGCCGGCGCAGGCGCACGCCGTCGCCCCGCTGATGAACAAGCTGCGCGGGTTCCTGCTACGGCCGTTCGTGCGGGCCGCGATCGCCGCCGGACCATCCACCGTCGACATGGACGCCGTTCTCAACGACGGCGGGGTGTGCCTCGTCCGCATCGCGCAAGACGCCCTCGGGGTCGAGACCGCCGCGCTCATGGGCTCGATCGTCGTGTCCGCGGTCTGGCAGGCCACCACCCGGCGCGCCCGGATGCCCCAGGGGAAACGGCYGGACGCCAGCCTGTTTTTGGACGAGGCCCACAATTTCTTGACCTTGCCCTACGCGCTGGAGGACATGCTCGCCGCCGCCCGTGGCTACCGGCTCGGGATCACGCTGGCGCATCAGAACCTCGCCCAGCTGCCCCGGCATCTGGAAGAGAGCATCGCCGCGAACGCCCGCAGCAAGATCTACTTCACGATGTCGCCGCTCGACGCGAAGCGCCTCGTCCGCCACGTCGAGCCCCGCCTGTCCGAACACGACCTGGCCAACCTCGGCCGCTTCCACGCCGCCACCCGCCTCGTCGTCGTCGGAGAAGAAGCCCCGGCCTTCACGCTGCGCACCGAAAAGCTGCCCACCCCCGTACCTGGCCGCGCCGCGCAAATCCGCCGCGAGCTGCGCAGCCGCGCCCCCACCCCCGCACCGACGCCGCCGGACCCGACGGCCCCACAGCCGCAGGCCGACCCCCGCCGATCCGCCAGCTGACCACCACGGAGATCTAATGGTTGCCTATCCGCATCCCCAACGTGCCCTGCGCGTCCCGCCCCGCGCCCCCGGCCGGGTTGTCGCCGACGCCGCGCTGGTCACCTACCTCGCCCGCCACCTCTCCCCCCGCGACCGGTGGATCACCCGGCTCGCCCACGAGCACCGGGTACTGACCACCCACCAGATCGTCGAGGCTGGCTGGTCCACCCAACGGGCTGCGAACCGCCGGCTGCTGGAGCTCTACCGGTGGCGGGTCCTCGACCGCTTCCAGCCCCTGGTTCCCGTCGGGCAGGGACAGCCCCCGGCGCATTACGTCTGTGACATCGCCGGCGCCAGCGTGCTCGCCGCCGAGGACAGCATCGAGCTGAAGGAGACCGGCTACCGCCACGCCCGCGCGATGGCGATCGCGCACTCGCTGCGCCTGGCGCACACGGTCGCCGTCAACGGCTTCTTCACCTCTCTGATCGCCCACGCCCGCCGCCCCACCCCACCCGGCACGCTGACCGCCTGGTGGTCGGAGACCCGCTGCCAGCGCGCGTTCGGCGACATCGTCCGCCCCGACGCCTACGGACGGTGGACCTCCGCCCGGGGTGAGATCGAATGGTTCCTCGAACTCGACTGGGCCACCGAGCCGCTGAACCGGCTCACCCTGAAGATCGGCGACTACGGCCGGCTCGCGACGGCGACGAGGATCAGTACACCGGTGCTGTTCTGGTTCCCCACCGCCGGACGGGAGACCAACGCCCGGCGAGCGCTGGCCGCGGCGCTGGGCGGGCTCGACCAGCCCGACATGGTCCCGGTCGCCACCACCGCCGCTACCTTGGCCCCCGCCGACAGCCACCTCGATCCCACACTTCCCCGCTGGCTGCCCCTGACCGCTACCCGCGGCGGCCGGCTCCCCCTCGACCAGCTCACCTCCGCCTGGCCCCGGCTACGCCCCCCCGACCCGGTCGACGGCCGCTCAGGTGACACCTCGGCCGGGCCGGGCCTGCGTCCGCCCACGCCGATGCCCCCGAGCGTTACCGGGGGGTGAGCGGCCACGACCAAGTACCTCGCCGCCGCCGTCGCCGCCGTGGTCGTGCTCATCGTGATGATGGGGGCCGCCGCTGCGGGCGTGGCCGAACGCGTCCTGTGCCTGCCCGTCGTCGGCTGGTTCCTCGGCTGCAACAGCGGCGGCAGCCCTAGCAAGACCGCCCTCGACGACATCCCCGCCGACTACCTGAACCTCTACATGCAGGCCGCACCCACCTGCCCCGGCCTGTCCTGGACGACACTCGCCGCCATCGGAAAAATCGAGTCCGATCACGGTCGCAGTCGGCTGCCGGGCGTAGCCAGCGGCACCAACAGCGCCGGGGCCGCCGGCCCCATGCAGTTCCTCGCCCCGACCTTCGCCGACGTCGTCGCCCACCACCCGCTCCCCGCGGGTGGCGCGAACCCGCCGTCGCTCTACAACCCCCAAGACGCCGTCTACGCCGCCGCGGCCTACCTATGCGACAACCACGCGCCAACCGACCTGACCGGGGCGCTGTGGGCGTACAACCATTCCGACGCCTACGTCGCCCAGGTCGTCACGCAGGCCACCCAGTACAGCTCGCCCGGCGGAGGATTCGGAACCGACACCGCCCCGTCCGACGCCGGCTACGCCGCCGTCGTCTACGCCCAGGGCCAGCTCGGCATCCCCTACCTGTGGGGAGGAGACGGGCCGGCCGAAGGCGGCTTCGATTGCTCGGGCTTGACCCGGGCCGCCTACCTCGCCGCTGGGATCAACCTGCCCCGCACCGCGCAGACCCAGTACGAGGCCGGCCCCGTGGTCCCACCTGGAGAACCGCTCCAGATCGGCGACCTCGTCTACTACGGCACCGCCACCAACATCCACCACGTCGCGATCTACATCGGCAACGGGCAGATGATCACCGCGCTGGGAGACAACAAGGTTGTCAGGATCGCCTCGTACAGGTGGAAAGGAGATGACTATTTCGGGGCGACAAGGCCAGGAAAATAGGATTTATTCTAACCAGATGCAACATCCGGCGAGCGGCGAAAAGCGGCGAAACCGGGCTTTCGGAGCTGGCCAAGATTGAGCCTATCGCGACACGCCGCTTTCCGACGGTTAAACGCGGATGCCGGTGTCCGATGCAACGATGATGCATCGGATGCAACAGGAGGCTGCCGTGGCGCAACGTGTTGATCTGCCTGGTGCTGCGCACCTTGTGCTGAACACGACGGTTGCGCATTTCGATCCTGCGGCGGCGATGTTAGCAGCGATGTTGGAAGGCTGGTCGCGTCAGCAACTGAGCCGGTTTCTTCGGCCGGCCACGATCCGGGCCCGGATCGATCTCGTGCGCCGGTTCGCGGCGTTTACGAACCAGTATCCGTGGGAGTGGACCCCTGGTGAGGTGGAGGCGTTCACGTCCGAGCTGGTCTCGGGGGCGAGTCCGCGGGCGGCGTCGACCGTGCGGGCCTACCAGTTGACGGTGCGGCTGTTCTGCGAGTTCGTCACTGACGCCCGGTACGGCTGGCCGGCCGAGTGCGAGCGGCGGTTCGGAACGGTGCCCAGCCAGATCTGCCACGAGTGGAACACGGTCGCGCACCGGGCCGACTACGAGGGCCGGCCGGGGCGGCGGGCATTGACCTACGACGAGGTTCAGGCGCTGTTCGATGCGGCCGACACTCGGGTCGAGGAGATTCGTTCGCACGGTCGGAAAGGCGCGCTGGCGGCGCATCGCGACGCAGTGGTGCTCAAGACGGTGTACGCATACGGGTTGCGGCGGCGGGAAGCTGCGTTGCTTGACGTCGTGGACTTCCGCCGCAATCTGCGTGCCGCTGCCCATGGCCGGTTCGGGTCGGTGCAGGTGCGGTGGGGCAAGGCGTCGCGGGGAAGCCCGCCGAAACGGCGCACGGTGCTGACCGTGCCCGAGTTCGACTGGATTGTCGAGCTGCTCGACCACTGGTGCGAGCAGCTACGTCCGCAGTTCGACCCCGRCCAGCATCCCGCCCTGTGGGTGACCGAAAGACGCGGCCGGATGGCAGTCCGCCATCTCGATGACCTGTTCGGTCTGGCGCGTCGGGCGGCAGGGCTGCCCGACGAGCTGGATTTGCATTCGTTGCGGCACAGCTATGTCACTCATCTGCTGGAGTTCGGCTATCCTCCGCTCTTCGTGCAACAGCAGGTCGGGCATTCCTACGCCTCTACGACCGCAATCTACACGTCGGTATCGGACGAGTTCCGTAACCGGCTGCTGGAGAAGTCACTGCGCCGCTTCGAGGACCTGTGGGAGACATCCCGGTGACCCGGACGACGAGTATCCGCTGGCATCTGCGGACCCGGATGGCGGAAAAGGGCCTGTTCCAGACCTCCGACCTGGTGCCGCTGCTGGCCGAACGCGGGGTGCACCTGTCCCGGGAACAGGTCTTCCGGCTCGTGACRCAGCCTCCGCAGCGGCTGTCCATGGACACCTTCGCCGCACTGTGCGACGTGCTCGGCTGCACACCGAACGACCTGATCGAGGTCGTGGCGGTCGCCGAGCAGGTCGCGAAGACGGCGTCGGCGGCCCGGCGGGCCGCGGGCTGGGCGCCGGCGAGGCCGCAGCGCACCACGATCCGCCGGCCGGAGGGACTATGACACCCGACCGGCCGGGAGCTGCGACGAGATCCTTTCGGGCGCCGGCGGCCCGTTCCGCCCGGCGACCGCCTGTCGATTGCCAGGCGCTCCTGCGTGCAATGGCCGTGCGGCTCGTCGCCTTCGTCCCTCGGATGACGGAGGTCGAGGCTTGCCGTCATCTCGAAGCGGTCGCGGGAACGGTGAGCGCGCGGTTGGCATGGTTGGACGACCATCTCGCCGCGTTCCCTGACGCGCTGCGGTCAGGAAGCTCCGATGTGCCTGCTGTCTTCATCCGGCTCACGTACACGCTGCACCAGGCGGGATACGCGGTCGTGGTGCCTGCCTGCGTCGACTGCGAGCAGGTCGAGGCAGTCCTGCCGCAACGGGCCGAGGGCGGCCGGATCTGTGCGCGGTGTGCACGACGCCGGCAGGCCAAAGTGTGTAGGCGCTGCGGCCGGCGCAATCCGGTCCGGGCCCGCGACCCGGACGGGACACCGGTGTGCCAGAACTGCTGGAACCGTGACCCTGCCAGCTGGGAGACGTGCACCAGCTGCGGACGCGCGGCGCCGCCGGCGGCGCGGCCGAACGGGGAGCCGATCTGCCGGCGCTGCTACGAAACTCCCCGCGCGATCTGCGCCAGCTGTTCCCGATCCGCCGTCGAGGCCGCCCGCACGGACAACGGCGAACCGTTGTGCGCGGCATGCCGACCCGCGACGCGCTGCGGCCTGTGTAGACGGGAAGGCCGGCTCAAAGTCCGCGCCCGCGACGGCCAGCCGGGAATGTGCGAGGCGTGCTACCGCCGCACCCTGTTCGGTGTTTGCGACGGCTGCGGGTTGATCGGGAAGCTGGCCACGACCGGAGCCCACGGCGGACCCCGCCTATGCACCCGCTGCCGACTCCCAGCCACCCGGCGCTGCTCGCGGTGCGGGCGCGATCGGCGGATCATCGCCACCTGGCCGATCGGCAGCGTCTGCGCCTCCTGCTACGCCTGGACCCGCCGCCACCCCGCCATCTGCCCCGCCTGCCAACGCACCCAAGTGCTCGTCGGCCTCGACCAGCAAGGCCAACGGATCTGCGGCCGGTGCGCCGGCTTGGACGTCGACTACGACTGCCCGGCCTGCGGACACGCCGGATTCGTGCCCCGCGACGGCAGGTGCGAACGCTGCCTGGCCGCCCGCCGCGCCAACGAGTTGCTCACCGGCACGAACGGCGCACTGCGTCCCGAGCTGAGCCCGCTCGCGGACGCCCTGGCGAACGCCGACGCGCCCGACGCCGTCCTGACCTGGCTTCGACCCGGCGGGCCCGCCGAATGGCTGTTTCACCGGCTCGCCACCGCAGACGCTCCACCCAGCCACGAGCTGCTGGACACCTGGCCGCAGACTCTCGCCCTGCACCGGTTGCGCCAGACCCTCATCCACGTCGGCGTCCTGCCCGACCGCGCCGAGCACCTCGAACGCCTCGGCCCATGGCTCGACGAGCTCCTCACCACGCAGCCCGCGGCCCACAGCCGCCTGATCCGCGCCTGGGCTCACTGGGCGATCCTGCGCCGAGCCCGCCACCGGCTGCCAGCCCGGCCGTTCACCCCAGCCGCCGCCGGCTGGGCCCGCACCCGCATCCGCGCCGCGCTCCGCTTGCTCGCCTGGATCGACGACCAGCAGACCACGCTCGCCAATCTCACGCAGGCCGATGTCGACCGCTGGTTGACTGAACAGCCTGTCGAGAGCGCTTACCCAGCCCGCGAATTCCTGCACTGGGCCCGCAGCCGACGCCTCACCGGTGACGTGACCATCCCGAAACGGCGTCCCCGCCACATCGTCACCGCGATCAGCGAAGACGACCGGTGGACCCACCTGCGCCGCTGCCTGCACGACACCACCCTGCCCCTGAATGCCCGCGCGGCCGGCGCCCTTCTCCTGCTCTACGGCCTACCCGTCAGCCGGATCTCCACCCTGCGCGTCGACCAGCTCCAGACAGACGACAGCCGGGCATTCCTCCAGCTGGGAGGGCACAAGCTGCTCCTGCCTCCAGCCGTCGCCGCCGTTCTACTCGCCCAGCGCGATGCCGCCCGCATCGTGTCCGTCCTCGGCCGCAGCGTCCCGGCGGAAACGGCCTGGCTGTTCCCCGGCGGCTTCCCCGGCCAGCCGGCCCGCGACGTCGTCTACCGGGCGCTACGCGGCAACGGGCTGCCCCACGCCCGCCATGCCCGCAGCGCCGCGCTCATGACGCTCGCCGCGGACCTACCCGCCCCGATCCTCGCGGGCCTCCTCGACCTCCACATCACCACCGCCGTCGCCTGGACCCAGCACGCCACCCACGACTGGACCCTCTACCTCGCCGCACGGGATCACCCTGGAGGCTGACCCGATCACCATGGCTTTCGGAAGATCTGGCATCCTGAGTCGCGTGGTCAGTGAGGCCGCCGCATCGGAAGATGCGCACAGGGCTGTCGATTACTTGGTCTCCTACGATGAGGTGGACGAGGCGTGGGCGACCTGGGTGGCCGCCGTACTGGAGGCTTCGGGCAGGTCAGTGCGGCTCCGAGCCTGGGACGCAGCGCCTGGCACGAACCTCGTTGTCTGGATCAGCGAACAGATGCGGCTCGCCAGGCAGACAGTTGCGATCTGTTCAGAGGCGTACTTCTCGTCGCACTGGACATCGCCGGAGTGGGCGAGCGCCATGCGGAGCGGCAAGCTGCTTCCGATTCGTGTTGAAGATTGCCAGCCACCCGCAGTATTGACCGCGATCGTGTTTTGCGATCTTCATGGAGTTGGCGAAGAGGTCGCCACTCAGCGGCTGACCGAGGCGACGGGCCTTGCGCCAGTCAGTCGGGTTTCCTCAGGATTTCCCGGCAGAGACAAGGGCCGCAACGAAAGCGACGAAGTTTCTTCAACTCTAACACCGAACCCGCCGATCTGGAACGTTCCGCTGCGACTACGAACGTTCACTGGGCGCGCGGACATATTTGATCGCTTGATTTCCGCCTTGCCGAGCGGATTACCCGTTGCGGTCATTGCCTTACACGGCTTAGGAGGAGTCGGAAAGACTCAGCTCGCGATCGAGTATGCCCATCGCAAGAGGAGCGAGTACGGTCTAGTGTGGTGGCTGAACGCTGAGAATGYTGGCCTTCTGGCGGAGCAGTTCGCAACGCTGGCGGGCCGCCTCGGTCTGCAAGCCTCCGGAAGTGTCGAGCATGACGCTGCCGCCGCGCTGGACGCGCTGGGCGGCCGTGAAGACTGGCTTCTTGTGTTCGATAATGCCGAGGAGCCAGGACGGGTGCGTCGCTGGATGCCGGCCGGTGGCGGCCACATTCTCTTGACCTCCAGGAATCCCGCCTGGGGCGCGGTCGCCAGTCGAATTGAAATCGACGTCATGGCAAGGCCGGATACCGTTGACCTTCTCATCCGTCGAGTTGGTGGTATGGAGCACTCGATCGCTAACCTCCTCGCCGAGGAACTCGGCGATCTCCCATTGGCTGTTGAGCAGGCGGCGGCATACATGGAGACAACCGGCGTCGCGCCTCGCGACTATGTCACCTTATTTCGGGCACGTCGCGATCGGATGATATCGCGTGGGATCGATCTTCCGACAAATCGAACAGTCGCGACCGTGTGGTCGCTGTCGCTCGACCGGATTCGCGAAAGTTCGCCGTCTGCGGTCAGGCTCCTTGACGTGTGTGCCCACATGGGCCCCGAGCCGATTCCCTTGGCCGTCTTGACCTATCCTTTAAAACGCCATCCACTTTCGATTCGACGTGTCTCGGTTGTGGCTCGTTCCGACTTGGACGACACGGTCGGAGCTGTGCTCACCTACTCTCTGGCGCGTCGCGACAGCGAACAGGATACGCTGACGGTACACCGCCTCGTATCCGCCGTCATCAGCAGCCAGCAGTCGAGGCGGAGCAACACTAGGCATAGCCGTACGGCGCGTAGGCTCCTTCCCGAGGTCGCGTTTAGCGGGATCGCGGATCAGCTGGCGACCGTAGTCCGCGCGCAGTGGGCGGCCGAGGTCAGGCGGCTCGATCTGAGAACTCCATACCTGCTGCCGGTCTCCTGGAGACTGGCAGCATCGGAGTTGTTCGGCGACTGGTCCACGGGTTCCCAGCCAGGCACGGGAGGGCCGACCATGCTCGCGGCGAGATCGGCCGTCCAGGAACTATCGAACGTTGGCGGAGGTCTCAGTGAACTCCTTGGCCGGATACCCACCAGTCGGCTGGTCATCCTAGGCGAACCAGCCTCGGGTAAAACAACCCTTCTGACGGGCCTGCTCATGGACATGCTGGCCCGCAGGACTCCTGGCGCACCGGTGCCGGTCCTCGCGCCAATCCATTCCAGGGAAGTCTCGCGTCAACCCTTGGACGACTGGCTTGAGCAGAGGCTTCTCAGGGACTACCCCTTCCTGGACCGCCGCAGCCGGCCAGCGGCTCCAGACAGCCTGGCCAAATCCCTACTCCGTGCTGGGCTAGTCTTTCCTCTTCTGGATGGACTGGATGAGACCGCACCCAGCACACAGGCAACCATAATAGGGCAGATCAACGATTCGCTTAGTATCGGCGGAGGGTTTGTACTGTCCTGCCGGAGCGCCGAGTATCGTGCGATGTTTAGAAAGGACGGCGTCAGACTCGTTGGAGCTGCGGGAATCGAACTGTGTCCGCCCGATCCGCTCGCCGCGCTGGCCTACCTGTCAGCTATGGCCGGGCCGCGGACCGCCGCGCGTTGGGAAATGATCGCCGACGTGGTCGCGTCTGACAGYCAGCACCCGTTGGCGATGATCTTTTCTTCTCCTCTCATGGTCCGGATTGCCCGAGGGAAATACAATGGCCGCTCAGGGGAGCCGAGTCATATTGCACCGGACCCGACCGAACTTCTCGACCGGAACCGGTTCCCAAACTACGAAGAGATCGCGAAGTACCTGTACCACGACCTTACCGCGGTCTGGTGGGCGGACGATGATCACGCCGTCGGCGCCCGCACTCACGGGGGATTCGGAGCCCTAAAAGCTTGGATCAAGGGAAATGGTAGGCAGGGTCTATAGTTTTTTCCGACAGGCTCCAATAACAGCACTCTGCCAGTCAACTGAGATTCATTCGCGCTTGAGGTGGTCCTCTTGTAGCTGCACCCAAGGGCGACTCCATCGCGACATGCCGGTCCGTGGTGATTAGGCGATCGTCGCATTAATCAGCACTTCCGGGATTTTCGACAGGTCGTGCAACACTGCCGTGCCATAGCGATCGCTGAGTCCCGAGCTGTTGATATGCCGAGCCCATTGGCGTTCCGTCACGACGATATCGCAGTAGGGAACGGCGGCCGACAAGGCGTTAACGTCATTCAGATCATGCGCATGCCATCGCTGCTGCGGGTTGCGATGTCGGAGGCGGCGCAGTTCTCGGGTCACCCACCGGCTCGGTAGATCCTCAAGTAACCGGTGGACGCGGTCGCGGTCAYTCACGAACTCCATCGGCTCAATCCCATGCCGCGAACAGCTCGTGATCAGTGGCTCTATGATGTCGACGATCTCGGTGCCGGTAACGACGTCGCCGAGCCGGTGCCGCAGCTTGTGGGCATCTATCTGTCCAGCGAGAGCCGTCTGCCCGTCAGCGAACTTCTGGTCCGCTTCTTGGAACTTGCGTGCTGTCTCAAGCATCAGCGCCAGTGTCCCAGCGGGRTCGGCCAGAGCCGCGAGCTCCATCATCTGCACGAACACCTCCCCGAGCTGGATGCGCAACGCAGGGGGAATCGCGGAATCGTCGTGCAGCTTCATTCGGTCGAGTGGGATATCGCTGCCGAAGGCGTGATTGACGCCGACGCCGAAGATATTCGCGCTTCGACGTCGACCGCCGCAGTGGCTGGTCATGGCCGCGTCGATCTCCGCTGGCACGATCACGTGCGGCGGAGCGATCGTGTGGAACTTGGAGAGCCCTGCCATCGTGGTCGCAAGGTCTAGCCTGCTAGACCAGCTGGCTCGGCGGTGAGTCTCGTAGTAGTGAGCTGCGGACAGCACGAACGAGGCATGACCGAGCCGGACCGCCTCCGTCGCGATGGTGAAGGCATCCCGATAGCGTTCGCCGTCGCTACGGCCCAGCCGACACTTGGCGAAGTCGATCCACTTCGCCTGATCGAGATAGACGCGCAGCACGACTCGATTATCCCTCCTGCCAGAATCGTCCCATGGACCCGGCACCTCTACCCGCCGAAGCCGATCGCCTCGCAGATCTTGTCGCGGCGACCCGCGCGTGGATCGAGCTGCCCCGGTCCACCACCGGGAAGCGAATGCAGGCCGCACTCGACGCCGCCGGCACCGACGGTGACGCCGGCCAGCTCGCTGCCGAGATCCGCGCCTACCAAGCCGGCCAGGGCGGTCCACACGGCACAGGACGCTTCGGCCCCGGCGCCGCCGCCCGCATCCTCACCCGACACGGCTACCCGTCGCGCGAGCCCAATTGATGCTGCCCTTGGGCCCGGTGTCGCGCTGCGCTCAATCAGCCGACCGCCAACGTCCTGCCGAATACTGCGCCAAGAACGGCAGCCGGGACACCAACCCAGGTTCCGCCGACGAAGACGCGGCGTTAGATGGTCAGGTGCTCACCATGGCGACATCGGCCAGCAGCTTGGTCAGCACGAAGCGCCAAGGCCGGGACGCCCGTGATCGACGAATACTGCGCGCTCTGATTAACGGCACTCCACCAGTCAGGTGAGATTTATTCCCACCGGATGGAACGTCCGGCGAGCGGGTGATAAGCAACGGAGCCGGGCGTTCGGAGTTTCTCAAGCTCAGGCCCTGCAGCCAAACGTAGCTGCCTGGTCCTGCACGGGTGCAAAATGCGGTGAGCTCGGCCAACTCATCATCCCGACCAATCAAGTTGGGTGGGGCGATTCGCTTTACCTGCTCCAGGTACGCAGACCTCGCCTGCCCGGCGTCAGGCACAGAATCTCGCCGAGGCAGGTCGCCATCTGCTCCGTCGCCCACGCGCTGGCCCGGATACGCCGGCCGAGTGGGCATCGACCGGGAGTCGCCGGGGAACGCCGGCGCGGTCATTGGCTTGGCCCGTCCGCCGGACACCGCCAAGTCGGCCGCGCGCAACACTTTCGACCGAGCCTCGACCTGCGGCCGGCCGAACAAGTCGACCGAGACCACTTGTCCAAGCATCCCCGGCCGCTTGCAGTCCTCTACTCGCATCACCAGCAGCTTGCGAGCCGAACCAGCCGGGTCGGCCGCCCACGCCGCCTGCCACTCCGCCCGGCCATAATCCGACCCTGCGTGACCGGCGCCGCCGCCGCACCGCGACCGGCTAGCGCGCTGTCCACCCAGCAGGGACCTGTGACCGAAGCGCGTCGCGACGCGGGCGCGTGTCGGCCAGTTGGTTTCGTATTCAGCTGTCGGTGAGCTGGCGCAGGAGGCGGACCCCGGGCATGCGGTCGTCGGCCCGCATCGGCACGTCGAAGATCTCCGGTTCGTCGAAGACGGGCCGTCCGTTCGGGCGGCGGGTGTAAGGGGCGAAGCCGAAGTCGGCGCCGTCGGTGGTGTCGTAGGCGGTCCAGGCGATGGTCTCCTGCTCGCCGGGGCGCAGCGGATGGTTGGAGACCGCCCTGGCGCTGAAGATGCCGGGTTCGGTCTCGATGATGACCTGGGGGACGGCGAAGGCGAACCGGCGCAGGTTCAGGGCACGGGCGTGCTCGGCGGCCTTGTGCTCGAACGCGACGGTGGCGTCCTGGTCACGCAGGTAGTCGTAGTCGGACAGGATCTGGCGGCGATCGCCATCGAGGATGACGATCGCGGGTGCGCCTTTGAGACCGATCGCGCGTTGGACGCGGCCGACGACGTCGGTGACCAGCGTCCAGGTGTCGTCGTTCATGCCGGATGTCCTTCGTGTCTGGGGCAGGGGCTGGCAGCCTGGGAGCGGGGCCGTAGGGCGGGTGCCTCAGCGCGGCTCCGGGTCGCCTCCTCCGCGCAGGTCGGCGCGCGGGTGCAGGGTCTCGTCGAGGATCTCGCGCAGCAGCGCCATCCCGGGAAACTTCCGCGACGGGCCTATCGGAACGGTCACGGTGAACGTCTCGTCACCGTCGAGGCCGAAGGTGTAGGTGCCGTCGGGGTTGCGGGTGTAGAGCGCCGTCCCGGTGGTGACGCCCTCCTCGATGTCGTAGATCGTGTAGGCGATCACGTCGTATTCGTCGAGGTCGTCGCGCAGCGGGCCGGTGAAGGGCGAGCGCAGGAGTACCGAGTCCTCACCGACCAGCGGACGTGGTGTGACGATCATCGGCACGGCGATGATCAGCCGTTCGAGGTCGATACCGGCGACCTCGCGGGCCAACTGCTGCTCGTACGCGACGGCCTTGGCGGGGTCGCGCAGGTAGTCGGCGAAGCGGTGCTCGCGGGTGGGTTGGCCTTCCAGGACCGCGAGGGCGGGCTGGTCGCCGGCCCGTAGCGCGTCCTGGAGTTCGCCGATGGTCGTGTCCAGCAGGATGTGGGACTCGATGTTCACCGGGGCGTCCTCTTCGGTCGGGTCGGGTGTCGTGGCAGGGACCGGCTGGTTCCAGTCTGGTCTGGTGGGTAGCGGCCTGTCTCTGGCAGGGGCCGCTACCCGCGCGGCCTGGCCGGACCCGGTCCGGTGCGTGTCACAGACTTCTGATGGTGTCGCGGTGGTCACCATGTCGTCGTGTCCGAGGTCGATGACGTGTCGGCCGTCGTCGACCTTCCGTCACCGACCCGCACAGGCGTGCGGACAGTGAGCCCCTCCTGCTCGTGACCTACGATTGTCTGTCCTTTCACGCGGCGCGGCGCCGCCGGCCCGGCCACCGCGCCTGCTGGGGGCGGTCCCATAGAGCGAGATCGGCGAAGTCGAGACGGCCGACGACTTCCCGGGTCGGCCAGCGAATAAGCAGGCCGCAGCGCAAACAGCAATAGTGGCCACGCCACCGGGCCGAGGTTGTCGTGGCCTCACGGCGTCCGACGACGGGAACGAATCCCTCGCCGTCCGGCGTGTTGTCACACCGGCACAGCCATTCCTCGTCGGCGCCGCGGCGGGYGATGAATTCACGCATAGCAAACATCTCTCTTTTCGAGAACAAGATGCGGAAGGGAAGCAGGGTGCACACGGGCACGCGCTCCGACGCGGGCGGCCTCGCGGTCGCTGGGATTGCCGTGACGGGTGYGGCGAGGAACCTCGCCGCGTCCCGCCCGGCTGGGGGCGCCCGACGATCCGCCGGTTCATGGGGCACTGGGGTTCGCGAGCGCGGTGTGGCGGATCGTGTGCCACACCGCACAGCCCGGTGGGAGGAACCGCGGTCGCCCCATCGACGGCCAGCCTGGGACCTTGCCAGCGCGCGTGGATCAGGCGGTGTCCGACGGGGCCTCGACATCGCTGGTGGGGTCGAGGGCCTTCCACTGCTGGAGCATGTCGATCAGCTGGTCGGGGGTGCGGTCGTAGAGGATGGCGAGCGTACGTAGATCTCCTTCGCGGATCGAGAGGACCCGGCCCGCGTAGTCGCCGCGTTCCCGCTGGATCTCGGCGGCCCAGCGGCGTAGCGGCCCGGCGTCCTCGCCGGGCAGGCCGGTCAGGGCGGGCAGGTTGAGCACGACGCGGGCGGTGCGCGGCGGGAGCGGGTCGGGTCGTGCGCTGGGCAGGAGTTCGGCCAGGGGGACGCCGTAGAACGCGGCCAGGGCGGCAAGGTTCTCGACGCTCACCATGCGGTCGCCGCGCTCGTAAGAGCCGACCGCCGCGGTCTTCCACCGGCCGTGGGAGAGGGCTTCGACCTGCTGGAGAGAACGGCCCTGCTGGGTACGGATGTCGCGCAGTCGGGCGCCCACCTCGCGGGCGTAGGCGCGGTTTTCACTGGTCGTGGTCATGCTTTCTCCCGGTGGATGAACGGTTGGGAACGGGGTGGCGCAGGGAGCGGCGATCGAGCGCGCTTCCCTCGGGGACGGTGGGTCCGGGGCGGGGTGTGTGCGACACGAGCCCGCGCAGCGAGCGAGCGGTGCGCTGGTCCCGGCCCTGCGGCCGGGACCAGCGGGGCAGGTTGAGCGGCGGCTCGCGGGACCTGTCGGATGCGGCTGCGCCGAATACCGACGTGTTCACTCGGGCGGGCCGGTGACGGGCTCGGACCGGCGGCGCGAGCTGGTCGGTAGGTCGGCGTGGAGATCACCGACGCGGAGGTTCCACGAGCACGGCGGTCGGGGCRGAGTCGCTAACAGTGGTGCCGCCGGCACGGGATCGTCGTTATCGATCCTGTGCCGGCGAACGTTCAGGTCTGGCCGGTGGGGATAACCCGGACATCGATGCTGTCCGGGTCGTCGAGGGCGAGCAGGGCGGTGGCGTAGGCGTCGAACGGCTCGTCCCAGACCGTGCCCACGGTGCTCGGCAGCGTCGTCCACCTGCGACGGCGGGACCGCGTCTGCACCTGGACGGCGCCAGTGCCGGTCAGGACCGCGATGAGGTCAGCGGGGGTGCCGGTGTCGAGGCCCCGACGGACCGGGCCGGCCAGGTAGGCATCCCCGACGATCACATCCTGGCCGCGGAGCTGCRGGGCGTGGACCCAGGTCAGCAGGGTGGCCCGGTCCGTTACGCGGCAGCCCATCGATCTTGCCGTTCTCGTTGACGTAGAGCGTCGCGGGGGGCCGGGTAAGGCCGATCGGTTCGATCGGTCCGCCCACGAGGGCCTGCGCGGCACGCAGGCTGGTTTCGTCATGGTCGACCAGGCGGACCGGCAGCAACGGGTCCGCCGGCACCACCACTATTTTGATCATGTTCGGATGCTTTCCAGGAAGGCGACCGCGCCCCTGTCCCGCGCCCGGAGGGCGGTCAGGGCTGGTCGCTGGGGCTGGTGGGTGTGGAGGATCGGGTCCACTGGCCGGTGTGTGGGTCCCAGACGGCTTCGCCGTAGAGGCGGTTGAGGTCGGGAAACGCCTGGAACGGGGCGGGCCTCATCCAGCCGAACGCCCGGCACTCGGCCTCGCCGGGGTAGGCGCTGGTCCACGGGTCGTCGCCGTGGTCGTGGGGCTGGTCGCAGCCGGCGCGTTGCAGCCCGGTCTGGCGGCAACGGGCGAYGTCGCAGTCGGGGTGGTGGCGGTATCCGGGAAGCGCGTCGCAGCCAGGGCATGGTGGCGCGGGCTGGGTGGACATCGGCGGCCCTTCGGAGATCAGGGCGCGCCGGTGACGGCAGGCCGCTCGGTCGCGTTCACCGCTGCGGGTTCCTGACGGTCACGCGATGCCTCGGTACGCGCGTGCTCGTCGAGGGGCGGGGTGGAACCGCCCGCTGCGGCACGCCAGGGGACGGGATGGCCGTGGTCGGGGTGGGYGCAGTCGGAACGGTCGACCCCGGTCAGGTCGCCGTAGACGTGGCCGCCGTCGACGTAGATCTCGAACGGCGGGGCGTCGTCGGCGAGGTGGAGGGTCACGGCGGTGTCGACGTGGATCAGCAGGATGCCGGCCTCGTCGAGGCAGACACTGATCCGCAGCGGGCGGTGGACGTTGCCGGGTTCCCAGCTGGCCATCGGGTGCGGCGGGAGGGCCTCGAACACATCGACGGTGCCGAAGCTGACAGACCTGTCGGGCATGACAGTCTCCAGGGAAGGGACGGTGAGGGGGCAGTGCTGYGGCCATCAGGGATGGGCCGATCAGCGGCGGGTGCGTCGGCCCAGGGCGTCGGCGCGGACGCGAACGAGGCGCACGACGGTGAGCACGGTGGGCTGCGTGCGGTCCAGCGGTGGGCGCAGAATGTCGCGGTCGTAGGCGCCAAGCAGCAGGCCGGCCGTGATGGTGTGGACGGCCTGCGTGGCAGGGTCGGTGGCGCGGCGGTGACCGTTCGTGGTCGGGGTCCAGCCGGCGGGCGGGACCACCACGGCCGGCGAGGCCGGTGGCACGCGGAAGATCAGGGTCACG
Organism: Parafrankia colletiae; assembly: GCF_001854655.1. Lineage (GTDB taxonomy): Bacteria > Actinomycetota > Actinomycetes > Frankiales > Frankiaceae > Parafrankia > Parafrankia colletiae. The sequence continues at coordinate 10,706 of NZ_MBLM01000155.1, read as the reverse complement.
TGGGTGGGGTCGCCGTGGTGGTCGACGTAGAAGGCCCCGTCGGGCAGGTCAGCGAGGGCAGCGCCGACGGTGGCGCCGTCCGCGCCCGGCCGGATGGTCAGATGGATGGTGTCGGGCCGGGGACGGCGGACCGACACGAGCGGCTCCGAGGACATAAGAAGGGTCCAATCGCGGCTTTGCGGGCATGGCGGCCCGGCCAGGAGTGAGGTTCAGGGCAGGTCGCCCTCTGCCCGGTCGAGGCGCTGGAGCAGGGCGAGCGCGGATGCGGCCCGCTGAACATCGCGGGCGAGCGCGATGGCTTCGGCGCGTTCGCCGAGGGCGCGGGCCTGCCAGTCGTCGGACAGGGCATCTCCGTGCGCGATCAGGACGCGCGGGCCGAGATCCCAGATGATCACATTGATGGCGAGGACGGCGAGCGCGAGCTCGTCGAGGTCGAGAGCGACCCAGCGGATGGTGCGCGGATCGCCGCCGGCGTCGCGGATCGCCTGGGCAGCGGCGCGCAGCAAGCCACCGGTTCCGGCGGTGGGCTCGAACACCAGCTCGCCGGCCGCCGGCACGGTGCCGCCGAGCCGGGCCAGGAGGTCGGCCAGGTCGGGTGGGGTGTAGTACTGACCGCGTGCCACGCGGGCGCCGCGGGTCCGTAGTACCGACAGCAGCGGGCCGAACAGGTCGACGTCATAGCGGGCCGCATCCAGGAGCTCGTGCAGCCCGGCTCGCAGCGCCGCGTGCACGACGCGGCGCACGGCGCGCAGCAGGTCGCCGTCGGGGGCGGGGTCGGTGAACCACGGCGCGGCCAGCGGCGCGACCCTGGGGAACAGGTCGGGGCGGACGCGGCCGTAGAGCTGCCAGGTCGCGCGCAGGAACCCGAGCAGGCCGCCGTCGTCGGTGTCCATCAGCTGGGCGGCGACCCAGGCACGTTCGTCGGCGTCCTCGGGGGTGCGCAGCGCGAGGGCCGCGACGACCGACAGCGGGATCTCGGCCCGGTCGCTGGCTGCGGCGGTGTGCCATGCCTGGTCGACGGCCTCGGCGATCCGATGGGCCTGCGCGAGCGCGCCGGCCGGCGTGGTGGGCCGTGGGCGGGTCGGGCCAGGTGCCCGGACGGGTCGTGACGATGTGCCCATCGCGAATCTCCTTTCACAGGGCGGGAACACGTGAGCGCCCCCGCCACCGGGAGGTGTGGCGGGGGCGCTCACAGAGAGAGGTGCGGTCAGGTGGGGCGGCGGGTGAGGTGGTGCACGGGGGCGGCCCGGCCCGTGGTCATCGCCGCGCCCGCCAGCGTCAGCAACGTTTCGGCGACCTCGCGGGGCACGAGGGTCCGCAGCCGGATGTCGGCGTACTCGGCCGAGTACGGGCCTCCGATCGGCAACATCAACCGCAGGGACGGTCTGAGCAGGTCGACGGCGATGTAGTGGCCGTCCGTGCCCGGCCCCACCGTGAAGTTGATTTCCACGGTGGTGGTCGAGCTGGTCTTGCGCAGGACCTCGAACCCCTGGTCGACGACGATCCAGCCGGCGGGCAGGTCGATCGCGACGCCGATGTGCAGGTCGACGGTCCGCAGGTCAGCCGTCCTCGGCGAAGGTGACTCCGAGGATGTGGTCGGCGGCGTGCTGGGCCTGGGCTGCGGCCTGGACGATCAGCTTGCTGTCCTCGCGCAGCACGTCGAGCCAGGAACGCAGGTAGGCGGCGCTGTTCTCGACGAGCGCCTTCTGGTCGATGCCGGCGATGGCGCACAGCAGGGCCGCGCCCATCTCGGCGACGAGTTCCTCTTTCGAGTAGACCGGGTCGCCGAACCTGCCGAACGAGCCCGTCCGGATGCCGTCCCGGTCGAGGCGGGTCTCGTGGCCGGTGGAGTGGGTGAGTTCGTGGAACAGGGTGGCGTAGTACGCCTCGGCGGAGTCGAACGCGTCGATCGGTGGCATCGTCACCTGGTCGACCGCCCCGGGCTCGTAGTACGCCGCCTTACCGGTCTGGATCGACGGGCTGTCCTTGTAGCCGTCGGCGATGGCCTCTGCCGTGGCGATGCGTTCGACGTCCGACCGGTTTAGGGCGGCGTAGGTGGGTTCCTTGCCCTCGTCCCAGTCCGCCTGGTCGGCGTTGAACACCCGGTAGTAGCGCAGCAGGAAGCGGCGCTCGTCCTGCTCGTCGTCGACCGTCGCCTTGTGGAGGTAGGACTTCCAGAAGACGACCAGGGTGGAGTGCTCGCCCTTGCGGACGCCCCCACCCCGCTCGTTGATCTTCTTCAGGGTGCCCCACCACGGCGAGCGGTAGCCGTTCGCAAGGGCGGTGAGTCCGAGCAGGAAGGGGTTGACGCCCCGGTACGGCTTGCCTGTCGCCAGGGACAGGGGTACGCCGACCTCGACGTTCCACGGCTGATGCCACGGGACCGTGCCGTTCTCCAGAGCGTTGACGACCGTGTCGGTGACGATCTCGTACACGTTCTGCCGCGTCACCTCACTACACCTCCTTATGGTTTCCAGCACGCGGCGCGGGGCGGCCAGGGCTGCCCGCGTGGGCAGAGTGCTGTTCGTGCGTGCGGGGATTGCTCTTGATCCGCAGGGATGCGGGCATGGCGATGCCCCGACGGCTGGTCGGGACAGGTGGCCGCCGGCCGGGGGGAAGGCCGAGTGCCGTGGCGGCGGTCAGAAGCGGTAGTCGCTGGCGTTGCCGTTGATGTCGGCCATGAGGGCGGTGCCCTTTGGGTGGCCGGTGTTCTCCAGGTAGACGTAGACCGACGGCTCGGTCTCGCCGTCGGCGTCCTCGGCGACCAGCCGGAAGAGGATCTTCACACCGTCGATCTCCAGGGCGTACATGTCGCTGGCGTCGTTCGTGTCGGGCGCGGCGTCGTAGACGCGCACGAGCGCGTCGCGTACGGCGTGGACGGTCGGCCGGGGCGGCGTGACCGGCCGGTCACTCGCCCCAGGCGGACGGACCCTCACCCGGATACACCTGGAAGCGGTCACCCGGCTCGACAACCCCTTTACCGATCTCCGGGTTGGGTGCTGGCGCGCCGGTGTAGGAGACGACCAGCATCGGGTCGCCTGCTTCCAGGCGTTGACCGCGAACGTCACGCTGTCGCGGCTGGCGATCTCGGCGATGTCCGCGCGGGGGCGCGGCGGGTCAGCCGCGCGTGGACCAGGTAATGGCTGTCGTGCGGCATGGATGCCTCCGAATCCGGTCAGGGACATACGTGGTCGCGGCCCGACGCTGACGTCGGACCGCGACCCGATCGGTCTGGCGGGGCCGGCGTTGGGCTCGCCGGGTTCCCGGTCTGGTCAGGGCGTGGTCGGTGTCGCTGGCTGGGGTGGGCCGGGCGGCAGGGTGAAGGGGATGTCCGTGGTGTCGGGGTTGGCGACGATCGACCACTCGTCGAGTAGCTCGCAGATCCGGTCCAAGACCGCCTCTTCGTCCTCGTCGGCGCTGCCCTCGTCGGTGGCGATGGTGATCAGCCGGGCGCGCGGCTCGCCCAGTTCGTCGGTGAACGTCTCGACTTCCAGCTCGGTGGCGGCCGGGCACACGGCGCGGGTCTCGCCCTCGATGAGGATCTCCAGGAGCTGCCGCCACTCGTCGCGGGCGGTCAGGAACGCGTCGCGGACCTGCTCCCGGCGCCGCTGTGCCCGTGCGTAGGGCGTCTCGGACCGCCGGGCCAGCGCGGTCCGCAGGCCACGGCCCAGCCGCGTCCATCCCTGGCTCGTGCTGTCTGCGCGCATCACTGATCTCCGTGGGGAAGGCCCGCGGCCGGGGCGGTGGYCGGCGGGGATGTGTCGCTGGGGGCGTCGGTGGGGGCGTCGGTGGGCGGCGTGTCGAGCAGGTCCACGTGCAGCGGTTCGCCGGTGGTGTCGGCTTGGCGCAGCGCGGCGAGGGTCTGCTCGGCGAAGGCCCGCAGGCCCTTGCGGGAGTAGCGGGGCACGGGCTGGCGGCGGTGCCACACCGGGTCGTTCCAGCCGAACTTCTCGATCCCGACGCCCCGGTCGGTCTCGGTCTCGTTGCGCAGCTCGGCGTAGTACTCCTTGCTCGTCCCGTGGTGGCGGATCTTCAGGTTGACGACCAGCGTCGCCGGGTCGGTGTCCTCGTTGACCCGCCGTACGACCCACCGGTAGGTCAGCCGCCGGTCGGCGTCGTTGACCAGCAGCTTTGGTTCGCGTTCGGTGATGAGACTCATCGCCGCCGCTCCTTTCTCCTTGTTGTTCTGCTGCCCCTCGGATTAGGGGCGTGGGGATGTGTCGGGTGTCTCGTGGAGGTGGCCGCCGTCGGTGTAGGTGAAGGTGCGCAGCCGTAGGTAGGGTGCCGGCCGGAACAGCGGCATTCCGTCGATGACGTACGCGGCGAAACCCCGGCAGATCCACATCACCCAGCGGTCCGGCTTCTCCTCCGCGCTGTTCCTCGGCAGCACGCCGGTGGAACGACGGTCTGTTACCCGGCGCATGTCCCGGCGCGAGAGATGCGGACACAAAATCGTCGACGCCTCGGCGCAGGATTCATGCATTGGAGGATCGTGATAGGCGCGGGCCGCGACCGCGCCCGGCCCGCCGAGAAAGGCAATCTGGGAGTCCAACGGGTTTCCGCAGATACCGCATCGGCCCTCGGACGCGAGACGCAACGCCTCACGGCCATCGACGGTGGAGAAGTCCGGCTGTCCGTCCGGGTGGCGTGCGGTGACCGCCGGAATCGGCAGCCCCCGATGCCGGTCGATGGGCAGCGAACGCATCAGGTCTGGGAGTTCACGGGAAGGGTCCATTCTCATTCCTTTCTCAGGGAAACTTTCCTGGGCAGGAGGCGGCCGGAAGCCGTTTCAGGGAACCGGCGGTGCGCGGCATCAGCGGCCCCGCACGGGATGAGGAGATTCCGTTCCGGGTGTGGCCGCCCAGATCCCGGGCTGCCAGCAGGCGGCGCGGTATCGCGCTGCCTGCTGCTATCGGTGGCGGGTGCGGGCGTCGCCGTGGTTGACGCGATCAGCCGACGTAGGTGGCGTTCCGCGTTCGCGCGAGCGCTTGAAGCGCCTCCAGCTCGGTGTCGTACCACAGGATCGGCCGGCGGCGTTGATCGTCAGTCGGACGGACAGTGGCCAGGCGGCCGGTGTCGATGATCTCCCCGGTCTCGACGGTCTCGCCATCCTCGCGAACTTCGTAGCCATAGTTACGGAAACCGGGCAGGATGGTTCTGTGGACGGTGCGGTACGCCATGGGCGGGCCTTTCGCGAACAGGGGAAACGGTCATGGCCGCAACGCTGCCGTGCCCGCCCCGGTCGGCAGGCGGAGGCATCGTGGCCGTTGCCGGCTGGGGCGCGGTGCGGCTACCGGCGGGCCTTGCGCCAGATGTCGGCTTTCTCGCGCATCCGGTCGAGTGCTTGCTCCCAGCCGGGAATGTCGTACAAGCCGTCGAAGGCGTCCTGGTCGTTGTGAAGCAGACCGACGTGAAAATCTTCCGACCGGGTGCTTTCGGCGACCACGGCCCACAGTGGCGCGTAGATGCCCGCACGAGGAATGTAGATACCGGCGACCACGGGGCCGCCGAAAAACTGGGCGGGCAGGGGAAACTCAGGTGCCATTGCCGTTGGTCCCYTCGCGGGAGGAATCCAGACCCGCGGGCGCTGGCGGGGCGTCAGGTGTCCGCGGTGGGTCGTGGGCGCCAGACGGGCCGGCCGTCGTCGTCGACCCGTTCGAGGCCGAGCGCGTCGGCCCAGACGGCACAGCTGTGACAGGGGCGGGTGCAACGGGCGCAGTCGCCGCGGTGCAGGACCTCCCGCCAGTGCTGTTCGACCCAGGCACGCGAGACCCGGGCGTAGGTCCAGGTGTCGATGTCGTGGGTCAGCTGGTCGCGTAGCGCGGTGAGGATGCGCACGACCCGATCCGGGTCGTAGCCGGGCATCGTGTGGTCACCGATCCCGGCGGCGCGCAGTGCTTCGTGCCGCTCGCCGTGGCCGCCGGTCAGCGGGGCCAGCAACGCGGACGCGTCGAGGCGATCCTCGTCGGTTGGCGGCCCGTCTCGGTTCACCGGCCGGCGCCGGAGCTCGTCGAGGTCGGCCGCCGCGCGGGCGGCGTGGCGGCGTGGCGGGCGGCCCACCGTCAGCTCCGGGCCGCATCGCGGCCCGTGGCAGGGGGCGGCGCCGATGCGGCGGCGGGTGGCGGATCGAAGCGGATCAGGTAGCCGTGTTCGTGGTCGTCGCTGATGGCGCCATCGACGGCGGCGAGGTTCGTGACCTCGTCGCTGATCGCGTCCCACTCGTCCGGGGCGCTGTCCGGGTCGACGTCGATCGTGGTGTTGTCGGCGAGCAGAACGCCTTCGGCCGAGGCGGTCGGGTAGTCGTCCCAGACGACGTCGCACAGCACGGCGACCGCGCTCGGCCAGGTCTGGTGGACCAGCGCAGCGAGCCCGCCGTCGTCGCTGGAGATCCGGCGCCGGAGCTCGGCGTTGATCGCGGACAGGGCTTCGCCGAGGTCGGCCTCGTCGGCGGTCGGGAGCAAGGACGGGTCGAACAACATGGGCTCACCTCCTTCGGGCGGTCGGGGTGCGTGGGAGTTGGAGGAGCCGGTTGTCGGCGTGGAAGTGGCCGGTCTCGGCGATGCGGAGCAGGTCGGCGCGGATCTGCGCGGCGACCTGCTCGAAGCCCGGGTCGCCGTTCCGTTCGGCGAGGACATCGGTCAGGGTGCACACCATGTCCAGCTGATGATCACTGCCGACGCCGACCTCGGTCGCGTCCCGGTAGGCGGCGACGCGGCGGACGTTGCGGGCGATGCGGGTCGCGAGCAGGAAGACGAGCCGGTCGGTGGTCTGGGCGTGGGCGAACGCGGTCTGCCGGTAGTCGTGATCGGCTGCCGCGATCGTGGTGTCAAGGTCATCCATGGCGGTGGTCGTTTCGGAGAGTGAGCCGCACGGAGCGGCGAACGGTTCAGTCGGTGGGCAGGGGCACCCATTCCGTCGGTGGGGTGGGGTTGGCCTGCTCGGCGTGGATCAGGTCGCGGATCTGGACGTGCAGGTAGTCGTCGGTGTCTGCGAGGTGGGGGTCGTCGGCCCAGACGATCGAGTCGACCAGCGACGTCGTCTCGACGACCATCCCGGCGAGCGCGTCGGTGGTGTAGTGGTGGCCGCAGTGCGGGCACTCGACAACGGTGCACAGCAGGTAGGGCGTCCAGGTTCCGTCGGCGAAGTGGCGGCGTTCCTCGGCGACGATCTCCGGGTCGCCGACCGGTGCGGCGTAGTAGTCGCGGTCTTCGGCGATGTGGACGCCGACCCGGGGCGGGGCGGCGGTGGGCGCGGTCATGGGCGGCTCCGGTGCGGGAACGGGTGCGGAGTGATGGGCCGTGCACCGGGCGGCGCGGTGGCCGGACCGCGCGTGGACCGAACGGCGGCCGATCAGACAGCTGGGACGATCTCCCAGGCCCAGTCGTAGGCGCCGATGTAGTACAGGCCATCCGGGGCGAGCTCGACGACGGCTGTGGAGTCCCACTGGCCGCTGTGCACGCGGACCGTGCCGTCGTCGCCGATCGTGATCGTGTCGATCTCGTCGGCGGGTACGGTCTCGGCCAGCACGGCGGTCTCGGCCGCCAACTGGCGGACCTGGCCGGCGGTGAAACCGGGAACGGCCCAGCCGTTCCACCGCTCATCGCTGGCCGGTACCTCATACTCGCTGTAGACGCCGCTGATGGTGACGCGCATGGTTGCGGTAGGTGTCATGGCGTACTCCCGAGCGTGAGCAGCACGAACCGACGTGCCGGGTCGTGACGGGCCAGCGTGCCCGGCCCGCGTGGGCCCGACGGGTCAGCCGGTAGGCAGGCAGCAGGTCAGCGGGATGCCGCGAAGGTCGAAGCTGGTCGCCTCGGTGGGCATGACGTAGCGGGACTGCGAGGTGTGGCGCAGCCGGTCGGTGGAGTCTGCGTCGAGCGCCACCGTCGCGTGCGTGCCGTCGATCTGGACGATCCGGCCGGTCAGCCCGTCGAGGTACTTCGGTTTGATGTTCGCGATCCTGACCGTGGCGCCGGTGGTCAGAGTGGCGGTCCGGATCGAGGCCAACGCGGTCCGTCGTTGCTTGATCGCGGCGGCGAGTCGGGTCAGGTCGTCGTCGGTCGCGTGGGAGAGCACGAAGTCGGTCGCGCTCTGAAGGGTCGGAATGCTCTCGGGCATGCGGCGGCCCTGCCTTTCTTCAGGGGGTGGGAACAGGCGCGGGCCGGTCACCCGGCCCGCGACGAACGGGGGTCGGCCGGGGCGGGGAATCAGCCGACGGTGAAGCTGACCCGGCCGTCCACACACAGCGGCTCCGGGCACATCACCGTGGTCCCGTGGTGGCGATGCGCGTCGTCGAAGTCGAAGTCGGTGTGTGCCCGGTTGGCCCGGAAGGTCCACGAGCCGTCGGCGGCGTACCAGTCGGCGCCGCACCGGTCGCACACGGCATGGCAGGTGAAGACGTCGGAGTCCTCGCGGATGGCGTAGATCAGCGCGTCGGTGTCCAGCTCGGGCGGGCCGGCATACACCAGCCCGACGTCGCGCGATCGGTAGTCTCCGACCGCGCCGTGCACGTACACGCCGGGCCAGACCACGCCGGGGCGGGTGACGATGTCCCACTGGTCGGCCGGGCCGATCAGCGCGCGCCGCCACCGGTAGACGACACCGACGGTGTGGAACGGTCGGAGAACCCGGATCGCGGTCAAGCTGCGGCCCTCGTCGAGGTAGCTGGCGCTGGACGTCTCGTAGGCAAGATCGTGCACCGTGAGGTAGCCGAGCTTCTCCAGCTCCCGCAACCCGTCAGCGTCATCCAGGTAGGCCGGACCGTCCACGGTTTCGGGCGCCACGTCCTCCCGGTCGATCTTGGTGAGGGCGTCGGCGATGTACAGGCTGGTGTCCGCGTCGTAGCCGCCGGGCCGGTTGGTCAATCGCAGCACGTTCGCGAGCGCGGGAGCGTCGGCGACCCGGAACCTGTTCAGGATCTCGGTGACCGTGTCCTGCGCGTCGACCGACAACTTGTGGTAGCCGACGTGCGTCTCAACGTCCACGGCGTCACTCCTTCCGTGAGGCCCGCCCGGTGGCGGCGGGCGGGCAGGCTTGCGCCGTCCCCGGACCGAAGGGTCCGGGGACGGCGGTGTGGGATGGTCAGCTGCCGATGAGGTAGGTGCCGTCGTGCAGCGGCGTGAGTGGCCGGTGCCCGCATGGGGCGTCCGGGTACGGCACGTGCATCAGCAGCCGGCCCGCGAGCACGCTGTCGGTGTCGTCGGGTACGCGGCGCACAGTGAACGTGAACGCCCCGCGCGGGTCCCCGACCGAGATGTGCACGGTCACCGAGTCCTCAGACTCGTCCGCCGTGACGCCGGCGTGGTTGCACCAGCTCAGCGGCACCGCCTGCGGCACATGCCCCCCGCCCGTGGCTCGTCGTCGAGGTCGGCGTCCGGGCAGTCCGCGCCGTAGCACTCACCCAACCAGCGGCCGTCTGCGGTTTCGGACAGCGCGTCGCCGCAGCGAGAGCACCGGTGTGTCGTGTCGTCGCCGATCTCGACGGTGACGCTTTCGTGGTCGTCGTCCACGGTGTCGACGGTCCGGCCGTCGACCTGTACCGAGAACATCGTCCCTTCCGCCTCCTTCAGGCCGGGTCAGGTTTCGGTGTAGATCCGTCCGTGGTCGTCGCGGTGGAAACCGGCCTCTCCGAGCGTGATTGGGAAACTGAACGGCCGGCCGTCGTCGTCGAGTAGCTGCACCGCGGGCGACCGTCCGTCCGGTGCCTGGATCTCGTAGCGCATCCGCCGGCCCGCGACCCGCAGGTACATGCAGACCTCCGAGTACGGCAGCACCACGCTCCGGGTCTCACCCGGAGCCACATAACTGATCACTCTTCGTTTCCCTTCTGATCGGCTCCGCCCGTGCGGGTGTTCTCACAGCACGTAGACCGTCCAGCTGTCGCCGTCGTCGGCCTGGCCGGATACCTGTAGTTCGATGTCGCCCAGCAGCCGGGCCTGTTCGTGTAGCCGGTCGCCTTCCGCGCCGAAGCCGCAGTCCCACAGGCCCGTCCCGGCGCCCTGACGGGACAGCACGTATTCGGCGCCCAGCTTCTCCGGCGTCGGCGCTTTGTCGCCGAGACGGCACGCGAGACCAAACAGGTCACCGATTCCGAAGATGAGGAACTCGCGGATGTCCTCCATTGGCTCGCCGTCGAGGAACTCGATCTCGGTCCCGTCGAATCCGCTGCCGTAGAGGTTCGTGGTCTGATCCGGCGCCCACTCGACGACCGCCGTCCTGATCAGCGCACGCCACACCCCCAACTGGAAACGCGTCAGGAAGTCCGGCGTGACCGTGTCGCGAACTGCCATAGCCACCACTCTTTCCGTCGAACATCGCGGTGTTACCAGCGCGGAAAAGAAGGTGCGCCGGTGTGGTACCGGCGCACCTTCCTTCCGTGACCCGGCTACACCGCCCGTCGGATCTCCCGGTCGCGGCGGAGTGACTCGACAAGCTCCCGGCCGAACATCGCCACGATGAGCAGCAGGTGCACCACCAGCAGGTGCACCACCAGCAGAACGAAAAGCTCCAGAAGGAGCAGCAGAAGCGCCATCCCGATGTGGTGGCGCACGTCCTGAGTGCGGAGACCGCTCCGAACGGAACGCAGCATGGTCATGCTTCCTTTCCCGAGCCAAACCGACCTAGCAGAAGATGAACCGATGAACACGCGCGAGCTTCCCTCACCTTGATGCGACGTCGGGAACGCTCCAACTGTCCGGCTGAAAAGC
>NZ_MBLM01000154.1 GCF_001854655.1 Parafrankia colletiae | reverse complement strand
TCCGTCGTGCGTACCAGAGTGCGGAAGTCCCTCACCTTGATGCGACGTCGGGAACGCTCCAACCGTCCGGCTGAAAAGCGCTCCGGAAAGCCGAAAGGGGCACCGGGCTAGGTGCGCCCGGTGCCCCTTTCGGCCAGGTAGGTCAGTCGTCGGGAAGCGCTCCCGTACGCCGCTTGTCGCGCCGCGTGGCGCTGTAGGCGAGCATCTCGCGCGTTTCGTCCAGCCGCTGTGTGAGTTCCCGGAGTTCGGCTAGGGCAGCGTCACGGGCACGGCGGACGGCGCGGCGGGACCCGTACTGTCCGCCGTAGAGCTGCTGTGCCACGTGGGAGAGCACTCCGGCCCGTCCGATGTCGTCCGCGTTGCTGCCTTCCGCTAGGACACGATCGATCACAGGGAAGTCCTGACCGTCCCCGTAGGCCGAACCCCACACCACGTCGCTGATGCTGGCGAGGTAGCTGCCCGTGGCGACGAACTCCGCGTGTGCCACGCCCCGCATGTACTGCTCACCCGGTGTCGCGTCCATTTCGTCGGGATCTTCGTCCGTCCGGAAGCCGTTCCGCGCGGCAGCGTCCTTGACCGCCCATCCCATGATCATCTTTCGGTCTGCGACGAACTCCCGACCCTTGCCTGTCACGTAAAGCCAGGAGTCAGGCTCGCGCGTCGCGACCGACAGGGAGGCAGGCTGAAACCGGCCGCTGATCTTCGCGAGGTTTTGAGCGAACAGAAGTACGGCGTCCTGGGTGACGTCGTCACTGACGTCTGCCGTGCCGTACTTGCCGAACGGTCCGCCCGCCATGGTGGTGTTACCGTCCATGCGCTTGCGCGACCGGGTGAAGTTCACCGTGCGGCAGTACTTCCGCGCGATGGTCCGGATGTCCTGCCAGTCACTGTCAGTGACCCGCGCCATGTCGTCCGGCTGGACGCGCGCGCCCGGAAGCGCGGACGGCGTGTCCGACGTGAAAACGGGGTTGCCCATGACAGACCTTCCTTACAGGGGATTGGTTCCCGGGGGGTTCTCCCTCGCCCGGTGCCGATATCTAATTCTCCACCTATGCACGTCCGAATTCAACCCCCATTCGTCCATCAATTCAAGATTCTTTTGGGGATTGTCAGGCCAGGATATCGCCGGATTGCCGACAACAACGAAGGCGAGAAGAAGGAAAGGAGAAAGGGCAGGTGAAAAGCAAAAGCCAAAACCAAGAACAAAGGCAGAAAGGCGGAAAGGCGTGTCAAGGAAACGGGGTCATACGTCATTCCCTACCGCACCTCAAGCCGCCGCCACCTAACCCGCGCCCGCCACGGTCCGCACCGCCGGACCAGCCGACTATCAGCTCGTTACCTCGCAGCCCAGTCTTGGCCCACTTAGGTGCACCCAGCAGGCTTCTGACCTGCGCCGCTGTGAGGCGAGCGTGTACCTGCTAAGTAGGTACACGGTCAGGTCCCCGGTCGGGCCCGCGGTCAGGGCCTCGCACAGGCCGTGTCTTTGCTGTTACACTGTGCTCTCTGGGGGCTGTGCTGGCTGCCGACGATCCGCACCTTTCGGCGGCTGGATTCCTCGGCCGGATAGGTATGCGGGATCGCCGCCGAGCGAGCGCAGGGCGCGTGGCCGACATTGGGGGATGCATGCCAGGCTCCGCGACTGGAATCCGCTCCCGTTGCAGGCGAATGCACCGTGGATTGCGCTGGCCGATTGCCGCGATACCGACGTCGACGGACGACCCGGGTACGAGCCTATTGCCGGCGGAGCCTTTCGGTTAGCGAGGGCTGGTCTTTCTCGACGAGTTTAGCCAGGGCCATGCGGGTCGCGATTCCGGCTTCGGCGGCAGGTATGACGTCCGGAATGCCGTGGTGGGCGACGAGGACGGTGGTGACGCCGGCTGCGGCGTCACTGAGGGTCGTCATCATCGCGATGGCCGCGAGCGGATCGTCGGCCTCGAAGGCGATCTGTTCGACGACTTGTGTGTCGGGGGCGAGCCGCAGGAAGCGGCCGTGGAAGGCGCCGCCTCCGCGGGCGTCGAAGGTGTGGACCTGGCCCCGCATCCCGGCGGGGGCGCGCCGGCCGGCGATCGGGTCGGGATTGAGCAGCGTCCGGTAGACCACTGGCCGCGGTGCCCGGATCCGCCAGCTCACCTGCGTCGCGTACACGTCTTCGACGGTAGGCAGGCGAGCGGAATACACCGCGGCGGGCGGTCCGGGGTGGTCTCGTCGCCGGTCAGGCCGACGTGACGTGCGTCATGGCCACCCAGGACAGTGAGTGCTCTCTGTCGGGTCTACCGCCACGAATAGCGGCGTCTTCGCAGGTATTCAGGGGTGTCGCAGCGTGATCGGCCTCTTGTGGYGAGCCGGCGGTCCGGCGGCCGGCCGCTCGTGACAGTGCCGAATCGGATTGTCACGTATGTGTAGATGGTGCAGCCTGGGGTGAAGTGCCCGTCACGCAGGGATGCGGGGACATCCGCGACCGGGAGGGGGTCGCGCTGCGCGGCGGAACGGTCAGCACAGATCCGCCGGGTCTGTGGATCTTTCCGTGGGGGTTTGTGTGTCGCTCGATGGAGATCTGTCTGATCCTGATCGCCGTATCCTGTTGCATGATCTGAGGCTCACGCTGGCGCCTGAGTGGCTGCCGGACGTGCTGGTGGCATTGTCGCGTGAGCCGCTGTCCTACACCGGCTTGCTGGGCGTGCTGCGGTCCTACGAGGTGGCCCGGGGGCGGCGGTGGGCGCAGCCGGTGTTGCGGGACTCGGTGTTGCACCGGACGCTGCGTTGGATGCAGGACCGTGGGCTGGTCGAGCGCGACCGGGGCCAGCAGTGGCCCTTCACCTCTGTGTATTGGTTGACGCCGGCGGCGATGGAACTGGTCAGGCTGGTGCTGCCGATGGCGCAATGGGCTGCGGCGCACGAGGACCTGCTGGAGCTGGATCGGCGGATCTGGGCGGAACGGCGCCGGCGCAGGAAGAACGGCACGAAGGCCCGCCGGTCGCGCTCACGCTGAACGACTGTTCTGCGGGCCCCGCATCAGCTCCTGGAAGAGGCGGTCAGTGTCCGCGGAGGGCCGCTGGTCGAGGTCGGCCAGCGCGTCGACCAGCTGGCCGTAGGTGACCGTGAGCGCGTCGTGGTGGCCGAGGTGGGCCTGGGTGYGGGCGATCTGGCAGTAGATCTGCTCGTTGATCGGGTCGAGACGGCGCAGCGTGTCGAGCAGGTCGAGACGCTCGGGGGTTGCCTCGCTGAGGGAGGCGAGGATGCTGGTCAGCGCGTCGGTCACCTGGCGGCGCAGATGCTCCCGGGGGGGCTCGGCCCAGGTGCCGGTGAGGTCCGTGGCGAGGTGGCCGGTGTAGAGGCCGGTCAGCGGCAGGATCGCGGCGATCTCCTGCGSGGTCGTCGTAGCCCGTCGGCGCGCCTCCAGGGCGTCCTGGATCTGCCAGAGGTCGACGGTGAGCAGGTCGGTACGCAGCCGCCAGCGGCCTTCGTTCTGCTCGAACAGGTCATCGATCGCCCCGTCGGTGGCGCGGCGCAGGGCTCGGCGCAGCGGGCTGAGCGCGGCGTAGAAGCGGTTGTCGATCCGGTGGCGGGGTTCGCCGTCGTCCGGCCAGACCGCTTCGATGAGGGTGTCGCGGCGGACCCAGCCGGTATGAGCGGCGAGGTAGGCCACGAGCTCACGGCCCTTGATCCCGATGCCCTCGACCGTGTGGGGTTCGCTGTCCGGCGTCGGCCGGTAGGACAGCTGCCACCTGCCGAACAGGGTGAGTAGCAGCGGTGTGGTCACCTCCGGTGCGCGCGGCGACGCGGCGGGCACAGCGACGGCGGGCGCCGACGGAGGCGGGGGCGGTGCTTCGTCAGCCTCGGTCGCGGCGGCACCCCCACCACCAGGTGGTGGCTCGTCCGGCTCCAGCCGCCGCTGTGCCTCGCTTGGGCTGTCGACGTCGGCCGGGGCGGGAGGGGCGCTACTGGGGGGCGGCGCGGAGGCGGGCGGTGGGGGCGGGGGCCCCTGGGTAGGGTTTGCCCGCCTGAATTCCTCCTGGTTGGTGGCCGGTGCGTCGGCGTCGGCGAGCAGGTCGAGCAGGTCGGTTGTGGCGGCCTCGGGCAGGGTGAACAGCCGGTTGCCGGTCAGGGCGGCGGCGATGTCGGGGCTGGCGGCGCCGACGACGCCATCGGGCCTTACCCGGGCGGTCGCCCCAGGCCGCCACTGCCCGTAGAGGATGCCGACTACGCCGAGCGGGGAGCCGTTGTCGAGGACGGCCTGAAGGCGGCGGTCCGAGGTCTGGTCGGGGGCGGCGATGACGACCAGGGTCGACCGGCTCGGGTCCTCCCCTGCCGCGGCCCGTCGCGCCCGGGTGACGACGTCGGCTTCCAGCCGGTCCAGCAGCGTGGCCAGGTCGGCGACGACATGCAGCCGCTGCGGCGGCGCGGCGGTGGTGCCCTCACCCAGCAGCCGCCGCACGTCGGCCGCCGGGATGAGGACCTCAACGGGTCCGGCGGCGGGCTGGTGACGATCGGCGAGCAGCGCGACGAGCAGGGCGCGGATCGCGGCGTCAGCGCCGGGTCCGATCAGCCCGAGGCCGCGGGTGGCGGCCAGGTCGAGGGCGAGGGGCTGGCCGTCGCCGGTCGTGCCGACGACTCGGGTGCCGGGTGGGGCGGCGTGGGCGGTGGCGGTGGCTGTCGCGTGGCGGCGGCCGGTGATGTGCGGGTCGCCGGGCGGGCGCACGACCACCAGCTCGCCGTCGGCGTCACGTTCGGCGGTGGCTGCGTTGTAGGCGACGGCGAGCTGGCGGATGACCGGCGGCTCGTCCAGGTCGTCGCGCACACCGCTGCCGGGCACATAGTGGCGGCGCCGCCACAGCCGCATGGAGAACAGCGCGACGACCAGCAGCGCGACCGCTCCCAATCCGAGGTAGCCGCCGGACGGGAACGTCACCCCTGGAGCCCGGGGCGGGGCCGGGGCGGACGGGTGCGTAGACGGCGCGGCCGGCGTGGTCGGCGGCACGGTCGTGGGGGTGGGCGAGGCCGGGCCGGTAGACGGGCTGGCGGTCGGCGGCGGCGCGGCGCCGCCCGGGGTAGGCGTGCTGGCCGTGGGGGTCGGGGTGGCGGGCTGGCTGGTCGCGGGTGGGCTGACGGTCGTCGGTGGAGTCGACGGCGCGGGGCTGGCAGGCGCCTGGCCGCTCGGGGGCGTGGTCGGAGGGCTGGAAGGTGCCTGATCGCCAGGAGGCGTGACAGCGGGCGGCGGGCTTGGCAGGCTCAGGACCCAGCCGGGACGGATCAGGCCCGGCTGGGTCAACGCACGCCCATCGGCCTGGGCAACGCCGTGGTTGAGCGCCCAGATCTCCGGCCAGCGGGCGCCGTCGCCCAGGCAGCGGTCCGCGATCCGCCACAGCGAGTCGTAGACACCGTTGGCCGGCAGCTGCACCACCGCGGTGCCCGGCGCCGCTGTGGGCAGCGCCGTTTCGATCGGGGTGGCCGTCGCGACGGTGACGAAGCTCGGGGTGACGGGTGCGGTGGCCGCCGCCGTGGTGGTGGCGGGA
Source organism: Parafrankia colletiae (assembly GCF_001854655.1). Lineage (GTDB taxonomy): Bacteria > Actinomycetota > Actinomycetes > Frankiales > Frankiaceae > Parafrankia > Parafrankia colletiae. The sequence goes on along the minus strand of NZ_MBLM01000154.1, from coordinate 13,500 downwards.
CCACTGGCCGGGGTCAGCGGGCCGCGGGACTGGACGACGGTGAGCAGGACCGCGCCGAGCAGGAAGGTGGCGAACCCGCGCATCCCGCCGACCGGCAGCGCAACGCCGTGACCGGGCCAGCGGGCCTCCCGCACCACCTCGGGCACGGCCAGCGCGACAGAGACCGCGAAGGCGAACCACAGCGGCCACAACAGCACCGCGAGGACATCCAGGAGCAGCGTGTCGTCCATCGGCCCGGTCAGCCGCGCCGAGACCTCCTCCCAGGTCGGCACCTCGTGGGGCAGGGGCCAGCCGACGAAGTGCCACAGCGCCCAGGGCAGGCCGCCGACCAGGGCGACCAGCGCGGTCAGGGCGATCGCCGCGCGCAGCAGCCGACCGACCAGCAGCAGACCCGCGGTGCTCCGGCGCCGGGCACGGTGGGGCCGGCGGCGTGCGGGCGGCCGGCTCACGGGACGGCTCCGGCCGGTGCTGGTGGGGCTGGGTGGGCGCTTCCCGTCCCGGTCACCGTGAGGGTGTCGAGCCCGACCACACCCAGCAGCAGGGTGTCGTGCACAGCGGTGACGGTGACGGTGACCGTGTTGTCGATGACGGTCGCGGTGCCGGTGGCGCCGGCCTGGGCGAGGTAGGACTGGGCGGCGGCGACCGCCTGGTCGGGCAGCAACCGGACCGTGCCACCCTGACGGAGTACGGTCAGGTCGATCTGCTGGGCGCCTGCGCGGGCCGCTTCCTGCGCGACGCCCATCGCAGTGGTCTTGTCGGCCAGTGCACCACCTGCGTCTACGATCAGCCCGCCGAACATGACGAACGCGCCGAACAGCACCACCACGAACGCGGTCACCGTCCCCTCATCCCGCCCATGACGGCCGGGCCGCCCGCGGCTCACGGTGCCTGTCCCATCTGGTCGCCGTAGGTGTCTACCGGAGAGGTGGAGCTGGCGTGGAGGGTCGCGCTGCCCGGGGTTCCCAACATTGCAAGATCATCCAGCTGGGTCGTGCAGGTCAGGGTCACCCGCACCAGCGCACCTGGTGCCAACCCGGCCGTCTCGGTGTCGACCGTCAGATCCCGGCAGGTCACCCCGGCGCTGGCCAGCGCGGTCTGCGCGGTGGCGCGGGCGTCGGCGCTGGCCTGGGCGGGGGTGCGGGCGATCGACGCGGCGCGGGCGGCCTGGTGCGCGACGTCCGCCATCCGCAGCTTGGCATCCGAGATCCGATAGCACAGCACGAGGAACAGCAGCATGAGCAGTAGCGCCGGCAGGATCAGCACGAGCTCGGCGGTGGCCGACCCCCGGTCAGGACCATGATGAGCGCACCTGGGTTCGCGGCTCACGGGGCCGGCCGCCGCTGCTCGGCGGGCCCGGCCGCGTCGGCGTCGATCCCGAGTCGAAGCCCAGGGATCACGCTGGCGGCGATGCCGTGGACGTGGACGGTCGCCGTCTCGCCGTCGCGGGTGATGGTGACCTGGGGGCTGGTGAGGCTGGAGGGGCCGAGCTGATCGAGGGTGGCCTTCGCCTGGGCGTGGCCGGCGGCGATGGTGCCGCCGTCGGCGCGGGTGGCGGCGAGCGCCCGGCTGGCGGTGGCCTGGGCGATGTGGCTGGCGTGCGCCCAGATCGTGACCTGCGCGAGCAGCAGTACGACCGTGAATAGCAGGGGCAGCACGAAAATCATCTCGACGGTCAGCGCCCCAGCGTCCTGGTGACGGCGAAGCGCCGGCGTGGGCTGTGCGCACCGCCGCCGTTGGTCCGGTCGGATACTGCGAGACCTTGGGAGCGCCCGTCGAGACGCGCGGGGACTGCCCCCAGCGGRCCGGCGTGCCGGTCCAGGGCGGCCTGGGTGGGGACGGCGTCGATCCTTGACCGGACGGTGCCGGGCTGCCATCGCCGGAGCCCTGCTACTGGAAAACCACGCTGCGCGCGGCGTCCAAGATCTGCGGGCCAAAGATACCGATCACGGTCAGCGCGAGTGCCGCCAGGAAAGCGATCCAGATGACGTTCTCGGTGGTGGAGCCCCGGTCGCGTTCATCCGGCGGCGTCTGTGTGTAGCGGTCGCGGATGCGTGACCACCAGGTCTGGAGACGGCCGGACACGGTTCCTCCGATGGTCGAAAAATCGTTTACAGGGAGCGGCTGATCTGGGTCAGGGCGGGATAGAAGACAAAGAGGATGAAACCGATCGCTATGAGGACGCCGGGGATACTCATGCGTTCGGTCGCGGCGTTGGCGTCGGCTTCGGCGTCCTGGGCCTGGCGGACGCGCAGCGCGGTGGCTTTCGCGTCAAGGGATTGACGGACGCGGGCGCCTTCGGTGCCCGCGAGTGCGACCGCGTCGGCCAGCTCGACGAGTTCGGCGATCTGAAGCTCCGTCCCCAGCTGACCGAGCGCGGCCCAGGGGTTGATCCGGGTCTCCCGGGCGGTACGCAGCGCGCGGCGAAGCGCCACGAACGGCCAGCCGTTCCCGATCGCCGCCGCGTCGGTCAGCGCGGTCTCGACCCCGGCGCCGCCGGCGAGTAGCACCTGGATCAGTGACAGGTAGGCCGACAAGGCGTAGCGGAAGCCGCGGCGCTGCCGATCGGCCTCGGCTTTCACGGTCAGGTCGGGTAGCAGGAACCCGACGACGCCGAGCAGCAAGGCGACCGCGACCGGCACCGCCCACGGAAACGGCCGGCCTCCCGCTGCGAAGGCCAGCCCCACCACGGAGGGAAACAGCAGGCCGGCCACGGCAGCCGTCGCCTTCTCGGCGAGATGGGCCTCGGGGGAACGGCCAAGCGTCGCCAGGTCCTGGCGCAGCGCCACGGTCGGCAGGCCGGCAGCGCGCAGCAGTCCAACTGCCGGCCGGCCCATCCGCACGGCCCACCCGTCCTGCTCCGCCGGCACTGTCCTCGGGGTAGCGGGCGAGGCTGGGGCCGGGTTGAGCCGGGCGATAACCTCATCCAAAGAGGGCCGTGGCGGAAACAGCCACACGACCAGCGCCCACAGGCCGACCCCGGCCCCGACGCCGAGCAGCATCAGCAGGACACTCATCGGGACTCCCACCCCGCCGTCGCCGGGGCCGTCCCCGGGGCCTGCGGCGCCGTCGGATCGTCCAGGTCGAGGAAGCGACCGGGGTTCTCGATCCGCGCCATGCGTCGAAGCCAGACAAACCCACCGGCGAAGATCGCCCCGATGGTGAGCAGGACCAGCTGACCCGCAGCCGTGCCGTAGGGGTCGAGGAAGGGCCGGTTGAACACGACCAGCCCGCCGGCGAACACGATGCTGGTGACGACAACGACCCGCATCGTGGTGCGCATCCGGGCCCGACCGACCTCAATGCGGCCCAGCATGTCCACCTGGGACCTGGCCGTGGCGGCGAGCTGGCCCAGCAGCCCGGACAGTTGGCGGGCCTGGTGCTCGCTGGCCAGGATCAGGGCGCCGATGACCAGGTCGGCTAGCGGATCGTCCAGGTCGTCGGCGAGGCCGCGGAGCGCCGGTCCGAGCCGCTCCCGGCGGTTGATCCGCGCGGCCAGCACCGCGACCTCGTCGCGGATCGCGGCCGGCGCGGTCTGCGCGGTGGCCAGGATCGCCTGCTCCAGCCCAGCCGCTGCCGCGAGGGTGTCACGCAGCTGCTCGGCCCACACCGCGATGCCCTGGGTGCGGGCGACCTGCCGGGCCTGGGCCCGGTCCGGGCCCAGCATCCGCGGCAGCCCATACACGGCCATGGCGATCAGCAGCCCGCCGACGACCCAGCCGGTCACCGCCCCCGCCACGATCCCCACGGCGACCGAGCCGGCGGCCCATCGGGCGAACCGCGGATCGGTCTGCCACGGCCACGCCCACGGCCGGTGCGCGGGACGGTGCGTGTCTTCGTCGGGCACACCGCGCCAGCCATAGACGATCAGGAGCAGGCCCGCACCGACACCCAGGCCGAGCAGCCCGAACACACCGGTCATCCCCACCACCCCCGGGACAGCACATCCGGGTCGAACCCCACATCGACCAAGTCGTCGAGCAGCTCCCCGGTCGGGGGCGCCGCCGGCAGGGCACGGCGATCCGGGCCCGGCCGGTACAACTCGTTCGTGACCACCTGGGTGCCGTCGGCGTCGACCACCTCCCGCACGGACGACACGACCCGCCGGCCGCGTTCCCCACGGGGCTCGGCCAGGTGGACGACAACGTGGATAGCCGAGGCGATCAGCAGGTTCGTCGCCTCGACGGGAAGCCGTTCCGGGCCCTGAACGGCATAGGAGRCCAGCCGGGTGAACACGCCGCGGCTGGTCGAGGAGTGCAGGGTGGTCATCGAGCCGTCGTTGCCCTGAGACATCGCGTTGAGCATCGGAATGACCTCGGGCCCGCGGACCTCGCCGACGATCACCCGGTCCGGAGACATCCGCAGCGCGGCCCGCACCAGATCGGAGGCGGAGATCGCGCCTTCGCCTTCCGTGTTGGGTTCGCGGACCTGCATGGCCACGACGTCCGGGTGGGCCCGCTCGTCCGCGTCGAGCCCGAGCTCGTACACGTCCTCGACGGTCACCAGCCGCTCGTGTGGCGGGATCTGGTCGGCCAACGCGAGCAGCATCGTGGTCTTCCCGATCGTGGTGCCCCCGGCGACCACGATGTTCTTCCGCGCCGCCACCAGCGCGGCCAGCAGCGCCTCCAAGCCGTAGTCGATCGTGCCGTTCGCGCGCAGCGCGGACAGGGTGACGTGGCGGAACCGGTGCCGGCGGATCGACACACTCGGCCGTGCCGTCACCGCCATGACCGCGAACACGCGGCTCTTGTCGGCCAGGTGGAAGTTGACCATGGGGGCGCCGCGGTCCCAACGGCGCTCCTCCACCCCGGCGTGGGCGGCCAGGTCCCGGATCAGCCCGACCAGCTGGGTGTCCGAGTCGGTGATCGCCGGCAGCCGCTGCCGGCTGCCATCCGCCCGGCGGACGAAGACTCGGTCCCCGTTGATGTTGATGTTCTCGATGCTCGGATCGGCCAAAAGCGGTTCGAGGCCACCGAGACCGAGGACCTCGGCGAGGACCTCGTGGATGACGCGCTGCTCGTCCTCCGGCGTCAGGACCCCCGCACCGCGGGCCAGCTCGGCGCTGGTGTGCGCCTCGGTCAGATCCACGAGCACGGACAGGGCGAACGCCTCCCGCGCGCCTGCGGTCAGCGGCGGGGAGCCGGCGTCCTCGTCCGCGCGTAGCCGGCGGGCGAGCGCAGCCCGCAGCCCGTCCCGGAGCCGGTCGCGTAGGGCGTCGGCCGCCGACCCCGAGGCCCGGCCCGGAAGATCGGTCGGCGCGGCCGGACCCCCACCACCGCTCCAGGCAGTGAGCGGACCGGACCAGCCCGCCCCGTTACCGGGGGCCGCAGGGCGGTGCGGGTCGGGCCGGGACGGGATCGTCATCGCGGCACCGTCCGCGTCGGGGTCGGCGGCAACGCGGCCCGGCCGTTGGACCCGGCCGGCGCCGCACCCAGCGCCGGGCGCTCCGAGCCGGCCGGCACCGTGGCGGCGAGATAGCCGGCGATGCCCGCCACCGTCCGGCCGAGCTTCGACCGTCCGATCCCGGTACGGGTCTGGCGACGACCGGCCAGCACCTCCGCGGCCGTGGTGTCGTAGGGCACCGGACCCAGCACCCGCGACCCCAGCACCCGGGCGATCTCCCGAACCCGGTAGTCCGGTGCCCGGTGCGGCTGGGCGACGACGACCACATACCAGGCCGGCAGCGCCCAGCCCTGCACCACGTGCATCCGCGCCGCCAGATGCGCAAGCTCCTCGTCCCGAGCCCGCACCACGAGCAGCAGCACATCCGCTGCCCGCAGCGCAGGCCCCGCGGGCGACCACGGATCGAGACGACCGCAGTCCACGATCACCGTCCGGCCGCCGGCCCGCGCCGCGGACCACAGCAACGACCAGCCCCCACCATCCAGCTCGCCCAGCACCTGGCTGGCCTGCTCGGCGCCCGCCGGCGCGGAGATGACCTCCAGACCGCCGGGCAGCTGGTGGGCGTGGTCCTCCGCGGAGCGCTGCCCGCCGCCTCGACGGCCGGCAGCCGCGAGTGTCACCAACCCTCGGCCGCCCGCCAGCAGTCCAAACCGTGCGCCCAGGTCACCGCCAGCGGGGTCTGCCTCCACCACCAGCGGGTCTCCGCCATCGGTGGGCCAGCGGTCCGCCAGTGCCAGCGCGAGCGTCGTCGCCCCCGGCGACGCCTTCAACGACCCCACAGCGATGATCACGAGGTCACCCATTCGATCCGTTGACCGTGACAACGCCGATCTGCCCGGCCGGCGCCGCCGCCAACGCGCGGGCGTCGGCCTCGGCGAGCTGGAGCGAGACCACCGTCGTCTGCTCGGTGTCCGCCGCCACCACAGCCACGACCGTCGCCGGCCACGACTCGGCGCCGCCCGCCGACGCGGTCGACACCGCGCTGGTCGCGGGAGCRACCACGACCGTCACCCGCGAACCGGCCGCCAGGCCGGTGGGGAACTGGCCGGCCTTCAACGCCACCGCCGCGATCGCCTCCCCCGGCGGCGGGACCTGCGCGGCATCGACCGCCGCCCGACTGAGCACCGTGCCCGCCGGCAGGCTGTAGGCGACCGGCTTGCCGAGCACACTGTCCCGTTCGCCGGCGCCGATGGTGTCGACTCCGTCGACGGAGATCCGCACCTCCCGCACGTCCCCGGCGGCCAGAACATGGCCGACCGTCACCGGCCGGGCGAGCACCAGCACCGGCTCCCGCGACCCCACCCGCGCGCCCGCGACCAGGCCAGCGACGGCACAACCCACCACCAGCACCACACCCAGCAGCAGATACGGAACCCGGCGACGGCGCCGCGGACCGCCGGTCAACCGGGCCGCAGGGGCGCCGCTGGTTCGCCGGCCCGCGCGGTCCGGACCGGCCGCGCGCGGCGTCGAGGAGGGAGCCGTCACCACCGGGCACCGCCCACCGGGCTGTCACCGGTGTGGCCGCCTGGCCCGCTCGCCCGCATCGTGGGGGTCATGGTCGTCATCAGCCACCGTCCGTCGTCAGCGCGGGGACATCGATCACCCTGGCCTGCGTCGTCGACACGGTCGTCAGCCCCGGAAACGCGCCTGTCTGGCCGGCCCCGGCCCAGGTCACGTCCCAGCGGACCGTCGCCGTCACCGGAAACGTCCCGCCCGGCGTGTCCAGCGACCGGTGGGTGTAGGTGTAGCCGCAGTCCGGCGAGGCGCCCTTCGGATCGGCTCCGGCCGGGAACGGCGTGCCCGGACCGGTGCAGGTCACCGTTCCGCCATCCCCCAGCGACCAGACCACCTGCACGGGCTGGGCGACTGCGGTCACCGACACCCCACCCGCCGCGGCCGTCGCCGCCACCTGGTTCCACCCGGCGGGGTCGAGCCACAGCCACGTCGGCAGTCGCACCAGCTGGTCGGCGACCGGGCTCATCACGATCGCCGGGCCGGCCAGCCGGAGCTGGTTGCGGGCCTGCTCTGCCAGCGCCTCCGGGTCCGGCGCGGGCGCAGCCCCCGGCGCCGCATCCGGAATCCACACCGGCGCCCGGTACAGTGCGTCCTGCTCGCCGCCCGTCGCGCACTGGTAGATGTACCAAGCACCCGGCCCCTGCCCCGGCTGCGACGCCACCGGACGCACCGACGGGCCCGACGAGTTCCACACCGCCGGTCGCACCACCAGGCCGCCCGCTGCCGGCAGCTGATAGGAGGCGGGCCGCACACCGCCCGCGGGCGGCTGATAGTCACTGCGGACGTACGAGCAATCCGCGTGCGCGAGTGACGGTTCACTCAACGACCTGTCGCCAGGAGGCACGCTACGCGGTTGACCGCCTCTCGATCCAGGAAGGTCGTTGGCGGATGAGGGACCACCGTCCGGTATTGGGACTGCGGCCTCCCCGCCGCTGCCCGCCAGAAGATCGCACCCCGGATAAGGATTCTGGTCACACTCAGTCGAGCCGTAGCCGTTCGCGAAAGCAGGCGAAGCACTCACGCCGACCGCGAGAGCCATCAAAGCAACGACACAGCTTCGCCTCAGCACGATCCCACCGCGCCTACACCGAACTGGGTCACCCGCCAAAGGCCATCGGTGTGAATGCGCGCCTCCGCCACGATTCTGTGAAACCCACCGGGCGTATCCGTAAAAGCTGAACCGTCAGCCTTATACCGCACCCAATCTCGACTATCACTACAGTCCGAGATCATCACAGTTTTCGGTGCTTCCGGTGGCTCCACCGACGTGACCTCTGGCCTGTTGATGGGCTCCCCCCGAGAGACGAGCCCATTGGCGTGATCCGCATAGAGGCCACCTGTGAGGACCTGCAAAGCCTCGCCCGAGGCATAGCGGGAAAGATACGGCGCCTGCCAGTCCGCAGTGCGACCAGCCTGCGCATCGGCCTTCCACATCCCGAGGTACGCGGCGACCGCATCCCGACGGGCGAGGTCCGCCGGAGACGTCGGCGTCGGGGACGGCGTCCCGCTTGACGGCGCCGGTGAGGAGACCGCGCCGCTGCTCGCGGCCGGGTCAGGCGCGGAACCGCCGGAGCTACAGGCGGCGAGGAGCACCACGGCAGCAGTCAGGGCACCGGCGGCGTCCCGCTGAGCCCGCCGGCGCAGTCGTGGTGTACGAGCCCGGACCGCCACAGTGCCCACCTCGCAGGAAATTCCAACGAACGACCAACTCGACCTGGCACGGAAAACCCTCCATCTAGGACTACTCCGACCGTGTTGCCTCGCAGCGTTCCCACTGCGCAGTAGGACCGGCTTCCCAGCGAGAAATGACTCACTAGAACTAGCCACTACCCACCCGATCGGACTACTGCACTAGATCGCTGTCATGGCCTGAACGGGCTATCTGAGGCGTGCACAGGTCCTCGTCGAACCGCGGCCATAGGCGGACAGCAAGCCGCGCCAACGCGGGCACCGCCGACGACCCGCACCACACCCACAGGCGCCCTTCGACAGCCGCGAGCACCCCAAGGCAGGTCGAGCCCGAGGGGCACGGCGCAGCGAACGCTGCTGGACCACTTGGGAGGAGGAGCGTCGAGGGCTACTGTTGGCGCATTCCGACTCGCCGTCCGCCACCCGCTTTGGTGCGTGACGAGAGAGGAGTCCAAGACCTCGTGACGACCAGGCCCAGCCTGCGGGTGGAGCAGGCGGAGCTACGGGCGCGGATGCGCACGGCGGGCATGTCCCACGACGAGATCGCCGTCGAGTTCGCCCGCCGCTACCAGCTGCGCCCCCGCGCCGCCTACCGCGTCGCGCACGGCTGGACCCAGACGCAGGCCGCGAACCACATCAACGCCCACGCCGCCCGTGCCGGTCTGGACCCCCATGGCGCCGCCACTATGACCGGCCCGCGGTTGTCGGAGCTGGAGAACTGGCCGCTGCCGAACAACCGCCGCAGGCCCACCCCCCAGATCCTCGCGCTGCTCGCCGAGGTCTACGGCACCGGCATCCACAACCTGATCGACCTCGACGACCGTGAACACCTCACCCCCGCCGACAGTCTCCTTATCAGCAAGACGACGAAAACCATGCGGGTCAGACACGAAGAACTACCGAAGCCCAGGGACGCGGCGCAGGTCGAGATAGTCGTAAAAGGCATCGGAACGCCCGCTCCGGCGATGACCTCGGTCGCGGAGGTGACCGCTTCCCTTGGTGGCGGGTTTGACCGGCAGGCGGAACTGCTCGACGTCGGCCTTCGGTTGCAATATTTCGCAGGACCCTCCACGCAAACGCCTTTCCTCGATTATATCGACGGTTTCATCGAGGACTGTGTCGCCTCCTATGAGGCGCGGGACCCAGCGTTTTTTATGCCTCTTGTTGTACRCCAGCGGAAGAGCGTGCAAACCCTCGTCGAGGGCTGGCAGCTGCCCCGGGACCGTATCCGGCTGCTGCGGGCCGCTGGGCGGCTGTCGGGACTGGCCGGCTATATGGCGGTGAACCTCGGGGACTTCCCACTCGCGCGTGCCTATTGCGTGGAGGCGTTCACCCTCGCGGTGGCCGTCGAGGACAGCGATCTGGCGGCCTGGGTACGGGGCACCGAAAGCCTGTGCGCCTACTACGCCGGTGACTACCGGCTGGCGTTGGAACGGGCACGTGAGGGACAGACCCACGCAGCGGGCGGGCCGCAGGCGATCCGGCTGGCGGTCAACGGCGAAGCCCGCGCACTGGGCCAACTCGGCGACCGCGACGGCATGCGCGAAGCCGTCGGCCGCGCGTTCGACCTCGCCGAGGACACCGAGCTACCCGAGGGCATGTCACCGTGCATTTCCTTCGGCGCGTACAGCTTCGCGCGGATCGCGGCGAACGCCGCGACCGCCCACGTCGGCACCGGCGACACCGCCCTCGTCCAGAGCTACGCGCAGACTGCCAGCAGCATGCCGGGCGCCGACCGTTCCCGGTGGAGCGACGTCCTGATCACCCTCGATGTCGCCACCGCGCTGACGGCCGGCGCCGACCCCGACCCGGAACACAGCGCCGCGCTCGGCGTCGAGGCCCTCATCCGCGCCGGTGCCGCCCCGATCGAGTCGATCCGCCAGCGCGGCCAGGAACTCGCCCGCCGCACCGCGCCCTGGCGGACCCTACCCGCCGTCGCCGAACTCGCCGAAGTGTCCCAGACGCTGCCCCACAGCGCGCCACGGTGAGCGAGCACGACCCGGTCCACGACGACTGGGAACGCTTCCGGGTTCTACCGTCTATGACCGACCACTGGGAGCGGCCCGGCTGGACCCCGGGCCGGCGTAGCTTCCACTGGTTCCTGACGTTCGACAGCGCCGCGCTACGCGACCTCGCCGCGGCCTGCCAGCAGCAGCTGCACGACCTCGCCTGTCTCGACCCGGTACCCGCCGACGGGCTGCACCTCACCGTGCGCCGGCTCGCGTTCACCGACGAGATCGACCCCGCCACTCTCGCCACAGTCACCCGCCAGGTCGCCGAACAGTGCCGTAACCAGCCGGCGTTCCGGCTGCGGGTCGGACCGCTGGCCGGATCAAGCGGCGCGGTCCGCTTCACCGTCACCCCCTGGGAACCCCTGATCAGACTGAGGGACGCCGTGGACGACGTGTCCTCCGCCTGCGGCCTGCCCGCCGTCAATCGGCGTTTCCGTCCGCACGTCGGCATCGCCTACAGCAACCGCAACATGCCTGCGGAACCGATCATCCGCCGGGTCGCGGGGCTGCGTGACCTGCCCCCGGCCGAGGTCTCCGTGGCCGATCTTCGGCTGGTGCGGCTGTACCGCCACGGCCGCACCTACCAGTGGGACACCGTGGCTGTCGCCCCTCTGAGCGCTTAACACGTCTCGTCTGGTCGCCCGGGTCGAAGGCGCGGGGTCGCAACGGGAAGGCGGGCCGGTGGTTCAGGGCCGGGTGAGGGCCAGCTGAGCGAGGCCGACCAGGACGCGCGAGATCTCGGCAAGATCTGCCGGCACCCGCCGGGTCGCATCCGCCCGAGAGGAGGACCCGGACAGCTCTGATCGCGGGCGGGACTCGACGGTTCTCCCCAGCCCGGCGACGAGGTCTGCCCAGATCCAGATCGCGAGGAACTCCTCAACCCCGCGCAGGATGTCCACCCGGACCTGCTCGGCGCTGGACGCTGCGTAGGCGGCGAGGTCCGCGGCAGCCGTACCCGCCGGCGTCTACTGATCGAGGCTGCGCTGGAGCACGCGGGCAGCGTGCGTGGCGCCGTCCAGCGCGTCCGCGGCGTCGACGAGAACCTCACTCAGGAGGCCACGCGGCTCTGGGTCGTGGGCGAACTCGTCGAGGCGCAGCGCGTGGTAGGCCAGCCGGCATCCCGGTGACGCCAGCGGCAGGCGGTCCAACAGCAGCAGCCACCGCCGGCTGGCGAGCAACAGGCCGACGCCCACAGTCCCGACAAACCAGGTCCCGAACAGCACCAGCCAGCCGGCGCTGGTGCCGGCGCGGACCAGCTGGACCCACAGCCAGAACCCTGGGGCGCAGACCAGCACGGGGACGCCGACCCGGACGGTTCGCCGGCGTCGACCAAAACGTGACGCCGCCGCCCGAAGTTGCCGGTCAACCGAACGGGATTCGGACACGATCACATTCTCGCCCCAACATCGCCGACCGCGGTAGTTCCCAGGGATGCGCACGAGCGCGCCCGGACAATCCGCGGGGCGTCGGGCATGTACGTCCAGAGGTAGCGGAAACGGCCCACCCCTGGCCCAATTCTTCCCCCGAGGCTGCTATGTCTTGTCAAGCCGCGTGGGGTTCCCGGGACGCCGTGGCAGCTGATCCTTCCTTCCGTTCCAGGAGCTTGAAGACCTGGCGGGCAACGGCGCGTTTGAGGCAGCGCTGCGCGTCGCGGGAGGACTTTCCCTCAGCGGTCCGCTTCGCGATGTAGGCCCGGGTCGCCGGGTCGACTCGGGCCCGGACGAGAACGATCGTGTGGAGTGCCCTGTTCAGCTGGCGGTCCCCGGCTCGGCTGAGCCGGTGGCGGGTGGTGAGGCCGGAGGAAGCGAGGATCGGAGCAGCGCCAGCGAACGCGGCGAACGCCGCGTCGGAACGGAACCGCCCTGGGTGCGACCAGCTGACAAGGATCTGCGCCGCGCTGATAGGCCCGACACCGACCAGCGCCAACAGCTCGGGCGCCATCGCCTGGACAAGTAGGTGGATCTCCTTCTCGAGCTCTTTCGCCTCCGCGGTCAACGTCTGGATCCGCTGGGCGGTGCACCGCAGCGCCCGCACGGTCATGCGATGCTCGACGTCCTCGGTTGAGCACGCGGCCTGCGTCAGGCAGGCCGCGATCTGTTGCTTGCCAGTCCGGCCGCGCAACTGCGCGCGAAGGGCTTCGGGGGCGGACACAATCAGAGCTTTGAGCTGGTTGATCGCCGCTGTCCGGGCGAGGACGGCGGCGCCGCGGGTGGCGAGCAGGACCCGTAGGGCCTCGCGTTCACCACGGCGGCGCGGGTGGATCAGATGGTCGGAGACGAGGGCCTCGCGCGCTGCCCGAACGGCGTCGAGGGCGTCGGTCTTGCGGCCTCCGCGGTGGGCCGGGCGCTTGGGACGGCAGACCTCGACGACGCGTTCGCCGGCGGCTTCGAGGTAGCCGGCCAGGCCCGCGCCGTAGCTACCGGTGCCTTCCAACGCCCAGCACCGCCTGCCGGGAACGTGCTGACGGGCGAGTTCGAGTAGCCGCTGGTAGCCGTCGGCGTTTGCGGGTGCGTCGGCACTGACGAGCACGACACCGACGGGGGTCACGACAGCGGCGGCGAGGGTGTCGCGGTGGGTGTCGACGCCGATCACGCCGTCGATCTGGTCCGCGAGCAGCGGCATACGAGTGTTCTCCTTGTCCGGCTGGACGATCCTGGTTGGCCGGGCTGGGAGACACCGCGTGGCGGWACTGTGACGGGGCACGCCGGTCAGGCGGACAAGCTGCTGATCAAGCCAACGGGTGGATCAGGCCGGCGCCGATGCTCCGGCAGACATCTCGGGGCCACGGCAAACCGCTGACCAGGTCGCCAGTTACCTTGCGGGTCATGCTGGAGCATCGGCGCCGATCCTGACAGCAACCCCAGCCAGGGCCGCCCGACCAGAC
>NZ_MBLM01000153.1 GCF_001854655.1 Parafrankia colletiae | reverse complement strand
CCACTCGCCTTCGCCATCGACCGCGACGACCAATGGGTGCCGCCGTTCGACGGAGCCTGCTTCGCCTTCAGCAACGGCCGTAGAAGTTCAGCCGCACGCACACTGTCAGCAGTCGCCAACGCTTGCGAACGTCGTAGCCGGGCATCGTCCGTTCCTTGCACCATAACACCGGTAACCCGTGCATGCCGGTCCAGAGTCACCACGCACACACCGACATCAGCACACCACGACAGCGCATCCAACGATACCGAACCGGCCCCCGTGACGATGAGCCGCTTCAGCTTCCGGTCGGCGCGTTCCCACCGACGTGTCCTGCGGTGCTGGCCGATACCGTCACCCACGGACAACCGGTTGTCTTTCACAGCAACGCTCACACCGAAACCGTCGGATATTGCTACGACCTGCCCTGTATCCGTGTCCGCGTAGATCGTCTCTAGCGTACGTTGCACTTCAGCGGTTCGCGTAGCGTTCTCTTCCGCGACCAGAACCGGAGCAACCGTCATGGTCCGGATTCCATGACGTCACGTTTGCGGGTTTCGTTCTTTGGTTCCGGTCGTGGTCGTGGTCCGCGGTTCCGTTCGCCGTTCGCGTTTGTCGTTCGTGGCCGCGCCCGCTTCTTGGTCGCGTTCCTGTCCGACCTCGGGAGCTGGCCGCGACCAGATGTGTCGCAAAACCCCAGATCGGCCCATTGCCGCGACTTTGCCGGCCCCTCCGGGGCATCCGCTGATCAAGTTGCGGGGAACCGCCACTCACGGCATCTTCAATGTTACCTTCAGTACATGACGTGTGTGTATCGCTCAGTGAGGCGCCGATGACGTCGCCCGGGCAGGCCTGCCTCCAGATGACATCGACGCTCGGACACATCTGGCGGCATCCGGCAGTTCAGGAGGAACGCGGCCGTGCTCTCGGCAGGTACTTCGGCTGGCAGATCTGGCAGCGAACAGCCCGCCGGCCATTGACGATTTCCCTGCGCGGAGATATTCGACTTCGATGCTATCCGCACAGAACCTCCGCCTCAGCGGTCCTCTACTGCCGGCTGCCGGAATGGCACGAGATGYGGTTTCTTCTAGATCACCTGCATCCCGGTGACACGTTCGTGGACGTCGGGGCGAACGTCGGGGTCTACACCCTGCTTGCCGCCTCCATTCCGGGAGTGCGCTGCATAGCTTTCGAGCCGTCGACCGAGACGTGGACCCGTCTGGTCGAGAACGTCGAGCTGAACGGTCTGGTGGACGTCGACGTACGCCACGCAGCGGTGGGGGCGGAATGTGGTGAGACGGCCGTGACGATCGGGCAGGATACGATCAACCGGGTCCTCGATGCCGATGGCGGAGCGGGAGTTGACGGGGTCTCCGACCGGGTGTCCGGCGTAACCCCGAGGGTGGAAGGGAGCGAGCGGGTACCACTCACCACACTGGACGACGCGCTCAACGGCGTCGACCGAGTGGCCCTAGTGAAGATTGACGTAGAGGGGATGGAGCCGGCGGTCTTGCGTGGCGCGCGTGAGGTCATCCGCCGGCATTCACCCGCGATGATCATCGAGTACAACGATCCTGATATCTTGCATCGGATGCTGTCCGAGACCGGGTACAAGACCTTCCGCTACGACCCGCAGCGTCGACGACCCGTGCTGATCGATCCGTTCCGGGACCGGATTCAGAACGTCTTGGCGTTGAAGGAGACCCCCGGTGAGCCGGCCCCAGTCGGGACCGCGAGTATCGCGGCTCGATCCGGCGAGGGCCCGTTCTGACCGGCTCTGGGTTAAGTAGCGGCCGGCTCGGTTGGTCTACCTAAGGCTGGCCGCTACTTCAGCGGTCAGCGCTCGCAGTGCGAGAGCTGACGTCCAGATCGCATCCGGCCAGGAGGGCAGAGCGCTCCTGGCGCCGCCGCCACGCGAGTTCGCGGATGCAGGGGCGGCTCCAGGCGAGCAGGTCAGCGTGCACGCGGCGGTAGCCGCCGGAGGCGGTGAACGAGGTGACCGAGTTCCTTCCAGCCGCTGAAAGGCCGGCCCAGGCGGCAACTCAGGAGTCGGGCGCAGCCGTGCCGGCCGCGCCGACCGGGCCGGCAGAGCCGCCGGATTTCGTATCGGCCCAGCTCACGGCCCGCGCGGAGAAGCGCAGTATCGAGGTGACCGGGGAGCGGACGGAGACGACGTCGACGTTTGTGAATCCGGACGGGACGGTCACCGTCGACTCCTACGCGGGGATCCGCCGGGTGCGCCGGGGCGAGACCTGGGAGAACGTCGACTCGACGCTGGTCCAGGCCGACGGGAAGGTCGTCCCGAAGGTCGCGAAGGCGGGCATCGTGATGTCGCCACGCTCGTCGACGGTGCCCGGGAGATCGCCTTTGGCTGACCGACGGCGCTGCCCGCCCCGGAGCTGAAGGACAACACCGCGACCTACAAGGACGTCGCCAAGGGCACCGATCTGGTCGTCAAGGTTGTTCCGACCGGCAAGGGATACCGGCTTCTTCGGGGAAGCAGGGTTGGGGCGGCCACCTACCGCTCGCGGGGTATCGGAGCAACGAGCAGGATATTCGGTGATAACTGGACTCATGCTGGGGCTCGCTCCGGTATTCTTGACCGCGGTCGAGTCGCCGTTGGACGGAGTGGTTTGAGCGCCAAGAAATATGACCCCAGGGGGGCACGTACCATCTTTCGAGCCAAAGCCGGAAAAAGAAATCCAGGTTTCTTTCATGGACCTTTGGGATGAGCATCCAAGAGATCGTAGCCGAGCTGCGCGATACATTGACGCCACAGGCCGAWGTCACTTGGAACAATGCGCTTGGAAACTCGGGCATCATCGATGTCCTTATCGAGCGAAGTGATGGGTGCGAGCTCCTCGTGTCGCTCGTCACGGACTACGATCTGGCGCGGATTATTCTTGATGACTACATATTCGAAGGGGTTCCGACCGAGGCGACCGTCGAATTTGTTCGAATCTTTGTCGAGGATCTCTTTGTGATTCGCCTCGTTCGGAGATGGAAGTGGATGGCGGGGTGGCTGYAGATCTCGTTTGCGGTACAGGGGTCCGTGTATTCGGCGTTCAGAAAAGCTAGAAATATTGAACCCTGGGAACAGCGGCATCTGCGTCTGATGGCCGACGAAGAAGAGAGTTGAGTCCGCCAGCGAGGCCGCCGTGCGGCTGTGGGACACCAGTGCCCGCGGCGCCGACGTCCCACCCATCGCCGTTCTCACCGGCCCGGTCACCGGCATGGTGTTCAGYCCCGACGGGAGGTTGCTCGCCACCACCGGTCAGGACGACGTGCGGCTGTGGGACGTGAGCCCCGATCAGCTCATCGACGCCGGCTGCGCGGACATGGCCAACCAACTCACCGAAACCGAATGGAAGGCCGCCCTACCCAGAACCCTCTACAGCCCGTCCTTCACCCGCAAGTCCACGGTAGCCATCTCCCGAAGCAACTTCCGAGCATCCTCCGGACCGATCATTTCGATTCGCCGGCTATAGCTGTCGCGGAAGGTCCTGGCGCCGGCGTCGATTTTGGCCAGTGCCGTTTCAGACTCCATGAAATAATCGCCCGCGTCCCGCACCCGCTCCCACCCCTCGCCTTCCTCGTCCCAGAACCGGTCATTCAGCCGCCACAGACGACCGGCTTGGCCCCGCACTCGCTTCCTGTTGCTTTCCCCCTCCAGCACAGGTGGACAGACCACACACCTGCGCGGTCCGCCGGAAAGCCACGAGGAACCGGGCCAGCTACACCTCTCCGTCATCCTCATGTCGGGCACTGTAGATCCTGGGCGACACATAGAGGCCGCCCGCGAGGAGGACCGCCATGCCGAGGCCGGCTGGAAAGCTCTGCCATCCCGTCGCCCGTTGGATCAGCAGCAGAACTCCCCAGGTGACGAGCGACAGCAGGAACCAGCCCAGGAGCACCCGCGGACTGTGCCAGAGGTACAGGAGACCGAACCGGAGCCCCGTTGTTCTTTTCAGATCGTTTCGCGCGGCGGCCCGGACCCGTCGCAGGAGTTTTTTCATTCCCTACCAGCCTTGTCGGGCCTCAGTGCGCCACGGCCAGATCCGCCACACCGGCGTTCAGCCATCCGCGGCGAGAGACGGAACATGATCTCTCCGCGTTGCCGGCCAGACTACCGGAACTCTTCCATGCGTGAAGGTGGAGCTGACGTGGTTGTCACGATCTCGTTCTGCCCTTGGCAGGCTTTGTGCGCCGGCCATACCCGGCCTTCGGTGCGGCGCTACGGTGCTGTGGCAGGTTCCAGCCAGAAGCSTCGGCGCTGGAAGGCGTAGGTGGGCAGGTCGACGCGGCGGGCGCCGGTTCCGGCGAAGAAGGCGTGCCAGTCGACCGGCGTGCCCCGGGTGTGCAGAGCCGCCAGCAGCTCGGTGACGGCGCGGATCTCGACACGGTCAGGCGGCAGCAGCACCAGGTCGGCAGCACGGCCACCCTCCACCGGTCCGGTATCGGACCCGGCGCTCGGCTCGCCGTCCGGCACGGGTCGACCCACGATCACCGTCATCGCGTTCGCGGGGATGCGGTGGACGTCCCAGGGAATCGGCCCGGATGAGGGTGCGGGTGACGGCGGCGCGGAGATGAGGGCGCGGGCGTCGTCGAGGGTGAGGGTGCCGGTCAGGTACGCGGCGGCGATCTCGCCGGATCCCTGACCGAGGCGGACGTCCGGACGCACTCCCCAGGATTCCAGCAGTCGGGCCAGGGCCACCTGGACGGCGAATCCCGTCCAGACCGCCCGCGAGGGCTCGTCGGGTGCCGGGCCGACGGTGCGCAGTGCGGCTGCGAAGGCCGGGAAGCGCCCGGCCAGCGCGCTGCCGGTTCCCGCGAGCGCGTCGGGCTGGTCGGGGAACACCAGGACGAGCGGCGGTCCGGACGTCGAGCCGTCCGACGTGGGCAGGCCGGTGCCCTCGGCGCCGGCAGCTCCCCGGGTCACCGTGACAGTGGAGGCGCTGGCGAAGGCGTCCGGGCCGGTCGCCTCCGGGTCGGAGCCCGCTGCCAGGGCCGCCAGGCCGCGCCGGAAGGCGGCGGAGTCACGGGCGACGAGCACCGCGCGGTGTTCGAGGGCGGAGCGGCCGGTCGCCAGCGAGTACGCGACGTCGACCGGGGCGAGCTCGGGCCGTTCGGTCAGGCGGGTGAGCAGCCGTTCGGCCTGGCCGCGCAGGCCGGCCGCCGACCGCGCCGACAGCAGCCACGGCACGACATCCAGCGCGGGCCCGACTGCAGGCTCGGCGGAAGACCCGGTGGAAGGCCCGGTGGGAAGTTCGTCAGCGGGATCGGCGGGGGGCTGTTCGAGGATCGCGTGGGCGAGGGTGCCGTTGGCGCCGAAGGAGGAGACGCCGATCCGGCGGGGGCGGCCGTCGGTGGCCGGCCAGGGCTGCGGCTGCGTGAGCAGGGCGATGGTGCCGTCAGACCAGTCGGCGTGCGGGGTCGGGGCGTCCACGTGCAGGGTACGCGGGAGGGTGCCGTGCCGCATGGCCAGCGCGGCCTTGATGATGGCGCCGGCCCCGCCTGCCGCCTGGGTGTGGCCCAGGTTCGACTTCAGCGAGCCCAGGTACAGCGGCCGGTCGGGCCGACGTCCGCGGCCGTAGGTGGCGTGCAGGGCGGCGAGTTCGATCGGGTCGCCGACGGGGGTGCCGGTGCCGTGGCCTTCGACGGCGTCGACGTCGTCGGGGGTGAGGCCGGCGTCGGCGAGGGCGCGGGTGATCAGGCGTTCCTGGGAGGCGGCGCTGGGGGCGGTGAAGCCGTTGGTGGCACCGCTCTGGTCGACGGCGCTGCCGCGCACCACCGCGTGCACCGGATGGCCGTTGCGCCGCGCGTCACCGAGCCGCTCGACGAGCAGGACGCCGACCCCCTCGGAGATACCGGTGCCGTTCGCCGCCGCGGCGAACGACTTGCAGCGGCTGTCCGGGGCGAGGCCCTGGCCCTGGCGGGTCGTCTCCTCCCACAGTTCGGTGGTGGCGAGCACCGAGACCCCGCCGACCAGCGCCAGCGTGCACTCGCCGCGCCGCAGGGCCTGGCTGGCCAGGTGCAGGCCGACGAGGGACGAGGCGCAGGCTGCGTCGAGGGTGACGCAGGGGCCTTCGAGCCCGAGTGTGTACGAGACCCGCCCGGACGCGATGCTCCCGGCGCTGCCGAAGTAGGTGTAGCCGTCGATGCCCGGCGGGGGCGGGCGCAGCCGGTAGCCGTAGTCGTGGAAGATCACGCCGAAGTACACGCCGGTGCTGCTGCCCCGCGCCGTGCGCGGGTCGATGCCGGCATGCTCGAACGCCTCCCAGGACGTCTCCAGCAGCAGGCGCTGCTGCGGGTCGGTGGCCAGGGCGTCGTTCTCCGACATCCCGAAGAACTCCGGGTCGAAGTCGGCGGCGTCGTGCAGGAAGCCACCGCCGAAGCAGGGCAGGGACGAGGTGTCCCACCCGCGGTTGTCCGGGAATCCGGAGATGGCGTCACCGCCGACCGTGACGAACCGCCACAGGTCGTCCGGGGAGCGCAGGGTGCGCGGGCCGCCGGGGAAACGGCAGGCCATCCCGATGATGGCGATCGGTTCGGACGTCGCGGCGAGCTGCCGGCGCAGCCGTTCGTTCTCCTTCATCGTCGCACGCAGCGCTTCGAGCAGCCGGTCGGCGGACGCGGTCACCATGCCTCCGGGAGGGTCGGTTGTGCGGACGGGACGGGTCGTGGGGACGAGGCGGGGTCGTGCGGACGAGGCGGGGTCGTGCGGACGGGACCTCGTTCGTTCCGGTCAGGAGTCGTTGTCACCGAGGGCCAGCCGGATCAGGGTGTCGGCGTCCATCTCGTCGAACGCGGCGTCCAGACCCACGCCCGCGTCGGTTCCCGCTCCCGCTCGCTCTCCTCCGCGCTGGCCGGCGATGGTGACCGGTTCGCCCGCCGCCGTGGCCGGAATCGCGTCCTCGGCGTGCTTCCGGCCGGGAGAGGCGGAGGCGGCTACGGGACCGGCGGCAGCGCCTGGGGTGGTGGTGAACAGCTGGTCCCGTAGGTGGCCGGCTATCGCGGCGGGGGTCGGGAAGTCGAAGACGAGCATCGGACGCAGGCGTACGCCCGTGGCGGCGGTCAGCCGGTTGCGGAACTGCAGCGAGGCGAGCGAGTCGAACCCGAGTTCCTTGAACGGGCGGTGCGGGGCCACCGCGTCCGCGGAGGTGTGGCCGAGCGCGGCCGCGGCGATGACGCAGACGGCGTCCAACAGGGTCTTGTCGCGTTCGGCAGTGCTGAGTCCGGCGAGACGCGCGGCCAGCGTGGGCCCGGCGGCACCGGCGCCGGCGTCGTCGGTGGTGCCGGGCACGGTCCGGCGCCGCGGGGTGCGGATGAGGTGGCGCAGCAGCGGCCCGGCGGCGTCCGCGGGCAGCGCCCGCAGGTTGATCCGCATGGGCAGCAGGACGGGCCGGTCGCCGGCGAGGGCGGCGTCGAGCAGGGCCATGCCGTCCGCGGCGGAGATCGGGAGCAGCCCGTTGCCGGTCATCCGGCGACGTAGCTCGGTGGGGTCGAGGTGGGCGGCCATCGCACCGCGGGCCGCCCAGTAGCCCCAGCCGAGGGCCACCGCGGGGAGCCCAGCCGCCCGGCGGTGGTGGGCGAGCGCTTCCAGGAAGGCGTTGGCGGCGGCGTAGTTGCCCTGCCCGGGGCTGCCGAAGGTCGCCGCGGACGAGGAGAACAGCACGAAGGCGGCCAGGTCGTGGCCACGGGTCAGCTCGTGCAGGTGCAGCGCGGCGTCCGCCTTGGGGCGCAGCACCTGGTCGAGCCGCTCGGGGGTGAGCGAGCCGAGCACACCGTCGTCGAGGGTCCCCGCGGTGTGCACGACCGCGGCCAGCGGGCGGTCCTCGGGAATCGAGGCGAGCAGGGCGGCGAGCGCGGCCCGGTCCGCGACGTCGCAGGACGCGACCGTGACCTGCGCGCCCAGCGCGGTGAGGTCCGCCACGAGGGCGGCGGCACCGGGGGTGCCTGAGCCCCCGCGGCTGGCCAGCAGCAGGTGCCGGACACCGTGCGCGGTGACCAGATGACGCGCGA
Source organism: Parafrankia colletiae (assembly GCF_001854655.1). GTDB lineage: Bacteria > Actinomycetota > Actinomycetes > Frankiales > Frankiaceae > Parafrankia > Parafrankia colletiae. The sequence goes on along the minus strand of NZ_MBLM01000153.1, from coordinate 7,451 downwards.
CCAGCCCGCCGAGCGTTCCCGTACCGCCGGTGATCAGCGTGGTGCCGTCCGTCCGCCAGGTGGCAGGGGTGGCGGCCGCGGGTGCGGGGGCAGCCGGGGGCGCGAGGGCAGTCGCCGGCACGGCAGCAGCGGGCACTGCCGACGCGCGGACGAGACGCTGGCCCAGGAGCAGGCCGTCCCGGATGGCGACCCGCGGTTCCCCGGAGGCGAGGGCCGCTGGCAGGGTCCGCGGTGAGGACGGGACGGCGTCGACGTCCACGAGCAGGAACCGGTCCGGGTTCTCGGACGCGGCCGAGCCGAGCAGGCCCCACACCGCGGCGGCGGCGAGATCGACGTCCCGGTCGCCCGGGACGGCAGTCACCGCGCCGCGGGTCACGGCGACGAAACGGGTGGCGGCGAAGCGGTCGTCGCCCAGCCAGGCCTGTGCCCGCTCCAGCGCCTGACCCAGGCTGGCGCGCACGGCCACCGCGGTGGCGGCGGGCTCTCCGGACGTCGCCGCAAACGTCTCCGGCGGGGTGCAGCTGACCAGGACGACGTCCGGAACAGGCCGCGCCGCGCCGTTGCCACCGCCGTCGGCCGCCTCGGCGAGATCGGCGCAGCCGTGGACGGTCACGCCGGCCAGTGCGAGGGCGGTGCGCAGGCCGAACGGATCCGGCCCCACCACGGCCCAGCGCAGCGCCGGCCCGGCCGGTGCCGCGGGAAGGGCGGGCGGGGTGACGGGCACCCAGTCGAGTGCGAACATCGCGTCGGCGACCACGGCCGGGCGGGAGCGCAGACGTTCGGGCTCGGTCTGCCCGAAGGCGATCGCGCCGATGGTCGCGACCGGTGCGCCGGTGTGGTCGGCGAGGGCCAGCGCGACCGTGTCGGATCCCGCCGGGTGGACGTGCACCCGGACGGTCCGGGTGCCGGTTGCCAGCAGGCGCACGTCCCGGTAGGTCCGGGGCAGGACGATCGGCGCGGTGGGCGGCGCCCCGATCGGCGGGGTGCGGTCAGCGGATGCCGACTGACCGGGAGGTGCGGCCGGGCTGTTCGTCAGGTGGTGCCAGAGCACGAGCTGCCCGGCGGCCGCGAGCAGCGCCGGGTGCAGGTCGAAGCCCGCTCCGGAGATGCCCGCGGCCGCGTCCTGACCGCCGATGCCGTCGGCCTCGTTGACGTCGTCACCAGCGGCGACCTCGGCGAACAGGCCTGCCGCTCCCTGCCACACCGCGGTCAGACGTGGGCCGTCCGCCGGGCTGTCACCGTGGCCGGCCGCGCGCAGATCGGCGTGGAGGGCATCGACGTCCAGCGGTGCCGCGCCGGCGGGAGGCCAGGCGGTCAGATCGACGTTGCCCTCGAGCGCCACTGCGCCACCCGGCACCTCGCCACCCGGCACCTCGCCGGGCGACACGTCGTCCTCTGCCGCCGGGGAGGTGCTGTCGGTCAGTGTCGCGGTCGCGTGGGTGGTCCAGGGGGCATCGGTGGAAACGTCGTCCGGGCTGGTGTGCAGGGTCAGTGTGCGGCGGCCGGTGCCGTCGGGCGGGCTGATCCGGGCCTGGACGCGCAGCGCCCCGGTCTCCGGCAGCAGCAGCGGCTCGGCCATGGTCAGCTCGGTCACCGCGTCCGCGCCCACCTCGTCGCCCGCGCGGATGGCCAGCTCCAGCAGGACGGCGTCCGGCGCGACCGGGACGCCGGCCAGCGTGTGGCCCGCGAGCCACGGATGGGCCGCTGGGACGATCCGGCCGGTCAGCAGCAGGCCGCCGTCGGCCAGCGGGACGGCCGCGCTTAGCAGCGGATGACCCGGATGCCCCGACGTCTCCCGGCCATCGGCGGAGGCCAGGCCGGTGGACGCCGCGCCGCTGCCGAACGTGGCGGCGAGGTTGGGTGCGGACGCCCGCGGCCAGAAGCGCCGGCGCTGGAAGGCGTAGGTCGGCAGGGCGGTGGGGCGGGCGGGCGGGCCCGCGAACGCCGGCCGCCAGTCGACGTCCACGCCGCGGACGTGGACCTGTGCGAGCGCGGCGAGGAAACGGTCCGGCCCTCCCCGGCCGCGTTCCAGGGTGGGGAGGACGGCGATGTCGCCGCCGGCTTCGTCGGCCGTCTCGGTGAGCCCGAACCCGAGCACCGGATGGGGGCTGACCTCGATGAACGTGTCGAAGCCGGCGGCGAGCATCGCCCGGGTGGCGGCGTCGAACAGCACTGGCTCGCGGGTGTTGGAGTACCAGTAGTCGGGGCCGGGCTGGGTGGCGGTGCCGGTGCCGGTGCCGTCCAGCAGGCCGMCGGTGACGGTCGAGTAGAAGGGGATCCGGCCGGGGGTGGCGGTCACCGGCCGCAGGATGTCCGTCAGTTCGGCGCGGATGTCGTCGACCTGGGCGCAGTGGGTGGCGACGGAGGCGGCGACCATCCGGGCCCGCACGCCGGCGGCATCCAGTTCGGCGAGCAGTTCGGTGAGCGCGTCGGTGTCGCCGGCGACGGTGACCTGGCGGGGTCCGTTGACGCCGCCGACGGCGAGCCGGCCGTCGAAGCGGGCCAGCCTGGCGGCGACGTCGACGGCGGGCAGCGCGACGGACGCAAGCGCGCCGCGGCCGAGCAGGCGGTCGGCGAGCAGCCGGCTGCGCAGCGCGATGACACGGGCGGCGTCGTCAAGCGAGAGCAGGCCGGCGACGTGGGCGGCGGCGACCTCACCCTGGCTGGTGCCGACGACCGCCGCCGGGGTGACGCCGTAGGCCTCCCAGGCTGCGGCCAGCGACACCATCATCGACATCAGCGCCGGCTGGATCACCTCGATGGCCTCCAGCGGCGGCGCGTCCACGGCCCCGCCGACGACGTCGAGCAGGGACCAGTCGAGGTACGGGGCGAACGCCTCGGCGCAGGCGGCCATCCGCTCGCGGAACGCTGGGCAGGAGGCGAGCAGCTCCCGTCCCATGCCGGCCCACTGCGAGCCCTGCCCGGGGAAGACGAAGGTGACCCGCGGGCCGGGACGGACCAGGCCACGCACGGCGAGCACCCCCGCGGCGCCGGCCGGGACGTCCATGCTGTCGATCGGCGCGGTGAACGTGGCCGGGGCGTCGTCCGCGGAGCCAGGCTCCGCGCCGAGCCGGGCGAGACTCGCGCGCAGCCCCGCGCGATCGGTGCCGACGATGACGGCCCGGTGGTCGAAGCGGCTGCGGGTGGCGGCGGTGGCGAGACCGACATCCGCCACGGCCAGATCGGGATGGGCGTCGAGATGATCGCCCAGTCGCCGCGCCTGGGCGCGCAGCGCCCGCTCGCTGCGTGCCGACACCAGAATCGGCACGGGCACGGGCACGGACACGGCGGGCATCGCCACGGGAGCGGCAGTGTCGTGGATCGTCGGGGCGTCGTCGCCGCCGGGCGCTTCGCGGACGATCACGTGGGCGTTGGTGCCGCTGATCCCGAAGGCGGAGATCCCGGCCCGCCGCGGCCCGCGCCCGTCGCGCTTCCCCGCGTCCGGTCGCTGGACGTCCGAGGTTGTGCCGGCGATGGGGCGGTCGGGCCAGGGTCTCGGCTCGGCGAGCAGCTGGACGGTGCCGGTGCTCCAGTCGACGTGCGGGGTGGGTTCGGCGGCGTGCAGGGTCCGCGGCAGCTGGCCGTGCCGCATCGCCAGCACCATTTTGATCACTCCGGCGACACCGGCGGCGGCCTGGGCGTGGCCGATGTTGGACTTGAGCGATCCCAGCCACAGCGGCCGGTCCGCCGGGCGGCCCCGGCCATAGGTGGCGAGCAGCGCCTGGGCCTCGATGGGGTCGCCCAGCTTCGTGCCGGTGCCGTGCGCCTCGACGGCGTCCACGTCGGAAGGGGTGAGGCCCGCGGCGGCGAGCGCCTGGCGGATCACCCGCTGCTGCGCGGGGCCGTTCGGTGCGCTCAGCCCGTTGGACGCCCCGTCGGAGTTGACCGCCGTCCCCTCGACGACGGCGAGCACGGGATGTCCGTTGCGGCGGGCGTCGTCGAGCCGTTCCAGGACGAGCATCCCGACGCCCTCGGAGAGCCCGGTGCCGTCGCCACCCGCGCCGAACGCCTGGCAGCGGCCGTCCGGGGACAGGGCGCGCTGCCGGCTGAACTCGACGTACATCAGCGGCGAGGACATCACGACCGCCGCGCCGGCGAGTGCCAGCGAGCACTCCCCGCTGCGCAGCGCCGCCACCGCCTGGTGCAGGGCGACGAGCGAGGACGAGCAGGCGGTGTCGATCGTGACGGCCGGTCCGTGCAGGCCGAGGGCGTAGGAGATGCGGCCGGACATCACGCTGGCGGCGTTGCCGATGCCGATGTAGCCCTCCATCGGCTCGGCCGCGGCCATCGCCCGCGGGCCGTAGTCCTGGACGTTCGTGCCGACGAACACGCCCGTCGCTGTTCCGTGCAGGGTGGTGGGGTCGATGTCGGCCCGTTCGAGCGCCTCCCAGGACAGTTCGAGCAGCAGCCGCTGCTGGGGGTCCATCGCCAGGGCCTCGCGGGGGCCGATGCCGAAGAACTCGGCGTCGAAGTCGGCGACGCCGTCGAGGAAACCGCCGTGGCGGACATAGGACGTCCCGGCACGCTCCGGGTCCGGGTCGTAGAGCGCGTCGAGGTCCCAGCCGCGGTCGGCCGGAAACTCGCTGATCGCGTCGCGGCCCTCGGCGAGGAGCTGCCACAGGTCCTCGGGGGTGCGGACCCCGCCGGGCAGCCGGCAGGCCATCGCGACGATCGCGACCGGATCCGTGTCGACGGCGCCGGGCCGCGCCGCGATCCCGCCCGGCACCGCCCCCGCAGCCGCACTCGCCATGCCGGGGGTGCCCGCGGTCGACGGCCCGGTCAGGCCGCTCGCGGCGAGCTCGTCGCGGAGGAAGTCGGCGAGCGCCGCCGGCGTCGGATAGTCGAACACCAGCGTGGCCGGCAGCCGCAGGCCGAGCGCCTCGCCGACCCGGTTGCGCAGGTCGACGGAGGTGAGCGAGTCGAAACCGAGATCCCGGAACGCCCGCTGCGCACCCACCGCGGACGGGTCGGCATGCCCCAGCACGGCCGCCGCCCGGGCCCGGACCTCGTCGAGGAGCGCCCGGTCACGCTCGCCGGCGGTCAGCGCCGCGAGCCGCCGGACCAGCGGCGGCACCTCCTCGGCACCAGCGTCGAGTGCGGCACCTGCAGGCGCCTCGGACAGCGGGTCGAGCAGTGGACGGGACCCGGCCGAGGTGAACACCGGGATGAACCGGTCCCAGTCGATGTCCGCCACGACGATCTGGGTCTCGTCGTGGTCCAGCGCCTGCCGCAGGGCCGCGAGCGCGAGCGGCGGGTCGAGGAAACCCAGCCCGCGGGCCCGCTGCCGCCGCTCCGCCTCGCCCGCATCGGTGTCGGTGTCGGTGTCGGTCGACAGGGGGCGCCACAGGCCCCAGGCGATCGCGGTCGCCGGCAGGCCGCGGGCGCGGCGGTGCTGGGCGAGCGCGTCGAGGTGGGTGTTGGCGGCGGCGTAGGCAGCGTGGTCGGCGCTGCCCCAGATCCCGACGACCGAGGAGAACAGCACGAACGCGTCCAGGGTGTCGGTGTCGAACAGTTCGTCGAGGCGCTGCGCGGCGCCCGCCTTGGTGGCGAGGACGTCCGCGAGCTCGCCGGGTGCGACATCGTCGAGGGGCCGCAGCCCGAGCAGCGCCGCCGCGTGCACGACCGAGCGGATCGTCTTCCCGGCCGCGGTCTGCTCCCGGACGACGGCGGCCAGTGCATCCGGATCCGCGGGGTCACAGGTGGCCACGGTCAGCCGGAAGGGCCGCGAAGCGGTGCCGTCCGCGTGCAGCGCGGCCAGGTCGAGGTCGTCCGGGCGGTGCGGCCCGGCGAGCACCACATGCTCGGCGCCCTGGTCGGCCAGCCAGCCGGCCAGGTACGGGCCGAGCGGCCCGCCGCCGCTGGTGACCAGGACCGTCCCGCGCGGCCGCCACCGCCGTACCGGCGGGCCCGCACCGAGCGGGGCGCGCGACAGGCGCCGGACGAGCACTCCGCCCGGCCGGATCGCGAGCTGGTCCTCGCCGGACGTCCCGCGCAGGGCGGCACGCAGCCGCCCGCGGGCGGCTGCGTCCAGGGTGCCGGGCAGGTCGACGAGCCCGCCCCAGCGGGACGGGTGCTCCAGCGCGGCCACCCGTCCCAGGCCCCACACCTGCGCCTGGGACGGATCAGCCACCGCGTCGCCGGCCTCGGTGGACACCGCTCCGCGGGTGAGGCACCACAGCGGCGCCTCGACCTCCAGGTCGCCCAGCGCCTGCACGAGCGCCAGCGTCGCGGCCACCGCGGCGCCGAGGCCAGGCCGGTCGGGCTGCTCCGCGCCGGTCAGGGCCAGCAGCGACAGCACCCCACGCACCGGGGGATCCTGGCCTGCGCCCCAGGTCTCCAGGCGGCGGGCGAGCGCGTCCCGCGTCAGATCCTCGGGACCGAGGCGCACGCTGACCACCTCCGCACCGCCTTCGGCGAGCGCCAGCGCCACCCCCGCGGGCACCGCGTCCTCGGCGCCGGGCACCGCGTCCGCGTCCGCGTCGCCGGTAGGCGGTGCGGAGGGTGCACTGTCGGATGCGGGTGGGAGGAGCAGCAGCCAGGTGCCGGCCACGCCGGGGTCGTCCGGTAGGAGCGGCCCGTCCGCGGACGGGCGCAGCTGCTCCCAGCCGACCCGGTAGCGCAGTCCGTCGAGGACGTCCCGGCCGCGGTCGCGGTCCTGGTGATCACGGACTGCCCCGGTGCGCAGGGCGGGGTTGTCCAGCCAGTAGTGCCGGTGCTCGAACGGGTAGGTCGGCAGGTCGACGGGACGTCCGCCGGCCAGCAGCGGCCCCCAGTCCACCGCCACCCCGCGCACCCACAGGTCCGCCGCGCCGGCGACCAGCCGGCGCAGACCGCCGTCGTCCCGGCGCAGCGACCCGACGGCGACCGCATCGTGGACGCCGGCCGCCTCCGCGGTGCCCGTGACCGCGGCGGTGAGCACCGGATGCGGGCTGACCTCGAGGAACGTCCGGCAGCCGTCGGCGAGCAGGGCTTCGACGGCGGTGCCGAAGCGCACGGTGGAGCGCAGGTTGCGGTACCAGTAGTCGCCGTCCAGGCCCGTCGGGTCCGCCGGGCCGCCGGTCACCGTCGACCAGAACTCGACGTCCGCCGGGCCGGGTGTGACGTCGGCCAGGTCGGCGACGAGGCGCTCGCGGAGCTCCTCCACCTGGCTGGTGTGGGAGGCGTAGTCGACCGGCAGCCGCCGGACCCGCACCCCGTCGGTCTCCCAGCGGGCCAGCATCTCCGCCAGTGCCGCCGGCTCCCCCGCCACTGTCGTCGCCGACGGCCCGTTCACCGCCGCCACCTCGACCCTGCCGGCCCACGGGGCCGACGCCGCCTCGACGTCGGCGACCGGCAACGCCACCGACACCATCCCCCCGCGACCGGCCAGGCTCTGCCCGATCAGCCGACTACGTACGGCCACCACTCGCGCCGCATCGTCCAGCGACAGAACTCCCGCCACACACGCCGCC
>NZ_MBLM01000152.1 GCF_001854655.1 Parafrankia colletiae | reverse complement strand
GCCCCATCCGCTCCGCCGGCACCTGCCCCGACGCCACCACCGCATCCAACACCGCGATCACCGTGCACAACGAATACGCCAGCTCCTGCACCGGCGTCGCCCCCGCCTCCTGCAGGTGATAACTACAGATGTTGATCGGGTTCCACCGCGGAACCTCCGTCACCGTGTACGCCACCAGATCCGTGACCAGACGCAACGACGGCCCCGGCGGAAACACATACGTCCCCCGCGACAGATACTCCTTCACAATGTCGTTCTGYGTCGTCCCCGTCAGCTCACCCGGCGCRGCCCCCTGCTCCTCCGCCACCACCTGATACAACGCCAACAACCACATCGCCGTCGCGTTGATCGTCATCGACGTGTTCATCTTCGCCAACGGAATCTCATCGAACAACGCCCGCATATCACCCAGATGCGCGACCGGCACCCCTACCTTGCCGACCTCACCCCGCGCCAGCACATGATCAGGGTCATACCCCGTCTGCGTCGGCAGATCAAAAGCCACCGACAACCCCGTCTGCCCCTTCGCCAGATTCCGCCGATACAACGCATTACTCTCCACCGGACTCGAATGACCCGCATACGTCCGGATAATCCACGGCCGATCCCGCTCCGGCAGGGCACTGTCCGTCATCGCCGTCTCCTCGCGCTCCGTGCGGCCCGGGGGTGCCCGCGAACCAGCGACCACAGGTGGCTGCACCAGTAGTCGAGAACGTGCATGGCCTGCGCCAGCGCATCGTCGTGTGGTGGTCACCTTCGCCGGACCGGGGCAGGGACGCTGTTCGCCGCATCTCCAGCCGTCGGCGACCGGAGCAGAGTAACGGCCGGAGCCCCTCGGGCGCCTGGGATGTGAGCGTCCCGACTCCCGGCCGGACGCCCCCCGGTCACCCCTCGGACGTCCGGCGGTCACGGCCCGGACGCCGCCCACTCACGGACCGGACCTCCGCACGGCACCGGAAGGACGCCTGCTGGACAGCCCCGCGACACCCGTCCGGCACTGTGGCGACATCCACCGGACAGCCGCCGTTCACCCGTCCGACCGGCCCACCTGACTGACCGACGAAGGTGCCCGGCGGACAGCGCAGGACGCTCCCCGGGACGCGCCCGGGATGCCCGCCGGGCGGCGCGGACGGCACGGAGATGCGGTTCGAGCCCGATCTGATCGGAACGGGCCTGTCCGCGGCGAGAGGCCGGGCCTCGTCAGCTCGCGGCGCAGGAGCTGGGACCGCCCCACACGGTTCGCAGGACAGCGGGGATCTTCGTGCACGCCTGGGGCCCGTTGTCGACGAGCGTCCAGGGCTCGCTGCGGACACGCTTCCAGACGTGCGGGTTGGGGGCCTCGGCTCCGGAGACGCCGGCGATCTCGGTCATCCCGACAGCCCAGAACTCGTCCTGCTGGACGTCCACGCCGCGGACCGCGCCGTAGAACAGCGTGTTCTCGGTGATTTTGACGTCCGCGAGGACAGGTGCCGCCGCGCCCGTGCGGTCGCGGACCTCGTAGGCGGCAAGCCAGCGCAACGGCTCCCGCAACGCCTCCCGCTCGCCGGGCTGCAGGCTGAGGGAGAGCGCGTCACCGACAGCGACCCGGGGGTTCTGGGAGTCCCAGGGGATGGTCGGCGGCGTGGGCTGCCGCAGGATCGGGTTGTCAGGCTGCTCGGTGGCGGTGGTGCCGGCCGGAGCCGAGGTGTCGGAGGCCCAGGCGAGGCCTAGGACCACGCCGAGCACCACCGCGACGACGAACGACCCGGCGACGAGGACAGACCGGTTCTGCTGGGCCCATGTCGCGGCGCCGGCTCCGGCCACGCGGCCACTGGCTGGGTTCACCCCTGCGGGCACCTCCACGTCCAGCATGTCTGTGTCTGCCCTCCACCATGCCACGGCCCGGCCTGATTATCGGGAAAGCATGCCCTATGGCGCTTCGGCGTCCGCCGATGGGCATACCTCGATCACTCAATGTTCGCTGCCGGTCGTTCCTGGTGACGAATTTCACGGCCGCTCCGCACGGGTCAGGCCACGCCGCCGACCACGGCCGGACCGGGTCCGGGCGACCGGCGCCCCGCCTGCGTTCCGGCCGGTCCACCGGCATCGGCCGCAGGGCGGACCCGGAGCAGCYGGCCCAGACGGTCCACCGCGAGCAGCGGCCACAGCGCCGCGGAGACGTCCAGCAGGACCAGTGAGCGGCCGATCGACCGTGCCCGGCGGGCTCCGCCGAGCAGCACTCCGACGCCGGCATGGTCCGTGAGCTCCAGGCCTCCGACGTTCACGTGCAGCGGGCCCCGGCCCGCGTCGATCGCGGCGTGGAGAAGGGTCCGCAGCTCGCCGACGGACCGGACGTCCACCGTGCCGACGATCCGCAGTGTCTGGCTCCCGCCGGATTCGGCCAGTTCCGCGCCGACCGCCCGCACCCGGTCAGGCTGCCGACCCGACCCCCGGCCCGGCTCCGCGCCCGGCGCGCGGCCCGACATCGGGTGCGGCTCCCGGGCCGGCCTCCGCACCGATCGCGCCGTGCGCGTCACCTGTGCCGTCGACACCACGTCCACTGTGGCCTCCGATCCGCCTTGCGTCGGCTGCCCGAGGCCTGTCGCGTCGGGGCCCGCCGTTGGGCACCTGCAGCTGCGGTCGAGACGCCTGCCACCACGCCGACGTCCGATCACAGGAGTGGGCCACGCGCAGCCCACCCAAGCGGATGATCTCACCAAAGTCGCCCATATGTTCCGTTTGACCGGTCCATCCGCCCGATGCGGGCCCAAGTGCCCGCTCCCTGGGCGTCTGCGGTGCGACCATGGGCTCTCCAACGACGAACCTCAGTCCTGGGCGGAACGGCCCAGCGGCAGGTCCGGCAACCCAGGGGATGCTCGGGAGACCACTGCGCTCGGATTCCCCTACGGACCGACCCTGGTGCTCCTCGCCGTCGGCGCACTCGTGATCGCCACACGCTTCATGTCGGCGTCCGCGCCGGCCGGGAGCGGGGTCGCGGTCGATGACCTGCCGGACGAGCCAGGGATCAGGCAGGCCAGGCGGGGGCGATGGACAGAACGGGTCCCGTGGAGGACTTCGGGCTGCTCGCACCGGTCTCCACGGCGTCGGAGACGCGGGCCGCACAGCTGCGGGCGTTGCTGGGCGCCCAGGGGCGTCCGTGCCACCCTGGGGCAGGCCAGCCCTCCCCCGGCCCTGCCCGTGTCGTCCGACGGGGGCTCAGGGGACAGCCAGCCGCAACGCCCGCCCGCGCCGCAGCGGGCGACGTCGCGATCGCAGTCCATTGGCCGTTGACGTACTTCCGCAACTCGCTTCGGACCTGAACACTCAGTGGGGGTCCACCGCATAGCGGGCGACCGATCCGTTTCGATTCATCCGTGACGCTTCTCAGGGATAGCTGTAGGTCGCTACGCGCGGCTGCAGTGGCCCGAAGAAGGTGATGATGGACTCTATGAGGCTGCCGTCAGCGGTCCACTCGACTATGTCGGTGCCGACGAGGGCGACCGTTCCGGCCCCGTTACGAAGCTCCCACCCGAACCGTGCGTAACCGTGATGCAGGTCGAGCTCGGTGACCCGCACGGGCGTGAGGCCTGGGTACTGGGCCTGGATCGCCCCGAGCAGTTCGGATACCGAAGGCGTGCCCTCGACGGCCGACAACGGGTTGATGTACGAGACGTCCGGTACGCAGCATGCGTCGAGCGTCTGCTGGCGGCGGGCAGGTTTTCCGTCAGTCCACGCGGAAAGCAGGAGTTCCACCAGTTCCGCGGCCCGTTCCAGGCCGATGGCACTTTCCGCCGGGGTGGCAGTCTGCTCTACCATCCGAGCCTCCGCGCCGTCTCGGATCGTTGCARCTTCCCGGACGGCGTCTTCGGGATACTGCCCGGTGGCAGGATGACGACGTCGTGGGGTGTGATTCCCAGGACGTCACGTACCCGTTCAAGAACAGCTTGGCGCACCTCGTCCGTGCGCTCCGACCGGCTCTCGGCGGCCACGGCGAGCGCTTCGCCACCGAGCGGGCCGGGGCGGCGGACCGCGCAGGCGACGACGTTACCCGCCCGTACCCCCGGCACCTGGGCCGCGATGCGTTCGACCTCGTCGGGATAGACGTTGCGGCCGCCGATGATGATGATGTCCTTGCGACGTCCGGTCACGACCAGTTCCCCGTCTGCCAGATAGCCGAGGTCACCGGTCAGCAGCCAGCCTTCCGGCGTGATCGCCGCTTCGGTTGCCGCCRTGTCGCCGTGGTATCCGGCGGTCACCGAGGTGCCTCGGATCCTGATCTCGCCGACCCGGCGATCCGGTAGCGGCGCGCCGGTCTCCGGGTCGACGACCGCGACCTCCAGGCCGTCGACCGGTGAACCGAGCAGCGGCATCCGCCGGGGGCGCCCCCGCTGCAGCTCATCGCCGGACACCGGCCTGGCGACACCGGCCTTCTCCAGGTCGTCGCCGTCGACGAGGTCACAGCGCAACCCACGCCCCTGCGGCGTGAGGGTGACCGCGACGGTGGCCTCCGCCAGACCGTACGCGGGCAGCACGACCCCGGGGTCCGCTCCGTGCCGAGCCGCCGCGGCGGCGAACGCGTCCATCGCATCCGGGTCAACCGCCTCGCCACCCACCAGCGCCAGCCGCAGTGACGAGAGATCAAGAGCAGGCCCGGCGGCGAGCAGCTTCGCGGCGAGTGCGTAGGCGGAGTTCGGGCCGACGGTGGTGGTCGCCCTGTACCGGGCGATCTGGCGCATCCAGCCCCCCGGGTTGGCCAGATAGTCGACCGGGCTGGAGAGCACGGTGTCGCAGGCGCCGCAGCTCATCGGCAGGATGAGRCCGCCGACAAGGCCCATGTCGTGGGAGAGCGGCAGCCAGGAGAACATCCGGCCGTGCACCTGGCTGTGGCCGTTGGCCCTCTTGATGGCCTCGACGTTCGCGGCAAGGTTCGCGTGGCTGATCCGGACTGTCTTCGGCCGGTCCGTCGTCCCGCTGGTGAGCTGCAGGATCGCGGCACTCTCCTCGGCGACCGGAGGCGGATGCCACCGCCGCCCGGCAGCGCCGCGAGCAGCCGCCGTCGCTGTGTCCAGGGCGGCGTCAAGCTCCACAACGGTTCGTCCGGGGCCGGACAGGGCGTCGATCGCCTCGGTCCAGGGCGACCCCACCAGCACCACCGGTGTACCCAGGGAGTCGATGCGCCGACCCGTCTCGGCCAGATAGCCGGCGGTGTCCATGGTGCGGGCCGGGGTGGGCGCGAAGGTGACACTGGCGCCCGTCAACCACCCGGCCAGCGCCGCCGTGACCGCCGGCCGGGAGGTCAGGGCAAGAACCACCAGCGGACGTGGGCCCACCCCGAGACGGTGCAGGTGAGCCGCGAGCGCGGACGCATCGTCGTACAGCTCGGCCCAGGTCATCCGCTGGTGGCCGCCGGGCGTGAGGAACGTGACCGACCCGCGGTCCTTCGCGGCGCGCTCGATGGCGTCAATGAGGTATGCCACGTGGCTGGTCCTTCCAAGAGTCGGGAGGCAACTCCGCCGTGCTGTCGAGACGTGTGGACCGATCAGCTCTCCGTCGAACCGTCCACCCGATCCGCGTCTCGTCCGTGCAGCGAGGCCAACGGCTCGTCTCGGTAGAGCGCGAGGATCACGCGATCCCAGTACCGTCCTCGGTAGTAGTCATGATCAATCAGTCGACCTTCCAACCGAAGCCGGTCACCGACGGCACTCCCRAACTGCTCGAGGTTGAACTCGGGAAGCTCGAAGTAGAGCTTCCTGAAGGGGTAGACGTCGAACAGATACTGGGTGAAGAGCACGACCGGCTCTATCGCGATACCAGAGCCGGAATAGCGGCCAGCCATGGCCGCGCCCACATAGGCGTGYCCCAGCCCGAGATCGGGGTTGTAGCAGATGACGTTGCCAGCCGGCTCCCCGGTCTGCAGCGACTCCACGAGAAACTGGACGATCATTCCCGGCCAGAGTTCCTGCTCGAACTGGGCATAGCTGGGGACGGAGCCACGGTACCGCCACCGGAACCCCACATCGGGCGACACTGCCAGCTCGTAAAGGAACGGGTGGGCTGGGGGCAGGACCGGCGCCAGACGAAAGAACCGGCCAGCGCGCTGCGGTGGTTGTAGTGCGCCCGGGAGCTCCCGGGAACTGTCGACGACCGACAGCCGCGGGTCCACCGGCAGCAGAGGCTGCCGGGCACTCTGCGGTGCCGCAGGCGACCCCATGGGCTGGACCGGCCCGAGCAGCGAAGATGATCCGTGGGGACCGGGCGAACCGATGCGGCCCGAAGCACGAAGGGAGCCGGAGGGAAGGTCGACCGGCGGGCCGGGCTCCATGCCACCGCTGGCCGCAGCCCGGTAGCAGGAATAGAGGTCGCCAAGCGTGCCAACCGAAAGCCAGTCCCGCTCCTGCAGCTCCACACCCATCTCGGCGAGCAACGCATACACCTCGAGCATGGAATAGGAGTCCAGGCCCAGGTCGGCGCCAAGCCGCGCGCCGAAGTCGGCGTTACCGAACCGATCGGACACGGATTTGGACAGCCGATCAGCGAACTCATCCGCAGAGATCATAAACCCTCAGTATGCATGGTCACCAGGAGTCAATTGACCGGCGAAGTGGACAGAAGTTAACACCCGTCGACACTGGCCTGCGCCGTCGGGGACACCAGGAACTTTAGCGTCCCCCGCACAGCCGGTCATCCGATCCGGGTACGGATTACAAGTTTCCGTAGACCCGGGCCGCGGCGTGGGAGACGAGTGTTCGGATGCCCGGGATCCCGAAAATCACACAGTGTGGATACCGCACGAGTCAGGCAGTTGTCGGCATCGCGGCGATGGCGGCTCCACACCAACGCTCCACAGGCCTTCCACCTGCGAGTCCACAACCAGCCCCCTTGGCTGGCCATTTCCCATAGGCGTCTGGCAAGCCGACCGACTCGGTCGTCTCGCGCCGGACCGGTCACACTCTGTACTGCGGGTTCGGCAATCCCGCGCTGGATCGGCCAGCTGGCGCGCCGAGATGTGTCCTGGGTCTCAGCCCCTGACACCGGGCRCCACGGGTACCCCGCTCCGTCCGTCCGTCCGTGCGTTCCGTCCCGACATCGCGTCCGCCGCAGCCTCCGATCCGCCGTGCGCTGRCTGCCCGGGACCTGTCGTCGGGGCCTGCCGTTGGGCACCTGCGGCCGCGGTCGGGGACGTCGACGGCCACGTCGACACCCGCCCCCAGGAGCGGCCACGCGCAGCTCATTCGAACGAGTGATCCCATCAAAGCCGCCCATATGTTCCGTTTGACCGGCCCAGTCGGCGAATGTGGGCACAAGTGCCCGCCGGATCGCCGTTCGCAGTGCGACCATGGGCTCTTCAGCGACGAACCTCAGCCCTGGGCGGGACGCCCAGGCGCAGGTCCGGCAACACAGGGGGTGCTCGTGGAGACCACCGCGCTCGGATTCCTCTATGGACCGACCCTGGTTCTCCTCGCCGTCGGCGCACTCGTGATCGCCACGCGTTTCATGTCGGCGTCCGCGCCGGCCGGGAGCGGGGTCGCGGTCGATGACCTGCCGGACGAGCCAGGTGGACCAGACAGGACCCGCGGGCCGTACGAGCCCGACCGGTACGGCTCGAGCTGGTACGGGCCGGACGAGCCGGCCTGGCCAGGCAGCCCTGCCCGGCAGAGCAGGCCGACTCCGAACCGGAGGGCGGACTGGATGACGGGCATGACGGGCATGACGGGCGCGGCCGACGTGACCGGCGGGACCGACATCACCGATATCTCGCCTGCCACCGGCGCAACCGACGTCCTCGGCGCGACGGAGCGAACGGGCGCCGCCGAGGACTTCGGGTTGCTCGTGCCCGTTGCTACGGCGCCGGAGGCACGGGCAGCGCAGCTGCGGGCGCTGCTGGGCGACCAGGGTGTCCGTGCCACCCTCGGCCAGGCTGGCCCCCCTGCTCCCCCGCCCGAGGCGCCGGGCGCGGGTTCAGGTGACGGCCGCGCGCCGCGCGTGCCCGCGCCGCAGCGCAGGCACGTCCTGGTCTTCGCCGACGACCTGGCCCGCGCCCGGCGCATCCTGCGGCTGACATAAGACCGGCTGCCGCCCCGGACGCCGCCCGCCGTCCGAGCGCCCGGGGTGGCAGCGGCCGTCAGGCGGCGGCGACCTCGGACGGTTCGCGGCGAATCCGGGCGCCCAGTCCGGTGAGCGTCTCCACGAACCGGGCGTAGCCCCGGTCGATGTGGTGGACGTCCCGGACCTCTGTCGTGCCCTCGGCGACCAGCCCGGCGAGGACCAGCGCCGCGCCGGCCCGGACGTCCGAGGCCAGCACCGAGTCACCCACCAGCCGCGGCGTGGGGCGGACGACCACGTGGTGGCCGTCCGTGCGCAGGTCCGCACCGAGTTTGTGCAGCTCCCGACAGAAGACGAACCTGCTGTCGAACACGTTCTCGGTGATCAGCGAGGTGCCCTCACTGATCGCTTCCAGCGCGATCACCTGCGGCAGCAGATCCGTCGGGAAGCCCGGGTAGGGCAGCGTGACGACGTCGATCGACCGCGGACGACCCTCCGCCCTGACCCGGAAGCCGTCCGGGCCGAGCTCCACCGACGCCCCGGCGGCGGTGAGCTTCTCCAGCACGATCCCCAGATGCTCGGCGCGACCGTGGCGGATCATCACGTCCCCACCGGTCATCAACGCGCCGATCGCCCAGGTGCCGGCGACGATCCGGTCCGGGACCGTCCGGTGCACCACCGGACGCAGCCCTTCGACCCCGTCAACGACCAGCGTCGACGTGCCGGCACCATCGATCCGCGCGCCCATCGCCGTGAGCAGCGCGCACAGGTCCGCGATCTCCGGCTCCTGCGCCGCGTTGTCGATCACCGTGGTGCCCTTGGCCAGCACACCGGCCATCACCAGGTTCTCGGTCGCCCCCACGCTCGGGAAGTCGAGCCAGATCGACGCCCCCTGCAGACGCCCGGACGAACGCGCCACCAGCACTCCGGCCTCGACGTCCACGACCGCGCCCAGCTTCGCCAGGCCGTTCATGTGGATGTCGAGCGCCCGCGCGCCGATCGCGTCCC
This sequence comes from Parafrankia colletiae, assembly GCF_001854655.1. Classification (GTDB taxonomy): domain Bacteria; phylum Actinomycetota; class Actinomycetes; order Frankiales; family Frankiaceae; genus Parafrankia; species Parafrankia colletiae. Next base: position 346,700 of record NZ_MBLM01000152.1, on the reverse strand, counting down.
CACCGGGCAGCGCCACCCGGGCCTCGCCGCAGCGCGCGACCAGCGGCCCCAGGATCGCCACCGAAGCCCGGATCCGGCGCACCAGGTCCGCGTCGGCGGTCGACTCGACCGTGTCGGGCACGTCGATGACGACCTGCCCCTCGTCCCGGTCATGCCGCGTGTCGGCACCGAGGCCACGTAGGACGTCCGCCATCACGGACACGTCAAGGATGTCCGGCACCGCCTCCAGGGTGGTGCGGCCGGGCGCGAGCAGGCTCGCCGCCATCAGCTTGAGCACCGAGTTCTTCGCGCCCGGAACGGCGACCTCGCCGGCCAGCCTGGTCCCGCCTGTCACGACGAAGCGCTCCACGGGCACCGATGCTAGGTGCTCCAGGGTGGATCTTCAGAACAACCCCGAGATTGGGCGGTCCAGACCACACCCAGACCGCGGCCGGCCAGCGGCCAGCGGCCAGCGGCCAGCGGCCAGCGGCCAGCGGCCAGCGGCCAGCGGCCAGCGGCCAGCGGCCAGCGGCCAGCGGCCAGCGGCCAGCGGCCAGCGGCCAGCGGCCAGCGGCCAGCGGCCAGCGGCCAGCGCGGAGATGATCGCGGCCCGAGCCGCAGTTTGCATCCTGAAATCTGACACTGCGACCATTCTTTCGCCGCAGGCGAAGGTGTTCCGTTTGCGAGCATAGAGAGCTCTTGGTACCTACCCCCGAACACCTCTTGACAGCATATAAAATTCCCGTCCCGCAAGCCTTCGATCCCCGCTTTCACGAAGAGACACAGAAAGCCATTTTGTCTCCGCCACCGAGACCCCCCACCCTTGAAAGGGTCAGAAGAAGCGCTGGTCAGAGATCTGTCGACCCCCACAAGCCCCGACAACGGTGGAGAAACAGCCCCCTGGAGGACCCCCGCCGCTACACCCACACCCCGATATCCGGCACAGAAATAACCTAATTCAGGGCCGGCAGCCCCGACGCCCAATCGTCCGCCGAACTGAACAGCGCGGACCGTTTTCAGACGCCGCCGTCACCTCAGCCGGATGTCATCAGGTGAACGCCGTCATGATGGCGCAGCACCGGCTCCCGCCCGCCGGCCAGCGCATCGGTCACCCGCACAGCGAAAGCGGGCACCGACCGCTGCACGATCTCGTCGACAGCCAGCCACTCGACGGCAGTGGCCTCCTCCGTCTCGGTCGCCGGCACCGCCTCGGCCACGGCGACCCGGCACAGGAACACCAGCGCCACGGCCGCCCGCGGCAGATTCAGATAGATCCCGGTGAGGCGCACCGGTTCGACCACGATCCCCGTCTCCTCGCGAACCTCACGGATGAGTGCCTGTAGAAGGTCTCTCCCTGCTCCAGGACCCCGCCGGGAATCTGCCATGCCCCGTTGTCCCGCCGCCGGATGCAGAGGAGGAGACCATCGTCGCTGCGTACCACACCGGCTACGCTCACGGAATGCATGCGAGGAACTTACCAATTGCTATCAAGCAACCTCGATGACTGCAGTGCTCGTAGCGCGTCTCAGCACCCTGCCCCGCGAAACGGATGCCTCCTACGGCGTCCAGGCCCGCGCCCTGCTCGGGGATCCGRCAGCCACCGACGAGGCCCTCGCTGACGTACTGGCCGACCTGAGCCATCCGGAGCAGATCAGGTTCAATGCCTTCTACTGCCTGCAGGCCCGCGCCTGGCGCCGGCGGGACCATCGTTCGCACCGGGCGAATGTCGACCGCCACCAGGCGGAGTTCGGCACGCATCCGATGTTCTACTTCATGCAGGCTGAGTACTACTCCTCCCTCGACGGCGAGCCCGCGAACCGGCAGGCAGCGCTGACCTTCGCGCTGGAGGCCGTCCGGCAGCTGCCGTCGATCCCGGGCGTGCTGAACCTCGCGGCCACGATCATCGCCGACCATCACGAGGCCGACGCCGACGCCGACGCTCGCCTGCTGCTGGAGGGCGAGCGGCTGGTCCGGCAGGCGATTGCACTGAGCCACGGCAGCTATCCGCGCTATCACGCCACGCACGCACGCATCGCCACCCTTCGCGGCGCGTACGGTGCGGCGCGGGCGAGCATCTCGCGAGCGATCGAGGAGGAAGACAGCTCCAGCACCGAGTACGCGCTTCGCATCGGCGACTACCAGCTGATCCGCGCGCGCATCCAGTACGCCCAGCAGGCCGAGGCGCTCCGCGCCGGTCAGGAGGAGGCAACCACGGAACTGCGGCGGATCCGGACCCAGATTCTCGAGATCATGGGGCTCCTGGCAGCGGTGATCGCCTTCATCACCACCGGCGCCAACATCGCGGCCGGCCAGCCGCCGGGCCCCGCCGCCGGCCTGCTCACCACGGCCGGCGGCGTGACCCTACTGATCTTCTGGGGCTTCCACGTCCTGATCATCGGCGGCGGAGGAACCCGGCGTCTACTACCACTGGTACTCGGGGCGATACTCCTCGGAGTCGGACTCGGACTGGCGGGAAGGTGACCGGGGATGCGCGTCATGGTGGCGAAGAGCTGGTCCCGCAAGGCCTGCAACGAGGATGCTGTCGGCTCTCGCGCCGACGGGGCGTGGGTCATCGACGGGGCGTCGGCTCTGGAGCCCGGGCCGCTCGTCGAGGGCCTGCCCGGCGCCGCCTGGGTGAGTTCGGTCGCCAGCAGCTTCCTCACCGACGTCGACTGGGACGGGCTGACGCTCACGGACGTCCTGGCGGACCTCATCGGTCATCTGATCGAACGCGGCCGGCGGGCCGGGCTGACCGAGGCGGGTACGAGCCGCTCGTCCGGATTTCCCACCGCCGCGATCTCGGTCGTCCGGCAGCGCGCTGACGTGCTGGAACTCTGCCTGCTCGGGGACGCGCCCGTGGTGTTCACCGGTGCCGGCCCCGACGGCCCCGACCGCCCCGACAGCCCCGATTCCCGCCTCGGCGCCGGGACGGGGCCGAGGGTGTTCACCGACCCGCAGTACGACTGCGTCGAACAGGAGCTGCTGAGCACGGTACGGGCGGATCTCGACCGAGGCGACAGTCCGGCCACAGCGTACGGACGGATCCACGCGACCCTGCTGGATCACCGTGCGCGACGCAACACCGAAGCCGGATCCTGGATTCTGGGCGACGTCCCGGAGGCCGCCCGCCACGCGCGGAGCCTGAGCGTCCCGCTGACCGGCGCCGGGGACGTCCTGATCTGCTCGGACGGCTTCGGCCGCCTGGTCGAGCCGTTCGGGCTTGTGGACGGCTACGGCGCCCTGCTGGCGGCGGTCCGCGCGGGCGCGGCCGAGCACCTGGTGGCCCGGCTGCGGGAGGCGGAGCTCGCGGACCCCGGCCGCGTCCGGCACCCGAGGTTCGGCGTCAGCGACGACGCGAGCGTCGTGCACACCGTCCTCGAACCGGTCGGCCCGGCAGGCGGCCAGGCGAAGGGCACAACCGCAGGCACCTGCGCAGCCGCCCCCCTACAGTGACGGCATGGCGGTGCACCTGACCCGGATCTACACGCGGACCGGCGACGACGGAACGACGGCCCTGGGTGACATGTCGCGGGTGCCGAAGACCTCGGCGCGGCTCGCCGCCTACGCCGACGTCGACGAGACGAACGCGGCGATCGGCGTGGCGCTCGCGCTGGGCGAGGTCGGCGCGGACGTCCGAGCGACCTTGGCCCAGGTGCAGAACGACCTGTTCGATGTCGGCGCCGATCTGTGTTCTCCGGTGGTCGCCGAGCCGCGGTACCCACCGTTGCGGATCACCGACGTCTATGTCGACCGGTTGGAAGAGGCGTGCGACCGGTACAACGAGGCGCTGCCGAAGCTGAACTCGTTCATCCTGCCTGGTGGTACTCCGGCGGCGGCGCTGCTGCATGTGGCGCGGACGGTGGCTCGGCGGGCCGAGCGGTCCTGCTGGGCGCTGCTCGAGACGGAGCCGGAGACCACGAACCCGCTGCCCGCCCGCTATCTGAACCGGCTGTCCGACCTGCTGTTCATTCTCTCCCGGGTCGCGAACCCGGACGGCGACGTGCTGTGGAAGCCGGGCGCCGGCGGCTGAGCCGGGCGCCGGCGGCTGGGTCTGGCGCCGGTAGCAGCGTCCGACCGGCGGCGCGAACCGGCCACCCGAGCTCGGACATGACGCTGGCCCGGTCCGGAGGCTGACAGACACAGCTGTCAGCCTCCGGAACCGGGCCAGGAGAAGCACCAGGTGGCGAACCAGGTCAGGCGATCGTCGCGCTCTCGGCGAGGATGCTGACGCCTTCCTTGGTGACCGAGAGGAAGCCGCCGTCGACACCGGCGGAGATCTCCTGCGAGCCGACCTTCACGCGGACGGTCTGGTCACGAACCAGCACCGCCAGCATCGGGACGTGGCCCGGCAGGACACCGATGTCACCTTCGACGGTCCGGGCGACGACCATGTCGGCGTCGCCGGACCACACCTCCTGCTCGGGCGAGACGATCGCCACCCGCATCGGCATTACAGGTTCTCCGCGTTCTTCTCGGCGTCCTCGATCCCGCCGCACATGAAGAACGCCTGCTCGGGCAGGTGGTCGTAGTCGCCCTGGGTGAGCCGGCGGAACGACTCGATCGTCTCCTCGAGGGGGACGAACTTGCCGGGGATGCCGGTGAACTGCTCCGCCACGAAGAACGGCTGGGACAGGAACCGCTGGATCCGGCGAGCCCGGTTGACGAGGATCTTGTCCTCTTCGGAGAGCTCGTCGATGCCGAGGATGGCGATGATGTCCTGCAGGTCCTTGTAGCGCTGCAGGATCCGCTGCACCTCGCGGGCGGTGTCGTAGTGCGCCTGGCCGATGTAGCGCGGGTCCAGGATCCGGGAGTTCGAGTCGAGCGGGCTCACGGCCGGGTAGATACCGAGGTCGGAGATCGCACGGTCGAGCACCGTGTTGGCGTCGAGGTGGGTGAACGTCGTCGCCGGGGCCGGGTCGGTCAGGTCGTCGGCGGGAACGTAGATCGCCTGCAGCGAGGTGATCGAGTGACCCCGGGTCGAGGTGATCCGCTCCTGCAGGGCGCCCATCTCGTCGGCGAGGGTCGGCTGGTAACCGACGGCGCTGGGCATCCGGCCGAGCAGCGTCGACACCTCGGAGCCGGCCTGGGTGAACCGGAAGATGTTGTCGATGAACAGGAGCACGTCCTGCTTCTGCACGTCCCGGAAGTACTCGGCCATGGTGAGGGCGCCGAGGGCGACCCGCAACCGGGTGCCGGGCGGCTCGTCCATCTGGCCGAAGACCAGCGCGGTGTCGTCGATGACGCCGGCCTCGGTCATCTCCAGGAACAGGTCGTTGCCCTCGCGGGTGCGCTCGCCGACACCGGCGAACACCGATACACCGCCGAACTCCTTGGCGACCCGGCGGATCATCTCCTGGATGATGACGGTCTTGCCGACACCGGCACCGCCCATGAGGCCGATCTTGCCGCCTCGTACGTACGGGGCGAGCAGGTCGATGACCTTGATGCCGGTGGTGAACATCTCGGTCTTCGACTCGAGCTGGTCGAAGGTCGGCGCCGAGCGGTGGATCGGCCAGTAGGTGCCGGCGTCCACGCTCTCGACGTCGAGCGGCTTGCCGAGCACGTTGAACACGTGGCCCTTGGTGGCGTCCCCGACGGGCACCGAGATCGGCGCGCCGGTGTCGCGGACCGGGGCACCCCGCACGAGGCCGTCCGTCTGCTGCATGGAGATGGCGCGGACGGTGTTGTCCCCGATGTGCTGGGCGACCTCGAGGGTGAGGACCGCGGTCTGGCCGTCGATGGTGCGCTCGACGTGCAGGGCGGTGTAGATCTCGGGCAGTTCGTCGGGGGCGAACTCGACGTCGACGACCGGTCCGATGACTCGGGCGACTCGGCCGATCCCCGGAGTCCGGCCCTCCGCCGTGGCCGGCGAGCTGGTGGTGACGGTCATGGCGTCCTCGGTTTCACTGTCGTTGCCCGCCGCCGCGGGCTTCGGGCTTGACGTTCTGCGGTGTCGACGGGCCGGAGTCTCACCCCTGCCCCCTAGTTGCTCGACGCCAGAGCGTTCGCGCCACCCACGATCTCGGAGATCTCCTGGGTGATCGCGTCCTGGCGTGCGCGGTTCGCGGCGCGGGTGTAGGTCTTGGCCAGTTCCTCGGCGTTGTCCGTCGCCGACTTCATCGCGCGCTGGCGTGCCGCGGACTCGGAGGCCGCCGCCTCCAGCAGCGCTGCGTAGAGGCGGCTCTCGACGTACCGCGGGAGCAGCGCGTCGAGCACGGCCTCGGCCGACGGCTCGAACTCGTAGTTCGGCAACGGGCCGCCGGGCGGCGGCTCGTCGTGCTCGCGCAGCACCATCGGGAGCAGCCGGTGCGCCGCCGGGGTCTGGGTCATCGCGCTGATGTACTCGGTGAAGACGAGGTGGATCTCGTCGACGCCGCCCTCTTCGGTCGGGGTGGTGAACGCCTGAATCAGAGCGTCCGCCACCTCCTTGGCGTTGGCGTACGTCGGCTGCTCGGTGAAGCCGGTGTACTCGCCGGCGAGCGTCCGGCCGCGGAAGCGGTAGTAGCCCACCGCCTTGCGACCGACCGCGTAGAGCAGCGGCTCCTTGCCCTCCTCGCGCAGCAGCTCGACCAGCTCCCCGGCGCGCTTCAGCGCGTTGGAGCTGTAGCCGCCGGCCAGGCCGCGGTCACTGGTGACGATGACCACGGCCGCGCGGGTCGGCGTCGGGCGCTCGGTGGTGAGGGGATGGGTGATCGTCGTCTGGGACGCCACGGCGGTGATCACTCGCGTGATCTCCTCCGCGTACGGCCGGGACGCGGTGACCCGCGCCCTGGCCTTGGCGATCCGCGAGGCGGCGATCAGTTCCATCGCCTTGGTGATCTTCTTGGTCGAGTTGACCGTCTTGATGCGCCGCCGGTACTCGCGAAGCTGGCCCGCCATGGGTCAGCGGCCCGTGGTCTCGGAGGACGACTTCTGGCGGTGGACGGCGATCTCCTCGCGCTCGACCGCGGACGGGTCGAGGGCGTCGGGAGTGGCCTCGTTCACCAGCTGGGTGCCGTCCGACAGCGTGAACTGCTGCTTGAACTCGGCGATCGCCGACTCCAGCGACCCGATCGTGTCGTCACCGAGCTTGCCGGTGTTGACGATCGTGTCGTACACGCCGCTGTGGACCCGCCCGACGAAGTCGAGGAACTCGGCCTCGAAGCGGCGGATGTCCGCAACCGGAACGTCGTCCAGCCTGCCGGTGGTGCCGGCCCAGATGGAGACGACCTGGCGCTCGACGGCGAACGGCTTGTTCTGCGGCTGCTTGAGCAGCTCGACCAGCCGGGCACCGCGGGCGAGCTGGTCACGCGACGCCTTGTCCAGGTCGGAACCGAAGGCCGAGAAGGCCTCCAGCTCGCGGTACTGGGCGAGGTCGAGGCGCAGGCGGCCGGCGACCGACTTCATCGCCTTGACCTGGGCGCTGCCGCCGACCCGGGAGACCGAGGTACCGACGTTGATCGCCGGCCGGACACCCTGGTTGAACAGGTCGGACTCGAGGAAGATCTGACCGTCGGTGATCGAGATGACGTTCGTCGGGATGTAGGCCGAGATGTCGTTGGCCTTCGTCTCGATGATCGGCAGCCCGGTCAGCGACCCGCCGCCCAGCTCGTCGGAGAGCTTCGCGCAGCGCTCGAGCAGACGGGAGTGCAGGTAGAAGACGTCACCCGGGTAGGCCTCACGGCCCGGCGGGCGGCGCAGCAGCAGCGAGATGGCCCGGTAGGCCTCCGCCTGCTTGGAGAGGTCGTCGAAGACCACCAGCGAGTGCTGGCCGTTGTACATCCAGTGCTGCCCGATGGCGGAGCCGGTGTAGGCGGCGATGTACTTGAAGCCGGCCGGCTCGTCCGCCGGGGCGGCGACGATGGTCGTGTAGGCCAGCGCGCCGGCTTCCTCAAGGGTGTTGACGACCTCGCGGATCGTCGACTTCTTCTGGCCGATGGCGACGTAGACGCACTTGACCTGCTTCTTCGGGTCGCCAGACAGCCAGTTGTCACGCTGGTTGATGATCGCGTCGATCGCGACCGTCGTCTTGCCGGTCTGCCGGTCGCCGATGATCAGCTGACGCTGACCCCGGCCGATGGCGGTCATCGCGTCGATGGCCTTGATGCCGGTCTGGAGGGGCTCCTTCACCGGCTGGCGCTCGACCACCGACGGCGCCTGCAGTTCCAGGGCGCGGGTGCCCTCGGCGACGATCTCACCGAGGCCGTCGATCGGGCGGCCCAGCGGGTCGACGACCCGGCCGAGGAAGCCGTCGCCCACCGGGACGGCGAGGATCTCGCCGGTCCGGCGGACCTCCTGGCCCTCCTCGATGTGCTCGGCCTCGCCGAGGATGACGCAGCCGATCTCGCCGACCTCGAGGTTCAGGGCCAGGCCCAGCACGCCGCCGTGGAACTCCAGCAGCTCGTTGGTCATGGTGTGCGGAAGGCCCTCGACCCGGGCGATCCCGTCACCGGTCACGACGACGCGGCCGACCTCCTCCCGGTCACCGGAGGTGGCCTGGAAGGAGTCGACGTACTCCCGGAGGGCGTCGCGGATCTCCTCCGGCCGGATGGACAGCTCAGTCATCGCGTTGGTCCTTCATGGCTGGCGTGGATCTGGTCATCGGTCGTCACTGCCGTGCCCTGCACCCGTGCTGGCCCCGGGCCCGGCTTACGCTCACCCATCGTGCGTCCGGGCCTAACGGGTCAGCCCGCGGCGGGCCGCGGCGAGCCGGCGCAGGACCGTGCCATCGACGACCTCGTCACCCACCCGCACGGACAGACCACCGAGAACGGACGGGTCGAGGTCGATCTGGAGCTGGATCTGGCGGCCGAAGAAGCGGCTGATCGCCGCCTTCAGCCTGGCGGTCTGGTCGTCGTCGAGCACGGTCGCGGTCCTGACGACAGCGACCACCCGCCCACGGCGGGCGGCCGCGAGCCGGCTCAGGCTCTCCAGCCGCCGCTCGATGTCCCCCTGGGAGGGGTCCGCGGTCGTCTGCTGAGCCAGCCGGACGGTCACCGGGTGGGCGCGGCCGGCCAGCAGCCGGTCCACCAGGGCGACCTTCGCCGACGCCGGCGCGGCCGGGTCGGTGAGCGCGAGCGAGAGCTGCGGGTTCTGGCCCAGGATGCGGCCGAACCGGAACAGCTCGTCCTCCACCTCGTCGAGGACGTCCGCGGCCTCGGCCTCGGCCAGCGTGGCCTCGACCGCGAGCTCCTCCAGCGCGAGGCGGAGGTCGACCGGCCGCGACCAGCGGCCTGCGACTGCCGCCGACACCACCGCGAGGGACCCCTGGCCGATCTGCGTCCCGAACAGGCGACCGACCAGACCCACCCGCGACTGCGGCGGCGCACCGGGATCGGTGAGGGCGCGCCGCACCGTCGGTTCACGGCCGATCAGTGCCGCGACGGCGCCGAGGTCATCGGCGACCCGCCGCGCGTCGGGCGAGGCCGCCGGGCTGGTCACGGTGCCGATCGGCACCGCCGTCACCTGGTCGAGGACCGACCGGGCGGCGGCAAGTGACTGCCGGCTGGCTCCCTCCATCGTCAGACTCCCGGCCCGGCCGGGGCGACCGCCGGACGCGGCGCCTCGTCGAGGCCCGCGATGAAGTCATCGACGAGCTGACGCTGACGCGCGTCGCTCTGGAGCTCGTGCCCGACGATGCGGGTGGCGAGCTCAAGCGCGATCTCACCGATCTCACGGCGGATCGAGGCGACGACCTGGGCCCGTTCGGCCACCAGCGCGGCGTCGGCCCGCTCCTTGATCTCGGAGACCTCCTGCTGTGCCTGCGAGCGCAGTTCCTCGACTATCTGCCGCCCCTGGGCCTGCGCGTCCTCTCGGATGCGGGCGGCCTCCGTACGGGCTTCAGCGAGCTGGGAGCGGTACTGCTCAAGCAGGGCCTTGGCCTCACGCTCCGCAACTTCGGCGCGGTTGAGGCCACCCTCGATACGGTCGGCCCGCTCCGCATAGGTCCTGCGGATCTGGGGATAGATTTTCCAGAAGAAGAAGCCGACGAGCAGGCCGAAGGCCAGCAGGCCAACGATCAGCTCGGCGAGYGGCGGCATGAGGACGCTGTCCTCGTGCTCCGCGCCCTCTTCGGCGGCAAGGATGAGTGTCTGCAGCACCAGGCGCTCCGGCTCAGGTGAAGACGAACGGCACGACGAAGCCGATGAGGGCCAGCGCCTCGACGACGGCGAAGCCGATCAGCATGTATCGGAAGGCCACCTGCTCGGCCTCGGGCTGGCGAGCGATCGCCTGCACACCCAGACCGAAGATGATGCCGACGCCGATGCCGGGACCAAGGGTGGCGATGCCGTAGGCCACCGTCCCGATGTTGCCGCTGATGGCGTCATCAGCGGCAAGCAACGCGGAGGACGCCGCGGAGAGAGACATCGTTCAGATCCGTCCTTCTTGTGGTCGATRCACCGAGGGGCTCTCCCACGGTGCGCGTGGGCGGTTGGCTTCAGGCCCGCGCCGCCGCGGCGGCCGGGGTGAGCGGAACGCTCTCCTCGTGGCCGTGGCTCGGGGAATGCTCCGCGTCGTGGTCACCGTGGTCGCCGCCGTGCGAGGAGATCGCTCCGCCGATGTAGGCGGCTGTCAGGACCRTGAAGATGTAGGCCTGCAGGACGTCGATCATCAACTCGAAGGCGGTGAGGCCGATCGCCACCAGGCCGGACACCGCACCGAAGATGAACTGCGGTTTGGGCAGCAGGTAGTCGGCGCCGAGGGCGAACACGAGCAGGAGCATGTGACCGGCGAACATGTTGGCGAACAACCGGATCGCAAGCGTGGCGGGACGGGCGACGATGGTCGAGACGAACTCGATCGGCGCGAGAATGATCTTCACGAACAGCGGCGCGGTTGGCGCCGGAACGAGCATGTCCTTGAAGTAGCCGCCGAATCCRTGCTCACGGATACCGACGATGTTGAAGATCAACCAGCTCGTCAGGGCAAGGATGAGCGGTAGCGCGATCCGCGACGTGGTCGGGAACTGCGCGACCGGAATGATCGCCATGACGTTCGACACCAGGAYGAAGCAGAAGAGAATGGTCAGGTACGGAGCAAAGGTCTTGCCCCGCTCCCCGATCACGTTTCGCGCGATCGAGATGTCGACGAAGTCGTAGATCGACTCACAGAAGTTCTGGAGCCCACGGGGTACGAGCGTCGCCTTGCGGAACCCCAGCCAGAGGAAGACTCCGACGAAGAGCGCCACGAACAGGGTCAGCGCGGACCACTTGTTGAAGTAGAAGTCGATCGGTCCTAGGTCGAACTCAAACCAGCTCTTCGGCTTGAAGACATCGGGCGTCGGCCCATGGAAGCCGTCGTCGGCCACCGCGAGCAGCGATCCGCTCGGCACTTCCGATACCTCCAAGATCATTTATGCTGACAAAGTTCGCGATCCACCCAGGGCTGGATCGACCTCACCCTATACGGGGTGGGCCGCTGCCCCAGGCAATCGAAGACAAGCGGATGACCGCTGGATGCGATCCGTTCACAGCTCCGGCGGCAGGGGACTCACTGTCCCGGACCCGGCGCAGTCGAAGCGGAGGCGTCCAGTGCCGATCGCATCCACACGACGCTCCTCGACAGGGCAGATGCTATCCGGCTGGACGCTGGRGAGCACTCGTTGCAGGACTAAGATCTCCGACGGACAGTCGAACGTTCATCATCCGTTGGGTTTTTGGACATCTTGTCACACTACGTTGTCGATGCGTCGCGCAACGCTCCGTCAACGGGGTGCTCCGAACCGATAGATGACCAGATACAGCGCCGCGACGACGCCGACGATCAGGCCGATCGGAAAAAACAGGGCTTCGAAGCCCAGGAGGCGGTCGGCCCCGAAGCCCACCAGCCCCCAGAACCCGCCGCCGCCGAGGATGGTCCCGATGATGCCCCACGCTTCACCGGGCGGAGGATTCGGCGAGTGGGCCGAGCCTGATCGTAGTCTTTCATCCCTTTTCGCATTGTCCTTTTTGCCCGAATGGCCGCGAGAGGGCCCGTTGGTGTCGCTCACCGTCACGTTGTTCCTAATCCTGGCCGACGGCGGTTCCCCACCCACGACCACTCCGGTCCGCAGGCGGCTGGCTGCCGTTGCCCACGATGCCTGACAGTCCCTGCGGTGCCTACAGCACCTGCGGCTGCTCGCCGGCCACTGCCGGCGGCCCCGCCTGCCCCTGACGGCTGGTCCGGCTCGCCTGACCGGACTGACCGGACTGACCGGTCCGAGTGGCCTGGTCCGCCTGGTCCGCCTGGTCCGCCTGGTCGATCTGGCCGGGCCGCCCGGCCTGGCTCGACCGACTGGGCGGTGCCGCCGGGCCGGTCGGGGGCGCGTTCGTGGCTCTGCGGGGCGCCCCAAGAGAGTCCCCCCGGTCGGCGAGCAGCGGCGCGACCCGCGCCGGGTCGAAGGTCGCCGGATCGTAGAACGGAACCCGCAGCCGGGCGGCGACCCAGACCTCGGCCCCCACCCAGCACAGTGTCGCGGCCATGATCGACCAGGCGAAACTCTGCAGGTCGATCGCGGTCACATCACGTAGGGCCAGCAGAACGACGCCGAGAACGCAGACCTTCGCCGCGTAGATCCCGAGAGCGGCCGGCAGCAGCATCGTGGTGGCCCCGCGGCGGGCGACCGCGACCAGCGCGAGCTTGCCGAGCGCGAAGAACGCCGCCACCAGGCCGACCGCGAGTGCCGCACCGGCCGCACCGGCGGCGCCGCGCACCGCGCCGGCCACTGCCAGCACGACCGCCAGCAGCGCCGCCATCACACACAGGCCGGCCCGCAATGCCGGGAGCGCCGTCGCGATCATGCCCGACGAGCCGCTCGCTGCCCGCCCAGGAGCAGCGCCACGAGCGCCAGCAACCCGACACCGACGGTGGCGGCGAGGATCGGGAGCGGCGAGTCGGAGAAGGACGCCGCCACGCCTCCGAACCCGACGAGCGCGGCCCAGAAGTACATCAGTAGAACCGCCCTGACATGGGAGTTTCCAATGGAGAGAATCCGGTGGTGGAGGTGCATCTTGTCGGYCGCGAACGGCGAGCGGCCGGCCTTCGTGCGCCGGATGACCGCGAGCCCCAGGTCGAGCACCGGAACAGCCAGCACCGCCAGCGGAATCGCCAGCGGGATCAGCGACGGTAGCTGCCTRGAGGGTCCAGCGTAACCCCCGTACGCGACCTGCCCCGTCACCGAGATCATCGAGGCGGCCGACAGCAGGCCGATGAGCATCGATCCCGAGTCGCCCATGAACAGCCGGGCCGGATTGAAGTTGTGCGGCAGGAAGCCCACGCAGACGCCGGCGGTGACCGCCGCCAGCAGGGCCGCGGGCGACGCACGGTAGAAACCGTTGATCACCGCTATCTGGTAGGCGAAATAGAACGTCGCCCCGGCGGCGATCGCCGCCACACCGGCGGCGAGCCCGTCCAGGCCGTCGATGAAGTTCATCGCGTTGACCAGGATGAGCGTCGCGAGAATGGATAGCGGTACGGCGGTCTCCGGGCCGAAGCTGAGCGTGGTCTGACTGTCCCGGTCGATGGCGAAGGACCACTGCACACCCAGCAGAACCATCACGCCCGCAGCGGCCACCTGACCGGCGAGCTTGGTCAGCGAATCCAGTTCCCAGCGGTCGTCCGCCGCGCCCAGAAGACAGATCAGCGTGCCGGCGACCAGTACTGCCCGCGTCTCCGACCAGTCCTGGGAGACCACGGACAGAAATGGCAGATGGTCTGCCACTTCCAGGCCGGCGTAAAGCCCGGCGAGCATCGCCAGGCCACCGAGCCGCGGTGTCGGCGTCGCGTGGACGTCCCGGGCCCGCGGTCGGGCGACCGCCCCGACGCGGAAAGCGATCCAGYGGGCGATCGGGGTCGTGAGGAAGGTGACCGCGGCCGCGACCGCGAAGACGAGCACGTACTCACGCATGTCAACCCATCCCGCAGTTCATCGTTCGCCTGGGCGGACCTGGACAGACCAGACCATCACCGGCATTCCAGCCCGTCGCCAGGTGCCCGGCTATCTCGGGTAGGCCGGGTAGGCCGGGTAGCGGTCAACCAGTGTCGACACCGCCGCCGCGACCTCCCCCACCGCGCCCGGGTCGCGGACGGCGTGGGAGATCAGCCCGGCGATCTCCTTCATCTCACCTTCGCGCATGCCCTGGGTCGTCACCGCGGGGGTGCCCACCCGAATGCCGGAGGAGACCGCCGGAGGCTGCGGGTCGAACGGGATCGCGTTCTTGTTCAGCGTGATCCCCGCCGCGTCGCAGCGGGCCTCGGCATCGCGCCCGGTCACGCCGAGCTCCCGCAGATCGAGCAGGACGAGATGGGTGTCCGTGCCACCACCGACCGGCCGCAGCCCCTCGGAGGCCAGACCGTCCGCGAGCGCCCGCGCGTTGGCGATCACCTGCCGTGCGTACGCGGCGAACGCGGGGCTCGCGGCCTCCCGCAGCGCGACCGCCTTGGCCGCGACGGCGTGCATCAGCGGCCCGCCCTGGCTGAAGGGGAAGACCGCCTTGTCGATACGGGCGGCGAGCTCGGCGCGGCAGAGGATCATGCCGCCCCGAGGGCCACGGAGGACCTTGTGGGTCGTGAAGGTCACGACATCGGCGTAGGGCACAGGGCTGGGCAGCGCCCCGCCGGCGACCAGGCCGATGAAGTGCGCCGCGTCCACCAGCAACCAGGCGCCCACCTCGTCGGCGATCGCCCGGAACACGGCGAAGTCGATCTGCCGCGGGTACGCCGTCGCACCACAGATGATCATTTTGGGTCGGTGCTGGAGTGCGAGCCGGCGCACCTCGTCGTAGTCGATCAGCTCGGTGTCCTCCCGGACGCCGTAGCCCACCACGTCGAACCAGCGGCCGGAGAAGTTCACCCGGCTGCCGTGGGTGAGATGCCCACCGTGCGGCAGTGACATGGCCAGGACGGTGTCGCCGGGGGTGAGCAGCGCCGCGTAGGCGGCGAAGTTCGCCTGGGCACCCGAGTGGGGCTGCAGGTTCGCGTGGTCGGCTCCGAACAGCGCCCGGGCCCGGGCGATCCCGAGCTCCTCCGCCCGGTCCACCACCTGGCAGCCGCCGTAGTACCGGCGCCCCGGATAGCCCTCGGCGTACTTGTTCGACAGCGTCGACCCCAGCGCCGCCAGTACCGCCGGCGAGGTGAGGTTCTCACTCGCGATCAGCTGCAGCCCCTCGCGCTGCCGGCTCAGCTCGTCGAGCACGACCGAGGCGATCTCCGGATCAGTGGCTCGCAGCAGGTCGAAATCCGGGCCCCAGAACGGGGTGCTCATGCTGTCTCCACCGCCCGCCGCCATGAGGCCCAGGATAGGACGTCTCAGCGGCGGGCAGGCTCCTGGACGAGCGGCAGTACGGAGCGCAGCGCCGCCAGCCCGACCGCGCCCTCCCGCACGACCACCGGAACGGGGCCCGTGCAGTCCAGGATCGTCGACGCGGTGCCGACCGGTGTCGGACCCCCGTCCAGGTACACCTCCGCGGCGCCACCGAGCTGCATCATCGCGTCCTGCGCGTCCGTCGCCGCCGGACGCCCGCTGATGTTCGCGCTGGACACGGCCATCGGACCGGTCCGGGCGAGCAGCTCCAGCGCGACCGGGTGCAGCGGCATGCGGACGGCGACCGTGCCACGGGCGTCACCCAGATCCCACCGCAGGGATGGCGCGTGGTTGATGACCAGGGTCAGGCCGCCCGGCCAGAAGGCACGCATGAGGTCGCGGATCTGCCCGGTGACCTGCTCGGCGAGCCCGTCCAGCGTCCGCCAGGAGCCGACGAGCACCGGCACGGGCATGTCCCGGCCACGGCCCTTGGCAGCGAGCAGCCCGGCCACCGCGTCGCGGTCGAACGCGTCCGCACCCAGGCCGTACAGGGTGTCGGTCGGCAGCACCACGAGCCTGCCCCGGCGGACGGCGTCGGCGGCCGCGTCCAGCCCGGCGGCGCGCTGCCCCTCGTCGGAGCAGTCGAAAACCAGCATCAGACGTCCTCTCCGGCGCTGCCCGGCCGGCCCCGGCCCGGCGGATCCCACCGGGCGGTGACGAACCGGTCCCGCCCAGCGAGATCGGGATGATCGACGATGTCGAACCACGAACCAGACCACGGGCCGCCGCTCGCGAGCAGCGAGGGAACCGCCTGCCCGTGCTCGTCGGCGTGCTCCATGACGAGCAGGCCGCCGGGACGCAGCAGCTCGGCCGCGGCCGTCACCACGGCCCGCGGGCCGTCCAGGCCGTCCGGCCCGCCCCACAGCGCGGCGGGCGGGTCGTGCCGACCGACCTCGGGCTCGACGCGGGACCGCTCATGGTCAGGAAGATACGGGGGATTGCTGACCACCAGATCGACCCGCCCGGCCAGCTCCGCGAGCACCGAGAGAACCCCGTCCACCGGCCCGGCGCCCGCTCGGGTGGCTGGTGGGGAGCCGGGCGGAAGACCGGCGCCGATGACACCCACGTCCGCCTGGTGCACCCGCACGGGCAGGCCGGTGCGCCCGACGTTGCGGCGCAGCCAGTCGAGCGCGGCCGGTTCCAGCTCGACCGCATGGACCTCGGCGCCGCGGACCTCGTCCGCCAGCGACAGCGCGATGGCTCCGGACCCGGCACACAGGTCGACGCAGATCGGACGTACCGCGCCGGAGGCCCGCAGCAGGCGGATGGCCTCCTCCACGACCCACTCGGTCTCCGGGCGCGGGATGAAGACTCCCGGCCCGACGGCGATGTCCAGCCGCCGGAAACCGGCGAGACCGGTCAGGTGCTGCAGCGGGACCCGGTCCGCGCGCCGTTCGACCAGGTGGCGCAGCTCCTGGGCCGCCGAAGTGCTGATGACCTCGACCAGCGCCAGCCGCCCGCGGGAGACGTCGAGGACGTGCGCGGCGAGCTGCTCGGCATCCCCCCGCGGGCTGGCGACGCCGGCCGCGGCCAGCCGTGCCGCCGCGGCGGCGAGCTCGCCGGCCAGGGTCACCTGGCCCTCCGGCGTCACCGCGGTCGGCGGGATCTTCACCGGCGGGATCTTCACCGGCGGGATGGTCCCCGGCGGGATGGTCACGGGGCCCCCGCCATCCGGGTGGCCTGGTCGGCCTCGGTCAGCGCGTCGATCAGGGAGTCAAGGTCGCCGTCGAGAACCTGCTCGAGGTTGTGGGCCTTGTAGTTGATCCGGTGGTCACTGATCCGGTTCTCGGGGAAGTTGTACGTCCTGATCTTCTCCGAGCGGTCGACCGTGCGGACCTGACTGGCCCGGACCGCCGCCGCCTCGGAGTCGGCCTTCTCCCGGGCCGCGGCGAGCAGCCGGGCGCGCAGGATCCGCATCGCCGACTCCTTGTTCTGGAGCTGGCTCTTCTCGTTCTGGCAGGACACGACCACGCCGGTCGGCAGGTGGGTGATGCGCACCGCCGAGTCGGTCGTGTTGACGCTCTGCCCACCGGGCCCGGAGGACCGGAACACGTCGATCCGCAGGTCGTTGGGGTCGACCTCGACGTCCACATCGGCCGCCTCGGGCAGCACGAGCACGCCCGCCGCCGAGGTGTGGATGCGCCCCGCGGACTCGGTCACCGGCACCCGCTGCACCCGGTGCACGCCGCCCTCGAAACGCAGCCGCCCGAACACCCCGTGGCCGGGCGCGGCGGAGCCGCGGGCCTTCACCGCGACGCTCACGTCCCGGTAGCCGCCGAGGTCGCTCGGGTTCGCGTCCAGCACCTGGGTGCGCCAGCCGCGCCGCTCCGCATAGCGCAGGTACATGCGCAGCAGATCGCCCGCGAACAACGCGGACTCCTCGCCGCCGGCGCCGGCCTTCACCTCGAGAATGGCGTCACGGCTGTCGTCGGGGTCGACCGGCACCAGGTAGGCCCGCAGCCGGCCGTTGAGCTCGACCAGGCTTTCCTCCAGCGCCACGACCTCGTCGCGGAACGAGACGTCCTGCTCGGCGAGTTCCCGGGCGGCCTCCAGGTCGCCCTCGACGCTCTCCAGCTGCCGGGCGAGGTCGACCGGTGTCGCGAGCTCGGCGTACCGGCGGGTCAGCTCCCGTGCCACCGACGGGTCGTTGTGCAGGTCCGGGTCCGCCAGCCGCTTCTCGATGTCGGCGTGCTCGGCGATCATGCTCGCGAGCGGGGAGGTCATCACAGTTCCTTCAGTCGTCAGGACCGGCGTCGCAGGCCCCGCGGCCGCGAAGGCTGTGGCGACGTTACCGCCAGTTCGCGAGCGGCGGCGCGCGGCGCCGACCGGCACGCGGGAACAGGGAAGGCGGAAACACCCCGGGTACGCGAACGGCAGGACGCGAACGGCGCCCGCCCGGGAGACCCGGTGCGGGCGCCGCGGAACACCTACTTCGCGCCGCCGGGCGCCTCGCCGGGGCGGCGCCGGCCGAACCGCCGCTCGAACTTCTCCACACGCCCGCCGACGTCCATGATCTTCTGCTTGCCCGTGTAGAACGGGTGGCACTGCGAGCACACCTCGGCGCTGATGGCGCCGTCGTCCTTGGTCGAACGCGTGGTGAACGTGCTCCCGCAGGTGCAGGTCACCAGGGTCTCGTTGTACGTGGGGTGGATGTCAGCCCTCATGGCCCCTCTTCCGATGTGGCCGCCGGGTCGCTGCCGCGGGCGCGGACAGCGTGAACCGGAGCCGATGGTTTGCCAGTGTGCCAGACCCGTCCGACCGGGCCTGGCCCGCCGCCGGGTACAACACCGCCGGCGGGACCCGGTGTTCCGGGTCCCGCCGGCCGTGATGCCCGCGGTGCGCCAGGGCCCGGAACGTGCCGGGCCCGCGGTGCGGTCAGTCCTGCGGCGGTGCGGTCTTGGCGATCTGCATCAGGAACTCGTAGTTCGTCCGGCTCTGCTTCAGCCGGTCGAGCAGCAGGTCGAGTGCCTGCTGCGGCTCCCGGGTGTGCAGGACGCGCCGCAGCTTGTGCATGATCACAAGCTCTTCGGGCGCCAGCAGGATGTCCTCCTTGCGGGTTCCGGAGGCGTCGACGTCCACCGCCGGGAAGGTCCGCTTGTCGGCGATCTTGCGGTCCAGCTTGAGCTCGGCGTTACCGGTGCCCTTGAACTCCTCGAAGATGACCGTGTCCATGGTGGACCCGGTCTCGACCAGCGCGGTCGCGATGATMGTCAGGGAGCCGCCGTTCTCGATGTTGCGCGCCGCACCGAGGAACCGCTTCGGCGGGTAGAGCGCCGTCGAGTCGACACCACCGGACAGGATGCGCCCGGACGCCGGCGCCGCCAGGTTGTAGGCCCGACCGAGCCGCGTGATCGAGTCCAGCAGGACCACGACGTCATGACCCAGTTCGACGAGCCGCTTGGCCCGCTCGATCGACAGCTCGGCGACGTTGGTGTGGTCGGCCGGCGGGCGGTCGAAGGTCGAGGCGATGACCTCGCCCTTCACCGACCGCTGCATGTCGGTCACCTCCTCGGGGCGCTCGTCCACGAGCACGACCATGAGGTGGCATTCCGGGTTGTTCGTGGTGATCGCGTTGGCGATCGCCTGCAGCACCATCGTCTTGCCGGCCTTCGGCGGGCTCACGATCAGTGCGCGCTGGCCCTTGCCGATCGGCATCACCAGGTCGATGACCCGGGTGGTCATCATGTGCGGCTCGGTCTCGAGCCGCAGCCGCTCCTGCGGGTACAGCGGGGTGAGCTTGTGGAACTCGGGCCGGCCGCGCGCCTCCTCCGGCTCCATCCCGTTGATGGTGTCCAGCCGGACCAGCGCGTTGTACTTGTCCCGGCGCTGCTCGCCCTCCTGCGGCGCGCGCACCACGCCGGTGATGGCGTCACCGCGGCGCAGGCCGTTGCGCCGCACCTGGGCAAGGCTGACGTACACGTCCGTGGGACCGGTCAGGTACCCACTGGTCCGGATGAACGCGTAGTTGTCGAGGACGTCGAGGATGCCGGCGACCGGCACGAGGACGTCGTCCTCCCGCACCGTCGGCTCCGTGTCGGTCGTACCGCCCTGGCCGCCGCGCCCGCGGTTGCGCCCGCGCTCCCGGAAACGGCCCCGGCGGCGCCCGCCGAACTCGTCATCGCCCTGACCCGCGTCGCCCTGCGGCGTGCGGTCGGCCGGCCGGTCACCCGGCTGGGTCCGGTCACCGGACCTCGACCTGTCGGCGCCGCCACGGTCACGCTCGCGGTCGGCGGGCGCAGTGCGCCCCCCGCGGTCGCTGCCGGACCGGTCGGCACGGTCGGCACGGTCGCCGGAACGGTCAGACCGCTCGGGACGCTCGGCGCGCTCGGACCGCTCGCCGGACCGGTCAGGCCGCTCGCCGGACCGCTCCCGGTCAGCTGCCCGCTCGGACCGCTCGCCGGACCGGTCAGGCCGCTCGCCGGACCGCTCGCCGGACCGGTCAGGCCGCTCGCCGGACCGCTCCCGGTCACCGGAGCGGTCACGGTCACCCGTGCGCTCGCGGTCGCCGGAGCGGTCACGGCCGCGCGCCGTGGTCTCGGATCCGCTCGCCCCGACCCGGGCCGGGGCGCTCACCGCGGCGACCGGCGCCGCGGCGCCTTCGGCGGCCGGCTGGGGACGCGGGGCGTCCTCGGCGGGCTCGGTGCCACCCTGCAGCGGGGCGGCCGGAAGGGTCTGCTGCTCTCCCGCAGGGCTCGTCACCCCACGGGAGGAGCCACGCCGCCCGCGCACCCGGGTCGTCGTGGGCGCCGACTCGGTGGAGACGGCCGGCACGGCGGCGCCGGCCTGGGCCGGCTCCGCCGTGCCGCTTCCCTGCGTGGGCGCAGACGCCGGGGCGGTGCCCGGGATGTCCTGCACCGGCTGCGCGGCGGGCGCGGGCGCCGACGACTCGGCATGCCCCGACGGCTCGGCGGAACGCGGCTCCGGCCGGGCTGCCACCTCCCCGTTCTGGACGTTCTGGATGGCCGCGATCAGCTGGCCCTTGCGGAGCCGGCCGACCCCGGGAATGCCCATCTGCGAGGCCATCGCCTGCAGCTCGGGCAGGAGCATGGCGGACAGGCCGGTGCCGGACCGCCGACGCCGAGGCGCGGACGCATCGGCGGAAGCACCGGCCGGCCCGGAGAGGACGGCATGACTGCCGTTCGCCCCGGCCGCACCGGAGGTGTCTACGGACGTCAGGCCGGCCGCAGCGGAACTGTCGACGGGCGAGGCAGGCGCCGCAGACTCACGTGCGCTGTCGGGCAGCACGTCGGTGGTGTCGCTCAAGGTTTTCCTTCCTGGAAGGAACCGGCTTCTCGGGCCGGGCGTAGCGTGTGGATTTTCTTCGCCTGCGCGCATGCCGGATGTAAGGAGATGCAGCACCCTTTGAACGGCGAGCATCGCGCCCATCAAAGGCGCTGACGGCCGACAGCCGCGAGCGAACCCGATTTCCCGCCGACGGGTGCCGGTACGCCAGCCGAGGCAACGGCGACGAGGCTTGAAGCACCGGGATCCCTGACCAGGACCGGCCACCGTGTGCGGCCGACCGCTGCCGTGAGGCTCCACTGCAGCTTGGCCGCCACTGCGGACCAGATCAGGCTGGCGGGGCGAGCACGCGCCGCGGCGGCAGCGGGTGCAGTCACCAGACTATCCAGACGGAGACACGTCGGCAACAACCTAGAGACCTCTGGATCTCTCGATGACGCCACGAGGGACTCTCCGATGACCGCCCGGCGCCCCTCCGCGGCGCTCAACCCACCCGGACGGCGCCATTAGTACACCATGTGGAGCGGAGACGCTACCCTTTGGAGTCGAGGGGCTGGAGTCGCGCACCCTCGGTGTCGACTGTCAGCGGGATCACGGAGAAGCCCGGCGCGGGCACGCCGATCGCCGCGGCCGCCTGGCCGCCGCCGACCGCCAGCGCCACCACGGACGGCCCGGACCCCGAGAGCGCCGCGGGAACGCCCTCCGCGCGCAGCCGCGCCACCAGATCGGCCGAGGCGGGCTGGGCCGGCAGCCGGTACGGCTGGTGCAACCGGTCCTCGGTGGCGGCCAGCAGCAGCTTCGAACGGTCCGCGCCCTCGCCCGCCGCCGGCTCGGCGGCGCTGAGCGCCAGGGCGAGCAGGGCGGCCCGGCCCACGTTCACGGCGGCGTCGGCGTGCGGAACCCGCTCCGGCAGCGCACCCCGGGCCTGCTCGGTCGACTGCCGGACCGACGGGACGAAAAGCACGGGCCGCACCTCGGCGGGCGGCGCGACCCGCACCGCCTGCGGCACCCCGGCCTCGTACCAGGCCACGGTGAGGCCACCCAGCAGAGCGGCCGCCACGTTGTCCGGATGGCCCTCGATCGCCGTCGCCACCCGCAGCAGCCCGGCCGGGCCCAGCAGGGAGCCGGCGAGCGCGTCGGCAGCCACCACACCCGCCACGATGGCGGCGGCCGAGGAGCCGAGTCCCCGCCCGTGCGGGATCCGGTTCACGCACCGCAGCGCCAGGCCGGGCTGCGGCAGCCCCAGCTCGTCGAAGGTGGCGCGGATGGACCGCACCACGAGATGCGCCTCGTCGGCGGGGACGGTGTCCGCCCCGATGGTGTCGACGGTGAGGCCGGTGGACGTCAGCCGCACGGACACGTCGTCGTACAGGCCCAGTGCGAGACCCAGGGCGTCGAAGCCCGGCCCGAGGTTCGCGCTCGACGCCGGGACCAGCAGGCGGACCGCACCGGCCGGCGCCTCCCCCGCCGCCGTGCCGGTTTC
The DNA here is from genome assembly GCF_001854655.1 of Parafrankia colletiae. Taxonomy (GTDB): domain Bacteria; phylum Actinomycetota; class Actinomycetes; order Frankiales; family Frankiaceae; genus Parafrankia; species Parafrankia colletiae. Next base: position 324,177 of record NZ_MBLM01000152.1, on the reverse strand, counting down.
CGTCGCCCCCCGCACCGCCACGACCTGCGCTGCGCCGTCGTGCCGTGGCCCGGAGAGCGGCTCGGTGGGAGCCGGGATCCCGGCCGCACCGGCCGCACCGGTGGAGCTGGCGGCGTCGGTGGAACCGGCGCCGCGGCGGTCGACGGCCGTCACAGGCCGCGCAGGCCGAGGGCCTCGGCCGCCCCGGCGACGGTCGGCGGGATGGTCTCGGGCTTCGCGGCACCGCTGATGGCCCAGTCGGGATCCTTCAGGCCGTTGCCGGTGACCGTGCACACCACCCGCTGACCCGGGTCCAGCCGGCCGTCGGCGTGCGCTGCCAGCAACCCGGCGACACTCGCGGCACTCGACGGCTCCACGAAGACGCCCTCCCGGCGGGCGAGCAGTCGGTAGGCCGCCAGGATCTGGCGGTCGTTGACGGCGTCGATGAGGCCTCCGGAGGCGTCCCGCGCGTCGGTCGCGAAGTCCCAGGACGCCGGATTGCCGATGCGGATCGCGGTGGCGATGGTCTGCGGGGAGGTGACCACCTCGCCACGAACGATYGGCGCCGCTCCGGCGGCCTGGAAGCCGAACATGCGCGGGCGCCCGGTACCGGCCCGGGTGTCGTCCTCCACGTAACCGCGCCAGTAGGCCGTGATGTTCCCCGCATTCCCCACGGGCAGGCAGTGGATGTCCGGTGCCTGCCCGAGCGCCTCCACGATCTCGAAGGCCGCGGTCTTCTGGCCCTCGAGGCGGTAGGGGTTGACCGAGTTGACCAGGGTGACGGGGAAGGTGTCGGCCAGCTCGCGCGCGACCCGCAGGCAGTCGTCGAACGATCCGTCGACCTGGAGCAGCCGTGCCCCGTGGACCAGCGCCTGGGCGAGCTTGCCCAGCGCGATCTTGCCACTGGGCACGAGGACCGCGCAGGTGAGCCCGGCCCGCGCGGCGTAGGCGGCGGCGGAGGCCGAGGTGTTCCCGGTCGAGGCGCAGATGACGACCTGGGAGCCCTCCCCCACGGCGCGGCTGATCGCGACCGTCATCCCGCGGTCCTTGAAGGAGCCGGTCGGGTTGGYGCCCTCCACTTTGAGGTGAACGTCACACCCGGTCAGTTCGGAGAGGTGATCCGCATGCAGAAGAGGGGTGCCCCCCTCTCGCAGGGTGACCACCGGCGTGTCCATGGTGACCGGAAGCCGGTGCCGGTACTCCTCGATGATTCCTCGCCAGGCCCGGGGCAGGTGCCCAGAGGCATCCGACCCACCCGGCGTGCCCGGTCCACTCGATACCGGCGTCGACGACACCGCGGTCATGACTCAACTCCCTCGACCCGCACCACGCCCGACACGGCCCGCACGCCGTCGAGAACCCGCAGGTCCTCGACGGTGGCGGACAGCGCCGCGTCCGCGGCCGGATGGGTGACCAGGACCAGGCTGGCGTCATCGCCACGGCCGTCCTGCCGAACACTTCTGATGGAGACATCGTGCCGTGCGAACGCACCGGCGACCGCGGCCAGTACGCCGGCCTTGTCCGTGACGTCGAGCTGCAGGTGGTAGCTGGTCACCGTCGGGCCCATCGGCAGGATCGGAAGCGCCGCGTATGCGGACTCCCCCGGCCCCTGCCGGCCGGCGACGCGGTTGCGGGCGACCGCGACCACGTCGCCGAGCACCGCCGACGCCGTCGGTGCGCCGCCCGCGCCGCGGCCGTAGAACATCAGCTGCCCGGCGGCCTCCGCCTCCACGAAGACCGCGTTGAACGCCTCACGCACCCCGGCGAGCGGATGCGAGCGGGGGATCATCGCCGGGTGGACCCGCAGGCTGATGCCGGGGCGGTCACCAGCCCGTTCCGCGATCACCAACGCCTTGATCGTGCAGCCGAGCTCCCGGGCGCTGGCGATGTCGGCGGCGGTCACCGCGCCGATGCCCTCCCGGTAGACGTCGTCGATGGTCACCGGGGTGTGGAAGGCCAGCTGGGCGATGATCGCGGCCTTCGCGGCGGCGTCGAAGCCGTCGATGTCGGCGGACGGATCAGCCTCCGCGTACCCGAGCTCCCCGGCCTCGGCCAGCGCCTCGGCGAACGAGGCCCCGGTCTCGTCCATCCGGGTCAGGATGTAGTTCGTCGTGCCGTTGACGATGCCGAGGACACGGCGGATCCGGTCCCCTGCCAGGCTCTCGCGCAACGGGCGCAGCAGCGGGATCGCGCCGGCCACCGCCGCCTCGTAGTAGAGGTCGACGCCGGCCGCGGCCGCCGCGTCGTGCAGCGTCGAGCCGTGGGTGGCGAGCAGCGCCTTGTTCGCGCTGACCACCGACTTGCCCGACCGCAGCGCCGACAGCAGCCAGGTGCGCGCCGGCTCGATCCCGCCGACCACCTCGATCACGATGTCGACGTCGTTCCGGGCGATCAGCGCGTCCGCGTCGGTGGTGAGCAGCTCCCGGTCGACGGCCGCCCCGCGGACCCGACCAGGGTCGCGAACCGCGATCCCGGCGATCTCCAGCGGGGTGCCGACCCGGGCGGCCAGCTCGTCGGTGTGGATGCCCAGCAGGCGCACCACCTCGGAACCGACGACGCCACACCCGAGCATCGCGATCCTCAGCGGGCGGTCGGCACTCGCCGGGCTGTCGGCCCCGCGGCCCCCGTCAGTCGTCATTCGCCCCTCACATCCGTTCCGGCGCGCTGACGCCGAGCAGACGCAGCCCGTTCGCCAGGACCACCCGGGTGGCCTCAACCAGCAGCAGCCGGGCGGCCGTCACCGCCGTGGGCTCCTCGTCGCCCTGGGGAAGCACCCGGCAGGAGTCGTAGAAACGGTGATACGTCCCGGCTGTCTCCTCCAGGTACCGGGCTATGCGGTGCGGGGCGCGCAGCGCCGCCGCCGTCTCGACGACCCGCGGCAGCTCACCCAGTGCCCGGATCAGATCGACCTCCCGCGGATGGCTGAGCAGCGAGACGTCGACCGAACCGGCATCGAACGCCTCGCCCACCGACGTCGCCAGGCCCAGCGCGGCCGCGTTGCGGATCAGTGAGCTGATCCGCGCGTGCGCGTACTGGACGTAGAAGACCGGGTTGTCGTTGGTCTGCCGGGCGATCACATCGAGGTCCAGGTCGAGCGCGGAGTCCATCGAGGCCCGGACCAGCGAGTAGCGCGCCGCGTCGACCCCGACCGCGTCCACGAGGTCGTGCAGGGTGAGGAACGTTCCGGCCCGCTTCGACATCTTGACGRCCTCGCCGCCCCGGGACAGCGTCACCATCTGGCCGATGATCACGTCGAGGGTCTGCTCGGGATCGTCCCCGAAACACGCCGCGATGGCCCGCAGCCGGCCGATGTAGCCGTGATGGTCGGCACCCAGCAGGTAGCAGAGCCGGTCGAACCCCCGGCGGCGCTTGTCCCGATAGTAGGCCGCGTCAGCGCAGAAATAGGTCGGCCGCCCGTCGCTCTTGACCAGCGCCCGGTCCTTGTCGTCGCCGAAGTCGGTGGTACGCAGCCAGACCGCGCCGTCCGCCTCGAAGACATGGCCCTTCGCACGGAGCTCCGCCACCGCGGCAGTCAGCTCACCCGCGTCGTGCAGGCTGCGCTCCGACTTCCACAGGTCGAACTCGACGCCGAACCCGGAAAGCGTCGACCGGATCTCCGCCAGCATGATCTCGACGCCGTCGCGGGCGCACACCGCCAGTGCCTTGTCGTCAGCGCCAGCCCCGTCGGAACCCGCCCCGACCAGCTGCTCCAGCGCCGGATTCGCCGCCTGGACCCTCGTCGCGATCTCGGCGACATAGGCGCCGTGGTACCCCTCCGCGGGCGCCGGCTCGCCGCGCAGCGCCGCCAGGATCGACGCGCCGAACCGCTCGACCTGCACTCCGGCGTCGTTCACGTAGTACTCGGTGCCGACCTCGAATCCCGCCGCCGCCAGCACCCGGGCCAGCGCGTCACCGACCGCCGCCCAGCGCGCCGACGCCAGCGTCACCGGGCCCGTCGGATTCGAACTGACGAACTCCAGGTTCACCCGGACACCACGCGCGGCCGCCGCCCGGCCATACGCCGCACCGGCGCCCACGATCGACCGGGCGATGTCGCCCATCGCCGCGCCGGCCAGCCGGATGTTCAGGAACCCCGGGCCGGCCACCTCGACCGCGGCCACACCCGGATCCGTTCGCAGCCGCGCCGCGAGCAGATCAGCCACCGCCCGCGGCGGGCGGCGAGCCTCCTTCGCGAGCTGCAGGGCGACCGGCGACGCGTAGTCGCCGTGCTCGGGCTGCCGCGGGCGCTCGACAGTGACCGCGGCAGGCACGGCCACGTCGAGCTCGCCGTTGGCGACGGCATCACGAACGGCCGCAACGATGGAGTCGGCCAGCTCGGCGGGGGTCATGTCGCGATGCTATCGGCGCGCCCGGCCAATCCGGTCGCCGCGCGCCCCCGGCCCGACCCCGACCCCGCAACCGGCGGCGCGCCGCACCAGGCCACGCCCGGACGTCAGACCGGCTGACCCGCCGCGAGCCGGCTGACCACGCCGATCAGCATGTCCGGATCGAACGGCTTCGTCAGGTAGTAGTCCACACCCAGGCGGGCGCCACGCTTGATGTCCGCCTCCTGGGCGCGCGCCGTCAGCATGATCACTTTGATGCCGGCGGTGGCCGGGTCGTCCCGCAGCCGCGCGGCGACATCCCAGCCGTTCACCCGCGGCATCATGATGTCCAGCGTGATCACCTGCGGCGCGATCTCGTGGACCCGCTCGAGACAGTCAGCCCCGTCCACCGCGGTGTGCACCTCGAAGCCTTCCAGCTCCAGGTTGACGACCACGAGCTGACGGATCACGGCATCGTCGTCCACGACGAGCACCCTGGGGGCGGTGAAGTACACGGGCGAAGCTTACGGGCACCGGGTTGCGCAGTCTGCCGATCCCACCTGGTACGGTATGCCTGCTTGCCCTGYAGCCCCCGTAGCTCAGGGGATAGAGCACCGCCCTCCGGAGGCGGGTGCGCAGGTTCGAATCCTGCCGGGGGCACACGACTTGGGGTACGTGTGTTCAGCGTGGGGCGCTTCGCTGGGGCGTCGTGTCATTTTGGTTGGGGGGGCCTAGCCCCCCCCATACCCCCCCGAGTGGCCTGGTGTGGCTTGCGGGATGCGGGTTTCTGGGCAGTTGCGGTCTTCTGGTCTTTAGTGTGTTTTGTGATGGATGTGCCCCGACGCAGGCCTGACAGCCTGCAGGGCCAAGGCTTCTGAAGCAGATGCGACTTCCTGGGCTTCAGCGTGCTCCGTGATGGATGTGCCCCGACGCGGCCGGCTCGGTAGAGGGTCTCCCGGCGAAAGCTGGCTGGCTCTGTCGGGCGGTTTGCCGAGGGCTGTCGATCGACGGTGTGCTCGCCGACGCTTCGGCTGTTCGGCCACGTCGTTCTCCATGCGGCCAAGGCTCGACTGATCGCCCGGTTATGTGAGTGCTCCTCCCCGAGGATCTCCCGACTGCAGGCCGGCATGTCCTCCATCAGCGTGCGCGCGGCCGTTCGTCCGACTACGGATGACTGTTCCCTGCGTCGTCGGAGCGCAACTCGGGGGTCCTCCGAGCCGCGGAGCCGCGGAACCGCGGAACCGCGGAACCGCCTCGGGCGACGAGGAAGTCGGCCGGGCCTGTCAACCTGGGGCGCCTCCGTGGCGTTCAGAAGGGGCGGGAGCGCGGAGAGGACGTGTCGGGTGCAGGAACGCGATGAGCGTGCGTTCGAGGAGTTCGTCGCACGCACCGGTGACCGGCTGCTGCGCTGCGCCGTCCTCCTGGTCGCAGACCACGCCGCGGCCGAGGATCTGGTCCAGGGGGCGCTGGAGCGCACCTACCGGCACTGGCCGCGGGTGTCAGCCGGCCATCCGGAGGCATACGTGCGCCGCGCTCTGGTGAACGCGGCGGCGAGCAGATGGCGACGGAGCCGGGTCAGGGAGGTGCCGCTGGGGCCACACGACCAGGCCGGGCCGACCGACCACGCAGATCGGCTGTCGACGCGCGACGAGCTGATCCGCGCGCTCATGACCCTGCCGGCCCGCCAACGGGCGGTGCTCGTGCTGCGTTACTTCGACGACCTGCCGGAGGCCGAGGTGGCTGCCGCCCTGGGCTGCAGCGTCGGCTCGGTCAAGAGCCAGGCCTCCCGCGGGCTCGCCCGGCTGCGGGCGAGTGTCGACCTCCACAGCTCCCTACCGATGACGGGGAGGACGCCATGAGCGCTGATCTCGAGGGCCACCTGCGGGCTGCCATGCGCGACGAGACAGTGCAGGTCGCAGCCGGGCCGAACCTGGCGGGCGCTGTCCGGGAACGGTTCCGTCGACACCGCCGACGGCGGCGGGCCGCCGCCGGCGCGGCGGTGGCCGTGCTCGTGGTCGCGTCGTCCACCGGCCTGACGCTGGCCCGCTCCGGCGCGGACACCGCAGAGATCAGGCCGGCCCGCCCGTCGCCCGCCACCGCCCCGGTCGCCGTGACCACTCCGGTCGGGGCAGCCACTCCTGTCACCGTGACCACTGGTGCGGCCGGCACCGTCTTCCCGCCGGCGTCGGGCCGGGACGTGGGTGGTGTCGGCGTCACCTGGCTGCCCGCCGGCATGAGCTCGGCCGGGCCGTCCGCCGCGGCACTGAGCCCGTTCACGCCCGGGGCGCTGGCCTACCGCTCCGACTTCCAGACGATGGCCGGCGGGCGGGTCGGGTTCGTCGCCGTCACCGCGCAGTGGGGGAACGTGCCGACTCTCGCCGCGGTCGAGGACGACATGCGCGCCGCGCAGCCGCAGCGAACCTTCGCCCGGACAACGGTCAGAGGCAGATCCGCCCTGCTCACCCGCATGGACGCCAAGGAGGAGTTCAGCCTGGTCTGGATCGAGCGGGACGGACTTGTCCTTGACGTCGCCGCGGGCACGCCGGTCAGCGAGGACGACATGCGCCGGGTCGCGGAGGAACTCACGGTCGGATCTCGGCCGCGCGTCGATCCGTCCCTCGACCGGGCTGTCCGTGCGGCCGTGGCCCAGGTGTTCACCGGCGGGACATCGACGGGACGGACACTCGCGGCGGTCGAGAACGGCGAGGAGCTCGCGCCCGGTCTTGAGCGCCACCGTGCCCAACACCCCGGACTGGCGCGCACGCTGCGGGTCACGGTGCACGAGGTGGCGCCACGGGACGCCACGCACGCCGCGGCCTCGATCTCGCTCACCTACACCGACCCGACCATGCCGCTGTTTGAAGTGCGAGGAGACAGCATCACGGACCGGGGCCGACCCGCGACGTACGACGCCCTGGCCGTGCTGGTCCGGACCGGGAAGGGATGGCAGGTGAGCCGGGACACCTTCTGCCAGCTCGCCCTCGGCGTGTGCCCGCTCGCCACGAACCGGCCCAGCCCCGCTGCCGCGCCATCGACGTCTCACCCGTCCTGACCGCGCTCGTCCGTCCCGTTGGCCCCGGTCTGGCGGCGCTAGGCACCGGGGGCCGCGAGGTGGACGACGGCGAGGTAGGTCGCGGTGACCAGCGCGGTGGCGACGAGGGCGCCGGCGATGGTCTGGGCGAGGGTGTGACCGTCCAGTTCGTCGAGGTCCTGGAGGGTTGGCGGGCGGAGTGGGCCCGCTGGCACGGCAAGGCCCGCTGGCCTGGGAAGGGCTTCCAGGCGGGCGGCGCGGATCTGGATACGGGCCCAGGCGACGAGGGGGACGAGCAGCCAGGCGGGGAGGGACAGCAGGCTGTCGGTGAGGGTGAGGACGGTGGCGCAGCTGGCGGCGGCCGCCACGTGGCCGCTGATCTTCCAGAACTTCGTGATCGCGGCGAGGACGAGGGTTTCGACGAGGATGGCGGTGTAGACGGCGATCAGCGTGGTCGGGGCGTCCGCCACCTGCAGGAGAAGGTGACCGGCGGTCACCGACGCGGCGCCGAACAGCATCGGTGCCAGGCGCCTGCTGCGCTCGGGGACATGATGGTCGGACCATTTTCCGCCGCGGACTCCGTGAAAGACGAAGGCCATCGGGATGATGGTGCCGAAAGCGATCGAAATGGCGGCCCAGAGCAGGCCGGTCCAGGTGTCGGGGGCGTCGTCCAGACAGATGTGCACCAGCAGTGCGGTGACGAGGACGGCGGGTGCGGCGATCTCGCACAGAACGGCGGCGGCGCGGGCCGCGGCTGTCGTCCTCGGCGGGATTCCGGTCGTGGGGGCCGTCACGGCCGACTGGCACGCACGTCGAACTCGAACAGGGCCTTGTTCGAGTTTCTCTTCCGGATCACCTCGACCTCGACGTCAACGTAGCCCAGCTCCCGCAGCATGCACGCGTACCACTCCTGGGCGGGCACGCCGTGCCCGTAGAAGGTTGAGTTCCCGACAATGTAGGAGAGCTTCCCACCGGGCCGCACCAGCCCAGCGACGGCCTGGAAGTGAAGCCACATGTCATGGTGGTATTTGTGGACGTAGGCGGCGAGCAGCGGGCCGCTGCGGCCGCCGTCGGCCGCTATTCTCGCGCACACGACGCCCATTTCGTCGTCAACCGGGGTCGCGGTCGTGGGTTTCCATCCTCGCAGGTTKGAGGTCGCGCTGCCCCAGGTGCCGCCGATCGCCTGCCAGTCGAGCCGGCCGGCGTCGCCAGCCTCGTCGAGGAAACGCAGCCAGTACATGTAGGGGCGCAGCTCCCGGATGTAGGACATCCGGTTCGCGTAGGGCGGGCTGGTCAGGACGAGATCCGCTGCACGCAGGCCGCTGGCGCACATCCGTGAGTCACCCTGGTGCACGGTGGCGGTGCCTGGCAGGTCATGCCGGGCGGACTCGATCAGCGCTGCCGCCTCGGCGCCGAAGTGCGTGACGGTGGTGGCGGTCACCGCCGGGTCGAAGCGGGCCGGTGACCGGTCCGGCCGGGTGGCGAAGGACATCGACTGGTGGTTGAACGCGGCGCTGCTGACTGCGATGAGCACCCGGCACAGCGCTATCTGCAGCAGGTCCGCCACCGGGCCTGAATACGCGTCTATCTCGGCCCTCAGCGCCTTGAGCGCGTGGAGCTCGCCGGGACTCCACCATTTCTCGATCTGGTGCAGGCCCGGCTGCCACAGGGCGCCGTCCGGATCGGTCCGGGCGGCGCCTGCCATGACGTCCAGCGCCGCGACGCGTACCTCGTCGAGCGTGCGATGCGGGTAGTGCCGGACCTTTGCCCGGCCCAGCCAGACCAGGAACGGGTTCACATCGGTGCTCTGGCCCACATGCCCGAGCTCGGCGGCGGCCAACGGGGTGGTCCCGGTTCCCGAGAAGGGGTCGGTGACAACCGAACCGGGTGGCAGCCCGCACATTCGGCCGCGCACGAGCCGGACGCCGTACGCGGGGGTGAGACGCAGCCAACCGTGCCGTCCGACCTCCCGGTTCGCCCGAAAGGTCAGGTGTTCGTTACGCGCCAGGGCTGTCCGGTCGATTGCCGCCGTCATGGTGCCTCCAGCAGATGATCCCGCGGATGCGTGGAACCGCCGCACCGCAGTATCCGCGCCGGTGCCCCAGCGGCTTGCGCGGGGGCATGAGGACTTTGGGAACAATATGCCCAGGTCACCGTCCCCCCGGGTACCGCGGCGCGATCTCGATGCCGCAATGGCATGGCACGTTCGGGTGATTTCGGCGGTGCCTTGCCACCTCCGGTGCGTACTTCCCAAAAGCCCTTCGGAAAGCGACGGGCCCTGACGAGGACCCTCGCGGAGAGGTGTGTTGGATGCGGCACGCGCTGGTCCTCGGCGGCGGAGGCGTGGCCGGTATCGCCTGGGAGATCGGCCTGCTGGTCGGTCTCGCCGAGGCAGGCATCGACGTCACCGAGGCCGATCTGGTCGTCGGGACCTCGGCGGGTTCCGCCGTGGGGGCGATGGTCAGCAGTGGCGCGGACCTGGATCTGCTCTACGCGCGACAGATCGCCCCCGCCGACCCGGCCGCGGAACCGACGGTCGACTTCGACTACAGCGAACTCATGTCGACCCTGGCGCAGGTCACTGCGGGCTCCCGGGGCGCGCGTGACGCGCGCTCCCGGATCGGGGCGTACGCGCTGGTCGCCGATGTTCCCTCAGAGGAGGATCGGTGGCAGATCGTCGCCGGGCGGCTTCCCGTCCGAGAATGGCCGCGGCGCCGCCTGATAGTGGTGGCGGTCGACGCCGAGACAGGTGACTGGGTGGCCTTCGACCGCGACTCCGGGGTCCACCTGGTCGACGCGGTCGCGGCCAGTTCCGCGCTGCCCGGGGTGTTCCCGCCGGTCACGGTGGACCATCGCCGGTACGTGGACGGCGGCATGCGGTCCGTGATCAATGCGGACCTGGCAGAAGGCCACGAACGAGTCCTGATTCTCGCCCCGGTCAACGGCATGGGCATTCCGACCGAGGTGCGCCGCCTGGAGCGCGCCGGCAGCCGGGTGCTGGTCGTGGCCGCGGACGAGGCGTCCCGGGCCGCGTTCGGCTCGAACATTCTCGATCCGGCGATCCGGGCCGCAGCCGCGGCCGCTGGCCGGGCGCAGGCCGCCGCGGTGGCGGACGGTGTCCGCGACCTGTGGAAGGGCTGATCCGGAACTGGTGAACCCGAACCGTGTTCCCGGGCAGGCCCTCCGGAGACCGTAATCCGGGTCTGACCCGGATTACAAACCGGTGATCTGAACCGGGGATCTTCGGCCTCGGGCCGCGCTGGACGTTCAGCGCGGCCCGAGGCCGACATCCGCTGCGCGAGGCAGGGGCGGTCAGAGGTCGGCGGCCGCGGGGACGACGCGCTCACCGAGGATCCGCAGCGGCTCGACGTCCCACACGTTCGCCACGCCGCCGAGCGCCACCGAGATGCCGAGCTCGGACAGCGCCCCGAGATCGTCCAGGATGCGGCCCACGTTCTCGCCCGACCGGCCGACGTCGAACGCGTAGTAGCAGGTCTTGGTGATCTCGTCGTAGTCGCGCCCCTCGGTGTCACAGTGCTGGCGCAGGACGTCCAGCTTGTGCTTGAGATCGGGGCCGTTGAACAGGTTGCAGGCCTGCCCGTACCGCGCGACCAGGCGCAGTGTCTTCTTCTCCCCCGAACCACCGATCATGATCGGCGGATGAGGGCGGGTGAGCGGGGCGGGAACATTCAGCGGCCGGGCCAGCTGGTAGTGCTTCCCGGTCCAGGGGCTCTCGTCGTCCGACCACATCCGCAGGCAGATCTGCAGGGCCTCCTCCAGGCGCTCGAAACGCTCGGCGACCGGTGGGAAGGGAATACCGAGGCCGACGGACTCCTCCTCGTTCCAGGCCGCTCCGATTCCGAGCATGGCCCGGCCGCCGGACAGAACGTCGAGGGTACTGATGATTTTTGCCAGAATGCCCGGTTCGCGGTAGATAGTTCCGGTCACCAGGGTGAGCAGGGTGACCCGGCTGGTATGTGCCGCCAGGAAACCCAGGGTGGTGTAGGCCTCAAGCATGTCGTGCTCCGCCGGGCCGACGTGCTGGATCTGGAAGAAGTGGTCCATGACCGCCAGGTAGTCGAATCCCGCCCCGTCCACCTCCCCGGCAACCTCGGCAAGCGCCCGGCCCAGGTCCGCGGGCCCGGCGGGCCGGGTGAAGTCMGGAATCTGCACCCCAAGTCGCACGTCTCGTCTCCTCGCTGAAGTAGCAGCTCTCGTTCGGAGTGTCGTCACACGTCCGGACCAGAACACGGGCCGACACGCTGCCGCGGCGACACCACGGGCACCTCGGGTCACACAGCGGTACGACCCGCACAACATGTACCCAGACCGGCGGCCACGGACCACCACCCCGCGCAGCAGGCCGACCGGCATGTATGAGAATTCCCCTCATGTCCGGGCTAGTCCGTCTCCGCGCTGGTTGCAGCCCTTTGCATTGTTCCTGTTCCGCACCTGCGCCAGGAGCTTCCGCGGGATGCCCCGGGTGGGCGGGCGGCCCGGCGGGCACGGGTCGGGCGAGGGGCGCTTGACGACCTCCCCGCCAGCACCGCGCCGGTTCCGTGCGATCCGGCTGGTGCAGATGGCGCTTGTGCTCGCCGCCGGGCTCTTCACCGCGGTCACCCTGGCCGGGACGGAGGGGAGCGAACCGGAGGTCGTGGCGCTGCGGGCGTCCGTCGTTCTCGTCTCGGGCCTGCTGTGCATCCTGCGCGCGGCGTTTCTGCGCGGCGAGCGGRCACCGTGGGCGCTCTTCGGCGCCGGGATCATCAGCTACGGCACGGCCGGCGTCTACTTCAGCCTGGCGGTCGAGCCGGCCGCGGCCGGGTCCGCCAGCGCGGCCTCCGCGGCGGACGCCGGATGGCTGCTCTTCTACCCCGCCGTCATCCTGCTACTGCGTCAGCGGCTCATCGCCTTCCACCCGAGTGTGTGGCTCGACGCGCTGGTCGGTGTCCTCGGGGTCGCCGCGCTCAGCAGCGGCATCGGGCCGTGGATCATCGACGCCGGCCAGGGCGACACCGCGGCGATCGCGTTCGGTCTCATCTACCCGCTCGCCGACCTGCTGCTCCTGCTGCTGGTGGTCACCGCGTTCGGCCTCCTGCGCTGGCGCCCGGGCCGGGTGTGGTGGCTGGTCGGCGGCGGCCTCGGCGGCTTCGCGGTCGCCGACTCGTGCGTGCTCGTACTGATCACGAACGACGAGTACTCCCCCGGCGGGCTGCTGGACATCGTCTGGATGCTCTCGCTGCTCGCCCCGGCGTTCGCCGCCTGGCAGCGCCAGCCCTGGCGCCGACCCGCCCGGATGTCCGGCTGGAACGTGATCACCGTCCCGCTGGTGCTGACGGTCGTGGCGCTGGCGCTGCTCGTCCTCGGCTCCACCGTCGACCTGCCGTTCGTGACGGTGGTGCTGGCAGCCGCGACAGTGCTCACCGCGCTGGCCCGCGCGGCGATGACCTTCGTCGAGGTACAGCAGCTCGCCGAGAGCAAGATCCTCGCGCACACCGACGATCTGACCGGTCTGACGAACCGGCGCGGGTTCCTCGAACGGCTGTCCCAGATGGAGGCGCACGCCTCGCAGGGCGACTCGTCCGCGCTGCTCCTGCTGGACCTCGACCGGTTCAAGGAGATCAACGACTCCTTCGGTCACCACATGGGTGACGCGCTGCTCGTCGAGGTCGGTTCCCGCATCTCCGGGGCGCTGCGGCCGGGGGACGTCCAGGCCCGGCTGGGCGGGGACGAGTTCGCCGTCCTGCTGGAGAACGCCGACACCGACACCGCCCGCCGGGTCGCCGACCGGGTCCTGCACGCGCTGTCCGGGCCGTTCGAGGTCGGCGGGATGACCCTGCACGTCGGGGCGAGCATCGGGGCCGCCCTCTACCCGGAACACGCGCCCGACGCGCAGACGCTGCTGCAGCGGGCGGACGTCGCCATGTACGGCGCGAAGTCCGGACGGACCGGGCTCGAGTACTACCGCCCGGGCAGCGAGGCCGACACGCTGCTGCGGCTCGACATGATCGAGTCACTGCGGGCGGCGCTGGGAACCGGCCAGCTGGAGGTCCACTACCAGACCAAGATCGATCTGATGTCCGGTCGCCCGCACGGAGTGGAGGCGCTCGTCCGGTGGCGCCACCCGAGCCGGGGGCTGCTCACCCCGGAGGCGTTCGTCCCGCTGGCCGAGCAGGCCGGGCTGATGCGCATGCTCACCATCGAGGTGCTCGAAATGTCCCTCGCCCAGTGCCGGGCGTGGCGCGACGCCGGTCTGGACGTCACCGTCGCCGTGAACCTCGCCGCCTCCGACCTGCTCGACCGGGCGTTCCCGGACCAGGTCCGCGGGCTGCTCGGCCAGTACGGGCTACCCCCCTCGGCGCTGGAGCTGGAAATCACCGAGACCACGCTGATGCGCGACCTGGTGCGCTCCGCGGCGGTGCTCGGCGAGCTGCGCGACCTCGGCGTACAGATCGCCGTGGACGACTACGGTACGGGGTATTCGTCACTCGCATACCTCCAGGAGCTTCCCGTCGACATCCTGAAGATGGACAGATCGTTCGTCACGAAGCTGGAGGACGGCTCCCGGGCCCGCCGGCAGAAGGCCGAGGCGATCGTCCGGTCCACGATCGGGCTCGCGCACGAGCTCGGCCTGCGGATCGTGGTCGAGGGGGTCGACAGCGCCAGTGTGCTCGCGAAGCTGCGGAACTACGGGTGTGACCTCGCCCAGGGCTACTTCATCGGCCGCCCGCGGCCCGCGGCCGAGGTCACGCCCATGCTGACCGTTCCCGCCCCCATGCCTGTGCCCGCCCCCACACCGGTGTCCGCCCCGGCGCCCGTGCCTGCCACGGCGCCCGTGGGGGTCGCCAGGCCCGCGGCCGTGGCGATGCCCTCGTCCACGGCGCTGACCCCCCCGGTGCAGTGCTGACCCCGCTCGCCCCATGCTGACTCCGCCCGCCCCCAGGCCCGTGCGGTCCGGCTGGGACCATCCGCTGCTCGCCCGCTACCTCGACCAGGCTCCGCCGGACGGACCGGTGGCGGCCGGCGGTGGAATGGCGCCGGCCACGCTGGTCGGCGCCTACCGCCAGGGTGCCTTCCCCTGGCCCACCGACGACCCCGAGGCGTCGGAGGAGCTGCGGGCGGCCCTCGGCGTGGCGATCGCCCGCGGGATGATCCCCCGCATCCCCGCTCCGGTTCCGGCGCCACCGCCGGTTGCGCCGAGGCCGCCCGGGGTGTGCGACGGCCCTCGGACCGGAGACGGGGGCGAGGCCGGCGCTGATCTGCTGGATCCGCCGTGGTGGTGCCCCGACCCGCGGACGGTGCTCGCCCCGGGCGAGATGAGGATTCGGCGCTCGCTCGTCATCCGGATGCGCAACAGCAGCTGGACCAGCACGGTGAACCAGTGCTTCGTGGACGTCGTCCGCCACTGCCGGCGCGAGGGCCCGCATCAGTGGATCACCGACGAGCTGGTCGAGGGCTACGCGGAGCTGCACGCCCTCGGCTGGGCCCACAGCATCGAGATCTGGGACGACGACCGGCTCGTCGGCGGGATGTACGGGGTGCTCATCGGGCGGATCTTCACCGGCGAGTCCATGTTCCACCGTGCCTCGGACGGTTCGAAGGTCGCCCTGGTCGACTTCCTCGACCGGTTCGGCCGGGCCGGCGGAGTGCTGCTCGACGCGCAGCTCACGACGTCCCATCTGATGTCGCTCGGGGCCCGCGAGGTGCCGCGGGCCGAGTTCCTCGCGACGCTGCGGGCCGTGCGTGACGACGAGGTGCGCCTGGAGTGCGGGCGACTGCCCGTCTCCCGGCTGGCGCCGCCACGCAAGCCGCCCCCGGCCCGGCTGCGGCACACCCGACCCCCGAGCGGGTGATCGGAGCGCCCGCCGGGCCGCTGCCGCCGGGTCAGACCTTGCGCAGGACCATCGCGAGGTTCCAGGTGACGACCTCGCGGGCGCCGGGGACCCGCAGGACCACCTTCGCCCAGTCCGGGAGGTAGCGCGGCATCGCGTCGACCACGACGACGTCCGAGCGCTGGCGGGCCCAGGCGAGGGTGCCGGCGACCGACACCGGGAACAGCGTCTCGCCGAACCGGTTCTTCGGCGCGTGCCCCTCCCGCTTCCGGAAACGCTCCGCCGCCCGGTGGCCACCCAGGTAGTGCCACGGCGCCGTCTCGTGCCCACCCCACGGCGAGAGCCAGTTCGTGTAGCTCAGGAAGATGAGCCCGCCGGGGCGCGTGACCCGAACCAGCTCCGAGCACATCCGCCACGGGTCGGGAACATGCTCGAGGACGTTCGAGCTGTAGCACAGGTCGATCGAGCCGGAGCGGAACGGCAGCTCGAGGGCGCTCCCGCGGATTCGGCCCGGCACCTCGATACCGCCGGCCTCCATCTCGGAGACGTCGGGCTCGACCCAGTAATAGCGGGCGCCCGCGTCGAGGAAGGCCGACCGGAAGTAGCCGGGGCCACCACCCACGTCCAGCACCAGCTGGCCGGAAAGCGACGTGTACCGGGCCAGCTGGCGGACGGAGTCGGCCGCGATCAGGGAGTAGAAGCCGGCCGGATCGACCGGCTCCTTGCGGTGCGCCTTGAAAAGGGTGACCGACCGGGACAGACCGAAGCCGGAATAGGGCAGGTTACGCAGAACCGGCGGGCCCTCGGAGGCAGGCCTGGTCGGAGCCGACGCGCTCGATGTCGCGCTGTCCGAAGCGGAGGCGGTCTCAGGCATGCGGGGACGATAACACCACGCCCGCACGGGGATGTCCCGGCCGTGGTCGCACCGGCGGCTCCCTTCCCGGAAGGTCCCAGCCGCCCGGAACATCCCGGCAACCGGTTCTCCCGCCCGGCCGGATCCACCTCGCCGCACGGCCGGGCACCCACCGGAACGGCCGGGGGCCGGGCGCGGTCTCCCGCCCTGGGCCGACCACCTGGCCGGGCGGCTGCCTTCCGCCCTGCCGGTCGGCTACCCGCCCAGTTCTCCGGACCACCCGTCCAGCCACCCGTCCAGCTCGTCGGACCACCCGCCCGGATAGCCGTGAATCCGCAGGCCGGACGCCCGGGCCCCGGGGCTCGGCCGACCCGACCGCGCACCGCGCACGCCACCACGCGGGCGCCGCCGCGCAGTGGCGCCGGAGAAAACAGGAAACGAGTGGAAAGCACCGACGACAGCAGCTATTGTGYGTATGTAGTTCTTCGCCACGCGTTGCGCCCACCGCATTACCGTACGGCGGTCCGGGCGGTCTTTCGTCGATTCTTCTTGTTTCCCGTGCCCCCGGAGACAATGTTTTCGGGGATCTTGAGAGGCCGGTGACGGCGATGACACCCCCGGTGTGCCGACCGGGCCCGGAAGTCGGGCCCGGATGACGCAGACCTCGGATTCCCTGCCCCCGACCATCGAACCGATCTGTGCACCGATCGCCAGCGCCCCGATACCCGGGCCGGCGCTGGGCGCGGGTCTGCGACGGGTACTGGCCCGGCCCTACGGGGTCATGTCCGAGCTGGACCGCATGCGCCGCCAGTCACCGTTCTACGACTCGCGGGTGGATGAAATCGATCGGCGCCGCATTCGAATCGGTGGCCGCTGGCTGATCGATTTCGCCTCGTGCAACTATCTTGGTTTCGATCTGGACCGTGAGATCATCGCTGCTGTTCCGGAGTATCTCGATCTCTGGGGAACGCATCCGAGCTGGTCACGTATCATTGCCAATCCACGACTGTTCGTGGAGATCGAAGAGACTCTCACCGAGCTGCTCGGCGCACCCGACACTTTGCTGCTACCGACCGTCAGCCAWATTCACCTGTCGGTGCTGCCCGCACTTGTCGGCCAGGGCGCGCTCTTCGTCGAGCTGCACGCGCACAGCTCGGTTCACGACGGCGCGACGATGGCGGTCGGCCGAGGCGCCACCGTGCGCCGCTTCCGGGAGGAGCGGCTGGACCGGCTGGAGCGCGCGCTACGGGCCTGCACCCTTTACCCGCGGGTCGTCGCCGTCGACGGGGTGAACAGCATGACCGGCAACGGGCCGCGGCTGGCCGAGCTCGTCGCACTCGTCCGGGAGCACGAGGCGGTCCTCTACGTCGACGACGCGCACGGGTTCGGCGTCCTCGGCGAGCGCTCACCCGCCGAGCCGACGCCGTACGGCCTGCGCGGCAACGGCATCGTCCGCCACCTGGGGCAGAGCTACGACGACGTCGTCATGGTCGGCGGGTTCTCGAAGTCGTACTCCTCGCTGCTCGCGTTCGCCACCTGCCCGACCGAGCTGAAGGACTACCTGAAGACCATGGCCAACCCGTACATCTTCTCGGGCCCGCCCCCGGTGGCGTCGCTCGCGACGGCGCAGGTCGGCCTACGGGTCAACGCCGAGCGCGGCGAGCAGGCCCGGTCAAGGCTCCATGCACTGACCGCCCGCGTGCTCACCGGGCTGCGCTCGCTCGGGCTGGCGACCCTGAACCGCTCCGGCCATCCGATCATCGAGGTGCCGCTCACCGATCCCGCCCACGCGGACGCGCTCGGCGCCCACCTCTACGACCGGGGCATCTACGTGACCGTGGCACCCTTCCCGGTGGTACCACGGGACCAGGTCGGAGTCCGGGTCCAGGTGACGGCCGCGAACACCGAGGACGAGATCGACATCCTGCTGGACGTCCTCGACGACGCGGCCCGGGCCTTCCCCCTGCGCCGCCTCGACTGAGCGCAGGGGGCGGGCGTCAGATCAGGCGCAGCTGGCGGCCGGCCGAACGGCGGCGGGCCCGGGCGGCGTCAGCCGGCGAGCCGGCCCGCTTCTCCAGGTGCCGGCCGTCGATCGCCGCCAGGAACGGCGACGGGCCGGTCTCCACCGGCTCGCCGCCACGGCGGCGCTGAGCGGCATGGGTGAGGACCAGCCGGCGGCGGGCCCGGGTGATCCCGACGAAGAACAGACGCCGCTCCTCCGCCTCCCCATCCACCTCCGCAGCCGTCTGCGTGGCTGAGGCGGCGGGGGGTGCGGCGCCCCAGCGCAACGGCAGCAGGCCCTCCTCGCAGCCGACGATGATCACCATGTCGAACTCCAGGCCCTTGGACGCGTGCAGGGTCAGCAGGGAGATCCGGTCGGCGCGCGGGTCGAGTCCGTCCACCTCGGTGCCGAGCGTGACCGCGGTCAGGAAGGCCGCGAGATCGTCGCCCGCAGCCGCGGCGGGTGGGGTCAGCAGCTCGACGGCACGGCGGATCTCCGCCGCGGTCGGCAGCCGGCCCGGGCCCGGCTCCCGCTGTGGCACGGCCGCGGTCCCCTCGGCACCGAGGACGGAGTCCGCCGCGGCCGCGAGGTCGGCGAGACGGGCGGCGGCGTCCCGCAGCAGCGCGGTCACGGCACGCGGTGCCACCTCGTCGCCGTCGCGCAGGTCGGCCAGCAGGGCCGCGACGGCCGGCAGGTCCGCGAGCGGGGTGTGCGAGTGCTGCCGGAAGGGGAATCCGCGCCGCAGCAGTGCGTCGACGATCGGCTCGGCCTGCCGGGACGTCCGGTAGAGGACCGCGATGTCGGCGAAGGACAACCGGCCCCACTCCGAGCCGTCCACACCCGAGTCGAGAGCGTGGAACGAGGTGCCGCCGAGCGCCTCCTCGACGAGCTCGGCGACGGCATTGGCCTCGTCTGCCTCGCTCGCGCACCGCCGCACCACGACGGGGCCGTCCTCGTCCAGCCCGGTCACCGCGTGCAGCTCCCGGTCGGGGACGAACGTGCTGGGCGCGATCGCGTCCAGCGCCGCCCCGACAATGGTCGGGGTCGAACGGTAGTTGCGGGTCAGCGAGACCCGCCGGGTGCCGGGACGATCCTGCGCGAATCGCAGGAAGAAGCCGACCTCCGCCCCGCGGAAGCTGTAGATGGCCTGGTCGGGGTCGCCGATCGCGCACAGGTCGCCCCCCGGCGGGCAGAGTTCGCGCAGCAGCCCGTACTGCACCTCGTCGATGTCCTGGAACTCGTCGACCCAGAGGTGACGCCACCGCTGCTGGTACTCACGGGCCAGGTCCGGCGCCGACCGCAGGAGCCCGAGTGGCAGGGTCACCAGATCGTCGAGATCCACCATGTTGCGGTCGCGCAGGGCGGCGTCGTACCGCGCGAGCGCGCCGGCGGACGGGTGCTCCCGGTAGGGCTGGCCAAGCGCGCGCCGCCGCTTGAGGTCGGCCAGCGCGGTGATGGCGCGGCCGCGGGCCAGGGCGCTGCCGGCGCCGTGCAGCGCCTCGTCCACCAGCTCGGCGCGGACGGCGTCGTCGGCCACCTGCACCTGCGGGGCGCGCGCGAGCGCCCCGTGCCGCTCACGGATGATCATAAGCCCGAGCCCGTGGAACGTCGTGGCGGTCACCCCGGCCCCGTCCGGGCCTAGCAGGGGGTCGAGCCGCTCCCGCAGCTCGCCGGCGGCGCGGCGGGTGAACGTCACGGCCAGGCACTGCCCGGCGGGCACCGCCAGCTCCCGGACCCGGTGGGCGATGGCGTGCACCAGCGTGCGGGTCTTTCCGGTTCCCGGCCCGGCGAGGACCAGCAGCGGCCCGCCGGCATGCTCGGCCGCTCGGCGCTGGTCCGGGTCCAGCCCGTCGAGGACGGAGGGGTGACCCTCGCCGGATCCGCCCGCAGTGTCCAACGCGGTGCCGTCGGCACCGATGGCGCCGTCGAGGCCGGTGGTGCCGGTCGGCAGCGACTGCGGTGGCTCCCCCGGTCGGAGGGTGGGTGGCTCCGGGGCCTCACCCACGTCGGCGGCGAGTGCACTGGGGCGTCGTCCGGCGGCCCGGCTCCGCCTGCCACGGCCCGGTGCCGGCGGGCCGGCGTCGAAGAGGGTGCCGGCGTCGGCGCCGAGCTCACCGGGCTGGAACAGCCGGATGACGCCGTACTCCCCGTCGTAGCCGGCCTCGCGGATCACCTCACCGCGGCGCAGGCGCCCGATGCCCTCCACCAGCGTCGGCGAACCAGCCTCGGCGATCGCGTCGAGCGGGACGTCCGAGAGGATGCCGAGTTCGGGCCCCAGCCGGGACACCAGCGTCGTGACCTGGGTCGCGACGGACTTGCTCTTGGGCCCGACACCGAGGATCTCCCCGACGATCTCGGGCAGGGCTACGAGCGAGGTGACGTCGCCGGCCGTGTCGGGCCGCCGTGACTCGGTCCGGTCGGAGAGCGTGTCGACCCGGTTGAGCACCCCGACGGTCAGGCCCSGCCCGCATGCGGGGCAGATGCCGCCGAGCGCACGGGTCTGCTCCGGGGTGAGCGCRACGCCGCACTTGCGGTGCCCGTCGTGGTGGTACTTCCCCTCCTCGGGAAAGAACTCGACGGTGCCACCGAAACCGTCGCCGGTGCGCAGCGCGCGCAGGATCGAGAAGTAGTCGGGCTCGCAGGTGAAGGCGGTCGCCTCCCGGCCCAGCATCGGCGGGGAGTGCGCATCGGAGTTGCTGACGAGCCGGTACCGGTCCAGCCCGGAGATCCGCCAGAACATCTCCGGGTCCGCGGAGAGCCCGGTCTCCAGCGCGAAGACCTCGTCCGCGAGATCGGCATAGCAGTCCTCGATCGCGTCGAAACCCGACTTCGAACCGAGAACGGCGAACCAGGGCGTCCATACGTGCGCCGGGACCAGGTAGCAGTCCTCGCCGCCGCCGAGGGTTATCTCCAGCAGGTCGCGGGAGTCCAGGCCGAGGATCGGACGCCCGTCGGCGGCCAGGTTGCCGATTCGGGCCAGTGCGGAGGTGATCCGTCCGGCCGACTCGCGATCGGGTGCGTAGAGAAGGTGATGGACCTTTCTGGTGCGCTCACCACGCTTGTAGATCGTGGAGATCTCCGTAGAGATCATGAATCGCGTCGCGGTGCGGCATGAGGCCGGCAGCGTCGCGAGGACGTCGCGCTCCAGGTCCGGACGCAGCCGGAACAGCCCGGGCTCCGCCGGCACCAGTTTGGTCGCCAGCTCCTGCGACCAGGCCGGATGGGTGAAGTCGCCGGTGCCGACGACGCGGATGCCTTTCCGGGCCGCCCACCACGCCAGGTGCTCCAGGTCGCAGTCGCGGCTGCACGCCCGCGAGTACCTGGAGTGGACGTGGGTGTCGGCAAAGAACCGTGACCTCACGGATGCGTATGTTGTCGCATCCCACTTCCGGGCCAGGCAGCGGCACGCCGGTGGGCACACCGGCGGACACATCCGGCGCCGGGACCGACCACGGACAGACCACGGTCAGCCACGCCGATCCGCGGGCGATCTCGCTGCGCCACCCCCCGGCCATCGCCTTCGGCCATCCCGCCCCCTGAGCCAACCGTGCATGCGGACGAGTGCCGCATTCAGCGGGTCGCGGGGGCACCGTCCTGGTTCGTCCGGGAGGCTTGCACAAGTTCCCGTACCGGTTGCTCCGGTACCGGAACGATCGGAACAGGGCGTTCGCGACGCCCCSTCACGAGTTCCGCCGCCGGCACGCGCCGGCCGGAATCGGGGAGAGATATGACGACGGACTCGGGAACGGCGGATTCGGGCGTGGTGGACGCGAGGGCCACGGATACGCCGAAAGGCACGACGGACGGCACGGAGAGCCGTCCTGCCCGTGCGCCTGCCCGGCAGGCTGCGCGCGAGACAGGCGGCGCCCCCCGGTCGGGCGACGAACCTGCCGCCGACACCGCCCACGCCACCCCCGTCGGCCCTGCCAACGCCGCCCGCAGGGCCGACGACGCGGCCAGCACGGCCGCCGCCGGCGGCGTGGACAGCGCACCAGGCGGCGCTGAAACCCCCGCGGACGGCATGCCAGGCAGCACCGTCGACCTCGCGGCGCTGGCGGCGGCGCGCCACGAGCGGCAGGCTGCGCTGACCGACCGCTGCCACCGCCTGGTGCGCTTCCTGCACGAGGTCGCGGTGTCCCAGTCCGAGCAGGTCGTCGACGTCCATGAGAACCCGCTGGTGATCTGGCTTGCCGATCTCCCGGCAGGCCTCTCCCTGTTCGAGCACGCCGGGGCCGGCGAGGTTCTGCTCGAGGCCCCCGCCGCAGCTCTCCTCCCGCCGGCCCCGCCACTGCCGGAGATCCTCCGCGGCCGGGTACGACTGCCCGTCCGCGGTGCGGACGCCGCCTCAGGGCTGCCGCAGGACGGCATCATCCTGCGCGGCCCTGTGCCGCCGGCCGACGTGGACCTGACGGCGGCGCCGGTCCTCGTGTACGACCTGCCCCCGCTGCCGCCGGCACCGCCGGCACCGCCGGCACCGCCGGAGCGGCCGGCTGGGTCATCGGGCCGGCACGAGCCCGGCCCGGACCACGACGACCCCACCGGATCGGGGGAGGCCGATGGCCGCGGGCCGGCCCGCGGCAGCAACGGCGCCGCACCGTCCCCGAACGGCCGGGCGCGCACCTCGCCGAACGGCCAGGGCCCCAACGGGACCCGGCCGGCCTCCGGGGACACGCCGGCGCCCGGCAGGCCGGGTGCTCCCGCGAACGGCTCGGCGAACGGCTCCGCGAACGGCTCCGCGGCCGCCAACGGCGGAGCGTTCGTCAAGGGCACGGCGTCAGCCAACGGAGTGGGGCCGGCCAACGGCTCGGCTCCCACCAACGACCGAGCCCCCGCGAACGGCACCGGGCCGACCACCGGCACGCCTTCCGCCAACGGCACGCCTTCCGCCAACGGCACGCCTTCCGCCAACGGCACGCCTTCCGCCAACGGCACGCCTTCCGCCAACGGCACGGCCGCCTCGAACGGCGCGGGAGCCGGCCGGCCGGGCGGACCAGGCCAGCACGCTGACGCCGACACTGCCGGCCCGGCCCGGGTGGGGCAGATTCCCGCCGATGTCGCGGCGGCCTTCGCGGAATGGGCCGGTGCCTGGCAGGTGTGGAGCTCGCGGGCGCGCGCTGACGCTGACCGCCGCCACCTGCACACAACGCTGTACGGGGTGGCCCAGCGTCTGGCCCAGGAGGGCGACACCCTGGAGCTGGTGCTGGCCACCGGTCTGCTCACCTGGTGGCTGCCCCGCCCGGTCCGCCGGCACCTGCTCGTCACCCGGCTCGTGGTGGAGACCGACCCGATGACCTCCGCCGTCCGGCTGCGGGTGCCGGCGGGGACGTCCACCCGGCTGGAGGACAGCGCCTTCCTCGACGGTATCGCCACGTTCCGCCCCGAACGGACCAACGCACTGCACGAGCGCCTGCGCTCGCGGGACGCCACCCCGCTGGGGGCCGACGACGAACGCCTGCTGCGGGACTGGCTGACCCTCGCGCTGGATGGTCCGACCGCGGGATACCGGCCCAACTGGCCACCGCCCGGACCGGGGGGTCCCAGCGCCTCGGTCACGCTTGCGCCCGCGCTCGTCCTGCGCAGCCGGGGGCATGCGGCGCTGCTCAACTACTACGAGCAGATGCTGGACGCGCTGCGCGGCGACGGCCTGCCACCGCTGGGCCTCGCCCAGCTCGTCGAGACCCTGGACACCACCGAGCGACTGGCCTGGCTCGCCACGGCCGCCGCGACCGCCACGACCGCTGCGCCGGCCCTCCCCGCGGGCGGCGCGGCTGCGGACGAGTGGCTCTCGCCGCTCCCGATCAGCCCGGAGCAGGCCCGGGTCATGCGTCGGCTGCGCATGGACAACGGGGTCGTGGTCGAGGGCCCGCCGGGCACCGGCAAGACCCACACCATCGCCAACCTGATCAGCGCGCTGCTGGCCGAGGGCCGCCGGGTTCTGGTGACCAGTCAGAAGGGCCAGGCCCTGCGGGTCCTGCAGGAGAAACTCCCGCCGGAGCTGCGCCGGCTGTGCGTCTCCCTCACCGAGGACGCCGACAGCGGCGCCGGTGAACTCGCCACCAGTGTGAGCGCGCTGGCCGCGCAGAAGGCCGTCTATGACGCCGGGTCCCAGGACGAGCGCATCCGGACAGCGCGCCAGCGGCGCGAATCGGCCGTGGCCGAGCGGGACCGCATCGCCACCGCGGTGGCGGCGCGCCGGGCCGCCGAGTGGCGTCGCCACGGCACCTACGAGGTGGGAGCGGGCTGGTCGGGGACCCGGGCGGAGATCGCCGCCCGGTTGCGGGACGAGGCTGGCGAGCACGGCTGGATGCCCGTGCCCGTGCCCGGCCCGGAGGGCGGCGGCTGGCCACGGACCCCCCTCAACGACGCGGAGGCCTCCGAGCTCTGGCGGCTGCTGACCACGCCCGACCCGCAGCCCACGGCCGCCGCCGCGGGCCAGCTGGGCGGGGCGGACGCCTCGGCCGGGCCCGGTGACCCGTCGTCCCCGCCGACCTCTCCCCTCATGATCACCATTGCCGGTCGACTCGTCCGGACAGCGGCACCCGGGATGCTCGCCCATCCTGTGCAGGGGGCGGGCCAGGGGGGCTCGCCCGATCAGGGCGGGCCGGGGGCCTCCTCGACCGATCTGGCCAGTACCGGCGGACCGTCCGATCCCCCGACCGTGCCATCCCCGATCACCTCGGCGATCGCGCTGTCGGCGCTGCGCGAGCAGCGGGCCTTCGGGCTCCCCCCCGAACTGGGCGAGCTCCCGACCCGGTCCGAACTGACGGCGCTGGCCTACGCCGAACGGGGGGCGCTGCACGCCGCCGAGTCCGCCGAGCACTCCCTGTCGCGGCAGGCGGCCGCGATGGTCCCGGTCCTCGCCGACGTGCTGACCCGCGCCGGCGACGAGGCCGGCGACCGGCTCGCCGCCGGCGTGGACGCCGTGCTGCGGGCTGCCGACATCATCAGTCGCCTCGCCGTCCGGCAGCCCTGGGTCACCGACGCGCTCGCGGATGCCTTCGCCGGCCGCGCGGCCGTGCTGTGGACGAAGGTCGCCGCCGCCGCTCCCGCGATCGCCGAGGCCACCGCGGCCGTGGTGGAACTCGGCCTGCACCGGGTGGACCTCCCGCTCGACGAGGACGGTGCCGGCCCCGACGCCACCACCCTGCTCACCTGCGGCCTCGCCCTGCGTGAGCACATGGAGGCCGGCGGTGCGCTGCGCCGCTTCTTCCGCTCGAAGGCCCAGAAGGACGCCGGTCTGCTTCTCGAGCACACGGCGGTGGACGGCGTCCCGCCACGCACCCCGGAGCTGCTCGACCTTGCGCTGTGCCGGCTGCGGGCCGAGGTCGCGCTCGAGGCTGCGACCCGGGCCTGGTCGCTGCTGAGCGTCAACCCGAACCCGACCGCGGAGCTGGAGGTGCGGCTCGCCCGCCTCACCGAGGCGCAGGACGCGGCGCGCGCCATCGACGCTGCCGTGGCCGCGCGCGACCGGCTGGCCGCGCTGCTCGACGCCCTCGGCGCCCGGGGCATCGCGCTGGACTCCCCCGGCGCCTGCGTCGACGTGGGCGCGGCGGCGAACGCGCACCGGCTGCGCCACGCCGCGACCGCCGCGGGCTCCCAGCTGCGGGATCTCACCGCCGAACTCGTCGCGGCCGCCGCGCAACCGGACGCCGTCGACGAGCTGGCACTCCTCGCGATCGCGGTCGAGGCGCGTGACCCCGGCGGCTATGTCGGGGCGCTGGAGGCGACGGCCGACGCGCTCAACGGCCGCGCCCGCGCGCGTCGCCGCGACGAGCTGCTGGGGCGGGTCCGGGAGGCACACCCGGTGCTGGCCGAGATGCTGGTCGCCGGCCGCCGGCTGGCCGGGGTCACCCCGGAACAGTTCGAGTCGTTCGGGCGGGCGTGGTCCCACGCCGTCGCGGCGACCTGGCTCACCCGCGTCCGCGCCACCGACCAGGCCGATCTGGACGCCGGCCTGGATGCCGCCGACCAGCTGGTCGCCTCGGCGACCGCCGAGCTCGCCGGGGCGCTGGCCTGGAAGCACTGCCTGGAGCGGATGGGCACGGAGCAGTCCGCCGCCCTGCGTGCGTACGCCGACGCGATGGCCGCCGGCGGCCGGTTCACCGGCCGGCACTCCGAGCGGTACCGGCAGGCCGCCCGGGAGGCGATGCGGATCGCGCAGACGGCCGTCCCGGCCTGGGTGATGCCGATCAGCGAGGTGCTGTCGACCATCCCGGCGGTCCGCGACAGCTTCGACGTGGTGATCGTCGACGAGGRAAGCCAGGCCGGGCTGGAGAGCCTCTTCCTGCTCTGGCTGGCACCCCGAGTGATCGTCGTCGGTGACGACCGGCAGTGCACCCCGCCGGACGCCTCCGTCGAGGAGCTCGAGCCGGTCTTCAACCGTCTCGACACCCTCCTGCCGGACGTCCCGAGCTGGCTACGGGTCGGCTTCACTCCCCGGTCGAGCCTGTTCTCGCTGCTGCGGACCAGGTTCGGCGACGTCGTGCGGCTGCGGGAACACTTCCGCTGCATGCCGGAGATCATCGAGTGGTCGTCGGCGATGTTCTACCGCGACGCCCCGCTCGTGCCGCTGCGCCAGTTCGGCGTGGACCGGCTGGCCCCGCTGCGCGCCCAGTTCGTCCCGCACGCCTACACCACCGTCACCGACGACGGCCCGCGTAACCCGATCGAGGCGGAGGCCCTGGTCACCCAGGTGCTGCGGTGTGCCGAGGACCCGCGCTACCGCGGCCTGAGCTTCGGGATCGTCGTCCTGCAGGGCACCGCGCAGGCGGAGCTCATCCGCTCCGAGCTCACCGCGCGGATGTCCGCCGCCGAGCAGCTGCGCCGCCAGCTGCGGGTCGGCTCACCGCCGGACTTCCAGGGCGACGAGCGGGACGTCGTCTTCCTCTCGCTGGTCATCRCACCCGGCACGTCCACCACCTCGCTGACCCGGCTGGAGTACCAGCGCAGGTTCAACGTGGCCGCCTCCCGGGCCCGCGACCAGGTATGGCTGTTCCACTCGGTCTCCACCACCGACCTGGACCCCGGTGACCTGCGGCACAGCTACCTCAGCTACGTCCTCGCCCACTCGGCGGCGGCGCCGCTGGACGGCACCGCCGCCCCGCTCACCACGTCCGAGGTGAGTCCGGTGCTGCCGCACCCGCGGTTCGACTCGCTGTTCGAGCAGCGGGTGTTCCTCGCTCTGGCCTCCCGCGGGTACCACGTCACACCCCAGGTCGAGATCAACGGACGCCGGTTCGACCTGGTCGTCTCGGGTGGACGGGCCCGGCTCGCCGTCGAGTGCGACGGGGACGCCACCCGCTCCACCGAGGACGTCGAGCGGGACCTCAGCCGCGAGCGCGAGCTGCGTCGGGTCGGCTGGCGGATCTGGCGGGTCCGGCGATCCGAGTTCGAGATCGACCAGGAGGCGGCGCTCGCGCCGCTGTGGCCCCGGCTCGCGGCTGCGGGGATCCTCCCGGCCGTCACGGCGCCGACGGTGTTCCCGCCGGCGCACGCGGACCCGTCCATGCTGGTGACCCAGCTTCTCGCCGCACCCGCGCAGGCCCGTCCGGTACCCCCGGCCGGGGAAGCCGCCCGGGCTTCGGCTGCCCCGGCCGGGCCAGCCCTCCCCGCTGCGCCCCAGGCGCGGGCTGCCCTTCCGCCTGGCGCAGCCGGGCCCGAACCGGCAGCCCCACGGGTGCCGGACCCCTCCGCCGCGTCCGGCGCCCCCGGAACGGGTGATGAGCCCCGGCCGGGCCTGCTGCTGCCGAGCACATCGGCTCCCGGTCACGACACGCCTCAGGGCAACACCGACCTGACCCAACCCGAGCGGTGGTTTCCTGGTTCCTCCACGGGCGCCGGCCCAGCCCCGGACGGGCCTCCTCCGGCGGCCCCCGGAAGGTTCGGCACGCCCGGCCAGCCCGGCGCATCGGGCCAGCCCGGCACGTTCGGTGCGCCTGGCCAGCTCGGCGCGGGCTGGCCGACGTCGGGCGGCTCACCGACCGGCTGGGCCTCGGTCGGGACTTCGCCCAGCGTCTATCCGGGGATGCGCAACCTGGTCTCAGGAGCGGACTCCTGGCCGGGAGTGCCCCTGGCGCCGGAGACGCCCGCCCGCCCCCACGGCGGCGGCGGCATCCAGCCCTATGGCGGCATGCCCCCCTCGGGGGATGCCGCCGCCAGGCCGTCCGCCACGGGGGCGTCCACCGGGGGAACCGAGAGCGCCCAGCCGGGCGGATCGACACCCCCCGAGCAGCCCARGAACACCGACCCGGTGCCGCCGGCTCCCGAGGTGCC
The DNA here is from genome assembly GCF_001854655.1 of Parafrankia colletiae. GTDB lineage: Bacteria > Actinomycetota > Actinomycetes > Frankiales > Frankiaceae > Parafrankia > Parafrankia colletiae. The sequence goes on along the minus strand of NZ_MBLM01000152.1, from coordinate 295,886 downwards.
CCCACTGCCGGCTCCCGGCACGTCCGGGACCCCCACCTCCGGGTCAGGGGGCACCGGGTCATCCGGGGCACCCTCGGTGCACGCCGACGCGGACGAGCGCCGCCAGCGCTGGCGGCCCATCCCCCTCTCTGAGCTGGAGGGCCTGGACGACGCTCCCCCGCCCGCCCCCTGACCCCGGTCAGCGGGGCGGCGCACCACCGGACGGGCGACTGCCGGCAGGGTCGGCAGGGCCGGCGGAGCCCGCGGCCGGCGGCTGGTCCGGAGCGACCCCGCCGCGGCCCGGTGTCTCCTCCGCACGGCTCTGCTGCGCGGCGGCGGCCGGCTCCTGGTCCGGGGGCCTGCCCTGTTCCGGCAGCCGCGCCGAGCCGGTGGGTTCGGCCGGGTCGCCGGCCGGCGGGGCCTGGTCGCGGTCGGGCTCGGCATCGGAGCTGCCGACAATGCGGGCGAAGCCGGCCCGCGGGAGTCGTGCCTTGACGGGGGCCGGCTCGGTGAAGTCCGCGCGGCGGATCCGGCAGAACGCGGAGCCGTAGCCGGCCGCCAGCCGACCGGCACCGAAGTCCGCCGCGGCCGCCAGGTAGGCCACCGCGTCCGCCCGGTCCAGACCGACCTTCGTCTGCAGGAACGTCACCGCCGCCCGGGCCGCCCGGCGTGTCGCCTCTCGCGGGTCCGGGTCGAAACCGGCGGTGATCCACAGCTCGTCGGTCTCGATGAACGGTTCGCGCAGCGCGCCGAGCGCGCCGGTGGCGGCGGCGTCCCGCAGGGTGATCAGCCGCAGGGTGGCGCGCAGCGGCCCCTCCAGCGCGGTCGCACCGATCATCCCGTCCCGCAGGGAATAGTGGGGATCGCCGACCGCGAACAGCGCACCCGGCACCTGGACGGGCAGGTAGAGATGCGTCCCGGGCCCGAGGTCGCCGCAGTCCAGAGCACCGCCGTAGACACCTGCCGACAGGGAGGTGACGGTGCCGTCGGCGACGTCCGCAGCCACCGCCATGATGCCCAGGCACGGGTTGAGCGGGAACCGGACCCGGCCATGGCCGCCGCCCGGCAGGGCCGCGAACAGCCGGCCCCGGCGGCGCTCGACCGCGCAGAACGTGGTGACCGTCCGGAAGCCCTGCCAGCGCCGGGCGTCGGCGTCGGGGGCGGGGGCCGCGGTCTCGGGGAACTCGCCCGCGAGCAGGCCGGAGCCGTGCCGGGTCGAGATCATCCCGTACCGGGCCCGCGGGTGCAGGGAGAGAATGTCGACCCGCAGCACGTCGCCGGGCTCGGCGCCGCGCACGGACACCGGGCCGGTCACGACGTGCGATCCGTCTATGCCGTAACGATGCGGAATGCCGGACGCGGCGATGGCGCGGGCATCCTCGAGTACTTCCGACGACACGACTCCGAATCCACCGAGAAAGGCGTCCGGGTCACGGCCCTGATCTTCGAGAATGCCTTCTTGGCTTACCGTGTCGATAGTGACGGAAGTGCCAGAGTCAACGCTCAGTACCGGCCGCGTGCGCGCGGTCGGGAGACCACCCCAGCTGACCGTCTCCGGGGTCGAGGGCAGATAGTGCCGACCCTCGATCTTTCCTCGTCCTGGCTGCAGGGCCACTCGCGCTCTACCCGCGCCGACGCATGGCCGGGCCGGGCCGGCGACCTGCGCGGGCGCTGAACAGCGGAGTCGCCGCCGGGCGTCCCGGGCTGGATGACCGCCCGGTGGCGGTTACAGCGGGCGACCGGGTGGCCCGCGCGACCGGGCCGGCGGCCGGTCGCCGATGACGGCGATATGGGCGTTGCACGCGCGTCAGAGTCGCAGCGGCACATGACGGCGAGATGTCCTCGATGTTGCAGTCGACGTCATTTCCTCGGTAAACCCTGCTCCCGACCCTGTCCCGGTTCCCGGATTCGGGCCCCGGTGCCCGCCGGCCGACTAGCGTGACCATTGATGTGCACTTCTGAACCGGACGCGGACGGTTCCGCGTCGACCGGCGACTCCGCCGCAGCCGACAGCGCTGCGTCACCAGGCCACGCCGCCGCACCGAACCACCCCGACACACCGAACCATCCCGACGTGGCAGCCCGCCCCGCCGCCGCTCCGGACGGCACCGCGGCACCGACAGTCGCGGATCTCGGCGAGTTCGGCCTCATCCGGGCCATCACCCGCCGCCTGCCGACCGGCCCGGACGTCCTGCTGGGCCCGGGTGACGACGCCGCGGTCGTCGCCGCCGCCGACGGCCGGGTCGTCGTCACCACGGACCTGCTCATCGAGGGCCGGCACTTCCGCCGTGACTGGTCCTCTCCCTATGAGGTCGGCAGGAAGGCCGCGGCGCAGAACCTCGCCGACATCGCCGCGATGGGCGCCCGACCGACCGCGCTGGTCATCGGCCTCGGAGCGCCCCCGTCCCTTCCCGTGGCCTGGGCCGAGCGGCTCGCCGACGGGCTGCGGGACGAGTGCGACCTCGCCGGCGCGTCGGTCGCCGGCGGCGACGTCAGCTCCGCGGACAGCGTCCTGCTCGGCATCACCGCTCTCGGTGACCTGGCCGGGCGGGCACCAGTCCGCCGTGACACCGCCCGTCCGGGGGATCTGGTGGTCCTCGCGGGCCGGATCGGCTGGGCCGAGGGGGGCCTCGCGCTGCTGCGGAAGTACGGCCCGGCCGGGCCACCGCCCCAGCTGGACGTCCCCGGCCATGCCGAGCTGGTGGATGCGCACCRACGGCCACGCCCTCCCTACGCCGCCGGGCCGCTGCTGGCGTCCGCCGGCGCGCGCGCGATGTGCGACGTCTCCGACGGCCTGCTCGCCGATCTCGGCCACATCGCCGCTGCCTCGGCCGTTCGCATCGACCTGGACAGCGGCCTGCTGCCGGTACCCGGGCCGCTGCGCGCCGCGGCCGCGGCGCTGGGCGCCGACCCGCTGGTGTGGGTGCTGACCGGCGGGGACGACCACGCGCTGGTCGCCTGCGTGCCCCCCGGCACCGAGCTGCCCGCCGGCTGCGCGGTGATCGGCCAGGTCCTCCCCCGCGCCGGCCACGCCGACCACTCCGACCTCGGCACGGAGCGTGGAGTCGTCCTCGTCGACGGACGCGGCCACCGGGACAGTGCCGGCTGGGACCATTTCGCCCAGGTCGCCGAGGCGAATGACACCAGCCGGGCCAGCTCGGGTCAGGAGGACCCGGGTCAGGACGGTGGGCCCGCAGGCCACGCCCAGGGTTAGCCGACCGCTAGCCGCCGAACACGGCCAGGTGATCACGAACGAACTCGGCCACGGGGCGGGGCGGCCGGCCCGTCAGCCCGGCGACGCCATCGGTGGGGGTGGAATGAATCCCCGCGCGCAGCATTGCGAACAGGGTCACGAACGAGTCCGCGAGCCACACCGGGGCGCCGGCGTCGAGCAGCGCGGCTCGCGCCGCGGCGTCCGGCACGTCGACGAAGATGACCTCACGCCCGAGCACGGTCGCCAACACCTCGGCGACCTCGGTGAACGTGACGGCCAGCGGCCCGGTCAGGGTGTGGACCTGCCGGATGTACCCGGCGTCACCCGCGACGCCCGGCGTGCCAGGTGCGGCGAGCAGAGCAGCGGCGGCGACCGCCGCCACGTCCCGCGGGTCGACCATCGCGATCCGGGCGTCCCCGAGCGAGCCGAACACGCGGCCGGCCGTGCGGACCGACTCCGCCGTGGCGAACAGGTTCGACAGGTAGAACGCCGGCCGAAGTACGGCGGCTGGCACGCCGGATGCCCACAGGTGCTGCTCGACCCGGCCGTGCACGTCGAAGAACGTCAGCGGCGAGCCGATCTCGGCGCCCAGCGCCGACAGTTTGACGATGCGCTGCACCCAGGCCGCACCCGCGGCGTCGATGACCGCGCATTCGTACTCCGCCTGTCGAGGGCCGTTCGGTGAGGCCAGGAACACCCCGTCGACGCCGTGCATCGCCCGCCGCAGCGCCCGCTGGTCGCCGAAGTCCCCGACGACCAGTTCGACGTCGTCACCGAGCCGCTCGATGCCCCGTCCGGCGTCCCGGACGTAGGCCCTGACCGGCACCGACCGGTCCCGCAGCGCCCGGACGAGGTACGAGCCGACGGTCCCGGTCGCGCCGGTGACCAGGATCTTTGTCATCGGACCGCCTCTGCTCCGTACTCACCGTGGCTGCCGCTCGGCGCGATGTTCGCGTTGAATCGGAAGACGTTCGTCGGGTCGTACCGGTCCTTGACCGCGATCAGTCCGGCCAGCCGGGTGCCGTAGGCGGCCCGGACACCGGCATCCCCCTCGTCGGAGATGAAGTTCGCGTACACCCCGGCGCTCTGCGGTCGCAGYGCCTCCCAGCCGCCCCGGACCCACGCCTGATGGCTCTCGCCATCGGGATCGCCGGGCTGCCAGGCCGCGATCAGGCTGACGTCGAACCCGACGTCGCGCGGCCCCACCGCCGTGGCTTCGGGGGCGACGCGGCTCGCCGCGCCGCCGATGGCCCATCCGTTGATCTGGGAGTACCGCGACCTCGACGAACCGAGGAGCCTGCGGAACTCCCCGATGGTCGCGTCCGACAGCGTCGGCAACCGGTGCGACTTCCAGTAGTAGTGCCGACCGTGCGGGGCGCCCGCGTCGTGCATCGACTGGAGGAACTGGTAAGGCACCATGCTGACGACGTCGGCGATCGGCGTGCCGAGCCGGCGCAGCGGCGCCATGACGGCCGCGCCCTCCGTGGGGTTACCGGTCCACACCAGCACCAGTCCGAGGACGGGGGTCCCGACCCGGTCCGGCGGCAGGAACGGCAGCGGCGGCGCGAGCATCATCGAGAACGTGATGCCGAGGCTGTCCGGCGCGGTCGGGGCGAAGTCCCGGAGGAAACGCAGGACCCCGTCGGCCTGCTCGACGGGCCAGAACACCGGGCCGCCGAGCACCATCGGCCCGACCGGGTGGAGCCGGTAGGTGAGCGCTGTGGCGATCCCGAAGTTGCCACCGCCGCCGCGCAGCGCCCAGAAAAGGTCCGGGGAGTGCTCGCCGTCGACGAGCAGCCGCTGACCGTCGGCCGTGACCAGGTCGACGGCGAGGAGGTTGTCCACCGTCAGCCCGTGCTTGCGCATGAGGTGCCCGAGACCGCCACCCAGCGTCAGGCCGCCGATCCCGGTGTGGCTGACCAGGCCGCCGGTCGTGGCGAGCCCGTACTGCTGGGTCGCGGCGTCGAACTCGCCCCACAGCAGTCCGCCCGCCGCCCGTGCGGTCCTGGCCGCCGGATCGACGCGGATGGCCTTCAGCATCGACAGGTCGATCATCAGTCCGCCGTCGGTCACCGCATGCCCGGCGACCGCGTGGCCGCCGCCGCGCACCGTCACGGGCAGCTCGTGCTCGCGGGCGAACCGGAYGGCCTCGACGACGTCGTCGGCGCCTGCGCACCGGGCGACGAGGGCCGGCCGGCGGTCGATCGCGCCGTTCCAGACCCGACGCGCCTCGTCGTAGCCTTCCTCGCCGGGGCGTAGCAGAGCGCCCCGGAAACGGCTGCGCAGGGGGGCGATCTCCACCGATCGGGGTGGTTCCAGGAAGGTCAGGGGCATGTCAGCTCCCATGTCGCTGTCCGCCGCCGAGTGGTGGCGGCCTTGGGACCCACCATCGCCGGCGGGGCGTTCCCCGACCGTTCCCGCTGCCGTTCCACACCAGCCCGGTGCGTTCCGCGCGAGATCAGTCGTCGGAGGCGGCTCCGGATGAGGCTGCGGACGCGGGAGCCGCTGCCGCCGCGGCTGGCGGCGTCATCGCCAGGCGCAGCGCCGCGGTCGCCCGTTGCTCGAACAGCTGAGCACCCTGGCGCCGCGCCACCTCCCTCGCCCGCTGGAGCTCGGCCACTACCACCCCGGCGGGCTCGCCGCGCCGGCCGAGGAACTCCGCGCGCCACCGGCGGGCCTCGGCCTCCCAGGTGGCGACACCGTCCTCGGCGGCGACGAGCCGGTCGGCCGCAGCGAGCCCGGTGCCGGCGTCCTGCGCCGCCACCGCCGCGGCGAGGAGGACCCGCAGGACGACGGCCCGCGCTCCCGGCGCCGGCGCGACGCTGCTCAGCTGGTCGAGCAGCCGGCGGATCGCCGCCAGACCGCCGCTGGCCTCGCCGTCGAGCACGTTGACGTATCCCTGGAGCGCCTGCGCCGTGATCCCCGCGGCGGAGGGCGCGTCGTGCGGGCCGTGGGCGGCCACAAGCGCCGTCGTGTGGTGACGAAGGCCCTCGACGTCGCCGAGTTCCAGGCACCCGACGGCGGCGAACACCCGCGCCGAGGCCGCGGTGGCCGGATGGCCGACCTCCTCGGCCCAGAGCAGCGCGGCCTGCCGGGCCCGCGCCGCGGCCGCCGGCTGACCGAGCACGTCCCAGCAGCTGGCCAGCCGGCTCAGGCAGACCACCTTCGGGTCCAGCCAGTACCTGACCAGGTAGACCTTCTGGTCGGCCGGTCGATACCGGGCGAGCGCGGCCTCGAACCGCAGGCGCGCCGCCTCGAAGTTCCCCTGCCAGAACTCGACGATCCCGAGCACGTACTCGGCCTCGACGACCACGATGTCGTCCAGGGTGTCGTCCAGCTCCGCCGCGCCCGCTCCCGACGAGCCCCGGCCCAGCAGTTCGGCTCCGAGCCGCCGGGCGGTGGCGAACTCGCCCCGGGCGAGGCTGGCCACCGCGAGCGAACACAACAGCGGCGACGGCAGGTCGGCCCCCAGTGTCGCCGCCAGCTCCAGTGCCCGCTCGTGCACGGCCGGGAGCCGCGGCGAGGCGAAACTCTCCACTCCCGCGAGGTGGGCCGCGATCGCGTCCAGCAGCGCCAGCTCACGGACGTCCCGCTCGGTCGACCACGGCAGTGACGGCACCAGGTCGAGTGCCCGGTCCAGCAGCCGCAGCGCCTCGACGTGCGCATAGAGCTGTCCGGCAGCCGACGCCGCCCGGCCGTACCAGACCAGTGCGCCGTCGACGTCTCCGGCCCGCTCGAGGTGCAGCGCCAGCCGGGCGTCCACCGTGCCGGCGTGCCCGGACGACCGGCGCTCGATCGCCCGGGCCACCTGCCGGTGGTAGTGCCTGCGCCGCGCCGGCTGCAACGCCTCGTAGGCGACCGCGCGAAGCTTGTCGTGTGTGAAGTCGTAGCCGTCCGCTTCGTGCTCCCGCACGATCCGCCGCTGCCACAGTTCGTCAAGACCGCTGACGAGGGCGTCAGCGTCGGTGCCGGCAGCCTCGGCCAGCACGTCGGCGGTGAAGTCCCGGCCGATCGTCGCGGCGACGCCTACCAGCTCGGCGGCGGCCGGCGACAGCTGCGCCAGCCGGGACTCGATCACAGCCTGCACCTTCCGGCTCAGCCCGGCCGCCCCGGGCCGGTCCCACCCCGCCCGCAGCGCTTCGACGACGAACAACGGGTTGCCCTCGGTCTCGTCGAACAGCCGCTGGCAGGTGGCGTCGTCCAGCGCGGTACTCGTGAGCTGCCGGGCCAGCGCCGCGGTCTGCCCGGCATCCAGGCGGTCGAGGTCCAGTTCGACGACCAGCCCGGCAGCCCGCAGCGCGCCGACCAGTCCGGTGAGCGGATGGCGGTCGGTGAGCTCCTCCGGCCGCACGGTCGCCGCGACCAACAACCGCGCCTCGGTCCCGGGCCGGAGCAGGTAGTGGAGGAACCGCAGCGACTCCTGGTCGGACCAGTGGACGTCGTCGGCGACCAGCAGCACCGGGGCACCGGCCGCCAGGACCGTCCTGGCCACGGTGTCGAACAGGCGTTGCCGCAGCTCGTCCTCTGCCAGCGCCTGCGGACGGGGCAGCCCCGGCAGCTCGGTCAGCAGCTCCGGCAGCAGCCGGGCCAGCTCGGTGAGCTGGTCAGGTGCGGCCCGGCGCAACCGGCGGCCGAGGGTGTCGGAACGCAGCCACGAGACGATCAGACCGTAGGCCAGCGCTCCCTCGGCCGCGTAGGCCGCGGCTTCGGCGGTCAGCGCGCCGCGATGAGCGCACCAGGCGCGGAACTCGGCGACCAGCCTGGTCTTCCCGATCCCGGGTTCGCCGGTCACGAGGACGAGCCGGGCTTCGCCTCCCACCGCCGCCTGCCAGGCGGCTGTGAGTGCCGAGCGTTCCCGGTTGCGGCCGACCAGCCCGGGCGACGCGGCCAACGCTGCTGAGCGGGGCCCGCGGTCGGCTGCCAGCAGTGCCTCGAACTGCCGTCGGATGGACACCGAAGGCCTGGTGCCCAGCTCAGCCTCCAGCACGGCCGCGCAGGCATGGTAGGCACGCAGCGCTCTCGCGCGATCGCCGGACGCCTCGTGGTGCCGCATCAGGATCTGGTAGGCCGGCTCGTAGAGTGGGTCGTGGCGTACCAGGAGCTCGGCGGCGGCGGCGGCGGCCGCGGCCGGGTCGCCTTGCGCTTCCAGCCGGTTCGCCAGTTGGCGGGACGCCTCGAGGAACCGGCTGCGCAGCCGCTGCCGTTCGACCTCCAGCCAGTCGTCGTAGTTCCCCTCGAGCAGGTCCGCCCGGTACAACTCGGTGGCCTCCCGCAACGCGGCCGTCGCCCCGTCGGCTGTGACCACGTCACCTGTCGTCGCATCCACAACCGTCGCGGCGGCTCGGCTCAGCGCGTCCTCGAAGGCGGCGACGTCCAGCCACAGCGGGGCGCCCGGCCGCCATCTGAGGGTGCGGGGGGTGACCTCTACATAGTGGTCGAGGTCGCCGAATGCCCGGCGCACCTTGTGGAGGACGTGGCGCAGGTTGGTCCGCGCCTGGGCCTCGGTCGAGTCGGGCCACAGCAGGAATGCGATCCGTTGACGGCTCTGCGGCGCCTCTCGGTGGAGCAGAAGGAACGCCAGCAGTGACGCGGCCCGTGCCGACTCGAGCTCCATCGTGGGCGCCCCGGCCACGCCCATCTCGAACTCGCCGAACAGGCGGACCCGCACCCCCGGGGCGGGAGCCCCCGTCGGCGTCGCCACCATGGCACCAGCCTCTCCTCGCCGACGGCGGGAAACCTGCGTTGCCACCCGGCTCGCCCCACGGTGCGTGGCGCCCGGTGCGTCACGAGCAGGGCGCAGGCCGAACCCTGACCACACCGCCGTGGGTCCGGCCGCCGCCGGGGCGCGGAAAGCAACGTACCCCGCCCTCCCGAAGGAGGACGGGGTACGTGAAGAAGGTGCCGGCCCGCCAGGTCGCCTCGCGGCGCGACGTCGCACGTAGCGACTCAATTATGGGTCCGGGGGCCATGATACGGACCGGCACTGCCCAGTCTAACGCCGCACCGGCCGTTGCTGTTCCCGTCCGCGAACTCCCGACGGAAGTCCGGGCGGATCCGTCGTCCCGGGGCGACCGGGCTGGTCAGGCCGTACCTCCGTGGGTGAGGACGAGGGTGCCGACCTCGTCGACCATGCCCGTCCAGCCGCGGCGGACCAGGCAGGTCGACTCGGCGAACTCCACCACGGCCGGGCCGGCCACCACCTCGCCCGCCCCCAGCGCGGCCCGCGGGATCACGTCGATCCGGTGCCACTCGCCCTCGGTCCAGGCCCGCCGGTGGCCACGGCGCGCCGACGGGTCGGCGGGCGGCGCGACCGGGGCGGGACGCGGGCCACGCACGGTCACCACCAGCCGCACCGCGACCGTCTCGATCTCGCGCTCCGCCGCGATGTGCCCGTAGCGACGCAGATGCTCCGCCTCGAAGGCGGCGCGGACTGCCTCCGCGACGCGGCCGCCACCGGCACCGGCACCAGCACCGGTCCCGTCCGCGGACGTCGACTCGACCTCGGGGGTGGGCTCGGCCCCGGCCGCCACCTCGTCGACGTCGATCGTCAGCTCGTGGGACTGGCCCACATACCGGCAGTCCACCCGGCGCTGCAGGGTGACCTGCCCCGCAGGCCCGGGCGCAGCCTCAGGTCCCGACCGGGGCAGCTCGGTGCCCGCGACGAGTCCCGCGAACGCGCCTGCCAGGTCGACCGAACCAAGACGCCCGAGCAGCGGGCGGGCGTGGTCGCGCCGGACGTCCCCGATCGCCAGCCCCAGGGCCGACAGGACCCCCGCGGCCAGCGGCACCAGGACCCGGGTGATGCCGAGCTCGTCCGCGAGCGCGCAGGCATGCGTCCCGCCTGCGCCTCCGAAGGCGACCAGGACCAGCTCCCGCGGGTCGATGCCGCGCTCGACGGAGACCACGCGCAGGGCACGGGTCATCTCGGCATCGGCGACGGCGACGACGCCGGCCGCGGTCTGTTCCGGGGTGAGGCCGAGCGGCTCGCCCAGATCGCGCAGCGCCGCCTCGGCCGCCGCCCGGGAGAGGATGACCTCGCCGCCGAGCCCGGCGCCGTCGGCCAGGTAGCCCAGGTAGAGGTCGGCGTCCGTGACGGTCGGCCGGGTTCCGCCCCGGCCGTAGCAGGCCGGGCCCGGGTCGGCGCCCGCCGAGCGTGGGCCGACCCGCAGGGCCCCGCCGCCGTCGACCCAGGCGATGGACCCGCCGCCCGCACTCACCGAGTGGACGTCCACCGCCGGCAGCATCACCGGGACGCCGGCGAGCACCGACTCGGAGGTGGTCAGCGCCTGGCCGCCGAGGACGGGCGCCACGTCGGTGGAGGTCCCGCCCATGTCGAAGGTCAGCAGATCACGCACGCCGGACAGACCGGCGACGTAGGCCGCTCCGACCACTCCACCGGCCGGTCCGGACAGCACGCACCGGGCGGCATGGCCGGCGGCCTCGGACAGCTCGGCCACCCCGCCGGACGACTGCATGATCGCCGGAACGGTGAGGCCGTGGCCCGCGCACCGCCGCTCCAGCTGCCGCAGATAGGAGGAGAGACGCGGGGTCAGGTAGGCGTCGGCGGCGGCCGTGGTGAACCGCTCGTACTCGCGGAAGACCGGCAGGATCTCGCTGGAGGCGACCACCGTGACCGCCGGCAGCCGGCGGCGCAGCGCGTCCGCGAGGATGCGCTCGTGCCCGGGATGGGCGAACGAGAACAGCAGGCAGACCGCGACCGCCTCCAGGCCGGGGACGGCCGCGACCTCCTCCACCACCCGCCCGACCTCGGCCGCGCGCAGGGGTTCGATCACTCCGTGCGGGCCGCACCGCTCGGCGACGGTGAAGCGCAGCTCGCGCGGGACCAGGCTCGGCGGCCGGTCCCTGGTCAGGTCGTAGAGCGACGGCCGGTTCTGCCGGCCGATCTCGATCACGTCGCGAAAGCCGCGGGTGGTGACCAGCGCCGTGCGCGCGCCGGCCCGCTCCAGCAGCGCGTTCGTGGCGACGGTCGTCCCGTGGGCGAACGCGCCGACCTGGGGCCCGGCCAGTGCGGCGGCGGCAACGGCGGCCAGCACGCCGCTGGACGGGTCGGCCGGCACCGAGGGCACCTTGGCGAACCGCAGCGTCCCGTCCCGGTCGACGGCGACCAGGTCGGTGAAGGTGCCGCCGACGTCGACCCCGAGGCGGACCCGCCCGGGGGATGACTCCTCGTGATCGGGCACTCGGCCTCCCGGCTTCCCAGACGTGTGGCAGCTCCACGCCCCCGGCACACCGGCGGCCGTGCCTGCCAGCTGCGTCAGCTGTTACCCAGAGCAACAGCAACAACGGGCTCGGACGCCCGCCGGGCCCGTGGCGGCGGACCGGTACAGAACCACCCGAAGGGTCTCCTCGTGGCCCTCCCGGGGCCGGCCGGTGCCGGACCGCGGGCCGGGGCCGGGGCCTGGCCTTTGCCGCTGGCACAGGCAAGATTACCGGCGGCGGCCACCCCGGGGCGCGACTCCGTGCATCAATGCGCAATACGCACGGAAAAGGTCAAATGTGACGCGACGCCGGGCGGCCCAGCTTCTGGGGGTCCGTCCACAGCGGGTAACCTGAGCAGACGGTAGCGAAGGGCCTGCGAACAGGCTGAGATGTACACCGTGGATAGAGGCGATTGGCCCCGTGACAGCACCGACGGTACCCGCGTCAGAACCTGACTTCGGCCCCAACGAGTGGCTGGTCTTCGAGATCTATCAGCAGTACCTCGAAGACCCGGAGAGCGTCTCCCCTGAGTGGCGCGAGTTCCTCTCGGACTACCGTCCGGTGAACCCGCCCGCCGGGGACGCACAGGCGAGTGGAGCCACCGCCCCCGGTTCCGCGTCACCGCCGCCAGCACCGGCRCCCTCTGCCCCCGCCGCGCCAGCGGCGACGGCGGCACCCACGGCTCCGGCACCGGCGGCGGCCTCCGCGGCGGGGGCGGCAACAGCCACCGCACCAGCCCAGCCCCAGGCGCCGGCACCGGCGACGCCCCGCCCGGCCGCACCCGTCGCGGCCGGCGCACGGACGCCGCTGCGCGGCGCCTCCGCCCGCGTGGTCTCCAACATGGAGACCTCGCTGCACATCCCGACCGCGACGTCCGTCCGCGCAGTGCCCGCGAAGCTGCTGGCTGACAACCGGATCGTCATCAACCGGCATCTCGCCCGGTCCAGCGGCGGGAAGATCTCCTTCACGCACGTCATCGGCTACGCCATGGTCAAGGCCCTGGTCGACCACCCGGCGATGAACGCCTCCTACGCCGAGGTCGACGGAAAGCCGACGCTGGTCCAGCCCGAGCACGTGAATCTCGGGCTCGCCATCGACCTGGTGACACCCAAGGGCCGCCAGCTCGTCGTCGCCGCGGTGAAGAAGGCCGAGACCCTCGACTTCAGCCAGTTCTGGCTGGCCTACGAGGACCTCGTCCGCCGGGCACGGACGAACAAGCTGACCATGGACGACTTCGCCGGCGTCACGATCAGTCTGACCAACCCCGGTGGTATCGGGACGGTGCACTCCGTCCCGCGCCTCATGGAGGGTCAGGGCACGATCATCGGCGTCGGTGCCATGGAGTATCCGGCCGAGTTCCAGGGCGCCTCCGAGCAGACCCTGACGAAGCTCGCGATCTCCAAGATCATGACGCTGACCAGCACGTACGACCACCGGATCATCCAGGGCGCGCAGTCCGGCGAGTRCCTGCGGCGCATCCACCAGCTGCTCCTGGGCGCCGACGGGTTCTACGACGAGATCTTCAAGTCGCTGCGCGTGCCCTACGTCCCGGTCCGCTGGCTGCCCGACATCTCCGCGCACCACGAGGGCGACCTCGACCACGGCGCCCGGGTGCTCGAGCTGATCCACGCCTACCGGGTCCGCGGCCACCTGATGGCCGACACGAACCCGCTCGAGTTCGCGATCCGCAGCCACCCCGACCTGGACATCATCGGTCACGGCCTCACCCTGTGGGACCTCGACCGCGAGTTCCCGGTGGGCGGCTTCGCCGGCCAGCGCACGATGTCGCTGCGGGACGTCCTGGGCGTACTGCGCGACTCGTACTGCCGCCGGGTCGGCATCGAGTACATGCACATCCAGGAGCCCGAGGAGCGCACCTGGATCCAGGCCCGGGTCGAACGCTCCGCGGAGCGGCCGGACCCGGCCGAGCAGCTCTACGTGCTGGAGCGTCTCGGCGCCGCCGAGGCCTTCGAGTCGTTCCTGCAGACCAAGTACGTCGGTCAGCGCCGTTTCTCGCTGGAGGGCGCGGAGTCGACCATCCCGCTGCTCGACGAGATCCTCGGCCTGGCGGCGGAGGCGACCCTCGACGAGGTCGTCATCGGCATGGCACACCGCGGCCGGCTCAACGTGCTCGCGAACATCGTCGGCAAGTCGTACCGGCAGATCTTCGACGAGTTCGAGGGCYACGTCGACCCGCAGACCGCGCACGGCTCCGGCGACGTGAAGTACCACCTGGGCGCCGACGGCGTCTACACCGACCGGGAGGGGCGCACCGTCCCCGTCTCGGTGGTGGCGAACCCGTCCCACCTCGAGGCGGTCGACGCCGTCCTCGAAGGTGTCGCCCGGGCCAAGCAGGACGTCCTCGACAAGGGCTTCGCGGGGTACACCGTCCTGCCGGTGCTGATCCACGGCGACGCGGCCTTCGCCGGCCAGGGCGTGGTCGCCGAGACGCTGAACCTCTCCCAGCTGCGCGGTTACCGCACCGGTGGCACCGTCCACGTCGTCATCAACAACCAGGTCGGTTTCACGACGTCACCGACGTCGAGCCGCTCCTCGGTCTACGCCACCGACGTGGCGCGGATGGTGCAGGCGCCGATCTTCCACGTCAACGGGGACGACCCGGAGGCGTGCGTGCGGGTCGCGACGCTGGCGTTCGCCTACCGGCAGGCGTTCAACAAGGACGTGGTGATCGACCTCGTCTGCTACCGCCGGCGGGGCCACAACGAGATGGACGAGCCGTCCTTCACCCAGCCGCTGATGTACGACACCATCGCCTCGAAGCGCTCGGTGCGCAAGGTCTACACRGAGGCCCTGATCGGCCGCGGCGACATCACCCGCGACGAGGCCGAGCAGGCGATGAAGACCTACCGGGCCGAGCTGGAGAAGGCCTTCACCGAGACCCGGGAGACCACGCCCCGGCCCACCCCGCTGCCCCGGATCGTCACCACCCCGGCGGAGGCGGCGGCCGCGGCGGCGGTCACCACGGCGGTGTCACCGGAGACGGTCAAGAAGATCGTCGACACCCAGGTCACCCTGCCGGACGGGTTCGTCATGCACCCGCGCCTGCGGCCACAGATCGAGCGCCGCCCGCAGATGATCGAGAGTGGCACCATCGACTGGGCGCTCGCCGAGATGATCGCGTTCGGCAGTCTTCTGCTGAACGGCACCTCCGTCCGGCTCACCGGCCAGGACAGCCGCCGCGGCACCTTCGGCCAGCGGCACTCGGTGCTCGTCGACCGCTACACCGCCGAGGAGCACACCCCGCTGCGCACGCTGCGCAACGAGGACGGCTCGAAGGTCGGCACCTTCTACACCTACGACTCGCTGCTCTCCGAGTTCGCGGCGATGGGCTTCGAGTACGGCTACTCGGTGTCCCGGGACGACACCCTGGTGCTGTGGGAGGCGCAGTTCGGCGACTTCGCCAACGGCGCACAGTCGATCATCGACGAGTTCATCTCGGCCGGTGAGGCCAAGTGGGGCCAGCGGTCGTCTCTGACGCTGCTGCTGCCGCACGGCTACGAGGGCCAGGGGCCGGACCACTCGTCCGCGCGCCCCGAGCGGTTCCTGTCGTTGTGCGCGGACGGCAACATGACCGTCTCCGCGCCGTCCAGCCCGGCCAGCTACTTCCACCTGCTGCGCCGGCAGGCGCTGTCGCCGGTGCGCCGCCCGCTGATCGTCTTCACGCCGAAGTCGATGCTGCGACTCAAGGCGGCGGCCTGCACCGTCGAGGACCTCACCGGTGGGGCCTGGCAGCCGATCATCGACGATGCGGCGGTCGGCGACCCGGCCAGCGTCCGGCGGGTGCTGCTGTCCGCCGGCAAGGTCTACTACGACCTGGCCGCGGCCCGGGAGAAGCGCAACGACTCGCAGCGTTTCGCTCTGCTGCGGGTCGAGCAGATGTACCCGACGCCGGGGCCGGAGCTCGCCGCGCTCCTGCAGCGGTACCCGAACGTCACCGACATCGTCTGGGTCCAGGAGGAGCCGGCGAACCAGGGCGCCTACCCCCACATGGCGCTGAACCTGCCCGAGTCGCTGCCCGACGGGCTGCGGCTGCGGCGGGTCTCGCGGCGGGCGTCGGCCGCCCCGGCCTCCGGGTCGTCCAAGGTGCACGAGCGGGAGCAGGCGGCGCTGGTCGAAGCCGCCTTCGCCGACTGACCCCACGCCGGGCTGCCCCCGGCGGAACGGGCTGGTCTCGGCAGGCATGCAGGCATACGGACGAGGCGGTGAGCCGACCCGCGAACCGCGGGCAGGCCCACCGCCTCGTCCCGTTTCCGAGCGCTCCGCTCCCGAGCGCTCCCGCTCCCGTTCCCGAGCCCGGCCGGGTGCACCCTGCCGCTCATGGCGCGGCGCCGGATACCGTTCGGCCATGTACTTCACCGACCGTGGGATCGAAGAGCTCGCCAGCCGGCGCGGTGCGGAGTCGGTGTCGTTCGACTGGCTGGCGGATGCCCTGCGCACCTTCGTCGACCTGCATCCGCAGTACGAGGACGCGGTCGAACAGCTCGCCACCTGGCTGGCCCGGCCGGACGACGACCCCGATCTCTAGTGCGGTCACGGCACGAGTGCCGTGACCGTCACACGGTGAGCACGAGCTTGCCGAACACCTCGCCGCCCGCCAGCCGTTCGAACGAGGTCCGGGCATCCGCGAGCGGGCGGACGTCGTCCACGAGCGGGCGCGTGCCGGTGCGGTCCAGCAGGTCCACCAGCGCGGCGAGCTCCGCCCGGGTGCCCATCGTGGTGCCGATCACCGACAGCTGCAGGAAGAAGATCCGGTTCAGCTCGGCCGGCGGGTTCGGGCCGCTGGTCGCGCCGGAGCAGATGATGCGCCCACCCGGGCGCAGCGACCGCACCGAATGCGACCAGGTGGCGGCACCGACGGTCTCGATCACCGCGTCGACCCGGGCCGGCAGCCGCTCTCCCGATCCGACCGCCAGGTCGGCGCCGAGGTCACGGGCGCGCTGACGCTTCGCCTCGTCCCGCGAGGTGACGAACACGGTGTGCCCGACGGCCTTGCCGATGAGCAGGGCTGCCGTGRCCACCCCGCCACCGGCTCCCTGGACGAGCATCGTCCCGCCGCCGTCCGCGGGCAGGCCCGAGCGGCTGACGACCATGCGGTACGCGGTCAGCCAGGCGGTGGGCAGGCAGGCTGCCTCCTCCCAGGACAGCGAGGCCGGCTTCGGCACGAGGTTCGCGCGGGGCACCGCGATCCGCTCGGCAAGCGTCCCGGGGTGCAGCTCGGACAGCAGCGTCCGTCTCGGGTCGAGGGTCTCGTCCCCGCCGCCGCGCGCCGGGTCACCGATCACCGCGTGGACGACGACCTCCGTGCCGTCCTCGCTCACCCCGGCGGCGTCACAGCCGAGGATCATCGGCAGTCGGTCGGCCGGCAGTCCGACACCGCGCAGACTGAACAGGTCGTGATGGTTGAGCGCCGCCGCGCGCACGGAGACCGTGGTCCAGCCTTCGGGGACAGCCGGCTCGGGCTGCTCGCCGACCTCAAGGCCGGCAAGCGGGCTGTCCGGGTTGATCGAGACAGCGGCGGCGGCAAGCATCAGGCAACTGTAGTGCCGTTGAGGGCGCGGATGGTGCCGCCCGGGGCATCGGCCCGGTGGGCACCGACCTGGCCGGGATGTGTGTGTCCCCGCCTGGTCCCGTCGGCCCGGCCGTCGCGCTCGCCCAGCAGATGTGCTGAACTCAGTCCCGTGGTGACACAGGGAGGAACGCCGGCTGCGGTTGGCCGGGGCGAGGGCAGTCGTCGGTTCGGGTGGCTTCGGCGTCGACCGGTGCTGGTGCCGGAACCGCCGGTGGTCCCGGCGATCGACGGTTACCCGGTCATCGTCGTGTCGTTGGCGGATTTCGTGTGCTGTTCCTACAAGGGGTGCGGCGCCCTGCGCCCGCTCACCGAGGCCAGCGAGAACCGGCCGTGCCCAGGCTGCGGCCGGGTCTGACCCGCCAGCCGGCCCGAAGGTCCCGAGCAGCCTGACGCGGCTGCCGGCCCGGCCTGCCCGAGGCCCGCCGCGGCTGCCAGAACCCTCACGGCCTGGCAGCCGCGGCGCGGCCGGTGCGTCAGCGGCGCGTCAGCGGCGCGCGACCCCGTCGGCGCGGGCCGCCTCGGCCACCGCCGACGAGACAGCGGGGGCGACCCGCTTGTCGAAGACACTCGGGATGATGTTGTCCTCGGACAGCTCGTCGGCGACCACGTCGGCGAGCGCCCGCGCGGCGGCGAGCTTCATGCCCTCGGTGACCCGGCTGGCGCGCACGTCCAGTGCACCCCGGAAGACACCCGGGAAGGCCAGGACGTTGTTGATCTGGTTCGGGTAGTCGCTGCGACCAGTCGCCACGATCCGGGCGTACTTGTGCGCGACCTCCGGGTCGATCTCGGGGTCCGGGTTCGCCATCGCGAAGATGATCGCCTCCGGAGCCATGGTGGCCACCACGTCCTCGGGCACCTTGCCTGCGGAGAGGCCGAGGTAGACGTCCGCCCCGGCGAGGGCCTCGTTGATGGAGCCCTTGAGCCCCGCCTTGTTCGTCTCGGCGGCAAGCGCGGCCTTGACCGGCGTGAGGCCGTCCCGGCCCGCGTAGATCATGCCCCGGCTGTCACCGACGGCGATGTCGCCGATACCTGCGGCAAGCAGGATCCGGGTGACGGCGACTCCGGCGGCGCCGGCTCCCGACACCACGGCCCGCAGGTCCGACAGCTCCCGCCCGGTCAGCCGCGCGGCGTTCTCCAGCGCGGCGAGCGCGACGATCGCGGTGCCGTGCTGGTCGTCATGGAACACGGGGATGTCGATGCGGTCCTGCAGCATGCTCTCGATCGCGAAGCACCGCGGCGCCGAGATGTCCTCCAGGTTGATGCCACCGAAACCCGGGGCCAGCCTGGCGATCGTGTCGACGATCTCCTCGGTGTCGGTGCAGTCGAGGCAGATCGGGACGGCGTCGACCCCGCCGAAGTGCTTGAACAGCGCGGCTTTGCCTTCCATGACCGGCAGCGCGGCGGCCGGCCCGATGTCACCGAGGCCGAGCACCGCCGTCCCGTCGGTCACCACGGCCACCGTGTTGGCGCGCCAGGTGTACTCGTCGGCCAGCGCGGGTGTCTCCGCGATCGCGACACACACCCGGGCGACACCCGGGGTGTAGGCGAGCGAGAGGTCCTCCCGGTTGTTCAGCGGTGCCGTCAGACCGATTCCGATCTTCCCGCCCCGGTGGAGCGCGAAGGCGGGGTCGTCGTCGGACGGGCGTGGGCTCGGGCCGTCGAATCCCGGCGAGGCCGCCGAGGACTCTGCCGAGCCGGGCCCTCCGGCCGGGGCCACGGTGGACGGGTCGAGGGTCGTGTGGTCGGTGGTTGCGGTCACGAAAGGGGCTCCTCGGACAAGCCACGGCGGTACCGTCCGGCGAACGGTGTCACTGACCGGACGTGGCTAAGACGTTCCCGGGGCCCCGGCGAAGATCGGGCGTTCGCGGGGCGGCGGGGCATGCGGCGCCGCCTCGGACGTGTGAGGCGGCTGGTGTGCCAGGGTGCCTGCGGCGGGGGTGGCCCGCCACAGCTTCCAATATGGCACGCCGAGGGCCCCGGGCCTGCCTGTCTGATTCACCACCGACAAACCCCAGATGTCTTCCGAATGAAACTCGCGGACGCCGGACGAGCCCGTGGATGTTGCCAGCCCGTGACATGTGCGGGCCCCGGAGGCCTCCGGGAGGGGCCAGGACGGGTCCTGGCGCCGTTTGTCCACCGCCCCCGGCGAGCCCGTGCGGCGTGGGCTGTCGGCCATCCGACTCGGTCCGACCGGTTCTCCGGCGCTTCCCCACCGGGTCCGGCACCCCCGATCCCTCACCCGCTCCCGGCACCGCCGCGGGCCCCCCGGCCCGACCCCCATGCCGCCGGGCCGGGCCTCCCGCRCCGACTCCCCCTCCAGGACCCCGCGACCCGACCCCGCTTCGGCCCTGCTCGGCCCCGCTTCGGCGCCGGGTGGAGCGGGTGAGGGAGCGGGCGCGCAGGGCAGTGGCCACGGTGGAGGCGGTGGAGGCGGTGACAGGCGCAACCGCCGGCGCAGGCAGCGCGACAAGAGGCGGCGTGGGAGCGGGACCTGTAGGCGGGCGTTCCCGCGCGGACTCCCCGCGGCCGGCGTGTCGCCCGGGTTTCCAGAATCGGTCCGAATGCCCGGGCACTCCCGGACCCCGATTCCACCGCGTTTCCCCGGGGTTTCCTCCCGGCCGCACGCCAATGATCGTGGCTTCGCGACACACCCATCACAGATGAATCGTGAGACGATTCACGCCCAAGGCGGACGTTGTCCGTCCGTGGGTTTTCGGAGTGCACCCGGCGACTGGGACGGGATCCGACGGCCTGGAAGCCGCGACCCAGGTCACCACACGTCCACCAGGACCATACGGATACGGATGACCGTCGCCGGAGGCCGATGATACGACAGCAACCGGTGTCACCATGTTCACCCTGAGCGCGGGTTCCCGGGCGGACCTGTCGGGGAATCGGCCGCCTAAACCTAGTAGCGTGTGTTGTCGTGGAGGTCACCGAGCTGCCGATATCCGATGCCTGGTTGTTCACCCCGCGCAAGCACGCCGATCCACGCGGAACATTCCTCGAATGGTTCCGTACCGACGCGCTGGAATCGGTGACCGGGCATCGTCTCGAACTTGCCCAGGCGAACGCGAGTGTCAGCCGCGCGGGAACACTGCGTGGGGTCCACTACGCCCAGGTGCCGCCCAGCCAGGCCAAGTACGTCACCTGCGTCAGCGGGCGGATCCTGGACTGCGTCGTGGACATCCGGATCGGCTCGCCGACGTTCGGCGCGCACGCGGCCGTCGTCCTGGACGATGTCGACCGGCGGGGCCTGTACCTGTCGGAGGGCCTCGGGCATGCGTTCATGGCGCTGACCGACGGCGCCGCCATCACCTACCTGTGCTCGACGCCCTACACGCCGGCACGGGAGTACGGCATCAACCCGCTCGACCCGGATCTCGACCTGCCCTGGCCGCCCGGCCTGACCCCGCTGCTGTCCGACAAGGACATCGCGGCGCCGAGCCTGCACCAGGCCGCCGCCGCCGGCATCCTGCCCAGCTACGCCGACTGCAGGGCCTTCTACGACTCGCTGCGCCCCCTGGGCAGCGGCGCCATTCGTTCCTGAGGCCGCTGCCGTGGCACCGGGGCCCGGTGCCACGGCAGCGGCCTCAGGGCCCGCTACGCCCGCGGCGGGCGGCTGCGGCGCAACACCCGGGGGCGCGGCCAGTAGCGTGCCACCACCCGGCCCAGGATGTCCCCGGCGGGAACCATGCCGAACGCGGCGCTGTCGGTGCCGACTCCCACATTGTCCGACCGCAGCCACCAGGATCCGTCCGGGTCGGTGAACTCCGCCCGTTTGATGCCGAGGCCTCGGCCCGGCAGCCGCGCGACCACCACATCCCCCGGCCGGGGCGGTGCGCCCCACAGGACCAGACAGGCATCGCCGTCGCGCAGGGTGGGGCGCATCGACTCGCCACGCACGCCGACCGCCCGCGGAGAAATGTTCGGGCTCACAGGGGTAGGTTGCCAGAAGGCGGGAAACCGGTCCGCGAGCTGCTCACTCACGGCTCACCGGTCCGCGATCGCACCACCCAGGGCCGGCCACCCGGCGCGGGCACGGTCGCCCTGGGGCGACTGAAGTCCCAAGGCGTACAGAGAGGACAGCGGCATGAGCCTGCTCAATCCCGCGACCAGCGTCAGTGCCCACTGCGACCTGCCCTGCGGCGTCTACGACCCGGCCCAGGCAAAGGTCGAGGCCCAGTCGGTCAAGGCCATCCAGGAGAAGTACCAGGGCAACGCCGACCCCGAGTTCCGGGCCCGGGCGCTCGTCATCAAGGAGGAGCGCGCGGAACTGGTGAAGCACCACCTCTGGGTGCTGTGGACCGACTACTTCAAGCCGAACCACCTGGAGAAGTACCCCCAGCTCCACGACCTGTTCTGGAAGGCCACCAAGGCCGCCGGCGCCGCCGGCGCCAAGGGCTCGGTGGACCCGGCGCAGGGCCAGCAGCTGCTCGACCTGATCGACGAGATCTCCACGATCTTCTGGGAGACCAAGGCCGCCGCCTGACGTCGGCGACCTGCAGCGAGGACGTCCCTGCCGGGTGGCGCGAAGCCACCCTGTGGGGACGTCCCCGTTTCCAGCCCCGCCAGCCCCGACCGCGCCCCGCCCCGCCCCGCCCCGCCCCGGAGCCGACATGATCAGAACGGCTGAACGCGCGGACGTCGTTCCCGTCATCGGTCTGGTCCGCGACCTCGCCGCCTACGAGCGGGAGCCGGACGCGGTGGCCATGACCCCGGACGACCTCACCGTCGCTCTCTTCGGCGACCCACCGGCGGTGCACTGCCTGGTCGCGACCGCTCCGGGCCAGGGAGGCGACGTCCTCGGATGCGCGCTCTGGCACCCGACGTTCTCAACCTGGACCGGCCAGGCCGGGATGTATCTGGTCGACCTTTTCGTCCGGCCCGAACATCGCCGCGAAGGGCACGGCCGCGCGCTGCTGCGCGAACTCGCCCGGCTGTGCGCGCGGCATGGCTACCAGCGCCTGGAATGGGCCGTGCTGGACTGGAACACGCCCGCGCACGACTTCTACCGCTCGGTGGGGGCGACGGCCACCGAGGAGTGGACCACCTGGCGCCTCGACGCAGCGGCCATCGACGCGCTGGCGCACCGGCGGCCGCCTGGTGACGATGTCGGCTGACATGCACCTTCACGGCAACGTGTCGTGGTCCGAACGTCCGCACGAAGTGGTCATCAGGCCTGTGCGCGCGCCCTTCCAGCGGCCCGCGCCGGGCGACGAATTCCCAGGTGGCCGGCATGAACCGGCCATTCCCGACCACGTGGGCCCGACGCGCGTCTTCTGATCACCCGACCTGCGACACACCAGGCAGCCTGGGTACGGTGGTGAACGACGGGAGGCCATGCCAGGTGGTCAACCCGGGCAGGGCCATCATCGGAGTAACGCCCTGCGGAACAGGGCAGGGCTCACCACCGGAGTGTCGTCCGGAAACGGACATCACACCCCCGGGCCGGAGGCCGTCACGGCGTGGTGACAACGCTCTGGTATCCGGCGCCGACGCGCCGGGAGCGCCCGGCACCGGAAGTTCGGGCGCACGAAGGGCGAGATCCACGCACGAACGGCAGCTGGTACGGCGAGAATCCAAGGCGGCGACGAGCACCGGCGCAACGGAGTGGGCCGGCGGTCCCATCCAGGCCGGCGGCACAATCGGCAGGGCGTCCGGCGGCTCACGCGGCGCAGCGGAACACAAGGGGAACAGCACGACGCACCGTCAGCACGGCACCAGGCATGAAGTACCGGACACGACGTACCAGACACGAGACAGACACCAGGCACGCGACAGACATCATCGACGAGGACCTTCCTCGCACGACCCGGGCTCTTGGGGGTAGGAACGTGAATCCGACGCCTTCTACCGGCGGCGCGGAGAACTCGGACGGCATCTCGGGCGGCGCCACCGGCGACAGCGGCCCGCACGACGTCGTCCAGCTCACCCTGCCCGCCGCGAGCGCCTATCTGACCGTCCTGCGGACGGCCACAGCGTCCCTCGCGGCCCGGTTGGACTTCACTCTCGACGACATCGAGGATCTCCGTATCGCGGTGGACGAGGCGTGCGCGCTGCTACTCGTCTCCGCGGTGCCCGGATCCGCCCTGGAATGCAGCTTCGCCCTGGAACCCGGCGTGATGAAGGTCCTGGTCACGGTCGAGAGCCTCGACGGCGAACCACCGTCCAAGGAGACGTTCGCGTGGACGGTGCTGACCGCGCTGGCCGGTGACGTCTCCAGCTCGACGGGCCCGGGCTCCCGGGTCAGCATTGCCCTCCAGAAGCGTCGCGGCGTCCGGGCCGACCTGGGTGAGCCCCCGGCCGGGCACGTCCGCGGCTCAGGTGCGGCCTCCGCAGCGGCCCTCGGCGACACGGTAGGCACGTTGTGACTTCAGCCGGCAGAACACCCACCACGCCCCGATCCGCACCCGTAGGCCACGCGGGCGGCCACGATCCCGCTGGCGCGGGCGACCCGGTCGCGGCCATCAGCCAACGCAACGCCGGCGAGGTCGCCGGCGTCACCCTGAGCGGGCCGGGAGCGGGCCGGGAGAAGAACGGCCACGCCCCGCCCGCCGGCGCCGCCGGGCGCGGATCCGCCACGGGCAGCCCCGCGCCCCCGGCGCTGGGCGCACAGGCGCACCCGGAGAGCCCAGCCGAGACCACTGAGACCGCTGAGACCACCGGTCCCGAGGCGGGTGCGGCTCCGGAGCGCAGCACCTCCCCGGACCGGGTCCGTGCCCGGGCCCTGTTCGCGCAGCTGGTATCCCTGCCGCAGGGCGACCCGGAGCGGGCCGCTGTGCGTGACCAGCTCGTCCGCATGCATCTCCCGCTCGTCGAGTACCTCGCCCGGCGCTTCCGAAACCGCGGCGAGCCCCTCGACGATCTGGTGCAGGTCGCGACGATCGGCCTCATCAAGTCGGTCGACCGGTTCGACCCCGAGCGCGGGGTCGAGTTCTCGACCTACGCCACTCCGACCATCGTCGGCGAGATCAAGCGCCACTTCCGGGACAAGGGCTGGGCCATCCGGGTGCCCCGCCGGCTCCAGGAGCTGAAGCTCTCGCTGACGAAGGCGACCTCCGAGCTCTCCCAGTCGCTGGGCCGCTCGCCGACGGTCAGCGAGATCGCCCGTCACCTGGAGATGACCGAGGAGGAGGTCCTCGAGGGACTGGAGTCGGCGAACGCCTACTCCGCGGTGTCCCTCGACGCGCCCGACTCCGGCGACGACGAGGCACCGGCCGTCGCGGACACGCTCGGCGTGCAGGACGAGTCGCTCGAGGGCGTGGAGTACCGGGAGTCGCTCAAGCCGCTCCTGGAGAAGCTGCCGCCGCGGGAGAAGCGCATCCTGCTCCTCCGGTTCTTCGGCAACATGACGCAGTCACAGATCGCGAACGAGCTCGGGATCTCGCAGATGCACGTGTCCCGCCTGCTGGCCCGCACGCTGGCCCAGCTGCGCCGTGGGCTGCTTGAGGACGGCTGACCAGACCGACGACCGACCCCCGGGCCCGGGTCGGTCCAGCTCCGTGCCCTTCTGCCCCCGGCTCGCCACCGCTCCAGGGACCGGCGCTGGCAGGCCAGACCGGCGCTCCTGCTCCAGGCCGGAGCTACTGCTCCTGGCTGGCGCCGGGACGGGCGTACACCCCGCCGAGGGCGAGCGCGACAATGATCACGATCGGCACCACGATCAGGGGCACCCCGTAGCCGTAGAGACCCCCCTGGAGCAGCCCCCAGGCGACAGGGAGGCACAGCACCTGGGTCACCAGCGCGGGTGAGCGGAACCCCTCCCGCCCGCGCAGCACACCCCAGGTGACGAGGCCGAGACCAGCCGCGCCGACCAGCGCCAGCAGGCCGCCTGTCTCCGCCCGCCCGACGTCGTCGATGTCGGAGCCGAACCCCCGGACCACCAGCAGCACTCCGAGGCCGGTCAACACCACCGTCTGGAGCCCGAGCAGCGCTCCCGCGACGAGCAGGGGCCGCGGCACGGCACGCGTCTGCTGCGCCGGACCGCCGCCTGGCTCCCCCGCGACGCCGCGGTTGGTACCCATCCGTCGAGATTACGTGCCCGCGGCCGCGGGCCCGCCACCCAGCCGCGCGGCGGCGCCGGGTCAGCACGGACGGTGTGAGAGTTTTCCCAGCCGACGCCCTGAATGACTGCGCAGGCTACCGTATTGCCATGCGCGGGCTGCTGGTCGTCAATCCGGTTGCGACCACCACTACTGAGCGGGTCCGCGACGTTCTCGTCACTGCACTCGCCGCTGACGTGGACCTGGAGACGGTTGTCACCAAGGGCCGTGGCCACGGCGTCGAGCTCGGGGCCGACGCCCGTGAGATGGGCGTGGACGTCGTGATCGTCCTCGGCGGTGACGGCACCGTCAACGAGATCGTGAACGGCCTGGTGAGCAGCGGCCCGGCCGCCGGCGGCCCCGCGCTCGCCGTGGTTCCCGGCGGCAGCACGAACGTCTTCACCCGGGCGCTCGGGTACTCGTCGTCGCCGGTCGAGGCCACCGGTGAGCTGCTCGCCGCCCTGCGGGAGGGTCGCAGCCGCGAGGTGAGCGTCGGGCTGGCCCACTACGGCGACCAGCAGCGGTACTTCGCCTTCTGCCTGGGTGTCGGGCTGGACGCCGACGTGGTCGCCGCTGTCGAGCGGCGCCGGGAGAAGGGCCGACGCAGCACCCCGGGGCTGTTCGTGCGCTGTGCGGTCACGGAGCTGCTGCGTCGGACCGGCCGGTCCGGTCCGACGATCTCCGTCAGTTCGACCGGTGGCGTCCCGGACCTGCGCGGAATCCTCGACGAGGCGGACGGCGCTCCCGAGAGCGCGGCTCCCGCGGACGGTACGGGCCACGAGGCCGGAACCGCGTTCGGCGACGGTGACCGCGACCGCGATGGTGACGGCGGGTCGGTGGCGGGCGGTGACGGCGGCCGCGCACCGGCCGAGGTGTCGCTGGCGATCGTGTGCAACACCCGGCCCTGGACCTACCTGAACAACCGCCCGGTGGCAGCCTGCCCGACCGCGTCCTTCGACACCGGGCTGGACCTGCTGGGCCTGCGTCGGGCGCGGCTCACCAGCGTGCTGCGGACCGGGCTGAAGATGCTCGGCGAGGACGCCGACCCGCGGGGCCGCAACGTCTACGGGCTCCACGACGCGACGTCCATCACGCTGCGTTCCGACGAGCCGGTCGCCGTGCAGATGGACGGCGAGGTGCTGGGCCTGTTCACCTCGGTCGAGCTCACCCATCACCCGCGGGCCCTGCGGGTCATCGCCTGACCACGGGCATCGCCCGCACGGTCACCGCCTGACCGCAGTCACCGCCTGGTCGCAGTCACCGTCTGACCACAGTCACCGTCTGACCACAGTCACCGTCTGACCGCAGTCATCTCCCGAGTGCCGTGGTGATTCCGGCCGGGTCGTCGCAGATGATGCCGTCGACGCCGGCGTCACGCAGCTCGAGCGCCGCCGCGGGGTCGGTGACCGTCCAGGTGACCAGGCGGACGCCGGCCCGGCGTGCCCGCGGCACCGCGTCCGGCACGCCGCGGACGGCGGACACGTGCGCGTGGAGCTCGGTGTGGCCGGCGGAGCGGACATAGGCGATCCCGCCGCTGACCGACATCCGCGGCATGGTGAGGAACGCGGTCGCGATCCCGAGGCCGGCGTCGCGGACCGCCTCGATCGCGAACCAGTCGAAGGATGACACCGTGATCCCCGGCTGGGACGCGGAGCCGGCACCCGGCCCACCGCCGTCCGCCCGCGCGTCCGGGACGGGGTCCTGCCGGGGTTCACCGGGATCGCCGGTGGGGCTCTCGACCGCGTCCGGCGGCCCGGGGGTGGCCGGACCCGGCCCCGGGAGGCCTCGGGCCCGCAGGAGCTCGATGAGCGCCCGGGCGGTGCGCTCCCGCGGCGCGTCGAAGTCGGGTTGGCCCGGCTGGTTCTTGATCTCGAGGATGAGCCGGCCACGGCCGGCCCACACGTCGAGCACGTCGGTCAGTACCGGGATCCCGCGGCTGGCCAGCTCCCTGGTCGATCGCCGGATGACGGCGCGACCGCCGAGGCGCGGGAGCCGGGCGTCGTGCACGCAGACCAGATCACCGTCGGCGCTGCGCCGGATGTCGAGCTCCACGCCGTCGGCGCCGGCTCGTAACGCGGCGTCGACAGCCTCGACCGTGTTCTCGGGGCCAGGTGTCCGGCTGCCCCGATGGCCAAGAACCTCCATCGCTCCATCCTGCATGGACTGTTCCCCGCACTTCCACCGCAGCATCACCACCACGCACGGTGACCTTCGAGCGGATTCCGTCGGTGGCGGCAGCCGGCCGGGCCGGCCCGGTGGGACCCCGGCGCGCACCGCACGGCGCGATGCGCCAGAATGGCCCTTACGCCTCCAGAATCAACACCAAAGCGACAACGCAGCACAGAATGACCAGGCGGCATGGCCGCCAGGTGAACATCGCCGAGCGCTCCCGCATCGGCCGACGTTCGGGCACCCCACAACGGTCCAACATGATCCGGAGAGCCTGGAAGTGCCGATGGCCACGGGATTCTCTCCCGATGGCCAATGCCCGATGGGCGGTCGCGTTACCCGTGGTCCAGCCGTGTCCCTGGCGGACAGGGACCGGCCAGAACCGCCGTCACACCACAGGTAGGTTCTTGCGCCCCTGCCCGTTCCGGTGGGAGGGTGGCGAATGTCCGAGGTAGATGCACGTGCACCTGGGACCACGCGCATGCACTCGCACAAGCCTCCGCCGCCGCGCCCGACGCGACATCCAGAATTTTCTTTCGGGACGCGACGCAACCAAGGCGGCTCACCGAGCGTCTGATGTGCAGTGTGGTCCGAGACGAGAGAGGGAGTAGTACGCATGGACTGGCGCCACCGAGCGCTCTGCCGTGACGAGGATCCCGAGCTCTTCTTCCCGATCGGTACGACCGGTCCGGCAGAACGCCAGGTCGAAGAAGCGAAGGCCGTCTGCAGGCGATGCGCGGTCACGAGTGACTGCTTGAACTGGGCTCTCGACACCGGGCAGGATTCCGGGGTCTGGGGTGGGCTGAGCGAGGACGAACGACGGGCGCTGAAGCGTCAGGTTCGCCTCCGGGTCCGCACCGCCTGAGCCTGGGCCCGAACCGCCCGAGCCTGTTGGCGCCCTGCCCGGGGCGGCATCAAGCCGGACGGCGACAGCACCGAACTGGCCCACCGCCGGTGGGCTGATCACAACCGAACAATGATCGTGAACAGCCGTTCCGCGCACGGACGAGCCCGGCCAACGCCTCAGCGCAACGAGGTGCTCCGTGCCCGTTCCCGCGGAGTGGGTCCCGTGCGCGCTCAGCGCGGACGGCACGAGAGGTAACACCATCGGCCGCTCTGTCCGCTGGTCCGCCGTTGCACCACGTGCGGGCTCGGACGGAGCGGCCGAAAAATCTTCCGGATCCCCACCTTCGCCATCTGTGCCACCCGTGGCCGACCGACCCGCGGCACCCGCACCATCGAAGGCAGCGAACCCGTTCCGCCCATCCGCGGGAGACGACGCAACCAGCGCACGTCGGCGGCGGTCAGAGGGCACGTCAGGTCTCATACCCGGCCATGCGAGCCTCAAACACGCAACCTCAGGAAAGTGGAATCGACAGCAGGGCCTCCGTCCCCCGTGCCGGACCGGCCTGCAGCCGGATCGTCCCGCGCATCTCGCCGAGCACCAGCTGCCGCACGATCTGCAGGCCCAGCCGCGGCGAGTGCTCGAGCTGGAAGTCCTCCGGCAGGCCCGCCCCGTCGTCGGCGACCACGACGTCGAGGCGGTCCAGCTCCCGCCGGACGCGGAGCTCGATCCCCCCGGCCGATCCGTCGAACGCATGTTCGACAGCATTCTGCAGAAGTTCCGAAAGCACAAGGGCCAGCGGCGTGGCGAGCTCGCCGGGCAGCTGCCCGAACGACCCGGTGCGCCGCGTCGTGGCGCGCGTCCCGGTCGAGGCGAGGTCGACCGTCACCGAGGTGATCTGGTCGGCGATCTCGTCGAACGGCACGGACTCCCCCAGCGTCTGCGAGAGCGTCTCGTGGACGACGGCGATCGAGGTGACCCGCCGCACGGACTCCCGCAGGGCGTCCCGCGCCTCGTCCGCCTTCGTCCGCCGCATCTGCAGGCGCAGCAGGGCGGCCACCGTCTGCAGGTTGTTCTTGACGCGGTGATGTATCTCACGGATCGTCGCGTCCTTGCTCAGCAGCTGGGCCTCCCGGCGCCGTAGCTCCGAGACGTCCCGTACGAGGACGAGCACCTCCCGGATCGCGCCCGGGTACAGCGGGATCGCGCGCAGGAGCACCACCGTGCTGCCCACCTCGAGCTCGACCTCGACCGGGCGCCGCCGGCTGATCGCATGCCACACCGCGGGCGTCGTCGCCGGCAGGTTGAGGGCGCGGTGCACGGTGCGCAGGTCCTCACCGGTGACGTTCCCGGTGTAGCCGAGGCGGCGGTAGGCGGACAGTGCGTTCGGGCTGGCGAAGATGACCTTGCCGGCGCCGTCCAGGCGCATCATGCCGTCGCCGACCCGCGGCGGCTCCGGCAGCTCCGCCGAACCCGCACGGAACGGGAACGCACCCTCGGCGATCATGAGTGCGAGGTTGTTCGCGGCCTGGAGATAGGCCGATTCCAGCGCGCTCGGCGTGCGTGTCGTCGCGAGGTTGGTGTCGCGGGCGAGGACGGCGATCACCCGGTCGCCGTGCCGGACCGGGATCGCCTCGGTACGGACGGGGACCCCGCCGTCCCACTCGGGCTCGCCCTCCCGGGCGATGCGGTGCTCCCGCCAGGCGTTCTGGACCACCCACCGGTTGATGACGACGCTGCCCACCTCGTCGTTGTGGTAGGCCGTCGGACCGGTGGTGGGCCGTACCTGCGCCACGACCTGGAACTCCATGCCGCCGGCATGGCCGGYCCGGACCGCGCCGGACCGCACGGGCACGAGCAGCAGCAGGTCGGCGAACGACAGGTCGGCCAGCAGCGCCCAGTCCTCGACGAGGGCATGGAGGTGGTCGATGTCGTCGCCGGCGAGATCAGTACTCGCCCGCAGGGCGTCGGCCAGGGTTCCCACGGCACGCAGACTGCCAGATGCCGCCCGCGGCGTGCCGGGCGGCCGGGCCGGAATGCACCGTACGCTCGCCGACGTGACGCCCGATCCCACCCGCACCACGTCATCCGCCGCCCCGGTCGGCCCCCTGGACCCTCTGGCCAGCAGTGACACGGACACGCCCACCAGCGGCCCGCCCGCCCCGCCCGCACCCACCCCGGCTGACACGACCGGCCCGGCAGCGGCGTCGGACCCGCTCGGCTGGCTGGACGAGGCCGCGCGGCTGCGCGCGGCCTCCGGGCTGCACCGCGTGCTGCGCCCCCGCGCCCCACGAGCCACGGCGACAGCGCGGACAGCGCGGACAGCGGGCGGCGCCGGCGGGCCGGTCGAGCTGCCGGTCCAGGGCTCTCTGCAGCCCTGGACCAACGGCGATCTGCTGCTCGACCTCGCAGGCAACGACTACCTCGGGCTGGCCCGCCATCCCGAGGTGGTCGAGGGCGGGATCGCGGCGCTACGCGCGTTCGGTGCCGGGTCGACCGGGAGCCGGCTCGTCAGCGGCACCACCACCCTGCACGGGGAGCTGGAGGAGGCGCTGGCCGCGCACCTCGGCTTCTCCGTCGCGCTGGTCTTCTCCTCCGGTTATGCGGCGAACCTGGCGATGCTGACCGTGCTCACGGGACCAGGTGACCTGGTCGTCTCGGATGAGCGCAACCACGCGTCGCTGGTGGACGCCTGCCGCCTCTCCCGGGCGGAGGTGCTGGTCACCCCGCATGCGGATGTCGCCGCCGTCGACGAGGCGCTGGCCAGCCGGGTCTGGCGGCGGGCTTTCGTCCTGACCGACTCGGTCTTCTCCGCGGACGGCGACCTGGCTCCGCTGCCGGCCCTGCATGCGGTCGCCCGGCGCCACGGCGCCGTGCTGCTGGTCGACGAGGCGCACGGGCTGGGGGTCGTCGGCCCGGGCGGGCGCGGCGCACTGGCCGCCGCCGGGCTGGCCGGTGAGCCGGATGTGGTCGCGACAGTGACGCTGTCCAAATCGCTGGGCAGCCAGGGCGGGGCGGTCCTGGGGCCGGCGGCGCTGCGCGACCATCTCATCGACACCGCCCGCACCTTCATCTTCGACACCGGTCTGGCACCCGCGTGTGCGGGTTCCGCGCTGGCCGCGCTGCGGCTGCTGACCGCACGGCCGGAGCTGCCCGGCCAGGTCCGGCGGCGGGCCAGGCAGATCGCCGAGGCGACCGGCGCCCCGGAACCGGCCGGGGCCGTCGTCTCCGTGGTGCTCGGAGATCCCGAGCGCGCTGTCGCGGTCGCCACCGCCTGCCGGGAGGACGGGGTCGCCGTCGGCTGCTTCCGGCCACCGACGGTCCCGCCCGGGACGAGCCGGCTGCGGGTCGCCGCCCGGGCCGACCTCACCGACGGGGACATCGAGCGCGCCGTCGGCGTGATCACCAGCGCGATCGCCCGGACCCCCGCACCGTGAGCGTGATTGTCGTCACAGGGACCGGGACCGGGGTGGGCAAGACGGTGGTGACCGCGGCGCTGGCGGCACTGGCCGCCGACCGCGGCAGCACGGTGGCGGTGGTCAAGCCGGCGCAGACCGGCGTGCAGGCCGGCGAGCTCGGTGACGTGGACCTGGTGCGCGACCTTTCCGGCGTCGACGACGTCCACGAGCTCGCCCGGTACACCGACCCGCTCGCGCCGGTCAGCGCCGCTCGACGGGCCGGCCTGCCCACCCTCGACCTGGCCACCGTCGCCGGGACCGTCCGGGAGCTGCAGGCGGACCGCCGGCTGGTGCTGGTCGAGGGCGCCGGCGGGCTGCTCGTCCGGTACGACGACGGCGGTTCCACCCTCGCTGACCTGGCCCGTGACCTGCGGGCGCCGGTTCTGGTGGTGACGACGGCCGGCCTGGGCTCGCTCAACGCGACCGCGCTGACCCTGGAGGCCATCGCGCACCGCGGCCTGGATCTGGCCGGCATCGTCATCGGCGCCTGGCCCGCCGAGCCGGATCTGGCCGCCCGCAGCAACATCACGGATCTGGAGCTGCTGGCTGCCCGTCCGCTGGCCGGCGCCGTCCCGGACGGCGCCGGCCTGCTCGACCCCGCGCGGTTCCGGGACGTCGCGCGCGCCTCGCTGGAACCAGCTCTCGGCGGCGCGTTCAACGCCGCACGGTTCCGCTCACGGCACACTGCATGACGGTGCCACGGCCCCAGGACGGTGCCGGACGAATGAGAACGCCGGGCGGCTGCGGGCGGCACCAGGCGGACGCACGTCACAACACGCGCGCGAGCCGCGCGGATGACTGAACAATGGACACTCCAAGCCCGACCGGTGGACACCACCACGCCGCCGGCACGACCTCACGATGAGGACCAACCTGTGACCGCACCTGTGACCACGACAGTGGAAACGTCCACGGCCGCCGGGACAGCCGACGGTGACCTGCTCGCCCGGGCCCGGCAACAGGTCCTCGAGGAGGGCCGCGGGCTCGGCGAGCAGGACGTCCTGGCGGTGCTCCGGCTGCCCGACGAGACGCTGACCGACCTGCTCGCGCTGGCCCACGAGGTGCGGCTGCGCTGGTGTGGGCCGGAGGTCGAGGTCGAGGGCATCATCAGCCTGAAGACCGGCGGCTGCCCGGAGGACTGCCACTTCTGCTCGCAGTCCGGGCGGTTCGACTCCCCCGTGCGCTCCGCCTGGCTGGACATCCCGTCCCTCGTCGACGCCGCGAAGGCCACGGCGGCGACCGGAGCCACCGAGTTCTGCATCGTCGCCGCGGTCCGCGGACCCGACGCACGGCTGATGGCGCAGATCCGCGAGGGCGTGGCGGCGATCCGGGCGGCGGTCGACATCAACGTCGCCTGCTCGCTCGGCATGCTGACGCAGGAGCAGGTGGACGAGCTCGCCGACCTCGGCGTCCACCGCTACAACCACAACCTCGAGACCGCCCGCTCCTACTTCCCCCAGGTGGTCACCACCCACAGCTGGGAGGAGCGCTGGGAGACCTGCGAGCTCGTCCGGGCCGCGGGTATGGAGCTGTGCTGCGGGGCGATCATCGGTGTCGGCGAGACGCTGGAACAGCGCGCCGAGCTGGCCGCCCAGCTCGCGGCCCTGGAGCCGGACGAGGTGCCGCTGAACTTCCTCAACCCGCGGCCGGGCACGCCGTTCGGCGACCTCCCACCGGTCGAGGCGCGGGAGGCGCTACGCACCATCGCCGCCTTCCGGCTGGCGCTGCCGCGCACCATCCTGCGCTACGCCGGCGGCCGGGAGATCACCCTCGGCGACCTGGACGTCCAGGGCATGCAGGGCGGTATCAACGCGGTGATCGTCGGCAACTACCTGACGACCCTCGGCAAGAACCCCGACGGCGACCTGGCCATGCTCGCCGAGCTCCGCATGCCGATCAAGTCGCTGCAGGCCACCCTGTAGACGCCCGCACCACAGCGCCGCCGGGCCACCCGGGCGCCGCCGTCGGCGGCGCCCGGGTCTCAGGAGCCCGTGGACGTACCGTGCTCCGCGCAGTGCGCGGTCCACCCCAGCGGGGTCACCTGGACGACGAGGCGGCGCCGGCAGGACGTGCAGTAACGCGGGGGCTCGAGCGCCCGGGCACGCGCACAGACCTCATGACTGCCAATGCTCGCGAGCTGACCGCAGCGGTCGCAGAACGAGGCCTCCATGAGACGTCAGCCTATGGCACGAACCGCCCGCCGCGGCCGGGTCAGGACTCGACGACGGCGATCAGGTCGCCGTCCTGCACGACGTCGCCCTCGTTCACGGCGATGCTGGCGACGGTGCCGCCATCCTCGCTGATCACCGGGATCTCCATCTTCATGGAGTCGAGGATGACCAGCGCGTCGCCGGCGGCGACGGAGTCACCCACGCCGACGACGACCTTCCAGACATTGGCGACCATCTCGGCACGGACTTCCTCCGCCATCGCAGATCTCCTCTTCGCCTCGACCACGCGCATGGCCTCGACCACGTTGCGGCACTGACAATGTGAGCGTAGTGGCCGCGGCCCGGGCCCCGGGCCCGAGTCCGGCGACTCGCCGCGGGGCGGCTCCCCGTCTGCCTGCCGCCACCTGCCCCGCCGCCGCCCGTCCGCGCCGACCACACCCACGGGCCTGGTCGGGGGGCAGGGGCACCCGCCGCCCCGCGGCGCCGCGGCCGACACCGCCCACGTCGGCGGGGTGCGGGCAGCCCGCACCCACGGCGGACGGGTCACACAGGCGGCCCGTGCGGCGCGCCCGGGCCAGCACCCTCCACACTTACGGATGTGCTCGTACTCCTCCTCCTGACCCTCCTGTGCGGGTTGGCCGTGGGTCTCGCGAGGGGCGGGACCCTGGACGCCCTCAGCCGCGTGTACATCGCCCGGCCCCTGCTGTTCGTCGGAGTGGTGGCGGTGCTGGCCTTCGGCCGGCTCGTCGGCCCACTGCACAGCCCGGCCTGGATCCTCGCCTCGGCCGGCCTGCTGGCCTTCGCCCTGACCAACAGCCGGCTCCCCGGCCTCCCCCTGCTGTGYGCCGGCGTGATCCTCAACGCGGTCGTGATCAGCGCGAACGGCGGGGACATGCCCGTCTCGGAGTGGGGCGCCGACCGCGCCGGAGTGCCCGTCGAGGACATCAGGTCCTCCGGCTTCCACACGGTGGCGGATTCGGGCACGTCGCTGCGCATCCTCAGCGACATCCTCCCGCTGCCCACCCCCGCCGCTCCGGCGGTGGTCAGTCTGGGGGACGTCCTGATGGCCGCCGGCCTGGGACTGTTCGGCGGGGTGGCCCCGGTGCGGGCGCGCCGGACCCTGCAGGCACGGCTGGCGGCCAACCTCGGCCGGCCGCGCCGGACCACGCCAGCCCCCTTCGACCCGGATCCGCAGGGATACGGGGACAGCGACAGCCGTGCACCCGGCCCGCACGACGGGGACAGCCTCGACGAGGACCCGTACAACGAGCTGGACGACGACCCGGCCGATGACGACGACCCGGCCGATGACATCGTCCTCGAGGACGATCCTGCCGACGACGGACCAGACCACCTCGCACCGGTCGGCCACGAGCCGTTCGGGATGTTGCCTGACCAGGAGCCGCCGCCGGGTGTCCGGGGCGCTGCCGTCCCCGTGGGCGCCACCGCAGCCGATGACGGCCGGTCAGGCGCCGGTCCCGGGGGCGACCGCCCCGCGGCCAGCCTCTCTGCCGACGGTGGCGTCGGCGGCGGAAGCCCCGAGAGCGGCGCTGGGGCGGATGACGATGACGCTGGCAGGGACGGCCGTCCCGGAACCAGCGGCACCGCCGTCAGCGGACCGCCGGCCGCCGAGCCCGAGGGACGCCGCGGCGGCGACACCCGCCAGTCCGTCGACTGAGCCCGTCCTGACGACCCGCAGCCGCGGGCTGGCAGTATGTGGCCGACGGAGGAAAGGAGGCCACCATGGCGAAGAAGAAGCGCAAGCGGCGCGCCAGGGCCAAGCACAAGGCCAACCACGGCAAGCGTCCGAACACCTGACAGGCGGCCCGGGCGGGCCGGGGCGGCAGCTGTGCTGTGCCCGGCCAGGCCCGCCCGGGCGCTGCGCCACCCGTCCCCGGGTCAGGCGCCGCCTGCGGCGGCCGTCGCGGTCGCGGCGGTGAGCCGGCCCCGAATCCAGTCGACGGTGTTGCCGAGCCCCGTGTCGAGGCCGACCTGCGGGCGCCAGCCCACCTCGCGCCCAGCGAGGTCGACGTTCAGCGAGATGTGCTGCAGCTCRCCGGGCCGGGCCGGGGCGAACTGCGGCTCGTCCGGCACGCCGACGAGGCGCGCGACCCGGCCGTGCAGGTCACGGACCGTGGTCTCGACCGACGTACCGATGTTGAGCCGCCGGCCGTTGGCAGCCTCGGCCGGCAGGCAGCGGGCGAAGGCGTCCGCGACGTCGCCGACGTAGACGTAGTCACGGCTGGTGGTGYCGTCACCGAAGATCTTCGTCGGGCGCCCCTCCAGCATCGCCGTACCGAAGATCGCCACCACCCCGGCCTCGCCGTGCGGGTCCTGTCGCGGGCCGTAGACGTTGCTCAGGGCGAGCGCTGTGGTGCCGAGCCCGTAGGTCGCACGGTAGACGTTGAGGTACAGCTCCCCGGCGGCCTTGCCCGCCGCGTACGGCGACTCCGGCGCGGGCGCGGCCGACTCCTCGACCGGGAGCACCGTCGGGGTGCCGTAGATCGAGCCACCGGACGAGGTGTGGATCACCTTCGACGCGCCGGCCAGCCGGGCCGCCTCCAGCACGTTGATCGTGCCGAGCACGTTGAGGCGCGCGTCGTGCAGCGGATTGGCCACGCTGATCCGGACGTCGATCTGCGCGGCGAGATGCGCGATCACGTCCGGCCGGACCCGGGCGACGAAGTCCGCCAGGTCTGGGGCGGTGATATCGCCGCGCTCGAACGAGAAGCGGGCGTCCGACGAGGCCTGCGCCAGGTTCTCCAGCCGCCCGGACGACAGGTCGTCCAGGCCGACGACCTGGTGGCCGTCAGCAAGCATCCGATCGACGACGGTGGAACCGATGAACCCGGCCGCGCCGGTGACGAGGATACGCACGCCCCGGAGCCTAACCGCCACCTTCGGGTGGCCTGCGCCCGCGGTGCGCGGCTGATCCGGAGCCCCTGGGCCGCCTCGGCGACCCGGCGGGCTCCCAGTGGGTCCCCGGGCCGGGACCCCGGCCGGCTGCCCGGCGGCTACTCCGGGCGGAACTCGGCCGCGTCGGCGCCCGAGCGGGCGGCCCGTAGCCGGGCCATGACACTGAGCCGCAGCGAGTCCGGCGCTCGCTCGCCGCCGCAGGTGCGGGCGACGAGCATCTTCACCTCGTGTTCCACGCCGAACTCACGCAGGCACGGCGAGCACTCGTCCAGATGCGCGCGGATCAGGCTGTGGTCGGAGCCGTTGCACTCGCCGTCCAGATAAAGGAAGACCGCGTCGAGTACCTTCCGGCAGTCGATGTTGTGGGAAGCTCCGCAGCTCACGACCCACCGCCCTCGTTCTCGCCGGTCCCGGCCGGCACAAGGCCCCGCTCCAGCGCGTAGTGCTCGAGCGACTTGCGCAGACCCCGCCGCCCACGGTGCAACCGGGACATGACCGTTCCGATCGGCGTGCCCATGATCTCGGCGATCTCCTTGTAGGAGAACCCCTCGACATCGGCGAGGTAGACCGCCATCCGGAAGTCCTCGGGAAGTGCCTGGAGCGCCTGGGTGATGTCGCTGTCGGGCAGGTGCTCCAGCGCCTCCGCCTCGGCGCTCTTCAGCCCCGTGGAGGTGTGCGACTCCGCCTCGGCCAGCTGCCAGTCCTCGACCTGCTCGGTCGGGCTCTGCAACGGCTGCCGCTGCCGCTTCCGATAGGTGTTGATGAAGGTGTTCGTCAGGATGCGGTAAAGCCAGGCCTTGAGGTTCGTGCCCTCCTGGAACTGGTGGAACGCCGCAAACGCCTTCACGAAGGTCTCCTGAACGAGATCCTCCGCGTCGGCGGGATTGCGTGTCATGCGCAACGCGGCCGCGTACAGCTGATCGAGGAACGGCAGCGCGTCGCGTTCGAAACGCGCGCCCCGCTCCTCCACGGTCTCGTCGTTGGTCCCGTCGACCAGGATCACTTCCTCACCATGCCGTGCGCCGGCCCGTGGGCCGGACGCCGCCCCGCCGGTGACCGCCCGGGCGAACCTTCTCTCCGCGCCGGACGATACCCCCGCCGTCGGCCGGGCGCGTCCCGGTCCACCGGGGGGGCCGCCGTGCGAGGGTCGGGCCGCGCGGTGTTCCGCCGGCAGCGACGCCGGAATGCCGTGGTGGTACCTCATCGAACCTCCGTGCCGCGGGCCCGCCCGGGACCACACCACCTCGGTGCGGCCCGGCCGGACCAGGCATCAAGCGCTTCCTCCTCGGCAAACCCGCGAACGTCAGCCGCAATTCCCGGTTCCCCGCCGCGAAGCTGGGTATCAGAGGTGGACGTGAGCACATATCGGGGATGTGGCCTGCCCGCACCCCAGACACCTGCCCACGGGCAGGCCCCGTCACCAGGCCGGGCTCAGGCCCCGTCGCCGAACAGGTGGCCGAGCAGCCAGGTGGCACCGACGTCCGCGGCCTCGGTTGTCACATCTTCCACCGTCCGGGCGTCCCGGAGCCGGACGCGGAACGAGTGGTCGGCGCCCGCCACGACGTGGAGCGACACCGCGCGGGCCGGGTCGGGCGGCGCCGGGTCGGGCACGGGAGTGCCGAACGCGTCCCGCTCCCCTTGGACCACCAGTACCGGAACACCCGCGCCGGCCAGCTCGGGGGCACGCGAGGGCCGACCGCCCGGTGGCAGCAGGGGAAAGCCCAGCGCCAGCACGGCGCGGGCCCCGACGGCGCGGGCGCACCGGACCGCCACCCGCGATCCCATCGACGCGCCGGCCAGCCCCAGCACCGCGGGCCGGCCCAGCGCCTCGGTCGCCGCGGTGAGCACGGCGTCCAGCCGGGCCGGGCGGTCCGGGGCACGGCGGCCGGCCACCCGGTAGGGCATCTCCAGCGCGGCGACGCGTACGCCGGCGGCCGTGAGGCGGCCCGCGAGCGCCGTCAGCACCGGGGTGTCGGTGCCACTGCCCGCTCCGTGCAGCAGCACCACCGTCGCGCCGGGCCGGGCCAGGCCGGCGGCCCGCGCGGGAACCGTGCGCAGGCGTCCTCCGTCCACCTCTACGGGGGATTCGACATCCACGGAGGCGGCGGGCAGTGCCACGCCGTGTTCTCCGTTGCCCGAGCCACTCCGGAGGGACACTGCGTGGTCGGGCTGAACATCTGTCAGAATTTCACCGTGCGTGTGTGACTTGCCTCGCATCATTACCCCTCGAAGGGTAGGAACGGTCAATGCTGTCTGGCGCCGAAGCCGACGCTCACTCGTCCCGGGCGAACACGCTGGTCTGTGAGGCCCCGGCCGACAGTGACGACCCCTACTGGGCCTTCTACGAGGAGGTCGCCTCGGCCCAGCTGCGGGAGTGGCTGCCCACCGAGCCGGTCCGCGTCCTCGACGTCTCGGGCCCGCGGGCCAGATTCGCACGCCAGATGGTCGCCGCCGGCCACGAGGTGGTGCGGGTGGTCGGCAGCCTGAGCAGCATCGACGCGCCCGGCGAGGGCGGTCCGGCGCCCGGTCCGGGCCGGCTGAGGCGGGTTGTCGGCGACGCCCGCTCGCTCGACTGGTTCCGCCCCGGCGC
Source organism: Parafrankia colletiae (assembly GCF_001854655.1). Lineage (GTDB taxonomy): Bacteria > Actinomycetota > Actinomycetes > Frankiales > Frankiaceae > Parafrankia > Parafrankia colletiae. The sequence goes on along the minus strand of NZ_MBLM01000152.1, from coordinate 256,690 downwards.
TTTTGACGCAGTCCTCGCCGAGGCCCGCGCGCTGTCGTTCTGCCTGGCCACCGAGACCACGCTGGAGGAGATCTACCGCATGCTGCGGCCCGGCGGCCGCCTGCTGCTGTGCGTCGACTCGCTGCTGCTCGGCCTGGCGCGGCTCGCCGAGCAGCACCGGTGGGCGGAGCTGTCGGACGTCCCACGCGCCGACGTCGTGCTCGTTCCGGCGGAGGATGGGACCATCACCCGCTGTTTCTGGCCCGAGGAGCTGCGTGCCCTGCTGACCAACGCGGGCCTGGAGGTCGACTGGATCCGTCCGCGCACGGTGCTCTCCGCGGAGGCCGTCCGGCGGGCCGTGGCCGAGGACGTCTCCTGCTTCCCCACCCTCGTCCGCACCGAGGTGGAGCTCGCCGCCGAGCGCGAGGGCGAGTCGATCGGCATCCATCTGATCGCGTCGGCCCGCCGGCCCGACTGACGCCGATCCGGCATGCTGGCAGGGTGACCACCACCACCCACGCGCAGCGTGAACAGATCGACCCGTGGCCGGCACCGGTGGCGACCGGGCCGGTCCGGGCCACTGTCGCCGTCCCGGGCTCGAAATCGGGCACGAACCGGGCGCTCGTCCTGGCCGCGGTGGCCGATGGCACGTCCCGGCTGCGGGCGCCGCTGCGCTCGCGGGACACCCTGCTCATGGCGGGCGCGCTGCGGGCGCTCGGCGCGGAGGTCACCGACGCGCCCGGGGCACCGGGCACCTCCGCCACCCCCGGAGAGGCGGATCTGGTCGTCACCGGGCCCCTCGGCGCGATCAGCGGCGGCGCGGCCACGGTCGACTGCGGGAACGCGGGGACCGTTGCACGCTTCACGCCGGCACTGGCCACGCTGGCCCGCGGCGACGTCCACTTCGACGGCGATCCGCGGATGCGGGAACGCCCGCTCACCCCGCTGCTGGCGGCACTGCGCGGCCTCGGGGCGCGGATCGACGGCGACCTGATGCCCTTCACGGTGCGGGGCCGCGGCGGCATCCCCGGCGGAGCGGTGACCGTGGACGCGTCGACGTCCAGCCAGCTGGTGTCCGGGCTGCTGCTGGGCGCGGCCCGCTTCGAGCGCGGGGCGACCGTGACACACGCGGGCCACCGGCTGCCGTCCGGGCCGTACCTGGACATGACGGTCGCCGACCTGCGCGCGGCCGGTGTGGTGGTGCACGTGGATGATCCGTCCGCCGTGGGTGGCCGCGGCGCCGAGGCCGACCCCGGCGCGGCGCCGTCGACCCGGCGCTGGCGGGTCGAGCCGGGCGGACCGCAGGCACGCGACCGGGTGATCGAGCCGGATCTCAACAGCGCGGCCGCCTTCCTCGCCGCGGCGGCCGCCACCGGCGGCCAGGTGACGATCCCGGGCTGGCCGGAGCGGACCGAGCAGCCCGGCCGGATGCTTCCCGACCTGCTGGTGGCGATGGGCTGCCAGGCGGAACTCGGCCCCGAGGGCCTGCGGGTCACCGGTGGCGGGCGCCTCACCGGCATCGACGTCGACCTGTCCGACTTCGGTGAGGCCGCGCCGGTTCTGACCGGGCTCGCCGTGCTGGCGGAGTCGCCGTCCCGGCTGCGCGGCATCGCGCACCTGCGCCTGCAGGAGACGGACCGACTGGCCGCGCTGGCCAGCGAGCTCGGCAGGCTCGGCGCCCGGGTCGCCGTCACCGAGGACGGTCTGCGGATCGACCCGGCGCCGCTGCACGGCGGCCGCCTCGACCCGCACGCCGACCACCGGCTGGCGATGACCTTCGCCGTCGTGGGCCTGGTGGTGCCGGGCGTCACCGTCGACGACATCGCCACGACCGGAAAGACCGTCCCCGATTTCGCCCGGATGTGGACGACGATGCTGGCCGGCTGACACCGTGGCACGCGAGTTGGACGAGGACGACGTCCGGACCCGGCCGGGCCGGGGATCCCGGCCGCGGACCCGGCTGCGCCCCGACCACGCGGACGCGGCGGGAGCTGTCGTGGTCGCGGTGGACCGGGGCCGCTACACCTGCCGGCCGGCGGCGGGCGCCCCGTTCGTCGCCGCGGTGCGCGGCGGGTCGATGCGCCGGACGTCCGTCGTCGTCGGCGACCGGGTCGAGCTGGTCGGCGACCTGTCGGGCCAGCCGGGTTCGCTGGCGCGCATCGTGCGCCGCGACGAGCGGAGCAGCCTGCTGCGGCGCACCGCCGACGACACCGACCCGGTGGAGCGGCCGATCGTCGCCAACGCCGACCTCCTGGTGATCGTCTGTGCCCTGACCGATCCCCCGCCGCGCACCGGGCTGATCGACCGCTGCCTGGTCGCCGCGTACGACGGCGGCCTCACCCCGGTGCTGTGCCTGACCAAGGCCGATCTCGCCGACCCCGGGCCGGTCCGGGAGTCGTACCAGCCGCTCGGGCTGCCCGTTGTCACCACCCGGCCGGGCGGCGACCTCAGCCCGTTGCTGAGCCTGCTGCAGGACGCGACCAGCGTCTTCTTCGGGCACAGCGGGGTCGGCAAGTCGACGCTGGTGAACCGTCTGGTTCCGGACGCGGACCAGGCGATCGGCGTGGTGAACGCGGTGACCGGGCGTGGCCGGCACACCTCGTCCGCCGCCGTCGCGCTGGAGCTCCCCGACGGGGGGACGGTGGTCGACACCCCCGGTATCCGGTCGTTCGGGCTCGGGGCCGTCCAGCTCAACCGGGTGCTGCTCGCGTTCGACGATCTCGTGGCGGCGACGGCCGACTGCGAGCCCGGCTGCGATCACCTGACCTCGCCGGACTGCGGCCTCGACGAGGCCGTCCGCCACGGCCGGGCCGACCCCGTCCGGGTGGAGAGCCTGCGGCGGCTGCTCGCCGCCCGGGTGACGCCCGGATGACGTGCGCGGGTGACGTGCCCGGATGACGTCGACCTGGGTGACGTCGACCTGGGTGACGTACCCGGGTGACGTGCAGCGGCGGGGGAGGCGCGCGGGACGTGCCGGAAGAAGCCCCTGCGGCCGCACAACCACGGGCGTCCCAGCACAGCGCGCGGCCCAGCAGGGCTAGCGTCGGTCATGTGATCAACAAACCCTGCCCCGGACAGAGTGATCATGCTATGACGGCACCTAGTCTCGGGCTGTGATTGATCAAGGGACGCTGCCGCGCGCGGCCGAGTTCGCCCGCGTCGCCAGACGCCGGCGCCGGCAGCCGGTGGAAGCCGAACGCGAGATCCTCCGCGCCGCCACCGAGATGATCGGATCCGACACGGGCGCGCCGATGACCGTCGCCGCGCTGATGTCCCGGACGGGCCTGGGCCGCTCGGCGTTCTACGCCTACTTCCGCGACCTCCCGGACCTGCTGCGCCGGCTCCTCCATGAGATCGAGGGCGAGCTGGCCGCGACGTCCGCCGGCTGGTTCGACGGCACCGGCGACCCGGCCGAGGACTGCCTGCGCTCCACCCGCGTCCTCGTCGGCGTCCACCGGCGGCACGGCCTGGTGCTGAGCGCCATCGCGGACGCCGCCGCCGCGGACCCCGACCTCGCGGCCCGCTACCGGCAGATGGCCGTCGACGGGTTCGCCGACGCCGTGACGGAACGGATCAGCCGGGAACGCGCCCGCGGGCGGGTCACCGCCGAGCAGGAGCCGCAGAGCGCGCGGGCGCTGATGGCGATGACGGACGCCTACCTGCGCGAAACTCTCGGCCGCCACCCCCGGGCCGACCCCGTCGACGTGGTGAGAACGCTCACGCTTGTCTGGACCCAGGCGCTCTACGGACAGGTGCCCGCCGACGGGTACGCCCCGCCTGCGCGCGCCGGAACCGCTGGAACAGGCGGCCCCGGCACGATGCGGCCCTCGGATGAGCCGGTGCCGCCGCCGGCCGGGCCGGCCGGGCCCGGTGGGGCCGGAGCACCGCGCCCGATCCCCGGACGTCGAAACTCGTAGTCTTCCCTCGTGACTCCGTCAAACCCGAGCCCCGTCAGCACCAACCCGGTCGGGGCGGTCGACCCCGCCGGCTGGATCGCCGATGACCTCGCCCTCGCTCTGAGCCTCGCCGACGCCGCCGACCGGATCACCCTTTCCCGCTTCCAGGCGGTGGACCTTCACGTCGAGTCGAAGCCCGACAACACCCCGGTCTCGGACGCGGACACCGCCGTCGAGTCCATGATCAGAGAACGGCTTGCCGCCGCGCGCCCCGGGGACGGGGTACTGGGCGAGGAGGAGGGCCTCGTCGGTGAGAACACCCGGCGGCGCTGGATCCTCGACCCGGTCGACGGCACGAAGAACTTCGTACGCGGCGTGCCGGTGTGGGGCACGCTGCTCGGCCTCGAGGTCGACGGCGAGATCGTCGTCGGGGTCGCGAGCGCGCCGGCGATGAGCCGCCGCTGGTGGGCCGCCCGCGGCACGGGCGCCTTCACCCGCGACGCCACCGGGGACACCCGGGCGCTGCGGGTCTCCTCCGTTGCCCGGCTCTCGGACGCTTTCCTGTCCTTCGCCTCCATCGAGGGGTGGCGCACCGCGGACCGCCTGCCCGAGTTCCTGAGCCTGGCGGAGCAGGTCTGGCGCAGCCGCGCCTATGGCGACTTCTGGTCGCACATGATGGTCGCCGAGGGCGCCGTCGACCTCGCCTGCGAGCCGGAGGTCTCGCTGTGGGACCTCGCCGCTCTGCAGATCATCGTCGAGGAGGCCGGCGGCCGGTTCACTGATCTGCGCGGTCAGCGCGGGCCGGCGGGGGGCACCATCCTCACCACGAACGGCCACCTGCACGATCTCGCGCTGCGGCACTTCACCAGGTGACCGGCCGGGCGGCGGGGCGCGTGGTGGCGCGAGGGGCCACCCGACGATGGTGATCGGTTTCGCGCACCGCGGCTCCCCCGGCCGGCTCCAGCGGGAGAACACCCTGCCCGCCTTCCGGCGGGCGCTGGCCGCGGGCGCGAACGGCCTGGAGTCGGACGTCTGGCTGACCGCCGACGGCGTCCCGGTGCTGCGGCACGACGCTGCCCTGGGCCCGCCCGGGCCGCGGCGGCGGCGGGTGACCGGCCTGCGCCGCGAGGCGCTGCCCGAGTGGATACCGAGCCTGGCCGAGCTGTACCAGGACGTGGGCTGGGGCTACGACCTCAGCCTCGATCTGAAGGGCCACCCGGCGGGGATGTCCACCACGGATGCCGTGAACGCAGCCCTCGCCGCCGCGCGGGCCGCCGGTGGCACCGCGGCCGTCACCCGGCTGTGGCTCTGTGGGCCACTGTCCGAGTTGCGGGCGTGGCGGCGGATCGACAGTGACGTCAGGCTCGTCAACTCCACCTCCGCCGCGGAGGTGGCCAGGCATGGCGGCGGCGCGGCGTACGCGGCCGTGCTGCGGGCGGCGGGCGTCGACGCCCTGAACCTGCGCGCCCGGGAGTGGGTGCCGGCTCGCGCCGCGATCGTGGCCGACCTGCACGCCGCCGGTGTGGCGGCCTTCGGCTGGGACGCGCAGTCGACGGCGACGCTGCGTCGGCTGCGCGGGTACGGCCTGGACGGTCTGTACTCGGATCGTCTGCAGCGCCTGGTCGATGTCACCACGGCACCGCCCATGCCGCAGGAGCCGCCCACCCGGAAGGCACCGTCGTCTCCGGGCTCCGCCAACGACAGCTGAGTCAACGACGACCGAGTCAGCGAYGGCTCGGTCAGCGATGACCGACCCCCGCGCGGGTGCCTGCGCACCACGGCGCTGGGGACCACGGGGAATCCCGGTCACCCGGAAGCGCACACCCGCAATAGACCGTGGCCACGCGCCGACGAGCAAAGAGTCACCCGATTGCGGTGACGCAGTCTGAATGTGACTGTTCCACTACCCGAACGATTGACCCGACCAGCCCAATTCGGCGAAGTACTCGGATGGGCATGGGGTTCGAACCGCACGCCTTGGCGCTGTACACGATGAGACACCGAGGGACCGACACGCAGGGACGTATTGTTGACACCGTCGGCAACCAGCACCACACGCCCCGCACTACAACCACGACCATGTCGGCCCGGGCGCGCGGAACCCGGCCGACCGGCAAGAGTCCGTGACATCACGAGGACATCACGACTGCCGGATGAACGACCGGTCAGTCCTCTCCCGCTACTTTGAGCATCTGCGCGGGAAAGCCTGTCCGTTCCGCGACGTTCTCGACGGAGTAGCCCTGCTCCACGAGGTCACGAGCTTGTTCGAGGGTCCAGCCCCGGCCGGGATCCACCCGACGGACGACCACMTCACTCGCCTGATGATGTTCCTGYGGCCAGCTCAGTCGCGCACGGCGTGCCAACGGTCGACCTCCGAAGTTTTGACGGACATTCGCGTTACGAGCCAAGGATAAGCCAGATACGCACCTTCCCGCTCCATGAACTTCGCGATAGCGGCCRCACCGGAGTAATGCGCAACCGCGGACACCGGCGTCACCCTGCCGGCCCGGCACCATCATCGCTGTCACCGGACACGCAAGCCACCTGGCCCTGCCGACAACACGGGAGTGAGACAAGTGTTGCGGGCGAGGCGGGTCACGCGGCGGGATGTCTGATGGACATGTCCACTTAACTTGTCCGGTCGGTACTTGTCCKGCCAGTTCTTGTCCGGTAATGTCCACGGGCCGTCCCAGACGGATGAGGACAACTCCGGCCGAGTCAGGCACCATCAACGGCGCCTCATCCCGCAGTCCCTCATCCCGCAGGCTCCTCTTCCCGCGGCCATCCCGGGCCCGCAGCCACCTCGGGCCGCGGGTACCTCATGCCGCACAGTACCGCCGCGCCCGCCGCCGCAGTGCCGGCCGGAGGTCACCTGCCGGACCGTCGGTTCCGCCACCGCCCGCCCTCCCCGTCGGACCGGCTCCGGGCTGCCCGACGAACCGGCCCTATCTGCCGGACAGGCCTGGGTCGCTGGTGCCACCCGGCCCGCGCTGGCGGGCGGCCTCTGCGGCCGGGTGCGGCTCGTGCCCCTCGTCACCGTGCGAGCGCAGCAGCGTCCGCCACTGCCGGTCCGAATGGCTGGCGGGACTCGTCGTCGCGAGGAAGTCCTCCAGGACCGCCCGGAACCGCGCCGGGTCGGCATGGTGCGGAAAATGACCGGAGTCCGGGAAGATCTCCAGCCGGCTTCCCGGCATGGCCTGGTGCGCGATCCGGGCGTGTTCCACCGGGATGACCCCGTCGTGTTCCCCCCACACGATCAGGGAGGGCATTCCCGCGGCGAGATAGCATCGGTCCAGCATGGTGATGGCCTGCCCCTGCCCGTCCACGGCGGCGCGCAGCGTGCGCAGGAACGCCCGGCGGGCCGTCGGGACCTCGAGGGACGCGAAGACACGCATCAGGTCATCGGCGTCCCGGCCGACATCGGTGTGCGCCAGCCGCAGCGCGTTGACGACAACCGACCCGACCCGGCGGGCCGGCGGACTCGCGAGCAGCGAAAGCGCCTGCCCGGCACCGGGTGCGGTCGCGGCCCGCAGCAACGGGTGCAGGTCCGGCCCGACTCCACCGGTGGAGACCAGCACGAGCCGCTCGCACCGCGCGGGAAACTGATAGGCGAACTGCATCGCCACGCCCCCGCCGAGCGAATGACCCACGACGGTCACCCGCTCAATACCGAGGATGGTGAGCAGATCCCGCATCCCGCAGGCATAGCCGGCGACGGAGTAGTCGCCCCGCGGCTTGTCCGAAGCGCCGTGCCCGAGCAGGTCGGGCGCGATGACCGTGTGGTTGCGCGCCAGCGCGGGGATCAGCTCACGCCAGGTTCCCGAGTTGTCGCCGATGCCGTGGATCAGCAGCAGCGCCGGGCCGCGGCCGGCCCGCAGATAGGCACGGCGATATCCGTGCACGGTCACGAAGCGCGGCGCCAGGCCGCTCCCCACCGCCCTGGGCTTCCGTGCGACCACCCGGTCCACTTCCCGACTCCCGGCCACTGTCCGTCACCCCGCCACCGCCGCCCGGCCCTGGAATTCGACGTTGTGCATCACATGCTTGATGCGGGTGTACTCCTCCAGGCCGTAGACTGACAGGTCTTTTCCGTAACCGCTCTTTTTGAACCCGCCGTGCGGCATCTCGGCGACGATCGGAATATGCGTGTTCACCCACACGCACCCGAAGTCGAGCCGGTTGGCCACCCGCATCGCCCGGGAGTGGTCGCTCGTCCAGACACTGGACGCGAGCCCGTACTCGACGCCGTTCGCCCAGGCGACGGCCTCGTCCTCGGATGTGAACGCCTGGACCGTGACAACCGGGCCGAACACCTCCCGCTGCACCARCTCGTCCTGCTGTCGCAGCCCGGCGATCACCGTGGCCGGGTAGAAGTAGCCGGGGCCGCCCAGCGGCGCCCCGCCGGCGAGCAGGCTGGTGTGCTCCGGCCGGCGCTCGACGAAGCCGCTGACCCGCTCCAGCTGGGCGGCGCTGTTCAACGGCCCGAAATCCGCGTCGGCAGTGGCGCCTGGGCCGGCACCCGCACCGGCACCCGGTCGGGAGGGCGGACCGGTGACGGTGCCGCGCGCGGCTGCGGCGAGCGCGGCCGCCAGCTCGTCGGCGATGCCCGGACCGGCGAGCACCCGGGTGGCCGCGGTGCAGTCCTGACCGGCGTTGAAGTAGGCCGCGCCCGCGATCGCGGTCGCGACGGCGGCGGGGTCGACGTCGTCGAAGACGATGACGGGGGCCTTCCCGCCCAGTTCGAGCTGCACCCGCTTGAGCGTGTCCGCGGCCGCCCGGGCGACCTCCATGCCGGCCCGGACGCTGCCGGTGACGGAGACCATCGCCGGGCCGGGGTGGGCGACCATGTCCCGCCCGGTGTCCCGGCCCCCACAGACCACGTTGAGCACGCCCTGCGGCAGGAACTCACCGGCGATCTCCGCGAGCAGCAGGGAGCTGAGCGGCGTCGTCTCGGCCGGCTTGAGCACGACGGTGTTCCCGGCGGCGATCGCGGGCGCGATCTTCCAGACCGCCATCATCAACGGGTAGTTCCACGGGGTGACCTGGGCGCAGACGCCGACCGGCTCCCGCCGGACATAGCTGGTGTGGCCCGCGAGGTACTCCCCCGCCGAGCGCCCCTCCAGCAGCCGGGCCGCCCCGGCGAAGAACCGGATCTGGTCGACCGACGGCGCGATCTCCTCGTCCAGGGTGAGCTGGCGTGGCTTACCGGTGTTCGCGCACTCCACCGCGGCGATCTCCGCCGCGCGGCTCTCGATCGCGTCGGCCAGGCGCAGCAGCGCACGGGCGCGCTCGGCGGGCGTAGTGCGGCGCCACTCCTCGAAGGCCTCGCCGGCCACCCGGACCGCCGCGTCGACGTCCGCGGCCCCCGAGACGGGCGCGTGGGCGAGGAGCTCTCCGGTGGAGGGGTCCAGCACCGGCGCGACCTGTCCGTCCACGGCCGGTACCGACTTGCCACCGACGAGGTTGTACACCGTCCGCACCATGGGCCTTCTCCCTCCACCACGGACCCGCGTGCACCCCGGGTCCTGGGGCTCCTACCCACCGCAGTCGATGCTTCCACGGTCCGTCGCGTACCGGCAGCATGTCCGCCCGACTTCTGCCTGGCCGCACCCTCCGTGGAAGGGCAACCGCGGAGGGTGCGCCGCACTTCGGACCAGGCCCCGCCTTCCGGGCTCCGGGAGAGGCTCTGGACGAGGCTCCGGGGCGAGGTTCCAGGGCGAGGCCACGCAACGGGCCCCGGGGCGAGGTCTGCGGGCGAATGGTGCGACCCTGGGCGGTGTCTCGGCCCGCCGTCGTCCCGGGCGCGCCGATCAGAGCCTGGTGGCTGTCCGGGGCAGTGGGAGACGACGGCACCGTGAGCGACAGCGAGACACGCACGGACATGCTCGTCAGCCCTACCGGGTGGTCGCTGTGGTCCGATGCCCCGACCCGCCAGCCGCGCCCGCCCCGGTCGAGGGCCCGCGGCGCCCTCACCGCCGACGTGTGCGTGGTGGGCGCCGGCTACACCGGCCTGTGGACCGCCTACTACCTGGCCACCACCCATCCCGCGCTGCGGGTGGTCGTGGTGGAGAAGGAGACCGTCGGTTTCGGGGCCTCCGGCCGCAACGGCGGCTGGTGCTCGGCGCTGTTCCCCGCCACCGCCCTGGCCGGGCAGATGCGCCCCGCCCTCGCCGACACGGTCGAGGAGATCGGCGCTGTCACCCGGGAGGAGGGCATCGACTGCGACTTCACCCGGGCCGGCCTGCTCACCGTGGCGACCACCCCGGCGCAGGCCGCCCGGTTGCGCCGCGAGGCCGGCCCCGACTGGCTGGACGCAGCCGAGGCCGCCCGCTTCGTCCGCGTTGCCGGCGCCGAGGGCGGGGTTCTGGACCCCGACTGCGCCGCAGTGCATCCCGGCCGCCTCGTACGCGGGCTCGCCGACGCCGTCGAGCGCCGCGGGGTGACCCTGTTCGAACGCAGCCGGGCCCGCCGCATCGTGCCCGGGCGGGTGGTTCTCGACGACGGCGTCGTGCGGGCGGACGTCATCGTGCGGGCCACCGAGGCGTACACCGCCGCGCTGCCGGGTGCCCGCCGCGACGTCGCACCGGTGTACTCGCTGCTGGTCGCGACCGAGCCACTCCCACCGGCGGTGTGGGAGGAGATCGGCTGGGAGCACCGGGTGACCGTCGGCGACGCCCGGCACACCGTCATCCACGCCCAGCGGACCGCTGACGGCCGGATCGTGCTCGGCGGCCACGGCACGCCCTACCACTTCGGGTCGCGGGTCCGTCCCTCCTTCGATGTCGAGCCGGCCATCTTCGACCAGCTCCGCCGGACCCTCGCGACGCTGTTCCCCGCCGCCGCGCAGGCCCGGATCACCCACCGCTGGGGCGGGCCGCTCGCCGTGCCCCGGGACTGGACACCGGTCGTCCACCTAGACCGCGGGACCGGCCTGGCCCATGCCGGCGGCTACGTGGGTGACGGGGTGACGGCGAGCGCGCTCGCCGGCCGGACGCTGGCCGAGCTGATCACCGGGCGCAGCTCGGAACGCACCGGCCTGCCCTGGGTCGGGCGCGACCGGCGGCGCTGGGAACCCGAGCCGCTGCGGTGGCTCGGCGTCAACGGCGGCACGCTGCTGGCCGCGGCGGCCGACGCCCGCGAGAACCGCACCGGCCACCCGTCCCGGCTCGGCGCCGTCGTCACGGCTCTCACCAGCGGCCGCTGACAGCGTTCCACCGGCCACCGGGTCTGTCAGGCCGCCCGGTCCGTCAGCCGCCCGGTCCCTCGGCCGCGGGGCCTGTCAGCCGCGGGCCGCGAGGTCTCCCGCCATCGCGTCTAGGCTGTCCAGGTAGCGGTCGACGTCCGCGTCGGTGTGCTGGACGGACAGGGTCCACTCCTCCTCCCGGCCGGGCGCCATGAGCACCCCCCGGTTCGCGTTGTAGAGCCAGGCGAGCTCCGGCAGAGCCGCGTTCTGGTGGGCCATGAAGGAGGTGTAGTCCCGGATCGGCGCGTCGGTGAAGTGGACGCAGCCCTTGGAACTGATCCCCACCGCGTAGCCCGCCAGGCCGTGCCGAGCCAGGATCTCGTCGCAGCCCGCCAGCAGGCGGTCATTGAGCTGATCCAGGTGCGCATAGGCGTCGCCGGTGAGGACCTCCTGCAGGCTCGCCCGGGCCGCCGCCATCGCCAGCGGGTTGCCGTTGTACGTCCCGACCTGCTTCACCCTGTCCTCGGCCACCACCGCCATCAGCTCCTCGGTGGCCCCGATGGCGCCGGTCGGCAGCCCGCCGCCGAGCGCCTTGGCCAGGGTGACCATGTCCGGCGTCACCCCGAACCGCTCGACCGCGCCGCCCGCGGCGACGCACAGGCCGGTCTTGACCTCGTCGAAGATGAGCACGATGCCGTGCCGCCGGGTGATCTCGCGGACGGCCTCGAGGTAGCCGGGCTCGGGCAGCACCACGCCCAGGTTCATCATCGCCGCTTCCATGATCACACAGGCGGGCGGTTTCCCCTCGGCCTCCAACGCCTCGATCCGGCGTTCCATCGCCGCCGCGTCGTTGAACGGCACCGCCACGGTGAGCTCCACGACCGCCTCGGGGATTCCGGCGCCGTAGCTGAGGGAGTTCATCCGGTCCGCCGGGCCGATGTCGGCGTAGGGGGTGCCGATCGACACCATCACGTAGTCGTGGTGGCCGTGGTACGACCCGAAGATCTTGACGATGTGGTCACGGCCGGTCACCCCGCGGGCGATCCGGATCGCGTCCATGGTCGCCTCCGAGCCGGAGTTGACGAACCGCCACTGCGGCAGCCCGAACCGGCGGGCCAGCTCCTCGCTGACGACGACCGAGTCCTCGGTCGGCATCGCGAAGTGGGAGCCGAGAGCGATCCGCTCGGTGACCGCGCGCACGATCGCCGGATGGGCGTGGCCCTGCACCATCGAACCGAAGCCGTTGTGGAAGTCGGCGTACTCGTGGCCGTCGACGTCCCACACCCGCGAGCCCCGGCCATGGGTGAGATAGATCGGCCACGGATCACGCGCCTGGTAGGAGGACGGGACACCGCCCGTCATCGTCCGCGCGGCGCGGGCGTGCAGGGCGCGTGAACCCGGGGTGCGCTCCTGCAGGGCACGTTCCTCGCGCTCCCGCAGGCCCGCGGCGATGTCGTCAGGCCCACCCGGAGGTGGGGCCGCCGGACGGTCCGTCCGGGGGGTCGCCCGAGGGGTTGTCTGAGGGGTCGTGGACGTCGCGTTCGGCACCATCACCGCACCCTTCCCTGCTCTCGACTACCGAAAGCGTAGCCCCGGAGCACATTTTGCGATGGAATCGATAGAAAGCAAGCGTCACAAAGACCGCGTCCAGATCAGGCCCCGCCCGGCCATACGATGACGCGCAGCGAGTACCCGCCCCACGATCGGCGTCCATCGGACGAAGCATCCAGGAGGATGTCGCGTGCAGTCACGCAGGTCGTCCGGTCAGCGCCAGGCGCCTGAGCCGCTGCTGGACGACATCAACAAGGCGATCATCAAGCAGCTCCAGCAGGACGGGCGCCGTTCCTACGCGGCGATGGCGACGGCCGTCGGGCTGTCCGAGGCGGCGGTCCGTCAGCGGGTCCAGCGCCTGCTCGACGCCGGCATCATGCAGATCGTCGCCGTCACCGACCCGCTGCGGGTCGGCTTCCGGCGCGAGGCGATGGTCGGCGTGCGGGTCTCCGGCGACACCCGGGAGGTTGCCGAGGAGCTTGCCCGGCTGCCCGAGGTCGACTACGTCGTGCTCACCGCGGGGGCGTTCGACATTCTGATCGAACTGGTCGCCGAGGACGACGAGCACCTGCTCTCGCTGATCAACGACCAGATCCGCGCGCTGCCCCAGGTCAGGGAGACGGAGACCTTCGTCTATCTGCGGCTGGTCAAGCAGACCTACGCCTGGGGCGCACGATGACCGGACGTGTCGGGCTCGCGACCCGAACTATCACCAGGCAAGCACGGAGACACCGAGCAACCATGAAGAGCCAACAGGAGTCCAACGTGTCGCGAAGACTGGTTGGTTCCGGCTCGAGCGATGAGGAGACCATGGCGCTCGTCCACCATGACCCGCGGGACGGCATCCTGATCACGAAGATCGGGCAGGCGGAGATCACCGTCCGGCCTGAACCGCCTGCCAGCACCGGCGCCGCGCCTGTTGTCCTGCTGCGCGTCGACGCCCCGATGCTCGAAAGCCTGGCTGCCGCCTACCTCGACCCCGACGAGGCCCGGTCGCTGGCTCGCGCGCTGCTGCAGGCGGCCGACCAGCTGCGCCCGGCAAGCCCCTGGCGGACACCCGAGCGCCCGACCGGCTGACCGGCTGACCGGCTGACCGGCCACGCGGCCGGGCGGCCGCCCGGTCGGTTCAGGGTGGGGGTCGGGTGCTGCCGTTACGGTGAAATTCACGTGCAGTCAGCGGATATCCGCGCCACGCTGCCGGAATGGCAGAGTCGTCCGCGCGCCTGGCCGGTCCCGCCAGCTCCGCGCTCAACTCCGGCGACGAGGAGGAGCAGGCCGCGGCCCCGAGCGACCGCCGCAACGCCGGCCTGCACTCGTTCCTCGCCCACATCTGGACGTTCCGATGGCGCGCGGTGGCCGTTCTGGGCGTTTTCGCCATCGCCAACCTGTTGCTCGCGGTCGTGCCGATCTTCGCCGGCCGGCTCGTAGCGGCGCTGGCTGCCACACCGGTCGACCGGGACGCGGCCCTGTTCGGTGCCGGAGTGCTCATCGGATTCGGCGTTCTGCACGACATCTTCTGGCGCAGCGCCGAGCTGCTGTGGGTACGCCTGATCCTCGACCGTGGGTACGAGTACGAGGACCTCGTGTTCACCAAGGTGATCACCCAGCCGTACCCCTATTTCGTCGGCACCTTCACCGGAAAGATCAGCAGTTACGCGGGAACTCTCGGCCGGGAGTACCGGATGTTCCTCAACTCGGTGTACTGGGAGTACTGCGGGCAGGTCGTGCGGCTCCCGACACTCGCGGCGATCATGTTCACGGTCAACGTACCGACCGGCTTCGCCTTCGCCGGCGGCCTGGCGCTGATGCTTCTGCTGGGCCGGCTGACAGTGCAACGGGTGGCGGCCCGGGAGCGGGCCGCTGCCGACGTCGCCTCCGACGTCGAGGGCCACACGATCGATGTGATCGCGAACTTCGTCGCGGTGAAGTCGTTCACGCGGGAGGCGGCCGAGTCAGCCGGGCTCCGGGCCAGGCGGCGCGGCCTGGCCCGGGTGGCCGCCTCGTCCTACCGGTGGAACTTCCTCTATTTCGGGGCGATGAGCGTTGTCGTCCGCTACGTCCTGTGGCCGACGACAATTCTTTTCAATCTGCATCTCTATCTGAACGGAAATCTCACGCTCGCGCAGTTCGCCACGTTCCTCACCGCCCTGATGGCCTTCTCGGAGTACATCTGGGGCACCGTCTGGTTCGTTTCCCAGCTGAACCTGCAGCTGGCCCGGGTCGAGGAGGCCTACCGCTACCTTTTCGGCGCCCGCGACATCATCGACGAGCACCGCCGGGCCGCACCGCGGGAGGAGACCCGCCGCCCGCCCGTCTACACCCGCTCGCTGCGGATCGACAACCTGCGCTTCGCCTACCCGGACGACCCGGCCCGGCCGGTCCTCGACACCGTCAGCCTGGACGTCGCCCGCAACGAGAAGATCGGGATCGTCGGCCGGAGCGGCAGCGGAAAGTCGACGCTGCTCAAACTGCTGCTGGGCTACTACCCCCTGCCCCCCGGCACGCTGCGCGCCGACGGCGCCCCCATCGACGACCGGCAGCTCGCCCGGCTGATCTCCTACGTCCCGCAGGACATCACGCTCTTCCACCGCTCGATCCGGGACAACATCGTCTACGGCACCGCCGCGACGGCGACGTCCGAGGAGGTCGAGGACGCCGCGCGCCGGGCCCACGCCCACGAGTTCATCACCAGCACCAGGGACGGGTACGACACGCTGGTGGGCGAGCGGGGCATCCGGCTGTCCACCGGGCAGCGCCAGCGCATCGCGCTGGCGCGCGCGTTCCTCAGCCCGGCCCCGATCCTGGTGCTGGACGAGGCGACCAGCGCCCTCGACAGCGAGAGTGAGCGGCTCGTCCAGGACGCGCTGGAGGATCTGTGGGCCGGCCGGACGGTGATCGCCATCGCGCACCGTCTGTCGACACTGCTGACGATGGACCGGATCGTGGTGCTGGAGGGCGGGCGGATCGCCGAGCAGGGCTCACATGAGGAGCTGCTCACCCAGAGCGGGCTCTACCACCATCTGTGGAACCGGCAGAGCGGTGGCCTGATCGGCGGCCGGGATCTGACCGCGGGCCCGGTCGTGCCCAGCCCGCTACAAACGCCGAAAAAGAATATCCCCCAGAAGCCTGAGCTTCTGGGGGATATCCCATTTGGTAGCGGGGGCAGGATTTGAACCTGCGACCTCTGGGTTATGAGCCCAGCGAGCTACCGAGCTGCTCCACCCCGCGTCGGTGTGTGTCTTTACTATACAGGGACGCTTGGCCCAGGTGTCAAATGAGCGGGCCTACCAATTTCCCGGCCTCCCCTCCCCCGGCCCGACGCTCCGTACTCCGCCGGTCCAGGGCCCGGGTCCGGCGACCGGCCGGCGGCGTGGCTCCAGCCACGCCGCCGGCCGGTCGATCCGGTCCGATCCGGTCCAATCCGGTCCAGTCCCGTGGGCTCAGCCGGGGCTGCCGGTCGGCGCCGCCACCGGGCGGATCGCCGCCGGCACCGCGCCGACCGCCTGCTCGACGACACCACCCGTTCCACGCACCGGCTCCGCCGGGTCCCTCGGGGCCCCCGGGCTCGCCGGAGCCGCCGAGACCGTGGGCGCCGGCGCCGCGGTGGGCTGCGCCGCACCAGGTGAGGCCGGGGGCGCTGTCGTGGGCGGAGCCGCCGTGGGCGCAAGAGCGCGGAGCCGACCGAGCGCGTCCTGCAGGTCCTTCTGGGCCGTGCCGTAGGCGCCGAAGTCCGGCGGGGTCTTCGCCAGGGCCTCCTCGCCGGCCCGGTAGGCGGCGTCGGCGTCGGCGATGGCACCCGCCAGGTCGCCGCTCGGTGGCGAGGACGGGGCGGGCGGGCCCGATCCGGATTCGCCATCCTCCTCGCCCTCGTCACCGGCGGGCGGCGCCGCCGAGGTCCCGACTCCTGCCGCCGACGCGCCTGCCCCGGGCCCGAAGACGTCGTCCAGCGCGTCAGCCAACGAGGAACCGAAGCCGATCTTGTCGCCGAAGGCGGCGGCCACGCCCTGGAGGGTCGGGTACCCCGTCGACCCGCGGGCCTGCACGTAGTAGGGCTCCACGTACAGCAGGCCGCCGGCCACGGGCAGCGTCAGCAGGTTGCCCTCGATCGTCTGCGAGCCCGCACCGCGCCAGAGGTTCAGCTGGCGCGCCACCTCACCGTTGGATTCGATGGCCCCCTGCACCTGCACCGGCCCGTTGATCGTGTCGCCCGGGGGCAGCTGGAGCAGTGTGAACCTGCCGTAGTTGTCCGGATCCATGGACACCGCCATGTAGGCGGCGAGCTTGGACGACCGGGCCGAGATCAGCGGYGAGGTCAGGTTGTAGGACGGAGCGTCCCGCCCGGGCAGCTGGCTGTACACGTAGAACGGCGGCTGCGGCTCGCCGGTGTCGTCCGGGGACTGCGAGACGTTCCAGAAGTCCTCCTGGGAGTAGAAGTCCCGGGCGCTGTCCACGTGGTACTGGCCGATCAGGTCCCGCTGGACCTTGAACAGGTCCTCCGGGTAGCGCAGGTGCTCCATGAGGGAGGGCTTGATGTCCTTCTTCGGCTTGACGGTGTCCGGGAACGCCTTCATCCAGGTCCGCAGCACCGGGTCCTGCTCGTCCCAGGCGTAGAGGGTCACCGTGCCGTTGTAGGCGTCCACCGTCGCCTTCACCGAGTTCCGGATGTAGTTGACCTGGTTCGGCGGCTGCTGGGTGCGGTTGCGGCTCTGGGTTGTCACCGCATCCGCCGTGACGTCCCCGAACGTCCGCCGTGCCGAGTAGGGGTACCCGTCCGACGTCGTGTAGCCGTCGAGGATCCAGGTGACCCGCCCGTCGACCACCGCCGGGTACGGGTCGCCGTCGAGGGTGAGCCAGGGCGCCACCTTGCTGACCCGGTCGCGCGGGTTGCGTTCGTAGAGGATGCGCGAGTCGCCGGTGATGTCCTTGGAGAGCAGGATGTTCGCCTCGCCGAAGCGGAGCGCGAACAGCCCCCGCCGGAAGCTGGAGCCGATCGAGACGCCGCCGTCGCCGTCGTAACTCGTCGTGAGCTGGGTGTCGTTGGGCCCCGGGCCGTCGATCTCCGCCTGGTGGGTGCCGACGATCGAGTACTCGGGCGACATCTCGCCGAAGTACACCCGGCTCTCGGTGACGTCCAGGTCACCCGTCTCCGGCAGGTTGCGCTCGGTGAAGGCCGGCCGGCCCTCGTCGGCGGTGTTGGACGGCGCCGCGACGAAGCCCCGGCCGTGGGTGTAGGTCAGGTGCTCGTTGATCCAGTTCCGCTGGTCCTCACCGAGCCCGGCCTGGTTGAGCTCACGGACCGACACGACGTAATCCCGAGTCGTGTCCTTTCCGTTGGCCGTCGTGGTGTAGCGGTCGACGTCCAAAGTCTGCGGGAAGCCGTAGTAGCCGCGGATCTGCTGGAGCTGCTGGAACGTGCCCGACATCTTGCTCGGGTCGAGCAGCCGGATGTTCGGCACGGTCCCCTTGTCCGCCGCGATCTCTGCCGCGGCGGGGATCGTCCCCACCGGGTAGGGGACCGGTTCGACGTCCTGAATGCCGTAGGCCGATCTGGTCGCCGCGATGTTGCGGGTGATGTAGGCCTCCTCACGAGAGGCCTCGTTCGGCTTCACCTGGAACTGCTGGACGATCGCCGGGTAGATCCCGCCGATGACGACCGAGGAGAGCACGAGGATTCCGGCACCGAGCAGTGGCAGCGTCCAGCCCCGCTGGAAGATGTTGTAGATGAACAGCACCGCGCAGGCCAGCGAGATGAACAGCAGGATCAGCTTCGCCGGCAGCACGGCGTGGACGTCGGTGTAGGACGCCCCGGTCGACACCCCGCGGGAGGAGAACACCAACCCGAACCGGTCCAGGTAGTAGGCCCAGGCCTTCAGCAGCGCGACCAGCCCGAGCAGCACCGAGACGTGTGCCTTCGCCGCCGGYGCGACCCGCTCCCCCGCCGACTGCAGCCGGATGCCCCCGAACAGGTAGTGCGTGAGCACCGCGACCAGCAGGGAAAGCAGCACCGCGGTCAGCAGGAAGGCGAGCAGGAAACGCTGGAACGGGTAGCTGAAGGTGTAGTAGCTGAGGTCGCGGCCGAACTGGGCGTCGACCTCACCGAAACTCTCGCTGTTGATCCACAGCAGCCACGTGCGCCACCGCCCGGACGCRGACAGCCCGGCGACGAGGCCGAACAGTGCCGAGACCGCCAGCAGAACCGGCAGCATGAACGGCTCGATCGCCACCCGGTAGCGCTCGAGGTTCTGCTGCTCGGTCGACAGCGGACGGATCGGGGGACGCAGTCTGTAGGCGAGTACTATGTTCGTTCCCACGGCAATTGCCATCACGGCACCGAAGAGAACGAACAGCAGTATTCGCGTGAACACCACGGTTCTGAAGACGTTGCTGAAGTCCACCGAGCGGTAGAACAGAAGATCCGTGTAGAGACGGGTGTAGACGCCGACTCCCACGAGGATCAGGACCAGGACGCCCACCACCGGCACGAGCAGGCGTGTCCGTGTCAGCAGCGGTCTGCGACTGGTTCCTGCCACTAGCTCCTCCGTCCGTTCCTGACGCGGCTGCCCGCCTTCAGGGCAACCTACGCCAGCCCTGTTCGGCTAGATCCGAGAGGATGGGTCGGTGACCACTCCGAGCATCACCGAGTTGACCTCCGTCGTCCTGGAGGTCGAACGACACGTCGCCGAGCTGGGGTGGGACCAGCCCAGTCAGGTGTACGCGCTGGCAGACACCTCCGAGCTGCTCATGCGCGAACCTGGCCTGGCCCCTCATATCGGCGACGCCCCACCAGGTTCCCTAACGCCGGTGGAGCAGGAACCGCTCCCGGCCGGGCGGCTCGACGAAGTCCTGGCTGGCATCGGCTGGCCCCCCGAGGTCCTCGGCTGCGTCCTTGTCACCGAACTCGTCGTCCTGCCGCCAAGCGCCGAGGCGGAGGTCCCCTACGACGAGCGCGACATCGAGCACTGGGCCGCCAACCATCCCGAGCGGCAGGACGTCCGGCTCGCGGTCGGGGTCACCCGGGCCGGCATGCACGCCTCCTGCCTGCGGGTGCGTGGTGACGACGAGCTGGTCATCGACCCTGACCTCGCCGACAACCTGGTTGACGGGCTGCTGGAGACCTTCCGGTGAACCCCCGGGCCGGGACCGGGTGCCTGCTCTGCGCGGCCTAGTGCCGTGACCGGCCGGGGCGAACCCTGCCGGTCACGGCACTAGCTCACGTCGGCGGAGCAGGTGGGCACCGAGGTCGAGGCGGGATCCCTGCGCAGGGTCTCCAGCGCCTCGAGAGCACCTGACAGGCCTGTCACCTCGACGAGCCGCAGGTCGGTCTTCATCCGGACGGCATCGACGCAGTTCCCCTCGGGCACCAGGAACACCGAGGCACCCGCCTGCTCGGCCCCGAGGATCTTCTGTTGGATCCCACCGATGGGCCCGACCTCACCGGCGCTGTCGATGGTCCCGGTACCGGCGATCGTCCTCCCGCCGGTGAGCTCACCCGGGGTGAGCAGGTCGACAATGCCCAGCGCGAACATCAGGCCCGCGCTCGGGCCGCCGATGTCGGAGATCCGGATCCGGACGGTGAACGGGTAGGACCGCTTCTCGGTGGTGGTGACACCGATCATGGGACGCCTGTCGTCGTCCGGGGCGGGCCTCGTCGTGATCCTCGCGGTGGCGGTCCGGCTGTCACGGCGGTAGGTGACCTCGACGACATCGCCGGGCTTCGCCGCGCCGATCCGCTCCCGCAGCCCGGCCTGATCGGTGATCTTCGCCCCGCCGACGGCGGTGATGACGTCACCGGACCGCAGCTGCCCGGCGGCCGGCGAACCGGCCGGCACCTCGTGCACGACGACCTCCGTGCCCGTCGGTTCGATGCCGAGCTCGCTGAGCGCGGCGRCCGTCGCCTGGTCCTGAGAATCGATCATGGCCTGGGTGTTCTCCTGCCGGATCTCCTCCTGACTGGATCCCGGCGGGCGCACCAGCTCGCTCGGGACGACGGCCCGGTCGGAGGACACCCAGTCCCCGAGCGCGCCGAGCAGGTTCAGCCGCGGCGTCTCCTCCACGGTCGTCAGATCGAGGCTGCCCGAGGTCGGGTAGGTCTGCCGGCCGTCGATCTCGATCAGCGGCGCCCCGTCGACCTTGCCGAGCGTGTCGGTGACCGGGCCCGGGGCGAACGTCACATAGGGCACCGGTAGCCACAGGCCGACGACGGCGAGGATCAGCGTCAGCACCGACGCAACGAGAAGTGTCTGCGCGCGGCGGCCCATGCCCGCAGTCTACGTAGATCGCCGCCGGGCGCTCGGCGAGCGCGTTCCAACGCCCGGGAGCCCCGCCCCGGGGCGCGGCTCCGACAACGGGCCTCCTCATGCGGGTGGGGCGGTGGGCCGCCTCATCGCGGCGCCACCGCCCCACCGGGCGTGACTGGTGTGACCGGTGTCAGTGGTCTCCGGCAGCGTCGCCTTCGGCCGAGGCCGCGGCGACGGCCTCGGCCGCCCGGGCATCCCCTGGACGTGCGGCCGGAACCGGGACGAGGGCGGGCAGGGTCGTCACTGACGGTGAAATCGGGGGGGTGGAAACTTCGTGGCCGGCTGAGATGGGGCGGGCGAGGGCAGCCATACTGCGGCGGTAACCCTCGACAGTGATCATGGCTTCGGAGGTGCGGTCAGGGCGACTGCGCAGAGTGAACCAGGCCAGGGCCAGGAGCATCGCGACAGGTGGGATCAGCAGGAACCACATGGCGGCCTCGACGTCGAGACGGGGRAAGGAAGATGACCTACATCTATCCTAGGTGCCCCACTCAGCAGGCGCCTACCCATTCCGACGAGCCATCTGCGAATGCCTGACGCTTCCAGATCGGCACCTGTTCCTTCACGTCGTCTATGAGACGCCGGCAGGCGTTCAGGGCCTCCGCCCGGTGCGCGGCACCTGCGGCCACGATGACGGCGATGTCACCAATCRCCAGGCGCCCGGTGCGGTGCACCACCGCGATCGCGCGAACGCCCAGCTCAGCGGCCACATCCTCGGCGACCCGGGCAAGCTCGCGCGCCGCGTGGGGATGYGCGCTGTACTCCAGGTCGTCGACCGACCGCCCGTGGTCATGGTCCCGAACCGTGCCGATGAACAGCCCGATTCCCCCCACCTCCGGCAACCGGACAGCAGCCAGACATTCATCCACGGACAGCGCGCTTTCCCGCATCTGCGCGAGAACCACGACACCGGGTGACACGCCGTCGACAACAGACGCTCGATCCGAGAAGGTCACATCCACCCCCCGACGGTAACGCCCGGCCGACTCCGTTTCACCAGTCGGCCGGAAAACGCACTACCGTGGGTTCATGTCCCTACGGAACGACCACAGGCCCCAGCGATGAGCGGCGGCTTCCCCTTCGGCTTCGGCCCCACGCCGGGTGGTGACCCGAACCGTCCCTCCGGCGGCGGGGCACCGTTCTTCGCCGAGCTCGAGCGCCTGCTGTCGTGGCAGGGTGGGCCGGTCAACTGGGAGCTCGCCCGCCAGGTCGCGGTACGGACGCTCGGCAGCGACGACCGCGCGGTGAGCCCGGCCGAGGTGGGCGAGGTGGAGAACGCGCTGCGGATCGCGGACGTCTGGCTCGACCCGCTCACGGTGCTGCCCGCCGGGGCCACCACGGCCGCCGCCTGGTCGCGTGAACAGTGGATCGAAGCCACCCTGCCGGTCTGGCGGACGCTGTGCGACCCCGTCGCGAGCAAGGTCGTCGAGGCCATGCGCACCGGGATCTCCTCCGGCCTCAGCCAGCTCGGCGGCAGCGACCTGCCGCCCGAGCTCGCGGGGGCGCTGCCGCCCGGCGTCGACCTCGGCCGGCTGATGGGTGCCGGCGGGCCGGTCATGCAGATGATGAACCAGGTCGGCGGAATGCTCTTCGGCGCCCAGGTGGGGCAGGCCATCGGCGGCCTGGCCTCCGAGGTTGTCAGCTCCACCGAGGTCGGCCTGCCGCTCGGCCCGCTGGGCACCGCCGCTCTGCTCCCGGCGAACGTGGCCGCCTTCGGGCAGGGTCTGGGCGTCACCGGCGAGGAGGTCCGCATCTACCTCGCGCTGCGCGAGGCGGCGTCGAACCGGCTCTACGCGCACGTCCCCTGGCTACGGGCGCACGTGCTCGGCGCGGTCGAGGAGTACGCCCGCGGGATCGCCGTCGACCCCGAGGCCGTCGGCCGGGTGATGCGGATGATCGACCCCAGCGCGCTGATGAACCCGGAACGGCTCACCGAGGCCCTCGGTGAGGACGTCTTCGCCGACGCAGACACTCCCGAGCAGAAGGCGGCGCTGGCCCGGCTGGAGCTCATCCTGGCGCTGATCGAGGGCTGGGTGGACCACGTTACGGACACCGCGGCGCGCGAGCATCTGCCGTCCTCGGCGAAGCTGCGGGAGATGGTGCGCCGGCGGCGCGCGGAAGGCGGCCCGGGCGAGCAGATCTTCGCGACGCTCGTCGGCCTCTCCCTGCGCCCACGCCGCCTGCGCGAGGCCGCGGCGCTGTGGGAGGCGCTGTACGACGCCCGCGGCCATGAGGGGCGGGACGCCCTGTGGGCCCACCCCGACCTGCTGCCGGGTGGGGATGATCTCGCGGACCCGGCCGCCTTCGTCACCGGTGCCGGGACCGGCGCGGATGTGGACATCATCGCCGAAATCGAGAAACTCGACGGCGCGTCGCCGGGAGATGAAACACCGCCCAGTTCGGACGGTCCGAGTTCCTGACCAGTCGCCTCCCGCCGCCGTCGACGCGGCGGCGCGGCGACGCGGGACACAAGAGGCCACACGAATTGACCGGCACGGCGATTCGGTCGTAGCTTGACCACGCGGGCCCCCGGCATACGAGGTGCCTCCGGAAGGGGAAGCCGGAGGCTCCACGTTCACCCCGGGGGCTCGTCCGCACGTGACCTCCGGGTGTGCCGCCCAGCTCAGGGCGCCACTCCACTCCCCCTGACGGCGGATATGCCCTGCTGGTGAGGGGTTGTTCCAGCGTGTCGCCTGGCCTTCTCCCAGCGGTGAGCCGCTCCGATCATGTGGTCATCTGTTGGCAGGGTCGGTCCTGACGGCGCGGCTCGATGGTCAGCGGCGCCCCGGCGGACGGTGCGCCTGGGCCGGTACGCCCCGGCGCCGGCGGACAGCGCAGCGAAATCCGTGGTGAAACGCAAACCTTCTGATCATGCGAGATAGATCCCTTTTTCCCATCCGAATAGTCCCGATAAACGGTGACGRTTCGGGCGCTCTCCACCGGGCCGTCCACGCGAATCCGCCTTGTCCACAGGACCCGCCGACAGGCGCTACGGCATTCCGATCTCATGTCATGGTGGACCGGTCTTCATCACCGCCGGCCGGTCTGGCCGGCAGACGCGAGGGAGGATCCCGTGCGCCCGGTCCTCAAGCCCGGTCTCCGCCGGCTCTGGCGGAGCAGCACCACCCTGCAGATCGGCGTCGACCCACTGCGCGCGGTGATCCTCGCCGGCCTCGGTCCGGCCCATCTCTCCGCGCTCGACGCGCTGGAGCCTCCCGGCCCCGACCTCGACGCCTGCGGGCAGGCTCGCAGCCCGGCCACCCGCACGATGATCGAGCTCCTGGCGCAGGCCGGGCTGCTCGACGACGACACCGACTCCGGCCAGCCGGCCAGCGGCGAGCTCGACCAGAACCGGTTCGCCCCCGATGTGGCCRCACTCTCGCTCGCCAGCTTCGGCGTGCTGCTGCCCCGGTCGGCGATGCTGCGCCGGCGCCGGGCCCGGGTGGCCCTGCGCGGCGCCGGGCGGATCGGAGCACAGATCGCGACTCTCCTGGTGGCGGCCGGCGTCGGTCAGGTGATCGTGGACGACCCCGGCGCCACCTCGGCCGCGGACCTCGCGCCCGGCGGCCTCGGGCTCGACGACGTGGGCCAGCCGCGTTCGGTCGCCGTGCACGCAGCGCTGGGCCGGGTCGGCGGTTGGCGGGACCCACCAGACCACCTTCCCCCCGGCCGGGCGCCACGCACGCAGCACCCGGAGCCGCTACGCCCCGACCTGCTCCTCCTCGCCCCGGTCGGAATCCCGCTGATCCACCCGGACGAGTGCCTCGCGCTGGAACGATCCGGTGTCCCGCACCTGCTCGCGGGTGTCCGCGAGACCACCGGCATCATCGGCCCGCTGGTCGTGCCGGCGGTCAGTGCCTGCCTGCACTGCCAGCACCTGCACCGCGACGCCCGCGACCCCGACTGGCCGATCCTCGCGATGCAGATGATCCGCCCCTCCGGCCGCGGCGCCGACCCGTGCGAGATCTCCCTGGCCACACTCGTCGCGGCGATCGCCAGCATGCAGGCCCTGGACTTCCTCGACGCCATCCCGCCCGCACCGGACGGCCCGAAACCCCGCCTGCCGCCCACCGCCGACGGCGCCCTGGAGATCTCCCGCGCCGACCTGCGCATCCGCCGCCGCAGCTGGCTGCTGCACCCCGAATGTCCCTGCCGCACCGCACGGTCCGCCGCCATCGCCTCACCAGCGGCGGACATGCCCTCACCGACCGCTTTCCGGGCGCCCACCCAGGGCCAGCCGATCACTACGGGGAGCGTCAGTTGAGGGCGTGTATCGCAAGGGCCCCCCGCTCCCGGCGATGGAGGGGGCACGATGGAGCTGTGTCCGACATCCCGCGGCGGGCAGTCGTCCGCACCGCCAAGCTCGCGACCCTCCCGATCGGCATGGCAGGCCGGGCGACTCTCGGCGTCGGCAAGCGCCTCGGCGGCCGGCCCGCCGAGGCCGTGGCCACCGAGCTGCAGCAACGCACCGCCGCCCAGGTCTTCCGGGTGCTCGGCGAGCTCAAGGGCGGCGCCATGAAGCTGGGGCAGGCGATGTCCGTCTTCGAGGCAGCGCTGCCCGACGAGGTCGCCGGCCCCTACCGGGCCGCCCTCACGAAACTCCAGGAGGCGGCGCCCCCACTCCCCGCGGCCACAGTGCACAAGGTGCTCGCCGACGAACTCGGCCCGGGCTGGCGGGCCCTGTTCGCCAGCTTCGACGACACGCCCGCCGCCGCAGCCAGCATCGGGCAGGTGCACCGCGCGGTCTGGGTCGACGGCCGGCAGGTCGCCGTCAAGATCCAGTATCCGGGCGCCGGCCCAGCGCTGCTGGCCGACCTCAACCAGCTCGGCCGGGCCGCCCGGCTGTTCGGGGCGCTGACTCCGGGGCTCGACATCAAGCCCCTGGTTGCCGAGCTCAAGGCCCGCATCACCGAGGAGCTCGACTACCGGCTGGAAGCCGCCTGGCAGCAGGCGTTCGCCCGGGCGTACGCCAACGACCCGGACATCCGTGTGCCCATGCCGATCGCCGGCGCCGACCGTGTGATCGTCAGCGAGTGGATCGACGGCGTGCCGTTGTCCACCGTGATCGCGCACGGCACCCAGGAGGAGCGGGACCGGGCCGGGCTGCTCCTGGTCCGGTTCCTCTACTCCTGCCCGGGGCGGGCCGGGCTACTCCACGCCGACCCGCATCCGGGGAACTTCCGCCTGCTGCCCGACGGCCGGCTCGGGGTCCTCGACTTCGGGGCCGTCAACCGGCTCCCCGGCGGGCTGCCCGAACCGATCGGCCGACTCGCCCGCCTCACCCTCGCCGGCGACGCCGAGGCGGTGGCGGACGGGCTGCGGGCCGAGGGCTTCATCCCGGCCGGCGCCGACATTCCGGCGGACGGTCTGCTGGACTACCTGGCTCCGATGCTCGCGCCGATCGCCGCAGACGAGTTCACCTTCTCCCGCGAATGGCTGCGCGGCGAGGCGCTCCGGCTCGGCGACTGGCGGTCCGCCGCGGCGCAGCTCGGCCGCCAGCTGAACCTGCCGCCGTCCTACCTGCTGATTCACCGGGTGACGCTCGGCGCCATCGGCATCCTGTGCCAGCTGGGCAGCTCAGGGCCGTTCCGGGCCGAGATGGAGCGCTGGCAGCCCGGCTTCGCCGCGCCCCGCACCGCCGCGGCCCGGCATGCCGCGTCGGCGAACCGGCCCGGTCGCCGCCTGCCGAAGCTCGACATCGAGGACGATGCGGGGGTCGTCCGCGCACGGCAGGGCCCGGTGGTGCTCGCACCAGCGCAGCGTTCCGGCCGGTCACGGAGCCGGATCCGCCCACCGGAGCAGGCCGGGCCCGCCGAGCCGAGCCGCCCGTCCCGGCGGCCCACGCCCACCCGCAAGCCGAACGCCGACCAGGACTGAGCACGGCTGGCCACCGTCCCGGAACCAGGCCTACGCCCGCCCCGGCCGGGTCAGGAGCCGGCCGGCTGTGGCGGCAGCAGGTCCACCGCCGACTCGTCCCCTTCCGGCTCGCCATCCGGGGCTGCCCTGGTGGGCGGCTCCGCTGGGGCGGGAACGTCCAGGTAGATGAACCCGTAGCCCTCGTCGCGAAACCGCAGGCCCTGCTCGCGCAGGACAGCGTCCCAGTCACCCCGGCAGTCCGGATCGGCTGTCTCGAACCCGTGGTCGGCGGTCAGCAGAATGGCGGTGGAGTCCGTGAGCCCGCGGCGGTCCACCAGGTCCAGGAAGACCCCCAGGCGGCGGTCGGCGTCCGCCAGTGCGGCCCGTGCCTCAGGCGAGAAGGCCCCGCCGCCGTGGTGGCCGGTGTCGGTGATGGTGGTGTTCCACCAGGTCAGCGCCGGTGGTTCCTGCCCTTCGGACCACAGGTCGACGACCTGGTTGAGCCCCAGCGCGTCCACCCGCGTCGACCAGGCGTAGTCCCGGTCGGCAGCCACCCAGTCGGGACTGGCGTGCGGGTCGTCCTGTGCGGAGGGCAGGTAGTCGTCCATCCGCCCGCCGCCCGCACCGCCCGCCTCCCCGGAGTCGCCGCCCTCGGCGGTGCCGCTGGTGACGCCGAGGGCGCGGACGAGGCCGAACGTCGAGTAGTCCGCGCCGCGGTCGATCGGTTCGTTCACGCAGGCTGTCGCGGCTCCGGGGCGCGAGGACGCGACCGCCTCGAACACGGTGAGCACCCCGTCCCGAAGCTGGTCGCAGGCGGCGTGCCAGGAGGCGGCGTCGTTGGTGATCACCTGGCGGCCGGTGGCGCGGTCGAAGTAGACGTTGTGCAGGATCCCGTGCCGGCCCGGACCGAGACCGGTGAGGGCCGAGGTGTGGTTCGTCAGGGTGACGCTCGGGAACTCCGCGACGGCACCGCCGGTGAGCGCCACCCCGCGGGCAAGCAGGCGGGCGACGTTCGGCAGCTCCCCACGGGACGCCAGGTCGAGCAGGTCGTTGCAGTTCGTCCCGTCCCAGAGCAGCCCCACCACGTGGCGAGCCCCGGGCTCGGCGAGGTCGGCGAGCGGGGCTCCCTCCGCGCGGGGCATCTCCGCACCGGCGAGCATCGCCAGTGTCGGGCCGATGTCGACCACCCGGGCGGCCCTCGGCAGCAGGCCACGGGCGGTGACTCCCGCCCCGGAGAGGATCAGCGGCGCGCGGGACTGACCGGCGTCCAGCGAGCCGTGCTCGCCCAGATGGCCCCCGCGTTCGGGCCAGTAGTGACGCGGCGTGTGGACGACGACGACGTCGGGGGAACGGGTCGGGTCGGCGAGGACGGACAGCAGCCGCCGCCCGGCGAACGGATAGGAGTTGCGGGCGGAGGGCGGCGACGGGTCTGCGAGCGCCGCCGCCAGCGGGACGCCGTGCAGCGGGTCCTGGACCGCGACCGGGTCGCGCCCGCRCACGACCTCCCATGCCCCGTCCGGGTCACCGGTCGGCAGGCGTGACGCGCCGTCGGCGTTCGCCACGTGCAGCCAGCCGTCCTCGATCCAGGCGACGAGGTCGACCACCTGAGCGAGGTCGGAACCGGTGAGAACCTCCACCGCCCGCCTCAGCGCGACAGACACCGCGGCGACAGGCGCCGCGGCGGCGCTGGCCTGCGCGCCAGGAGCCTCAGCGCCGGAGGCCTCGAGAACATGACCGGTACCGGCGACCACCCTGCCGTCACCCGTCCGGACCGGATACACACGATCAGTGCTGGGCACGCTCGCACCCTACCGGCACCGACCGCACCGCCAGGAGAAGCACATACCAACGTGGTGCGGCGGGACGCCGAAGACTCGACGTCCCGCCGTGGTGCCGACAGTCGGCGTGGAGGGCCGCGGCCTTCAGGCCGCGACCTCCTTGCGGGGCCGGCCGCGAGGCCGCTTGCGCGGGACGACGCGGCCCGTCACAACAAGCTCGCCGCCCCAGACTCCCCAGGGCTCGGCCCGATCGATCGCGGCGGCCAGGCAGGCCAGCCGCACCGGGCAGGCGACGCAGACGGACTTGGCGGACTCGACGTCCGCCGGGGATTCGGCAAAGAACAGCTCGGGGTCCACGTCCCAGCAGGGCAGGACGAGACGTTCCCGCTCGATCCGGGAATCGATCGAGGGGTCGAACACCGGGGTCACCTCCGACACTGGCGGTTTCTTCGGTTCGGTTGCGGTCCTGCGTCCATCGACGACGGTCAAGATCACACCTCGGGTGGTGGCCGGCACTGATGCGCCAGGAGAAACAAAAAGGCCGCGAGTCCCTGTCGGGACCGCGGCCTTGGATGTCACTCCGAGTCGGCGTTATGCCAGGAGCGGATCCGGGACGGGGCCCGACGGGTGGTACAGACGCGTGGTGCGTGCGCCTGCGCGGATGCCGGTCGTGTGCTCATGCGTCATGTGCTCGTGCGCCGTGTGCGCCGCCGGGACGGCGGAGCCGCAGCCGGCAACGCGTGCTTGGGCGGACCCGGCGACAGCGAGCGCCGCGCGGGCATCACCCAGGGCATCTGCCTGCAGGGCGGCCCTCGGCGCGCCGGCACCACGCGGCAACGAGACGTCGGCGGGGAGCGAGCGCATGCGCGCGAAGGCCACCATGAGGTACTTCATCGTGGTGACCTCCCTCCGCGAGCCCGTAGGTGCGGACCGCATCCGGCCCGCGAGCGCGATGATCGCGCCCCGGTGTTCACGGACAACGGTAGGAGCCGCCGCCCGCGCTGACAACCTATTTTTCGCGCGATCATCCAGACACGTGCAGCCACAGGCACGATCGGGCCGTCCCGGGCGCGTCACCGTCCGCGACAGATCCGTTTCCGACACTCGGGCGCGGTGTCGTCAGAGCGGGTGCGACACGCTCAGCCGGTGGGCCCCGGTGGCCGCGGGCTGCCCGCGACCAGCGCGAGGACGTCCTCGCCGTACCGGTCGAGCTTGACCTGGCCGATGCCGGGCAGTGCAACGAGCTCGGCGACGGTGGCGGGACGCCGTTCGGCGACGAGGCGCAGCGTCGCGTCGGTGAGGACGACGAAGGCGGGCTGGCCCTGTTCCTTCGCCCGCTGCGCCCGCCAGGCGCACAACCGCTCGAACAACGCCGTGTCGACCTGCCCCGGGCAGTCGTCGCACCGGCCGATCCGGGCCCGGGCGCCCGCGAGAGCGCGCCCACAGACCCGGCAGGTGACGCTCTGCCGCCCCCGCCCGCGGGCCTGCCCGCGGTCCGCGCCGCCGGTGGACCGGGCGGCGGCGTCCCGGCCACCGGGCGAGCCACCCGCGTCTGGTCCACCGGCGGGGCCGGACGTCCGGGCCGCGGACCTGCGCAGGTCGTCAAGGAAGCGCGACGGCCGCCGGGAGCGGCGCGTGCCCTCGGCCCGGGCCAGTGCCCACGACAGCGTGAGGTGGACACGTGCGCGGGTGACCCCGACGTAGAGCAGCCGCCGTTCCTCGGCCAGTTGCTCGTCGGTCTGCGCGTGGACGATCGGCAGGGTCCCGTCGACGAGCCCGACCAGGAAGACCGCATCCCATTCCAGGCCCTTGGCCGCGTGCAGCGAGGCCAGCGTGACGCCCTGCACGGTCGGGGTGTGCTGGTGCACGGCGCGCTCGGCCAGTTCGGTGACGAAGGTGGCGAGGCTGGCTTCGGGCTGGTYGGTCTCGAGGTCGGCGGCGAGGCGGTGCAGCGCGGCCAGGTTCTCCCACCGCTCACGGTCTGCGCCCGGGCCCGCCGGGGCCTGGCCCGCTCGCCAGCCGACGGCACCGAGGGCGTCCGCGACGGCGTCGGCAAGCCCGCCGGGACGGTCCGGTTCCGCGGAGCGGACCGCCGCGCGCAGCATCCGCACCGCCGCGGTGACCTCGGGCCGATCGAAGAACTTCTCCCCGCCACGCAGAAGGTACGGGATGTCCGCCCGGCCGAGCGCGGTCTCATACGCCTCGGACTGCGCGTTGATCCGGTACAGCACCGCGATCTGGCTGGCGGGGACGCCGGCGGCCAGCAGAGCGCGGATACGCCGGGCGACCCCGGCTGCCTCCTCGGGCTCGCTGTCGGCCTCCAGCCAGGCGGGCGCCGGGCCCGGTGGGCGCATGGCGACCAGCCGCCCGGCCCGCCCGACCCGCCCGACCTGGCTCGCCTGGCCCGCCCGGTCACCGCCCGGCACGGTCGCACCGTCGAGCAGACCGTTCGCCAGGGCGACCACCTGCGGAGTGGACCGGTAGTCGCGGACGAGCCGGACGACCGTGGCGGTCGGGAACCGACGTGGAAATCCGACCAGGTAGCGGGCGCTCGCCCCGGTGAAGGAGTAGATGGTCTGGTGCTCGTCCCCGACGACACACAGGCTGTCCCGGTCGCCGAGCCAGGCATCGAGAACGCGCTGCTGGAGCGGGTTGACATCCTGGTACTCGTCGACGACGAAGTGCCGGTAGCGGGCCCGCAGCTCGGTCGCGACCCAGCTGTGCTCCTCGATGACGGCCGCGGTGAGCAGCAGCAGGTCGTCGAAGTCGAGGACGCTCGCCTCGCTCTTGACGTCCTCGTAGGCCTCGTAGAGCCGGGCGACGAGGTCGGGGGCCAGCGAGGTCTCCCGCCTGTGTTCGGCGGCGGCGGCGGGGTAGTCCGCAGGGGTGACCATCGTCGACTTCGCCCACTCCACCTCGGAGGCGAGGTCGCGCAGCTCGGCCCGGTCCGGACGGATCTGCAGGCGGGCCGCCGCCCGGACGAGCAGGGGTATCCGGCTCTTCTCCAGCCTCGGCAGCGCCACGCCGGCCACCTGCGGCCAGAAGTAGCCGAGCTGGCGCAGCGCGGCGGCGTGGAACGTCCGGGCCTGGACGCCTTCCACCCCCATCGACCGCAGCCGCCCACGCAGCTCACTGGCGGCCCGGTTGGTGAAGGTGACGGCCAGGACCTGGCCGGCGCCGACGCCCCCTTCCGTCACCATGTGCGCGATCCGGTGCGTGATGGCCCGTGTCTTGCCCGTGCCGGCGCCCGCGAGGATGCAGACCGGGCCCACCGGGGCCAGGACTGCGGCGAGCTGCTCGGGGTCGAGACCCTCGCGCGGCGCCGAGGCGGCTGCGTGCTCCGCGGCTGCGGCGGGCTTCGGCTCCACGGCGGGCTTCGGCTCCGCGGCGGGCGGCCGGCTGCGCGCGGCGGACGTCACCTGGCGGTTCCCGCGAGTACCTGGTCCGGACATCATGCGACACGGTAGTCGGGGCACCTCCCGACACGCGGGACCGGGAAGCGAAGACGCCACATCGGGGTTATGCACCTCGCCGGCCACCGGCCATCCACCGGCACAACCRCCGAAGACCGGACCTCCCGGGCGAGGCCCCGCCAGACCGGGTGATCCGGCCTACCATCACCAAACGTATCGGCAGTGCCGGCACCGCCGATGAGACCACACCGCGCTACCGGTCGCCGTCCCCGGACGGGTCACTCACCAACGGAGGTTCCGCCGTGATCACGATGTACACCACTCCCTGGTGTGGTTACTGCGTCCGGCTGAAGGGTCAACTTGACCGGGCCGGCCTGGAGTACGTGACGGTCGACATCGAGAACGACCCGACGGCAGAGCAATTTGTCCGCGATGCCAACAACGGCAACGCGACCGTACCGACAGTGCTGTTCGCCGATGGGACGGTGATGACGAATCCGTCCATCCGCCAGGTCACCGAGAAGGCCACTTCCGCCGCATAGCGGATACGTAGAGCAACGACGACGGGGGAGTTCACCTCTTCCCGACGCACACGCGGCCGGCTCGTGGGACGGTGTCCGTCACTGCCCGTGAACTTTGTGGGAGAGTTCGGCCYGTGTCGTCAGCACCTTCAGGACTCCCGTGGAGCACGGTCGACGCCGCGCTGAGAGCCACGCACGCCCTCCACCAGCTGGAGCAGACGTGCCTCGTCGCGGTGTCGGCGACCGATGCCGTATACCTGCGGGTGACCGGGYCGATCCCCGAGCTGGTTGCCGGGCTTGGTATCCCTCGCGCCCGGTGTCTACCTGCCCGAATGCTCGACGGGGCGCCCGCAGCCGGCTCCCGGGCCGACCAGGAACCCGCTCTGGCCGACACCGTCGAGGTCGAACGGTTCGGCATCCGCAGCCATGTCTCCATGCCCATCCTCGGCCCGGACGGAACGGTGCTCGGCATCCTCGCCGGGCTCGACCGGTCCCCAGTGGAGGTGCCCGCGGAATCACTCGGCGTAATACGGGCGATAGCGGACAGCCTGGGCGCGTCCGACACACTACGGGGCCAGCTTGCCCGCCAGGCCCACGCCGAGGTTGCTGCCAGTAACGGAAGCGGGGCCGGCCGGCAGGAAGCCGCCGCGGAGGCAGCGGCAGCAGCCGGCCGGATGGGCAGCCCCGGCGGCGCCGCCTCGCCCACCGGGCGCCCGCCCGCCGCCCCACCGCCGCCCGTCGCGTCGTCTCCCGAAGTGGTCCCGCCTGCCGCACCCGGCACCGCGGCTCCGGCGCCGGCCGAGCCACGGCCCGCCGCGGTCCAGCCGTCGGCCCCGGCCGCGGGCTCCCCGGAGGCAACCGGCGACATCAGCGCGCCGATCGAACCGGAACGTCCCCCGGCTACGGGCCAGGGCCAGAGCCCAGGGCAGGGCCAGCCCGGGCTGGCCCCGACCGGTGGCGCGTCGCGGGTCACCCCGGAGGTCCTCGCCCGGGCAGCTCGGCCCGGGCCTGCCGCGCGGGGAGGCGCCCCGCGGCCCGCGCCGCCGCGGTCCGGGCCGCCGCGGTCCGGGCCGCCGCGGTCCGGCGCCGCCCGCGGGCAGGGCGGGCCGTCCGGACCATCCGGGGGAAGCGTTCCGGGACCGTCCGACATGCGCCTGCGGCGGGCATCCGCCGGGTGGGTCGTCGAAGGGCCCGGTTCCGAGGTCCGCCCGGTCGGCGATCTCATCTCCGCGATGGTCCTCGCCGATCTGCTTGCCGACGATCTCAGCCCACCGGGCCGGCCCCGGCGGGCGGACCGTGATCTCAACGAGACCGAACAGCTTCGCCTGTCAGTGATCCAGCTGGAACACGCGTTGGCGTCACGGGTCATCGTCGAGCAGGCGATCGGCGTGCTGGCCGAGCGGAACCACATCAAGCCCAGAGACGCGTTCGAACGGCTGCGCCGCACCGCACGCGGCATGGGCAGGCGGGTTCATGACCTGGCCCGCCAGGTGGTCGAGTCGGTGGGCGACCCACGGATCAACCTGCCTGGGGAACTGGGCCGTGGCAGCGCCGGACCGCCGCCGGGCGCGAGCCCGGCAGGGGGAGGTGCCGGCGGCGGGTCACCCCGGCCCAGCCCGCCACGCGCCACGCCCAGCCGCCACTGACCGCCGCGACACGACCCACTTCGACAACCCACCCGGCCTGACCCCGCGCGGTTCAGGCGGACTCGACGTCGCCGAGCACCCGCACCGCACTGGTGATCTTCGACGCGTCGCCCACCAGGACGATCACCAGGCCGGCCGGGGCGAGCAGCTCCGCCGAGACCGCCTGGACGTCCGCCGCGGTGACCTCGGTCAACGCTCGCGGATGGTCCCGCAGGAACTCCACCCCGATGCCCGCGCCCGACAGGCCGGACAGCGTGCCGGCCAGCCCGGCCGCGGTGGCGCTGGCCAGCGCCAGCGTGCCGATCAGGTACTGGCGGGCGGCCTCGAGCTCGTCGGCGTCGGGCGGCAGCAGCGCGATCCGACCGAGCTCGTAGAGGATCTCGAGCAGCGCCGGGCCGGTCACGTCGGTGGAGACGTCCGCGGCGGCGGTGAACCGGGAACCGGCCTGGTAGTGCTCGACCGAACTGCGCGGGGAGTACGTGTACCCCTTGTCCTCCCGGATGTTGGAGACCAGCCGCGAGCTGAAGTAGCCACCGAAGATCGTGCTGGCGAGCCGCAGCGCCGGGTAGGCCGGGGCGGTCCGGTCCAGCGCACGACCGCCGAGCCGGATGTTGGTCTGCACCGCCCCCGGCCGGTCGACGATCACGATCCGGCCGGCCGCCGGCACCGGGGGGGCCGGGTGGCCCGCACCGGCGGTGCCGCTCCAGGCGCYGAGGGTGGCTTCGACGGCGTCCAGTGCGCGCTCGGGATCGACGTCCCCCACGAGGGTGAGGATCGCGCCGCCGGGGCGGACCCGCGCCGCGTGCAGCGTGCGCACCGGCCCGACGCCCACCTCTGCGAGCACCGACGGCGGCGTGACGGCGGTGCCGTAGGGGTGGTCACCGAACATGCGCTTCAGCAGGGCCTCGCGGGCGATCACCGCCGGCTGACTCAGCGCCGTCTCGGTGTCCTCGACAACGCGGGCGCGCTCGCCGGTGAACTCGTCCTCGGGGTAGCTCGCCGAGATCAGGACGTCGGCGATCAGCGCGAGCAGCGGTTCGAGGCTGGTGGCGAGGGCGGAGCTGACGATGGCCAGCCGGTCCGCGTCGACGCCGGCCCGCAGCGACCCGCCCAGGGCCTGCACCGCGGTGGCCAGGCCGACGCGGTCGTACCGGCCGCTGCCGGTGAGGATCGTCTCCGCCAGCAGCTCCGCCTCGGCCTGGTAGACGCTGCCCGCGCCCGCGAACGGGATCCGCAACCGCAGCTCCACCAGCGGAACGCTCGCCCGGGCGACCACGTCGACGCGCAGGCCGTTGGCCAGCGTGCGCCGCACGACCGTCGGCAGGTCGCGGGGGACCGTGGCAGCCACCGCGGGGATCACCGAGCCCGCCCCCACCGGCGTCCCGGCGCCGGTTCCCGCGCCGGCACCGGCCTCCGGCGTGGAGGGGGTGGCCGCGGTCTCGGTGGTCGTCGTCACGCTGTCTCCTCGTCCCCCGGGCGGGGGATCGCTCGGCCGATCATCCGGCTGCTGGCGGAGCACCCGGCCGTCATCAGGCGGCCCCGGCCCGCAGCTCCAGCACCGCGCGGCCCTGCCCGCGCAGCGCGCCCGCGGCGGCGGCCACCGCGTCACCGGTGATCTCCGCGAGCAGGCCGGGCAGCTCGTTGAGCAGCTCGGGGCGACCGTGGTGCAGTTCGAACGTCGCGATCTTCAGGGCCCGGCCGAGCGCGTCGTCCGCCTCGCGCAGGATGCCGGCCCCGGCCTGCGCCCGCACCCGTTCGAGCTCACCGGGCTCCAGCCCGTCGCCCGCGATCCGGTCGAGTTCCTCGTCGACCGCGGCCAGCACCGCGTCAGCGGTGGAGTCGCCGGCGTGCCGGGCATCCAGCGTGAGCAGCAGCGGGTCACGCTGGCCGAAAGGATCACCGAAGGTGCCGACGTAGGTGCTGACCGCGGTCACCAGGCGGTCCTTCTGGACGAGCCGTCGCTCCAGCCGACTCGCGTCACCGTTGGTGAGCACGTCCGCCAGGAGCTCGGCCGCCAGCAGCCCCGGCAGGTCGCTGTCGGGGTCGGGCACCCGGTAGCCCACCGCGAGCGCCGGACGGGGGGCGAGCCGGTCGGTCAGCACCTCGCGGCGCTCCTCGGCCCGCACCGGCTCGGCGAAGCTGCGTCGCGGCGGCACGGGCCGGGCCGGGATCGTGCCGAAATACCGCTGGACGAGGTCGAGCGCCTGCTCGGGGTCGAACTCACCGACGATCGTCAGGATGGCGTTGCCCGGCGCGTAGAACGTGTCGAAGAAGTCCGCGGCGTCGTCCAGGCTGGCGGCCTCCAGCTCGGAGAAGTCGCCGTACCCGTTGTGGGCGTTGGGGAAGGTGTCGAACGCGACCGGCGGCAGCGCGATCCACGGGAACCCGCCGTAGGGCCGGTTCAGCACGTTGACCCGGATCTCCTCCTGGACCACGGCGATCTGGTTGTCCAGGTTCTCGCGGGTGATCTTCGGGGCGCGCATCCGGTCGGCCTCGAGGAACAGCGCCCGCTCCAGCGCGCCGGACGGCAGCAGCTCGAAGTAGTCCGTGTGGTCCGGGTGGGTCGACCCGTTGAAGATGCCACCCGCCGCCTGCACGTACTTCGGGTGCTCGGCCTTGCCCACGTTCTCGCTGCCCTGGAACATCAGGTGCTCGAACAGGTGGGCGAAACCGGTGCGACCCTCGGGCTCCGAGCGGAAGCCGACGTCGTAGTGGACCGCGACGGCCACCACCGGCGCCGTCTGGTCCGGCGCGAGCAGGACGCGCAGGCCGTTGTCCAGCACCACCTTCCGCAGCGGGTAGGCGGGCGCGGGCAGCGCTGCACCCACCGCACTGGAGGCGGCCGAGCCGGCGGCTGTAGGTGAGGACACAGCGCCACGCTACTGCCCGCGCTGCCCGCCCGGCCACGTTCGGCAGCTTCCCCCGACGGCCCCGTCCCCGCGCGGAGATGCGCGGACTACGAAAGGGCCAGTCGGACGCCCGCCCGCCGTCCCACATGGTGGTCCTGGACTGAGCTCGCCGCGATCAGCAGGTACCGCCAGTCAGCAGCACAGCGGTCAGCAGGCACCGCGTCAGCGGCGACCGCGGTCAACGGCGACCGCGGCCGCCCACGGAGGAGACGAGGAGGACGAGCACCGTGGCGACGGCCACCTGGAGCAGCAGGGTCAGGAACCAGCCGGCGTCGATGCCGCTGGCGACCACCAGCCCGAGCGCGGCCCCCAGCAGGCCGATCAGCACCGTCATCAGACAGCCGATCGGCACCCGGCGCCGGGCCGGGACGGCCAGCCGGCCCAGCAGGCCGACCAGGCAACCGGTGATCAACACACTGACAATGCCGGTCGGGGTCTCCACGGAGCCGATTGTGCTCCTCCCCACCGCCGCCGACCGGCCCGCGAACGCCACCCATCCCACCGTGCGCGGCGCGAGGGGACAGACTGTGCCGGTGGGAACGTTTCCGCCCGGGCTSAGCGACTCCCTGGCCCATGGCCTGGAACAGCTGGCCGACGAGATCATCGCGGCGATCGCCGCGGAGGTTCCGGCCTATGCCCGGCCGCTGGAGGGCTCGTTCGGCCAGGGAGTCCGCCGCGGCGTCGAGGAGGCGCTCGCCCGGTTTCTCGCCCTCGTCGACGCCGGCCCGCAGGCCGCCGGTGACCTGGCCGCGAGTCGGGACGTCTACGTCCGGCTGGGGCGTGGTGAGGTGCGGGCCGGGCGCTCCCTCGACAACCTGCTGAGCGCCTACCGGGTGGGCGCCCGCATCTCGTGGCGCCGGATGGGCGAGGCCGCGCGCCGCGCGGGCCTCGACGCCGCCGGGCTCGTCTCGCTCGCCGAGATGATGTTCGCCTACATCGACGGGATCTCCGCCGCCTCGGCCGACGGCTACGCACTCGCGCAGTTCGAGGTTGCCAGCGAGCGGGAGCGGCTCTGGGACCGGCTGGGCGAGCTGCTGCTCTCCGGCGCGGACCCGGCCACCATCGAGCACGCCGCCAGCACCGGCGCGATCCGGCTGCCGGAACGGATGGCAGCCGTTCTGATCCCCGACGGGCCCGGTGACCACCTCTCGGCGCGTCTGTCCACCGGCTGCCCCCGCGCCAGTCACGGGTCGGACTTCTGGTTGTTCGTGGGCGAGGCGGACGATCCCTCCCGGCGGCTCTGGCTGGCCGAGCGGCTCGCCGGCACCGGGGCGGTGGTCGGGCCGTGCGTGGCGTGGCAGCAGATCACGACCAGCGTGGAGCGGGCCGGATTCGCCCGGGCCGCCCTGGTCGCCGGACGCCTGCCCGCCGCGACGGGACCGGATCCCCTGATCACCGACGATCATCTGACCGAGCTGCTGCTGGCCCGCGACCCACGGCTGCTCGACGATCTCGCCCAGCGCCGGATCGCCCCGCTCGCGGGGCTGCCCGAGCGCACCCGGGCCCGGCTGGCCGAGACCCTGCTGTACTGGCTGACACTGCACGGCCAGCGGCAGCTCGTCGCCGAGCGCCTGCACATCCACCCGCAGACCGTGCGTTACCGGGTGGGCCAGCTCCGGGAGCTGTTCGGAGACACCCTGGACGATCCCGACGCCCGCTTCGAGCTGGAACTCGTCCTGCGGGCGACCACCTGCCGCGGGCCGCGGCCCACAGCGCACCCGCCCGCCGCACAGGCGCCTACAGCGCACGTGTCCGTCACGCAGCAGCCCGCCGCACAGCAGCCCACGTCACAGCGGGACCCGGCCGGCTGACGCCGCCGGCCGCGCTACCGTCCGTACCGTGCGGGTGGGTTCGTTCAACGCGATGCACGGCCTGTCCCTCGCCGACGGCCGGGTCGAGGTGGACCGCTTCACCGCCGCGATCGCCGATCTGGACTGCGACATCCTCGGCCTGCAGGAGATGGACCTCGCCCAGCCGCGTTCCGGCGGCGGCGACCTGGCGGCCACCGCCGCGGCCGCGCTGGGTGCCGCCGACAGTGGCTGGCGCTTCGCCCCCACCGTCTACGGGACTCCGGGGCACAGCTGGCGGCCGGCCGAGGGGGTCCGGGCCGACGGCGAACCCGCCTACGGCATCGCCCTGGTCAGCCGGTTGCCGGTACGCCGCTGGTGGGTGCTGCCGCTCGGCCGGGCGCCGGTGCGCGCGCCGATCCTGGTCCCCGGCGGATCACGGCGGGCGCGCCTGATCCTGTTCGATGACGAGCCGCGGGTGGCACTGGCGGCCGTCGTCGAGACCCCCGCCGGGCCGCTGACCGTGGTGACGACCCACCTGTCGTTCGCGCCGGGCTGGAACGCCGTCCAGCTGCGCCGGCTGGTCGGGCTGCTGCGCGGCCTCGACGGCCCGGTGCTGCTGCTCGGGGACCTGAACCTGCCCGGCCGGCTGCCGACCGCGCTCACCGGCTGGCGGCGCCTCGCCGCCCACCGCACCTACCCGGCCCACGCGCCCCGGGTACAGCTCGACCACATGCTGGCCCGGGGCCCGGTGGGGCCGGTCACGGCGACCGAGGCGCGCCGCACCGCGGTCTCCGACCACCTCGCGCTGCTCGCCGACATCCGCCGCTAGGGGTCGTTTCGGCGACCGGACAGCAGCGCGACGATCTCGGTCTCGCCCAGCAGGGCCGGGCGGACGATCTCGCCGGAGGTGACGTAGAAGTAGGACGCCTCGACGTCCGCCACGGGCACCCCGCGCACCCGGGCCCAGGCGACCCGGTAGACGGAGAGCTGGGTCGGGTCCGCGGGCTCCGAGCCGGTCTTCCAGTCGACGACCTCCCAGCGGCCGCCGCCCAGGTCGTAGACGGCGTCGATCCGCCCACGCACGGCACGCCCGCCGATCATCACCTCGAACGGGGCCTCGACGGCGAACGGCCGGCGCGCCCCGTACGGCCCGACCAGGAAGGCCTCCTGCAGGCGGGACAGGTCGTGGTCGTCCAGGGTCGCGGCGTCGGCAGCGTCGGGGAGGTCCTCCACATCGATCAGCGGCCGCTGGTCGAAGATCTCCTCCACCCAGGCGTGGAAACGGGTGCCGCGGCGGGCCTGCGGCACCGGCCGGCGCGGCACCGGCCGGGCCAGGTCGCGGGCGAACTCGGCCGGGTCGGCGCGCATCCGCACGATCTCGGACGCCGTCAGACTGGCTGGCAGGGCGACGTCCCGGACGGGGCTGCGGGCGGCGCGTTCCTCGGCGAGCAGCAGCGCGGCCTCGCGGTCGAACTCGGCGAGCTGCGCCCGTTCCCGGGCGGTCATCCCGGCCAGGTCGTCCGGCGGCGGTGCCTGGCCGGCGCGGAGCAGCTCCAGGGCCTGCCGGACGGCGTCCGCGGCCGCCTGCCGGCGCGCGAACGCGACCGGTTCGTAGGGCACCGGCCAGACGAACTCCGGCGGGACGGCCAGCTCGGGGTTCCCGCCCGGCGGCGGTTCGGCAGCCCAGACGTCCACCTGCCCGTGGCCGGCCGCGGCATGGTCGTGCAGCTCGGTGAGGAACACGGAGGGACCACGCCGGGTGCGCTGGGTGGGCCCCCACCAGTGGCCGCTGCCGAGCAGCACCGACTTCGCCCGGGTGAAGGCGACGTAGGCCAGCCGGCGCTCCTCGCGTTCCTGGTAGCCCCGGCAGTCCTCGTCGAAGGCCGCCAGCGCGGCCTTCGAGTCGCCGACCGTGTAGGACGGCAGCTCGTCCGCGTCGCCGCGCAGCGGAGTCGGCAGCGCGCCGGGCGAGGTCGTCCACCTGTCCCGCACGGTGAGGTCGGGGAAGACCCGCCGGCTCAGATCCGGCACCGCGACGACCTCCCATTCGAGGCCCTTCGCCCGGTGCACCGTCATGAGCGCGACAGCGTCCGCGCCGGTCGGGCCGGTGATGTCCAGGCCCCGCTCGTGCTCGCGGGCGGCCCGCAGGAAGGCGAGGAACGACGTCAGCGAGTTCGGGCCGTCGGGATCGTCGAAGTCGGCGGCGGCGTCCAGGAAGGACGCCAGGTTCTCCCGCCGGCGGGCCGCGACCGCCTTCGGGCTGGCGGCGAGCTCGACATCCAGGCCGATCGTGGAGATCACCCGGTGCAGCAGGTCGAGCAGGCCGTCACCGACGTGCGCGCGTAGCGCCGCCAGCTCGGCTCCGAGGCGAGCCACCCGCTCCCGCCCCGGCGCGGAGATCTCGTCTCCGGCGTCGAGGAGGGCGTCCGCGAGCGAGACGACGTCGCACGGATCAACACCCGCGACGGCCTCGGCCAGCGGATCGGTGCCGTCCCGCGCGACCTCGGCACGGTCCGTCGCCGCCCCGCCGACGGCCAGCAGGCCGCGGGCCCGGCGGCCGAGCGCCGCCAGGTCACGCGGCCCGAGCCGCACCCGCGGGCCGGTGAGCAGCCGGACGAGCGCCGCGTTCGCGATCGGCGAGTCGAGCACCTCCAGGACGGTGACGACGTCGGCGACCTCCGGCAGGTCCAGCAGGCCGGCGAGGCCGACGACCTCGACGGGCAGCCCGGCCGCCGTCAGCGCCGTGTGCAGCGCTCGGACATCCGACCGGGCCCGCACCAGCACAGCCATGTTCCCGGGCTTCTCCCCCGCCGCGACCAGCTCCGCCAGCCTGGCGGCGACCCAGGCGACCTCCTGCGCCCAGCTCCCGTGCAGCGCCACCAGGGTCCGCCCGGCCCCGACCACGTCGGCCCGGGGCCGCAGCTCCACGACGTGGTGGCGCGCCCGCAACGGGGCGGCGACGTCGTTCGCGAGAACGAGCAGCCGGCCGCCGCTGCGCTGGTTCACCGACAGCCGGTAGCGGGCGGCCGGCGAGCCGTCGGCGCGCGGGAAGTGCTC
This sequence comes from Parafrankia colletiae, assembly GCF_001854655.1. GTDB lineage: Bacteria > Actinomycetota > Actinomycetes > Frankiales > Frankiaceae > Parafrankia > Parafrankia colletiae. The sequence goes on along the minus strand of NZ_MBLM01000152.1, from coordinate 214,814 downwards.
CGGGAAGTTGTCGAGGTTCGCGACCGAGGCCCCGCGCCAGCCGTAGATCGCCTGACAGGGGTCGCCGACCGCGGTCACCGGATGGCCGTCGCCGAACAGGCCCGCCAGCATCGTCCGCTGGGCCACGGAGGTGTCCTGGTACTCGTCCAGCAGCACGACGCCGGCCCGCTGCCGCTCGGCGGCGCCCACCTGCGGGATGTCGCGCGCCAGCCGGGCGGCGAAGGTGACCTGGTCACCGAAGTCGAGGACGTCACGCGCCCGCCGGGCGGCCCGGTAGTCGGCAACCAGCCCGGCGAGCTCGCGCCGCGCCCGCGCGGTGGACGCCATCCGGCGCAGCTCCTTGCGCAGCGTCTTCGTCCCCGGTCGCAGCGCGGCCGATGCCAGCGCAGCCAGTGCGCGCTCGAACATGCCGGCGTCAAAGGCCATCAGGTCGTCCGCGGAGACCAGGTGCTCGCTCATCTCGCCGTCCAGGGCGACGAGGTCGGCGACGAGGGCTGGCAGCGACCGGCTCAGCACCTCCACCCGCCCGCGGTGGGCGCGGGCGACCCGGGCGGCGAGCTGGTAGCGGGCCGCCGCGACGAGCATCCGGGTGTCCGGCTCGAGGCCGAGCCGCAGCGCGTGCTCGCCGACGAGCCGGCCTGCATAGGCATGGTAGGTGCTGATCGTCGGCTCGTCCGCGCCCGCCGCGTCGTCCTGGGCACCGGCAGGCCCGGCAGGCCCGGCGGAGTCGGCAGACCCGGCGGAGTCGGCAGCGCCGGCAAGCCCGGTCGTGCGGCCAGGGTCGGTGCCGCCGGCGCGGCGCAGCGCCGTGCGCACCCGTCCGGCCAGCTCGGCAGCCGCCTTGTTCGTGAAGGTGAGGCCCAGCACGCGGCCCGGCTCGACCTGCCGGGTGGCCACCAGCCAGACCACCCGGGCGGCCATCACAGACGTCTTCCCCGAACCGGCCCCGGCGATGACGACAGCCGGCTCCAGCGGTGCGGTCGCCGCCRCGAGCTGTTCGTCGGTGTAGGGCACGCCGAGCAGCTCGCGGAGGTCCTCGGGGTCGAGCCGGGGTGCGGTGACCTCACCGTCCCCACCGCCGGACGGTGAGCCGAAGCCGGGGAGCGCCTGCTGCGCGCCTGTGCCGACGACGCCGGTCAATCGATCACCTGCTCTCCCTCCGGCCGCGCCGGGCAGCACCGACGGAACGAACACATGGTGCACGCATCGCCCGGAACCGGCTGGAACGACTCGGTGGTGACGGTCTCCACGGCGGTCTCGAGCAGGTCGTCGATCCACGCCCGCCCGGCGGGAAGCGCCTCCTGACGCTGCACCTCGGGCGGCGCGGGTTCCTCCCCGGGCAGGCGGGGCCCCAGGCTCTCCCCGCCCGTGTCCCGCCGGAGCTGAACCAGCTCCGCCCCGCCCGGCACCGCTGCCGCCGGACCGGACGGCTCACCACCACCGGCCGGCTCACCACCACCGGACGGGCCGTCACCACCGGACGGGCCGTCACCACCGGACGGGCCGTCACCACCGGACGGGCCGTCACCACCGGACGGGCCGTCGCGGTGGCGGGCCTCGTCGAGCACCTGGTCGAGCGCACCCTCCCGGACGGCGAGCTGGTAGCTCCCGAGCTGGGCGTGGGTCTGCAGGTCGCGCCGGCTGGGCGCCGCGCGGCCCGTCTTGAAGTCGACGACGTGCACCCGGCCGGCGTCGTCGAGTTCGACCCGGTCGATGAAACCGCGCAGCCGGACCACCCGGCCGGCCACCTCCAGGTCGCAGGAGAAGCGCACCTCGGAGGCCACAACCTCGCGCCGACGGGCGGCGTGCCAGTCCAGGAAGCGACGCAGCGCCTCACGGGCGGCGGACCGCTCCTGCTCGGACCGCCACCGCGCGTCGAACTCCAGGTGCCGCCACACCAGGTCGAGCCGGGCGTCGAGGGCGTCCATCGACGGGGGGGTGCGGCCGCTCGACACCTCGTCGGCGAGGGCGTGCACCACCTTGCCGAAGCCCTGCGCCGCCGAGGCCGCCTCGGCCGCGTTCGCCTCATGCTCGAGGAACCAGCGCAGGCCACATGCGGCCAGGCTCGACAGTGAGGACCCGGAGAGCCGGATCGGACCGTCCGGCGGAACGACCGGCACCGGCGAGGTGGTGACGTCCACCAGCCCCCACCACCGCCTGGGGTCGGCGGCGGGGACCAGCGGGCGCCCGGCCCCGTCCCCGGTGGCCGCGAGTGCGGCGAGGCGCACCGCGGCCGCGGCCCGCACGGCCGCCGAGGCCTCCGGGTCGACGGTCAGCCGGCGCAGCGCGGCGACCAGGCCGACCAGCGTGAGCGGCCGGGCCGGGCGGACACGGACGTTCTCCACCTGCACGCCCAGCTCGCCGAGAAACCGGCTGGGCTGCTCCCCGTCGTCGTCGGCGCCGTCCACCGCCGTCACCACGAGCCGCCGGCGGGCCCGGGTGATCGCCACATAGAACAGGCGGCGCTCGTCGGCGAGCAGCTCCTCCCTGGTCCGCGGCGCCCGGACGCCCCCACCGCCGCGCCGCGGGGTGTCGAGGGTCTCGGCGGCGAGCAACGTGTGCCGCGCCCGCAGGTCGGGCCAGACGCCGTCCTGCACCCCGCAGACGACCACGACCTCCCACTCCAGGCCCTTGGAGCGGTGTGCGGTCAGCAGCCGCACGGTTGCCGGGCGGCCGGCCCGGGCGGTCTCCGTGTCCGGCGCGATCTGCTGCCGGGTGAGCTCGCCGACGACGGAGGCCACACCGAAACCGGGCCCGCGCCGCTCACCGAGGCGGCCCACCGCCTCGAACAGCGCCACCACAGCGTCGAGATCACGGTCGGCCGACCGGCCAGCGGCCCCGCCGGCCGCCGAGACGCGCTCCAGCCTGGGGCCCCATTCGCTGGCTGTCCACAGTGTCCACAGCGCGTCCTCGGGGGCGGCACCGCGGCGCAGCTCGGCGCGCACGGCCCGCAGCAGGCGCCCGAGCCGGCGGGCCGGGGCCGCGATGTCGTCCGGGATCGTGAGCAGCATCCGCTCCGGGTCCGCCACCGCCGCGCGCAGCAGCTCGGCGGACGACGCCGCTGTCCCCGCCAGCAGGCCCGCAGGGCTGGCCGTGTCGGCAGAGGACTCCGTGTCAGCAGAAGGCTTCCCCTCGTCGGCAGAGCTGTCCATGCCGGCGGCGCGAGCCGCCGCGTCGAAGGCCCGCAGCTCGCGGCCGAGCGCACGCAGACCGGCCGGGTCGGCACCGCCCAGCGGCGAGGTGAGCAACGCACGCGCCGTCTCCGGCGTCAGGTGGACGGACGGCTCGTCCGCGCAGCGCAGCGCCGTCAGGAGCAGCTGGGCGGCCGGCTCCCGCGCGGCCGGCAGGTCGCCGCCCGCGACGCTCACCGGGACCCCGGAGGCCGTCAGCACCCGCCGCAGCAGTCCGAGGCCCGCGGTGGAGCGCACCAGGACGGCCATGCCGTCCCAGCCGACGCCGTTCTCCAGATGCTCCCGCCGCAGCACCTCGGCGATGGCCTCCGCCTCGGCGCCCGCCGTGGGGTAGGTGATGGCCGCGACCTGGCCGGGGCCGGTGGTGCTCCCCGCCGGAACGAGATCGCGGTGCGCGCGGATGTACCGGACGGGCAGACCCGCCGACGGGAGCCGGGCCGCCACCCGGCGGCTGGCCGCGAGCGGCGCCGGGGCCATCCGACGGCAGCGGCGCAGCGCCGTGACCTGGGCGGGCGAGCCGTCCCCGTGCGGGAAGCGGGCCGTGAAGTCGAGCAGGCCGCGCACCTCCGCCCCGCGGAAGGAGTAGATCGCCTGGTCGGGGTCACCGAAGACGACCAGGTCCCCRCCCCCACCGGCGACGGCGGTGAGCAGCCGCTCCTGCGCCGGGTCGGTGTCCTGGTACTCGTCGACGAAGACCGCCCGGTAGCGACGACGCAGGGCGGCGAGGACGTCCGCGTCGCCGGCAAGGGTGGCCGCACTGTGCACCAGGTCGGCGTAGTCGATCGCGCCTTCGGCGCCGAGGGCGTCCAGATAGTCGCCGTAGAACTCGGCCACGGCCGCCCAGTCGGCCCGGCCCGTCCGCCGGCCGATCCGGGCGAGCGCCGGCGGGTCGACGCCGACCTCCCGGGCCCGGGCCATGAGCATCCGGACCTCCTCGGCGAAGCCGCGGGTGGTCAGCGCGGCGGCAAGTGCGTCGGGCCAGACGGGACGCCCCAGTTCCCGCGAGCCTTCGAGCAGGTCGCGTAGCCGGGCGTCCTGCTCGGGGCCGGACAGCAGCCTGAAGCCGCCGAGCGGGGTGTCGGCGCCGTGGGCACGCAGCAGCGCGAGGCACCACGCGTGGAACGTCCAGGCCGGCGGGCCGACGGCACCCGCCCCGAGCCGGACGGCGAACCGTTCCCGCAGGTGGCGGGCGGCCCGGCGGCTGAATGTGAGCACCAGCAGCGAGGCCGGGTCGGCACCCGCCTCGACGCGCCGGGCGACCGCTTCGACCAGTGTCGTCGTCTTCCCCGTGCCGGGCCCGGCGAGGACCAGGAGGGGACCACCGGCGTGTCCCACCACCTCGGCCTGCGCACCGTCCAACACGATGGGTGACGCCATCGGCGCCGGCGGTGCCACCAGACGGAACGATCGCCTGGACAGGTGGCGGGTGACGGGCGGCACGGTGACCACGCCGCACAGCACATCACGACGCTCTGACAAGATCGCCAACGCATGGCGCGGGAACGCGGGCCGCACTGCCGCGGAGCCTGCGCCGCGGCGCAGGGACACTTGGAGCAGCAAAGATGAGCACGAATAGCACTAAAGGCGGCGAATCGGATGCCTCGCGTGCCGCCGACATGACACCTTCCCCCGATATGAGTGAAGGCACTGAAGGCACGACACGCCCGGCAGGCACCGATCGGGCCGCGTCCGCGGGGCAGTCGGCACGCGAGGAGCACGCGGGCCAGGTCGCGTTCGTGACCGGCGCCGCGGCCGGGATCGGGGCCGCCTGCGCACGCCGGCTCGCCGCCGCCGGTGCCTTCGTCGTCCTCGCCGACCAGGACATCGCCACGGCGAAGGACGTCGCCGCCCAGATCGAGGGCGCCGGTGGCGGTGCCCTCGTCCTGGAGGTGAACGTCGCCGACCCGGAGTCGGTGCTGGGCGCCGTCCGGACCACCGTGGAACTCCAGGGCCGCCTTGACCTGGCGGTCAACAACGCCGGCGTGGCCACCGACCGGGCACCGCTGGAGGACACCCCGCTGTCCGACTGGGACAGGGTGCTCGCGGTGAATCTCTCCGGGGTCTTCTACAGCCTGCGGGCGGAGATCCCGGCGATGCTCGCGAACGGCGGCGGCTCGATCGTCAACATGGCCTCCGTGCTGGGCACCGTCGGCCTCCAGGGAACCCCCGCCTACGTGGCCGCCAAGCACGGCGTCATCGGCCTGACCAGGGTGGCGGCGCTGGACAACGCGACTCGCAACATCCGGGTCAACGCGGTGGCACCCGGGTTCATCGACACCGGGATGGTCCACGGGCAGCGCGGCGCACGGTTCTTCCAGCCGACGAACCGGCTGGGAACCGCCGACGAGGTCGCCGAGGTCGTCAGCTTCCTGCTGTCGCCCCGGGCCTCACTGGTCACCGGCAGCGTCTACTCGGCCGACGGCGGATTCACCGCTCGCTGACGCCATCGCCCCAGCTTCCCCGGCCTCCCCGTCCCAGCGGGCGCGGGCGAGGTCGACCCGGTCGCCGCTGCGGCCCAGTGGCGTGCCGTCGGCCTGCAGCCGCCGCAGGGCCTCAGCCGGTGCGCTCGGGTTGGGCTCCCCGGACGCCCGGATCACGCGGTGCCACGGGACGTCGTCCTCGTCGCCGAACCGGGCCAGGACGGTTCCCACCGTGCGCGCGGTGCCGGCACCGACGTACTCGGCGACGTCCCCGTAGGTCATGACCCTGCCCGCGGGGATACGCGCGACGGTGTCCAGCACGGCCAGCGTGTAGGGGGTCGGCGCGCCGCCGGCGTGGATCCGCGCCGCGGCGACGGGCCCGGGCCCGAAGCCAGAAGCTTCGGGCCCGGACCCGGTCCGCCCACCTGTGGGGGCGGTCAGTAGACCGGCAGGGTCTTGTCCACCTGGGTGGCCCAGGCGGTCACCCCGCCCTGGACGTRCACGGCCGAGGAGAAACCGGCCGCCTTCAGGGTCGCCAGCGCCTCGGCGGAGCGCACACCGCTCTTGCAGTAGACGACGACCCGTCGGTCCTGCGGCAGCTCCGACAGGTGCGCCGGCAGCTCCCCCTTGGGGATCAGGCGCGCGCCGGGAATCCGCACGATCTCCCACTCGGCGGGCTCGCGGACGTCGACCAGCTCGATCGGCTCCCCACCGTCCAGGATGCCCTTCAGCTCGGCGGCGGTGATCGTCGAACCGGAGGCGGCCTGCTGGGCCTCCTCGGAGACCACACCGCAGAACGCCTCGTAGTCGATGAGCTCGGTGATCGACGGGTTCTTGCCGCACAACGGGCACTCCGGGTCCTTGCGGACCTTGATGGAGCGGTAGGACATCTCCAGGGCGTCGTAGACCATCAGCCGGCCGACGAGCGGCTCGCCGACCCCGGTCAGCAGCTTGATCGCCTCCGTGGTCTGGATCGACCCGATCGAGGCGCACAGCACCCCGAGCACGCCACCCTCGGCGCAGGACGGGACCATCCCCGGCGGCGGCGGCTCCGGGTACAGGCAGCGGTAGCAGGGGCCGTGCTCGGCCCAGAAGACGCTCGCCTGCCCGTCGAACCGGTAGATCGAGCCCCAGACGTACGGCTTGCCCAGCAGCACAGCGGCGTCGTTGACCAGGTAGCGCGTCGCGAAGTTGTCCGTGCCGTCGACGATCAGGTCGTACTGGCTGAAGATCTCCTTCACGTTGGAGGTGTCCAGCCGGGTCTCGTGGATCACGACGTTCACATACGGGTTGATCTCGCGGACGGCGTCACGCGCCGACTCGGCCTTGCTGCGGCCGACGTCCGACTGCCCGTGGATGATCTGCCGCTGCAGGTTCGACTCGTCCACGACATCGAACTCGACGATGCCCAGCGTGCCGACACCCGCCGCCGCCAGGTACATCAGCGTCGGCGAACCGAGGCCGCCGGCGCCCACGGCGAGCACCCTGGCGTTCTTGAGCCGCTTCTGCCCGTCCATCGCGACGTCGGGGATGATCAGATGTCGCGAGTACCGGCGGACCTCGTCGACGGTCAGCCCCTCGGCGGGGGAGACCAGGGGCGGTAGTGACACGTTGCTCCTCGCCTTCTGAAGTCTTACCACCCGACGATGCCACAGCCGCCCGCTCCGGCAGCCATGATCGACGGCTCGCGTGACCCCGGGCTGGCCACACCGCGGCCGGCACCCGAGGTCCTCCCCCGGTGCAGCGCATGCCGGCGGCACGATGTTCCCGCCGGTCGGGTTCCCACCCGCCGGTGTTCTCGCCCACCGGTGTTCCCGCTCACCGAGCCGGGAACCCACGCTCCGGGAGGCGTCAGGCCGAGCGGCGGGTGGAGCGCGGGCCTGCGCCGTTCTCCGCGGCCACCTCCGGCTTCTTCTTCGCTCTCGTGCTCGTACGCGTGCTCGCCTTCGTGCTGCCCGCCTTCACCCCGCCCGTCCCGCTCTTCGTACCGCCCGTCCCGCTCTTCGTACCGCCGCTCCTGGCACCAGTACTCCTCGCACCGCCGCTCCTGGCACCCGCGCCGCCGTGGCTCGCCCGGCTCCTTCGTGCCGCCGGCGTGGCGCCGACGGAGCCTTCCTCCCGCCCCTGCCGGGCAGCCTCGATGCTCGCCCGCAGCGCCGCCATCAGGTCATCCGCCGGCCCGGCGGACTCCYCCCCTGCCGCGGGGCCGGCGACCTCCCGGCCGGCGATCTTGGCCTCGATGACGGCCTGCAGCGCCTCGCGGTACCCGTCGCGGAACCTGGTCGGGTCGAAGTCGGCGGCGAGGGTATCGATCAGCGACGTCGTCATCGCCAGCTCCTGCGGCCGGACGTCCACGTCGTCGGACAGGAAGTCGAACTCGGGCTCGCGTACCTCGTCCGGCCACAGCATCGTCTCCAGGACGAACACGTCGTCCCGGACCCGCAGGGTGGCGAGCTGCTCGCGCTGACGCAGCGCGACCTTCACCAGCGCGACCCGCCCCGAGCCGGCGAGCGCGTCCCGCAGCAGGACGTACGGCCTGACGCCCAGGAGGTCCGGCTCGAGGTAGTAGCTCTTCGCGAAGTAGATGGGGTCGACCTGGTCGAGGGGCACGAACTCCAGGACGTCGATGGCACGGGACGTCGTCAGGGGCAGGCTGGCGAAGTCCTCGTCGGTCAGGACGACCGTCTCGCCGTCGGGCAGCTCGTAGCCCTTGGCGATGTCCGCGTACTGGACCTCCACGCCGTCGCTCTCGGCCACCCGCCGGTACCGGATCCGCACGCCGTCCGAACGCCTGACCTGGTGGAACGAGACGTCCCGTTCCTGGGTGGCGGGGTACAGGCGGACCGGGATCGACACCAGGCCGAACGAGATCGCACCTTTCCAGATCGCACGCATGCCCCGCCCCTCACGTCACATCAACACAATGATGTCCCACCGGACACCCATGGGAAAGTCGACGGGTCGACCCGTGTATCGGCGTCGCCGACGGCGGGTATCGGGGACTGGCGGCCAAACGGTGGCCAGCTGGGCCGCGCAAACGCCACCGACAACGTCACCGACAGGCCACGGACAAGGCCACCGACAAGGCCACGGACGAGTCCACCGACGAGCGATGAGGGAGCGACGCGATGGGGTCATCGACCGAGCGGCTGCTGGACGTCCCGGACGCGGACGCCGCCGAGCAGTCCCGGGACCTGCGCCCGCCGTCCGCCGGGGAGGGCGAGGGCCAGGCCGCCGACACCTCGCCCGGCACCGGCGGCGACGCAGCCGAGGCCGACGAGTTCGACGCGGCCGAACAGCGCCTCGTGGTCGAGCAGGACGACGAGGAGGAATACCGGTAGACCGGGCCGACGGAGCGGGGGGAGCCGGGTGGTCCGGGCGCAGTGGTGGGCAACGGGAGGATCGAGGCCCGGGCGCGGGTAGTGTTGGCACGATGTCGACGTGGCTGCGCACCGACGGCCCGCGTGTGTTCGACGGACGCCGGTGATCTGCCAGGAGGTGCGCGGGTGACAGCCGAACCTGTGACGCCCGGACCTGCGGCGTCGCCGTCGCGCCCGGGTAGGACGCCCCGGCTGCCTCGTACCGCCCGGCGCTTCCAGCTCCTGGGCGCGGCCAGGGAGGTCTTCGTCGCCCAGGGCTACCACGCGGCGGCGATGGACGAGATCGCCGAGCGGGCCGGCGTCAGCAAGCCCGTCCTCTACCAGCACTTCCCCGGCAAGCTCGACCTCTATCTGGCGCTGCTGGACGAGCACTCGGAGCGGCTGATCTCGGCCGTGCGGGCGGCGCTCGCCTCGACGTCCGACAACCACGTGCGCGTCGAGCGGTCGGTCCGGGCGTACTTCGACTTCGTCAGCGACCCGAGCGGCGCGCACCAGCTCGTCCTGGAGTCCGACCTGCGCAGTGAGCCCGCCGTGCGGCAGCGGGTCGAGGACAACTTCGCCCAGTGTGTGCGTGCCATCGCCGCCACCATCGTCGCGGACACCGGCCTCGGCCAGGACGAGGCCGACCTGCTCGCGGTCGGGCTGGTCGGCCAGGCCGAGTCGGGGGCACGCTGGTGGCTGCTGCGCGGTGCCGCGATATCGAAGGAGCGCGCCGTGGAGCAGCTGGTGGAGCTGGCCTGGCGCGGGATCGCCGGGTACCCCCGTCAGGTGCCCCCCGCCGAGAGCGCGTAGCGCCGGTCACAGCCCTGGTCCCCGGTACCGATCCGCCTGGTGGCGGTGGCATCGGCGTGTGCCGGGAGCGAACAGCGGTCCCGCGGGCCCGTCCCGGGGCCGGAAGGCCATAGTGTGGGCGCTGATCGTCCGACGGAGGCAGCCGTCACCGTCGGCACGCGCCCCAGCAAACTCGACCACGCGGAGGTCATCGAGTGGAGGTCAAGATCGGGATCAAGCAGGTCGGTCGCGAGCTGGTACTGGAGAGCAGCCAGTCACCGGAGGCGGTCGCCGCGCTGATCGACGAGGCGGTCGGCGGCAAGACCGGACTTCTCACCCTCGTGGACGAGAAGGGGCGCCGGGTCGTCGTCCCGGTCGACGCGCTCGCCTACGTCGAGATCGCCGAGTCCGAGTCTCGCCGGGTCGGTTTCGGCACCGCCTGACAGCGGCATGAGCCGGCTGGCCGCCGCCGTGACGCTGGCCGCGGTCAGCCGGACACACCCGGCCGGAGCACACCCGGTCAGGCCCGGAGCCGGAGCACATCCGAGCCCGGAGCTCAGGCGGAGAGGCCGAGGGCGGACATCCGCCGGCCGTGCGCGGCCATGATGCGGTTGAAGATGGCGGCGATCTGCTCCAGGTCACCGACCCCGGCGAGCAGGCTCGTCAGCGCGTCCCGGTCGACCGCGACCCGCTGGGCCTGCGTCAGCGCCTCGCCGACCAGACGGCGCGCCCACAGCGCGAGGCGGCCGGCGACCGCCGGGTTGCTGTCGATGGCGGCGCGCACCCGGTCGACGGCGAAGGCCGCGTGGCCGGCGTCGGCGAGCACGCTCAGGACCAGTGCCTGCGGGCCCGGCTCGAGCCGGCCGGCGATCTCCCGGTAGAAGTCCGCCGCGATGCTGTCGCCCACGTAGGCCTTGACGAGGCTTTCCAGCCAGTCCGACGGGGCCGTCAGGTTGTGGAAGGCCGTCAGCGCGGGCACGAACGGCGTCATCGCCTGCTCCATGTCCACGCCGAGCCGGGTCAGTTCCCGCTCGATGGCCTCGAAATGCGCGAACTCGGCCGCCGCCATCCGGCCCAGTGCGATCTTGTCGGCCAGGGCCGGGGCCATCCGGGCGTCCGTCGCCATCCGCTCGAAGGCGGTCAGCTCACCGAACGCCAGCAGACCCAGCAGGTCGACGAGGGCGGGGTCCGCCGCTTCAGGTATGACGGGCTCTCCGGCGGCGTCGGCCGTGGGCGCGGCGGCACGAGTGCCGGCGTTCGTCCCGGCGTTCGCGTCGGTGGGAACGGATCCGGTGCGGGTCTGCGAAGTCTGCGCCACAGCGTGATTCTGGCACCTCCAGGTGCTCCGCCCGTCGCGTCTGTCCGCGGCGGCGCCCCGGGTCCGTGGCCTGCGGATGCCGGTGGCCGCCAGGAGTCGCCCGGGCGTCGACCAGACGCCGATCCAGACGTCGATCCAGACGTCGATCCAGACGTCGACCAGGAGTCGACCAGACGTCGGCGCAGGGCCGACCAGGAGTCGATCGGGCCTGATCGGGGGCCGGTCGGAGTGGTGTCCGAGAGATGTCAGCGACCGTTGCCGGACGGGTCGGCGACGGCGGAAGCCGTGCCGCGGGGCACCCACAACCACGAAATCCGGCGGCCGTCGGGCCTGCCCGGCAACGACTTCGTGGGCCAACGAAGCCGGGAACCTTGCAATATCACACCCACTCGGGGCGGGACACGGGTTATCCTGGGCTCAGCCGGTGGTCATCACACCACCCAGCCAACAGGCCGCTGATCGACTGACGCCGCCCCGGGGAATCGGGCCGCTGGCGCCGCGCGGCGAATCGCGAGCGGGTTCAGCGAACGGACACCGCTCAGAGCAGACCAGGAGTGTCCCGCTGTCCGTCACAGACACACCATCGACCGACACTGAAACCACCAGCCCCACCGAAGCCGTCAGCGAGTCCCCGGCCGGCCTGACAGACCAGGCCCCGGAGCAGGCTCCGCAGGAGGCCCCGCTGTTCGCCGAGATCGGCGTTCGCGCGGAGACCGTTGCGGCACTCGCCGAGGTCGGCATCCTCCGGCCGTTCGCCATCCAGGCGCTGACTCTCCCGCTGGCTCTCGCCCGTACCGACATCATCGGGCAGGCGCRCACCGGCACCGGCAAGACCCTCGCCTTCGGTATCCCCGTCGTCCAGGTCGCCACGGCCAAGGACGAGGGTGCGACCGGGCGTCCGCAGGCCCTCGTCGTCGTTCCCACCCGTGAGCTGTGCGTGCAGGTCACCGCGGACATCGCCCGCGCCGGCCTCGGCCGCGCGCTGCGGGTGCTGGCGGTGTACGGCGGCCGTGCCTACGAGCCGCAGCTCAGCGCGCTGCGTGCCGGCGTCGACATCGTCGTCGGCACGCCGGGCCGGCTGCTCGACCTGGCCCGGCAGAAGGTGCTCGACCTCAGCGAGGTCCGCACCCTGATCCTCGACGAGGCCGACGAGATGCTCGACCTCGGCTTCCTGCCGGACGTCGAGCGCATCATCGCGTTCCTGCCGGCCGACCGGCACACGATGTTGTTCTCCGCGACGATGCCCGGCCCGGTCATCTCGCTGGCCCGCCGGTTCATGACCCGGCCGGTGCACGTCCGCGCCGAGCAGCCGGACGAGGGCAGGACCGTCCCGAACACCCAGCAGCACGTCTTCCGCGCCCACGCGCTGGACAAGATGGAGGTGCTGGCCCGCCTCCTCCAGGCGGCGGACCGTGGCCTCGCCATGGTCTTCGTCCGCACCCGCCGCACGGCGGACAAGGTGGCCGAGGACCTGGCCCGGCGCGGCTTCGCCGCCGCCGCCGTCCACGGCGATCTCGGCCAGGGCCAGCGTGAGCAGGCCCTGCGCGCCTTCCGCGCCGGCAAGGTCGACGTGCTCGTCGCCACCGACGTCGCCGCCCGCGGCATCGACATCGGTGGCGTCACCCACGTCGTGAACTACCAGTGCCCCGAGGACGAGAACGTCTACCTGCACCGCATCGGCCGCACCGGCCGGGCTGGCGGCAGCGGCGTCGCGATCACCTTCGTGGACTGGGACGACCTCCCCCGGTGGACGCTGGTGAACCGCGCGCTGGCGCTGCCGTTCGAGGAGCCGCTGGAGACCTACTCCACCTCGGCGCACCTGTTCGAGCTGCTGGGGATCCCGGCCGAGGTGAAGGGCACGCTGCCGCACGCCGCCCGCACCCGGGCCGGGCTCGCCGCCGAGGAGGTCGAGGACCTCGGCGGCGGTGGCCGGCGCGGCAGCCGGCAGCGCACCCGCGAGCGCGGCACCGAGGAGCAGCCGGTCCGTCCCGCGGCGCGCACCCGCGTACGCCAGCGCACCCGCGGTGCCGGCGCTGCCGCCGCGGCGAGCGGGCTCAGCGTGGCCGGAGCCGACGGGGCGCCCGGCGACCCGAGCGTGGACGCCGGTCCCGACGCCGACGTGACGGATCTGGCCGGCGCTCCGGCCGGTGGCGTCACCGACGGTTCCGTCGCCGAGGTCCATGTGCTGGGCAGCGAGACGACCGTGCGGCACGACACCGGGTCCGCGGAGGCGGACGAGGACGGTCTCGACCTCGCCTCCACCGATCCGTCCGCCGAGCCGGCCCGCCGGCGCCGCCGACGCCGCGGCGGGCGCGGGCGCGGCACCGGCTCCGTCACCGTTCGCGACACCGGCTCGGAGCCGGGCAGCGACGGCGACGTCGGTTCCGACGCCGACGACCACGCCCCCCGGGCCGAATCCGCCTGACACCCGCACGAAACCGCAGGGCCCCGGTGATGTCCGGGGCCCTGCGGCATGTCAGGGCCTGGTGCGCAGCGCAAGCCGCACCCAGCTGGCCCGTCCGCAGGCCGGGCAGCGCAGGAGCGACGGGTGTCGCAGCGGCAACGGCAGGTGCATGCTCGGGGTGAGTACCAGGAGCGCTCTCCACAGGCCGACCGCGCTGCTGCGACCGCAGCGGGAACAGGCGATGGCGAGTGTCGGCCGCCGGTTCCCGGGCGGCCGTACCCCGCTGTAGAGGGCTCGCTTGCCGTGCGCGTCACGGCCGATCGAGGCCCCGCGCCCGTGGGCACTGTCGGTCGCCGGCATTTCGACGACCCGCTCCCGCAGCGGCACGGGCCTGGATGCGGGGATGCCGGCCCCGCCCCGCCCGGCGCCGCCCCGCCCGGTTCCACTCGCCGTCCCGTCCGTGCGGGCACGGCCGGTGTCCTGCCCGGACGCGCTGCGGATACCCCCCGCCGTCCCCCGCGGGCGCAGGCGCTCGAAGCCTGCCGACGCGCGCGGGTTCATACCGGCGCGCCGGACACGGCGGCGTCCGGCCCGACAGTCCGCGCGGGCGGGCGGGCCATGGGGGGCACCGGTAGCCGCACATCGGGCAACCGCGGCGGCCCGCCCCGGCCAGGACCGGTGCCAGGACCGGTGCCAGGAGCGGCGCCGGTGCCGGAGCCCTGTCCGGCGATGGCGCGGGCATGCGCCCGGTACGCCTCCGCCCCTTTCGAACGGGACGCGGTGGTGAGGATCGAGCGGCCCAGACCGGGTGCCTCGGCGAAACGCACCGACCGGGCGATCGGCGGCTCGAGGATCGTGACCTCGTAGCGCGTGGCGACGTCCAGCACGACGGCGCGGCTGTGCGCGGTACGCGCGTCGAACAGGGTGGGCAGGACCCCACGGACCCGCAGCCGCGGGTTCGTCAGCCGCTGGACGTCCGCGACCGTGTCGAGCAGCTGCCCGACCCCGCGGTGGGAGAGCGTCTCGCACTGCAGCGGGATGACGACCTCGTCCGCGGCCGTCAGCCCGTTGATGGTCAGGACGCCGAGCGACGGGGGGCAGTCGACGAGGACGAAGTCGTACTGGTCGGCGACCTCGTCGAGGGCGAGGCGAAGCACGTGCTCCCGCCCGGTGCGGGAAAGCAGAATCGCCTCGCAGCCGGCCAGCTCGATGGTGGCGGGCAGCAGATCGGCGCCGTCGGGCGTCGGGCGGGTGACGATCCCGGCGGGCAGCCGACCGAGGAGCACGTCATGGACGGAGAGTTCCAGCGCGTCGGGGTCGAGGCCGAGGGAGAAGGTCAGGCACGCCTGCGGGTCGAGGTCCACCAGCAGGACACGCTGGCCGAGCTCGCTCAACGCGGCGCCGAGGCTCGCCACCGACGTGGTCTTGGCCACGCCACCCTTCTGGTTGGCTACAGCGAGGACCCGGGCCACACCGACCAGTGTGGCAACTGGAACAGCCTGACCACAACACTATGTGTGACCGAGTCTTGCGCAGGCGACAACCGTGGGGACGAACCCGCCCAAGCGGGGACGCGCCAAGGGTGCCTTTCGTGAGATCTCCGGAGCATTGGTGCCGCGAGCCGTGTTCCGGGCGCTACCGGGGGGCAGGGCCCTTCCGGGGCAGCGCGCACAGCGCACACCCGCCAGGCCGACCAGAGGGAGCCATCAGCATGCTTGAGGCCGCCGGCTATCTGCTCGTGGCCGTGCTCCTGATCGCCGGCAACGCACTGTTCGTCGCGGCCGAGTTCGCGCTGGTGGCCGTCGAGCCGCACCAGGTCGCCGAGGACGCCGAGGCGGGCGAGCGCCGCGCCGGCGTCGTGCTGGGGGCGGTACGGTCGCTGTCGTTCCAGCTCTCCGGCGCCCAGCTGGGTATCACAGCGACGTCCCTTGCCGTCGGCTATCTCGCCGAGCCAGCCATCGCCACCCTGCTGCGGCCGCCGCTGGAGGCGATCGGGCTGCCGACGGCACCGAGCGGGCTCGTCGCCATCGCCCTGGCCCTGGTGCTGGCGACCGTGACGCAGATGGTCTTCGGCGAGCTGGTCCCGAAGAACTGGGCGATCTCCGAGCCGGTACGGGTCGCCCGGGCGGTCGCGCCGGCGCAGGTGCTGTTCTCCCGGGTGTTCCGGCCCCTGATCAGCCTGCTCAACGGGGCCGCGAACGTGCTGGTGAGGGCAGTGGGCGTCGAGCCGCAGGACGAGCTGCGCACCGGTCGTTCCTCCGAGGAGCTGGGATCGATCGTGGCGTCGTCCGCCGAGCACGGGACGCTCCCGGTCACGACAGCCTCCCTGCTGAGCAGATCACTGCGGTTCGGTGACCGCCGCGCCTCGGACGTCATGACTCCCCGGATGCGGACCGTGTTCGTCCACGCCGACACGTCCCTCACGGAGCTGCTCGGGCTCGCCGAGCGGACCGGCCTGTCCCGCTTCCCCGTCCTGCGCGCCGGGCGGGGCACCACCCCCCGCGGCGGGCTGGCCTCGGCGGGCACACCCGCAGCCACCAGCGAGACCACGAGCACGGGCGGGTCTGCCGGGGCGCACGGCGACGACGCGGCCGGCGACGACGCCAACGCCGGCGACAGCAGGAACGACGGAGACGCCTACGACGTGATCGGTGTTGTCCACGTCAAGGACGCGTTCCGGGYGCCCCCGGCGGAACGCCCCCGACGCGGCGTCGCGGAGTTCATGGTCGARCCACTTCTGGTCCCCGCGTCGCTGCACTGCGAGGTCCTGCTGCACCGCCTGCGGCGCGGCGGCCTCCAGCTCGCCGTCGTGATCGACGAGTACGGCGGGATGGACGGCATCGTGACCATGGAGGATCTCGTCGAGGAACTGGTCGGCGAGGTCGACGACGAGCACGATCGGCCGGCGTCGCCGGACGTGGTGGCCCTCTCCGCCGGCCAGTGGCTGCTGTCCGGCCTGCTGCGCCTGGACGAGGTGCGGGAGGAGACCGGCATCAGCCTGCCCGACGGCCCGTACGAGACCGTCGGCGGCCTCGTCCTGGCCCGGCTCGGCCGCCTCGGGAAGCCGCAGGACGTCGCGGTCGTGGACCACAACGAGCTCGTCGTCGTCGCGGTCGACGGCCGCCGCATCGACCGCGTCCGCCTCGTCGCCGCGCCGACCGCCGCGACTGCCGCGACCGCCGCGGGCCGGGCGGACCACCGATGAACCTGCTGGCCCTCGCCGCCGGGCTGCTCCTGCTCGCCGGGAACGCCTTCTTCGTCGGGGCCGAGTTCGCGCTGATCTCGGCGCGCCGTGACCGCGTCGAACCGCTCGTCGACAGCGGCGACAAGCGCGCGGCCGCCGTCCTGGCGCACATGGAGCACCTCTCCCCCATGCTCGCCGCCACTCAGCTCGGCATCACCGTGTGCTCGCTGGCGCTGGGCTCCGTCGCCGAGCCGGCGATGGCCCACCTGCTGGAGTCGGGCCTGGACGCCGCCCACGTTCCGTCCGACGCCCAGCATGTGATCGCGTTCGCGATCGCCCTGCTCATCGTCGTCTCGCTGCACATGGTCCTCGGCGAGATGGTCCCGAAGAACCTCTCCATCGCCGGGCCGGAGCGCGCCGCGCTCTGGCTGGGCCCGCCCCTGTTCGCGTTCGCTCGCGTCACGCGCCCGTTCATCATGTTTCTGAACGCCTTCGCGAACACGATCCTGCGGCTGCTGCGCGTCGATCCGCAGGACGAGCTGGCCTCCGCCTACACCCCGCAGGAACTGGGGGCGCTGATCGGGCAGTCCCGGCAGGAGGGCCTGCTGCACCCGGGCGAGCACGAGCTCCTCACACACGCCCTGGAACTGTCCGGCCGCACCGCCCGCTCGGTGATGGTGCCGCTCGCGGACACCGTGACCGTCCCGTGGACGGTGACGGCCACCGAGCTGGAGCGGATGGTGGCCGAAACCGGGTTCTCCCGCTTCCCGGTCCGTGCCGACGCCGAGCTGGCCGGCTTCCTGCACGCGAAGGACGTCCTGGGGATTCCGGCGGAGGCCCGGGACGAGCCGCTGCCGCCTCGCCGCCTGCGCCCGATGGCGCGGATACCCGTGGACCTGAACCTCGACGAGGTGCTGCGGCTCATGCAGCGGACGAGAAGCCATCTCGGCCGCGCCGTGGACGCGACCGGCGCCACTCTCGGCGTCGTGGCGATGGAGGACGTCGTGGAGGAGTTCGTCGGTGAGGTCGAGGACGCGAGCCATCGCGATGCCGACGCCGCGGACACCGCCGACGCCGACACCGCCGACGCCGCCGGCCCCTGGCAGTGAGAACCCACCTCCGGCTCCGGGTTCGGCCCGCGACCGCCGTCCCGGCCGGGCCCGCGGAGCAGGCGAGCCCGGCCGCTCAGACGAGCGCGACCCGGACGGTGTGGATCGGGTACAACCCGTCGTGCCTGGTCAGCCCGCGGCCGGCGCGGCGCTCTGGACGACCTCGAACGACCACAGGGTGGCCCCGCTTGCGGCCGGCCCGCCGTGGCCCGGCTGGCCGCCGTGACCGCCCGAGGCACCGTTTCCGGCCGGGGCGCCTGTGGGCGCTCCGCCGGGATGGCCGTGGGCCCCAGGCGCGGCCTCGGCGCCCGCGGCCCGGTGCCCCTCGCTGAAGGCCATCGAGGACTGCCACTTCTGGAAGTCCTCCTCGCTGCGCCAACGGGTGTAGACGAGGTAGGTGTCGGTTCCCTCCAGGGGCCGCAGGAGCTCGAACCACTCGAACCCGTCGGCCTTCTCCACCATCCCGGCGCGGCCGGCGAACCGCGACTCCAACGTCTCCCGCATCGCCGGGGGAACCGTCAGGACATTGATCTTCACGACACTCATATCCGCAACGGTAGTGCGCGGCGGCACGCCGCGGCGGTGCCGGCCCCACGACCGTCCCATGCCTGTCGGGCTGGAGACCGCGCCGGCGGCGGTGGCGACACGTGCGGGAGACCCGCGTCTCCGCCGGTGCCCGGGAGGCCCCGCCACCACCGCCGGCAGTGGTCACTACAGTCGGCGGACGTGTCCCGTCTCCCCCGCCTCGCCGTGCTCATCGAGGCCGGCGTTGTTTCCCAGGCCCCGTCTTCCCAGGGCCCGTCCCGCGCGAGCGCGGAGCCGCAGGCACTCGGTTACGCCGGGGCGGCCGCGCTCGTCTCCCTCGTCGACAGCGGACTGGACGCGATCGCCGTGGTCGCGGGTGGCGCCGGCCTGGCAGCCCGCGCGGCAGCCCGGGAGCTTGGTGAGTTCGGCCTCGTCGACCGGCTCACTGTGCTGCCGGAGCCGCTCGTACTGCGCGCCGGGCCCGGCGGACGCCGCCCCTWCACCGTGCTGGGTGGCGCACCGCAGCACGGGCCGGAGCAGCTGCCCGATCAGGACGCGGTTGTGCTGGTCGGCCGGCCCGCCGCCATCGGGCCGGTGCGCTGGGACACCCCGGCTGGACCGCCACCGCCGCCCGAGCTCGTCCGCGGAGCCGGTGGTTTCTTCGGTGGTGTCTTCCACCCCGAGCTGGAGGGCGTGTTCCGGGTCTCACCCGATCCCGAGCTGGCCGGGCCGCAGGGACGGTGGATCGGCGAGTACGTACGGGGGCGGTACCTGCTCCCGCCCCGTTCGGTGATGGTGTGCGGCGCCGGGCGGCTCGCGGGCCTTCCTGGGCGAGGCGGACTGGTCTCGAGGTCGGACGGGCGGGCTGCCAGCCGGCGCTACCTGAAGGCGCTCGCCAAGGAGATACGCCGAGGACACGACCGCGCGTCCCGCGCCGGTTACCCGCTGCCCGTCCCCGCCGGCCAGGCCTGAATCAGCCCGGCCGCCGCCGGGGACCCGGAGCTTCCGGATTCGGCGTCACCTCCACCGCGGGCTGCGCGGGCGCCGAAGCCGGCCCGGCAGCCGCGGCAGCCTCGGCGGCGGCGGTGACGTACACCGGCGGCGGCTCGGGCTGGCGGCGCCAGACCGAGAGCTGGCACAGGCCAGGCTCGACGGTCCAGGTGCGGCCGTCGAGGTGGTCCTCGATGCGGAGGGGAAGCCGCGCCCCGGGTTCGGCGGCCCGGCGGTGCCCCCAGGCGTGGGCGGCGTCCCAGCTCTCGAAGACGCCCACGAACTGGTCGTCCCCGTCGAACACCTGGTAGTGGCAGGCCTCGGCGACCGAGCGGTCGATCTCGGCACCGCCCCGGCCGCCGCCCACCGCCCCAGCGGTTCCCCCCGCCTCAGCCAGCCGGGCCCGGGCCGCACCGGCTGCGCCAGCCGACCCGGCCCGGCCCACCGGCCCGGCGGCGCCCGCGGTGTGCGCTGGACCCGCGGTGTGCGCTGGACCCGCGGCTCGCGGGACACCCGCCGAACGCACCCCGAGGGGCCCGTCAGGACCCGCGAACACCGATCCGACGAATCCGCTGGACCTCGATCCGGTCGCCCCCGCCGCGTGGGCGCCTACCCAGCCCTCCATCACGATCACCCCGTCCACCAGCGACGACGCCCCGAGAGGCGGGCCAACCTGGCCACCAAAAGCAAGATACCGGACACTCAGTGTCAGACGGGCCATGTGATCGGCGCACATGCATTCACCATGATTGTGCATCCATTGTTCCAAGGCTCTGGCAACTTATGCTGAGATCATGACCCTCAGGCTACATTGGCATGCAAACCGTTATATTCAGCAAACTATTTAAACTGACACAAACTCGTGGTAACCCCACGGCGGCGGAGACCGCTCCCCGTTTGGTGTGCTCAGCTCCGTTCGACGTGCGTCCCGCGGGTATGYGCCGGCACCGTCGAAAACACCGCGACACGGGGTGTTCCGGCCAGGTGTATGCCCCGGCCGGGCAACAGCCGCGCGCAGGGATGACGCGCAAAGCACCCACGAAAACAGCCACAGAGAGGCACCATGTCCGAGCTCACCATCGGGGGAAGTCCCACAGTGCGCCGCCGGCGGCTCGGCGCCGAGCTCCGCCGGCTACGCGAGCAGGCCGGCCTGTCCGCGGACGACGCCGCACGCCACCTGGAATGCTCGCCGTCGAAGATCAGCCGGGTCGAGACCGGGCGGACCCCGGCACGCATCCGCGATGTTCGCGACCTGCTCGACCTCTACGGGCTCCACGACACTCCCGAACGGGAGACCCTGCTGGACCTGGTGCGCCAGTCGAAGGAGCAGGGCTGGTGGCAGTCGTTCGGGGATGCGGTTCCGGAGTGGCTGGAGACTCTGATCGGCTTGGAGGGCGACGCCGACACCATCCTCACCTACGAGTCCGTGCTGGTCCCCGGGCTGCTGCAGACCGAGGAGTACGCACGCGCCCTCGCACTGGACTTCGACCGGGACGGCTCACCGACCGACGCCGAGCGCACGGTGGCGCTCAAGCGGGAGCGGCAGAAGCGGCGCGGTCAGAGCGGCCGGCCGCTGGTCCACGCGCTCCTCGACGAGGCGGTCCTGCGCCGGCCGGTGGGCGGGCCGGACGTCCTGCGCGGGCAGCTGGAACACCTGCTCGCGGAGGCGGCCCGTGGGCGCGTCATCATCCAGGTGATCCCGTTCCAGGCCGGCGGCTACCCGGCCCAGGGCTTTCCGTTTACTCTTTTCGAGTTCCCCGACACGCGGGACCAGCCCGTGGTCTATCTGGAAGCTCTCTCCGGCGCGGTCTACCTGGAAAAGGCGCACGAGGTGCGCCGCTATAAGGTCGCGTTCGAGAAACTGCGGGCCTGCTCTCTCGGTCCTGACGAGGCAGGTGCCATGATCATGCGCATAGTCGAGAAGGTGAAACAGGGTGAAGGCATACACGGCCAGCGGCGGTAAGGGTGGCTTCGAGTCTCTCCACTGGAGGACGAGCAGCCACAGCCAGCCGCGCGGGAACTGTGTCGAATGGGCACCCGGAACGGGTTCCGCGTACGTTCGCGACTCCAAGGACCGCACCGGAGGCACTCTTGAGTTCTCCGAGCGGTCGTGGTCGTCGTTCGTCAGCGCCATCCGCGCCGGCGACCTGGCCTGACGGAGCCAGCCGGGACTGATCAGCCCGCCGTCCGGCTCATCGCGGTGCCTCCCGAGGGCCGCGATCGGCCGGCGGCGAGGCACGGCTCCTCGACGCAGGCCGCAGCCACCGACGCAGACCGCAGCCACCTGTGCCGGCGTCGGCACTGGCCACGACGCCGACGACGCCTCCGAGGCGCCCGAGGCCCCGGAACCTGCTGCCGTCAGATCGTCAGGTCGAACTCGCCGTCGGCGAGTCCGGCGATGAAGTCGTCCCACTCCGCGTCGGTGAACAGCAGGACAGGGCCGACCGGCCGGTCGGAGTCCCGCATCGCCATGCCGCCAGGGATCCGCGCCACCTCCACGCGGTTGGGCTCATCGCCCTCCGGACGTGCCGAACGCCACGACGCGGTGGCGAGGTCGCGATGGGAGAGATCGAACTTGCGCGGCACCGGAACAGCCCCTGACCTGTCTGAAACGGACATCTGGACCCAGCCACCGGGCGGCGAGCGACACGCCCCGGACCGCGTCACCCCTATGGACAAGGGTAGAAGGCGCGGCACCTGACACCGGGTAGGAGCATCGGCGCGTCACTCGCCGGCATCAACCTGCCACCCGGTCACTCGCCCAGCCCGGCCCAGGGCTCGCGGTCGGGTGTGACCTCCCGCCCCTGCGGGCAGTGCCGCCGGAAGTCGCACCAGGAACACAGCGTGCCGGGCCGGGGCGGGAAGGCCACGTCGCGGTCGGCGCCGGCCCGCAGCCGGTCGGTCGCCTCGGTGATGTCCCGCGCCACGGACTCGGCGCGCCGCACATGACGGGCCAGCGACTCCTCGGTGTGCTCGGCGGCTGCGACCGACCCGGTCGGCAGATGGTGCAGCTCCACCCGGCGGCACGGGGTGCGCAGCATCCGCCCGGCAGCGAGCGCGTACAGGGCCAGCGCGGACGAGCCGCGGGCGTCGGCGTTGTCGAGGGGGCGCCGGCCCGTCTTGTAGTCGACCACAACGAGCTCACCGCCGCGCTCGTCGAGGCGGTCGACGCGGCCGTGGAAGGCCAGCTGCTCTGTCCGGGTCGCCACCTGGCGCTCGACCGCGCGCGGCTCGGYCGCCGGGTCGAGACCGGCGGTGTACCCCTCCACCATCGCGGCTGCGCGCTCCCGCCAGGCCGCGGACTGTGCGCTGTCGCGGAAGCCGTCCTCGATCCAGGCCGTCCGCAGCAGGGAGCCGGCGCGCTCCGGCGTGCGGGCCGGAAGTGGCACCTCCCACCAGCGGTGCAGCGTGTTGTGCACGCTGATACCCAGGGACGTGTGCGCCCACGGCGGGCCCTTGGGTGGGGCCGGCCGATCCAGGTAGATCATCCGGTACTTCCGCGGGCAGTCCTCGAACGCCGCCAGGCGGGACGGGGTGCAGGAGAACAGCCGACGGGGCATCCCGGCCAGTTCCATCTGGTCCATCAGCCGATCATCTCATCGCCGTGACTCGCGCCAGGTCTCACATACATACCTTCTGGACGGCGCGAACCCCGCCTGGCATGCTCGGTCCATGCGGTTCGGTGGATCTCAGGCGCGCGTGACGGCGCTGCCGACCGGGACCGCACCACGGGCCGGGCGCGGGCGGCCGGTGGCCGGTCGGGTCGGCCCTCGTCCACCGCGAACGTTTTATGGGGGCCGGGTACGGTCCCCGCACTGCCGCTGATCCCACGCGGCTCCGCGCCAGACCACAGCCCGGCAACCCCCGGGCCCTTCGTGGCGCGGGTAACGCCGAGCCCTACCGAAGGGCCCCCACCGTGACGAACGTCGTCGACGCCTCCAGCTCCGCCGCCGCGGCCGGCGATGCCGCGCCTGCCGAGCCCGAGACGGCCRCCGCGCCCGCCGCCGTGCCGACCATCTCCTCCATCGACGAGGGTCGACACCTCATCGATGACATCGACGCCAGGCTGCGCGCGCTGGTGAGCACCCGCAAGGAGCTGTCCCGCCAGGTACAGGCCCTGCGGGCCGAGGCCGGCGGGCCGCGGGTACAGCACGGGCGCGAGAACGCGATCATCTCCTCGTGGGCGGACGAGCTCGGCCCCCGGGGAGCCGAGATCGCGCTCGCCGTGCTGACCCTCTGCCGCGGCAACCTCCCGTAGGCCCCTCGGCCTCCCGCAGGCTCGCCAGCTGCCAGGTCAGTCCGGCCTGCGGGATCTGCCGGACCTGGCCGGGCCACTGACACCGCTGCGCGGGGCCGCCGTCTCCTCCGGACGCTGGCGGCGTTCCCGCCGGTCCCTGCGCGCCCGCTCCCCGCGAGCCCCGGCACCCGCGTCGGAGTTCGCGCTGTCGAGGTCTGCGAGCAGAGCCTTCAGCTCGGAGCGCAGGAAGTCCCGGCTGGCCAGCTCGCCGATGGAGACCCGCATCGCGGCCAGTTCCCGCGCCAGGTACCCGGTGTCGTCCTGGAGGCGCACCGAGGTCTCCCTGTCCTGCGCGAGGTTCGCGCGGTCCCGGTCATCCTGCCGGTTCTGCGCCAGCAGGATGAGCGGCGCCGCGTATGCCGCCTGCAGTGACAGGGCGAGGGTCAGGAAGATGAACGGGTAGTTGTCGAAGCGCGCCGGCGGCGGCGCGACGATGTTGTAGACGACCCACACCACGACCACGACCGTCTGCGCGGCGATGAAGCGGGCGGTGCCGAGGAACCGCGCGATCCGCTCGGCGGCACGACCGAACGTCTCCGGCTCGTAGCTGGGCCGCAGATGGGCCCGGCGCGACGGACGCGG
Source organism: Parafrankia colletiae (assembly GCF_001854655.1). Lineage (GTDB taxonomy): Bacteria > Actinomycetota > Actinomycetes > Frankiales > Frankiaceae > Parafrankia > Parafrankia colletiae. The sequence goes on along the minus strand of NZ_MBLM01000152.1, from coordinate 190,643 downwards.
CTGGTCGAGACGCTCGCCGCGCCTGCGCAGCAGTCTGGTCACGAGCCCGTCGGATCGCCGGCCGGTGACACGCCGGTCGGTGGGGCGCCGACGGCCGCCCGCGGCGCGCCCGGCCCGGTCCGGTTCACGACGTCCGAGGCGAGCTGGCCTTCCCTCCAGTCGGAGGGGAGCAGGTGGTCCAGCACGTCGTCCACGGTCACCACCCCCACCAGGCGTCCCGCGTCGTCGAGGACGGGCGCCGCGACAAGGTTGTACGAGGCCAGGTGACGTGTCACCTCAGGCAGCGGGGTGTCCGGGCGCAGCGGGGTGATGTCGACGTCGATGACGCCGCCGACCAGCGTGCTGGGCGGCTCCCGCAGCAGCCGCTGGAAGTGCGCGAGCCCCAGGTAACGCCCGGTCGGCGTCTCGTACGGCGGGCGCACCACATACACCTGGGCGGCGAGCGCCGGGGAGAGCTCGGGTTCACGCACCCGCGCCAGGGCCTCGGCGACCGTGGCGTTCGGGGCCAGCACCACCGGCTCACTGGTCATCATGCCGCCGGCGGTGTCGTCGGCGTAGACCAGCAGGCGGCGCACCGGCGCCGCCTCCTCGGGCTCCATCAGGCGCAACAGCCGCTCGGCCTCGTCGGTGGGCAGCTCACCCAGCAGGTCGGCGGCATCGTCCGGGCCCATCGCCTCCAACACGTCGGCGGCCCGCTCCGCGGCAAGGCCACCGAGCAGCTCCACCTGCTCCTCTTCGGGCAGCTCCTCCAGGACGTCCGCCAGCCGCTCGTCGTCGAGCGCGGCCGCGACCTCCGCGCGCCGTTTGCTCGACAGATGGTGCAGCAGTGACGCCAGGTCGGCGGGGCGCAGCCGCTCGAAGGCGGCCAGCAGGTTCGCCGCGCCCTGGCCCTCCTCCGGCAGCGTGAAGCCGGTGACCTCGTCCCAGCCGACGGTCCGGACCTCGCCACGGCGCCCCTTGCCGACCCGCACCGCGACCTGGTCGAGGAGCCAGTCCCCGCTCCGGGTCGGCTCGATCGCGGCGTCGACGACGGTCACCTCGCGCCCCTGCGGGGCGGTGCCGTCCGCGGACGGCTCCGCCCTCGGCGGCAGCAGGGTGACCCGGCGGTCGAGCAGCTCGGCGAGCACCCGGGTCTCGTTCGGGCGCTGCGCGAAACGGCGCCAGCTCAGCCGCGCCGAGGAGAGCACCACGGCGCCGGACTCGACGCCGGTGACCCGGGAGATCGGCACGAAGATGGGGCGCCGCTGGACCTCCACGGCCAGGCCGAGGACCCGCGGGGGCTCGTGGCCCAGCCGCAGCGTGACGATCACGTCGTGGACCCGGCCGACCTGGTCGCCGTTCGGGTCCAGGACCAGCAGCCCGGCGAGGCGCCGGCAGTAGACCCTGGAGGGGCCCTGCCGCGCTGTCACCGCCGCCCTCCCGCGAGGCGTGCACCGGCCAGGCGGCCGTCAGGGGCGGGGGAAACCGGGGCCGGCGCCGCGCGCGACGGTGCCGGAGGCGCAGGGGTCACGGCCGGAGGCTACCCTCGCGCCGCCCGTCCACAACACGCCGGGACGCGAGACCGCGCGCATCACATCCGGCCGCGCCCGTCGGCGGCCGCGCCCGTCGGCTGCCGCGCCGCGGCCGTACCGGAGGTGGCCTAGAGGTACTGCTTGGCCGGGCCGACCATCGCGCGCACGGTGCGCCCGTCGTGGAACTCGCCGATCGCGGTCATCGCCCAGGTGGGCGCCCCAGGCTCCCGCTGCAGCCGGCACATCACCAGGCCGGTCGCCGGCTTCGACTCGGACAGGTCGAACCGCACCAGCTCCTGGCCGGTCTGATCGTCGATCAGCCGGCAGAAGGCGTTGCGGATGTCGGTGAACGACTGCCCCTGGAAGCTGTTCACGGTGAAGATCAGGCTCACGACGGTGGGCGGCAGCGCGCCCAGGTCGACGAAGATGGTCTCGTCGTCGCCCTCGCCCCTGCCGGTGAGGTTGTCCCCGGAGTGGCGGACGGCGCCACGGGCGCCCTTCTTCGACATGAACCAGACCTTGTCGACGTCCTTGCCCCGCTGGTCGAACAGGATGCACGACGCGTCGAGGTCGATGGACTTCCCGTGCTGCGCGGGATCCCAGCCGAGGCCCATCCGGACCCGGGCCAGGGGCGGGGCGCCGGTCTTGACCAGCGACACGCTCTGGCCCTTGCGCAGCGAGACCCGGCCCTTGTCGAGGTTGATCCGGCCGGCGGCGCCGGGCGGCGGCCCGCCGACGGGCGCGCCCCACTGCTGGCCCCCGCCGGGCGGCGGAGGCGGCGGACCCCACTGCTGACCACCGGGCGGCCCCGCGGGCGGCGGGCCCCACTGGCCGGGAGCCGGCGGCGGGCCCCACTGCTGGCCCGCGGGCGGGCCCCACGGCTGCCCGGCCGGCGGTGCCGGCGGCGGACCCCACTGCTGACCACCGCCGGGTGGCGGAGGTGGCGGACCCCACTGCTGACCACCGGGCGGCGGCTGCACGACCTGGGTCGGGGCGTCGTAGTGCGACGGGACGGGCGGCGGCGCCGCGGGTGGGGCGGACGGGGCCGGCGGYGGGCCTGACTGCGCGGAGCCGCTGCTGGCGGTGCCCGGGTCGTCGACGGCGATCCCGAAGTCGGTGGCGATGCCCGCGAGCCCGGACGCGTACCCCTGCCCGACGGCGCGGACCTTCCAGGACCCGGCGCGGCGGTACAGCTCGACGAGCACCAGCGCCGTCTCGGTGCTCAGGCCGGCGGGGTCGAAACGGGCGATCTCCTGGCCGCGGCCGTCCCGGACGGCCACCGCGAGACCACGGACACCGGCGAACGTCAGCGGGCCGCTTCCGTCCAGGCTGCCGGTCACGACCACCTTGTCGATGTCGGACGGCACCGCGGTGAGCGTGAACTCCAGCGCGGACGGCGGTGCGAGACGCACCCCGGGCCCGGCCGGCTGGTTGAAGAAGACGAAGTCGGCGTCATCGCGCACCTTGCCGGACGGAGTGACCAGCAGCGCGGCGATGTCCAGCGGGGTCGACGAGGAGACCTCGACCCGCACCTCGGTCGTCGGCAGTGCGGCGTTCGCACCCTTGCTGAGCATCTGTGCCATCTGACCCTCCCATCCGCCGTCACAACGAACAGGTGCGGCGTCGCGATCCTACGATCGACCGCTATGAGCGCAACCGACGATCCGGAGCATGACAGCCCTGACCGCCCGGGGCACCCGCCCAGCGGCGGCGACGTCCTGCGGCGCGTCGAGGGGCACCTCGTCGGCTGGTTCGGCCCGGACAGCGGGCGGGCGAGCCTCACCTTCCTCGGGGCGGACCCGATCGAGGTGCTCCGCTTCGGCCCGGACCCCGATGGCGTGGTCCGCTATGTGACCCTCGGGATGGCGCGGGAGCCGATGACACCCGCCGAGGCCACGGTGCGCGACCCGGCCGGGCCACGGGCCGAGCTCGTCCTGTCGCTGCGCGGCCGGCGGGACGGCGCGGCGCGGGCGCTGGCCGTCCTCGCCTCGGTGCCGGTGGTCGAGGGCCGGCCGGTGGTTGCCGGCGCCGGCCTCGACCTCGGCGAGCCGTTGTGGGACGGCGCCCGGTTCACCGCCGTTCTGGTCGGCGAGCCCGGCGGCCTGGTGCCCGACCTGCCGCTCGCGTCAGCTCGCCCGGCCGCGGCTGGCAACGGCTCCGGCCCCACGACCCCAGACCCCACGACCCCAGACCCCGCGGCCCCAGGCTCGGCGGCCCCCGGGCCGGCTCCGGTCCACTTCCTGCCACTGCTCCCAATGACCCCGAACGAGGCGGCGTACAAGCGCGTACACGGCGCCACCGCGATGCACCAGCGCTGGCTGGACGTCGGCACCGACCTGCGCGACCCCGACCGGGCGGAGGCCCCGCTGAGCTGACCGCCGTGGGCCCGGCAGGGGCGCGGGCCAGTCAGAGCTCGACGCCGGCGAGCACCATCACCCGCTCCACTGTCAGGTCCGCCATCGCTGCGCCGACGCCCTCCCGGCCCAGCCCGGAGCCCTTCACCCCGCCGTAGGGCATCTGGTCGGCGCGGTAGGAGGGGACGTCCCCGATGATCACACCGCCGACGTCGAGCGCCCGGTGGGCGCGGAAGGCCGTCCCGAGGTCGCGGGTGAAGACGCCGGCCTGCAGGCCGTAGGAGCTGTCATTGACCCGGGCCAGCCCGTCGTCCAGGCCGTCGACGGGTTCGAGCACGAGCACCGGCCCGAACACCTCCTCGCTGGCCACGGTCGCGTCGCGCGGCACGCCGGTCAGCACGGTCGGCGCGAAGGCGGTGCCCTTCGCGATACCGCCGCACAGCACGGTGGCACCGCGCGCCACCGCCTCCCGCACCCAGGCCCCGACCCGCTCCGCGGCGGCCGCGTCGATCAGTGGGCCGACGTCGGTGGCGGGATCGGCGGGGTCGCCGCCGCGCAGCTCGGCGACGGCGGCGACGATCTCGTCCCGGACCGGCTCGTACAGGCTGCGGTCGACGAACACCCGCTGCACGGCGATGCACGACTGGCCGGCCTGGTAGTTCGAGAACAGGGCGATCCGCCGCGCTGCGTGCCGCAGGTCCGCCGGGCTCGAGTAGTCCGCCGCGACCAGCACGGCCGCGTTCCCGCCGAGCTCAAGGACGACGTGCTTGCGCGGGACGGCGTCCCGGATCGCCCAGCCGACCCGCGCCGACCCGGTGAACGACACCACCGGCAGCCGTGGGTCGGCCACCAGGGCGGGCATCTGGTCGTCGCTGACGGGCAGGACCGACCAGGACCCTTCCGGCAGGTCGGTCCCGGCGAGCAGCTCGCCGAGCAGCAGGGCGGACAGCGGGGTACGCGGCGCGGGCTTCACGACGATCGGCGCGCCCGCGGCGATGGCGGGCGCGACCTTGTGAGCGACGAGGTGCAACGGGAAGCTGAACGGCGCGATGCCCAGCACCGGCCCGATCGGAAAGCGCCGGGTGAGGGCGATGCGTCCCTCACCGGTCGGGTCGGTGTCGAGCCGGTCGACCTCACCGGCGAAACGGCGGGCCTCCTCGGCGCCCCAGCGGAAGGTCGACGACGCCCGGGCGACCTCGGCCCGCGCCCAGGTGATCGGTTTCCCGGACTCGCTGGTGATCAGGGCGGCGATCTCGTCCCCGCGGCGGGCGATCTCCCGGGAGACGCTGCTCAGCGCGCCGGCCCGCACGTGGGCGGGCAGCGCCGCGCAGGCGCGCGCGGCGCCGGCTGCCGCGGCCAGGGCGTCCTCGACGTCGGACTCCGCCGGGCGCGCCACCGTCGCGACCAGCCGGCCGTCGAACGGGCTCCGCACCTCGAAGGTCTCCGCGGACCCACGCCGCCGGCCGGCCACCCAGAACCCGGTCATGACACGACCACCTTCTCCTCACCACCAGGACGGGTGGACGCGCGGGGGCCCGGCCGGACACCATCTCCGGACATGGCGGATTCCCCACCCGTCGGAATCCGCGCGACAACAACTGACATCCTCCTCCTCGCGATCGATGGGACTCCAACTCCCACACACCGGCCACAGCGGGTGCACGGTGTGGGGTCGCAGTTCACGGGCGCGTCGGGAGCCCCTGGAACCGTTACTCGGCACACTCACCAGCCAGCCGCTTACACTCGGCACCCGATCGACTCCTCTCCGAAGTGGGCGTCGGTCCGAGACAGGCACAGCCGGCGCCGCCGGACGGAGCCGCCAGGAGGAGAGGCCCAGTGCGGAGCGGGACATACACGGCCCTGCGGCCGCCACACGGCGGTCCGGGGCTTCCGCAGGTCCGGCGACTGGTCACGGCCGTCCCGGGGCCGGGCTCGACAGCGCTGGCCCGGCGCCGCTCGCAGGCGGTGGCCCGCGGCGTCGGCGAGACGCTTCCCGTCTACGTGACGGCCGCCGGCGGCGGCGTGCTGGTGGACGTCGACGGCAACTCGCTGATCGACTTCGGTTCCGGCATCGCGGTGACCAACGTCGGCAACAGCGCCGACAGCGTGGTCCACAACGTCACCGACCAGGCCCGCCGCTTCACCCACACCTGCTTCATGGTGACCCCCTACGAGGGGTACGTCGCCGTCTGCGAGGAGCTCACCCGGCTGACGCCGGGCGGGCACGAGAAGCGCTCCGTGCTGTTCAACTCGGGTGCCGAGGCGGTCGAGAACGCGGTGAAGATCGCCCGCGCTTACACCGGGCGATCCGCCGTCGTGGCGTTCGCACACGCCTACCACGGTCGCACCAACCTCACCATGGCCCTGACCGCGAGGTCGACGCCCTACAAGGCGGGCTTCGGTCCGTTCGCACCGGAGATCTACCGGATGCCGATGGCCTACCCGTACCGCTGGCCCGGTGGTCCGGTGGGCTGCGGCCAGCAGGCCGCCGGGCAGGTGATCGACGCGATCCGCGCGGAGATCGGCGCGGAGAACGTCGCGGCCGTCGTCATCGAGCCGATCCAGGGCGAGGGCGGGTTCATCGTCCCCGGCGCCGGCTTCCTGCCGGCGCTCGCGGAGTTCTGCGCCTCGGCCGGAATCGTCCTCGTCGCCGACGAGGTGCAGACCGGGTTCGGCCGCACCGGCCACCTGTTCGCCTGCGAGCACGAAGAGATCGTGCCCGACCTGATCGTCACCGGAAAGGGCATCGCCGGCGGCCTGCCGCTCGCCGCCGTCACCGGCCGCGCCGAGGTGATGGACGCGCCGCAGGTCGGCGGCCTGGGCGGGACCTACGGCGGCAACCCGCTCTCCTGCGCCGCCGCGCTCGGCGCGATCGCCACGCTGGAGCGCGAGGACCTCGCCGCCCGCGCCCGCCTGATCGAGCGGATCGCGATGCCGCGCCTGCGGGCACTGCGCGGCCGGTACCCCTTCGTCGGGGACGTCCGCGGCCGCGGGGCGATGCTCGCGCTCGAACTCGTCGCCGACGAGCCACCCCCCGCCGGGCAGACGGCACCCCGGCCCGACCGGGCGGTGACGGTGGCCTGCGCGGCCGAGGCACACCGACGCGGCCTGGTCCTGCTCACCGCCGGTACCTGGGGGAACGTGCTGCGTCTGCTCCCCCCGCTCGTCATCCCGGAACACCTGCTTGTCGAGGGCCTGGACGTCCTGGAGGAGGTCGTCGCCGACATCGCGCGCCACCGCTACGGCACCTGACCGCCGCCGCGCCGCAGAGTCACGGGCCCGTCCGACATCTGGCGCCGAGGTGGACAAGTCCCGCGCGAAGGAGTCGGAACCCGCCTCGGTGGGCATCAAACCTCCGCCCACCTGTACATGGAGGCGGAGGATGCCCGTGGTTCCCGTTCTGTCAGTTGACGCGCTCCTGCCCGTCGACGCGCTCCTGCCTGTAGACGCGCTCCTGCCTGTAGACGTCCTCGTCAGCGCGTCGCGGCGGGGTGCGCGGTGACCACCCCGCCGGTGTGCCCGGCCTGCCTGAGCGACCTCGACCCGCCGAACGTGTGGAGCGACCGGTGGCGCTGCACCCGGCACGGCGACGTCGAGCCCTTCCACGAGGCGCACGCCTCCCGCGAGCAGGTGCTCCGCTCACTGGGGCGGACCAGCCGGGTGCCGGTGTGGCTGCCCTCGCCGATGCCGGTCCACTGGTTCGTCAGCGGAGTCGGCTGGGCCGGTGACGAGCGCACCGGGGCACACGCGGCCGCGCTCTCGGTGAGCGGTCCGTCGCCGGTCGGCGGCCCCGCCGAGATGGTGCTGGTCGCCGAGGCGCCGCGGATCGGCCTGGGCAGCCGGCTGGCCGGTCTTCCGCTCGCCGACCCGGACCGTCTCGAGGAGAGGCCCGAGGCGAAGGTGGAGGCCGCCGGGCACCCGACGGCACTCTGGCCACTTGCTGCTCCCCCGGACCGCGCGGCCTTCGTCGGAGAGGCACTCGGTGTCTGGCTGTGGTGTGTGCTCTGGCCGGCCGACGCGGCGCTGATTCTGCTCGAACACCTGGTGATAGAGGACATGCGCGACGACCCGAGGCTTGTCGACCACCTGCTGTTCGGCGCCACGGGTTCTCATCTGTCCGCACCCTGATTCGGCTCCGGGCGCGCTAGTATTCTGCCGCCCGCCCGTTCGCCGTGCCAGAGCCGGGAGCCGGAGTGACTCTTCTACGCGAACCACCCGGCCCCGACACCCGGCCCGGCACCGCCGAACACGGCGAAACCGGGCACACGCGTCCACGCGTCTCCCTGCTCGGATACCTGCGCACGACCTCGCACAAGGACATCGCCGTCATGTACGCGGTGGCCTCGTTCGGGTTCTTCGCCTTCGCCGGCGTGCTGGCGATGATGATGCGCGCCGAGCTGGCCAGGCCCGGGCTGCAGTACTTCTCGAACGAGCAGTACAACCAGCTGTTCACGATGCACGGCACGCTGATGCTGCTGATGTTCGCGACGCCGCTCGCGTTCGCCTTCGCGAACTTCCTGATCCCGCTGCAGATCGGCTCCCCCGACGTCGCCTTCCCCCGGCTGAACGCGATGTCGTTCTGGTTCTTCCTGTTCGGCTCGCTCACCGTGGTGGCCGGCTTCCTCACCCCGGACGGCGCCGCCGCCTTCGGCTGGTTCGCCTACGCGCCGCTGAACAGCGAGATGTACAGCCCCGGCGCCGGGGCGGATCTGTGGGTCATGGGGCTGTCCGTGTCCGGGCTGGGCACGATCCTCGGCGGGGTCAACATGATCACGACGGTGCTGACCCTGCGCGGGCCCGGGATGACGATGTTCCGTCTGCCGATCTTCTGCTGGACGTTCCTGGTGACGTCCATCCTGGTGATCGTCGCGTTCCCGGTTCTCGCCGGAGCACTGCTGGCGTTGGAGGCCGACCGGCGTTTCGGCGCCCACGTCTTCGACGCCGAGAACGGCGGGGCGATCCTCTGGCAGCATCTGTTCTGGTTCTTCGGGCATCCCGAGGTCTACATCATCGCGCTGCCGTTCTTCGGCATCATCAGCGAGATCATCCCGGTCTTCTCCCGCAAGCCGATCTTCGGCTACAAGGGCCTGGTGTTCGCCACGATCGCCATCGGCGTCCTGTCCGTCGTGGTGTGGGCGCACCACATGTTCGTCACCGGCGCGGTGCTGCTGCCGTTCTTCGCCATCATGTCGTTCCTGATCGCCGTGCCGACCGGCATCAAGTTCTTCAACTGGATCGGCACGATGTGGCGCGGCAACCTCAGCTTYGAGACCCCCATGCTCTTCTGCATCGGGTTCCTCGTCACCTTCCTGCTCGGYGGGCTCACCGGCGTTCTCCTCGCGAGCCCGCCCATCGACTTCCACGTCAGCGACAGTTATTTCGTCGTCGCACACTTCCACTACGTGGTGTTCGGAACGGTCGTCTTCGCCGCGTTCGCCGGCACCTACTTCTGGTTCCCGAAGCTCACCGGCCGGTTCATGGACGAGACCCTCGGAAAGATCCATTTCTGGACGGTCTTCGTGGGCTTCCACCTGACCTTCCTCGTCCAGCACTACCTCGGGATGCAGGGCATGCCCCGCCGTTACGCGGACTACGGGCCGAACGACGGGTTCACCAGCTGGAACACGGTGTCCACCGCGGGCAGCTTCCTGCTCGGCGTCTCGACACTGCCGTTCATGTACAACGTGTGGCGGTCGTACCGGCACGGCCGGCTCGCCCTCGTCGACGACCCGTGGGGCTACGGCAACTCACTGGAGTGGGCGACGTCCAGCCCGCCGCCGCGGCACAACTTCCACCGGCTGCCCCGCATCCGCTCGGAGCGGCCCGCCTTCGACCTGCACTACCCGGAGGTCGCCGGCACGGCCGACTACCACGCGACCCCCGAGCTGCGCTGAGCGAGCGCCCGCCCGGGCCACCGGCACCGGCACCGGCACCGGCACCGGCGTCAGCCTCGGCCCTGGCTGGGTACGGGCCCGCCTGGCCCTCAGGGCTGCGGCGGCACCAGCAGGCGCAGCGCGCCCGGCCGGACGACGATCTCGGCCGGCAGGTCGGCGACGGGGTCGCCGTCGGCGTACACCTGGAACGGCCGGTCGGCGTCGACGACGAGCCGCCGGGCCCGGCTGACCTGCACGTAGGGCACCTCGACGTGGCGGCCGGAGAAGATCCGCGGGAACAGCCGCAGGAACGTCAGCCGCTTCGCCTTCGCGACCAGGACGATCTCCAGCAGGCCGTCGGCGATGTCGGCGTCCGGGGCGAACTTCATCCCGCCGCCGTAGTAGGCGCCGTTCGCCGCGCCCACCGTCCAGCCAGCGTGCTCCCGCGGGGCCTCGTCGTCGATCGTCACGGTGAACCGGGCGGGCTTCCACGCCGCGAGCGCCCGCAACACCGCATAGGTGTACACGCTCTGGCCGGAAAGCCAGGTCGTCTGGTTCGCGATCACCTGGACGTCGGAGTCGAAGCCGAGGCTGGCGATCCCCAGGAACGGCACGCCGTTCGCCTCCGGAAGGTCCACCCGGCGCTCCACCGCGGCGACGAGCGCCGTCGCGGCGAGAGCGGGGTCGCGCGGGATCCCGAGGCCGCGCGCGAAGTCGTTGCCCCGCCCCCCGGGGAGGATCGCGAGCACACCCCCCGCCCGGGCGACGGCGCCCGCGACTCGGCCGGAGAGACCGTCACCGCCGAGCGCGACCGTCACCCGGCCATCGGCCACGGCAGCCCGGGCCAGTTCGTCGGCGTGCTCCAGGCTCTTCGTGGTCTCCACGGTGACGTCGTCCGCCCACCGCGCCAGGGCGGCGCGGACATCGTCAAGCGCCTTGGCCGCCCGCCCACCACCCGCCTTCGGGTTGACGACGACCGTCAGCCGGGAGCGGTCCACCGCCGCGTCCGCCACTGCGGGCGCGTGGTCCGCCACCTCGGCCACCTCGGGCACCTCATCCACGCCGGCCATCTGTCCCTCCCACACCACCGCCGAGCCGATCACGGCACAGCCTACGGCCATGTCCTCACACCCATGAGGACCCGGCCGCGCCCGCCTCGCGCATCCGCGCCCCGCTCGAGGGCGGGGGGATCAGGCCCTGGTCGCTCCGGGGGCTCCGGCCTCGACGACCCAGGTCTCGTCGGTGGACGTCGGGGCGTCCCGCCTCTCGATGGTCTCGACGACGCGCATGTCCGAACGCCACTCGTCGTCGCTCACCGTGATCCGGGTGTAGCCCCGCCGATCCCCGCGGAAGTAGCGCACGTGCGGGTTGAGACGGGCGTTGTTCTCCCGGACGAAATCCTCGCTGATCAGGAAGAACCCTGAGCTGACCGAGGTGCAGACGAACTCGGTCGCGATCACCGGGGTCTCCGGCCGGTCGAAGTCGACACGCAGGTCGTTCACCCACGCGCAGTGGATGTCCCCCGCGAGAACCACCGGGTTCGCGACCCGGCTGTCCCGCACCGCCGAGAGGATCCGCGTGCGGTACGGGAGGTAGCCGTCGGCCTGGTCCAGGTTGGTGAGCGTCTCGCTGCCGTTCAGCTGGCCGTGCAGCTGGGCCAGCATCGTCTGCTGGGCGATCACGTTCCAGCGCGAGCGGGACGTCCGCAGCCCGTCGACGAGCCACGCCTCCTGGGCCGCACCGGACATCGTGCCGCTGCTGTTGTCCCGGCCCTGCCTGACGGCGCCGATGCCGTCCGCGGGCGATCCGGGCAGYGGCGTCCGGTACTGGCGGGTGTCCATGACGTTGAGGGTCAGCAGGTCGCCGAACGTCAGACGGCGGTAGATGCGCAGGTCCGGCGACCCCGGGTCGAGCTCGGCCCGGATCGGCATGTGCTCGTAGTACGCCTGGTAGGCCGCCGCCCGCTGCCGGGCGAAGGTCACCTCGTCCTGGCGGCGGTCGCCGGTGTCGCCGGCCTCGTCCACCAGGCCGGCATAGTTGTTCTCGGTCTCGTGGTCGTCCCAGGTCACGACCCAGGGCGCGGCGAGGTGGGCTGCCTGCAGCGCGGGGTCGGACTTGTACTGTCCGTACCGGTTCCGGTAGTCGGCAAGGGTCTGGAGCTGGTCGAGACCGGGGGTCTCGGGGGTGGTGTGACGGCGGTCCGGGTAGGCGCTTTCCGGGTCGTACTCGTAGATGTAGTCCCCTACATGGAGGACGAAGTCCGGGCGGTCTCCGGCGATGGCGTCGAAGGCCGGCCAGTACCCGTTCTGGAAGTCCTGGCAGCTGGCGAGCGCGAACGAGAGCCGCCCGCCGGCGGCCCCGGGAGCGGCCGCGGTCCGGGTCCGCCCGACCGGGCTCAGGACGTCCCCCGCCCGGAACCGGTAGAAGTAGTCCCGCCCGGGCTCCAGGCCGCGGACGTCCACGTGCACCGAATGCGCGAACGAGGCGGTGGCGAGCTGGGTGCCGCCGCGGACCACGTCGGAGAACCGCTCGTCCCGGGCGACCTGCCAGTCGACCTCGACATCCCGCAACGGCATGCCGCCGCCGGACGTCGGCTCGGGCGCCAGCCGGGTCCAGAGGATCACCCCGTCGGGCAGCGGGTCACCACTGGCGACCCCGAGGGAGAACACCCCGTCCCGGATTCCGGGAATCGGGGTGGGCGCGCGCATCGTCGGTGCGGGCGACGGCGCCGACCCTGACCCGCCCCCGCATCCCCCGACCGCGGCAGCCATCAGGGCACCGACGCCACCTGCCAGAACCGCTCGCCGGCCCGGTCGCACGACCGCGAAGGAGCCCTCGTCCCGCATCACCGGCTGATGACACCACAGTGGGATGAACGGCGGACGACCAACCGCCAACCGGACCGACCCCGCCGTCACCCGAACCCCGCATCGCCGTCCTCCCAGGCGTTGGTAGTGCCGTTCCCGGGGGTCGTCAAGGGCGTGCGGTGCTCTGCGTGGCCTCACACGGACACGCCGGCCGCGCACCACAGACGACGCCTAGGATCGAACATGAGTTCGATAGCGATGGCGGGCGTTCCCGCCCCTGCCCCGGACGGAGCACTCCATGCCCCACATCGACAGCCAACCCCACACCCACGGCGGTGGGTCGATGGTGGATCCGATGGATCTGTTCGCGGCCCAGCTGAACGCCCGCCTCGCCGCGGTGGGCGACACCGCCCGACAGGTCGCGGCCAGCCAGGCCCGAATGCTGCGTGCCCTCGCCGAAGCCGCCGCCCTGCAGGCACCTCGGGAAGGCGACCCGGCCGGGATCTTCTCCGACTACGCCCCGGAGGAGGTCGCGACCATCCTCGCCGTGTCCGGTAACTCCGCTCGTAACCAGATGCACTTCGCCGAAACCGTGGCACGGCGTCTCCCGCATGCGTTGGACGCATTGGAAGCCGGCGAGATCGACCTGCCCCGGCTCCACACCCTCGAACATGCCATCAGCCCGCTCGACGACGACACCGCCGCCGCGTTCGAGGCATGGATGCTGCAGCGGGGTCGACGCAAACACCGCGCCGCCTACGCCGCCGCGGCACGCCGCGCCGTCCTGCGGCTGGATCCCGCCGGCGCCGAACGCCGCGCGGAGGAACGGAAGAAGGAACGCGGGGTGTGGATCGAGCCGGAAGACGACGCGGTCAGCACCCTCGCCGCACGGCTACCCTCCGACCAGGCAGAAGCCTGCTACCGGCGGATCTGCACCCTCGCCGAGGGCATCGCCCGCGACCGCGCCGACGATGACAGTCGCACCCTCGACCAGATCCGCGCGGATGTTCTGGTCGACATCGTGATGGGCCGCACCGAGCATGCCGCGCCGATCGGCTGCGAAATCCAGGTTGTCGTACCCGTCACGACGCTGCTCGGCCTCGGCCAGGAGCCGGGCGAGCTTGCCGGCTACGGCCCGCTGCCCGCCGCGGTCGCGCGAGAGATCGCGATGCGACCAGGATCAACCTGGCGGCGTCTGCTCACCGATCCCCAGGGGGCACTGCTCGAAGTCGCCGACCGACGGCTGCCCAGCCCGGCGCAGGTGCGGCATGTGCGGGCCCGGAACCGGCAGTGCACCCATCCGACCTGCACCCGCCCCGCGGTACGTACCGAAACCGACCACACCGTTCCCTACGCCGACGGCGGGCCCACTCTGACCACGAATCTTGGCCCCTGCTGCAAGCGTCATCATCGGATGCGGCACCAGCCGGGCCGGCTGTGGAAGGTCCGCCAGCCCCGCCCCGGCGTGTTCGAGTGGACCGCACCATCCGGCACCACCACCATCACCTACCCGCACAACTACCTCACCGGCGAGGAACAGCTCCCCGCGACCGACTGGAGCATGTCCCAGTAACGAGCAAGCGGCGTAACGAGCAGGCGGCGACGAGCGACGCGGTCGATGTGATCACGAGCTTCGGCGAGACGGACCCGGCACCACCGAGGGATATGGCCCGCTCGTCTAGGATTTCGCGGGTCCGCCGCCGAACCGGAAGAACCAGGATGCCTCGCGACCGTCTCCGGGATCTGATCGCCGCGCAGCTGGTGCACAGCGACCTGCCCACCCGGGTCAGCGACCTGATCCTCACCGCCCTCGACGAGCCCGCAGCGGGCCGGCAGGGACCGGGCGACGCCCGCCCGGGCGACGCCGGCCGCGGCTCCGAGCGGCTCGCCGCCGAGGCGGCGGTGTATCTGCGAGCGGTCAGCGTCGAGGGGTTCCGCGGCATCGGTCCGTGGGTGACCCTGCGACTCCGCCCCGGCCCGGGGCTCACGCTCGTCACCGGGCGGAACGGGTCGGGCAAGTCCAGCTTCGCGGAGGCAGCCGAGATCGCGCTGACCGGCGAGGGCCGCCGCTGGTCCCAGCGGGCGGCGGTGTGGCGCGGCGGCTGGCGCAACCTGCACAGCGGCGGGACGGTCCGCATCGAGGTCACCTGCACGGTCGAGGGGATCGCCGGCCCGGTCACCGTCACCCGAAGCTGGCAGGACGGTGACGGCCTGGCCGAAGGACACGGTGCGGCGGCGACCGCGGACGGCGGTCGGCTGTCGACGTCCGGCTGGGACGCGGCGTTCTCCACCCACCGGCCGTTCCTGTCCTACGCGGAGCTGAGCGACCTGCTCGGCGGCCGGCCGAGTGCCATGTTCGACGCGCTGCACGCGATTCTTGGCCTCGACGCGGTCGCGGACGTCGCCCGTACGCTCACCGCGGCCCGCGGCAGGCTCACCGACGCCGCCCGCCGGCTGTGGGAGGAGCACCCGCCACTGCTGGCGGCGCTGCGGGCGAGCGGCGACCCCCGCGCCGCACAGGTGGCCGACGCCCTCGGCGACCCGGCCCACCTCGACCTGGACCGCGCATGGGCGCTCGCCGCCCAGCCACCCCCTGCCGCGGGTTCCGCGGTCCCCCCGGGCCAGGCGGTGACCGAGGGGCTCCAGCACGCCCGGCTCGCGGCCCTGGCCGCGCTGCGCGTACCGGCGTCTGGCGAGGTCGCGGTCCTGGCCGCCCGGCTGCGTGAGCTGGCGGCCGAGGAGTCCGGGCTGCTCGGGACCACGACCGGCGACGCGGCCCGGCTCGCCACCCTGCTCGCCGCGGCAGTCGACCACCACGAGCGGCACTCCGACGCCATCGCAGACGCCGTCGCGGCGGCGGAGCGACCCTGCCCGGTGTGCGGCACCGGCCGGCTGGACGAGGCGTGGTTGCGCACGGCCACCGCGGAGCTGGCTCTCCTGCGGGAGCGGGCCGCGCCGCTGGCCGCCGTGCGGGAGGGGCTGGCGCGCGCCCTCACCGAGGTCCGTCTGCTGGTCACCCCGGTGCCCGCCGCGCTGGCCACCGCGCAGGCGGGGAGCTGCTCCACGCCGGTCCGTGCGGCGGGAGCGGCCTGGGAACGTTGGGCCGCGCTGCGGCTGCTGACCGATCCGGTCGCGGTCGCGGACGGGCTCGCGGCTGCCTACCCACCGCTGCGCGAGGCGGTCGAGGAGCTGGCCACCGCCGCGGCGAAGGCCCTCGACCTGGCGGACGCCGCGTGGCTGCCACTGGCCGCGCGGGTCGCCGCCTGGGTCTCGGCGGCGCGCCGGGCCGAGGCCGACGCACAGCCGCTGGCGGACGTCCGACGTGCCCTGGAATGGTTCCGCGGGGCCGCCCAGGACCTGCGCGACGAGCGGATCCGGCCGTTCGCGGAACAGTCTGCCGGCATCTGGTCGCTGCTGCGCCAGGAGAGCAATGTCGATCTCGGCCCGGTGCGGCTCACCGGCAGCGCGAACCAGCGGCGGGTCGATCTCGACGTCACCGTCGACGGGGTGGACAGCACCGCTCTCGGCGTGATGAGCCAGGGGGAGCTGCACGCTCTCGGCCTGGCGCTGTTCCTCCCGCGGGCGACGAGCGAGGCGAGCCCGTTCCGGTTTCTCGTCATCGACGACCCGGTCCAGTCGATGGACCCGGCGAAGGTGGACGGGCTGGCCCGGGTGCTCGCCCAGGTGGCCGAGACCCGCCAGGTCGTCGTCTTCACCCACGACGACCGACTCGCGGACGCCGTCCGGCGGATGCGGCTGCCGGCGACGGTGCTCGACCTGGTGCGCCGGGAGGGATCACGGGTCGAGCTGCGGGAGAACCTCGACCCGGTCGAGCGGCACCTGGCCGACGCGCGTGCCCTCGTCCGCACCGCCAGCCTGCCGCGCGACATGGCCGCGATGCTGGTCCCGGCGATGTGCCGGACGGCGGTCGAGACGGCGTGCAACGAGACGGTCCGGCGCCGCCGGCTGGCCGCGGGCGCGCGGCACGCGGACGTCGAGGCGGCGCTGACGGCGGCGCACTCGGTGACCGAGAAGGCGGCACTCGCGCTGTTCGACGACGCCCGCCGGGCCCGGCTGGTGCTGCGCCAGCTGGACGGGCACGCACCGTGGGCGGCGGACACCTTCCGTGCGCTGCGTGACGGGGTGCACGTCGGCTACGGCGGCAACCTCGCCGGGTTGATCCGCAACACCGCCCGGCTGGCGGACCACTTCCGCTCGCTCGCATGAGCCGCCCCGGCCCGCGGCTGGATCCGGAGGTGCCGCTCGCCCAGGCCGATCGGCTGCTGCGCGGCGAGGGCGTCGCCGACCTGCGCGGGTCGTGGCCCCGCATCTGCGCCTGGCTGCTGCGGCTCGCCGTCGAGCAGGCCGTGGACGAGGTATGGCGGGCCCACGGCCGCCCGGAGCTGATGCGGCTGCCGATGCGCGCGCAGCTGCTGCTCCTGCCGGCCTTCGTGGACGGCGCGGCGGCGGACGAGGTCGGCAGTGCCTGGTACGCGCTGTCCCGGGCCGGCCACCTGCACGCCTACGAGCTGGCGCCGACCGCCGCCGAGCTGCGCCGCTGGCACCAGGACCTGCGCACGCTCCTGCCGCGGCTGGCGCAGCCGGAGCCAACACCGCCGAACGGAATGCCGCCGAACGGACTTCGACCAAGCGGATAGTGTGAGCCGGTTGGGCTCAAGGAGGTCGCGTCAAGGAGGTCCCCCCTGACCATCGGCCCGCACCCGCGCATCGACCTGCACACGCACTCGACGGCCTCGGACGGCTCCCTCACTCCGGAGGAGCTGGTCCGGCACGCCGCGGGCGCCGGCCTCGACGTCCTCGCGCTGACCGATCACGACACCACGGCCGGCATCGACCGGGCCGCGGCCGCCCTGCCGCCCGGGCTCACCCTGCTGCCCGGCGCCGAGATCTCCTGCTCGGTCGCGGTCCGTGGCCGGAAGGTGTCCCTGCACGTGCTCGCCTACCTGTTCGACCGGGCCGAGCCCCGGTTCGCCGCCGTCCGCGCCCGCCTGCGCGACGAACGGGCCAGCCACGCCCGGCGGATGGTCGAGGGGATCGCTGCCGCCGGCCACCCGCTGCGCTGGGAGCGGGTCCGGGAACTCGCCGGCGGAACGGTCGGCCGTCCGCACGTGGCAGCGGCTCTGGTGGACGCGGGCCTCGTCCCGACAGTGCGGGACGCGTTCACCCACGACTGGATCGGTGCCGGCGGGCGGTTCTGGCTTCCCAAGACGCAGCCGGACGTCGGGGAGACACTGCGGCTCATCCGGGACGCGGGCGGCGTCAGTGTGTTCGCCCACCCGTTCGCCAGCGCCCGCGGGGAGACCGTCGGCCCGGAGGTCATCACGGACATGGCCCACGCCGGCCTGACCGGCGTGGAGGTCGACCACCCCGACCACCAGCCCCCCGACCGGGACCGGCTGCGGGTGCTGGCTGCCGAGCTCGGCCTGGTGGTCACCGGGGCCAGCGACTTCCACGGTCCCGGCGACCGCCGGGTGCTCGGCTCGGAGACGACGGCGCGGACGTCCTACGAGGCGCTCGTCGACCGGGCGAGCGGCGCCGCGCCCATCAGCGGGTAGCGGCAGCGGGTAGCGGCAGCGGGTAGCCGCCCGGGGCCGGGCGCCGCCACCGCCAGGACCGCCGCCACCGCCGGGACTGCCGCCACCGCCGGGAGACCAGTGGGTCGGCGTGGGCGATGGTTCGATGTGGGCGGCGCTCAGTGGACGGCGGGTGCGATCTCCGGGTCGCCCAGGCGCCCGAGGAGCTCCGCGATGATGTCCTGCTCCTCCGGGGTGAAGTGGCTCAGGACGTGGCGCGCGACCCCCCGCAGGTGGGTACCGGAGGCATCCCGCAGCCGGGAGAACCCCGCGTCGGTCAGCGTGGCCAGGGTGCCCCGCGCGTCCGACGGGCAGGAACGGCGCTCGACCAGGCCCTCCCGCTCCATCCGGTCGACCAGCCGGGTCAGGCCACTGCGGGAGAGCAGCACCTTGTGCGCGAGCTCACTCATCCGCAGCTGGTGCCCGGGCGCCTCGGACAGCTGCACGAGCACGTCGTAGAAGGCGAGCGGCAGATGGTGCGCCGCGTCGAGCTCGGCCTCCAGCAGGCGGGTCACGTGCGCATGTGCCCGGAGCAGCTGCCGCCAGGCGCGCATTCCCCGCGCGTCCACCATCTCCCGCGCCATGTGGATCAGGGTACGTCGCACGAAACGGTCGCGTCGCCCGCCACCGAGGCCGCCCGGGGCGGCCGTGACCCCACCGCCGGGCCGGCCCGACGACCCGGCGGCGGGCTATCGTGGACAGGGTCGTGCCCGGTAAGCATCCACCGCGCGGCCGCGACACGCGATCCACACAGCGAACCCGCGATCTACCCAGCGATCCCGTCCACAGGCCCGTTCCGAGCCCCCGCTATGCAACATCCGTGGTCGTGACCCGACCGTGGATGTCGACCCGCGACCGAGGTTTCCCTTGTCACCAGCCCTGCCTTCGTCCGACGCCATCCAGACCGCCCTCGCGACAGTGCTGGACCCGGAGATCGGGCGGCCGATCACCGACCTGGACATGGTGGAGTCGGTCCACGTCCGCGATGACGGATCCGTCGACGTGGCCGTTCTGCTGACCGTCTCCGGCTGCCCGATGCGCGATGAGATCACGTCCCGCGTCAGTCGTGCCGTCAGCGCTGTCGACGGCGTGCGGGATGTCCGGGTGGCTCTGGGAGTGATGACTGCCGAGCAGCGGACGGCCCTGCACGAGAAGCTGCGGGGCGGTACCGCGCAGCGGGTCGTCCCCTTCGCCCAGCCGGGCTCCATGACCCGCGTGTACGGCATCGCCAGCGGCAAGGGCGGTGTCGGAAAGTCCTCGGTCACCGTGAACCTGGCCGCTGCGATGGCCCGCTCGGGGTTGTCCGTCGGTGTCCTCGACGCCGACATCTACGGCCATTCCATCCCCCGCATGCTCGGCATCGACCGCCCGCCCACCCAGGTCGAAAAAATGATCATGCCGCCACAGGCACACGGGGTGCGGGTCATCTCCACCGGCATGTTCACCCGCGGCAACGAGCCGGTCACCTGGCGCGGGCCCATGCTGCACCGTGCCCTGGAGCAGTTCCTCTCCGACGTCTTCTGGGGTGACCTCGACGTCCTGCTCCTCGACCTGCCGCCCGGCACCGGCGACATCGCCATCTCGCTGGCCCAGCTGGTGCCGACATCCGAGCTGCTGCTCGTCACCACGCCGCAGCTCGCGGCGACCGAGGTGGCGGAGCGGGCGGGCACCATCGCGGTGCAGACCCACCAGAACGTGGTCGGCGTGGTCGAGAACATGGCCTACATGCCCTGCCCGCACTGCGGCGAGCGGGTCGACGTGTTCGGTGAGGGCGGCGGCGCGGTCGTCGCCGAGCGGCTGACCCGGGTCCTCGGCCACGACGTGCCGCTGCTCGCCCAGATCCCGGTGGACGTCCGGCTGCGCGAAGGCGGCGACAACGGCCGCCCCCTGGTCCTCTCCGAGCCCGACTCCGAGGCCGGGAAGGCGCTGCGCGCCGTCGCCGAGCGGCTCACCTTCCGCTCCCGCGGGCTCTCCGGCCGTTCGCTCGGGATCAGCCCCGCCGGCCGCGTCTGACACCAGCACGCGCCACACAGCGGAAAGGGCGGGCCTCCGAAGAGGCCCGCCCTTTCCGCTGTTCTGCTGTGATGAGATGCCGTACGTGGCGCTGGTGTCGTGACCGTGGCAGGCCGCCCTCGTGACCGGGCTGCCGCGAGCGAGCTGCTAGGTGGCGTCCGAGTCGAACGGCGCCGGGCTCGCGAGCGGCTCGGGCCGGGCCGCCGGTGCGCTGCCCGTGGCGACGGCGCGCCCGGGCGAACCGGGCTTCGCCAGCGACAGGTGCGGGTCGGGCTTCGCCGCCGGGGCCGGCTCCGCGGGGCCCGGCGGCAGGTGGTCCTTGGTGAGGGACGGCGGCTGGTCCTTGGTGAGGGACGGCGGCGCGGCCGGCAGATCGTCCCCGACCAGCAGTGACTCGAACGAGGCCCGCTTGCTCGGATAGCCCGTGAGCAACGGGTCGTCGTCGCCTTCGAACAGGTGCTTGCGCACGAAGGTCTTGGGGTGCAGATCCCGCAGGTCGAGATCGGCCAGCTCGGGGCCCAGCTCCGACCGCAGGTCGTTGCGCATCCCGTTCGCCATCTGGCGGAACTGGCGCAGCATGCGACCGGCGTCCCGGGCAGCCTTCGGCAGCCGGTCGGGTCCGAAGACGAACAACCCGATCAGGAGCAGAACAACTACCTCGCCCCATCCGACGCCGTTGAACACATCGGTCAGAGTACCCCCAGTGTCGTTGCGCGCGAAGGGCTCCGACATGACGAGCAGGTGACCTGTTCCCGGCCGATCCGGGCGCGACCAGCACGTACCGAGCCGTTCCGGGCATGGCTCATCCGCCTGCCCGGATCTCGCCGCCCCCACTGTCGTGCCAGCCGGGCAGGGCCGGCCCGGCAGTGCAAGCCGGGCAGTCCGGCCGGCGAGACCCTGCATCGCTCGTCCGGACTACCCGGACTACCCGGGCTGCTCCTGCAGCACCACCCGAGTGGTGGTCTGGGCCCCGTTGCGCCAGAAGGTGACGGTCACCGTGTCACCGATGCGGTGCAGGCGCGTCGCCGCGTTGAGATCGTTCGTGCTCGTCACCGTCCGGTCGTCGACCCGCAGGATGATGTCGCCGGGGATCAGGCCCGCCGACGAGGCCGGCCCGGTCGGCTCGATGTCCCGGATGATGGCCCCCGGCACGGTGCCACGCGCACGAGCCTCGGCCGCGGTGACCGTGGCCGCCGACACCCCGAGGTAGGGATGGGTGGCCCGCCCGGTGCGGATGATCTCGTCGGCGACCGACGAGGCGTAGTCGATCGGGATGGCGAACCCGACCCCCACGCTGCCCGACTGGCCCGCCGCTCCGGGAGCGGTCGCGATCGCCGTGTTGAGGCCCACGACCTGCCCCTTCGCGTCGAGCAGCGGGCCACCCGAGTTACCCGGGTTGATCGCCGCGTCGATCTGGATCGCGCCGATGATGACGGACGCCCCGCCGCCCTCCGCCGGCACGGTCGGGTTGCGGTCCAGCGCGCTGACGATCCCGGTCGTCACCGTCCCGGCCAGGCCGAACGGGGCACCGATCGCGATCACCGGAGCGCCGGCGACGAGCGATCCCGACCGGCCCAGGGTGGCCACGGGCAGCCCGGACGCCCCGGGCAGCCGCAGCACGGCCAGATCGGAACGCGGGTCCCGGCCGACGATCTCGGCGAGGATCGGCTCGGCGCCGGCGGTCGTCGTGACCATGACCTGGCCAGCCGCGTTAGCCGCCGGGGCGATCACATGGTTGTTGGTGAGGACGTAGCCGTCCGCCCTGATGATCACACCGGAGCCGTTCCCGCCCTGGGTGCCGGCGGTGACGTCGATCGTCACCACCGACGGGAGCACGCGGGCGACCACCGAGGCCACCGAGCCGGGGTCGACAACGGTGGGGGCCGGGGCGGCCAATGCCGTCGGCGCGGGATCACCGGCCGACCGGTCGGACAGCAGACTGGTCACCCAGCCGCCGATCACGCCGCCGCACAGCCCTGCGATGAGCGCGGTGGCCACGAGGGCACGCCGTCCCCGCCCGCCCCTGAACCGTGAGGGAGTCCCCGCCGCAGGCCCACCCGCGCCGGACGCGCCGGACGCGCCGCGGACGACCGCGTCGGCCGCCGCGGTCCTCGCCGCCGCCTCCGCCCGGAGAGCCGGTCCGCTCTGGGCGGCCTGAGCGGTCTGGGTTGCTTCTGACGGCGCGGGGGAATCCGCCGCCCGCCGGAGACTGACCGGCCCGGTGTCGGACCGGGCCCCGCTCCTCGTGCGAGACGTCAGCTCGGAGGGCGGCGGTGTCGGCGGCCGCGGCGGCCGGCGCTGGGCGACCAGATCCACGAAGGGATCCGGCGTCGGCCGGCCGGCCGCCCGCCCGGGGGAACCCGGTGCCGCCCGCGCCGTCGTCGACCGGTCGGCGACGGTGGCCGCCGACTCCCGCGGTGCGCTCCCCCTCGGCGTTCCCGACGGACGCGGGCTCCCGGAAGCCGCCGCGGCGGGGCGGGGGGCCGCGGCACGGGACGCCGCCGGTGTCGACGATGTGGACGTGGACGTGGACGTGGGCGTGGATGCGGGTGCGCCCGGCGCGGAGGGACCCGAGTGGGCAGCGGGATCCGAGCGCGCGGCGGGACCGGACGGAGCCGGCGGCGCGCCGGCGTTCCGGGCGGGCGACGCCGGCGGGGCAACGGCGGCCGGACGACCAGGCCCGCCAGCTGCCGGGGCGGAAGAACGACCGGCCGGGCCAGCGGGCATGGGGGCGGAGCGGACCGGCGCCGGTGCGGGGCGGGCCGGGGCGGACCGGTCGGTCGAGGCAGCAGGGCGGGCGGGCGGTGCCGAGGGGGCAGCGGAACGCGGTCTGCCATCCTCGGCACCGCCCGAGGTCACCGCTCCCGGCCGGGAGCGGGACGAGGAGGCGTTCCGGAACAGATCGCCCTTGCCCTCTTCCGTGTCGCCTGCCCGGGTACCCCGGGCGCCGGACCCTCCGGCACCCCCGGACCGGGCGCTCGCGTCCCGAGACCTGGCACCGGCGTCACCAGGCCGGGCACCGCCGGCGCCGGCCGCCGCCGCCGCCGCGGCACGATCAACGCTTCCGCCCGAGGCGGTTCCGGCGGGGGTCGCACCGCGCCCGGCCTCCGTACTCCCGGGCACCCGCGCTGCGGACCGGACCGGCTCGACGAACGGCGCCCGGTGGGGGCTCTGCCCGCGTGCGGGGGTCCGTTCCGCAGCATCGGTCTTCCCGGACCGGGTGTCCGCGCCCGGACCCGTCGGCGAAGGTGCGGCCGGCGAAGCTGCGGCCGGGGCCGGCTGGGCTGCCGCGGAGGCGGAGCTGACCGATGCAGGTCGGGCCGGGGCGGATGCGACCGAGGTGGCGGGCCGGCCGGCGGTCGACGGGCCCGCATCCCGATTCCGCTGGTCTCCCTGCTTACCGGGCCCCGGAAGGTCGTCGTCGGGACGCTCCCGCTTCGTCGCCGGTCTGCCGGGCACGAACGGGGCGGCCGCTGCTGGCTGTGCGGAGGCCGCCCCGGTGCGGCGGGACGCGCCGCCGGTTCCGGCGCCGGGCTCGGGGTCCGAACCGGCTCCGGTGGGGCGGCGGGAACCACCTGCCGGCCGGTCCGGCTGCCCACCCGGCGGACGGCGCGCGGGGCCGTGCAGCGGCGTCAGATCCGGGACCGGGCGGTCGACGCCGCCGCTGGACGGAGCGGTGCCTTCCGCCGCTTCCCCGGGGCGGGGACGAGATGCCGGCCGGGCCGGCGCCGAGACGCGTGGCGCCGCAGTGCCGGCCCGGCCTCGATCTCCGGGTCGTGCGTCCGCGCCGGACGGGGCATCCGCGGTCTGGTCGTCGCCGGTGGTGTCCACATGCCCTCCCCGAAGTGCCCGATCACCACACTGAGGACCGTGGGCTTCCTGTGGGCCCGCCTCACGGTCCGCGCATCAGGCGGACAACACGGTAAAGGTGTCGGACGGGCACAGGAAGGTCAGCAGGTACCAAATCCCCCCGGCGTGGCGCGCCACGGTAGCTCATAGTGAGGGATGCGGTGCGTTCGCGCACCTGGTGGCGGCCGACCTGCCCTTTTCGCCGGGGAAGATGACAGCTGGACACTTTTTCGGTAGCCCAGTCGGGCTATTGCCCACGCCTCACCGGAGCACGCAGGTCCGCTATGGCCGCGGGAACGAGGCGGAAGCGATCATCGGACCTGGGCGGGGGACGCTGACGGACGGGGCCTTGGCCGGTATCGCCGTCACCACCGTCGGGACGATCRTCGTCGGCCCGCTCGGGCGGGACGCCGCCCTGCCATCCGCGAGCGCCGAGCCGCTGACGGCGAGCAGCATGAAGGCGGCGGAGCCGACGAGTGTCCGCCGCATCCGGCCGCGGCCGTTCGAGCGCGCCGCTCGAACCGGCCGACGGACGGGTGCGGGCCCGCCGCGCGGTGATCCGCTCTGGCCCGGATACGGATGGGCGCCGGCCCGCGAGGAACCCGAGCCCGGCGGACGGCCCGCGGCCGGACCCGGCCGGACCGCCAGCTCCCGCCGTCGGGCAGGAAGGACGGGACCGGGTGGACGCGTTCTCGCCGCCCCGACCGTGCCACCGCCCCGGTTCGCCCGGGGCGCAGGACGGGACACCTCCGGACGGGAAAGCGCAGGCCCGGACAGCTCCGGACGGGAGCCGGCCCGCTCGGCGCGCCCAGCCACGAAACCGCTCGCCATCGCCGGGATCCTGAGCGGGACCGGCGGCGGAGGTACGGGCGGGGCTGCCCGGTACTCCCGGGCGCCCAGGTTGAGAAGGTTGGCGGCCAGGCCGCTCGGCAGCGACGGTTCAGCGAGCCGCGCGAGCCGGGACTTGATCAACCGTTGCTCAGCCACCTCCGCCTGGCAGGCGGGACACCGCGCGACATGAGCCAGTGCCCGGTCGCGATCGTCGTGGCCGAGCTGGCCGTCCACCAGAGGGGTGAGACGCTCGCCCAGGTGACCGCTCACGCCCGCCGCTCCCGAGGAGCACCGCCCTCGGCTCCGACGGCACTACTCACCGGACCGCGCCGGCGTTCACCTCTGCGCCCTCGCCGACCCGGCCGTTCTCCGTCACCGAAGCCGTCGTCGCCGAACGCCTCGCCGCGGTGCGGTGCGTCGGCCGGCTCGCGCTCCCAGGAACCGGCGGCCTCGGCCGCGGCCGGAACGCCGGCGGACGTGGGAAGGGGCGGCGCCCCGGCGTCGCTCTGGCCGCTCTGCGCCAGCGCGCCCTCGGCGGCCATCGCCGCGCCACGCGGTGCACGGTCGGCCAGGGCCGCCCGCAGCATCGCCCGGCCACGGGAGATCCGGCTGCGCACGGTGCCGAGCTTCACCCCGAGGGTCTGGGCGATCTCCTCGTAGGAGAGCTGCTCGATGTCGCACAGCACCACCGCCGCCCGGAAGTCCGGCGGAAGCGCGGCGAGGGCCGCCTCGACATCGGCGTCCAGATGACTCTCGGCGTACACCGCCTCCGGACTCGCCTCGCGACCGGCGAGGCGCTCGGTGTCCTCCGGCAGCGCATCGAACCTGATCTTCTGCTGGCGACGCATCCGGTCCAGGAAGAGATTCGTGGTGATGCGGTGCAGCCAGCCCTCGAACGTGCCGGGGGTGTAGTCGGCCAGCGAGCGGAACACGCGCACGAAGACGTCCTGAGTGAGATCCTCAGCGTCGTGGGCGTTACCGGTCAGGCGGTAGGCAAGGCGGTACACCCGGTTGCCGTGCTCCCTGACCACGTCCTCCCAGGACGGGGGCACCCAACTCGTGACTTCTGGGGCGGTGGCCGAGTTCCGGACGGCCGATCCCGCCCCGAGTTCCTCCGCCGCCACGGCCGCCTCTCGATCGGTTCGCGACGAACGTACCCGACGCGCCGGCCAGGGAGCGGCGAATCCCGCTGCGGACACCGAATTTTCTCCCCTCGACCCAGTCGACACGAGCGCACTGACAAGACGAACGTTCCTGTCTCGTCTCCCGTTCCCGTAGGCTGCGGGTGTCATGCCGGACATTGACATCGCGGCACGGGAATCTGCCGTCGCCTACGCAGAGGGCTTCCTCCTGGAGGACCCCGTCCTTCGTGCTGCCCGCGCCCGCGCCGAGGAGGTCGGGATCCTCCCGGTCAGCCCCGGTGCCGGAGCAGTGCTCCGTTTCCTCGCCGCCTCCGTGGGGGCCCGCGCGGTCGTCGAGATCGGCACCGGTACCGGCGTGTCCGGAACCTGGCTGCTGCGTGGGATGCGCCCCGACGGCACGCTGACCACCATCGATGTGGAGGCCGAGCACCTGCGGCTGGCCCGGCGGATCTACGCCGATGCCGGCATGGCACCCGGCCGCAGCCGACTGATCACCGGGCGGGCCCTCGAGGTCCTGCCGCGGCTGACCGACGGCGCCTACGACCTGGTGTTCTGTGACGCCGATCGGCGGGAGAGCACCGAGTACCTCACCCAGGCACTGCGGTTGCTGCGTCCCGGTGGCGTGGTCGCGTTCGCCGGAGTCCTCGCCGCCGGTCTGACGATGGACCCGACCGCCCGCAGCCAGGAAGTCGTCGCCGTGCGCGAGGTCGCCACCGCCGTCCGGGATGACGCGCGCCTCACTCAGATGCTCCTCACCGCCGGTGACGGGCTTCTGGTGGCCGTCGTCGCCAAGTCCTCGCCCGTCGGCTGATCGGCCGGCGCGCCCGCGTACATCGCGCACTCAATCCGGGCTACCGTTTAGTCTCGTTTTGGCCCGTTCGTGCCGGGGGGCACCTTCGTGTTGACGGAACCGGGGATCACCGCTGTCACCGTCCTGGCGCCACGGCACCTCGCGGCGGCGACCGGGAGCCGTCGGCACGTCGGTGGGCACAGGTCGGGCGGCACAGCGTCGAGCCGGGAGATGTCAGGTGCGCAGTCAGGTGGAGCGTCGTCGCTCTGACGACGACCGCGACCGCTATGACGACCGTGGTGACGTCCACGAGCCCCACTCCTGGGCCGGCCACCGTGGGTGGGCCGACGAGGCCGGCTACCGCGAACGGTCCGGCTACTACCGGAACGAGGCGGGTCCGGTCCCCGGCCGGGATGGCCACGACGCCACTGGTGGCTACCGCAGGGACGGGTGGGGCGGCAGCAGGGACGGGTGGGGCGGCAGCCCCGACGGCTCGCCCGACCGCGGGGGCAGTGGCTACGAGCGCCAGGGCGGCTATGCCGGTCACCGCGGCGACGACCGTCACCCCGGCCGGTCAGGTGGCACCGGCTCGCACGCCCTTCCCGAGGGGCGGGGTCACACCGGCGGCCGTCCCACCGGCCCCGGCCGTCCACCGGCCCCGGGGCCCGGCCGCCCGGGAGGCCCAGGGCACCCGGGAGGCTCAGGCCGCCCGGTAGGCGCGGGCGGCACGCGGCCGTCTGCGGCGGACTACGCCGACCAGCCCACACCGCCACCGAACAGCATCCGCCGGCCACCCTTCGGTGGACCGGGTGGCTTCGCCGTGCCACCGGCCGCCTCCGCCCCACCGCCGCCTCCGGAACGGGGTGAGAACTGGCTGGGCTGGGTGGCCTTCCTGGTCGGCATCGCGGTGCTGGCCGGAGCGGCCGGCTATGCGCTGAACCGGGTCACCGCCGGCACCGCCGAGGCCCCGGCGGCACGCCCGACACCGACCGCCGGCGCCACCATCGGAGGTCCCGGCACGGGTCCGACCGATCAGGCCGGGGGTGTGCCCGGCCAGGCCGCCGGCCCGACCGCGGAGCAGGTCGCGATCATGCTGGCCGGCAACGGCCTGCCGCTGCGTACGACCGTGGTCTACACCGCGCAGAACGACCCGGACAGCCTGCTCGGACGTCCAGGCGGCTACAGCAGCCGGATCGCGTTCAGCGACGCCCGGATCAGTGCCAGCGAGATCGCCGGGGCGCCGCCGGACGCCATCGAACGCGGCGGGGCGATCGAGGTCTTCGGGGATCCGGCCGCGGCGCAGGCCCGCGGCTCGCGGCTGAGCGCCCCGGGCGCCGGCGGCGATCTGCCGGCCGAGTACACCTTTGTGCAGGGGCGGGTCGTCCTGCGGCTCTCGATGATCCTTCCGGAGGCGATGGCCTCCGCGTACCGTTCCGCCCTCACCCGGGTCGGCGGCGGGTCGTAGCGCACGTCCCGTGGAGTCGTGGCGGGCCGCCGGTGGAGTCGTGGCAGCCGCCCGTGGCGGAGGTCCGCCGCGGCGCGCCCCGGCAGGGCCGGCAGGGCCGCGACGTTTGCGGCGGCGGTTCGGAGGGGCAGGCGTACAGCATGAACATCCGCGAGTTCTACGACGCTGATCCCCGCCGGCGGACGTCCGAGGAGATCTCTCTCGGCGACGGGTGGACCACCGAGGGCGACGAGCACTCCACCTACCGCCTGAGCTGGGTGGTCGACACCCGGGAGGTCTACGCGGTGCGGGAGCCCCACCCGGGTGGCATCCTCGCGCGTTATCTCGACCAGCTGCGGGTCGACCAGGCGGACGTCGACGAGCTCCTGGTCGAGATCCTGGCGCGGGCAGACCGCTACGACATCGAGGCGGCCCTCGCCGGCTGGCCCGCGGTGATGCCGGAGAAGAACAGTCTGCGCTGGGCATGGCAGCAGCTCACCGCACTGGACCCGACGAGCATGGCGAGCCCCACAGGCTCTGTCAGTCCCACACGGCCCTGATCCGGCGGCCACAGGGCCCGCGGGTCTGCACCCGCGGGCCCTGTTGGCTCAGGCCTCGGCCGTCCCGGCTCCGGCCAGGTAGGCGAGCAGGGTGCGGACACCCCACCCGGTGCCACCACGGCTGATCTCGCCGTCGTCGGAGTCGGCGCGGGCGGTGCCGGCGATGTCGAGGTGCGCCCACGGCCGGCCGGCGGTGAACTCCCGCAGGAACAGCGCCGCGGTGATGGAGCCGCCGTTCACGTCCAGCGCCCGGCCGATGTTCGCGAGGTCGGCGACCGGGGAGTCGATCGCCGGGCGGTACTCCTCGGTGAGCGGCAGGCGCCAGACCCGCTCCCCCGCGGTGGCGGACGCGGCCGCGAGCTCGGCGGCGAGCGTGTCGTCCGAAGCGAACAGGCCCGCGGTGCGCCGGCCCAGCGCGACCGTGATCGCGCCGGTCAACGTCGCGAGGTCGACCATCTGGTCGGGCTCGAGGGTCGCGGCCGCGTAGGCGAGCCCGTCGGCGAGCACCAGGCGCCCCTCGGCATCGGTGTTGAGTACCTCCACCGTGGTCCCACCCCAACAGGTGATCACGTCGCCGGGCCGGACAGCGGACGCGCCGATCATGTTCTCCGCCAGGCAGAGCAGCGCCGTGACCCGGCCGGGAACCGCCAGGTCCCCCAGCGCCGTCATCGCCCCCAGAACGGCGGCTGCGCCCGACATGTCGGTCTTCATGCTGGCCATCGAGACCGACGGCTTGAGGGACAGGCCGCCGGAGTCGAACGTGATCCCCTTGCCGACCAGCACCCGGTGGCCGGGAACGGCCCCCGCGGGCGCGGGCGGGCCGTCGTAGGTGAGGCGGACAAGGCAGGGCGGGCGCGGCGACCCGCCGCCGACCGCGACCAGCCCACCGAAACCCTCACGGATCAGGTCCTCGTGGGTGAGGACGGTGACCTCCAGGCCGGCCTCGGTGCCGACCCGGCGCGCCTGCTCGGCGAACCAGTGTGGCGTCTTGATCAGGCTCGGCATGTTGATGAGATCACGGGCAAGGCACACCGCGTCCGCGATCGCCCTCGCTCGGCGCACGGCCTCCGCGACGGCCGGCTCTCCGGCCTGCTCAACACTCAGGACGACGACCCGATCGGCACGCGAATCCGCCGCGACGGCGGCCCCTGCTGCCACTGCCGCATCCGGCCCGTCGGCCGCCGCCTCGGTCGGACCGGTGGACCCGCCCGCTGCCCCAGGCACCTCGGCGCCGGGCGCAGTCGTCGCGGCGGCCCGGTCCCCGTCGGACGGAGCGCCGGAGACCGCGTCCGCCAGCCGGTAGGAGCCGAGAGAGAAGCCCTCCACGAAGGCGTGGGCCCGGTCGGCGTCCAGGTCCGCGACAACGAGGGGCCGGCCCTTGGCGCCCGCGCGCCGCGCGAGTGCGGCACCGGCCGCGCGCCAGTCAGCCACCTCGCCGGAACCCACACCGAGCAGCATCAGCCGCCACGGCCGCTCGGTCCGGGACAGGGGAACCACCAGCACCCCGCCGGTATCCGCGCGGAAGCCCTCGTTCTCGATCAGCTGCTCCGCATCGACCCCGACACCGGCGCAGGCCCGCTGACCGCGGTCCGACACGACCACGGTGCCGTCGACGGGCGCGGCCACGACGGCGAGGACGGCGCAGTCAGCGACTGCGCCGTCGGTGTCAGCGTTGGGCCCACCGGCCTCACCGGCCGGTCCCGCCAGCCCGCCCGCGGGCGGGAGGAGGAACGGAAGGTCAGCAGAGGTGAGGATGACGAGCGGGGCTCGGTACCTCGACTCCAGCAGATCGGGGCCGGCGACGACTGCGCCGGGGCTCATACCGGGCACCGCGTGCCGCGGATGCCTCGGCGGTGGTTGATGACCACCGAATCTAACCGACCGCGACCTTGAGGGCGTCCCCCAGCGCGCTCGCCTCGTCGGCCGTGAGTTCGACGACGAGCCGGCCGCCCCCTTCGAGCGGGACACGCATGACGATGCCGCGCCCCTCCTTGGTGACCTCGAGCGGACCGTCACCCGTCCGCGGCTTCATGGCCGCCATCGGTGCACCTCTTCCTGCCGTCGGACCTGCGTCTGACAACGATTATCCCGGAGACCCGCCCGCAAACGGAAACACGTCCCAGCGGGGAATCACAACGGTCACGGCAGGATAGTGATCTCGATGGTCTTCCGGGCGCTTCCGGGCTCGACGCTAGTGGATCTGATGCGTTTCACTACCGTTACCCATCAGCCCCCTTGTCCGGTGACGCGGTGCCGGGCTCGCCGGGCTGGTCCTGGACGGGACGGGGCCCGCGCGGCTCGTCCCGGTCGGGCCCGTCGTGGCGGGCATCGCCCCGGGCCGCGCCCAGGTCGACGGAGGTGCCCAGGTCGGAGACCGGGCCATGGCCGCCAGCCGGGTCGGGCTCGGCCGGGTCGGACTCGCCAGCCGGGCCGGACTCGCCAGCGGGGCCGCCAGCCGCACCACGGTCGGCGGACGTGCCGCTGTCCGTCGCGGCGCCGTGGGCCCAGAGCTGGTCCGGAGTGTCATCCCCCGGGTCGGTGGCGGGGTCCTGCACGCCGCCGAGACGTGCGAGTTCCGCGAGGCGCAGGAGCTCGTCGTCCCGGCGCGCGAGCTCCTCGTCCCGCCAGGCCAGTTCGTAGGCGAGGCGGGACAGCACCGCGTCGACCTCGGCCATCCGGTAGCCGCGCACCGCCATTCCGAAACGGACCGCCTCGACGTCACCGGAGGCGACCGTCTGGCCGCCGAGACCGACGTGGGGCCCGTCCGGCACCGCGGGCGCCAACCGGTCGAACCGCCCGACTGCCAGCGCGGCCACGACGAACACGACCGTCGCGATGAGGACGATCTCCACTGCGAGCACCACGTGGTCGATCGTGCCATGGACGGCGTCGCCCGGCCGACCCGCCCACCCGGGCCACCTGGGCGCGTCGCCAGGGTGGCCCGGCGCGGTGCCGAGGGGCGGGATCACCGCCGCGGGCCGGCCGGAGACAGCTGGCGCGCCAGCGGGATGCCTCGCCTGGCCGGCAGGATGTCTGGCAGGCTGGGCCGGGTGCCCGTTGATCCTCACCCGACCGCCGATCCCCGCCAGGCCGGACATCCGCATCCCACGGGGAACCCTCACCCGACGAGCGGCGAGGCACCGGCCGCCCGGTCGCTCCGGCTCGGCGCGCGCGTGTTCGGCCCGTCCGAGCTCGTCGTGATGGCGATCGTGAACCGCACGCCGGACTCGTTCTTCGACCGCGGCGCCACCTATGGCGAGGCCGAGGCTCTCGCCGCCGTCGACGCGGCGGTCGGCGGCGGTGCCGCGATCATCGACATCGGCGGGATCAAGGCGGCTCCGGGCGAGGAGATCGACGCGACGGAGGAGCTGCGCCGCATCGGGGGGTTCGTCTCCGCCGTGCGGGGCCGCCACCCGGAGGTGGTGATCAGCGTCGACACCTGGCGTGCCGAGGTCGGGCGGGTGGTCGCGGGCGAGGGCGCCGACCTGCTCAACGACGCCTGGGGCGGCGTCGACCCGGAACTGGCGGAGGTGGCCGCCGAGTTCGGCGCCGGTCTGGTCTGCACCCATGCCGGCCACCTGCCACCGCGGACCCGCCCGCACCGGATCGCCTACGACGACGTCGTCGCCGACATCGCCGCCACAACGGTCGGGCTGGCCGAGCGCGCGGTCTCCCTCGGGGTGCGGCCGGACGGAGTGCTGATCGACCCGGGGCATGACTTCGGCAAGAACAGCCGGCACTCGCTGGAGGCCACCAGGCGGCTGCCGGAGCTGGTGGCGACCGGGTGGCCGGTGCTGATGGCGATGTCCAACAAGGACTTCGTCGGCGAGGTGCTGGACGCCCCGGTGGACGAGCGGCTGGAGGGTACCCTGGCCGCGACCGCCGTGGCGGCCTGGCTCGGCGCCCGGGTCTTCCGCGCGCACCAGGTGACCGCGACCTGGCGCACGCTGCGGATGGTCGCCGCACTGCGCGGGGATGTCGGTCTGCGCATCGCGCGCCGCGGTGTCGTCTGACACCGGCGTTCGCTACACCGGGGACTACTCCCCCTCGGCGAGCTCCGCCGAGGTCGGCGCCGGCGGGTGGCCGGGCCCGTGCCCGGCGGCACGGCTCTCCAGGATGTCGAGAGCCTCGGTGACGCTGGTCGCCCAGACCACGGTGTCCCGGGCAGGTGGGCGCACGAAACCGCGGTCGACCAGGTCCTCGACGAGCATGCGCAGGTGTGCGAACACGCCGTCGTGGTCGAGCACCACGACCGGCTTGGCGTGCATGCCGAGCAGCGCGCCGACCCAGATCTCCAGCAGTTCCTCCAGGGTGCCCAGCCCGCCGGGGAGTGCCAGAAAACCGTCGGCGCGGTCGTCCATCACCGCCTTGCGCTCGCGCATCGTGGCTGTGACGATCAGCTCGTCGGAGTCGGCATCGCCGACCTCCATCGCGATCAGCGCCTCGGGGATGACCCCGATCGTGTGCGCACCGCCGGCCCGCGCAGCGCGGGCGACCGCGCCCATGCACGACACCGACCCGCCGCCCGACACCAGGCTGTGGCCGCGCCGGGCCAGCTCCGTTCCGACCTCGGCGGCAAGCAGGACGAACGAGTGATCGATCAGGTCGGACGACGAGCAGTACACGCAGATGTTCACGACGGGTCCGTCGGCACGGGCCGGCCGCCACCGGCAGCGGCACCGTCGACGCTGCCGCTGCCTGCCTGCTCGCCGGTCTCCGGCCCACCGGGCGGGTCGAGCCGTCCGGTGCCGCGCAGGATGACCTGCACCGCCTCGTCGACGTCGTCGGTGAGGGTCACCAGGTCGAGGTCGCCGGGCCTGATCCGGGCCGCATCGAGGACGGTGGTGCGCAGCCAGTCCAGCAGGCCGGCCCAGTAGCTGGTCCCCATCAGCACCACCGGGAAACGGGTGACCTTGCCGGTCTGCAGCAGGGTCAGCGCCTCGAAGAGTTCGTCGAGGGTGCCGAAACCGCCTGGCATGATCACGAACGCCTCGGCGTACTTCACGAACATCGTCTTGCGGACGAAGAAGTACCGGAAGCTCACGCCGAGATCGACCCAGTCGTTGAGCGCCTGCTCGAACGGCAGCTCGATGCCCAGGCCGACCGACAGGCCGCCGGCGTCCCGCGCACCCCGGTTGACCGCCTCCATCGCGCCCGGGCCGCCGCCGGTGATCACCGCGTAGCCGGCCTGGGCCAGCGCGGCGCCGAGCCGGCGTCCAAGCTCGTAGTCGGGCTCGTCCCGGCCGACCCGCGCCGACCCGAACACGGTGACCGCCGGTGGCAGGTCCGCGAGCAGGCCGAATCCCTCGACGAACTCGCTCTGGATGCGCAGCACCCGCCACGGGTCGCTGTGGACGAACGACGCCGGGCTGCGGGTTCCGAGCAGGCGCTGGTCGGTGGTCGACGCCTGCACCTGCCCGTGACGGGCCGTCACCGGACCGCGGCGTTGCTCCGGCGGCGGCCCCGTCGAATCAGGAGAGGCAGAGCGGGTCACGCCCCGCACGATACGCAGATATGCCGTGCCCCCCGGAGCTCCCGGGCCCGGAGCCCGGGGTCGAGYCGTGCCACGCCCGGACGGTCACACCGATGTGCCGGTGGCCAGGTAGGAGCCGAGAACGCGTTCCGCCTCCTCGATCAGCGCCACGTCGACGTACTCGTCCCGGGTGTGGGCGAGGTTCGGGTCGCCGGGGCCGTAGTTGAGCGCCGGGATGCCCAGCGCGGCGAACCGGGCGACGTCCGTCCAGCCGTACTTGGCGACCGGGGTGCGCCCCGTGGCCGCGACGAACGCGGCCGCGGCCGGGGCGGACAGCCCGGGCGGCGCCCCGGCGGCACTGTCGTCGAGGGCCAGTTCGTACCCGTCGAGCACCTCGGCCACATGCGCGAAGGCGCCGGGGACGTCCCGGTCGGGCGCGAACCGGAAGTTGACGGTGACCCGGYACTCGTCCGGGATCACGTTGCCCGCGACCCCGCCCTCGATCCGGACCGCGGACAGCCCCTCACGGTAGGTGCAGCCGTCCAGGGTCACCGAGCGCGGGCGGTAGGCCGCGAGCCGGGTGAGCAGCTCCCCCATCCCGTGGATCGCGTTGTCGCCGAGCCAGGAGCGGGCCGAGTGCGCGCGCCGGCCGCGGGTCGTGACGACGGCACGCAGCGTCCCCTGGCAGCCTGCCTCGATCTCCCCGGCGGTCGGCTCCATGAGCACGGCGAGGTCGGCGGCGAGCCAGTCGCGGTGGCCGGCAGCGAGCCGGCGCAGCCCGTTCCGCTCGGCCGCGACCTCCTCGTTGTCGTAGAAGATCCAGGTCACGTCGTGCCGGGGTATGACACCCGTACCCGTACCGAGCAGTGCCGCCAGCCGCAGCATCACGGCCACGCCGGCCTTCATGTCCGACGTCCCGCAGCCGTACAGGCGGGGGCCGTCGAAACGCGCCGGCAGGTTGTCGGCGATCGGCACCGTGTCCAGGTGGCCGGCGAGCAGGACCCGGGACGGCAGACCGCGGGCGGTGCGGGCCAGCACCGCGTCGCCGTCCCGGCGGACCTCGAGACCGCCCAGCGCTCCCAGCGCCGTCTCGACGGCCGCCGCCAGCACTGCCTCGTCACCGCTGACCGACGGGACGTCGACGAGTGCGCGGGTCAGATCGGTCACCGGGAGGGCCAGGTCGAGCTCCATGCCGCCGACCCTAACGGCCGGCGGCACCCGGCCGGGTCAGGAGGCGACGCCGTGCTCCCGCAGGATGTCGTTGAGGGCGAGCTTGTCGTGGATCTCGCCCTCCTCCAGGGTGCGCAGGACGAGGATGCACGGCATGGCGAACTCGCCGGCCGGGAACGAGCGGACCCGGCTGGAACCGACCGCCACCGCGCGCTCGGGGATCTCGCCGCGCGGGTACTCCTCGCCGGTGACGGCGTCGAAGACGTGCGTCGAGGCGGTCAGGATGGCACCCGCGCCGAGCTTCGCCCCGCGCCGCACCCGCGCGCCCTCGACCACCATGCAGCGGCTGCCGACGAAGGCGTCGTCCTCGACGACCACCGGCACCGCGCTCGGCGGCTCCAGCACGCCACCGAGGCCGACGCCGCCGGACAGGTGCACGTTGCGCCCGACCTGGGCGCAGGAGCCGACGGTCGCCCAGGTGTCGACCAGGGTGCCCGCGCCGACGTAGCCGCCGATGTTGGTGTAGCTGGGCATCAGTACCGCGCCCGGCTCGATGTGCGCACCCCAGCGGACGATCGCGCCGGGAACCACCCGGACGCCGTCGAACCGGGTCTTGAGCGGCACGCGGTCGTGGAACCGGAAGTCTCCGGCGGCGGACTCGGCCATCGGCAGGACCTTGAACGACAGCAGGATCGCGCGCTTCGCGCGTTCGTCGACGACGACCGATCCGTCCGTGCCGACCACCGCCACCCGGGCCTCGCCGGCGTCGATCGCGTCGACCGCGCCGACGATGATCTTACGGGACTGGGTGTCGTCCGGGGTCAGCTCGGCCCGGCGCTCCCACAGGTCGTCGATGGCCCGGTCCAGCGGGGAGCCGACCCCGTCACCGGACGCCCCGGCCACACCGGCCGGGCTGCTGGACGTTCCTTCACTCACGCTGCTCACGCCTGTAGACCCTACGGTCCGGACCATAGGCGGCGCGCGCGACCACGGACTTCGACCGACTTCGACGGAACGCCGAAGCAGGGCCCGCGGTGACGGTGACGGTGACGGACCGGCGGTCTCAGTCGGCGGTCAGCGGATGTCCGGCTCCGCCCGCCAGCCCCGGGCACCGTTGTGGTCAGCCGGGCCACCGGAACCGTCGGGGTTGCCGGGGCCCGGGGTGCCGGCGGTCACGTCCGCCTCCGCCGCCGCGGCGGGCCGGTACTGCGGCACATGGCTCGGGCCCGTGTCGTAGGGCGGCAGCGGCTGTTGCCCGGTGTCGTAGGGCGGCAGCGGCTGCTGCCCGGTGGCGTACGGCGGCAGCGGCTGCTGCCCAGTGCTGTACGGCGGTAGCGGCTGCTGGCCGGTGCTGTACGGCGGCAGCGGCTGCTGGCCCGTCTCGTACGGCCGCGGGGCGGGCTGGTCCGCCCGGTAACGGTGATCGTGGTCGAACGCCCCTGCCGGGCCGGCGGAGCCCGCGACGCGGTGGCCGCCGGTGTGCGCGGCATCGCCGGTCCCGTAACGGTCCGGCTGGTAGCTCTCCGGTGGGTAGTTCTCCGGCTGGTAGTTCTCCGGTGGGTAGGCGTCCTGGTAGCTGTCCTGCCGGGCGTGGGCCGGCTGGGGCGGCTGCGGGTAGCCGCCCGTGGCCGGGCCCTGGGCCCAGCCGTCACCGGCGCCGGCACCGTACTGGCCGGGACGCCCRCTCTGGGCGTTCTGACCGCCCGCCATCGGGAGCATCGTCATCCGCTCGGGAACGGTGGCGATCTGGGCGTCGGGCGCGGTGAGCGCGACACGCACGTGGCGCCGGCCCGACTCGCCGTAGAAACTGCCGGGCGCAACCAGGACACCCACGCTGGAGAGCGCGTCGACCGTGACCCAGCAGTCCTCACCGCGGGTCGCCCACAGGTACAGGCCGGCCTCGCTGTGGTCGATGGTGAAGCCGGCGACGGCCAGCGCCGCGGCGAGGACCGCCCGGCGGTTGGCATAGCGGGCGCGCTGGTCGGCGACGTGCATGTCATCGGCGAGCGCGGCGGTGGTCGCGGCCTGCACCGGCGTCGGCATCATCAGGCCGGAGTGCTTGCGGATCTGGAGCAGGCCGTCCACAAGCTCCGGATCACCGGTGACGAAACCGGCGCGGTAGCCCGCGAGGTTCGACCGCTTGGACAGCGAGTGCACGGCGAGCAGGCCCTCGTGGGAGCCGCCGCACACGTCCGGGTGCAGCACCGAGACGGCGCGGGCCTCCCAGCCCAGCTCGATGTAGCACTCGTCGCTGGCGACGATCACGCCGCGCTCACGGGCCCAGTTGACGACGGCGCGCATCTCCTCGACGGAGAGCACCCGGCCCGTGGGGTTCCCGGGCGAGTTCAGCCAGACCATCGTCACGCCCTCGGCGGGCCCGACGACGGGCTCGCAGCGGGCGAGCAGTGCGCCGACCTCGTAGGTCGGGTAGGCCGGGGTGGGCACCCAGACCCGGTCACCGGGTTCCAGCCCGAGCTGGGCGGGAAGCTGGGCGACCAGCTCCTTGGTACCCAGCACCGGCAGGACGGCGGACGGCTCGACGACCACCCCGAGACGGCGGGCCAGCCAGCCGGCCGCCGCCTCACGCAGATCCGGCGTCCCCGCGGTCAGCGGGTAGCCGGGAGCATCCGCGGACCCGGCGAGCGCGTGCCGCACGACCTGCGGCGTCGCGTCGACGGGAGTCCCCACGGACAGGTCGACCAGACCGTACGGGTGGGCCCGCGCCTTCTCCTTGAACGAGACCAGATGGTCCCACGGAAAATCGGGCAGCCGCACCCGAGACCGCCCCGGCGATCTGATCGTCCGGGGCGGTCCAGCCGACTCCCCCGGACCGGTCAGGACTCGCCCTGGGGGGCCAGCGCCGAGACGGCGGGCGGGTCAAACTCGAGCGCGCCGACCTTCGACGCGCCACCCGGCGAGCCGAGCTCCTCGAAGAACGTGGCGTTCGTGTCGGTGTAGGTCTTCCACTGCTCGGGGACGTCGTCCTCGTAGTAAATGGCCTCCACCGGGCAGACAGGCTCACACGCACCACAGTCGACGCACTCGTCAGGCTGGATGTAGAGCATCCGTCCGCCTTCGTAGATGCAGTCGACCGGGCACTCCTCGATGCATGCCCTGTCCTTTACATCAACACAGGGCTCCGCGATGACGTAGGTCACCGGACGTTCCTCCTCGAGCTCACGGACGACTGAGTTCCTTAGTATCGACCTGGACAGTTCGGTGTCGACAGCAAGGGCGTGCACTGGTCGTGTATGTCGTCCACATCACTCCAGCAGACATCGGCTCACGGGTCGTGATCCGGCGTCGTATTCCCGGGCCGCTCCCCCTGAGTGATGTTCTGGGCACGCTTGAGTCCTGGTCCGAAGGCGAGCTTCGCCTCCGTCGCTCCGACGGTACGACAGTGAGCGTGCCCGAGGAATCCCTAGTGGCGGCGCGTGTCGTCCCCCCGACACCCCGCCGGGCCACCGGGCGATCCCCCGGCCAGGCACCCGGTTCATATCAGGCCGGATCAGGTCGCCGCGAGGAGATCGCGGAACGCGACAACCAGATCACAAAAGGGGACATCCCGTCGGATGACCCGAAGAACGGGGCGGACCGCGGCGCCCCGCGCGGCGATACTGAAGGACAATGACGGTCAGCAGGACGGCTACCAGGACGCGAGCGGCTGGTCCGCGTGCTGGTCAGCCAGGGTGACGGGTCCGGGCGCACATCCGTGGGCCCGGGTGGTGGGAGCGGGGGTGCGGGAGGGCCGGGCCGGGTGGGCCCAGGCCTGATCGGTCCCCGGATCGACGCAGACGCCGGTCGGCTCGGACGGGCTGATCCGAACGTGGAGGTCCAGCGGTGAGCGCCCACAGCAGGCGGATGTTCGCCACGGTCGTCCGGCGCGAGCAGGTCGATCTCGCTCTCGCGTGTCACCTGATCGCCGCCGAGGCCGGTCCCGAGACGAACCCGGTCGAGACGACCCGGGCGCTCGACGCGTTGGCCGCGGAGACGGCCCCGCTGCTCGCGGCGCGCGGCGCGGCCACCCGGGGCAGCGGCCGCGGGCAGCCCGCGCCGGAGGCCGCCGCCGAGCCGGCCGCCGACGGCCGGGGCCTCCTCGCCGGCCTGGATCTACGGGTCGCCGCGGAGACGCTGGGCGAGTCGCTCGGTGAGCACTCCGGGTTCGCCGGTCACGACAGCGACTACGACGACCTCCGGGCCTCCCTGCTTCCCGAGGTGCTCCGCCGCCGCCGCGGCCTGCCGATCCTGCTGTCCGTGGTCTGGGTCGAGGTCGCGCGCCGGCTCGGCATCCCCGCCTACGCGGTCGGGCTGCCCGGGCATGTGATCGTCGCGGTGGGCGCGCCCGGCGAGAACATTCTGGTCGATCCCTACTCCGGCGGCCGGATCATGTCCGTCCACGACGCGGCGGCCCGGGTACGCGCCGGCGGCACCCCGTTCACCCGCGCGCATCTCGCCCCGATGTCCCCGGAGGACCTGCTGGCCCGCATCCTGGGCAACATCCGGGTGCTCGCGGCGCGCACGGACGTCCCGCGGACCCGCCTGTGGGCGGTCGAGCTGTCCCTGCTGCTGCCGCACCACCCGGCGGCGCTGCGGCGGGAGCGCGGCGAACTGCGCGTCCGGCTGGGCGACTTCCTCGGCGGTGCCCGGGATCTGACCAACTTCGCCGATGCCGTCGCGACCGTCGAGCCCGCGGCATCGGCGGCGGCCCGGCAGGCGGCCGGCTCCGCGCGGGCCAAGCTCAACTGACCAGTGCCCGCCCGTCTCAGCTCCCGTCGCCCGCGCGCGGGCC
The DNA here is from genome assembly GCF_001854655.1 of Parafrankia colletiae. GTDB lineage: Bacteria > Actinomycetota > Actinomycetes > Frankiales > Frankiaceae > Parafrankia > Parafrankia colletiae. The sequence continues at coordinate 150,443 of NZ_MBLM01000152.1, read as the reverse complement.
GGTCGACAGGTAGGCGCCCTCGTAGAAGACCAGCGGCGTCGCGTCCGGGCGGGGCCGTGCCAGGCCCATCACCTCGCCGACGACAAGGGTGTGGTCACCGGCCGGATGGGTTGCGACAGTGCCGCATTCCAGGAGTGCCAGCGCGCCGTCCAGCAGTGCGACACCGGTGCGCGGCCCGAGCGAATGCGCCCAGCCGCGGAGCTGCCGGTCTCCCGGATCCGGGGCGCCGCCCCGCCGGGCGAAGTCGCGGGACGCCTGGCTCATGTCGGCCGCGAGGACGGAGACACCCCACACCCCGGCCGCCAGCAGCGGATCATGGAATCGGGCGTCCTGCCGCACACTGACGAGGACCAGCAACGGCTCGAGCGACACCGAGACGAACGAGTTCGCGGTCATGGCCAGATGACGTCCGTCGACGACGGTGGTCAGGACGGTGACACCGGTGGCGAACCGCCCGACGACCTTGCGGAAGGCATCTGGATCCGGCCGCTCCAGGATTCCGGGCGCATCCGCGGGACGGGATCGCGCGCGATCCGAGTCCACGGGGACGGGCTCGGGCAGGGGCTGGCGCGCTGGGCTTGCCACGGCGGCCACGCTACCGCCGCGGCAGGGGCCACACCGGGCCGCGGTTCCCCATCAGTGACCATCGACACTGCCACCCGCACGCCAGCCGGTGGCGGCAGAACCCGCGCGACGGCCCGGCCGACCACGCTCGATGCCCCACGGCGGCGCGCGCCGCCGGTCAACCTCCGCCGGCGCGCGGCGCAGGCCGTGACGGCACCCTCGGGGGCGCTGCCATCGGCGGCAGGGCCGTCAGGCCGCGCCGGGCCTTCCCGACCACGGCGACGACCACCGGCGTCAGCACGCCGATCCCGAGGAAGAGGTAGCCCGTCGCCGACGCCTTGAGCAGAAGATCACCCTCGGTCCGCGACGACGCCAGCGCGAGGACGATCGGCAGCCAGCCGACCAATATGATCATCGCCCCGAGCCGGGTGCCGGTCAGCCAGCGGACCAGCAGCGCCGCACCGGCGTTGCCGATCAGCGCCATCAGCAGGCCGACCGAGATCAGGAAACCTCCCGGCCGCGGCCCGGCAGCCACCAGGACCACCCCGTACAACCCGAGAACGAACCCGGCGAGGACGCCGAAGGCGTAGGACCCGCCGAGGAGGACCCGCCCCGGCGCGTGCGGACCGGAAGCAACCGATGCCACCGGCGGGGCGGGCGGGGCGGATGGGGCGGGCCCGGCGCCGTGAGCGGCCGCCCTCGTACCGGGGGCGGAGCCGCCCCTGCCCGTGGCGGCTCCGCCCCCGGTGCGGGCAGGCCTGCCGCGGGCAGCCTTGCCGGGGCCTGAGCTCGGGCCGGGGCCGCGGGTCGGACGGGGCATTCTCCGACAGTAGGCCATGGCCCGCCCGGTTCGAGCGCCGGCGGCGAACGGGTGATCGACCCGCGGCCGGTCATCAGCGGACGGCGAGCTCCACCGGCACGGCGATGACGTCCACGAGTGCCCCGCGCCGCCAGACCGTCATCTCCACCGGTTGCCCGATGGTGTCCTCGGAGAGCAGCCTCTGCAGATCACCCGGCCCGGCCACCGGCGTCCCGGCCACCGAGAGGACGAGATCGTCCGCGAACAGGCCGGCCCGCCCCGCCGGGCTCCCCCGCACCACCTCCGCGAGGCGCAGGCCGAACCGCTGCCCCGTCCGGCCGGCGAGGCCGGAGGGCAGCGGGACCCGCGCGCTGGCGACCCCGAGGTAGGCACGGCGGACCCGCCCGTCCCGGATCAGCGCGGCGAGGATGCGCCGGGTGGTGCTGTTCACCGGCACCGCAAGGCCCAGCCCGATGCCGGCGACGGCCGTGTTGACGCCGACGACCCGGCCGTCGCCGGTGACGAGCGCACCACCGGAGTTCCCCGGGTTCAGCGCGGCATCGGTCTGGATCACCTCGTCGACGACACGCACCGCAGAGCCGGAACGGGTCGGCAGTGATCGGTTCAGTGCGCTGACGACGCCGGCGGTGACACTTCCGGTCAGCCCCAGCGGGTTGCCGACGGCCACGACCAGCTGGCCGACCCGCAGGGTGGCCGCGTCGCCGAGCTGGGCCGGCGCCGGTGTGGACCCTCGGGCCCGCAGGACGGCGAGGTCCGACAGCGGATCGGCGCCGACGAGGTCGACTGCCCGCTCGGTCCCGTCGACGAACTCCGCGGTGCCGACGGACGTCCCGGCGTGGTTTCCCTCGACGACGTGGGCGGAGGTGAGAAGGAAGCCGTCCTCGGTGAACAGGACGGCGGAGCCGGCACCGGGGCCACGCGGGGTGCGGACCCGCAGGCTGGCCACACTCGGGGTCACCTGTTCGGCCACCCGGGTGACGATCCGCGAGTAGGCGTCCAACGCGGCGTCGTCGACAGCGGCGTCCTCGGCAGCACCGGCGCCGGCGGACTCACACGGGCCACCGGGCTGGCCCGGCTCCGCGGGGCGGCCGGGTTCGGCCGGGTCGCCTCCGGGGCGGGGCACTCCCCGGTTACGGAACATCCGTGCCGCCCTCGGGGATGACGGTCACGCCCGGGGTTTCGAGGGGCGCGAGCCACCCCTTCGGGCTCGGGCGGGCACTGCCATGGCGAGCCATCCGAACCTCCTCGTACTGATTACAGCGTTGCATCTGTATCAACGACTGCACCTGAGGAGGACATGCCGCCCCGGCGTCCGCCCTCGGCGGAAACACCACTTACGTGGACGGACCAGCAGCGACACGGCGGCGCTGCACCGCGGCACCGCGGCCGGCGGGTCAGCGCAGCCGGCGAATCAGCGCGGCAGCGACAGGCCGGCGAAGAGATCGTTCTCGTGTGCCCCCGGCTCGGCGCCGGGCTCACCGCGGGTGAGGACGAAGTGTTCCGCGGCCCAGATGCGCTGGCCGATGCCGTCGGCGAGCGCGAAGAAGAAGCCGTCGACGGCCATCTGCGTGCGGTGGGCGCGCATCGCCGCCAGCTTCGCCGGCAGGAACTCCTCCGCGCTGATCAGCGTGGTGATCCTGTCGTCCGGGACGGCGAGCGGGACGTCGTCCGCCGACTCGACCTCGAACGGGTTGTTCCCCGGCGAGTGCTCCCGGAAGTAGTCGATGCTCGCCTGCACGATCGACTTCGGCATCGCGGTCTCGTAGAACTTGGTGATCTGCCAGGGCGGCCCGGCATCGGGCGCGAACCCGGGATCGGCAGCATCCGTGAAGGCACGGACGGACACATCGTGAGCCCGGATGTGGTCCGGATGCCCGTAAGCGCCGTTCGCGTCGTAGGTGACGAGAACCTGCGGCCGGACCTCCCGGACGACGCGGACCAGGGCCTCCGACGCCTCATCCAGGCTCGCCTGCCACAGGCAGCGCGGATCCTTGTTGGCCTCGGTGCCCATCATGCCGCTGTCGCGCCAGCGGCCGGGACCGCCGAGAAAACGCTGGTCGGTGATCCCGAGCTCGGCACAGGCCCGTGCCAGCTCGCCGATGCGGTAGCCGCCGAGCTGGTCACCGCGGTCCGCCCGCAGGTTGATCAGGTCGGGGACGAGCACCTCACCGACCTCGCCCAGCGTGCAGGTGACAAGCGTCACGTGCGTGTCGTCCCGGGCCGCGTTGGACGCGATGGTCACCCCGGTCGAGATGACCTCGTCATCCGGGTGGGCGTGGACGAACAGCACCCGGCGGGGCGGCTGGGACGGCACCGTTTCGACGGTTTGTGTCACGACACGACCCTACGTGGGCCACCCGCCGCACCCACCCGCGCCACCGCACGGGGCGGCGCGGCGCGGGTGGGTGGGTGGGCCGGGTACGGCGCGCGTGCGGTTCGGGGGCTGGCGGGCGCCGTCAGCCGGTGYGGCGGCGCGAACGCAGCTTCTCCCGCTCCGACGCGGTCAACGCGACCTTGCGCAGCCGCACCGTCGCCGGGGTCACCTCGACGCACTCGTCCTCGCGGCAGAACTCCAGCGCCTGCTCAAGCGAGAGCTGCCGGTGCGGCGAGAGCCGGACCAGCTCGTCGCCGGTCGAGGAACGCATGTTGGTGAGCTTCTTCTCCTTGGTCGGGTTGACGTCCATGTCGTCGGCCCGGGAGTTCTCACCGACAATCATGCCCTCGTAGACCTCGGTCGTCGGCGCGACGAACATCGTGCCGCGTTCCTGCAGGTTGAACAGGGCGTACGCGGTGGCGACGCCGGATCGGTCGGCGACCATCGAACCGGTCGGGCGGGTGCGCAGCTCGCCGAACCAGGGCTCGTACCGGTCGAAGACGTGGTGCAGCAGGCCGGTCCCGCGGGTCTCGGTGAGGAACTCGGTGCGGAACCCGATGAGGCCACGGGCGGGCACCAGGTACTCCAGCCGGATCCAGCCGGTGCCATGGTTCACCATCTGCTCCAGCCGGCCCTTGCGCAGCGCCAGCAGCTGGGTCAGGACCCCGAGGTACTCCTCGGGCGAGTCGATCGTCAGCCGCTCGACGGGCTCGTGGATCTTCCCGTCGACCTCCTTTGTCACCACCTGGGGCTTGCCGACCGTCAGCTCGAACTCCTCGCGGCGCATCAGCTCGACGAGGATCGCAAGCGCCAGCTCGCCCCGGCCCTGCACCTCCCAGGTGTCGGGACGCTCGGTCGGCAGCACCCGGATGGACACGTTGCCGACCAGCTCGGCGTCCAGCCGGTTCTTCAGCAGGCGCGCGGTCATCTTCTTGCCGGACTTGCCGGCCAGCGGCGAGGTGTTCACGCCGATGGTCATGCTGATGGACGGCTCGTCCACCGTGATCACCGGAAGCGGCTGGGGGTCCTCGGTGTCGGCCAGCGTCTCGCCGATCATGATGTCGGGGATGCCGGCGATGGCGATGATGTCACCGGGGCCGGCCTGCTCGGCCGGGACCCGCTCGAGCGCCTCCGTCATCAGCATCTCGGTGATCTTCACCCGCTGCTGGGTGCCGTCCACCCGGCACAGGGTCGCGGCCTGGCCGCGCGTGATCGTCCCGTTGTGCACCCGGCACAGCGCGAGGCGGCCCAGGTAGGGCGAGGCGTCGAGGTTCGTGACCAGTGCCTGCAGCGGCGCGCCCTCGACGAACGACGGCGCGGGCATCGTCTCCAGCAGCAGGTCGAACAGCGGCTTGAGGTCCGGTGAGTCCGGGCTCTGGCCGTTCTCGGGGCGGGTGACGGACGCCCGGCCGGCCTTGGCGTTGCAGTAGACGATCGGGAAGTCGATCTGGTCCTCGTCTGCGTCGAGGTCGAGGAACAGCTCGTAGGCCTCGTCGACGACCTCGCTGATCCGCGCGTCCGACCGGTCGACCTTGTTGATGACCAGGACGACGGGCTTGCGCGCGGCGAGCGCCTTGCGCAGCACGAAGCGGGTCTGYGGCAGCGGGCCCTCGCTCGCGTCCACCAGCAGCAGCACGCCGTCGACCATCGCGAGACCCCGCTCGACCTCGCCGCCGAAGTCGGCGTGGCCGGGAGTGTCGRTGATGTTAATGGTCACGTCACCGAAACGTACCGCGGTGTTCTTCGCGAGAATGGTGATGCCCTTCTCGCGTTCGAGGTCCATCGAGTCCATGACCCGATCGGTGGCCTCACCGCGCTCTCCGAACGCGCCGGACTGCCGGAGCATCGCGTCCACGAGAGTCGTCTTGCCATGGTCAACGTGGGCAATGATGGCGACATTGCGAAGGTCAGCGCGTACGGGCACGGTGGTGAGCTCCGGGGAAACGTGGGGCTTCAGGGCTCGAACCTTGGACCCCGAAACGGTTCGTCAGATGAAGGACCACGGTCTTCGGCGCGCCACCCAGCGGGTGGCCCCGCCCGGGTGTACGACGTCCGCACCGCCGCGGTCCGTCTCCATGGTACGGACTCGCCGCGACACAGCGCGCGCGGCGGACCGTCACCGTGCCCACGAACCGTCCACCGGATCCACCGGATCCACCGGATCGGCGAGCTCGACCCGCAACGCGTCGACGAGCGGAGCGTCCGCGGGGATCCAGGGCACGTCGTCGAGTTCGTCCACACCCAGCCAGCGCAGCGCGCCGTGCTCGACGGCGACCGGTGTGCCGCCGCTCACCCGGCCCAGCCACAGCCGCATCCGCCAGCCCGGCCGGGGCAGCGCGATCTCCCCGAACAGACGACCGGTCTCGATCTCCACCCGGAGCTCCTCGCGGCACTCCCGGCGCAGTGCCGCGAGCTCGTCCTCGCCGGGCTCGACCTTCCCGCCGGGAAACTCCCACAGCCCGGCCAGCTCCGGCGGGGACCTCCGCCGGGCGGCCAGGACCCGCCGGACGCTGTCGACCAGCGCGACCGCGACGACCAGCCGGCCCGGTTCGCCGGGGCGCCCCTGAGCTTCCTCCGATGTGCCGACCACGGTCCGGACTCTCCCAGAGCCGGGCGGCCCGGACGCCCCCGGGCCCGCCCACCGGCCGCCGGCCACCGCGTGTGGATCTGGCGTAGCCGGGCCGCGGGTGGCACGATCCGCGCGAGGTGCGGGACCGGTCGCAACGCAGCCGGACGGCCACGGAGCACACACGAGGCCACCGTGTGCCTCGCACGGATCACTGCTCACCGAGGAGTCCCGGATGCCCACACGACTGGACAACAGCGCTGTCGCCACCTCCCTGGAGGCCCTCCCGGGCTGGATCGGCGACGCCGACCGGATCCGTCTGGAGATCCTCGTCGACGGCGAGGAGGCGACCGCCGTCGTCGACGAGGTGATGCGCGCGGCGGACGAGATGGATCATCACCCGGTCGTGGAGCACGGCCCAGGCAGCACGACCTTCACCGTCTGGACCCACTCCGCCGGCGGGGTGACCGAGCTCGACATGGAGCTCGCGCGCCGGATCTCGGCGATCCTGCGCTCCGCCGGCATCACGTTCTGAGCCGGCCTCACGTTCTGGACTACAGGACGGGCATCGTCGTGAAGGCGCCGCCCGGCCCGCACGGGATCGGCGTCACCGCCAGCACCGCCCCCGGGTCGATCGGGCCGTACAGGTGCGGGAACAACACGTCACCGCGGTCCGCTGGCCCGGCGGCCGGCTCCCAGCGGAGCGGGGCGGACAGCCGCTGCGGGTCCACGACAACCAGCAGCAGGTCGGAGCGGCCCGCGTAGTACAGGTTTGCCGTCTCCAGCAGCCGCTCCGGGGCAGAGAAGTGGATGAAGCCCTCGGTGCCGAGGCTCGCGGGACGGTAGCTGCCCGCTCCGAAGGCCCACTCGTCCCGCCCCACCAGATGACAGATCATCTGTGCGTCACCCGTTCCGCTTCGCCGTTCCCCCCGAACGAACCGCACCTTACGCGGCCGGTCCCCCACCCCGGGAGTCCCAGATGCTGCGACCCTGGAGGGCATGGACGATTCGAGCCAGCCCGGGTCCAGGCGGATCACCGGGGTCGACCTCGCCCGGGGCGTCGCACTGATCGGCATGGTTGCGACCCACGTCTACCCCGCTTTCACCGACACCGGGTCGGACGATCCAGCGGTCTCGCCCGCGTTCACTCTCGCCGCGGGACGATCCGCCGCGGCGTTCGCCGTCCTCGCCGGGGTGGCCCTCGTGTTGTCCACCCGCCGGCGGGCCGCTGCCGAGGCCCGGCTCTCGGTCTTCCTGCGCGCGCTCGGTGTCGGGGTGATCGGGCTGGCACTCGCCTACGCCGATTCGGGCATCGCGGTGATCCTGGTCTACTACGCGCTGTTGTTCGTGCTGGCACTACCGCTGCTGCGAGCGTCCGTCCCGGTCCTGGTGACGGTCGCCGTGCTGGCGACGACCGCGGTGCCGGCCGTCAGCCAGGCCGTCCGGGACGACCTGCCCGCCTCGGACCTGTCCTCACCGAGGTTCGACGACCTGGCAGAACCGGGCCACCTGCTGGCGAAGCTCACCGTCAGCGGGGTCTACCCCGCCCTCGCCTGGCTGGGCTACCTCTGTGTCGGCATGGCCGTGGCCCACGCGGACCTGCGGTCACGCGCGGTCGCGGTGCGCCTGTTCGCCGGCGGCCTGCTGCTCGCCGCCGTGGCCAGTGGGACGTCCTGGCTGCTGCTCGGGCCAGTCGGCGGTAGCGGCCGGCTCGGGGACCCGGCCGTGGTCTCCGGGGTGGGAAGCCTGCCACAGGGCTGGTTCATCGACTCGGGCCTGTACGGGACGACGCCGACGGACACCGCCTGGTGGCTCGCGGTCGACACACCGCACTCGACGACGCCGTTCGACCTGGCGCACACCACCGGGACGGCGCTGGCGCTGCTCGGCCTGGCGCTGCTGATCGCCCGTGTCCCGCTGACCCGCCCGATCGCGGCTCTCGGCGCGATGACCCTCACCTTCTACGCGCTGCATGTGGTGGTGATGTCCACGGACGTTCTGCCCACGGACCCGACCAGGTCGTACGTGCTGCAGATCCTGGTGGCTCTGGCCGCTGCCACCCTGTGGAAGGCCACCGGGCGCCGCGGACCGGCGGAGGCCGCCGTCTCCGTCCTCCCCCGTGCGGCCCACCTGCTGCTTCACACCCAACGGCCTGCTGTCGCGGCCGGACGGGGTACCTGGCCGACAGGGCCGAGAAGGACACGCCAGGAAGGACACCACCCATGACGGACAACGCCACGGACCCGACGAGCACTGGCAGAGGCGCCGACGCCTACGGGAACGCCCACGGGAACATCGCCGTCGTCGCCGTGGGCGGCCGGGAGGTCACCGCCGCCGACACACCACGAGGACGGTGACGCTGCCCGGGCTCACTCCCGAGAGCCTGCGTCGCGCCCATGAGATCGTCGGCTCCGGCCGGGCCGTCGGCAAGGTCGTCATGGACGGCTCGGAGCCCGCCCCGAAGAGCGCCCCGCAGTAGTCACCACCCGTGGGCGGCGGCACATCCGCCGCCGGGCAGCCGCCCCCGGTCAGACGTTGAAGCGAAAGTCGACGATGTCGCCGTCGGCCATCACGTAGTCCTTGCCCTCCATACGGACGCGGCCGGCGGCACGGGCCGCCGCCATCGAGCCGCCCGCCATCAGGTCGTCATAGGACACGATCTCGGCCTTGATGAAGCCGCGCTGGAAGTCGCTGTGGATCGCGCCGGCGGCCTCGGGCGCGGTGGCACCGGCCGTGATCGTCCAGGCGCGGGACTCCTTCGGGCCGGCCGTGAGGAACGTCTGCAGCCCGAGGGTGTGGAAACCGATGCGGGCCAGCTGCGCCAGCCCGCTCTCCTCCTGCCCGAGGGACGCCAGCAGCTCGGTGGCGTCCTCCTCGGGAAGCTCGATCAGCTCGGCCTCGACCTTCGCACAGAGGACGATCGCGTCGGCCGGAGCCACGAGCTCGGCGAGCTCCTTGTGCCGGCCGGGGTCAGCCAGGACGTCCTCGTCGACGTTGAAGACGTAGAGGAACGGCTTCGCGGTGAGCAGGAACAGCTCCCGCAGCGCGGCCCGGTCGACCGACGGCTCGCTGGACAGCGGACGGCCCGCGTCGAGAACCTCATGGGCCGCCTTCATCGCGGCCAGCAGCGGCTGCTTCGCACGGTCGAGGCGTGCTTCCTTCTCCAGCTTCGGCAGCCGGGCACCGATGGTCTGCAGGTCGGCCAGCACCAGCTCGGTGTTGATGGTCTCGATGTCGGACGCCGGGTCGACGTTGCCCTCGACATGGACCACATCGGGATCCGAGAAGACCCGGACGACCTGACAGATTGCGTCCGACTCACGAATGTTGGCCAGGAAGCGGTTACCCAGGCCCTGCCCCTCCGACGCGCCCCTGACCAGGCCGGCGATGTCGACGAAGCTCACCGTGGCGGGCACGACCCGCGCACTGGAGAACATCTCGCCCAGCTTCGCCAGCCGCGGGTCCGGGACGCCGACGACGCCCACGTTGGGCTCGATCGTCGCGAACGGGTAGTTGGCCGCCAGGACCTCGTTCCGGGTGAGGGCGTTGAACAGCGTGGACTTGCCCACGTTGGGCAACCCGACGATGCCGATCGACAGACCCATGACCGAGCAGTCTACGGGTGATCGCCCCGGTCACCGCCGCCGGTGCGGTACAGCGGCCGGGCCGCGGCGGCCCCGGGCGGGATGGCCGCATCGGGACCCGGGTGCCCGGCAGCGGCACCATCGGTCCATTCGAGCACACCATCTTCCCGATGCGACAGGCGTGGTCACGGACAGTGTCGACGGCGCCCCCGGTCGCGGGCGCCGTCCGACCCGGCCCAGGCACTGCGCGACGCGGGGCACTCGCCCACCACCCGGTGGATCGAGCTGCTTCCGCACGGTCATCCGCGCAGTCCCGCGCCATCCCGCGCAACCGACGCGCCCGCGCGGGACGCGCCCGCCGTGGCCTGGCGCGCCACGGCAATTGGTAGCGCATCGTGCATAAAGGTATGCCCAAAGTGCAGTGACCAGGACGCGTTCGTTCTCCGGCCCATCGCCCTGACGCAGTCGCAATGTCGGGGCGGTACCTTGCCCTGGTGAGTACGCCGCCTCACCGGCAGTCCGCCGGATCGCCCGGCAGGCCCGGCCGCGGCCGCGCGCCGGATGACGCGTACCCGCCCAACCCACGCCAACGCCCTGGCGCACCGGAACGCACGACGGTCGTCACCGGAACCCGGCGCGGGCTCACCGCGCTGGGCGCGGCGCTGCTCGTGGTCATTGCCGGCAGCGTCGGTGCCGTTGTCGATTCGCTGCTCTTCGACAATCTCCGGTATGTCTTCGGGGTCCTCTTCGTGGCCTCGTGTGTGCTGGCGATCGCGCGGGTCCACGTCGACGACCTGATCGGCGTTGTGATCATGCCGCCGCTCGCCTACGCACTGATCACCATCATTGTGGGCTTCCTGAACCCCGCGGCCGGTGACGGCAGCGCCGGGCTGCGCAACCGCGCGCTCGACATCGGTTCCGAGATGATCCTGCACGCTCCGGTGCTGCTCGCCGCGGTCATCCTGGTCGCGGTGYTGGCCGCGGTGCGCGGCCGGCGCGCGCAGGTCGCCCGCCGCGAGCGGCAGCGCTCGCTCGCCCAGTCCGCGGCGGCCCGCCGCCGCCGGCCGCTGTAGCCTCTCCGTCCCCTCGGCCGGCCTCTCCCCTCCCCGCGCCGGAGCCGGGCCAAACCCGCCCAGCCCGGAGCGGTACTCCGCCGCGACGGTCGCCGGGCCCGGAGGGTGCGCCGGCCGCACCGTCCCGCCCGGTTCCACACCGGCGCCGAGCAGGGAGTTTCCGCGACCGGGGACACACACCAAGGCGCCACCGGAACGATTCGTCCAGATTGTTCACGGGTTAGCACTCTCGGGCTTTCCTCAGGCCAGGACGGCCCTCCACCACCATTAGGCACCCGAGGGTAGGCAGCACAACAATCGGTTGGGCTGATCCGTGGGGTACTGTCAGTCCGTGCCCACCAACACGCCGAATTTCCAGGGTCGCGCCCCGCGCTCCTGGTGGCGTACCTGCCGGTGCGGCCACAGGGATGATTCGCACCGGCATTACCGACCGGGAAGCGACTGCGGCAAATGCGAATGTCCGCGGTTCACGCGCCTTCAGCGCCGTTTCGGGCGGGCGGGAGCACCCCCGCCCTAGCCGCTTCCCGCCGGCCGTGACGCAGCGCCGCTCTCGGCACTGTCGCCGGGCGCACGAGCCGCTGGCGGCAATCCGTGCAACACGACAGTCCGGCCCGTCCACCCGGCACCGCTACCGGTCTCAGCCCCACGAGCCGGTGCCAGGTGCTGGTGTCGGCGGGTACTGACGCGCGCCGCGCCGCGAGTCACAGCGGAGATCGGCGGCAGAGGTGACGACCGTCCCTGGCTCCACAGCGGACACGGCGACGGCGGGGTCATCCCGACTCTCCGACCGTCATGCGGCACAGAGTTAACGAAACAAGATGATCTAACTTGCAAGAATGAGAACGCACCAAGGGCCGGCTGGGACCGGCGAATGACTCCGGGGTCCCGCACGGAAGCGCCTTCGATGACCTTTCATTTTCCGCTCACCTCTTGACACAGATCTGCCAGCCGTAATGGCGTCGCTACACCCAGCAATCACCCATGCTAGATTCCGCAGGACGCCAACCGGTTACTTTCCGCGATGTGAGCCGACCCGGCGAGAACGGGCGGCCCGGGGACCGCTGGAGGGGCGATAGTGTCTTCCCCACAATCCGTCACCACAGCTGAGTGCAAAGAATTCAAGGAAGGCCCGGACAACGTCGGGCCCGCACAGTCCGCGCCGGTGAGCAACCGGTACCGCGGCCATGCCGGCACGGCCGGTCGGCCGCAGCCGGTCCCGATCCTCCGCTACGACGTGGCCGCCGATCCCACCGGGCACGTCCCGCGCCGATCGACCGTCACCCCGGCCGTGTTCGCCCGGCACCGCCGCATGATCCAGCGATCCAACCGCCGGTTCATGACCGTCTCCGAGTACTGCGCGGCGTTGCGCTCCGCCGAGGCACCGGCCGACGCGCTCGTCGTGACCTTCGACGGCGACCGCGCGGCGACCTTCGTCGCCGCGCGCGAGCTGGCTGAGCGGGGCCTGGCGGCGACCGTCTTCGTGACCACCTCCCGGCTCGGGGGGCCCGGCATGCTCACCGAGGCAGAGGTCCGCCGCCTGCACGAACTGGGCGTCGAGATCGGCGCGAGCGGCCACAGTGGCCGGCGCCTCGACGAGCTGCACCGCTCCGACGTGACCGCGGAGATCACTCTGTGTCGGCGGCGGCTGGCCGCCGTCACCGGCGACGAGCCGCGGTCGTTCGCCTACCCCCGCGGCGGGTGGGACCCGACCGTCCGCCAGCTCGTGATCGCCGCCGGCTACAGCGCCGCCTGCGCCGTCGGGGAGGCGCTGTCGCATCCGGGCGACGATCCGTTCGCACTCACCCGGCTGACCGTCGACGGGGGCCTCGCCGACCACCGTGTGCGCGCCTGGCTGAACGGCATCGGCCGCACGCTGCCGCGCACGGTCCAGCCGGCGTCGCGCTTCCGGCTCGTCCCCTCCACGATCGGCGCACGTATCCCGGCTCGGCTCAGCATCGCCTACCGCCCGCGCTTCGCGCCACGCGCCGCGGAGGGAACGCACCTGCCCGCGTCGGACCGGCCTGGACGTCCCCAGCAGTGAGCACTCCGGCGGCAGGCCAGCGGCACGAGCCGGTGGATCCGACAACCCCGACAGCCCCCACGGAGCTGACCGGGCCCGCGGATCCGACCTGCCGCGCGGACCTGATCGAGAACACCGGCCGCACCCGGGCAACCGGCACGGCCAGAGAAGCAGGCGCGAGCAGGGATGCAGGCACGAGCAGCGATACCGGCACAGTCAGAGAGGCCGGCGCAGTCAGAGAGGCCGGCACCGGCCGGGAGACCTGCGCCGAGGGGGAAGTGAGCGCGGGCCGGCGCACCAGCGCCGCCACGCGCGGTGACGCGGGCAGTGGCCGGGACCTGAGCGCCGGTTGGGCCTGGCACGCGGCCTGGACCGGGAACGCCGACTGGGCCGGCACCGCGGACTGGACGGAGGACGCGGCTCGCGCGGGCTGGCCCGAGCGGGTGTCGCGGGCCAGTCGGACCGCCGCGGCGAGCCGAACGGTGGCCGTCACCTCCCAGGTGACGGCGCTGCTGCTCGCCGTCGCCTTCTGGGGTTTCGCGGCGCACCGGGTGCCGGCCCCGGTCCTCGCGGTCGACACCGCCGCGGCGCTGTGCGTGTGGCTCGTCGTGCAGCTCGCGCGCGATGCCACCGCCGGCGCCGGTGCGCACCGCCGGCTACGCGCAGGCCTGCTGGCCGCCTGCGGCGCCGCGCTGCTCGCCGGAGCGAGCGGCTGGCTGATTCCCGGCCTCGCCTTTCTCAGCGTGAGCCCCGGCTTCCTCATTCTCCTTCCGCTGGCCGCGGCCAGCGGAAGCCTGTGGCAGGGCCGGCCGCGGGGGCCGGCCGGCCCCCGCGGCCGGCTGGGGGCCGAGGCACTCGGTGGCGCGGCGGTCGGCCTCGCCCGGCTCGGCACGATCATTGCCCTCAGCGACACCGGCGCGAGCCAGGCGCATCTGGCTCTGCTCGCCTGGCTGGCCCCGGTCGCGCTGGCGGCCGGCCCACGGTGCGGATGGCTGCTCTGGCAGTCCAACGCCGCCCAGCGGCCAGCGCCGTTCCCCTCGCCGGCACAGCCCCCGGCAGAACGGGCCGGGGCAGCCCGGCCCCACCCGTTGCGGGCCCCGGCGGGGCCGGTCGTGGCGGGACGGGCCGCCGCGGGGCGGCTGCTGGCCGGCGGCGCGGTCTGGCCGATGGCCGCGACCGCGCTGGTCCTGCTCCTGGTCGGCCGTCAGGCGGACGCCGCCTCGGGGGCGTTCGCGCTGGCGGTGTTCGTCATCCTGGCCGTCGGCCGGCTGGTCGAGGAGCACGGGCCCGCGGTGCTGCCGGGAGTTGTCGTGGCGCTGGTGGCAGCCCCGCTGCCGTGGGCCGCCCTCAGCCCGGAGCACGTCGGCGCGGGGACCGCCTGCTGCCGGCTGCTGCTACTGATCATGGTGATCGATGCGGTGACGGCCGCGGAGCCCACGGCGGCCCGGACCCGGCCACGCGCGCTGGGAGCCCTGGCGGGCCTCATCACCCTCGTCGCCGTTCTTCCGGCGGCGGCGTCCGCCTACGGGGTGGCGGGTTGGGCGCTGGCGCTCCTGCTCGGGCGGTTCGTCGCCGCCGTTCCGGCGATGTCCCGCCGCCTCGGCCGGCCCGGGTGGCTGCTGCGCAGCCCCTCGCCGACCATTACCGAGAAGACACGTCGAGTGACTTGAAGTAACGTCGCCGAGGTGGGCAGGCAGCCGGTCGCGCGGGTCCTCATCATCGAGCAGGGCGAAGGCCTCTGGGGTGCCCAGCGCTTCGTCCTGCGGCTCGCCCCGTTGCTGGAGCAGCGCGGGATCGAGCAGATCCTGGCCGCCCCGGCGGGCAGTGCCACGGCGGTGGCCTGGCGGGCCGCCGGCCGGGAGCACGTCGCCCTGCCGGTACCCGCGAACCGGGCGCTGCGCCGCTCCGACGGCCGCCCGAGCGCGCCGCTCGCCGCCCGCGAAGCCGTGCGGACCGCGGCCACCGCGGCCCGCACGGCGCGGATCGCCGGCCGGCTCGGCATCGACGTCGTGCAGGCGAACAGCCACTGGTCCCATCTCGAAGCCGTGCTCGCCTCGGCGGCATGCCGGCGGCCGGCGCTGCTCGTCCTGCACGAGGAGAACGAACCCGACCTGATCGGACGGCTGCGCGGCGTGGCCGTGTGGGCGGCAGCCCGCACGGTCGCCGTGAGCGACGCCGTCGCGGCCTCACTGCCCGGCTGGGCGGCCGGGCACACCGTGGTGATCCGCAACGGCGTCGACACCGATGCGCTGTCCCCCGGCCCGGCGGACCCCGGTGTGCGGGCCTGCCTGTCCACCGACCCCGATGCCCCGCTGGTCCTGGCCATGTCACGGCTCGACCCTCGCAAGGGCATCGACAAGGTGATCCGGGCGGTGGCCGCGCTGCCCGACCACCTGGCGTCGACCCGGCTGGCCGTCGCGGGCGCCCCCAGCCTCGATCCGACGTCCGGGACGTCCCTGCGCCGGCTGGGCGCCGAACTGCTCGGCGACCGGGTCGTCTTCCTGGGCGCGCGGTCCGACATCGGCGATCTGCTGCGGGCCAGCGACGTCCTCGTCCTCGCCTCCAGCCTGGAAGGGCTGCCGCTGAGCGTGCTGGAAGCACAGGCCTGTGGGCGGCCGGTGGTCTCCTTCCCGACCTCAGGAATCCCCGAGGTGATCACGGATGGCGCAACCGGCCTGCTGGCCCGTCAGGACGACGTCGACGATCTCAGCGCCGGGATCGCCAGAGTGCTGGGTGACCAGACGCTCGCCGAACTGCTCGGCGCCCGGGCCCGGGCCAGCGTCGTCGCGCATCACACCCTCGCCGCGCAGGCCGACTCGATGGCTGGAACGCTGATCAGTCTCGCCGGCCGAGCCCGACGCTCGGGACGGGCTGGCAGCACCGCTCGACGCCGCCCGACGCGCGGGAGGCCACTGCTCGACGTCGACCGGCGCCCGGACACCGACACCGACACCGACCGGGAGCCGCGGCCGGGCCTGGACGGCCACAGCCACCCAGGCCGTGACCTGCATCACCACACTTCCGAACGCGGCCGGTAGCAGCACCAGCACTCCGGGCCCAGGCACCGACGTCGATCAGGGACGCACCAGCGCCATCCCGCCACCGTGGCGACCAGAACGTGACTTCTCGTTCCGTTCTGCCCGGTTCGCGGTTGCGGGCCACGACATCTACCTGTTGTCGTCAGTGCATCACCCAGGGCAATCTCCGGCTGTCCGGGTGACCGCCCGACGCCCATCACCCCACGCGACGCAGCCTGCACATTCGCCGAGGCGGTTACGTTCGTCTCTGCTCAGGCGCGGACCGGACCCGGACGCGCCGGATGACGCACACGGGGCACGCGGCCACCGCCGACCACGTCCCACCGCCACCGCCACCGGCGCCGACGCCGACGCCGACGCCGGAACCTTTCGCACCCGCCCGCCTGGGCCATCCCGACGCGCGCCCGTCGCCACCACCACCGCGACCGCGCCGCGCCCTGCGCAGCCATGCCGCGCCATGTCGTGCTGGCCGGGCGAGGCCGTCGATATCCACAGACAACCCAGCTCGACCGTGCTGCCGCGGTCAGCGTCAGGGGGGAGTCAGGGGAAATGACAACCGACCAGGCACCGACCACCAGCACCGCCCGGGTCGAAGCGCCGGCTGTCAGCATCGTTGTCCCGACGCTCAACGAAGCACGAAACCTGCCACACATCCTCCTGCGGCTGCCCGCCGACGCGGAGGTCGTCCTGGTGGACGGTCACTCGACCGATGGCACCGTCGACGTCGCCCGGTCGCTGCGGCCGGACATCGTCGTGGTGTGCCAGACCCGCCGGGGCAAGGGCAACGCGCTTGCCTGCGGTTTCGCCGCCGCGACCGGCGACATCATCGTGATGCTGGACGCGGACGGCTCCGCCGACCCGACCGAGATCGCCGACTTCGTTCACGTCCTGCGATCCGGCGCCGACTTCGCGAAGGGCTCCCGCTTCCTGCCGGGCGGCGGCAGCAGCGACATCACGCCGCTGCGGCGGACCGGCAACCTCGCCCTCAGCGGGCTGGTCAACGGGCTGCTGCGCAGTCGCTACTCCGATCTCTGCTACGGCTACAACGCCTTCTGGCGCCACGTTCTCCCCGCGCTGGACGTCGAGCCCGGCGCCCCGGGCACGCCGGGCCAGTGGGGGGACGGCTTCGAGATCGAGACGCTGATCACCATGCGGGTCGCCCACGCGGGCCTGCGGGTGGTCGAGGTACCGAGCTTCGAACATCCGCGGATCCACGGCACCAGCAACCTCAACGCGGCCTCGGACGGGCTGCGGGTGCTGCGCACGATCATGGTCGAATGGGGGCGGCGCTCAGGAACGCCGCGACCACGGACCGACGTCACCCTGCCCGCCCCTCGCCCGCGGAGGCCGTGGACCGCCTCGCACGGCGGGGCCCGCATCCCCGCGCCGCGGCACACACCGAGCTACGGCTGGGCGGCCCGGAGCGGGCTGGGCCGCGCGTGACGGGCCCGCATCACGACACCGCGCCCCGCACGGTGCCGGCTTCCGTATCGGTGGTGATCTGCGCCTATACCGAGGACCGGTGGGTGGATCTCCAGCGGGCAGTCGCGAGCATCGTCGCCCAGCCGCCACCCGCCGACGAGATCATCCTCGTGACGGACCACAACGAGGCTCTCCGTCGCCGCGCCCGGGCCGCCTTCACCGGCGTCGACGTCATCGTCAACACGGGTCCCCGAGGCCTCTCCGGCGCCCGGAACACCGGGGTGGCGCGGGCGACGTCCGAGGTGGTGGCGTTCCTCGATGACGACGCGCATGCCGACGCGCACTGGCTCGCGCGGCTCGTCCGGCCGTACGCCGACCCGGCGGTGCAGGGAACCGGTGGTCTCGTCGTGCCCGCCTGGCCCGGGGGCCGGCCCCGCTGGTTCCCACCGGAGTTCGACTGGGTCGTCGGCTGCAGCTACCCGGGCCTGCCGCGGGGCATCGCCCCGATCCGCAACCCGATCGGCGCGGCGATGTCGCTGCGCCGATCCGCCTGGACGGCCGTGGCCGGCTTCACCGACGGGCTGGGGCGCCTCGGCGCGACACCGCTCGGCTGCGAGGAAACGGAGTTCTACATCCGCGTCCGCCGCGACATCCCCGGTGCCGCGGTGCTCCACGTGCCGGACGCGGTCGTGACCCACCAGATCGCGGCGAACCGCGCCACCTGGCGCTACTTCCGAAGCCGCTGCCTTGCCGAAGGCCTGTCCAAAGCCATTGTCAGCGGCCGGGTCGGCGCGGCGACGGGGCTCGCCTCCGAGCGTGCCTACGTCCGTTCGGTGCTGCCGCGGGCCGTCGCGCGTGACCTGCGCCGGCGCGGCGACCGGCGCCGCGCCGCGGCGGTTGTCGCCGGCCTGGCGCTCACCACGTCCGGTTACGCCCGCGGCCGGCTCCAGGGCCGCCCCGTCGGCACCCTGCCGTCCAGCGGCCCCGTCATGCCCACCGACCGCCGGGGCGCGGTGTGGACGGGTGAGATGGAGCTCGCCGATCCGCTCGGAGCCCCCCGCCGCCCGCTCGGCACCGGCCACGAGGCACCGAGCGGCCATGAGGCACGGACGGGATACGACCGGGCCCGGGTCCTCGCACGGTGGCAGGGAGTGCCCGTCGGTTTCGTCGTTCTCGACCTGCTCGGCACACCGGCCGAAACGACGGACGGAACGACGGCGGCGGTTCCGAGCGGCGGCGGGATCACCCCGGAGGCGGTGTGGTCCGCGGTCGTGACCGACCTGCCCGACGAGCTGGCCCGGGTACGCGCGGAGGTCGACCGGCTCGGCCCACTGGCCACGGCCGCCCGCCACAGTGGCGCCGGCCGGGCGGACAGCGCGGACAACGCCGCCGGTGCGGACACCGTCGGAGCCGCCGACGGGCGGGTGAGCGTCGTCGTCTGCACCCGGAACCGGGCCGGGCTGCTGCCGGGCTGCCTGGAACGGCTGCGGGCACTGCGGCACCCGGATCTGGAGATCATCATCGTGGACAATGCTCCGTCCGACAGTTCGACCTGGCAGGCCTTCCAGCGAACCGTCGGCCGCGAGCCGCGCTTCCGATACGTGCGGGAGGACCGGCCCGGTCTCTCCCACGCGCGCAACCGCGGGCTCTCCGCCGCCAGCGGAGCGATCATCGCCTTCACCGACGACGACGTCGCCGTCGATCCGTGGTGGGTCGCGGGGCTCACCCGCGGCTTCGCCCGCCGCGCGGACGTCGCCTGCGTGACCGGTCTCGTCCCCGCCGCCACCCTGGACAGTGCCGCCGAGCGCCACTTCGACGCCCGGGTCAGCTGGGGGAGCAGCTGCCGGCCGCGGGTGTACGACGCGCACACCGGGCCGTCCGTGCTCCATCCGTTCGCCGCCGGGCTGCTGGGCACCGGCGCGAGCTTCGCCGTGCGGACGGCGGTGCTCCGCGGGCTCGGCGGCTTCGACACCGCCCTCGGCGCCGGCACGCCGACCCGCGGCGGTGAGGATCTCGACCTGTTCCTGCGGGTCCTGCTGGACGGCCACGCGCTCGCCTACGAACCGTCCGCCGTGGCCTGGCACGGCCACCGGGCCGATCTCGACGCGCTGCGCCGCCAGCTCTTCGGGTACGGGACGGGCCTGTCCGCCTACCTGGCCAAGCACCTCTCCGACCGGCGCAGCCGGCGCCGCATGATCCGCCAGATCCCGGCCGCGGCCGGACACCTGCGCGCGCTGACCGCCCGCGGCGGCGCGGCCGGCACAGGCCACCCGACCAGTGCCAGTGCCAGTGCCGTGGGCGGCGCAGGCCATCTGGACAACGGCGGCCGGGCGTCGTCGGTCGGTCTCCCGCTGGCCGCCCGTGAGTGGCTCGGCTTCGCCCTGGGCCCGGTCTGCTATGCACGCTCCCTGCACCAGCAGCGGTCCCTGCGCCGACCGGGGAAGGCGGCCTGGGCGGGGACGGCCGGCGCGTCGTGACCGGCGCCCGACTCGACCGGGCGGTGCAGCCGGGGCTGCTCCTCGTGGCCGTCGCGACGGCGGCCATGGTCGCGACGGGATACGTCGGCCCGGCCCGCCCGGCGGCCGCGCTCGTCACCGCCGCGCTGCTCCCCGGCGCTGCGGTGCTCGCCTGGCTGCCGCGGCGCGACCCGATGGCCTGGCTCGCGCTTGCCTGCGCCTTCAGCCTGGCCATCGAGACGGTCTGCGCGCTGGCGATGGTGTGGCTGCGCCTGTGGCATCCCGCCGTCGCGGCCAGCGGTATCGGCCTGGCGAGCGCGGCCGCCCTCGTCACCAGGCTGTGGCTGGACGCACGGCAGTCCGGCGGTCAGACCGGAGCTGGGACCAGGGCTGGGACCGGGGCCGGGGCCGGGCTGGGCGAGGGCTCCGAGGGACCGCCGTGAGCATCATCGTCTCCTGCGTCCCACGCGCCGCGGTCCGGGCGGTGCCGCGCCCGCGGGCCGACATCGCCGTGCCCGTACTCCTCACCGGCACGGGACTGCTGTTGTGGGCGGTCTCGCTGGGCCGCATCGACCTGGCCCGCATGAACGACCACGGCCTGCTGCCCGCGCTGCCGATCACCTGGTTCGCCGGGGTGGCGCTGCTGCTCGGTGCCGCCGCGGCGGCGTTCTGCCAGCGCCGTGCCCGCCCGGCGCTGATCGCGCTGGCGACCGCGGCGCTGGTCGTCGCGCTCTACGGGACTGTCCCCGCGGTGTCGGACGTACCGCAGTACTTCTGGGCGTACAAGCACATCGGGGTGACCCGGTACATCGAGATGCACGGATCGGTCTCGCCGGACATCGACATCTATCACCGGTGGCCGGGATTCTTCGCCGTCAGCGCCGCCTTCTCCTGGCTGGCCGGTCGGGGCAGCCCCGTCGAGTACGCCGGCTGGGCGGAGGTCTTCTTCCTCCTGGTCTGCACGGCCGCCGTCGCCGCCCTGGGCCGCCGGCTGCTCGGCGACGCCCGGCTCGGCCAGCTCGCCGGCCTGCTGTTCGTGCTGACGAACTGGGTCGGCCAGAGCTACTTCGCGCCGCAGGCGTTCGCCTTCACCCTCACGCTGGGGATCTTCATCCTGGTGGTCGACCACTTCACCGAGCCGCGGGAGAACCGGGTCAACCGGGTGGTGCTGCGGGTAGCCGGGGCACTGGTCCACCGGCGCCTCGCCCTCGCCCCCTTCGCAGCCACGGACGTGGCGGCCGGCCGCCGGACACCACCGCGCGCGACCGTCGTCACGCTCGTCGTCCTGTTGCAGGCCGCCGTGGTCGCGAGCCACCAGCTGACCCCGTACATGCTGGTGCTCGGAGTCGCCGCGCTGACGGTTCTCGGGATGGTCCGGCCGTGGTGGCTCGTCGTCGCGCTCGCCGTCGTCGCGGTCGCGTACCTGCTGCCCAACCTCGACTACGTCCAGGGCAGCTTCGGGCTGTTCAGCGGGATGGACCCGATCGCCAACGTGCGTACGCAGGGCCCGTTCACCCCGGACCCGATGCCCGGCAAGAACCTCAACGGTCTCGCCGGACAGCTGCTCTGCATCGCGGTGTGGCTGCTGGCCGCGCTCGGCGCCGTGCGCTGGGCACGCGGGCCCGCGGCCGCCCCGACCGTCACCGCCCCGACCGTCACCGCGCCGGCCGTCGCCGCCCCGGCCGGGGCCCGACCGCTCGGGGACGGACGGGCCCTCGTCCCCGTCGTTCTCGTCCTCGCGGCAGGCGGGCTGATCATCGGGCAGAACTACGGCGGCGAGGGGATCCTCCGCGTGGTCCTCTTCTCGCTGCCGTGGTCGGCGATCCTGGCCGCCCGCGCGCTCGCGCCCGGCCCGGGACACCGGTGGCGCCCACGCCGGGCCCTCTCCGTGCTGCCGGTCCTCGGCGTGCTCGCCGCGCTGTTCATGCCGGCCTTCCACGGCCAGGCCGCAATGAACATCCTCCCGGCGGACGAGGTTCACGCCGCGGAGCATCTGTACGACGCGGCCACGCCCGGCGCCGCGATCGTGACGGCGACCCCCGACTTTCCGGTGAAGCTGACCGGCGGTTACGACCGGTTCGGCCCGGCCGAGCAGAACGTCCCCGCGCTGCTGGACCACGCCGAGCTGCGCCGCCGCCCCCTGGGCCGTCCGGACGTCGACACCGTCGAGGCGGTCCTGGACGGGTACGGCCCGGAGAGCTACCTGGTCTTCGCCACCTCGCAGGAGACGTACGCCGACATCTACCGGATCGCCCCGCCACGCGCGCTCCGCTCGCTGGAGGCCGCTCTGGAGGACTCCGGGCGGTTCAGCCTCTGGTACTCGACGGCGAACACCCGGATCTACCGCTACCGTTCCGCCGGGCCGTCCACGTGAGCGCGCCGACGAACGCGGCCGGCTCCCCCATGCCTTCCGGCACGTCCCCTGCCATCGGCACCGATGCCGCCGCCGTGGGCGCTCCCCCGCCGTCCGGAAGGTCCGCCGAGGCCTGCGGACGTCCGACCGGAGCGGGCGGGACGCTGTACCGCAACGGCGCGGCGCTCGCGCTGAGCGGGCTGATCTCCGCGCTGTTCGGTGCCGGGTTCTGGATCGCCGCGGCACACACCACACCGCGGGCCGCCGTGGGTGAGGCCACCGCGCTGGTCTCCGCGATGATGGCGCTGTCGATGCTCGGTCAGCTCAACCTCGGGCCGGCACTGGCCGCCTTCCTGCCACGGGCCGGGCGTCGGCGGGCGGCGCTGGTCGCCGGCGGTACCGCCACCGCCGCAGTCCTCAGCCTCCTGCTCGGGGCCGGGTTCGTGCTGGCCGCCCCGCGGGTGTCCGATGCCTTTCACACGCTGGAACGCCCACTTCCCGCCGTCGGATTCGTGCTGGCCGTCGGCATCTGGTCGGTGTTCGCGCTGCAGGACGCGGCCCTGACCGGGATGCGGCGCGCCACCTGGGTCCCGGTGAAGAACACGGCCTACAGCGCCGCGAAGTTCGGCCTGCTCCTCGCCATCGGCGGYACGGCCGGCGCCCTGCTGGCCGCGTGGATCATCCCCGCGGCAGTCGTGGTCGTGCCGGTGGCCTACCTGCTGTTCACCCGGGTGCTGCCGACCCGGGACGACCCGGCGCCCGGCGTCGACAGCCGCGTGTTCCGGCGCTTCCTGGCCGGCGAGTCGACGGCGATGGTGCTCGACCAGATCGGCGTGACGCTGCTGCCGGTACTCGTCGTCGCCCTGGTCGGGCCGGCCGCCGCGGCGCCGTTCGGGCTGGTCTGGATGATCGTCCAGGCGCTGGACGCGATGGTCGTCGCCCTGGGCTCGTCGCTGGTGGTGGAGGGGTCGCACGCGGAGGCGGACGTCGCCTCGATGCACCGGGCGCTGCGCCGCCGGACACTGGCCGGGCTCGGCGTCATCACCGCCGTCGCCGCGCTCGGCGCACCGGTACTGCTGCGCGTGTTCGGCACCCAGTACGCGCACGAGGGCGCGGACGTCCTGCGCCTGCTGCTGCTCGGCAGCCTCGGGCGGGCCGTCGTCACGCTGGCGATCTGCGCCGCACGGGCCCGCCTGCGGATCGGCTGGATCGTCCGGATGCACCTGCTGCTCGCCGTCCTGGTGCCGGGCAGCGCCCTCGTCCTCGGTGACCGGGCCGGGCTGACCGGCATCGGCGTCGCGTGGGCCGGGGCGCAGTGCCTCGCCGCGGCGATCGTCCTCGCCGGTGAGCGGCCAGGACGTCGGTCACTCCTGTCGCGCCCGCTGCCGGCGCCCGGAACACCCCAGGGGGAACACCTGTGACCGCGACGACCACGGCGGCGGAACGCCTGCGTCGACAGATGGGCACCCGCATGCCCGGCCGCGACCGCGGCTGGCGCGGCACCCACACCACCGTTCTGCTCGCCGGGCTGGACGCACCCGGCCCCGGCGCGCTGCGGGCCACGCTGCGGGACCTCGCCGCGCTGGCCCCCGACCACCGGATCTTCCACCGGCCCGGGACGCTGCGCGGGCAGTCCAGCGGGCCGGTCGGGCCGGTCGGGCGGGTCAGGCCGGTCGGGCCGGTCGGGCCGGCTATGACACGCTGGTTCCCGGTGCCGCGCCCGGAGCTGGCCGACTTCTGCGACCAGCTGGTCGTCCCGGTCGACGCGACGGCGGGTGACCTTGACAGCCTGCAGAAACAGCTGCACGACCAGGCCGATCCGGCTGTCCCGTTCCAGGTGCTGGCCGGGGAGAACCTGGTCGCGCTGTCGGTGGCCCACCCGCTGCTGGACGGTCGTCCGGTCGTCACCCTGCTGGCCGAACTCACGGCCCGCGCCCGGGACGGACAGCCCCCGGTGGGGCTGGTCGGCGCGGATCCGCGCCATCCGCTCGCGCTCGCGCTCGCCGATCACTTCGGTCGCTCGCCCGGCCGGCTGCTCGCCGTCGCCCGCGCCCACCGCAGCACCCCCGCCCGCGTAGCCACCGCCGCGCCCGCGCCCGCCACGGGTGACGGCCGGATCCGCTGGAGTTCGGACGTCTGCTCGGCCAGTGCCACCAGCGACCCTGGTCTGCTCTCCCGGCTGCACCAGTGGCGCACCCACAACGCACGTGGCGTGACCAGGACCGCGGTGTTCTTCGCCGCCGCCCGGGCAGCGCTCCTCGAGGCGGGGCTGACACCCGCCCCGGGCCTGCACGTCCTCGTCGACAACCGGCGCTACCTGCCCGGAGCGGCCGGCCTGACCGGGAACTTCTCCGTCGGCGTCCGCCTTGATCCGCCGGACGCGCTGGACCCCGCCTCGGTCGCCGCGACGCTGGACGCCGGCCTCGGCGCCGGGCGCCCCCTGGCGACGATGGCCCTGGTGACCGCCCGGGCGCAGTGCCGCCGGCCGCCGCCTCCGCCGGACAGCATGCCGCCGCTGCCGCGGCCCGCGATGGTCGTGAACTACCTGGGACGGCTGCGCGAGCTCGAGCGCCTGCCGTGGCAGCCCGGCCTGCCCTCCCGCCTGGCCACCGCGAGCACACCCGGCCATCCGGAGCTGGTGACCTTCGCGATCACCCAGCTGATGGGCCGCCTGCAGGTCAGCGCCTCGTTCCACGCCAGCACCTTCGACCCGGCGCGCATCCGGTACGCGGTGGAGACGCTGTGCACCGACCCGGCCGGCCTGCTCGAACGGGCTGACCGGACGGGGCCGGCGGGGCCGGCGGGGCCGGCGGGCTGATCAGACCGGCGGGTACGACCCGCGCGCCCTGGGGCCGGTCGTGCCTGCGGCGCCAGCCGTGCGGACGTCCCGGCCCCTCCGTCCGGGGCGACCCGGCCGATCGGTGCGCTCACCGCGGTCATTGCGGGCAACCAGTGCCGAGGCACCGAGCGCGGTCGGGGAGACCGGCACCTCGTCGCGGGTCGGCGAGGTGCGCAGCACGACGTCCGCGATCGGGCTGGTCACCCCCAGCCAGTACCGTTCGTTGCGGTAGTGGTGCAGACGGTGGCCATGCCACACCCGCCGGTAGTAGCGGCCCGAGGGGCGGATGCCGGTGTGGATGAGGAAGTGCGTCCAGTCGTAGGCCAGCGCGCCGAGGCCGAAGCAGACGGCGACCGTTCCTGCTGCCGGCGGGGCCAGCGCGGCCACCGCCACGCCGGCCGCGGCTCCGGCCGTGACCTCCCGGGGCCGCAGGAACATCGTGTCCAGGTTGGTGGGGTCGCGGTGGTGCTGCTCGTGCCCGTACCCGGCGAGCTGGTAGCCGATCGACCCCAGCCGTCCGCCCGGCCGGGCGTGCAGCAGCCCACGGTGAACCCCCCACTCGACGAACGGCTGCACGCCGAGGCAGACCGCGGCGGTCACCGCGTCACGGCGGCGCACCGGGCCACGCAGCGCCCGGACGGCCGCGACCGCACCGACCGCGCCGAGGAGCACCGGCGGCCGTGGGTGCGCGAGGAACCGCCGCAGGGCCGCGGGCATGGTCGTCACCTCGGCCGCGCTGCCGTGCGGCCCCGGCCGGTCGAGCCGGGCCACCGCCCGCCCCACCGGGCCACCACCCGTCGGACGCCCCTGCCCGGACCGCGCCCCGCCGGACCGCCGCACCCGTTCGGGACGCCGCAGCCGTTCGGGACGCCATCGCCCGGGTCGCCGCCGGCCACCGGACGGCGTGGATGCCGGCGTGCCGGTCGGCGCGGCGGCGGAGCCTCGGGCCGTGTCAGCCATGGCCCGAGGGTAGGAGACTAGAAGGGCACGGTCGAGTAGGCCTGCAGCTTCGTGAGCTGGTGCTGGCTGTCCACCCGCCGGATGGTGCCGGAACGGGAGCGCATGACGAGCGACGAGGTGTTCGCCCCGCCCGGCCGGTAGCGGACCCCGGCCAGCAGCTCCCCGTCGGTGATGCCGGTCGCCACGAAGAAGACGTTCTCGCTGTCGACCAGGTCGCGGGTCTGCAGCAGGCGGGTCGGGTCGTGGCCCGCGTCCAACACCTTCGCCCGCTCCGCGTCGTCACGTGGCCACAGCCGGCCCTGCACCACGCCGCCGGTGCAGGTCACGGCGCAGGCGGCGATGATCCCCTCCGGGGTGCCGCCGATGCCCAGCAGCAGGTCGACACCGGTGTCGGCGGAGGCGGCCATGACCGCGCCGGCCACGTCACCGTCCGAGATCAGCTTGACGCGAGCGCCGGCGACACGGATCTGGTTCACCAGCTCCGTGTGCCGCGGGCGGTCGAGAACCACCACCGTGACGTCACGCGGCAGGATGCCCTTCGCCTTCGCGACCGCGCGGATGTTGTCCTCCACCGGCGCGTCGATGTCGACGACGCTCGCCGCCTCCGGCCCGGTCACCAGCTTCTCCATGTAGAAGCAGGAGCTGGCGTCGTACATCGAGCCGCGCTCGCTGACCGCCATCACCGACACCGCGTTGTTCATGCCCTTGGCCGTCAGGGTCGTCCCGTCCACGGGGTCGACGGCGACATCGCAGTCCGGGCCTTCACCGGAGCCGACCTCCTCGCCGTTGAACAGCATGGGGGCCTCGTCCTTCTCCCCCTCGCCGATCACGACGACTCCACGCATGGACACGGTCCCGACGAGCCTGCGCATCGCGTCGACCGCGGCCTGGTCGGCGCCGTTCTTGTCGCCGCGCCCGACCCAGCGGGCGGCGGCGAGCGCGGCGGCCTCGGTCACGCGGACCAGCTCAAGCGCGAGGTTCCTGTCCGGCGCCTGGCCCTGGACGGCTAGAGATACGGGTACGGAAGCGGTCTCGGCAGCCACGGGAGGAGCGTAGTTGGCTGGCGCGCCGCGTGCCGATGGTAACGCTCCAGCACCAGGTGACAGCGCTCCGGCACCGGGCGCCAGCAGTCGGTCCGGTGCCGAGGACGGCTCCCGTACGGGCCTGCGCGGGCCCGCCGGCCGCCCGCAGGGGCCGCCACGGAACCATCGGAAAAAATCTTCGACAGGCGCGCAACCTTCGCCGGACGTGCCGCGTCAAACAGATCGATACGGGTGGCCGTCACGCGGAGGGGGCGTGACGGCCACCCGCAGCCGTTTCCGGGCCAAAGCTTCCGGATGCCGTTTCCGGGTCGATGCTTCCGGACTGATACCGGCAGGCGGAGCCGGCCAGCCCCGCCGGGCGGGGGGCATACCGCGCAGGAAGCGGTGTTCTGCTCAGGTGGCGGTGTCCGCTCAGGAAGTCGTGCCGACGGCCGCCGTGGCATCAATGGGGCGGACCGCGGCGGCGAGCGTCCGCAGATCGGCCAGCTCCGCGGCACCCGGGCCGCCGCCGTCGTCGATGATCGTGGTCACTCCGTCGACGATCCGGGTGAGCGCCAGGTGGCCGCGGTCGTCCCGCCGTTCCTCCCAGGGCTCGCCGGCAACGTCCACCGAGCCGGTGACCGGGCGGTCTCCGAGGATGGCCTGCACCGCGTCGGAGGCGTTGCTCTGCAGGAACCGGGCGAAGGTGCGGTCTTCGGGCCGGTCCACCACGTAGCCGATCGTGATCCTGGTGGTGTCACCGTCGCTGGTGCCGCCCGACGGCAGGGTCATCCGGATGGACGTCGGCTTGAACAGGTCCGGCAGGTCCCTCGGGGCCGAGGCCGGGTAGGGCGCCTGGCGCGCGTACGGGACCAGGGTGGCCTCGACGTCGACGACCTTGACCTCGGGATCCTCCGTCCCGCGCGGCATCGCGAAGATGAAGAAGACGGCGACGGCCGCCAGCACCACGCCGAGCGAGAGCACCATGTCCCGAACTGTTTCCTGACCGCGTTGACGCGCCACGCCCTCATCTTCCAGATCAGACGGCCGCACCGGCCCCGGTCGGGCCACCGGCTCGGCGACCGTCACCCACGGCCCGCACACCCGACCCTACGGCCCGCCGAACCTGTGCGGCGCTGGGTGGATCCGCCCAACGAGTGAACCCTGTCGCGGCGGTCAGGCGCCGCCCGGCCCGCTCGGGCCCCCCGGGCCCGGCTGGGGCACGGGCACGGCTGCCGCCCGTGCCGCCGGGCTCGCCGCCAGGCGGGCGCGAGCCCCGTCCAGCAGGTTCTGGCACAGGGCGGCGAGCTCCTCACCGCGCTCCCAGAGCGCCAGGGACTCCTCCAGCGCGCACCCGCCTGCCTCCAGCCGGCGGACGACGTCCTCCAGCTCCGCCCGCGCCGCCTCGTAGGTGACACCGGCGGAGGCCGCCGGCTCGCGATCAGGATCGGTCATCGTGGTCTCCCTGTCCGGAGAGGGCGTCGGCCGCGGCATCTCCGGCAGCGGGCACGGTGGCGGCGAACGTACCGCCCGCGACCCGGATCATCAGCCGCTCCCCCGGCGTGACCTCGTCCGGAGAGCGCACCACCAGGCCGTCCGCCCGCTGGATCAGGGCGTAACCGCGCTCCAGAGTCGCCGCGGGAGACAACGCGCGCATCCGTGCCGCCGCATGGGCCAGGTCACGTCCGGCGACGTCCACCGTATGGGTGACGCAGCRCCGCGCCCGCGCGCGCAGCGCGTCGACGGCCTGCTCCCGGTGCTCGACGTCGCGCAGCGGCGCCGCGAGGGCTGGCCGCCCCCGCAGGTCGGCCAGCCGGCGGGTCTCCAGGTCGAGGCGGTGGGCGAGGACCCGCCGGGCGCGCCCACGCAGAGCGTCTACCAGGGCGGACTGCTCGGCCATGTCAGGGACCACACGCTTGGCCGCGTCGGTCGGCGTGGACGCACGGACGTCGGCAACGAAATCGAGCAGAGGTGCGTCCTGCTCGTGTCCGATGGCCGACACCACAGGTGTCCGGGCGGCGACAACCGCGCGCAGCAGGGCCTCGTCGGAGAACGGCAGGAGGTCCTCCAGCGAGCCGCCGCCGCGGGCGATGACGATCACCTCGACGGCCCGGTCGGCGTCCAGCACGGCGAGTGCGTCCAGGATCTGGCCCACCGCCAGCGGCCCCTGGACGGCCACCTCACGTAGCTCGATGTGCACGGCGGGCCACCGTCGGCGGGCGTTCTCGACGACGTCCCRCTCGGCCGCGGATGCACGCCCGGTAATCAGACCGACGGCACCCGGGAGGAACGGAAGCCGTTTCTTGCGGCTCGCGGCGAAAAGTCCCTCGGCCGCCAGGGTGGACTTCAGCCGCTCCAGCCGGGCCAGCAGCGCGCCCGCGCCGAGCGGCCGGATCTCCGTGACAGCAAGGGCCAGAGTGCCCCGACCAGGGTGGAAGGACGGCCTCCCCCACACCACGACCCGCGCACCGTCGACCAGCCCGGGCCCGACCGCCTCGCACACCGCGCGCGGGCAGGTCACCCGCAGGGAGACGTCCGCGACGGGGTCGCGCAGCGTCATGAAGACCGTGCTCATGCCCGGGCGGCGGGAGATCTCGGTCACCTGACCTTCGACCCAGACCCGGCCCAGTCTGGAGATCCACTCGCCCATCGCGCGGGAGATCGTCCGTACCGGGAGCGGCTCGTCCGGCGTCRAGGTGAGGGCCACCCCCGAACGGTACGACCCGACCCGGCGGCCAAGGTCACCGGYGGTCGGGGCGATGCGCGCATCCGGGATGCTCCGCTCGGCGCCCCTTGGCGGCGGGCAGCGCCCGCGTAGACTGCTGCGACATGGGGCGGGTCCTGTTGGCCAAGCCGCGCGGCTACTGCGCGGGTGTCGATCGCGCGGTCCAGACCGTCGAGAAGGCACTCGATCTGTACGGGTCGCCGGTGTATGTACGCAAGCAGATCGTGCACAACGCCCACGTCGTCAAGACGTTGGAAGCCAAGGGCGCGATCTTCGTTGACGAGACCGACGAGGTGCCGCATGGCGCCACGGTGGTGTTCTCGGCGCACGGCGTGGCACCGACGGTCCATGAGGAGGCAGCCTCGCGTCAGCTCCGCACCATCGACGCGACGTGCCCCCTTGTCACCAAGGTGCACTCCGAGGCTCGCCGATTCGCCAAGGAGGATCTGGACATCCTCCTGATCGGTCATGAGGGCCACGAGGAGGTGGTGGGCACCACCGGCCAGGCGCCGGACCGCATTCATCTTGTGGACGGTCCGGAGGACGCGGCTGCGGTGAAGGTCCGGGACCCGAAGCGGGTCGCGTTCCTGTCGCAGACGACGCTGTCCGTTGACGAGACGATGACCACGGTGAACGCACTGCGTGAGCGGTTCCCGCATCTGCAGGGTCCGCCGAACTCCRACATCTGCTACGCCACCCAGAACCGTCAGGTGGCCGTGAAGGAGATCGCCGAAAAGGTCGACCTCCTGATCGTCGTCGGCTCGCCGAACTCGTCCAACTCGGTCCGGCTCGTCGAGGTCGCCCTCGACGCCGGGGCACCGAAGTCCTTCCTGGTGGACGATTCCACCGAGGTGGACGAGAGCTGGCTCGACGGCGTCGAGACGGTCGGTGTGACGAGCGGGGCGTCCGTGCCCGAGGAACTGGTCACAGGCGTCATGGCCTGGCTGGCCGGCCACGGGTTCAACGACGTGGAGGAAGTCACCTCCGCCGACGAGCACCTCCTGTTCGCCCTCCCGCCGGAACTGCGCCGGGACATGCGTGCCCGCGAACGGGCCACGGGCTGAGTTCAGCTCACCTTCCGACTCCGCGCCGGGTTCGGGCCGGCCGCCAGCTCACACAGTGGCGGCCAGGCCGGGCCCGGCGCCTTTTTGTGCCGTCATCCCGCTCTCCTGCCCTCCGGTGGGAGCACGATCGGGCCCTCGGCGCCCGAAGGTCCCGCCTGCGCGGCCCGGCCACCCTGGGCAGGTTCCGCGCGGCTCCTCACGGGTCGACGCGGGCGTGACGGGGCATCGCGGCGGGGCCGCCCGTCCCCCGCGGTGCGGTGTGACGATCGCCTGCGGTGACCTCGGCCGAGGCGACGGGTGCTTCTGATGTCCTAGGGTCGGCAGTGGCCGGCCTGCGCCCCGGACGTGTCCGCGGGTGGCCGGGCAAGGCGACCAGCAGACCAAGGTTGACGGACATCTCGGGAGATCGGCGTATGAGCGAGCAGGCGTCATGAGCGAGCAGGACTACCGCATCGAGCACGACAGCATGGGTGATGTGCGGGTGCCGGCCGCGGCGAAGTGGCGTGCGCAGACCCAGCGCGCGGTCGAGAACTTCCCTGTCTCCGGCCAGCGGATCTCCCGTGCCCACATCACCGCGCTCGCCCGGATCAAGGCCGCCGCGGCCACCGTGAACGCGAAGCTCGGCGTGCTGGACGGTGACATCGCCGCAGCCATCTCCGAGGCCGCCGGCGAGGTCGCCCGCGGTGACTGGGACGACCAGTTCCCCCTCGATGTCTTCCAGACCGGCAGCGGCACCTCGTCGAACATGAACACCAACGAGGTGCTGGCGTCGCTCGCCTCCGAGCGGCTCGGGCGGGCCGTCCACCCGAACGACCACGTGAACGCCTCGCAGTCGTCCAACGACGTGTTCCCCTCGTCGATCCACGTGGCGGCGACCCAGGGCATCGTGCACGAGCTCATCCCCGCCCTCGATCACCTGGCCGTCTCCCTGGAGCGCAAGGCGACGGCGTTCGCCGGTGTGGTCAAGTCGGGCCGCACCCACCTGATGGACGCCACGCCGGTGACCCTCGGCCAGGAGTTCGGCGGCTACGCGGCGGCGGTCCGGCTCGGCGTCGAGCGGCTGAACGCGGCGCTGCCCCGGATCGGCGAGCTGCCCCTCGGCGGGACGGCGGTCGGCACCGGCATCAACACGCCACCCGGCTTCTCCGCGGCCGTCATCGAGGAGCTCGCGGCCTCCACGGGCCTGCCGCTGACGGAGGCGCGCAACCACTTCGAGGCGCAGGCGTCCCGCGACGGGCTGGTCGAGGCGTCCGGCGTGCTGCGGGTGATCGCGGTGTCGCTCTACAAGATCTCCAACGACCTGCGGTGGGCGTCCTCGGGCCCGCGGGCCGGGCTCGGCGAGATCCGGCTGCCCGACCTGCAGCCCGGCTCGTCGATCATGCCGGGCAAGGTGAACCCGGTCATTCCCGAGGCTGTCTGCCAGGTCGTCGCGCAGGTCGTCGGCAACGACGCCGCGGTGGCGTTCGGCGGCTCGGCCGGCAACTTCGAGCTCAACGTGATGCTGCCGGTCATCGCGCGCAATCTGCTGGAGTCGATCCACATCCTGTCGACGATCAGCCGCCTTTTCGCCGACCGGTGCATCGACGGCATCGAGGCGGACGAGGAACGCTGCCGCCGGTATGCCGAGTCCTCGCCGTCGATCGTCACCCCGTTGAACAAGTACATCGGCTACGAGGAGGCGGCGAAGGTCGCCAAGCTGTCGCTGGCCGAGGAGAAGACGATCCGCGAGGTGGTGCTCGAGCGCGGCTACATCGCGGCGGGCAAGCTCACCGAGGAGGAG
Source organism: Parafrankia colletiae (assembly GCF_001854655.1). Lineage (GTDB taxonomy): Bacteria > Actinomycetota > Actinomycetes > Frankiales > Frankiaceae > Parafrankia > Parafrankia colletiae. The sequence continues at coordinate 117,783 of NZ_MBLM01000152.1, read as the reverse complement.
CTCGACCGGGCGCTGGACGTCCTGTCGATGACGCACCCGTAGCCGACAGGCACGAGTCGGGCCCGGCTCCCCGCAGCTGCCGGGAGCCGGGCCCTCATGCCGACGCCGTCCCCCGCGGGCCGGCACCGGGGCCGCGGGAGCCGTGGAAGACCCCCCAGCCAGCCTCCACGACCTCCGCGGCCCCGATGCATGTCCAACGAGGCACCGGAGCTTTCGTTACGGCCTCCGCTGCGGATTTTCCGACTGCCCCGCCGACGGGGGGGCACCATAGGACCACTTCACCCCCGTCCGCCGATATGTGACCATGGGCACTCAGTTACCAACTCGGCGCGCCAGATGTGTCGATGTGGGGACCTGGGAGGGAAAAGAACGCAACAACACCAGCTGCCGTGCGTTCCAGGCCGGATGGGCGGATAGCCTCGGGCGACACGACAAATGACAGGGGGAAACGACGTGCATGAGGTCGATGTCCTTGTCATCGGTTCCGGTCCCGGTGGGCAGAAGGCTGCCATCGCCGCGGCCAAGCTCGGGCGCAGCGTCGCGGTCGTCGACAAGCGGGACATGATCGGCGGCGTCTGCATCAACACGGGAACGATCCCGTCCAAGACGCTGCGCGAAGCGGTCATGTACCTGACGGGTCTGGCGCAGCGCGAGGTCTACGGACAGAGCTACCGACTCAAGGACGAGATCACCGTCTCGGACCTCTCGGCGCGAACCCAGCATGTGATCGGCCGCGAGATCGATGTGATCCGCAGCCAGCTCACGCGCAACCGGGTCCAGGTCCTCTCCGGCCTCGCCACGTTCCTCGACCCGCACACCGTGAGCGTGCGGGGGCAGGGTGGCGTCGAGGAGCGACAGGTCCGCGCAAACAAGATCATCATTGCCACCGGCACCCGGCCGGCGCGGCCGGAGTCCGTCGACTTCGACGGCCGCACGGTGGTCGACAGYGACCAGATCCTCGACCTCGACCGCATCCCGGGCTCGATGGTGGTGGTCGGTGCCGGCGTGATCGGCATCGAGTACGCCTCGATGTTCGCGGCCCTGGGCACCAAGGTCACCGTCGTGGAGCGGCGCGACCGGATGCTGGACTTCTGCGACCTGGAGATCATCGAGGCTCTCAAGTACCAGCTGCGTGATCTCGCGGTGACCTTCCGGTTCCGGGAGTCCGTGGTATCGGTCGAGCGCCACAACGGGGGCACGCTCACCCTGCTGGAGAGCGGCAAGAAGATCCCCGCCGACACGGTCATGTACTCGGCCGGCCGGCAGGGGCTCACCGAGGTGCTCCAGCTACGCAACGCCGGGCTCACCGCGGACAACCGCGGCCGCATCCTGGTCGGCCCGGACTTCCGCACCGAGGTCGACCACATCTACGCGGTCGGCGATGTGATCGGCTTCCCCGCGCTGGCGGCGACGTCCATGGAGCAGGGGCGGCTGGCCGCCTACGCCGCCTGCGGCGAGCCGTCGACGGGGATGCGGGCCGAGCTGATGCCGATCGGCATCTACACGATCCCCGAGATCTCCTACGTGGGCAGCACCGAGGACGAGCTGACCGAGCAGGCCGTCCCGTTCGAGGTCGGGGTCGCCCGCTACCGCGAACTCGCCCGCGGCGCGATCCTCGGCGACTCGTACGGAATGCTGAAGCTGCTGGTCAGCCCGGAGGATGGCCGGCTGCTCGGCATCCACGTCTTCGGGACGGGCGCGACCGAGCTGGTCCACATCGGGCAGGCCGTCATGGGGTGCGGCGGGACGGTGCACTACCTCGTCGACACCGTCTTCAACTACCCGACCCTCGCCGAGTCGTACAAGGTCGCGGCACTCGACGCGATGAACAAGATGCGGGCGGTGGCACGTATCTCCGCCCACTGAGACGCGCCCGGTCAGCCGCCTGCCGGCGGGAGCGGCACGATGTCCGCCAGGATCTCGTGGCGGTGCCGCCGGCGAGCGGGGGCCGGGCTGTCGTGAATCACCAGCAGCACGTCCTGGCCCGAACCGTCCGGGTCGGGCATCAGGCTGATGCCCTCGGCGTGGTCCAGCCCGTCGCCGTAGGGGATGTCGAGGATCTTCTCGATCTCCTTGTCGTGCACGACGACGGACGTCTCGGCCTGCGCCGCACCCCGCCAGACGTATACCCGGACGGGGCCGTCGAGGTCCATCGTCGGGCCGGTGAGCAGGAGCAGGTCGTCGCCGTGGGCCGCCATGTCCCGCACGCCGAGGCCGCCGAGGTCCAGGAAGTGCTTGCGGTAGCTGCCGCCGTCGAGTGGCGCGAGCACCAGGTCCTGGCCGTCGCTGCCGGCGACGCGCAGCTCGAGGACGACCGCCCAGCCTCGCAGCACCGGCCCCCGCAGGCCCAGGTAGATCCGTTCACCGACGACCGCCAGGCCTTCGATGTCCAGGCCGTTGTCCTTGCTGGGGATGCGCAGGAACGGCCCGAGGTGCGGGTCGTCGCGCAGCGCCCGGGTGAGCCTGGTGGGCTTGCTCAGGCCGAGGGCCGCCGCGGTCAGCGACGCACCGCTGTCGGAGGTGGGATCCGGCGCGGTGGCGGCGAGCACCGGGCCGTCCTCGGTGTCGAGGATGGGGATCCGACCGACGAGGTGGCGGTTCGCGTTGTTACTGACCCGGGCGAGCCGGGCGAGGGCGGTCTCGGTCGCGTGGTCGGACCGCACCCGCTTGCGGGTCCGGGCGTGCGAGCCGGTGAACCACAGGTAGCCGCCGGCGAGGTCGAGACCCTCRATGTCGATCTCGGGCACCACGCCGTGTTCGTCGGGCGGCTCGGGCAGGGGCAGGAAGTCCCCGACGGCGAAGCTCACGTGCCCGGCGAAGGCATCCCCGGCCGGCGACAGGGTGAGTCGCTCGATCGTCACCGTCTCGTCCCCGCCGAGCCACAGGTGCCGACCGTCGACCCGCAGCGTTGACAGCGACTCGGCGATGTCCATGACCGCGTCGTCGTCGACGAACCGGATCGGTACCGTACCCACGCCTGCCCCCTCCGCCTGTGCCCGCCACCGGCGCCGGACGGTCAGACGCGGGCGCGGGCGGACTCCAGCCGCAGCTTGTCACCTAGCTTGCCCCGCACGTCGGCGATGTTCACCCAACGCCGGGAGATCCCTTTCCCGGTGAGTTGCCCGAGGGGATGGTCGGCGAGGTGCAGCAGGAACGTGGCCTCGTAGTGGACGTGCTCCGGTTCGCGCCGGGACGGCACCGCGTCGACCGGGTACGGGGTGACGTCAACCGGCAGCACGCTCGCCGGGATCAGGCCGTTGGTCTCCACCTCCGCCTGGTCCGTCAGGTGCCGCAGGGCGGCGCCCAGCAGCGACTGGTCCTCCTGGTCGACGTGCCCGCCGGGCAGCCGCCAGGCCGGGGCGGCGCGGCCCTTCGTCTGCAGCACCTGCCAGTCGGGCGAGACGAGGACCGCGCTGCAGGTGACATGCGCCGGAGTGGTGGACGTACTGGCGATGGGTGGGCCGTGGAGTGCCAGCACGATCAGGGAGCGCAGGAGGTCCCGCTCGTCGGGATTGGCCTCGATGTACTCCAGAGCCATACCGATCACCGCATTGTTCGTGACCGTCACAAATGGAACGTACAGGTGTAAGACGCCCCACACACCCCCTGGCCGGGTGTACACCGAGGTGCTTTCATCCCTACACGGCCACCGTCCCCACACAGTAACAATAGCCGCACACCAGGACATATCCAGGCAAAAGGGAATGACCAGCCGGCCTGACGATCACCACATCACACACCGCATCGCTCGCCGGCAGGGCGCACCGCGTCACGGCCCCGGATCGCCGCACGGCGCCGCCCCCGCGACCCGACAGGGGGCCGAGGCGGAGCGGGTCGCCTTGGTGACAGGATTAGCCGCGGTCGGACGATATGCCGTTATGGTGTGATCGTTGATCTTGCGCGATCAGGCCACCCCGGACGGGTGGCACCGGCAGTCGCGCCGCGTGCGAGCAGGGGAGTGACCGGGCATGCCGAACATCACCCGCACCCAGACCCGGCGGGTCGTCGGAGACGGGCGGGGGCCGCGCCTCCTCGTCGCGGTGGGAGTGGTGGCGGCAGCCGTCACCCTGGCGGGCTGCGGAGGCGGCGGCGACGCGCTGGACGACATCCCCCGGCCGTCGGTGTCGGCCCGGCCCACGCTGCCGGCCGACCTGTCCTCGGCCCTCCCGACGGGCATTCCCACCTCGCTGCCGAGCGGAATCCCGACGGCCGTCCCGACCTCGCTGCCCGGCGTCGGACGGGTCGACACCGCCACCGGTGCCGACGCACTGAAGGGCACCAACATCCCGCCCGGCTTCCCGGTCCCGCCCGGCGCCACCGTCAAGGTGGGTGCAACCGGCGGCAGCCGCTCCACCGTGACGATGCAGGGCGTGAGCAGCGACGCCGTCCGCACCTTCTACCGCCAGGCGCTGCCGGCCGCCGGCTACGAGATCACCTCGGACGTCGGCGTCCCCGGTGTCGCCAGCTCCCTCGGGTTCCGGGGCAACGGGGTGACGGGGACCATCGGCGCCGCCGGCTCCGGCTCCACGAACGGCGTCGCGGTGGTCTTCGAGAAGCAGTGACCCGGCCCGCCGCGGCCGCTCAGCCGRCGGAGCGGTCGGCTCCGGCCGGCTGGTCCTCCGGCTGACYGGCCACCTGACCGGCGGAGCGGCGCGCGGCACCGGCCGTGGGCCGTGCCGCCASCGAGCGGGGGGCCGGCAGGTCGAAGTGGTCGCGGATCTCGGACTGCACCTCCAGCACCGACCGGCGGGCGTCCACCACGGCCACGTGCTCCTTGCGCTGGAAGATCTCCATCACCGGACGGGTCTTCATGTGGTAGTCGGAGAGCCGGACGGCGAGGGCCTCCGGGTTGTCGTCGGAGCGGGTCACGAGCGCACCGCCGCAGACGTCGCAGGTGTCCTCCACCTGTGGACGGCTGGCGATCAGGTTGTAGTCGAGGCCACACCGCGAGCACAGCCGCCGGGCCAGCACCCGGCGCACGACCTCCTCGTCGGGCAGGTCGAGGTAGATCACCCCGTCGATGTCGTAGCTCTCGAGGAAGAACTCCGCCTGACGGGCGTTGCGCGGGAAGCCGTCGATGATGAACCCGTAGTTCCAGTCGTGCTCGGTCAGCCGGGTCCGGACCACCGACTCGACGAGGTCGTCACCCACCAGGTGGCCGCTGGCGACGATCCGCCGGACCTGCGCGCCGATCTTCGTGTGGTTCTGCACGTTCCAGCGGAAGACATCTCCGACGCTGATGTGCACCAGGTCGAGCTCGTCGGCCATCAGCTTCGCCTGGGTACCCTTGCCGCTACCCTGCACGCCCATGATCACGAACTTGCGCACCGTGCCTCCCCGCGTGCTCGACGGCCTGTGGTCAGTGGYCCCCGCCCCAGYACGTACCCCCAAGAATGATGCCGGACGGAATTGTGCCCCCGGGCGTCTGGCGGGCACGTTCGGAGGGATTTCCCGGCGCGCCGGAACGCGACATCCGCCACCCCCACTCGGGTGTACTCACGTGTGACATCCGGATGACGGATCCGCGGCTACCGGGAGTTGCCGACGACACCCCGCGTATCCGCACCTACCAGGACGATGCCGTCCAATGCGGGGAGCCGGCTGCGACCGAGCACCACCTACCCGTCAGGATGGAGAGGCGCGGTTTCGCGTGAGGATTCGGGACGGGTGGGACAGCCGCGGCCGCGGGGGGACTCCCGGATCGCACGAAGGAGATTCGGGTGTCTGGGCAACTTCGCCGGCTGCTCGGCGGTGGGCTGACCGCCGCCATGCTGGCCGTGGCCGTCACGGCCTGCAGTTCCGACGGGGACGACCCCGCACCGCCCGCCTCGGTCGTGCTGGAGCGTGCGGGCGAGAGCACCGTCCCGTTCGAGGTACCGGCCGCCGRCGAGGTGGTGCTGGACGTCACCACCGAGGCCCCGGGAGCAACCTGGGGCACCGTYGGCTCGGAGTCCGCTGTGGTCTCCCTGTTCGTTGACGGCACGTACACGACGGACGTGGTGATCCCCGCGTCGTTCCCGATCCGGCGCAGCCTCGCGCTCGGCAGCCTCAGCGGGGGCAGGCACGACCTGCGCGTGCAGTTCGCGGCGGACCGCTCACCGCAGGGCTCCACCCAGGCGAAGCTGTCGAACTTCGCCTTCCGGGCGATCGGCCCCGGCGACCCGCAGTACGCGGCGGCCCGCAACGCGCCGGTGGTCTACGGGCGGACGGCGGTGAACCCGGCCCTGCTGCCGGGTACCCCCGCGACGGGCCCGTTCCAGAACGCGCTGACCGACTCGCCGCTCGTCGCCTTCCACACGGAGGCAGCGACAGCCACCGGGCACCGGCTGCTCACCTACTCCATGATCTGGAGCAATGAGGACGGCGGGACCTCGACCCCGGCCCTGATGGCCCGCTGGGGGCGCACCACCGACATCGAGTGGACCTACAAGGTCGAGGTCGACAGCGCCGGCAACGCCGTGCCCGGCAGTGCCGTCATGCAGGGCCCCGACCACATCGACGTCCCGTTCCGCGGGCAGGTCGAGGGCACCCACCCGATCCTGCAGACCTGCACCCTGAACAACAACATCTGCGACCGGACCGACGGGCAGATGCGCTTCGCCCTCGCCGCCGGCGAGCGGCTGGACCCGGTCAACGAGGCCCGCGAGCGGATCATGGACCGCAACCCGTGGACGTACTGGGTGATGGCCCAGGAGGTCAACCGCGAGGGCAAGGTCACCGAGGCGCCAGAGTCGTCGTCCACCGAGCAGATCAGCGACCCGCGCAACTACCTGTACCTGGTGATCCGCAAGTCCACCCAGGGGTCACCGAACACCGACGCGGCGTGGGTCGGGGTGTCGGTCGGCGTGCGTCTGTCCGGCAACCCGAACACGTTCCGCTCCAACCAGGTGTACCCGGTGTGGTCCATCGAGCGGGACTCCCCGGCCCAGACCGCCATCGCGCTCCCGCCGGGCACCGTCGCCGAGGACATCGCGTCCATCCAGGCCACCCGGGTGGTCGGCGAGGGGCGCGACACCGGCGCCCGGGTCCAGATCGACTCCATCGAGCAGGCGTTCTTCCTCGGCCCCGACGGGCTGCCGCAGGAGTCCTTCCTGTTCACCCCGACCCGGGCGACGCTGACCTCGGCGGCCCCGACCGCCACGCTCTTCCGCCGCCCCACCGGCACCTCCTGAGCCGACTGGGCGGGTTCACACCAGGATCACCGTCCGGTGCGCAGCGCCTGCAGCAGCCCGGCGTCGCCATGGACCTCGGGCCCGCCGCCGCCGGCAGCCCCGGGAGCGGCCGGATCGAGCCGGCCCCACAGCGCGAGCAGCACCGGGCCCGCGGGGCCGCGCAGCGCGGCGTCCCCCTTCGCGTGCTCGGTCGTCACCGTCGCGGTCGGGCCGTCCAGCCGCACGAACCACTCCCCCGGAACGTCGGTCAGGTGGACGTGCACGCTGCCCTGCCCGGGCGGCGAGAGCCCGACCGCGCGCGCCGCCGGCAGCAGCAGGGTCAGCAGCTCGTCGATGCCGTCGGCGGCCCGGTCGGGCGGGAACGCCGGCGGCTCGCCGACCGCGCCGGCGGCATCCCAGGCATGGACCAGGGTCTCGTTGGCCAGCCGGCGCGGCCAGAATCCGGCCACGCCGGGGGTGACGTGGAGGGTGAACGTCCAGGCCGGTGACCGGGGGTCGACGTCCCGGAGCACGGCGAGAACGTCGGCCACCGAACGCCGGTAGTAGTCGGCGAGCTCGGTGTCGCCCCGCGGCGGCGCCGGAACCCGCTCGGGCTCCTCGGTCGTGCCCCTCGGCAGGTGCCGCGCGGTCACGGTGAACAACCGGCCGACGTGGGATACCAGGCGGCGGCAGTCCCAGCCGGGACAGCTCGGGACCGGCGCGTCCAGATCGCGCAGCGCCGCGGTCAGCAGGGCGTCCGCGTGCGTCTCCAACAGTGCTGGGTAGTCCATCGGACGGAGTCTTGCAGCATCAGCTGGCAGGCGCCGCGGGCACGGACGGCGCGGGCCCGGTCGGCGCGGGCTGGCCGAGGTCGGCCGCGAGCCGAGTCCACAGGCCGTCCGCGGTGTCGAGCGCGGTCGTCGTGCGCGCCAGCAGCGTGCCGACAGGTTCCTGGGTGCCGTCAAAGAGGTGGCCGCAGGCCTGCGCCGCGCCGCCGTAGGCGGCCACGCCGTCGGTCCAGGCCTTCCGCGCCCCGTCCGCGGGCGCTTCCGCCACTCCCGCCGCGTCCCGCGCGGCCGTACCGAGCACGGCGCAGGCCGGCTGCAGAGCGCGCCCGTCGTTCGCGGCGACGGCGGTGCGGACGCCCTCCGCCGCCGCGACGACCTCGGCCCGTGCGGCCGCGGTGGATCCGTACCAGGCGTCGAGCTCGGCGGCGACGTCCAGGGTCGGCGGTGGGGCGGCGCCGGTCTCGGCCTCCACGCTGGTCTCGCCGCCGACCAGGAACCACACCGCGGCGACCGCGACGATCCCGATCGTGGCCAGCACCGTGATGCCGGTCCGTCGCTCCTGCCGGCTGAGTTCGTCCCAGGTTCGGAAGTCGTTGTTACGTACAAGAAGGTCATAATTACGGCGTGTCATGTGTTCTCCCACGCGCCAAGGTGTGCAGGCACAAGGCAGACGCGCAGGCAGCCACCGACGTTGCGGCGACCCGGGGCAGCCAGACCGCGGAACCTGTCGTACCCGACGCCTACGGTGTTCGCGCGGGCCGGACAACGCTTTCCCGGCGGGGYACGACACACCATGAACAGGCACACCATGAACGGGGTAACGGCCATGCGGTTGAAGGACCTGCCCACCCACGAGCGGCCCCGGGAGCGGGCCCTGGCATCCGGTGTCGAGGCGCTCGCCGACCGCGAGCTGCTCGCGCTCCTGCTGGGCTCCGGCGCCCCCGGCAGCGACGCCGTCGACCTCGCCGGGCGGCTCATCGCCCGGCACGGCGGCCTGTACGACCTCGCCCGGGCCGCGCCCGCGGAGCTGGTCGCGCACGCGGGGGTCGGCCCGGCGAAGGCCGCCCGGGTCTGTGCCGCGTTCCAGCTCGGCCACCGGGCATCCCGTCCCCCGCCGGCGCGGCGGGCGGTGGCCAGCACCGCGGCGCTGGCCGCGGTGGCCGCGCCGCACCTGCGGGGGCTGCGCGCCGAGCGGGTCATCGTGATCGTCTGCGACGGCGGTGGCACCGTCCTGCGGGCCGGCCCGTTCAGCCCGGCGATGGGTGACGGCACGTCCGACGGCAGTCCGCTGAGCGTCCGCGAGCTGCTGGCCCACGTCCTGCGCTGCGGTGGCTCGGCGTTCGGGCTCGCCCACAACCATCCGGACGGCAACCCGGAACCCAGCCGGGCCGACCGCCAGGTCACCCACCGGGTCCAGGAGGCCGCCGGCCTGGTCGGCCTGCGTTTCCTCGACCACGTGATCGTCACCGAGAAAAGCTGGCGACGGGTCGAGCCCGGCCTGGGATCATGAGGAACGGCGGGCGCGAGCGTCCCGCTCCGCGCACGGCGAGGAGGTCCGGCCCTGACCGACGAGGAGTGCGTGTTCTGCGCGATCCTGCGCGGCGAGGAGCAGGCCAGTCTGATCTACGAGGACGACGCCGTCATCGCCTTCGCCGACCACTCACCGGTGACGCCCGGCCACCTTCTGGTTGTCCCCCGCACGCACGCCGTCGGTTTGGAGGATCTGGCCGAGCCGGATGGCATCCGGGTCTGGCAGGTCGCACACCGGCTCGGGCGGGCCCTGCGCCGCTCCGGGCTGCGGTGCGAGGGAGTCAACGTCTTTCTCGCCGACGGCGAGGCCGCCTTCCAGGAGGTCTTCCACCTCCATCTCCACGTGTTCCCACGCTTCACCGGCGACACGTTCCGCATCGACGCGCACTGGGAGATCCGCGACCGCGCCGAACTCGACCAGACCGCCGCCGCCGTCCGCGCCGGCCTGGCCGCGCTCGCGCGGGGCGGGTCCGCACGAGGCGCCCACGAACCGTGGTCGTAGCCCCGTCAGGGCGCCCGGTGCAACCGGCTGACGATCGCCTCAGGACTCCGCTGACGCGACCCCGACCGGGCAGGACAGGCCGGTTCCGCCGAGCCCGCAGTAACCGTGCGGGTTCTTGCTCTCCGAGAGGTACTGCTGGTGGTACTCCTCGGCGTAGTAGAACGGGCCGGCCGGAGCGATCTCGGTGGTGATCGCCGGGTAACCGGCGGCGTCGAGGACGCGCTGGAACGCCTCCCGGCTCGCGGCGGCAGCTGTGGCCTGCGCGTCGCTGGTCGTGTAGATCGCCGAGCGGTACTGGGTACCGACGTCGTTGCCCTGCCGCATGCCCTGCGTCGGGTCGTGGCCCTCCCAGAAGACACGCAGCAGCTCGTCGTAGCTGACCTTCGCCGGGTCGTGGACGACGAGCACGGCCTCGGTGTGGCCGGTCTGCCCGGAGCAGGTCTCCTCGTAGGTCGGGTGCGGAGTGATCCCGCCCGCGTAGCCGACGGAGGTGGAGTACACGCCGGGCACCTGCCAGAACTTCCKCTCGGCGCCCCAGAAACAGCCCATGCCGAACACCGCGGTCTCCAGCCCCTCCGGGAAGGGGCCGAGCAGGGACGTCCCGAGAACGGTGTGGCGGTCAGGACCGGTGAAGATCGGAACGGTACGGCCGGGCAGTGCCTGCTCGGCCGTCGGCAGGGTCGTCTTGTGGCGACCGAAGAACATCACGAACCACCTCCGGGCTTCTCCCCGCACAACCACCGCGCCGCCCGCTTAGTTCCCGCGTCGGTGGCAGCACCCGCCGGCCGTGGGTGCCCGCGGCTCGCACCGGGCCGCCTCCGCCCCCCGGCCCGCCCCCGGTCCGGCCCCGTCGCCTGCCACTACCAGCGACGAGGCCATCGCGATGTGCTGTTGGGGATTTAGGCCAGTCTGGGCCAGTCCGGCCGATCCGGTCCGATCAGAGCACGAGATCCTCAAGCATGGTCGTGACCAGAGCGGCAATCGGCGACCGCTCCGACCGGGTGAGGGTGATGTGGGCGAACAGGGGGTGGCCCTTGAGCGTCTCGATGACCGAGGCGACCCCGTCGTGCCTGCCGACACGCAGGTTGTCGCGCTGGGCGACGTCGTGGGTCAGCACGACCCGCGACCCCTGACCGAGCCGGGACAGCACGGTGAGCAGGACCCCGCGTTCCAACGACTGGGCCTCGTCCACGATGACGAAGGCGTCGTGGAGGGAACGCCCACGGATGTGGGTCAGCGGGAGGACCTCCAGCATGCCCCGGTCGACGATCTCCTCGATGACCTCGGGCGACACCAGCGCGCCGAGGGTGTCGAAGACGGCCTGCGCCCAGGGCGCCATCTTCTCGTTCTCGCTGCCGGGCAGGTAGCCGAGATCCTGGCCGCCGACGGCGTAGAGCGGGCGGAAGACGACGACCCGGCGGTGCAGCCGGCGCTCCATGACCGCTTCCAGGCCGGCGCACAGCGCGAGGGCGGACTTGCCCGTCCCGGCGCGGCCGCCGAGGGAGACGATGCCGATCTCGTTGTCGAGCAGCAGGTCGAGGGCGACGCGCTGCTCCGCGGAGCGGCCGTGCAGGCCGAAGGCGTCCCGGTCACCGCGCACGAGCTGGATGGTCTTGTCGGCGGTGACGCGGCCGAGCGCGGAGGCACTGCCACCGGCGGTGGTGAGCACGAGCCCGGTGTGGCAGGGCAGATCGGCCGCCTCCGGGGGCTCGACCAGCTCCTTGGCGTACAGGCGGTCGAGGTCGTCCTGGTCGAGGGTCAGCTCCGCCATGCCACTCCAGCCGCTGTCGACCGGTGACAGCGCCTGGTACTCCTCCGCGGCGAGCCCGACGACGGATGCCTTCACGCGCAGCGGGAGGTCCTTGGTGACCAGCACGACGTCGGCGCCTTCGCCGGCGAGGTTGAGCGCCACCGAGAGGATCCTGGAGTCGTTGTCGTCCACGCGGAACCCCGGTGGAAGCACGGACGAGTCGGTGTGGTTAAGTTCGACCCGAAGCGTCCCACCGGACTCCAGTGGCAGCGGCATGTCCAGCCGCCCGTGACGGATCCGGAGGTCGTCCAGGATGCGCAGGGCCTCCCGGGCGAACCAGCCCAGTTCCGGATGGTTCCGCTTGGCTTCCAGCTCCCCTATGACGACCAGGGGGAGCACGACATTGTGCTCCGCGAACCGCAACAGCGCGCCAGGATCAGAGAGCAGCACGCTTGTGTCGACGACATGCGTTCGTGGCACACGCCCACCCGCCTACTCGGAGGTATCCGGGACCGGGCCCCTGGTCAGGGGCCGGGTACCGGCCTCCTGGCGTTGTCGCAACTGCGGCACCGAGGGGCCTCCCGAGTGGCCGACCCGATGTCGGACCACGACTTGAGACGCTAGGGCTCTCACGTTAGCCGTCACCCCGCAAGATGGCGACCAACTTCTTACAACACGCTTCGCTTGTCTTTGTGTGCCCTTCGTGGTCTATGCTCGGCGATCGCCGGCCACTGGTCACCGTCTGCGAAGAATCTCACGGTACGAAACCGCGCAGTTCTTCTCAGATGACACAACAGCGGAGGTCCGGGCATCCCGCTGCGATGAGACGCTCGCCACCGTGAGCTGGGCCCCACCGCTCCCTGGCCCGACGGAGCCAGGCACCGCCCCCGGGATGCATCACCGTCGACCCACCGGCCACCCACTGGACCGGCAACGACGAACCGGCGCCCGCGAATGATCGCGGGCGCCGGTTCGTCGACGGGGACGGGCGAGCGGGTCGCCGAAGGCCTCAGCCGTTGAGGCGCTTGATCAGAGCCTCGTGCTCAGCCCACAGCTCCTCCGGCAGGCGGTCACCGAAGGTCTTGTAGTGCTCGGGGATCAGCTCGGCCTCCTGCCGCCACACCTCGGTGTCGACGCTCAGCAGCGTCTCGAGGTCGTCGGCGGGGACGTCCAGGCCCTCGACGGGCAGCTCGCCCGGCGCGGGCAGGATGCCCAGCGGCGTCTCGACGCCCTCGGCCGTGCCTTCGAGACGAGCGGCGATCCAGGCCAGCACCCGGCTGTTCTCACCGAACCCGGGCCACAGGAAGCGACCCTCGGGGCTCTTGCGGAACCAGTTCACGTAGTAGATCCGTGGGAGCTTGCCGGGCTCGGAGCGCTTGCCGATCTCCAGCCAGTGGGCGAAGTAGTCGGCCATGTTGTAGCCGCAGAACGGCAGCATGGCGAACGGGTCGCGCCGCAGCTTGCCAATGGCGCCCGCCTGGGCCGCGGTCGTCTCGGAGGCGACGATCGAGCCGAAGAAGACACCGCGCTGCCAGTCCGGGGCCTCGGTCACCAGCGGGACGGCCGTCGCACGGCGGCCGCCGAACAGGATCGCCGAGATCGGCACGCCCGCCGGGTCCTGCCACTCCGGCGCCATGGTCGGGCACTGGCTGGCCGGGACTGTGAACCGGGCGTTCGGGTGGGCCGCCGGCTCCGCCGACTCGGGGGTCCAGTCCCGGCCCTTCCAGTCGATCAGGTGCGCGGGCTTGTCCGCGGTCAGACCCTCCCACCAGACGTCGCCGTCGTCGGTGCGGGCGACGTTCGTGAACACCGCGTTACCCCAGAGGGTCTTCACGGCGTTCGGGTTGGTCTCCTCACCGGTGCCGGGAGCCACGCCGAACAGGCCCGCCTCCGGGTTCACGGCGTAGAGCCGGCCGTCCTCGCCGAAGCGCATCCAGGCGATGTCGTCACCGACCGTCTCGGCCTTCCAGCCGGGCAGCGTCGGGATCAGCATCGCCAGGTTGGTCTTGCCGCACGCCGACGGGAAGGCCGCGGCCACGAAGTGGACCTTCCCCTGCGGCGAGGTCAGCTTGAGGATCAGCATGTGCTCCGCGAGCCAGCCCTGGTCACGTGCCATGACCGACGCGATACGCAGGGCGTAGCACTTCTTGCCGAGCAGGGCGTTACCGCCGTAGCCCGACCCGTACGACCAGATCTCCCGGGTCTCCGGAAAGTGCGAGATGTACTTCGTCGTATTACACGGCCACGGGACGTCTACCGCGCCCGGCTCCAGCGGAGCGCMCAGTGAATGCACCGCGGGGACAAAGAAACCATCCTCGCCGAGCTGTTCAAGGGCCGGCGTTCCCATACGGGTCATCGTGCGCATCGAGATGACGACATATGGCGAGTCCGTGATTTCGACCCCGAGCGCGGAGATATGCGACCCGAGCGGCCCCATGCAGAATGGAACGACATACATCGTCCGCCCGCGCATGCTCCCGGTGAACAGTTCGCCCAGTTTTACCCGCATCTCCGCGGGATCCAGCCAGTTGTTCGTCGGACCGGCGTCCTCTGCCTTTTCCGAACAGATGAACGTCCGGTCCTCCACCCGCGCGACGTCGTTGGGATCCGACGCCGCATAGAAGCTGTTCGGGCGTTTCTTGTCGGCCAGYCGGACCAGTGTGCCCTTCTCAGTGAGAAGCGAGGTCAGCCGATCGAACTCGGACTCCGAGCCGTCGCACCACTCAATACGGTCCGGCTGGGTGAGTTCGGCGATCTCACGCACCCAGGCGATCAGCCTGGCGTGCTTGGTGGGGGCGGCATCCAGCCCGGGAATCTGTGCCGCGGTCGTCACAGCTCACACCTCCGGTCGAGTTGAACCTGTCGCGTTCTCGTCCCGTGTGCGAGTGCCGTAGCCAGGTGCCGCGTTCGCACCCGAACACCACCAGACACCCAGGTACAAACCTGCGGGAAACGGGGCAGTTCGAGGCCGCGTTCAGGATCATTAGACTGTACCGCGCTTTCGGTGCAGAGTCGCGCGGTAGGCAGTGCGCGGAAACGTAGGATCCATCACGCACCGGGACGGACCGACCGGCACTGACCCGCTCCGCTTCGTGACCTCGATGGCGACCCGATATCCTTCTCCCCTGTGGCCACCCTCGCGCGTCAGACCCTGGGCTCCACCGGCGCACCACTGAACACCCATCCGCGTGACCTGGTGCGACCACGCATGCGGGGKTGGCTACACGCCGGAGCTTTCCCTGTGAGCCTCGCACTCGGCGTCATAGCGTTGACACTGGCCACGACACTGAGGGCCCGCCTGGGTGTGGCGGTTTACGCCGTCAGTATTGCGGCACTGTTCGGAACCAGTGCCCTCTATCACCGAAAAGTGTGGTCGACCTCACGCACGCGGTCGCTGATGAAGCGCCTCGACCACTCGATGATCTTCGTCTTCATCGCCGGCACCTACACCCCGTTCGCGCTCATCGCGATGCCCGAGCGGACCGCCCGGATCGTGCTGGGCGTCGTCTGGGGCGGCGCAGCCCTCGGCGTGCTGCTGCGCATGCTCTGGCTCCACTCCCCGCGCTACCTGATCATCCCGCTCTATATCGCACTCGGCTGGGTGGCCGTGTTCGTCATGCCCGAACTGCTCCACCAGGCCGGGGTGGCGGCAATCGTGCTGCTCCTGGTCGGCGGCGCATGTTACAGCCTTGGTGCGGTGGTCTACGCCACACGCCGACCGGACCCCGCACCGACCACGTTCGGTTACCACGAGGTGTTCCACGCCTTCACTCTGGTCGCCGCCTGCTGCCACTACATCGCCCTGATGATCGCAATGCTGGGTTGAGCCACCCGCGTACACGCAGCAACGCACGAATGCGGAACGTCACCTGAGCACGGAACACCACCMTCCCCCGTGAGGGGGGATTCCTGATTCACCCGGTCCGGCGGCGCCCATCCGGAGGCACACAGGACAGACCGCCCGGCCCCGGCCCGACGCAGCGTGACGAAATCCGCCCGCAGATGCCCGGAGCGTTAAATCCCTGGGCCTTCCGCCCGGATCTGCTCGACCTTTTCCATGGCTTCACGCAACCGGGCGAGCCACTCGTCGGCGTTCTCGCCGACCAGCCGGACGCACCAGGCAAGGGCCTCGCTTCGGCTGCGCGCGACTCCCGAATCAACGAGGGTGTCCAGAACCTGTCGTTCCGGTTGCCGAAGACGGGTCATCACCGGAACGGACAACGTGGTGAACAACTCGGTGCCCCCGCCGAGGGAGACGCCCCAGGACACCTTGCGGCCGAACTGGTGCTCGGCGTCGCGGGCGAGTTCGATGCGGACGTCCCGGGTCTCCTCCCGGAAGCGCCGGGTCCGCCCCGCTCCGCCAGCCGACGGGGCCGGCCCGGCCGCCGGGTCCCCGGGGTGCGGGTCTCCCGGGGGCAGCGCGCCGACGACCGTGATCTCGTCCCGGTCGACCGTCACTCTGGGTGGGCCGGTGAACCAGCCCTCGGGTACCCGGGCGGTGAACCAGGCCGCGACCTCGTCCGCGGAGACGGTGTCGCCGCCGTCGCCTCCCCGCGCAGGCCCACGCCCTCGAAGACCGGCCATGACAGTCCCCTCACTGGTCGGACGGCACCTACCGACACCCGACGACACCCACCGACACCCGACGACACCCACCGACACCCGACGGCGCCGGCCGGCACGCGTGCGGCCGGAGACCAGGCGTCCGACCGCCGGCCGTCTCCCGTCACGCTACTGGCCCCATCGGTCCTGATTACACGCTTACATCAGAATCATCACACTCGCGGGTCGGGCCCGGCCAGCCGGTTTCGGTCTCAGCGAACGCGACCCGGGTCACCCGGGCAGGTGGACGCCGAGCTTCGCGCGGACCTCCTGGGCCGTCGTCACGGGCAGTTCGCAGACGAAGTCCCGGCACACGTAGACCGCTGGGACGTCCCGGCCCTCGGCGAGGGGGCCGGCGGTGACGACAACCGCGCCGGGTGCGGTACCGAGCCTGGCCAGCCGTTCCAGGTCAGGCCGGCCGACGACGGCGACCTCCGCCGGGCCGGCCAGCACCGCCTCGGCCACCGCGCCCGCCCAGCCGGCGAAGCGGGCGTCCCGTTCGAGCAGGGGGGTGAGCAGTCCGACCGTCGTCAGTCCGGCGTCACGGTGCTCGGCCGACCCGGTCAGCGCCGCGTAGGTCACCAGAGCACCGGCGACGGCGGCCTGCCCGGACGGGGTGGCCGAGTCGGAGGACTCGCGCGGTCGGCGCAACAGCGCCTCGGCGTCGTCGGCGGTGTCGAAGAAGCCTCCGTCCGGCGCGGCGAAACGGGCCCGGACGACGTCCAGCAGCTCGCCGGCGAGGGTCAGCCAGCTCTGGTCGGCGGTCACCTGGTGCAGGGCGAGGAAGCCCTCGGCGACGCACCCGTAGTCCTCCAGCACTCCCGCTCCGGGCCCCCGGCGGGCGTCACGGCTGGTCCGCCACAGCCGCCCCTCGTGCAGGTGGACGTCCCGCAGCAGCGTGGCGGCCCGGGTGGCGGCCTCGACCCAGGACGGTTCGGCGAACAGCGCGCCGGCCTCGGCGAGTGCCGCGACGGCCATCCCGTTCCAGGCCGAGACGATCTTGTCGTCGCGGGCGGGCTGCGGCCGGCGTGCCCGCGCGGCGGCCAGCGCGGCGCGGATGCGGGCGAACCGGTCCGGGTCCTCCGGGTCCGCGGGAAGCATCAGGACGGAGGTGCCGTGCTCGAAGGTCCCGGCCTCGGTGACCCCGAGGACCTGGGCAGCCCAGGGCCCGTCCTGCGACCCGAGGACGTCCGTCAGCTGCGCGGGCGTCCACGAGTAGGAGGCGCCCTCCTCGGCGTGTGCGCCCGGCTGCCCGGCGGGAACGGCGTCGGCGTCCAGGGCGGAGGCGAAGCCGCCCTCGGGGGTGCGCAGGTCGGTGAGCAGGAACTCGACGGTCTCCCGGACGACGCRCTCGGCCAGCGGCGAGCCGGTCGCCCGCCACAGGTGCAGGTAGACCCGCAGCAGCTGGGCGTTGTCGTAGAGCATCTTCTCGAAGTGTGGGACGGTCCAGGTGTCGTCGACGCTGTACCGGGCGAAACCGCCGGCGAGCTGGTCGTAGATACCGCCGCGGGCCATCCGCTCGCAGGTGGTCACCACCATCGCCAGCGCCTGTGGGTCGCCGGTGCGCGCCCAGTGCCGGAGCAGCAGCTCCGCCACCATCGACGGCGGGAACTTCGGCCGGGCGCCGAAGCCGCCGTGCCGGGCGTCGAACTTCTCGGCCAGGCCGGCGACCGCGCCGTCGAGCAGCTCGGCGGTGACCGCCGGGACCGCCCCGCCCCCGGCGGTGCCGCCGGGCAGCGCCACGATCTCCGCAAGCCGGCGGGCGATGTCCGCACCGGACTCCTCGATCTCCTCCCGGCGCTGCGTCCAGGCGTCGGCGATGGCCGTCATCAGCTGCGGGAAGGACGTCTGCCCGCGCTGCGGGCGCGGCGGGAAGTAGGTGCCGGCGAAGAACGGCTCCGCCCGGGGGGTGAGGAAGACCGTCATCGGCCAGCCGCCGTGCCCGGTGAGCGCGACCGTGACGTCCATGTAGACCGAGTCGACGTCGGGGCGCTCCTCCCGGTCGACCTTGATGTTGACGAAGTGCTCGTTCATGTACGCGGCGATCTCGGCATCCTCGAACGACTCGTGCGCCATGACGTGGCACCAGTGGCAGGAGGCGTAGCCGACCGAGAGCAGCACCGGCACCCCGCGGGCCGTGGCCTCGGCGAAGGCCTCGGGCCCCCACGGCCACCAGTCGACCGGGTTGTCGGCGTGCTGCAGGAGATAGGGGGACGTCTGCTCCGCGAGCTTGTTGGGCACCGCACCACCATGCCACCGGCGACGGGCCGGTCACGGCGGCACCGCCGGCAACGATCGAGGCGGCCCGGATACGCTGGACGCCAGAGGTGATCCCCGCCGCTCACCCGCCCCGGTCCGCGACCGGCGCCACCGCCAGGACCGCCGCACGGGCCCACGACCCCGGCCGGCTCCGCGGTCGCCCGGCACCGACCCGGGCGCGCGAGCGGGAGCGGGTCAACAGTGATCGATGCCTTGGGATGCGACCAGCCATGAACGAGCCCACCGAGCGCGACACCCCTGCGGCACCCGCGGGCGGCGACGGCGACCTGCCCCACCGGTACGACTCCCGGCTCGCCGCCGAGATCGAACGGAACTGGCAGCGGCGGTGGCTCGACGAGGGCACCTTCGAGTCACCCAACCCGACCGGCCCGCTCTCCGGCGGCTTCGACGCGGTCCGTGGGCGCGACCCGTTCTACGTGCTGGACATGTTCCCCTACCCGAGCGGGGCGGGTCTGCATGTGGGCCACCCACTGGGTTACATCGGCTCGGACGTCTTCGCCCGCTTCCTGCGGATGAACGGCCGGCACGTCCTGCACACCTTCGGCTACGACGCGTTCGGGCTGCCCGCCGAGCAGTACGCCATCAACACCGGYCAGCACCCGCGGGTGACGACCGAGGCGAACATCGCGAACATGCAGCGCCAGCTCGCCCGGCTGGGCCTGGGCCACGACACCCGCCGCGAGATCGCCACCACGGACACCGCGTACTACCGGTGGACCCAGTGGATCTTCCTGAAGATCTTCGGGAGCTGGTACGACGAGGCCGCCGGGCGGGCCCGCCCGATCGAGGAGCTGGTCGAGGAGTTCGAGAGCGGGCGGCGTTCCGCCGCCRGCCCGGCCACCCTCGAGGCGAACCCGCGCCGCGCCGAGTGGGCCGACCTGACCCCGGCCGAGCGGCGCCGCGTCCTCGACGCGCACCGGCTGACCTACATCTCCGAGGAGCTGGTGAACTGGTGCCCCGGCCTGGGCACGGTGCTGGCCAACGAGGAGGTCACGCCCGAGGGGCGCAGCGACATCGGCAACTATCCGGTCTACCGGCGCCCGCTGCGCCAGTGGATGATGCGGATCACCGCCTACGCCGACCGGCTGATGTCCGACCTCGACCTGGTCGACTGGCCCGACTCCATCAAGCAGATGCAGCGGAACTGGATCGGGCCCAGTGACGGCGCCACCGTCCGCTTCTCCACCGCGGCCGGTGACAGGGCGGGCGTCGACATCGAGGTCTACACCACCCGCCCGGACACGCTGCCCGGGGCGAGCTTCCTGGTCCTGGCGCCCGAGCACCCGCTCGTCGACGCACTGACCGCGGACACCTGGCCCGCGGGCACTCCCGCCGGCTGGCGGTTCGGGCAGGACCGCCCCGCCGGCACGTCCGACGAGCAGTGGAGCCCGCGGGCCGCCGTCGACGCCTACCGCACCTTCGCCGGCCGGCGCAGCGACCGCCAGCGCGGCGGGGCCGAGATCGACCGCACCGGCGTGTTCACCGGGACGTACGTGACCAACCCGGTCGGCGGCGGGGTGATCCCGGTCTTCCTGGCCGACTACGTGCTGCTCGGCTACGGCACGGGCGCGATCATGGCGGTGCCGGCGCACGACGAGCGGGACTTCTCCTTCGCCCGCGAGTTCGGCCTGCCCGTCGTGGCCGTGCTGGATCCCGGTGCGGCCTGGTTCGCCGAGCGCGAGCTGCCCGCCGGGGCGCCGGCGGCGTCCTGGCCGGAGTCGTTCGCCGGCGAGGGTGCCTACCTGCCCGGCCCGCCCGACCTGCCGGCGCTGACCGGGCTGTCGAAGGGCGAGGCGGTCAAGACGACGATCGGCTGGCTGGAGGACGCCGGCCGCGGCCG
Organism: Parafrankia colletiae; assembly: GCF_001854655.1. Lineage (GTDB taxonomy): Bacteria > Actinomycetota > Actinomycetes > Frankiales > Frankiaceae > Parafrankia > Parafrankia colletiae. Next base: position 97,340 of record NZ_MBLM01000152.1, on the reverse strand, counting down.
CGCGACCCGCTCCTACCGGCTGCGCGACTGGCTGTTCTCCCGCCAGCGCTACTGGGGCGAGCCGTTCCCGATCGTCTACGACGACGACGGCCTGCCGCTGGCCGTGCCCGAGCACCTGCTGCCGGTCGAGCTGCCCGAGATGACCGACTTCCGGCCCCGGGCGATGGCCGACGACGACGAGAGCGAGCCCGTCCCGCCGCTGGCAAGGGCCACGGAGTGGACCACGGTGACCCTCGACCTGGGGGACGGCCCGCGCCCGTACCGGCGCGAGACGAACACCATGCCGCAGTGGGCCGGTTCCTGCTGGTACTACCTGCGCTACCTGGACCCGACGAACACCGAGAGCTTCGTCGACCCCGCCGTCGAGCGTTACTGGATGCACCCCGAGCGCGGGCCGGCCGGCGACGGCGGTGTCGACCTCTACGTCGGCGGTGTCGAGCACGCCGTGCTGCACCTGCTCTACGCCCGTTTCTGGCACAAGGTGCTGTACGACCTGGGTCTGGTCTCCACCCGGGAGCCGTTCAAGCGCCTCTACAACCAGGGCTACATCCAGGCCGACGCCTTCACCGACGAGCGGGGCATGTACGTCGCCGCCGCCGAGGTCGTCCGCGACGAGGACGGGACGTACCGCCACGACGGAGCACCGGTCAACCGGCGTTCCGGGAAGATGGGCAAGAGCCTCAAGAACAGCGTCAGCCCCGACGAGATGTACGACAGCTACGGGGCCGACACGCTGCGCGTGTACGAGATGGCCATGGGCCCGCTCGACGCCCACCGCCCGTGGCGCACCGATGACATCGTCGGCTCCTACCGGTTCCTGCAGCGGCTCTGGCGCAACATCATCGACGAGGAGACGGGTGCCCCCCGGGTCCGCGACGCCGCGCTCGGTGACGAGGTCACCCAGGCACTGCACCGGACGATCCTGACCGTCCGGGCCGACTACGCCGAGCTGCGGTTCAACACCGCGGTGGCCCGGCTGATCGAACTGACCAACCTGGCCAGCAAGCACTTCGGCGCCGGCCTCGACGGGCCGCCCCGCGAGCTGGCGGAGGCGATGGTGCTGATGACGGCACCGCTCGCGCCGCACCTCGCCGAGGAGCTGTGGAGCCGGCTCGGGCACACCGGCTCGGTCTCCACGGTGCCCTTCCCCGAAGGCGACGAGACGCTCGCCGCCGCCTCGACGGTGCGGATGCCGGTGCAGGTCAACGGCAAGGTGCGGTTCACGATCGACGTCGCGCCCGACGCGGACGAGGCCGCTGTGCGCCAGGTGCTCGAGGCCCACGCGGACTACGCCCGGCACACCTCCGGCCGGACCGTGAAACGCCTCATCGTGGTCCCCGGCCGGATCGTCAACATCGCGCTGGGCTGACCGGCGCCGCGGGTCCCGGGCCGAAATCCCCGGGACTCCCCCGGCACGGCCTGGCACGATGTGATGATGCTGCCGGACGTCCTGGTGATCCGGCCGGGTTTCAGGATCCCGGCCGGCGAGCTGACGTGGCGGTACTCCCGGTCCGGCGGCCCGGGCGGGCAGTCGGTGAACACGTCCGACAGCCGGGTGGAGCTGCTCTTCGACGTGGCGGGCTCACCATCCGTACCGGAGCAGCTGCGGAGCCGGGCGGTGTCCCGGCTCGGGAGCCGGCTGGTCGGCGGGGTGCTCACCCTGGCCGCGTCCGAGCACCGGTCGCAGCTGCGCAACCGGGAGGCGGCGCTGGAGCGGCTGGCAGCCGCCCTGCGGGAGGCCACCGCCCCGCCGCCACGCTCCCGGCGACCCACCAACCCGACGCGCGGCTCGGTCGAGCGCAGGCTCGCCGGGAAGAAGCGGCGGGCGCAGGTCAAGCGGCAGCGCGGCGGCCGGACCCCCGGCGCCGACGACTAGCAGTCGCCGACGGTTAGCAGTCGCCGACGGCTGGTGGTCGTGCCGTGACCGGGCAGGGTTCACAGCACCGGCCCCGGTCAGGCGGGGTCGGAGCCGACGTCCTCCCCGGTGCCCTTTCCCTCGCGCTGACGCGGGAGCGTGCCCGTCCCGGCCGCCCCGGCTGAGGTGGTCGCCGCCGTAGCGGCCCGGTCACCGCTGGGCGCGGCACCGGTCTCCCCGGCGCCTGCTCCTGAGCCCGAGCCGTCGCCCGCGCTGCTGGACTCCGGCGCCGGGCCGCCGGGAGCCGCCGGCCTGTCGGCGGGACCCGACCCGAACTCTCCGCTGGCGACGTTCGCGCGCATCCTGCGCAGGCTCCGCGAGAGGAACACGAAGAGCGCAACCGACGCGAGGATCAGTGCGAAGACCACCAGGGCACCACTGGTGCCCGTGCCTATCTCCGCGGCGAGCCGCAGTCCGCCGGACGTGTCAGACACCGACCGGCACCTCCTGTCCGTTCCGTCAGTTCCCCGACGTTCCCGTACGCCCGCACATCGCGACGTCCGTCCGTCAGCCGACCTTACGTTCACCCGCCGCCGCAGCGCGCCGCGCGGCGGCACCGGCCGGCCACGGCGGGCGGCGGAGGCGGYGGGGCGCCCTCAGCGAACGCCGTTGAACAGATCGTTCTCGGGCAGCACACCGACCTCGATCAGGGACCGGGCGAGCTGGTAGTCCTCGGTGGGCCAGGCCTCCCGCTGCAGGGCGAGCGGCACCTGGAACCACGGCCCGGTCGGATCCACCTGGCTGGTGTGCGCCAGCAGGGCACGGTCACGCACCTCGAACCAGTCGTCGCAGCRCACCCGGGTGGTCAGCCGGCCCGCGTCCTCCGCCCGGTCGATCCACTCGCCCAGCCGCTTCGCGTAGGGCGATTCCAGGCCCGCGGCAAGCATTCCCTGGTGCAGGGCAAGGATGCGGTCCTTGTGGAAGGTGAGGTGGTAGTAGAGCTTCAGCGGCTGCCAGGGGGCCAGGCCGACGTCGGTGCCCACCTCGGGGTAGCGCTGCGGGTCGCCGGCCGCCTCGAACGCCTCGACGCTGATCCGGTGCGTCATGATGTGGTCCGGGTGGGGGTAGCCGCCGTTCTCGTCGTAGGTCGTCAGGACCTGCGGGCGGAACTGCCGGATCAGGCGCACCAGCGGGCGGGCGGCCACGGTGACGTCCAGCGTGGCGAACGTCCCCTCGGGCAGSGGCGGCGGCGGGTCACCTTCGGGCAGCCCGGAGTCGACGAACCCGAGCCACTCCTGGCGCACGCCGAGGATCTTCCGGGCCCGCTCCATCTCCTCCTGCCGGACCTGGGGCATCCGGGCGAGGTTCGCGGGCGTGTCCATGGCCGGATTGAGGATGCTGCCCGCCTCACCGCCGGTACACGTGACCACCAGCACCTCGACGCCCTCGTGGGAGTAGCGCGCCATCGTCGCCGCGCCCTTGCTGGACTCGTCATCGGGATGCGCGTGGACGGCCATGAGCCGCAGCCCGCGCTCCTCGTCGGCCGGGAGCATGCGCCCCATTGTGGCTGACGAATGGGACGGACGACGACGACCGCCGGACCGCCGCGGATCGGCGTGGATCGGCGTGGACGGGCCCGACCGACGGGCGGCGCGTATCCGGAGAACGGTCAGAGAAGGAGACCCAGTTCACGTGCGATCTGGAAATGTTACCGAGCGCCGTGGCAGAATGCACAGTCCGCGCACACTCCGATGACGCCCGAACCCGAGAACGCACGATCGGCGGAGACATACCGCCCCGAAGACGCACGGTCGCCCGACCGGCAGGCCGCCAGCCGGCCCGCCGGGATCCGGCTGAAGGTCCGACATCGTCGTCGGCCCGGCCGCCAGCGACGGCCGCCGCGGCGCCGCACCGGTTGTCCTCACGGACGGCCTGGCGGCCGGGAACGGCGTCAGGAGTGGCCGGATCACCTGCTCGGCCTGATCCCGCGCCGGCCGCCGCCCCCGGCCGGGGGCGGATCCGCGCGCGGTGGTGGACCGTGTGGCGGTGTGGCGGTGCGGCCGGGAGCCGATGCTCCCTCCGTTAAAGTAAGAACTTTGGTATCCCTCGAGGAGCGTGACGCGTGACGCAGCAGACCTGGCTCACCCAGGAGGCCTACGACCGACTTCGCTCCGAGCTGGACTACCTCACGGGCACCTGGCGTACGGAGATCGCCGCGAAGATCGAGGCCGCCCGTGAGGAAGGCGACCTGAAGGAGAACGGCGGCTACCACGCGGCCAAGGAGGAGCAGGGCAAGCAGGAGGCCCGCATCCGCCAGCTCATGGATCTGCTGCGCGACGCCAGCGTCGGCGAGTCCTCGGGTGCCGCGTCCGGTGAGGCCGGCCCCGGCACCATCGTCGAGATCCGGTTTCCCGGCGAGAAGGAGACCGAGCGGTTCCTCATCGGCTCACGTGAGGATCACAGCGCCAGCATCGAGGTCTTCTCCCCCGCCTCCCCCCTCGGCGGCGCCGTCACCGGCCACAAGGCCGGCGAGACGGTCACGTACACACTGCCCAACGGGCGTGCGGCCAAGGTGGAGATCGTCTCGGTCTCGCCGTACTCGCCGTGAGCGCGGCCCAGGCCGCCGGGGCCGCCGGGGCGACTACGCCATAAGCGGACGGCCTCCCACTCCGCTGCGCGCGGGCCGGTGTGGACGTACCGTCGGCTGGTGGCAGATCCGCCGGCTCCGCACCGTCCGTCCACGCCTCCGACGCACCAGACCGCCGCCGGCGCGGCGGTCCCCACGACGGCCGACCCGGCCGCGTCCGGGCCCCCGCCGACCGTGATCACCCTGGCCGACCTGCGCCGTTCCGGCCATGTGCACCGGTCGGTCCGGGCCGAGCTGCGGGGCAACCTGCTGGCCCGGATGCGGTCGGACGAGGACCGCTTCCCGGGCATCGTGGGATTCGACGACACCGTTCTCCCGCAGGTCGAACGGGCCCTGCTCGCCGGGCACGACATCGTGTTCCTCGGCGAGCGTGGCCAGGGCAAGACGCGGCTGATCCGCACCCTGGTCGGCCTGCTCGACGAATGGTCGCCGTCCGTCGCCGGGTGYGAGATCAACGATCATCCGTACGCGCCGGTCTGCGGCCGCTGCCGGTTGCTGCTCGCCGAGGTGGGCGAGAAGCTGCCGATCACCTGGCGGCACCGCTCCGAGCGGTTCGGCGAGAAGCTCGCGACCCCGGACACGAGCGTCGGTGACCTCATCGGCGACGTCGACCCGGTCAAGGTCGCCGAGGGCCGCACGCTCGGCGATCCGGAGACGGTGCACTACGGGCTGGTCCCCCGGACCAACCGCGGCATCTTCAGCGTGAACGAGCTGCCCGACCTGGCCGAGCGCATCCAGGTGGCGCTGCTCAACGTGCTCGAGGAGCGGGATATCCAGGTCCGCGGCTACATGCTGCGGCTTCCCCTGGACCTGCTCCTGGTCGCCTCGGCGAACCCGGAGGACTACACCAACCGCGGGCGCATCATCACCCCGCTCAAGGACCGCTTCGGTGCCGAGGTCCGCACGCACTACCCGCTGCGGCTGGACGACGAGCTGCGGCTGATCCGCCAGGAGGCGGTCATCTCCTGGGCCGGCTCGCCGCTGGGCACGCCCGAGCTTCCCGATCACCTCATCGAGGTGGTCGCCCGCTTCACCCGGCTGGTGCGCGAGGCCCCGCAGGTCGACCAGCGTTCCGGCGTCTCCGCCCGGCTGGCGGTGGCTGCCGCGGAGACCGTCGCGGCGTCGGCCGTGCGCAGGGCCGCCCTGACCGGTGAGGAGACGGCAACGGCCCGGGTCGTCGACCTGGCCGCGATCGTCCCGGCGGTGCGGGGCAAGGTCGAGTTCGACCAGCTGGAGGAGGGGCGCGAGGACGACGTCCTGGCGCTGCTGCTGCGGCGGGCGATCGCGGAGACCTTCCGCGCCAAGCTGGCCGGGTCCGACCTCTCGGGCCTCCAGGAGCGCTTCGAGCGCGACGGGGCGGTGGAGACGGGCGATCTCGTCCCGGCCACCGAGCTGCTGCGCCGGATCGGCCCGGTGCCGGGGCTGGCCGCGATCCTCAACCGGCTGGATGTCGATGGCGCGGAGTCACCCGGCCTGGCCGCCGCGGCCCTGGAGCTGGCGATGGAAGGCCTGCACCTCAACCGGCGCCTGGCCAAGGAGGAGCTTCCCGGCCGGACGGTCTACGGGGGCTAGACGGTCTACGGGGGCTAGGAGGCACCGGTGAGTTCCGGACAGTTCCGATACGGCCCGTGGGACGGCGGGCCCGACCCGCTCGCGTCCCCGTTCGCGGCGACGGATGCCATGGATGAGATGTCCCGCGAGATCCTCGAGGGGCGTACGCCCCGGGAGGCCCTCGAGGCCCTGCTGCGCCGCGGCATGCCGAACCGTCGCGGTCTGGACGATCTTCGCCGCGCGGTGGAGCGCCGCCGCCGGGAGGCCCGTTCCCGCGGCCGCCTCGACGGGACGCTGGAGGAGGTCCGCCGCCTGCTCGACACCGCCGTCGGGCAGGAGCGGGCCGCGCTGTTCCCCGACCCTGCGGACGAGGCGCGGATGCGCGAGGCGGAGCTGGACGCCCTGCCCTCGGACCCGGCCCGTGCCGTCCGCGAGCTGGCCGACTACGACTGGCGCTCGCAGCAGGCCCGGGAGACCTACGAGCAGATCTCCGACCTGCTGCGCCGGGAGGTGCTCGACGCGCAGTTCCGCGGCATGAAGCAGGCGCTGGAAGGCGCCACCCCCGAGGACATGGCGCGGGTGCGCGACATGGTCCGTGACCTCAACGAGCTGCTCGAGGCGGATGCCCGCGGTGAGGACACCCAGGACCGCTTCGCGGAGTTCATGCGCCAGCACGGCGAGTTCTTCCCGGAGAACCCGGGCGATCTCGACGAGCTGATCGACGCGCTGGCCCGCCGCGCCGCCGCTGCGGAGCGTCTGCTCGCCGGGCTGACACCCGCGCAGCGCCAGGAGCTCGCCGACCTGATGGCCACGGCGATGGAGGACATGGGCCTGGCCGGGGAGATGTCGCGGCTGTCGCGGGCGCTGCGGTCCGCCCGACCCGGGCTGGACTGGGGCGGGCGCGGTCGCGGCCGGGGGCGTGGCCGCGGGCGCTTCTCCGGCGCGATGACCGGGGATGAGCCGCTCGGCCTCGGCGACGCGACCAGCGCGCTGGAGGAGCTCGCCGAACTCGACGAACTCGCCGCCTCGCTCAGCCAGGACTACCCCGGGGCCTCTCTCGACGACGTCGACCCCGAGGCGGTCGAGCGGGCGCTCGGCCGGGCCGCCGTCGACGACCTGGCGCAGCTGCAGCAGGTCGAACGGGAGCTGGAGCGCCAGGGCTTCATCACCCGCCGCGCCGGCACGCTCGAGCTCACCCCGCGGGCGGTGCGGCGCATCGGCGAGACGGCACTCGCCCGCATCTTCCGGGACGTCACCGCCCGCGGCCGCGGTGACCACACCCACTCGGACGCCGGTTCCGCCGGCGACCTGCTCGGGACGTCCCGGCGCTGGCAGTTCGGCGACACCCAGCCGATCGACGTGGTCCGCACGGTGCGCAACGCGGTGCTGCGGGCCGGCCCGCCGGGCCCGGGCAACCGGATCCGGCTCACGGTCGACGACTTCGAGGTCGCCGAGACGGAGCGCCGCACGAGCGCGGCCGTCTGCCTGCTCGTCGACCTCTCCTACTCGATGGCCCTGCGTGGCACCTGGGGGGTGGCGAAGTCGACGGCGCTCGCCCTGCACTCGCTTGTCACCACCCGCTTCCCGCAGGACAAGGTGCACATCATCGGGTTCTCCGACTACGCCCGGGAGCTGCGGCCCGTCGAGCTCGCGGGTCTGGACTCGGAGATGGTCCAGGGCACGAACCTGCAGCACGCGCTGCTCATCGCGGGCCGGCTGCTGCGTCGCTACCCGGAGTCCGAGCCGGTCGTCATGGTGGTGACGGACGGYGAGCCCACCGCCCACCTGCAGCGGGACGGCACCCCGTCCTTCTCCTGGCCACCAATGCCCGAGACCCTCGAGCTGACGCTGGCCGAGGTGGACCGGCTGACCCGCCGCGGCGTGTCGATCAACGTCTTCATGCTGGACGACGAGCCCCGACTCGTCCGCTTCGTCGAGGAGATGGCCCGGCGCAACGGCGGCCGCGTCCTCTCCCCCGATCCGTCCACGCTGGGCAGTTTCGTCATCCACGACTACCTGCACTCCCGCAGCTCCCGGCGGGTTGCCCGCTGAGCCGGTGGCGGTCGTTCCGCTGAGCCACCCAAACCGGACCGGTGGGGCCACACCCATCCGCCGTCAACACCTTCCGTTATCAAGCTGCTACCGTGCGCGCTCGTGGTGGCAGAGCGCGCACGGCACGACAAGCACCGGCCGGACCGGCACGAGACAGCTCGGCACGACCCTGACCGTCCCGGTCGGGCGGGCCGGCGACGGCTCGTCGTCGCCGCGGCTGCACTCGCGCTCTGCACTCTGGCCCCGGCCGTCCCCGCCCTGGCCGCGGTGGCGACCGGCGGCGTCCCGGCCGCGGGGCCGCCGCCACGCGCCGTCATCTCCGAGGATCTGCCCGGGCCGTTCGCCGGCCGCTACTCCGAGCCGCTGGAACGCCCGCTCGCGGAACCGATGTCGGCGCCCGTCGCGCTCAGCGGCGTCGAACAGGCGCGGATCGCGGCGTACTGGTCGGCCGAGCGCCGCACCCGGGCGCAGGCGGCCGGCACCGTCGACCGGGACGGCGCACCCGTTCCGCGGGCCCTGGACGGGCCGGCCGCCACCTGGCAGGCCCCGGACCGGACCGGACCGCCGCCGCCCGCCACCGGCACGCCCTACACCTACGGCGGGCTGGTGACGAGGACGGTGGGCCGGCTGTTCACCACCCTGCGCGGCATCGACTACGCCTGTAGCGCGACGGTGGTGTCCAGCCCGGGCCGGGATCTCGCCGTGACGGCCGGGCACTGCCTGCACGAAGGCCTCGGCGGGCAGTTCGCGACCAACGTGGCCTTCATGCCGGGCTTCGCCGACGGCTCGGTGCCCTTCGGGCTGTGGACCGCCCGCCGGATCACGGTCACCCCGGACTGGGGGCTGCGCGGCGACTTCGACTACGACACCGGCTTCGTCCTGTTCAACACCCTCGGCGGGCGGCACATCCAGGACGTCGTCGGTGCCCAGAAGATCGCTTTCAACCAGCCGCGGACCAGCGCCCAGTACGCGTTCGGCTACCCGCGCCTCGCGCCCTACGACGGCGACCGGCTGATCTACTGTGCCGGACCGCCGACGTCCGACCCGTACGGCACCACCYCGATCGGTCTGCGCTGCGACATGACCGGCGGTGCCAGCGGCGGCCCGCTGTTCGTCGGACTCGGCCGCGCCGGGCCGGGGGCCGGCTGGGTCGACAGTGTCGTGAGCTACGCCTACGCCGGGGACCCGAACACTGTCTACGGCACCTACTTCGGACGCGCGATCGAACTGCTCTACTACCAGTCCGGCGAGCTCTGACACCCCTCCAGCGAGCTCTGACGCCCGTCCGGCGAACGCCGGCCAGGCTGGCGCGGCCCCGCGCCCGGCCCGGCGGGGGCGGGCCGATACGGTTCGGGCATGCCTCACTCAGGCAGTTACGGCCTCTTCCTGACCCTGCACGTGCTCGCCGCCGTCCTGCTCGTCGGCCCGCTCTGCGTCACGACGGCAGYGGCCCCCCGCCTCGTCCTCGGCGGCCCGGCGGCCCTGCCCCGGCTGCGGGCCGCGGTGCGTTCCACCCGGTACTACCCGCCGGCGACGGTCCTGGTCACCGGCTTCGGTCTGGTGATCCTGCGGGCCGGCTCGTTCGGCAGCACGCGTGGCCTCGGCGATCCGTGGCTGGCGGCCTCGCTGACACTGTGGATCGCGGCGGTCGTGATCACCATGGCCGTCGTCTCCCGGAACCTGCGGCGGGCCGTGTACGAGATCGAGCGCGGGGGTGACGGCCGCCGCCAGCTGCCCATGATCACGATCGGCGCCGCCGCCGCGGTCACCTGCTGGATTCTCGTCGTCGTGCTCATGGTGGTGAAACCGGGCTCCTGACCGCCGCCCGCAACGACTCGCCGTGCTGGGTGGTGTCGTCGATCCGGTCCAGCAGGCGGGCCCAGATCTCCCGGGGCAGGTCGTGGGCCATCCCGTCGATCTCCAGCAGTTCGGCGGACGGGACCGCGGCCGCGGTCAGCCGCCCGCCTCGGACGGGGATGAGCGGGTCGTGCGACCCGTGGACGACGAGGGTGGGCACCCGCAGGCCGGCCAGGGCCGCCGAGCGGTCCGCTGCGACCAGGATGGCGGCCAGCTGGCGCGCGACCCCGGCCGGGTTCTGCCGCCGCTCCCAGAGGGCCCTCGACCGGCTGTGCAGCCAGCTGACGTCGACCGCGAACTCGGGCGAGCCGATCACCCGGGCGGACTCCTCCGCCCCGAGGATGAACTCGTCCAGCGTGGTCGCGCCGGGCCGCAGCAGCAGGTTGATGGCCTCGTCGGTCGGCTTCACACTGTGGTCGCCCGGGTGCGACATCACGGAGATGAGGCTGCGGACCCGGTCGGGGCTGGTCAACGCGAGGAGCTGGGCGATCATCCCGCCCAGTGACACGCCCATGACATGGGCGGAGTCGAGGCCCAGCGCGTCCAGCAGCCCGACGGTGTCGGCGGCCATGTCCTCCAGGCCGTAGGGCGCGAGCCCGGGCTGGCCGGCCACGATGCCCAGCAGGTCGGGTGGGCCGTGCCAGTCGAGGTGGGTGGAGTGCCCGACGTCCCGGTTGTCGAAGACGATCACGTGGTAACCACGCCGGACCATGCTCGCCAGCAGATCGGGATGCCACCCGATGAGGTGCTGCCCGAGCCCGYTCACCAACACCAGCGGCAGGCCGTCAGGATCACCGTGCGTCTCGACRGCGAGTTCGATGCCGTTGACCGGAACGATTCTCATGCCCCGGGACGGTAGCGACAGGCTGGCCATCTCGTCAGTACACGGCTACGGATTCGGCCCCAGATCACCCGGGCGGGCCGGTGGTCCGTCCCGGGCAAACCGCACCAGGGCCGTCCCCGGGCGTGCGCCGAGGGCACGTCGAGGAGCGCGACAGCCGCACCTCGACTACTTTCAGTAGTCGACTGAATCCTCTCTGTAGCAGATGCCGGACGGTTACGCGTGGTATTCCCAACGATCGAGTTCGCCGCGTTCCTGGTGATCGTCATGGCCGTCTCCTGGCTTCTCATGCCGATCCCCGCGCTGTGGAAGCCCTTCATCCTCGGCGCCTCCTACTTCTTCTACGCCTACGCCGACGCCCGGTTCGTCCTGCTGATCATGGCTTCCACACTGATCAACCAGGCGGCCGCGGTGGCGATCCACCGCTGGCGGGACCGCCGGATCCTGATCGCCGCCATCGTCTGCGACCTCGGGCTGCTGGGCTGGTTCAAGTACTACGGCTTCTTCGCCCTCTCCGTGGACAGGGCCCTGCAGGACGTCGGGCTGCCTGCCCCGCTTCCCCTGCTGCAGGTGGCGCTGCCGATCGGCATCTCGTTCTTCACCTTCCAGGCACTGTCGTACGTGATCGACGTCTGGCGGGGCGACATCCGCCCCGTGTCACTGATCGACTTCGCCGTCTACGAGGCGTTCTTCCCCCACCTCGTCSCCGGGCCGATCGTGCGCGCCAGCGAGTTCACCCCGCAGCTCGCCTCCCCGCGGGACCCCAGGCAGGTCCAGGTGACCCGCGCGATCTTCCTCATCGGCGGCGGCCTGGTGAAGAAGGTCGTCCTGGCGGACCTGATCGCGACCAGGATCGTCGACCCGGTCTTCGACGCACCGGGCCAGCACTCGGCCCTGGAGATCGGCGTAGCCGTGTATGGCTACGCCGTCCAGATCTACTGCGACTTCTCGGCCTACTCGGACATCGCGATCGGGGTGGCCCTGCTGCTCGGCTTCCGGTTCCCCGACAACTTCGACCGCCCCTACGCGGCCGTCAGCCTGCAGGACTTCTGGCGCCGCTGGCACATGACCCTCTCCCGCTGGCTGCGGGACTACGTCTACCTCCCCCTCGGCGGCAACCGCCGGGGTCGCCGCCGGACGTACCTCAACCTCATGATCACCATGACGCTCGGCGGACTCTGGCACGGTGCCGCATGGACCTTCGTCCTGTGGGGCGCGCTGCACGGCGCCGGTCTCGCCGCGGAACGGGCCTGGCGCGCGCACCGCAACGGCCGCCCGGGCCCGGAGCGACCCGGGTTCACCCCCGCCCCCGCCCCCACCCCCGCACCTGTCGAGTCCGGGCCGAAGCACGTCATCATTCAGCCCACCGGGACGGTCACCCAGCCCCGCTCGCCGGGCCTGCCACCCGGTCTGCCACCCGCGCTGCCGCTGCCGACGCCCTCCCGGGAGTCCCTGCTCGGCGCCCACGCCGGAGCCGGCGGCGTTCCGGCCGGCACCGGGATGGGCACCGAGGCCGCCGACCCGGTGGCCACAACGCTGGCGGCACCCGCCCCGACCCGCCGCCCCGTGCACACCCCCGGAGCCTGGCTCAGCCGGATCCTCGTCTTCCACTTCGTCTGCGTGGCCTGGGTCCTCTTCCGCTCCCCCGACCTCGGCACCGCGGGCGAGATCTTCACCCGGCTGTTCACCGCCTGGGGCCCAGCCCCTCTGGTCACGACGACGGTGCTGGTCGCCATCGCGGCCGGGCTCGGTGCGGCCGCCATCCCGCGCTGGTGGTGGGTGCGCGCCCAGGGCGTCTTCGCGGCCCGCCCCCTCGGCGTGCAGATCGTGCTGGTGGTCGCGTTCCTCCTGGTCATCTACACCTTCGTCGGCCAACAGGACGTCGCACCGTTCATCTACTTCCGGTTCTGACCCCGTCCACGGCTGGTTCCCGACCTCACCGGCCGGGGCCGGCAGGCCCCGGCCGGCTGCCTCCACGCGCACCGGACAGAACGCCGCACGGCCAGCAGCACGAGCGATCATCACTTAAGGTAATCGCTCGAATACAAGCATCCCGATGACGGCGGGAGACGCCATGACGCAGCGCGACGAGCCCACGGCATCGGCGCCATCCGCGCCCGCTCCGCGCGGGGATCCCGACAGGCCGGCGGCCTCCCCGCCGCGGCCCCCCGCCCCGGCACCGCGGTCAACGGCACCGCAGTCCATGGCCGCGCAGGTCACAGCACCGCAGTCAGCCGCCCCGCGGGCGACCGCGCCGCAGGCCACAGCACCAGAGACCGGGGCACCGCAGGCCACAGCGCCGCGACCCGTCGCTCCCGAGCCGACGGCGCCATCCACCGCRCCGCGCGCCACGGGTGCCGCCATCCCTCCCGCTGACACACCCGATGAGCCCGATGCGCCGTCGGGCCCGCGGACCCCGGCGATGTCGGCGCGGCGGGCGCTGATCCTGGTCACGGCGTGCCTGGGGCTTCTGGCGGTGCTGCGGTCGTCCGCGATGGTGCACGCGGGTGAAGGGATGCCACCGGGGACCACCCGCGACCTGGTGCTCGCCGTGGCACGCCCGTTGGACCGGGTCACCTCGACGCTCTGGCTCGACCGGCCTGACCGGCTGCTGACCAGGGCGTTTGGGCACCCCGACCCCGCCGGGGCGAAGGCGGACAGCTCCGAGCTCGCCTCCGCCGCCGCACTGGCCGAACCACCGGCCGACGGCCGCGACGGCGCCGCCCGCCGGGAGGGCAGCGGCGGCGAGGCCACCCGGCTGCGGACCCCGACCGCCGCCGATCCGCTGCGGGTCCTCGTCACCGGTGATTCCCTGACCGAGTCCCTCGGACCGACGATCACGAACACCGCGCCGGCGGCGATCCGCGCCGAGACCGACACCCGCTTCGGCACCGGGCTCGTCCGCCCCGACTTCTTCGACTGGGCCACCCACGCCCGCCACCAGGTCAGCGAACGCAACCCGGAGGCCGTGGTGGTCGCGATGGGCGGCAACGACGGCCAGGGCATCACCCAGCCGGACGGCACCATCCTGCCCGCGGGCTCCGACGAGTGGGCAGCCGAGTACCGCCGCCGGGCCATCGTCCTGATGCGCATCTGGTCGGACGGCGGCAGCCGCCGTGTCTACTGGCTCGGCCTGCCGCCCGCCCGGTCGGAAACCCTGAACAGCTACTTCACCCGGATGAACGAGGCGACCCGGGCGGCGGCCGAGCGGGTGCCCGGCGCGCGCTTCCTCGACCTGCGCCCGACGCTGTCCACCGGCGGGCGCTACACCGACTACCTGACGGACAGCGGCGGGCGCTCCGTCCTCATCCGCACCCGCGACGGCGTGCACCTGACGCTGGACGGCGCCCGGATGGCCGCGGCGCCCGTCCTCGCCGTGCTGGCAGGCGACTGGCATCCACGCTGAGGTAGACAGGTCGGCCGGAGCAGGTCATGCCCGACGCACCGGGGCGCAGCGCACGAGGCACCGGGGCACCGGGGCACCGGGGCACCTCAGAACGGGTGGAAGCCGAAGCCCGGGGTGTCGAGATCGGCCCTGGCCGCGCTCACCGCGGTGCCCGCGCGCGCCAGCAGCCGAGTGACTTCGTGCTGGGGCGGCGGCGCGCCGGGCCCGCTCCCCGCCACGGCGGTCGCGGCCGCGGCGAAGAAGTCGTCCGCGAGGACGACGAGCTGGTCTGGCAGTGCATGGTCGGAGATCCGCGGCGGGCGGGCTCCGGAGGGCGCGCCGCTGCCCGCTTCCCGGCCGAGCCCCGCGAACTCGTCGATCAGGGCACGGAGCCGGTCTGCGCGGGTCGCACCGCTGGAGATCCGCACATCCCAGGCGGAGCCCATCCACCCGCGGGCCCTGGAGACCAGCATGCTCGTCTGCCGGGAGACCTCACGGAGCGAATCCGACATCCGGCCAGGATACCCGCGCGTAACCGTGCTGCACGCCTTGCCGATCGGTGCGGCGGAGCGCACGCTCGAAGCATGTACCRCTGATTCCGGGTTCGACGGACGTCGGGCCTGATCTCTGGAGGCGCGCATGTTGAAGCATCGCTCCCCGCAGACCCACCGGAGCCTCATCGAGCGCATGCCGAAGGCCACCGGACACGATCTGGGGCACTGGCTCGCCCAGCTCAACGAGGGCCCAGGGCTGCTCCGCTCCTCCGAGCGAGTGGGCTGGCTGCGGGACGTGCACAGCCTGCCGCATCGGTACGCCGCTGCCGTCGTGCACGAAGCCCACCTGCGCCGGCATGCGCTCCGCACCTGACCTGCGCTCGCTGCGCTGATCGCCCGCCCGGCGCGGCCCACGGTGGCCGGCCGCGGTGGGCGGGCGACAATGACCCGGTGGACCTTGACGCTGCCCGCTCCTTCGCCCGGGATCAGCACCGTGCCGTGCTGGCCACCGCTCGGCGTGACGGCACTCCGCAGCTCTCCCCGGTGCTCGTGGCCGTCGACACCACGGGGGCGTTCGTGATCAGCACCCGGACGACGGCGTTGAAGACGGCGAACATCCAGCGTGAGCCGCAGGTTTCGCTGTGTGTCCTGTCCGATGGTTTCTTCGGGCCCTGGGTACAGATCGGCGGCGTGGCCGAGATCATCCGGCTGCCGGAGGCGCTGGAGCCCCTCGTCGACTACTACCGGCAGATCTCCGGCGAGCATCCCGACTGGGACGACTACCGCGCGGCCATGGAACGCGAACATCGCTGCCTGATCAGGGTGACGCCGACGGCGGCAGGCCCCGACCGCTCGGGATGATCTTCGAGCTGCGGCCACCCGACCCGCCCCCGCAGGGTCGGGGTGGCAGCCGCCCGGCGGTTACTGCCGGAGCTTGGACAGCAGGCGCAGCAGCTCCAGATAGACCCATACGAAGCCGACGAGCAGGCCGAACGCGGCCCTCCATGCCTCCTCGCGCGGGGCGCCGTTCGCGACCGCCCGCTCGATGTAGTCGAAGTCGAGGATGAACTGCAGGCTCGCGACGGCGAGGACGGCGACGCTGAACAGGATGCCCAGCGGCGAGGCGTCGTTGATGATCGGCAGGTGGCTGCCGGAGACCGCCCTGACAACCAGGTCGGTGATGCCGAGCAGGACCACGCCGAGCAGTGTGCCGGTGATGATCCGCGCCATGCGGGGCGTGGCCCGCAGCCGGCCGCTGCGGTAGGCGGCGAGCATGGCCACGAAGACCAGCGCCGTGCCGAGCAGGGCCTGCAGCACGATGCCGGAGAAGGCCGACTCGTAGAACCGGGAGACCCCGCCGACGAACAGGCCCTCGAGCGCGGCGAACAACACGACCAGAGGCGGACTGATCCGGGAACGGAACGAGATCACGAGGCTGAGGGCCAGCGCGGCGACAGCCGCGCCCAGCGCGATGCTCGGCGAGTCCGGCGAGAGGTACCAGCCCACCCCCGCGCCGACGAGCATCACCGCGAACACGCCGAGCGTGTGCATGACCACGTCGTCGAAGGTCAGCCCGCCCCGCGGCGGGGCCGGCGGCGCGGGTGGGAAGCCCGGGCCCTGCGGCCACGGACCGGGCTGCCAGGACCCCGGGGGCGGAGGCGGCACGGGCGACCTCGTCTGCCCGAAGCCGGACCGGGTGAACGCCGGATTGGACGAGTGCAGCTCTGCCATCGGCCTGGACCTCCCCAGCAGCCCGCGCGGGCGACCTGCCGCACGACGATCGCACAGTACAACGGCCCCGCCTCGCCCACCGTTCCGCTCAGGTGCGCGGGGCGACCTTCGTGCCACGGACGGTTGGCCGGTGCCCGGCCGCACGGCCGCACCGCGGTGCGCGCTGTCGCGGCCCGGAGACAGACCGCCGCGGCCAAGCCGGACATATCGGAAGAAGGCGCGGCACACAGCCGCAGAGATCCACTGGATCAGAAACGAGCTGCTGGCAGTCGCTCTTCAGACAAAGCGCCCTTAGGCGTCGCCAGCGTCCGGCCGACCGCCGGCCTCAGGGGCAATAGGAGGCAGACGGTCGCCATTGATAGGTGCCGGTGGTCGGAGTCGAACCGACACTCGAGCTGTTTTTAGGACAGCCTCCTCTACCTGTTGGGATACACCGGCTCGTGCACATCGCTGATGTTTCTACCACGCTACGTAGGGTCTGGGAATAACGCATCGCAGGAAAAGTCGTACGGAGCGGCCGACCCGGATCATTTCGTGACTCCTGGTGACGACAGCGACGCGCTCGCCGTCATCTCGCGCCAAGCGGTCACGCGTCGATTCGCTTCGGAGGGCAGCCTCGGCCGCCGGCCGACAGGCATCCGCCAGCTCGGTACCGGGGCCCTGGCGACCCTGCCTCACCCCGGCCACCCACCGCCCAGAAGCACGGGCACGCACCAGCGAAGATCAAGGATACCGAAGCCGACGGCCCACATCCGGACAGGTCCGGGCCGGATCACCGCAGTACTCGGGGCCTCGGCGTACAGCGACCCACCCGGCATCCGCCGCCACGTCCGACGGCACGGCCGGCTCTGACAACAGCCCGCAGTCCTCACTTCACAGCCGGCCGTTGCAGGTCGGTCGCCGAGCAGGGCACGCGCTCCTCGCCGACCCGAGGCCGGACCCGACACCGCCCACGCCGAGGTCGGTCGGCGGCCGGCGACGAAGCGGACGTCAGAGCGGATACCGGAGCCGACGCCGCGGCAGGGCCGGCGAGGGCACCGGGCGGAGGGCGCTGGCCCCGATGCCGGGACGGACAGCTGGTGGGACACGAACCGGGGGGAGGTCATGCCCGGGCGCTCCCGACGGAAGCCGCCGGCGACAGCGGTCGGACCATCACAGAAAGACAGCACCCGCCGGACGCCGCGCGCCGTCGCGGCCGCCGGCGGACCCGACAAGGAAAACAATCCGACGCTCCGCCGAAATCGCTGGCGGCTTCCCGTCGGGGGCGCCGCGCGGCGCGGGCGGCGATGCAGGGCGCATGCGCCCGTGTTATTCACCTGCAGCCGAATGGAACAATGCGCCGTTCTGTCGGTGCGGCCCCGGATTAGGCTCCGCATGCTCACCCGTGCTTTGCTCATGCCCTCACCCGGGTGTGCCAGGTGCGCGCCGCCATCCATCCGAGAGGGGCCGACGGACGGCTCTGCTCCACATTTCTCGGCTGGCACCGGCGCCGTCCCCGGCACCGGCGTTCGGGCCGCCCATCGGAGTGGGGGGGCTGCCGGCGGAGGCCCTCGCGGCACGGTTCGACCGCTCCCGCGCACCGAGCACGCGAGGGCCCATGCTGTCCGAGGCACCAGGGTGACGCAGGCCACATCTGAACGAAAGCGCAACACGAGGGCAACACTTTCCGCAAGGGATCCGGGACGGACCGCTAGCTCGGCACCCCGGGATCGCCCGCGTCCCGGACGGGCTCGGATGCGATGCCTGGCCCGCAATCCCGTTCCGCGGAGTTCGGCTACGCAATCCACGGACAACAATGAGCTGCCGGATGAACCCTCTTCTGGGCCGGAAACCTTCTCCGCGAAGAGAAGCCTCTCGACGAAAACGAGGCCTCGGACCGGGCCCTCGGTGCGCGCTTCACCAGGATCGGGCGATCGGTCCGGGCGGTCATCCGGCGAGAAAAGTGATCTGTCCCACTGTTCTCGGCGCCGGAACAAGGCCTGGCCCAGTCAATACTGGGCGCGGAGGATTCCGGCGGCGCGCGCGTTACCGACTTTCGTCACAGCATCGCCCGGCCGTCGCCGGCCTCCCGGCCGTCACGAGTGGTCACCTGCCCGAGCGTGACCGGCTGCCGCGGCGAAGACCATGTCGAGCATCGGGGCCGTCAACCGGCCGGTGAAGGTGTTCTGCTGGCTCGGGTGATAGCAGCCGAAGACCCGCAGCGCCGCCAGGTCGACGGTCGCACCGTGGCCGAACGGCGTCCGGCGCGCAGGCAGCTCGTACCCGGCCGCGCGCAGCGCAGGCCACAGCGCCACCCAGGCGAACCCGCCCAGCACCACGACGGCGCGCAGCCCCGGACGCAGCAGCTCGAGGTCCCGGACGAGCCACGGTCGGCAGGTGTCACGTTCGGCCGGGGTCGGCCTGTTCGCCGGTGGTGCGCACCGCACCGCGGCCGCGACCCTGGTGTCGATCATGCGCTGGCCGTCGCCGGCCGCGACCGACGTCGCCAGCCGGGCCAGGCCCACCCGGTGCAGCGCCGCGAACAGCCAGTCCCCGCTGCGGTCGCCGGTGAAGATCCGGCCGGTCCGGTTGCCTCCGTGAGCCGCCGGGGCGAGCCCGACGACCAGCAACCGTGCGTCAGGCGGGCCGAACGAGGGCACGGGCCTGCCCCAGTAGGGCTGGTCCGCGAAGGCGGCGCGGCGCACGGAGGCGACCTCCTCCCGCCAGGCCACCAGCCGCGGGCAGGCCTGGCAGACCGACATCCGGGCGTCCAGGTCGGCGCAGCCGGCGGCCGTCGCGGCAAGGTCCGCGACCTGCGCGGCGGCCTGGGCGACCGGGGTCGACGCCGTCGCGGGGTCCTCCGGCCATCCCGCCCCGGGAGCGGCGGGCCCGCGGGGCGGGCCTGTCACACGATGCGGGTTGTCCGCGCTTCGGTGCCGTTCACCGGGCGCCGGACCCCACCACTCCGCCGGACCCGACCACTCCACCGAGCGACAACGCGATGCCGTCCAGGATGTCCCGCTCGCTGGCGATCACCGCGGTGGTGCCGGAACGTTCGACAAGAGTCCGCAGCACAAGCGCGCCCGCGGCGATGACGTCGACCCGACCCGGGTGCATCACCGGGAGAGCCGCGCGCTCGGCGTGGGTCATCGCGAGGAGCCGGGCGGTCACCGCGGCGACGTCCTGCGCCGAGGTGACCATGAGGTGGATGCGGTCGGCGTCGTAGGCGGGCAGGTCGGCGGCGAGCGCGGCAACCGTCGTCACCGTGCCGGCGACACCCACCAGGGTGGTGGCGGTGGTGATCGGGACGATGCGCTCGGCCTGGTCGAACGCCGCGTTCACGTCGGCCACGATCGCGGCCACCTGCGCTGGGGTGGGCGGGTCGTCGTGGAGGTGCCGCTCGGCCATGCGTACACAGCCCACGTTGACCGAGATCGACTCACGGACGCCACCCGCGTCACCGAGGACGAGCTCCGTCGAGCCGCCGCCGATGTCGGCCAGCAGGATCGGGGTGGAGACACCGTCGAGGTCGCCGATCGCGCCGGCGAACGACAGCGCGGCCTCCTCGTCGCCGCTGATCACCTCGGGGTCGACGCCGAGGATCGCGCGGACGCCGTCCACCAGGTCCGCGCGGTTGCGGGCGTCCCGGGTGGCGCTGGTCGCCACCATGCGCACGCGTGACGCGCCCAGCCGGCCGATCTCGTCGGCGTAGTCGCGCAGCGCGGCGAGTGTCCTGGCCAGCGCGTCCGGGGCGAGCTCTCCGGTGCGGTCGACCCCCGCTCCCAGCCGCACGATCTCCATCCGACGGGTGAGTTCGTGCAGGCGGCCGCCGGAGCCGCCGGCTCCCTCGTCCACCTCGGCGACGAGCAGGCGGATGGAGTTGGTACCGCAGTCGATCGCGGCGACACGGGTCATCCGGCGGTCTCCTCTCGTCCCTGGCCGGGTCCGGCCGCACGACCGCGCGAACGCACGGGCTCCTCAGCACAGGATGCGCCGTCGGCGCCGACGCAGGGCCCACGGCCCCCCCAGTCCGCGAGCGCGGCGAGGGCCTCGTCACCGAACGGGTTGACACCGGGACCGGCGGCGAGGCTGTGCGCGACCAGCACGTGCAGGCACTTGACCCGTTCGGGCATGCCGCCCGCGCTCGGGTGGCCCGGCAGCGCGCCGCGGGCGTCACGCCGGGCCAGATAGTCCCGATGGGCGGCCGCGTAGGCAGCCGCGAGCTCGGGGTCCGTGGCCAGGCGGGCGGTCATCTCCCGCATGACCCCGGATCCTTCGAGCCGCGAGACCGCCGACGACGCCCGCGGGCAGGTCAGATAGAACAGGGTCGGGAAGGGCGTGCCGTCCTCCAGCCGCGGCGCCGTCTCGACGACGTCGGGCAGCCCGCACGAGCAGCGGTGGGCGACCCCGAGCACCGCCCGCGGCTCACGCCCGAGCTGCCGCCGCACCGTCTCGGCCTCGGCACCAAGCCCGGCGCCGGCTCCGGTGCCGGGCCTCTCCTGCACGCCGTGCGCGCCGGAAGAGGCATCGGCGTCCGCCCGGTCGGGACTCACGGCTTCGCCTGCGCGGTCGGCACGGCCGGCTCGGAGAGCTGTGACCACAGCCGGTTGTACCAGGACCCGTCGCCCGTGCCAGCGCCGGATTCCGCCCCGGGCTCCGCCGTCTGCTGGGGAGTCGTCCGCATGAGATAGGACCTCTCCCCGGGCAGCACGTAGTGCAGCCGGCGGCGCGCCTCGTCAGCCACCCACTCGGAGTCGTTGTACCGGCCGACCTGGTCACGCAGGTCGTCGACCCTGGACTGGCGCTCCGCGTTGGCCCGCGTGAGCTCGGAGATCTTGGCCTGTTGCTGCAGGTACAGCCGCAGCGGGTAGGCCAGGGTCAGCACGAGCACACAGATCACGACGRCGAGCAGCGTGGCCCGGGTGGTCAGCGCCCGGCGGCGGAACGGCACCGTCAGCTCAGCCGGCGGTCGTCCGCCGCGGGAACGCGGCGGCCCCGGCGAACCGTGCCGCGTCGTCGAGCTCCTCCTCGATCCGCAGCAGCTGGTTGTACTTGGCCACCCGCTCGCTGCGGGCGGGAGCGCCGGTCTTGATCTGGCCGCAGTCGACGGCCACCGCGAGGTCGGCGATCGTCGTGTCCTCGGTCTCGCCGGACCGGTGCGACATCATCGCCCGGTAGCCGCTGCGGTGGGCGAGGGTGACCGCGTCGAGCGTCTCGGTCAGCGTGCCGATCTGGTTCACCTTCACCAGCAGGGCGTTCGCG
Organism: Parafrankia colletiae; assembly: GCF_001854655.1. Taxonomy (GTDB): domain Bacteria; phylum Actinomycetota; class Actinomycetes; order Frankiales; family Frankiaceae; genus Parafrankia; species Parafrankia colletiae. The sequence continues at coordinate 75,686 of NZ_MBLM01000152.1, read as the reverse complement.
GCGCCCTCGGCGATGCCGCGGGCGAGCCGCTCCGGGTTGGTGACGAACAGGTCGTCCCCGACGAGCTGCACCTTCGCGCCCAGCCGGGTGGTGATGCTCACCCAGCCGGCCCAGTCGTCCTCGGCCAGCGGGTCCTCAATGGACACGATCGGGTACGAGTCGACCAGATCGGTGTAGTAGTCGATCAGCTCGTCGGACGAGCGGGCGCTGCCCTCGAAGGTGTACGCGCCGTCCTTGAAGAACTCGGTCGACGCGACGTCGAGCGCGAGGGCGATGTCACTGCCGAGGCTGAAGCCCGCCTTGTCGATGGCCTCGGCGATCAGGTCGAGCGCCTCCCGGTTCGCCGGCAGGCTCGGGGCGAAACCGCCCTCGTCGCCGACGCCGGTCGCCAGGCCGCGGCCCTTGAGCACGCTCTTCAGCGCCTGGTAGACCTCCGCGCCCCAGCGCAGCGACTCGGCGAACGTGCCGGCGCCGATCGGAGCGATCATGAACTCCTGGATGTCGACGTTGGTGTCCGCATGCGCCCCGCCGTTGAGGATGTTCATCATCGGCACGGGCAGCAGGTGGGCGTTGGGCCCGCCCAGGTACCGGAACAGCGGCAGGCCGCTGGAGGCGGCGGCCGCCTTGGCCACGGCCAGGCTGACGCCGAGCAGGGCGTTGGCGCCGAGCGCGGACTTGTCCGGCGTGCCGTCCAGGTCGATGAGGCGGGCGTCCAGCAGCCGCTGCTCGGTGGCCTCCAGATCCATGATCGCGGGGCCGATCCGGGTGATGACGGCCTCGACGGCCTTGGTGACACCCTTGCCGCCGTACCGGTCGTCGCCGTCACGCAGCTCCACGGCCTCGAAGGCACCGGTGCTGGCGCCGCTGGGGACGGCGGCGCGGCCGGGCGTGCCGTCCTCAAGAACGACCTCGACCTCGACGGTGGGATTGCCTCGCGAGTCGAGGATCTCGCGAGCTCCGACAGCCTCGATGGACGGCACGAGCGCACCTTTCGACGGAACGCGACCGGGACACCGGCGCGGGACGGCAGCTGCTGGCGGACAGACGGACAGATCAACGGAACCGCTGACGGACACACACCGCGGAGCCGCCGAGCGAACCGGCCGCACCGGGGCCGGCCCCGGTGGGCCGGCCGCGACAGGGCCGGTGAGCCGGCACCGCGGCACCGGCGGCCGGACTCGTCGGGCCCGCCGGGCAGCCGCCCGGGCGCCCGGAACGCGGGACGGCACGGGATCTCGGCACCCGGGGACGAGCGACGCCGTCCGGACGAACCGGTCGGTGCGAGACTACCGCCGGGACGTGCCGCCGCGTCGCCTCCCGGTCGCGCCACGCGGACGCCGGCCCGCCCGGCGTCGTCATCTGACCACGCCGGCGGCCCGCGGGCGGCGCGCACACCACGTTGGTGGGTCTCCCAAGGACTACCAGGGGACTACCGGACCCGCCCGATGGGTGGCATCAGCAACGGCCCGTGGACCGGAAGTCCTGCCCGGGCAGCCAGGGGGGCGAGCGCGCCCCAGCTCTCCGCGAGCCCCCACCCCTCGGCGAGACCACCGGCGCCACCGAACCCGCCAACGCCGCCGGCGCCGGCCCGCAGCACCGCAGCGGCGCCGAGGAGCGCGGCCGGCCGCGCCCACGCACCGAGCGCGGGCGGCACCGCCGCGGCTGCCGCCTCCTCACTGGATTTCGGGACCCGCAGCCGGTCCAGCACCGACGGCTTCGGGGTCACCCGCACCCGGGGTGTCTCCCCGGCGGGCAGCCCGGCCCGGGACCAGGCGAGGTCGATCGCGTGGGACAACCCGCCCAGCTCGTCGACCAGGCCGTGGCGATGCGCGTCGGCACCCGTCCAGACCCGGCCGCGGGCCAGCTCGTGTGCCTCCTCGGGCGACATCCCCCGGGCCTGGGCGACCTTGGCGACGAAGTCGGCGTAGACCCGGTCGAGGAACTCCTCGAGCTTCGCCCGCTCGGCCTCGGTGAACGGCCGTCGCGGGGACATCATCAGCGCGTTCTCGCCCGCGGCGACCGCGCCGAAGCCGATACCGACCTTGCCGAGCAGGTCCCGGACGACCTGTTTGCCGCCGAACACGCCGATCGAACCGGTCAGCGTTCCCGGGGCGGCCACGATCAGATCACCGCCGAGCGCGACGAAGTAGCCGCCGGACGCGGCGACCGCGCCCATCGAGACGATCACCGGACGGCCGGTGGCCCGGAACCGCTCGATCTCCCGACGGACCACATCCGAAGCCACGTAGGAGCCGCCCGGGCTGTCGACACGGAAGACCGCGGCGGCGACGCTCGCGTCCCGGGCCGCCGCGCGGAAGGCCGCCGCGACGGTCTGGGCGGCGAGCACCGGCCCGCCGAACGGCGTCGTCGACGGAGCGAGCACGACCGGCCCGGTGCCGTAGACCAGCGCGACGACCGAGCTGCGTGGATCGAGATCGGGCGGCACCTCGCGCGACGCGCCGGCCCCGCCCCCGTCACCGGCCGGGCCGCCCTCGGCCGACCCGCCGCCAGCGCTGCCGGACCCGGCCGGCCCGCCCGCTTCGTCACCGGCACGGCGCCGCCCCGCATCGCCACCCTGCCCCGCGGAGAGCACCGTCGCGGGCAGCGAGGCGGCGAACGCACGGGCCTTGCGCACCGGGGACTCCTCCCGGCGGACCGACGTGCGCCGGTAGGCCGAGACGTACATCAGCACGGGTTCGATGTCGTCCGACGATCCCGCGCCACCGGAGCCGGACAGGCCACCCGCCGCGCCGGCAAGATCCCGGGCCCGCGCCCGGGCCTGGTCGTAGATCTCGTCGCGGTAGCCGATCCGGTCGACCAGGCCGGCGGCGAGTGCCGCCTCGCCGGTGAGCGGGGCGTCGTCGATCAGGCTTCTGACCCGCTCGGCCGGCAGGCCGCGGCTGCCCGCGACCGCGGCGACGACCTGCTCGGAGCAGGAGTCGACGATCCGCTCGAGCGCCTCCCGGTGGGCGGGGGTGAATTCCCGCTCGACCAGCGTGTTCACCGCGTTCTTGTACTCGTGGCGCTGGCCGATCTCGACGCTGACGCCGAGCCGGTCCAGGGCGTCGCGCAGGAACGGCGTCTCCATCGCCATCCCGGTCAGGCCGAGATCGCCGGGGGGCGCGAGCCAGATCTCGTCGAACGCGCAGGCGAGGTAGTAGGGGACGGTGCCGCCGCCGAACTCGCCGAACGTGTCGGCGTAGGCGTAGGCGTAGCCGCCACGGGCCCGGAAGCCGGCGACGGCGTCGCGGACCTCCTGCACCCGTGCCAGCGGCATCCCGGCTGCCCCGATGTGGGCGACGAGCACCCGGGCGCGGTCGTCCTCGCCGGCCCGCCGCAGCCCGTCCACGACCTCGCGCAACGTGACCCGGCGGTGGGCGACCGCCGCCGTGAGCGGATCGGTGGGCACACCTTCGACCAGGTCGGACGTCAGATCCAGTTCAAGGATGACGGGGGCGACGCGACGCCGCGCGAGGCGCTGGACGTCAGCCACCGCCCGCCTGGGCGAGGTAACCATGCTGTGAGGCTAGACGACCTGGCGCCCACCCAGGCACCACCCGTACAACAGCGGACCACGCGGTGGCTCGGGCCCTGGGCACAGGCGGGCACCTCCGGGCCTTCGGGCCTTCGGGCTCCCGGCAGTCAGGCTCCCGGAGTCGGGCGGCCGGCAGTCAGGCTCCGGGGGCGGCCACCGGAGCCGACGCGGTCGCCGGTCCGGCAGACTCCCACAGCGCGCCCCAGCCGGCCGCGTCGAGCCGTGCGGGCTCCTGACCGCCGTCGAGGGCGGCGTGCTCGGCCCGAGCGAGCCGATCACGGAAGGCCCGGGCCCGCCCCCGCAGCGCCGCCTCCGGGTCGACGTCGTACGCGCCCGCCAGCGCGGCCGCGGCGAACAGGAGCTCCCCGATCCACTCCTCGTCGATGCCGTCCGCGCCAGCAGAGGCGCCGGCGCCGGCGCCGCGTGCCAGTGCGACGGCGAGCCCCACGAGCTCGGACGGACCTGCCGGGGCATCCGGGGCATCCGGGCGGCCAGGCTCGTCGTCCTCCGGCGGAAGGGCCAGGACGAGCGGGAACCCGAGCTTCAGCGCACGCCGGAGCAGCTTGGCCGTGAGAGACAGCGCCGGCGCGGAGAGCGGCACGCCCTCGGTCACCGACTTCCGGCTCTTCTCCTGGGCCTTGATCGCGTCCCAGTTGGTGACCACCTCGTCCGCGCCGGAGACGGCGACGTCGCCGAAGACGTGCGGATGGCGGCGGATCAGCTTGGCGGCGAGGCCGGTCGCGACGTCGTCCACGTCCCAGCCCTGCGGGCCGGCCTCGGCCGCCACCCGGGCGTGGAAGAGCACCTGCATCAGGACGTCCCCGAGCTCCTCGCGCAGCTCGGTGAGATCACCGTCCTCGATGGCCTGGTAGGCCTCGTACGCCTCTTCGAGCAGGTAGGGCGCCAGCGAGGCATGTGTCTGCCTGGCGTCCCAGGGGCAGCCGCCGGGCGAGCGGAGCCGGTCCATCACCGCGACGGCGTCGAGCAGTGCCGAACCGGGCAGGTCCTGGGTGGCGGTGAGCAGGTCGATCCCCGCCGCCGCACCGGCCTCGCGCAGCGCCTGGTCGGCGGCGTTCGGGGTGACCGGATCGAGCAGCCAGGCGATCTGCTCCGGCTGCCGACCGCCGGCCGTCTCCGCCGCGGGATCCCCTGCGGTGGCGGCAGCAGCGACGGCGGCGCCTACAGCGGCCCGCACCTGCGCGACCGGGTCGGCCTGATCGGGCAGGTCGCGCAGGAGCGACACCTCGACGCCGGCCGCGCGCAGCGCCGCAAGCTGCGGATGGGCCGGATTCGCCGTCCAGACCGGGACCGAGCGGAGCAGATCCCAGGCAGCGGCCGTAAGCAGCCCGGGTGCCACCCGGGCGCTCGTCGCGACCAGTGTGATGCGCGGTGCCATGACGGATGTTCCCTCCAGCAGGCCGGGGCCCGCCGGCCGTGATCAGGACCGTGGTGTCAGCACGGCGGCGTCAGCACGGCAGCGTCAGGACTGTGGTGCCAGGACTGTGGTGCCAGAACCGTGTGTCAGGACTGCAGCGAGAGGTCCAGCGCGGGCTCCGGCGCGGATGTCGTCGCGATCGTGCCCGGCGCGGCGACCACGGCGAACTGCTTCGGGTCCCACTCGCCGAAGCGCGGGTTGACGGAGATGTGCTCGCGGATCGCGGCCTCCTCCAGCAGCGGCTGGATCCTGGCGGAGCGCTGGTCGGACGCCAGGAAGCGCTGCAGGTAGGGCCGTGCCACCTCGAAGGTCAGCGGCAGGTTGCCGACCTGGGCGACGATGCCGTCGTACTGCGCACGGGCCTCGGCGGGCGAGGCGAGCGTGCTCGGGGCGACCTTGTCGCCGATCGCCGACTCGAGCGCTCCGGCCCGGACGATGACGCCGACGTCCTCCTGGGCGAAACCGGCCGCGGCGGCCCGGGTCTCGAACGCCTCGACGCTGCCGAAGCGCAGAACCGAGTACGCCTGGTAGTAGGCGTCGATGTCCTGGCCGCTCAGCGTGATGCCGAGCCGCTTCGCCTCCGTCTCCAGCACCTTCAGCTGGACCAGGGTCGTGATCGTGCGGCGCTGGAGCTCCGCACGGTCGAGGCTCCGGGCGGCCTGTTCGGCGGGGACGGACTCGACCGCCTCGAAACCGCGGTCGACGATGCCGCGCACGGTGGAGGTCTCGATCGTGCTGGACCCGACCTGGGCCGCCGCCCCGGCGTGCGTCGTGCATGCGGTACCTGCGATGCCGGTCAGCACGGCGAGCCCGAGCCCGGCAAGAAGACGCGGAAACTTCACAGCACTGACCGTATCCGCTCCTCGGCCCGGAAGTGGAAGGGGCCGGTCCGGCTCACCTCACCGGCGGGCCGCGAACGGCTCCCGGCGCAGTCCGCCGCGCCGGCCTGCCTCACCGGCCGGCCGAGCCTGCGGCGTCCCGGCTGGCCGCCGCGGCGATCGAGTCGCCGGCGATGGCTTCGAGCAGCTGCCCGGCCCAGGCCAGCAGGGCGCGGTCGCGCAGCGGGCGGGAGCCGATCCGGCCGGTCTCGGTCGGCGCCGGGACGAGCACCGTGCGCACCGCCGGCTTGACGACGGATCCCTTGTAGAGCCGGTTGAGCCGCAGTGTCTGGCTCTCCCGCAGGTCCAGCGGGGCGAACCTGATCTGGCGGCCGGCGACGGTGATCTCGGCGACGCCGTGCCGGCGGGCGAGGACCCGCAGGTGGGCGACGGCCAGCAGGTTCTCCACCGGCTCGGGCAGCGGGCCGAAGCGGTCCGTCAGCTCGCCGCGGACCTCGGTGATGTCGTCGTCGGAGACGGCGGCGGCGAGCCGGCGGTAGGCGTCGAGACGCAGCCGCTCGCTGGGCACGTAGTCGTGCGGCAGGTTCGCGTCGACGGGCAGCTCGACCTTCACCTCCAACGGCTCCTCGACCTCGCCCTTGTACTCGGCCACCGCCTCGCCGACCATCCGGACGTACAGGTCGAAGCCGACGGAGGCGATGTGGCCGGACTGCTCCCCGCCGAGCAGGTTGCCGGCGCCGCGGATCTCCAGGTCCTTCATCGCCACGGCCATGCCGGCGCCGAGGTCGTTGTGCTGCGCGATGGTCGCGAGCCGGTCGTGCGCCGTCTCGGAGAGCGGGCGGTCCGGCGGGTAGAGGAAGTAGGCGTAGGCCCGCTCGCGGCCGCGGCCGACCCGACCGCGCAGCTGGTGYAGCTGGGAGAGACCGAAGTTGTCGGCCCGCTCGACGATCAGCGTGTTCGCGTTCGAGATGTCCAGGCCCGACTCGACGATCGTGGTGCAGACGAGGACGTCGAACTTCTTCTCCCAGAAGGAGACCATCACCTGTTCGAGGGCGTCCTCGTGCATCTGGCCGTGGGCGGTCGCGATGCGGGCCTCGGGGACCAGCTCGCGCAGCCGGGCGGCGGCGCGGTCGATGCTCTCGACCCGGTTGTGGATGAAGAAGACCTGGCCCTCGCGGAGCAGCTCCCGCCGGATGGCCGCGCCGACCTGGTTCGGGTCGTAGGGAGCCACCGAGGTGAGCACCGGGTGGCGCTCCTCGGGCGGGGTGTCGATGGTGGAGAGCTCACGGATGCCGGTGATCGACATCTCCAGCGTCCGCGGGATCGGGGTGGCGCTCATGGTGAGCACGTCGACCGCCGTCCGCATCTTCTTCAGGTGTTCCTTGTGCTCGACACCGAAGCGCTGTTCCTCGTCGACGATGACCAGGCCGAGGTCGGAGAACTTCGCCTCGCCGGAGAGCAGCCGGTGGGTACCGATCACGACGTCAACCGTGCCGTTCGTGAGCCCCTCGAGCACCGCCCGCTGCTCGGAGGGCGAGTTGAACCGGCTCATCGCCTTCACCGTGACGGGGAACGGCGCGTACCGCTCGGCGAAGGTCTGGTAGTGCTGCTGGACGAGCAGCGTGGTCGGGACGAGCACGGCGACCTGCCGGCCGTCCGCCACCGCCTTGAACGCCGCCCGGACCGCGATCTCGGTCTTGCCGTAGCCGACGTCGCCGCAGATCACCCGGTCCATCGGGACCGGCTTCTCCATGTCGGCCTTGACCTCGTCGATCGCGGAGAGCTGGTCGGGGGTCTCCCGGAAGGGGAAGGCGTCCTCCAGCTCGCGCTGCCAGGGCGTGTCGGGGCCGAAGGCATGGCCGGGCGCCGCCATCCGCGCGCTGTACAGCCGGATCAGCTCGCCGGCGATCTCCTTGACCGCCTTGCGGGCGCGGGTCTTGCGCTTGGCCCAGTCGGCGCCGCCGATCCGGTCCAGGCTCGGGCCCTCGCCGCCGACATAGCGGGTGATCTGCTCGAGCTGGTCGGTGGGCACGTACAGCCGGTCGCCGCGGGCGTACTCCAGCAGCAGGTACTCGCGCTTGGCCCCGGCGACCGCGCGGGTCACCATCTCGACGTAGCGGCCGACTCCGTGGGCGTCGTGCACGACCAGGTCACCGGCGGCGAGGGCGAGCGGGTCGATGCCCTTGCGCCGGCGGCTCGGCATCCGCCGCATGTCCCGGGTGGTGACACCGCGGGCGCCGGCCAGGTCGGTCTCGGTGAGCACCGCCAGGCGCAGGGTCGGGCTGAGGAAGCCCTGGCCGAGCTGGGCCTGCGTGACGATGGCGACGCCCGGGACGAGCTCGGCGTCGGCGGCGAGCCGCGCACCGAGGTCGGCCTCCCGCATGATCTCGACGAGCCGCTCGGCCGGCCCGTGCCCCTCGGTGACGAGCAGCACCCGCCAGGAGTCGGCGAGCCAGCCCTTGATGTCCGCGGTGGCCCGCGCGGTGTCGCCGTGGTAGGCGGGAGCCGGGCGCAGGCTCGCCACGACCGTGTCGTCGCCGAGCAGCTCGTCGGGCTCACCGGCGGCGGGGTCGGCGGCGAACGGGCTGACCGACCACCAGGGGATCCCCAGCTGGGCGGCCCGCTCCCGGGCTTCGGCGACCGAGCGGTAGGTGGCCGCGCCCAGGTCGATCGGCGTCCCGCCGCCGAGCGCCGCCACGCTCCACGAGGCCTCGAGGAACTCCTTGCTGGTCCGCACCAGCTCCGCCGCCCGGGTACGCACCCGTTCCGGATCACAGACGAGGACACGCGAGCCGCGTGGGAACTCGTCCAGCAGGAGGGTCATCTCGTCGACGAGGAGAGGCGAGAGCGCCTCCATCCCCTCCACCGGGATGCCCTGAGCGATCTTGTCCAGCATGTCGACGAGCTGCGGGTGTTCCTGCGCCAGCGCGGCTGCCCGGGCCCGGACGTCCTCGGTGAGCAGCAGCTCACGGCACGGCGGGGCGAACAGGGCCGGCGGCCCGGCGCCGTCGGCCGCGGGCAGGGCCCGCTGGTCGGCGACGGAGAAGTGACGGATGTCGTCCACCTCGTCGCCGAAGAACTCGACCCGCAGCGGATGTTCCTCGGTGGGCGGGAAGACGTCCAGGATGCCGCCGCGCACCGCCATCTCGCCGCGGCGCTCGACCAGATCGACCCGGTGGTAGGCGATCCCGACCAGCCGAGCGGTGACCTCCTCCAGGTCTGCGTTGTCCCCCTTGGCCAGGGCGACCGGGGCCAGATCGCCCAGGCGGGCGACCTGCGGCTGCAGCACCGAGCGGACCGGGGCGACGACGACCGCGAGCGGGCCGGCGCCACCTCGCGCATCCGGGTGTGCGAGGCGGCGCAGGACGGCCAGCCGGCGGCCCACCGTGTCGGCGCGTGGGGAGAGCCGCTCGTGCGGCAGCGTCTCCCAGCTCGGGTAGACGGCGACCCGCTCCGGGCCGAGCAGGCTGCCCAGCGCGTCGGCCAGGTCGTCGGCCTCCCGCCCGGTGGCGGTGACGACCAGCACGGTGCGGCCCGGACCGGCCAGCGCCGCGGCGGCGAACGGCCGCAGCCCGGCGGGACCGGCCAGGTCCAGGACAGGCTCGTCCAGCGAGGACAGGGCGCGGATCAGCGCCGGGTCACCACCAGGGCGAGCTACGAGCGCGTCGAGCAGCGGCGCGAGGGTCATGTGATCCGTCCCGTGCCTCTCCAGTGCCAGCGAATCAGGTGCGGCTCCGATGTGGCTCCGACCGACCGGGGAACCGGAAGAAGCCGGAGAACCGGGAAAGCCGGAGGGCGGCACCGCCCGGCGGCCGTCCACCGGTGCAACAGTCCCGCGGCGGGCGATATTGCCGAGGGAGGGGCACGACCGGAGATCACCATGGCGGGCAGGCGGGCCCGGCCCCCACAGACCAGACTCATGCCAGCCGGACTCATGCCAGCTCCGTGCCCCCCGGCCGCATACCCGGCCCCGCATACCCGGCCCTCGGCCACATACCCGCAGCGAGGTCGTCGCACCCAGCGTACGGCAGGGCGCTGCGCCAAGATGCGGGCGCCGCGTGGCGGATCGACGTACAGTCTGCTGACGCCCGGTTTGCCGCCGGCGACAGATACTGACGTAAGGGTCGACTTGTCCACCACGCGACGCCGCGACGTCCACCAGATCGGGGATGTCGCCGAGCGAGTCGGGCTGTCACTGCGCACGGTGCGGTACTACGAGGAGGCCGGCCTCCTCATGCCCGTGGGCCGGACGGTCGGTGGCTTCCGCCTCTACGACGACGACGCCGTCGACCGCCTCTTCCTCATCAAGAAGATGAAGYCGCTCGGTTTCACCCTGGAGGAGATGCGCTCGCTGCTGATGCTGCGCGACGAGCTCCAGGAGCCGGAGCTGCCCTCCGCGAGGCGGGCGGAGCTGCAGGCCAGGCTCGCGACCTGGGTGGCGCTGGCGGAGGAGAAGCTGACCACGCTGCGCGAGCAGGTGCAGGTGGCGGAGGCGTTCGTCGGTGGCCTGCACGACGACGCCGAACGCTCCGGGACGTCCTGACCAGAAGCTTCAGGACGTCCGGCGAACGGCACCCCGGGCCTCCGGCGGAGGCCCGGGGCCCTGGGCCCGGAGTGGGGTGGGGCTACCAGAGACGCTGGTAGAGGGCGGACGAGCCCGGGTGCCGGTTCGGGTTCACCAGGGTCGAGCGGACGTTGCCCACGATGTCGTCGTTGAAGTACGCCTCGTACGCGAGGATGCCGGCGTTGCGCCGGAAGATGTTGTACATCTCCTGGATGTAGACCGGGTTGTCCCCGCCGCCGTTCATCCCCGCCTTGGTGTTCTGCTGGCTCACCACACCCCACTCGGGCACCGAGAACAGCTTGCCGTTCTGGCGTGCGAAGTTGATCACCTGGCACAGGCCCTCGGCGGCGTTGCACTGCTCACTGAACTCGCTGGACGTGGGGCTGGGCGGATACTGGTCGTAGCTGTCGATGCCGATGACGTCGACGTACTGGTTGCCCGGGTAGACGCTGAAGGCGTTGTAGTCCGGGCCGTGGGCGTTGAGGGTCCAGTCGATGCGCACCTCGGGGCTCGTCTCCTTGATCGACGACGAGGCGTTCTGGAAGCACTGCTTGTAGGCAGTCGGGTTCGCCGAGGCCCGCCAGGCGAACCAGCCGCCGTTGAACTCCCACCCCAGCCGGACGAACGAGTCGCCCCGCCCCTGGTTCACCAGCCACCGGCCGAACTGGCGCCACCGGGCGTTGTAGTCACCCGCGGCGCAGGAGACCAGGTTTCCCTTCTGTGGCCCCTCGTCGGGAAACATCGGAACGCTGATCACCAGATCACCGGGGAAGGACGAGAAGACCCGGCCCATCCACGGGTTGACGATCGCGTCCCAGCTGTCCCGGTCGGTGTAGGTCACCACGACGTCCACCGGGGTGCCGCGGAACTCCGCCCAGGCGTTCGCCTCGGCAATCGTGTGCGCGGCGACCCCGCTCGGGAAGAGAGCGCTCGTCGCCGCCCGCTCGACCCTGGCCACCGGTGGCACTGCCACCGGCTGCTGGTTCTGCGGCCCCGGCGCCGGGGCCGTGGCCGGGACCTGCGATGCCGCGGCCGGGCTCGGCGTCGGCGCCTGCGCCGGGGCGGTGTTGGCGGCGAGGTGGGTGTCCTCATGCTGGGCGGGCCCTAACATCCAGGCGACCAGCGCGAGGAGCACGGCGAAGACCACCAGGGCCACCGGCAGGTAGGGGTGCCGCCCGGGCTTCGCCCCCCAGTGCTCGATGATCCAGTCGGTGGCCCGGTGCGTCACCGAACTGCCACCACCTGAGCGGTTCCTGCCACCAGCAGCGCCGGCGACCCGCCCGCGCTCGCCATGATCATGATCGTCGCCCGCCACGGGCAGGATCCCGGTGACCGAACCGCTGGAGGCCACGGCAGCGCGGCCTCGCGCCCCGCGGCCGGCGCCGCCTGCCTCGGCAGTGCGGTCGCGGTCGGCGCGGTCGCGATCCCGGCCGGTGCGCTCCGTCCCCGCGCCGCGATCCCGGCCGGAGCGCCCGGTGACCGCGGCACGGGACCCGCCGTCGTGGCGGCCGGGGCTGTCGCGGAGCCCGGGCCCGGGCCCTGCCTCGGGCGGCTTCGGCCGGACCGGCGGCATCACCATCGTCTGGTCGGCACCCACACCGCCGTCACCGCGGGCGTCGGTGTTCTCCCGCGGCCCGGCCGCATTGCGCTCGTCTCGGGACGACCCGTCCCAGTCGCTGCGGCGGAAACGCTGGGTGGCCAGGTCACCGGCAGCCGGCCGGTCGGTGTCGCGGCCCCGCTCCCGGGCCCGACCGCTCGGCTGGGACCGGCCCGCCGCAGACCCGCGGTCACGATCGCGACCGCGCCCGTCGGGCCGGCCGCGCGCCGCGCGCCGGTCGGCGGCGTCGGGCCGGCCCGCCTCGCCGAGCGGGTCGGCAGCGCGACGCCCACTGCCACCGGAGCGCCGGTCCTCACCTGGATGGCGATCGGTGGGATGGCGATCGGTGGGATGGCGATCGGTGCCCGGGCGCCGGCCGGCGCCATCACGGCGGCCGGGCTCGCCCCGGCCGCCGGTGTCGCCGCGGCCGGCGTCGTCGAAGTTCTCCTGCCGGTCCGGGTACGGCGCGAGTGGTGCTGTGCGCCCGCGGCGGCGCGTCGGACGCCCACGCGTCGACAGCATCTCGGGGTCGAAGGCAGCGCCGGGTGCGTCCGGCCCATCTGCCTCGATCTCACCACCGCGACGCGGCCGGGAGAGCGGACGCGCCCCGTGGCCGTACCGCTCATCAGACGGCATGGGATCCACCCCCGGGCGCGATGCCACTCCGGACCGGTTCGCGGAACCGACCAGGTCGTTCACTAAAAGTAAAAAGTTCGACCGAAAGCATGGATCTTACCTCCCGGCCGACGTAGAAGAAGACGACGTTATTGACGTGCTGGATCTCCGCACCGCGGGGTCCGGAGGGGCCGGGAGAGGCCGCGACACGGCGTTCATCCCGGGGCATCCGACAAACCGTAACAAGGCCCTCCGACGCCAGCGACAAAGGGACCGGGTAGACCACTGCTCAGACACTCACGTCAACGTCGACGACAGGTAGAGGAGTCCCCGTCGCGGACCGCGGGCCGGCCGCGACACGCGACCGGGCGAATCCCGCCCGACTCGGCGTGGTCGCCGCTCCGGGGCCGGCCCGGTGGCCCCCGCCGGCCCACAACCGGGCCGCGGGGTCGTGGACCAGCACGGAAAGGGCGGTACGGTACCGTTGCCGCGTCGCGCCCGGACCAAGGGAGGACACTGCGCATCCGCCTCGCCGGGCAACGCCCCCCGCGGCCCCGCTCCGCCCGTGACGCCGGCGAGCAGGACGGCCGCACCGGCTGCCACGGCGGGAGGCAGTTCCGCAGCCGGCCCGGGCCGGCAGGCAGGGCCCGCAGAGCCGAAAGGCCCGCGGGCAGGGCCGACAGGCCCGCGGCAGGCGAGCCACAGCTGACATAGGCATATCTGACGTCACCGGACCGGCCGCGGGCTGGAGAAGCCAACCGCCCCCGGGTCCGCCGGGGCACCGACACGGGAGACGCGACCGCCTTGACGACCGAGACAACCCGATCTTCTACGACTGATACCACGGCTGTCGACCCGCGCGACATTCCTGTGGTCATCCTCTGTGGYGGCATGGGAACCCGGCTGCGCGAGGCCAGCGAGAAGCTCCCCAAGCCGCTCGTCGACATCGGCGGCAAGCCCGTCCTGTGGCACATCATGAAGACGTACGAGCACTACGGCTTCCGCAAGTTCGTGCTGTGCCTCGGCTACAAGAGCGACCTGATCAAGAACTACTTCCTGGCCTACCGCGAGCAGGTGGCCGACTTCACGCTGCGGTTGTCGGACGACCACACCCCGCAGTTCCACAACACCGCCGGCGACGAGGACTGGGAGGTCACGTTCGCCGAGACCGGGCTGCTGACCGGTACCGGCGCCCGCCTGCGCCGGGTCGCGCAGTACCTCACCGGCCCGCGCTTCATGATCACCTACGGTGACGGCGTCGGCGCCATCAACGTGGCGGACGTCCTCGCCGACCACGTCCGGTCCGGCCGGATCGGCACGGTGACCGGTGTCCGCCCGTCCAGCCGCTACGGCGAGCTGGTCACGGAGGGCAACGCGGTCACCCAGTTCGCCGAGAARCCCCCGGCGACCGGCTGGGTGAGCGGCGGCTACTTCGTCTTCGAGCGCGAGTTCGTCGACAAGTACCTCGACGACGACCCGTCCACCATGCTCGAGCGCCACCCGCTCCAGCAGCTCGCCCGGGACAGCCAGCTCACCCTGCACACCCACGAGGGCTTCTGGATGGGTATGGACACCTTCCGTGACTGGACGGAGCTCAACCAGCTGTGGGACGCGGGCGCCGCGCCGTGGCGCGTCTGGGCCGACTGAGCGAGCGGACGCCGAACCCATGAGCACCGCCGACAACGACGCGACAGGGCACCGCCTCCACAGCCTCGTCGCCACGCTGATGCCGCCGATGCGCTCGATCACCGGGCACGGCGTGCGGGCCACGCTCGACCTGGTGCGGGCGGCGCTGCCCGCGCAGGTGCCGCTCACCGTGCACGAGGTGCCGAGCGGCACGCCCGTCCTCGACTGGACCGTGCCGCGGGAGTGGAACGTCAACGGCGCCCGGCTCATCGGGCCGGACGGGCGGATCGTCCTCGACGCGGCCGACAACCCGTTGCACCTGCTCGGCTACAGCGTTCCGACGCACGCCCGGATGCCGCTGGAGGACCTGCGCCGACACCTGTACTCGATGCCGGACCGGCCGGACTGGGTGCCCTACCGGACGTCCTACTACAACGACGCCTGGGGCTTCTGCCTGACCGACCGGCAGCTCGCCGCCCTCCCCGACGGCGAGTACGAGGTGCAGATCGACACCTCGCTCACCGACGGCTCGCTGACCTACGGCGAGATCGTCCTGCCCGGGGCGACCGACGAGGAGTTCCTCGTCACCACGCACCTGTGCCATCCGGCGATGGCGAACGACAACTCGTCCGGCATCGCGGTGGCGACCGAGCTGGCGGCGATGCTGGCGAGCCAGCCGCGCCGCTTCACCTACCGGCTGCTGTTCATCCCCGGCACCATCGGCTCGATCGCCTGGCTGGCCCTGAACCCGGCCGTGACCGGACGCATCCGGCACGGCCTGGTCCTCACCGGGCTCGGGGACAGGGGTGCGCCGACGTACAAGCGCAGCCGGCGCGGCGACGCGACGATCGACCGCGCGACGGCCCGCGCGCTCGCCGAGACCGGCCGCCCGCACCGGATCGTCGACTTCTCCCCCTACGGCTACGACGAGCGCCAGTTCTGCTCGCCCGGCTTCAACCTGCCGTTCGGCCGGTTCGGCCGCAGCCAGCACGGCGAGTACCCGGAGTACCACACCTCGGCCGACAACCTGGACTTCGTGACCCCGGAGGCGCTGGCGGACTCGTTCGCCATCCTGCGCCGGACGATCGAGATCTGCGAGGCCGACCAGGTCTGGCGCAACACCTCCCCCTACGGCGAGCCGCAGCTCGGCCGACGCGGGCTGTACCGGTCGATCGGCGCGACCATGAACCGTGCGTCGATCGAGATGGGCCTGTTGTGGGTGCTCAACCTCGCCGACGGGACGAACAGCCTGCTGGACATCGCCGAGCGGGCCGACCTGCCCTTCGACGCCGTCGCCAACGCGGCGGACGCGCTGGCCGGCGTCGGTCTGCTGGTCGCGGCGCCGGCCGCTGCCGCCGGCGGCCCGGGTGCCCGCGACACCCTGCCCATCGCGCACGTCCCRCCGACGGGGGTCCCGGAGATGCCTGTCACGGCAGCCCTGCCCGTACCCCCCACGCGACCGGGCGCTCCCGCCATGCCCGCGCCTTCCACACCCTCCGTGCCGCCACCCTCCGTGCCGCCCTCGCCGACGGCGGAGGTCGTCATCCGATGACCGACGGCGGACGTCCGGCCGGTGTGCCGGCGGATGGCGGGGCGGCCTGGACGATCGTGCTGGCCGCGGGCGGCGGCACCCGGTTCGGCGGACCCAAGCAGTTCGCGGATCTCGGCGGCGATCCACTGGTGGCGCACCCGGTGCGGTCCGCCTCCGCCGCCTGCGACGGGGTCGTCGTCGTCCTCCCCGCACCGCTGCTCGACCGGTGGGTGCCGCCGCCCGGCGTCCGGGCGGTGCCCGGTGGCACCACCCGGGCCGAGTCGGTGCGGGCGGGCCTCGCCGCCGTCCCGGCCGACGCCGACGTGATCGTGGTGACGGACGCCGCGCACCCGCTGGCCTCCCCGGCGCTCTACCGCGCGGTGGTCGCGGCGGTCCGCGCCGGGGCGGACGGCGCCGTGCCCGGGCTCCCGCTGACCGAGGTGGTCAAGGAGGTCCGGGAGATCCCCCGGGACGACAGCCCGGATGCCGGCACCGACCTCGTGACGGGTGCCTCCCTGCCCCGGGAGACCCACCGCCTGGTGCAGACACCGCACGCCTTCCGGGCCGCGGCCCTGCGTGCAGCGCACGCCGGCGCCGTCGAGGCGGTCGAGGACTCCGCCATGGTCGCCGACGCCGGCGGCCGGGTCGTCGTCGTGGCGGGGGAACCGGCCAACATCCACGTCACCACGCCGGAGGAGCTCGACCTCGCCCGGCTGCTTCTCATTCACGTCCAGGACGAGGGGGAACCCGATGAGCACCGTGCTGCTCGACTCAGCGCTGTCCGATGACGAGCGGCGCGCCAAGCTCTACGAAGGCGAGCTCTTCGTCTACTCGCCGCGGCCCAGCACCACGGCGTTCGTCGAGTTCACCCGCGGGCTCGTCCGGGAGGCCTTCGGCGACCTCGATCCCGAGACGGCCCAGCACCACATACCCGTCGAGGAGTACGCGGCTCTGCTCGCCGAGCTGAAGCCGCGGTTCATCCACCACCCGACCTGCAAGGAGCTCATCCCGGCGATGCTCGCCGAGCTGGGCTGCGACATCAGCAGGACGTACTTCGACGTGCCTCGGCTGCGGACGTCCACCAGCGACGACTACCTCACCTCGGGTATCGCCTACGCCTTCCACCCGCACCGCGACACCTGGTACTCGGCGCCGTTCTGCCAGCTCAACTGGTGGATGCCGATCTTCGACATCGTCCCGGAGAACGGCCTGGCCTTCCACCCCCGCTACTTCACCCAGGCGGTGAAGAACGGCTCGCGCACGTACAACTACTACGAGTGGAACAAGACGAACCGCGCGTCCGCCGCGAAGCACATCAAGTCGGACACCCGGGTGCAGCCGAAGCCCGAGGAGGAGGTCGAGATCTTCCCGCAGACGCGGGTCGTCGCGCCTCCCGGCGGCATGCTGATCTTCTCGGGTAACCAGCTGCACTCCTCGGTGCCGAACACCTCCGGCCGCACCCGGTTCAGCATCGACTTCCGCACCGTCCACTTCGACGACGTGATCAACCACGTGGGCGCCGTGAACGTCGACTCGGAGTGCACCGGCACCACCATGCGCGACTACCTGCGCGGCACCGACCTGAGCAGGATCGCCGAGGACGTCTGCCTGACCTACGACGAGGCTCCCCCGCTGCCGGACGCCATGCTCGTCTACGAGCACGGGACCGCCTCGTGACCGACACCGCTGATACCGCTGATACCGCCGACACCACCAACGCCGCCGGCGCGCTCGGTGCGGCGCCGGGGACGTTCGCCGGCCGGGTGGCGGTGGTCACCGGGGCGTCGAGCGGTATCGGACGGGCCGTGGCCGGGCGGCTCGCCGCCGACGGCGCGACCGTACTCGCGCTGGGCCGGGACCAGGCCCGCCTCGACTCCCTCGCGAAGGAGACCGCCGCGGCCGGCCCGGCCAGCCCGGTGGGCGGTGCACTCGTGCCGGTCCAGCTCGACCTGACCGACAGCGTGGCCGTCGAGCGGTTCGCCGCCGACACCGTCGACCGGTACGGGCGCGTGCACCTGCTCGTCCACAGCGCCGGCGGCTACCTCAGCTCACGGATCGAGGACGCCTCTGTCGACGACTTCGACGCGCAGTACGCCGCGAACGTCCGCGGCCCCTTCGCGTTGACCCGGTCGCTGCTGCCCGCCYTGCGGGCCGCCGCCGATTCCGGAGAGTCCGGGCCCGGCGGAGCCGGAGCCGGGCCTCCCCACGGCGCGGACGTGGTCATCATGAACTCTTCGCAGGGTGTCCGCGCGGGTGCCGGCACCAGCCAGTTCGCCGCCACCCAGCACGCGATGCGCGCCGTCGCGGACAGCCTCCGCCAGGAGGTCAACGCCGACGGCATCCGCGTCGTGACCATCCACCTCGGCCGGACGGCGACCCCCCGCCAGGAGACGATCTTCGAGCGGGAGGGACGCCCCTACCGGCCCGAACTGCTGATCCAGGCCGAGGACGTCGCCGACCTGGTCACCTACCTGGCGCTGCTCCCCCGCACCGCCGAGGTGACCGAACTGCACCTGCGCCCGGCGCAGAAGTCCTACTAGCGGCCTCGGCGGGCCGGCTGGTCGGTCACCGGGCGGCTCCGGAGGTGCCGGTCGCCGGCCGGCGGGGCCCGCCGAACAGTTCCAGGTAGCGCCGGGCGCTGTCCGGGTTCGTCGCCGGGTTGTGCAGGGACGAGGCGACGTTGTCGTTCTCGTCCGGCGAGGCGCTGTAGTACGCCTCGTAGGCGAGGATGTCCCGGTTCGCGAGGAAGAACTCGTACATCTTCTCGATGTAGAACGGGTTGTCGCCACCGCCTCCGGCGGAGGCGCGCCGGTCCAGCCCCCACTCCGCCACCGCGAGCTGCTTGCCGTGCTCGCGGGCGAAGCGCGCCACCGTGCAGACACCCGACGGCCGGTTGCACTGCTCGTTGAAGATCTTCTGGGTCATCGACGCCGGGGAGCTGTCGTAGGCGTCGATCCCGATGATGTCGACGACGTCGTCCCCGGGATACGCCTCCCACACACCGTCACCRTTCTCCATGGTGTCCCGGTGCGCGGTCATGTTCCATTCGATCTTCACCTGGGGTGCGGTCGACCGCAGCGCCGCCGCCGCGCGGGTGAAGCAGACCTTCCACGTCCCGCTGTCGCGGGGAAGCCAGTCCCGGAACCAGTCGCCGTTGAACTCCCAGCCGAGCCGGACGATCGCGTCCGGGCGGCCGTTACGGAGGAGGGTGTTCCCGAAGTCGCGCCAGTGGCCGTCGTACTCACCGCGCGCGCAGGCCGCCTCGTTGCTGCCCCTGGGGAACAGCGGCTGGGCGATGGACAGCGCACCCGGGTAGTCGCGGAAGTCGGACATCGGCCAGTCGGCCTGGGTCACCGTCTCCCAGTTCGTCCGGGCGGTGAACAGGATCGCGATGTCGGTGGGGCGCCCGACCCACTGTTCCCAGGCGCCGAGGTCGTTCGGTGGGTTGGCGTTCGCACCGGACGCCCAGCTCACGCCGGTCGTGGTCGGATGGGTCGTGGGCGGGCCGTCGTCCCCGCCGGTGAAGACGATCACACTGACGGCGAGCAGCACCACGGCGAGCGCCGCGCCGACGGCGCCGAGCACCAGCACCCGGCGCTGCCGCCGCCGGCCCTGACCTGTCGCGGTGTCACTCCCGGCCGCCCACGGCGACCGCGCCCGCGATCGGGACCCCGCACGCCGCGGCGCGCCGCCCGCACCGCCCGCACCGCGGCGGTGCCCCGTCACGCCCTCGTCAGCGGCAGCGGCTGCCTGGCCGGTCGGCGACTCACCACCGGACGGTGGTCCCGCGTCGGGACCTTCCCCTCGGCGATGTTCCACGCCCCCCACCTCCATCGCTGACACACCTCCGCACCTTGATGATCATTCGATGACATGCGGCAGCGCACGCCGGACCTGGCGCCGGACCGGGGTGCCAGCGGTGCCTGCTCGTGGCCGGGCGCTCCTGATCCGCCCAACGGAGCACCGGGGACGGACCGTTCCCCCGCCACGGAGATGGTCAGATCTTTACAAGCATGTGGACGTGCCCATTGGCTTCAGCTCCTCACGATCAATGCGACAGGCACAACCAAGATCGCCTATCGCAACAATGACGTGACGTGAGGTTTGCTAACCATACCTGGTCGCGATGGGCCCGGAGCAGCCGCCACGGGGCCGCATTCCACCCACAGTTAGACTGGCGCCCCGAGCCGACGCATGGCGTCTGTGGCCAGCGCCGCGGGCAGGGCGGGCGCGGGCGGGGCATATCCGACTGCGCTAGGAACGGGGGGCGGGAGCAGGTGGTCACCACCACCCTCACCACGAGGATTCCACGCTCGTGGGTGATCCCCACCGCCGAGGCCGCCGAAAGGCGACCGGGCAACGCGCGCATCCTGAAGACACTCACGGTGCTGCTGTGCGCGAACATCTTCCTGCAGCGGCTCGCCATCCCGGTCGCGGGAGCCCAGCTGCAGCTCATCCTGCCGATCACCATCATCGGCGTCGCGGTGATGCTGAGTCACGGCGACATCCAGCTGAACATCGGCCGGCTGCGCGCCTACCTGCTGGCGATGACCGCCTGCTGCGCCGCCGCACTGGTGGCCTTCCTGCGCGAGCTGGACGACAGCGCCATCACCTCGCTGGTGCTGCTGTTCGCGACCTACATCCCGCTGTGCTTCGGGCTCGCCCCGGCCGACGCGAAGGCGATCTTCCCCCGCATCCTCGACCGGTTCGTCACCCTGACGACGATCCTCGCCGGGATCGCCCTCTTCCAGTTCGCGATCCAGCTCGTCGGGTGGAAGTACACCGACGTCCTGACCGTGATCCCCTACGACTTCCGCATGCACGGGTTCAACACCAGCTACCCGGTGCAGTACGGATCCGACCTCTACAAGTCGAACGCGTTCATCTGCCTCGAACCGTCGTTCTGCTCGCAGTTCCTGGCCTTCGGCGTCGTCGTCTGCATCCTGCGCAACGGCAACTGGTGGCGTTACCTCCTCTACGTGATGGCGCTGCTCTCGACGGTCTCCGGCACCGGCGTTGTCCTGCTCGCCATCGCCCTGGTGCTGCTGTCCGTCCACAAGGGAGCCCGGTTCGCGACCACGGCCCTGATCGGGGTCGGCATCGTCGTGCTGGTCCTCAGCTTCACCCCGGCTGCCAGCATCTTCGCCGAACGCGCCACCGAGACGTCGTCGAACAACTCCAGTGGCAGCCTCCGGTTCGTCCAGCCCTACACCAGGACCTGGGACGCACTCGACAAGGACCCGGCGACCGTCGTCTTCGGCCAGGGTCCCGGCTTCGCCGACCGCGACGCGACCGCGTTCTTCCTGCGGACGAGCCTGCCGCTGAACTACGCGCTCCTGCCGAAGCTCGTGCTGGAGTACGGCATCCTCGGCACGGTCGCGTTCCTGGCGTTCGTGCTGAGCATGTTCGTGCGCGGCTCGCCGTCGTTCGTCCTGTCCGGGTCGGTCGTCGTCTTCTACAGCGTGCTGTCGGGTGGTCTGCTCAGCCCCGTGGTAACGACACTGGGCATGCTCCTCGTCTCCTGGTACACCGTCACGCCCGAGGACGAGCGCTGGAACCGCGGCCGCCCCAGCCCCCGCGCAGCGCAGCCCTCCGCCGCTCTGCTGGCCCCGGCGCAGCACGAGGTCTGAGCGGGGGCCTCACCAGCCTGTCAGCTTCCCGGCCCGGTCCAACGCAACCCGGTCCGCTGCGCTCCGCAGACCTCTRTGGAGACCGCACGTTCGGAGCAGCTCTCGGGACGTCCGCGATCACCAGCCGTCCTGGCGGGGCCGGGTGGTCCTTCCGTGTACGGCTGACGAGGCGAGAGCTGCAACAAGCTCGACTGAGGAAGGCGGTGGCCCAAGCCGCGAGGCCTGGCAGCGCAGCGAGCCGCACCACGGGGTAGCCAGCGGCACCGTGGACGCGGCCCGCAGCCGGGGCCAGGCACCGAGGTGAATCCTGCTGGATGCACGGGCCGCGTTCAGCGGACCGGTGGTCAGGCGCTCCGGGCAGACAGCGAGGGGCGGGTCAGCCCGGACTCTGCCAGATCCAGGCCAACCCGCCCCTCATTCGGTGCGGTCCCACATCCCCCACCCGCTCGTCGCGGGCGGGGGCCCCTCCTGCCTTGCCTTACGTGCTGGTGACGGCCGCCGGCGAACCGGCGGCCGTGGTGCTCAGCGGTTCGCGGGCCGTGCGTACCGGTCCGTGGTCTCGGTGTCGCGCACTCCGCGACCGGCCGGCTCGGCGCCCAGCGGGGACGCCGACGTGATCGACTCCACCGAGGCCGGGGCCGCACCGCGACCGCCCGCGCCGGCGTTGCGCCGCACGGCGGTGCGCCCGTCGTGCACGACACCGACGACCCGCTCGGCCAGGGCCGGCCAGTCGCGCGGCACCTGCTCGAGTTCCTTGAGGTTGGTGTCGGACGAGGTGATGACGACGACCGCGTCCGCCTGGATCGCCGAGGCGGCCGTCATCGGCAGGTCCGCGAGCGCGGCCGTGACGAGGATGACCAGGTCGACGACGGGCGCGCGGTCGGCCAGGATCGGCGCGAGACCGCCGGGACGGGCCGCCCGGGCCGGCGACACCCGGTTGTAGAGGATGTGGCCGCGCCCGGTGCCCGAGGAGCGGGCCAGGCAGGTCGGCTCGTGCGCCCAGCGGGGCAGCTCGGCCGAGGTGGCCCGCGGCAGCCCTTCGAGGGACGCCCGGACCTCGGACTGCGCCGAGGTGTCGAGGATCAGGACGACGCCCTGGTCGTCGGACCAGGCGGCGGCCACAGCAGCCACCAGCTCGGAGCTGAGGTCCGTGCGGGAGGCCGGGGTGAAGGCCACCACCTTGCTGGTCGGCGACATCACCGCCGACATCGCCGAGACCAGGGTCTCCGCCGCGTTGGCACTCGTCCGGCTCGGCGGGAGGTCCGCGATCAGCGGCACGCCCAGCAGGTCGGCCGAGTTGTGCGGGTCGAGGATCGTCGGGCGCCGCTGGTACATGATCCACAGCCCGGCCACGGACCCGAACAGGCCGAGCAGCGCAGCCACCAGAACGTTGCGGAAGGTGTTCGGTGCGACCTGCCCGTCCGACCGCGGCGACTCCGCAAGCCGGATTGTCGTGGTCGCTGTTGCCTGACCTACGCCAACTGCGGCTATCTGGTCGTTGAGCTGCCCGACCTCCTTCCGGAGCACGTCGGCCTGCGCCACCATCACCGGGGTGGCTGTCTCTGTCCGGGGGGCTTCGAGCTGGGAGAGTTCCTGGGCCTTCCGGTCCCGAACCGCCGTCAGCGAATCAATGGTCGTGGTCTCGCCGGAGCCGGACGTGCCGAGCTGGGCGGTGTAGGCGGCGATCGCGGAGTTCACGAAGTCGATCGCGGCCTGCTGGCTCGRGCCGGTGCCGGTGATGACGAAGAAGTAGCCCTCGTCCGACGGGGTCGTCTCCAGACGGTCCGCAACGTCCGCACGTGAGATCTTCCGATCCTCGGCGATCCGGTCCATCGTGGCCGTCGAGGTGGCGACCTGGGCCTGGGTCTGGGTGAAGCGGCCCGCGTCGACCGAGTTCCCGCCGAGGGTGTCCTCGCTGGTGTTCAGGAAGATCCGGGAGCTGGCCTCGTAGGTGGCCGCCTGCTGCTTCGAAACGATCATCGCGAGCGCGGCCAGGATGACCGTGGCGATGACGATGACCATCCACCGCGGTCTGACGATGCGGACCAGCGACGGAGCGGACGGTGCGCGGCCACCTTCGGCCGGCGGCTGTGCCGAGCGGCTCACCTGACACCCGCCTCAGTACCTCTGACCGACTCGAAGGAGCCAGCCAGCCGCGCGCGGACCAACGTCGACGCGGGCCCTGCCGGTGGCGTGTGAAGCGGAGTCAATTGGGCCCCCCACTGGAGCGTCAAGCCCGGTCATTGGACCACGGCCAAGATCTGACGGAACCGATTTGTGAGCATAGCCGATAGCTCAAAGTGAGCGACCTATAGCACGGATGCAAGCTACCGTTCGGGTAAATTTCCGCTCTCAGTTCGGCCGTCCGTGCTTCCCTGTGGTCCTGAACCGGTCGGTGTTGCAGATCCGCCCCCGGCCGGGGGCGGCGTGCGCATCATCGCGGACGTCCGGCCGCCGGCACCCGGGCGGTCCTGCTCGGGGCCCTGTATCAGCCGGACGTTGCGGCCCGCCCCGTGCCGGCCGGACGTCCCGGCACCCATCGCCAGATCCGCGCTGCCCGCRCCGTCGACACCCAGCAGACCTTCTGTGCTCGCCGGATTCCCTGCGCCCACCAGATCCTCCGCGCCCGCGGCGGCATCCGGATCCTGCATGCCGTCCGCATCCCACCTGCCGTCATCCCGCTGCCGCGCCGCCTGCCGGCTGCCGCCCCGCGCGGCGCCCGCGTGGTCGGCGTCGGCGAGGGCCTGCAGGCGTTTCGCCTCGTGCTCGCGGATGACGCGGCGCAGCACGATCCACCAGACCGGCGCGATGCCCCAGAACACGATGTTGAATCCGACGACGGCGCCCTGCACCCCGCCGATCAGCACCCCGACAAGCGGGAACGCGAACAGCATCGGCGCCATGACCAGGTTGATCCGGAACGTGGTCCTCGTGTGCCCGAGCGCGTACATGATGCAGGCCGGACCGGTCGGCACCGCCGTCCCCGCGTAGTGCAGGACCGACAGCAGCAGGATTGCGTGCACRCCGGGCCAGGTGTCCCCGAGCAGCGCCTCTCCGACGCGGGGGAACAGCAGGAAAATAACGCTCCACAGGCCGCCGAGACCGACCACGATC
Organism: Parafrankia colletiae; assembly: GCF_001854655.1. GTDB lineage: Bacteria > Actinomycetota > Actinomycetes > Frankiales > Frankiaceae > Parafrankia > Parafrankia colletiae. The sequence continues at coordinate 51,200 of NZ_MBLM01000152.1, read as the reverse complement.
GCCGTCAGCAGCACCGCGGCCTGCTCCCGCGCCCGGGCGGACATGGCGCTGCGGCGCGAGAGTTCGGGCACGGCGAAGCTGACGATCCCGATGCCCACGACCGTGGTCGGGGCAAGCAGGGTGCGCACCCCCTGCAGCGATCCGACCATCTCCTTGGAACCGAGCACGCCGATCAGCAGGATCGACGCCTGCAGGGCACCCTGGACGGTGACGAACTCCRCCGACAGGTTCATCGCGTTGGCCCGGTTCTCCCGGATCCAGGCGAGTGCCCGGGAAGGCGCCGGCCACAGCCCTGCCTGCGCCACGCCGAGCAGGGCCGCGATCAGCGCGGAGACACCCCAGGCCAGCAGCATCGGCGGAGCGGCCTTCACCCCACGCTCGATGAGGACGGTCACGCCGATCATCTGGACAGCGGCCCAGGCGATGTCGTTGAGAAAGGCGCCGAACGGTCGGCCCTGGGCGAAGAACACGTAACGCCAGGCGTCCTGGACCAGCAGGCCGGGCAGGACGAAGCCCATCACGACCAGGCCGGCGCCGACCGAGCCGCCGAGGATGGCACCCGCCCCGGCCAGCACGACCCCGAGCACCGCACCGGCAGCCAGGCAGGTCCCCGTCGCCGAGGCGGCGGCGTAACGGAAGGCGCTGGCGGACCTGCCCGAGTAGGCGATGCCGAGCGGCAGGCAGCAGCCCGCCCGCGAAAGCCCGATGATCACCGAGAAGATGATGTAGGAGATGGCGAAGGCGCCGTACTCGGACGTGCTCACCTGCCGCGCGATCAGGAACGAGACGGCGGCGTTGGTGGCGCTGGAGACCCCCTGGTCGGCGAGCGTCCAGATCGCCTTCGACTTCGTCGACCCGGTACCGACCGCGGCCTGCTGGCCCGTCTGGTCCTCGATCGGCCCCGTGCCGGAGAGTCGCTCGGCCGGGCCGCCCTCGCCCCGACCGGCCCCAGCCGCCCCAGCCGCGCCGGCCCGGTGCCGGTGCGGTGAACGGACCCGCTGCGTTCCCGTGGACGCCGGGTCCGCACCCGGGCCGCCGGGGCCGGCCGGGCCGGGCCGGGCCGTCTCGCCGGACCAGTCGTCCCAGCTGCCGCCGGCGGCACCAGGTCGCCGCACGACCTGGGTGCTGGCGGCATCGGTCGGGCGGTTCCGGCCGTACAGGCGCGGGATGTACTCCGTCTGCTCGGGGGTGCCCGCGTCCTCCATCTCGAGCCGGCGGCGCAGCGCGGACAGGTCGACGGTTTCGGTGAACGCGTTGATGAAGTGGATGTCCGAGCCGGGCGTCCCGGCCGGTCTGGCCTCGCCACCGCCTCGACGGCCCCGGCCTCGTCCATCGGACGGACCGCGCCCACCGGACGGGTCCCGGCCACGACCCGAGCCGACATAGGGACCCGCGCCGGTCCCGCCGCGCCCCGTGGCGCCGGCCTCCGGACGAGGCTGGTCCCGTCGGCCCGTCACCGACCAGCCGCGGCCCGCGCGCCGACCCGGCTCGGCGCCACTCGGGGAGGGCGGAGACGGGGACGGCCCCGCCGGCACGGCCCCTGATGTTGGCGCGGACCCTGAAGCCGGCGCGGACCCCGATGCCGGTGCGGACGGATGAACGGGTCCGGACGGCCGGTTCTGCCCGGGCGGCGGCGTGGGCAGGTCCACCCGGAAGCCCGGCGAGGAGTCCTGGCCGGGGGGCGGGCGCCGCCCAGGAGCCGGTGTCGGCTGGCGCGCCCCCTCCACCGGACGATCGCCGCGCGTCGACGGCTCGGGCGGGATCGAGGGCAGCGGCCCGCTCGCCATGCGCACCGTGGTCTCCGGTGGCACCCATCCGCCTGCCGGTGTGCCCGGCTGGCTGCGCGCAGTCGCGGGACGGTCGGTGTCGCCCCTCCACGGCGGCCCGGGCGGGGGGGTGTCGCCGACCGGCTGTCGCGGCATGGCGGTCCAGCCCGGCGGCGGTGTCAGCGCACGCGAAGCACCCGACGGGGACGCCGCGTCCGCCTCCGGCGACGGCGTCCGACCGGGCGGCGGCGTCCGACCAGGTGGCGGTGTGCGACCAGGTGGCGGTGTGCGACCAGGCGCCGGCGTGCGGACAACACCGGACCCGGAACCGGGCGGCGGGGTCCGGCCAGGCGGCGGCGTCCGCACCACACCGGACCCGGAGCCGGGCGGCGGGGTCCGGCCAGGCGCCGGGGTCCGGTCCGGGCCGCGGCGGGTCGGGCCGGAAGCGCCTTCCACCAGGATCGGGCCGGACGGTGGCCGACGTGGGCCGGGCCCCGCGGCCTGATCCGGCGGCGTTCCCGGTGGGACGTCGCCGCCGGGATGCCCGCTGCCGCCAGGATTCCCGCTGCCCCGGGGCGGGACGTTGCGCGGTGCCGGGGTCCCCACATGGACGTCCGAAATCGGCCGTGCGCCGCCCTGACCGGACCACCCACCTGTGTCGGCGTGCCACCGGCCATCACGCTCGGGCACACCCTGCTCCGGCGTGTCCGGCCCGGAACGGGGGTGCCGCGGGAGACGAGGGACGTACTGCGTGGTGCCGGCATCGCCTGGCGGCGTCTCGGGCGGGAGATCGTCGTCCTCGCCGCCGGCCGCCCTCGGCTCCGTGCCGAGATCGGTCACGCCGGACACCCCGATCCACCCGGGACGTGCGGGACGTCCGGGCCACGGGGTGCGGGGCRCAACCGGGTGGCTACCGACACTGGTGTCATCGTTTCGGTGGKTACCGCTTCCCTTGTAGAGCGTTCCCTGGTCGGGCGCTTTTCCTAGAGCACGACCGGGCGGGGGACGGGGACGATGAAGCGCCCGCCTCGCGCCGCGTACTCCTCCTGCTGGGCGATGATCTCCTTCTTGACGTTCCAGGCGAGCAGCAGCAGGTAGTCGGGCTGGCGCTCGAGCAGCACGGCCGGGTCCAGGATCGGGATCCGCGCGCCGGGGATGTACTTGCCCTGCTTGTGGACGTTGCGGTCGACCACGAAGTCGATCAGGGTGTGGTCGATGCCGGTCGAGTTCAGCAGCGTGGCGCCCTTCGCGGCGGCGCCGTAGGCCGCGACGGACTTCCCGTCCGCGCGCAGCGACCGCAGCAGCTCGGTGAGCTCGGTCTGCAGGGTGCGTACGTCGCCGCCGAAGCTGGCGTACCGGTCGAACGTGCCGAGGCCGGCGGCGCGCTCGCCGTCGAGGACGGTCGCGACGGAGCTGGCGGGCTCGGCGGCGGCCTGGTGCTGCATCCGCCAGCGCAGCGTGCCGCCGTGCAGCTCCGGGAACTCGTCGACGCCGGCGAGAGCGAGGCCGTGCCGGCGCATGAGCGCGTCCACCGCGATGGTGGAGAAGTAGCAGAAGTGCTCGTGGTACACGGTGTCGAACTCGTTGTGCGCCAGCAGCGCCCCGACACCGGGGTTCTCGACGTCGATGACGCCGTCGTCCTTGAGCAGGATCGAGAAGCCCTCGACGAAGCTGTTCAGGTCGGGGACGTGCGCCATCACGTTGTTGGCGATGATGACGTCCGCCTTCAGGCCCTCGGCGACGAGCGCGCGGGCGAGGTCGGCCCCGAAGAACTCCTCCCGGGTGGGCACGCCCGCCTTGCGGGCGGCGGCCGCGGGGCCCGGGGTCGGCTCGATGCCCAGCACCGGGATGCCCCGCTCGACGAACGCCTTGAGCAGGTAGCCGTCGTTGCTGGCCACCTCGACGACGAGGCTGTCCGGGCCGAGGTCACGGCTGGCGATCAGATCGATGACGTGCTTCTCCGAATGCCGGACGAGCATGTCCGAGAACGAGGAGAAGTACGGGTAGTCGGCGTCGAAGATCTCGTCCGCGGGAAGCGCGTGGGTGAGCTGGACGAGCGCGCACTGCTCGCAGAAGCCGACCTCGAGGGGGAAGACCGGGTCGGCGGCACCGAGCGCGTCGGCCTTGACCAGCCGGTTGGCGACGGGAGTGGCGCCCAGCGACAGGAAGAGGCGAGGCGCCGGCCCGTCGCAGGACCTGCAGGCGGTGACCGGGGCGGCGAGTCCCGTCCCGGCCGGGCTTCCTTCTGCTGTGCTTCCGGATGACATGCGTTCCCCTGTTCGAGGTGACCTACGGGCGGTGACCAGTGAGCGGCGGTTCGGATGCTGCGGTTCGGATGCAGTGGCCCGGATCGAGGACCCGGCCTCGTACGGAATCATGACGTCGACGGCACGACGGCCGTCAGCCGTGTCCGGACCACCTCCACGCTACTCAGCGTTGCGAACTGCCACGTCAGGTGCCGCTTTCGCCGCTGTCACGGCTTTCGCCGCGTTCCGGCGCCCGCCACCCTCATGACACCCCGCCACTTTCACGCCACCCACCACGTTCACGCCGCCCGCCGCCTTCTCCACGCTCGCCGTCGTCAGGCGCCCGCCGCCGCGGTGCTGATCGCCGTCGCCGCGGCTCCCGACTGCCGCCGTGGCGTTCGCGACCCGCACCTGCGCCGCGCTGTCCGGGTCCTGCCCAGGACGCACCCACCGCAGGCGCCTTTCCCGTCACGTGAGTGTCACACACGCATGGAGTTGACCTGAGGCAAGCACGCCGGGCATCTCGGCAGGCCCGGCCCTGCTGTCGCCCCGGCACGGATCGCGTCCTCCCACTCCGGTGGCGGTCGAGGGCAGCCGGAGGGCGGGTGGAGTGGGCGGCCGGGGACGGCGATGGCGAGGGATCCGTCAGGCGCTCCGGCCGGCAGGTGCGGGCACGGGTGCGGGCGCGGTCTCGCTGCTCGGTATGTCGGTGGCGGGAAGCAGCGGCCAGGCACGGTCCTTGTCCGAGATCACCGAGACGGGCAGCGGCCAGGCGATACCGAGCCGCGGGTCGTCGAAGCGCACACCACGGTCGTGCCCGGGAGTGAACGGCACACTCATCTGGTAGGTGGCCTCGGTGTCGTCCACCAGGGTCTGGTAGCCGTGCGCCAGCCCGGCCGCGATGAACAGCGCCCGGTGGTTCTCCGCCGTCAGCTCGACCGACACGTGCTGCAGGTAGGTCGGCGAACCGGGCCGGGTGTCGACCACCACGTCCAGYAGCGCGCCGCGGGTGCACCGGACCAGCTTCGTCTCCCGCACCGGCTCCCCCGCCCAGTGCATGCCGCGCACCGTGCCGGCCAGCCGGTTGTAGGCCACGCTGCACTGGGCGACGGCCACCTCCAGCCCGGCGGCGGCGAACTCCTCCTGGCAGAAGGTGCGGGCGAACAGGCCGCGGGCGTCGGTGAACGCCTCGACGTCGACGATCGTCACGCCCTCGACGGCCGTCGGACTGAGGATCATCAGGCGGTCCAGAACAGCTCGGCGTCGACCTGCCCGGTGCCGATCAGGTACTGGAGCTGCTTGAGGCGGGTGTGCCCGCGCCCGGTGAAGATCTCGTCGTCCAGCTGGATGCGGCTGAAGACCTCGTGCAGCTGCTTGGCGCCGCGGTGGGCGTCCCAGTCGCAGGCGAAGCCGGGGAGCTGGGTCGCGATCTTGTCGAAGGACACGCGGTAGCTGCGGTTGTCGCCGCCGTTGTCCCCGAAGCTCAGCCGGCAGCCGGTGAACACCGTGGCGACCGCGTCCGCGATCTCCTTCACCTGGTAGTTCTGCTCGCTGTCGCCCACGTTGAAGATCTGGTTGTGGATGGCGTCCCGCGGCGCCGCCAGCACACAGCGGATCGCCTTCGCGATGTCGAGGCCGTGGACCAGCGGCCGCCACGGCGTGCCGTCCGACGTCATCGCGATCTCGCCGGACGTCCACGCGACACCGGCCAGGTTGTTCAGCACGATGTCGAAACGCATCCGCGGCGACGCGCCGTAGGCGGTCGCGTTGCGCAGGAAGGTCGGCGAGAACGTGTCGTCGGCGAGCGGCGCCACATCCCGCTCGACGTAGACCTTGCACTCCGCGTAGGGCGTCTGCGGGTTCACCGGCGACGCCTCGGTGACGTCCTCGCCGGTGGCGACGCCGTACACGCTGCAGGACGACATGTAGACGAAGCGCTGGACGCCCGCCTCCTTGGCGAGCTTCGCCAGCCGCACGGAGCCCTGGTGGTTCACCTTGTAGGTGACGTCCGGCGCGAGGGCGCCCAGCGGGTCGTTCGACAGCTCCGCCATGTGGACGACGGCGTCGACACCTGCGAAGTCCTCGACGGTGAGGTTCCGCAGGTCCTTGTCGAGCGTGTACGGAACGCGGTCGGTCCCGCGGTAGAGCCAGCCGTACTTGTAGTAGCCGGTGTCCACGCCGACCACCTCGTGACCGTCGCGCAGCAGCTCCGGGGCGAGCAGGCAGCCCAGGTAGCCTTCCGTGCCGGTGACGAGCACCTTCATCCGCGAGTCCTCCCGATCTCGACGACGGCACGCGGGATTCACACGTGACCCAACGTTCCGACCCCAGAAGGTACCGAGGTGGTCCGACGGCACCTGAGCGACGCCCCGTTCCGTTCCTGTCCGTCTGGCGACGGCCACTCTGCGCATATCGCCGCCCGGCGTGGGCTTCGGTGCCGCCATCCCCGACGATCATCGGTCACCACCGCCGGCACCGGACAGTCCTGGCCTTGGCGCCGACGCCCATCCGGCGCTCATCCGGGCGCCGGCCGGGCGCCACGAGGTAGACGCCGCCCCGCGCCGCCGACGGCCTGCCGGGGTCCGGGTGACCATCCCACAACCGTTGCACCGTGCTCGCCGGCCCGCCGGCCGCGCCCGTTCGGAACCCGGCCGGTTCGCCGGTATTCCCCGCCCGCCGATCGCGCGGAACGGTGCCGGAGAACGGTTCCTGGAAATGCCACGAGAGGATCGCACGAGGCGCTACCGGAGTACCGCTCAACGCGCCTCGACCGCGGGTCTCGGCACAGCGCCGTTCACCGCCGCCAGCGCCTTTTCCCACTCGCGGCGGCCCATCGCCCCGGGCCTGTGCCGGCGATCTCCCACCCGGCCGGACCGCAGTGCTGCCAGCGGCGAACCCCGCACACGCGACCGCCCCGGGACAGCGGGCTGATGCGGCCCGCGACACGCCTGAACGGCGACCCGAGGAACGCTCGCGCACAGCCGGAGGCCCGCGTCCGAGGCCGTCGCACGCATTGATCCGGCCGGTCCACGTGTATTCCCGCCGGCGTCGACCACGTCGGAACCTCGCACCCATCCCTGACCCACACAATAATCCGGGCAGCGCCTTCGAGTGCTACGGATTCGTACCAGCGAGAACATTGACTCGCGGACCGGAGTGGATTCCAGGCAGGCCCCGCCGTCACCGCGCCGGAGAAACCACCGGGCCCGGCCCGGCCACCGCAGTGCCGCCTGACCAGCGCCTGCCGAAGCCGGCCAACGGGGTCCAGCCAGGAGCCGGCACGAATCCACCCGTCCGCAACCGGTCACGAAGAGCAACGCCGCACGGTCGACCGCCGGCTGTCCGGAAGGACGCCCGAAGAGGGGCTCGCGGCGGCGCGGGCGCACGGCTGCCCTTCCCGGCGACGCCAAAAGAATGTGACCAGCACCATAAACGGTTGCGGACGTGCGCCCTGACCCCGGACAGTCTGTCGACTCGCGGACAAACAGCTGCACAATCCCGCGAATGTGGAAGGCTCGTCTCCACAGCATGTACGTGTTGATGGCGTGATGCACCACTCCCGGTCCGCGCTCATGGAGCGCGCAAAGGCAGGTCAGGCAGTGAGGGCTCACCGACACGGCAGCCAGGCCCGGCCCGGGCGGACGTCCAGGGCCCTGCGCACGGTGCCTCTGGCCGTACTGACACTGCTGGCTGTCCTGACAGCAGGCGCCGCGCCGAGCCTGGCGGCAGGCACCCCGCCGTCACACCCGTCGATGGTGCCCAGCTCGCCTCCGGGCAGCCCGCGGTCCAGCGGGTTCTCCGCCGAGGGCCGGCAGTGGTACCACGAGACGCTCGGCCTGACCGACGCCCAGCAGCTCACCCTGGGCGAGGGCGTCATCGTCGCGATCATCGACGGCGGCGTGGACTCGACCCATCCGAAGCTGCGCGGCCAGCTGCTGCCCGGGTTCGGCATCGGCCCGGACGCCGCACCCGACGGGCTGCGGGACGACGACCCGGACGGCCACGGCACCGCGATGGCAGGCATCGTCGCGGCGCGCGCGGACATCGGTGACCCCTCCGTCTGGGGGGTGGCACCGAAGGCGAAGATCCTGCCCATCTCCACCGGCGCCGAGGCGGACTCCGAGGAGGTCGCCCGCGCGATCCGGATCGCGGTGGACCGCGGCGCCAGCGTGATCAGCATGTCCCTCGGCTCCGTGGGGGAGGCGACGTCCCAGGAGGCGAGCGCCGTCCGGTACGCCCTCGCCCACGACGTCGTCGTGGTCGCCTCCGCCGGCAACACCGAGCCCGGCGACACCGAGGTGAACTCGCCCGCGAACATCCCCGGCGTGATCGCCGTGACCGGATCGGACTACCGCGGCCGTTTCTGGGGTGGCTCCGTCGAGGGGCCGGAGGCCGTGCTGGCGGCGCCCGGCCCGGGTATCAGGGCCCCGGTGCCGGCCCGGGTCTCCAGCGACGGGCTCGACACGGGCGGCGGCACCAGCAACTCCGCCGCGATCGTGGCGGGGGTCGCGGCGCTGGTCCGGTCGGAGATGAGCGGCCTCGACGGGGCCAACGTCGTCAACCGGCTGATCCGCACGGCCGTCGACATGGGCCCGCCCGGGCGCGACGACCGCTACGGCTTCGGGCTGGTGGATCCGGTCGCCGCGCTGACCGCCGACATCCCCTACGTGGCCGCGAACCCGCTCCTCGCGACTCCGGCCCCGCGGCCCGCGACGGCGCTTGATGCTCCCACCGCGGCACCGGGCGCGCCGCCCAGCCAGCGCGCTGACGAGCCTGTCGAGGCTGTCGAGAACTCGGACGGGCCCTCGATCGAGGTCTGGCTGCTCATGCTCGGCCTGGCCGTGGTGGAGGGCGTGCTGCTGGGGACGCTCGCGTACATGCTGTTCGGCGACCGCTTCGCGGCCCGCCGGGCCCGCCGCCGGGGAAGGACGCCCCCGCCGGTCCGTTCTCTCGCGAACAACCCGCTGCCAGGTCAGCCCCTGCCACGGGGGACCCTGCCGGTCCCGCCGGCCTGGCCTCCCGCGTCGGCCCGGCCGGTGCCTCCACCCGTCCCCGTCGACACCCGCGGCTGGCGCACCCCCCACTGACCCGCCGGGGCCACAGCGGCACGCCTCACCAGAGCCGGCCTCGCCCGAGACGGCCCCACGCAGAACGGATCCGCGCGGAACGGATCAGGGTGAACGAATCAGATCAGGGCAAAAGGATCAGAGCAGAACGGTTCAGCGCGGCGGGGGGCCTACCAGCAGGCCCTTGATGTAGGCGGCGTGCTCGTCGGCCGTCGCCTTCCGACCGCGGGCACGGGAGAGCACCGTCCGCCCGGCGTAGCCCGCGACGAGCATCGAGCGCATGACGTTCACCCGGGCCGGGGCGTTGTGCTTGCGCAGGTAGCGGACCATCGAGGCGCCGCGCATCTGGAGCATCCAGGTCTTGCCGGCGCCGGAGCCACCCGCCCCGTGCGGGACGAACAGGTCGGTGCGCAGCTGCTGGCGCAGCCCCGCCTCCCTGATCGCGCGGCCGAGGGCCATGTCCTCGTTGTAGACGTAGAACGTCTCGTCGAAGCCACCGAGCTCGAGGAACGTCTTCCGGCGCACGGCCATGCAGGCGCCGGTCAGCCACTCGGGGTTCATCGGCTGGTTGGGCGTCGGGCGGGCGAACAGCGCCGAGGCGGGAGCGATCTTGTGCGCGCCGAGGACGTGCATGAGAACCCGCCGGGGGGTCGGCTCCCAGCCGCCGTTCCCGAGCTCGGGCCGGCCGTCGGTGCCCTGCATCGTGGCTGCGCTGACGACCAGTTCCGGGTCGCGTTCCAGGTCGTCGACGAGCGCCTGGATGACCTCGAGGGTGGGCCGGCTGTCCGGGTTGCCGAGCACGACGTAGTCGTAGGCGGACGTCCGGATCCCCATGTTCGAGGCTTTCGCGAAGCCCTTCCCGCCGCCCGAGTCGATGTAGCGGCCGTTGGGCCGCTGGGCGACGAGCTCGTCGACGTGATCGATGCCCTTGGCGTTGTCGACGACCACCACGGGCATGTCGAGCGGCAGCGTCTCGAACATCTGCTCAAGCTGGTCGCGGCTGTGGAAGCTGACCAGCGACAGCTCGAACGACCAGCCCGGCACGGCCGGCCGGGTGTCGGGCGCGGCCGGGGTGGCAGGCGCAGGGGCGTTGTCCGGCACGGGGTCGCTCCTCTCAGCTTGCCCTGGAGGCCTGGGTGGCGGGGCCGGTGGTGGGCTCGACCGCGGCCGGGAGCTGCGTCGGGGACGGCGCCTGGCCGGGCGGGGCCTGCCGCTCGGGCTTGGGCCACACGGCGGGGCGGTCGTGGGCGAGGAACCGCCGCACGCCGCCGAGCGCCACGGCCTGCAGGAAGAAGACCTGGGCCACGAGGCGGGTCGGGCCGGGGGGCGTCCCACCCCTCATCAGCACCCCGGCGCTGGCCGCGCCGGCCGCGTTGCCGGCCAGGAAGATCCGGGCGGCCCAGCTGTGCCGGGCGGCCGGCACGCTGAGGGCGACCAGCGCGACGTGGGCCATCGGCCCGAACGACGACCGGACGAGGCGGTGCCCCCACAGCTGCGAGGTCACCGGAAGCGCGCCGGGGACGAGCGCGCTGCGCCGCCGCCAGAGCATGTCGAGGTTGCCGGCGACGATGCGGGTGCGGCGCTCCCACTCGGCCTCGTAGTCGGGCGCGGACGTCTCAATCGAGTACGCCTCGGGCTCGTAGACCACACGAAGGCCACTTTCGAGAATGTCCAGCGCCAGCCAGGCGTCGTCGACCGCGGTGTCGGCCGGCAGCGGCCGGAACGCCTTGCGGCGGAAGGCGAGCATCTCGCCGACCACGCCGATGGTCGCGCCGGTCGCGGACTCGCACTGCTTGAGCCAGGATTCGAACTTCCAGTAGAAGCCCTGGGCGCCCGCCGGGTCGTCGACCTGCTTCTCCCCGGCGACCGCGCCGACGGTCTCGTCCGAGAAGTGGCGGGCCGCGGCACGCAGCGCGTGCGGCGCGAGGACCGCGTTCGCGTCGGTGAGCACCACGACGTCGTGGCTCGCCGCCGCGACCCCGCGGTTCACCGCCCGGGCCTTGCCGAGCCGCTCACCCGAGGACAGGACCCGGACGCCGGGCCGGCGGGCAGCCGTGGCYGTCTCCGCGTCGTCGGCGACGACGATGATCTCCATCTGGCCGGGGTAGTCCGTGCCGGCGAGCTCGTCGAGCTTCGTGCCGATCACGGCGGCCTCGCGGTAGGCGGAGACCACCACACTCAGCCCGGGCCAGACCGCCGGCTCCTCGGGCTGTGACGGTGTGAGCCCACGACTGCGGTGCCCGATATAGGCGGGATACAGAACGTGACCGTACACGGCGGTCGCGCCGAGCGCCGCGATCGCGGTGCCCTTACCGAACGCACGAGCTCCTGTCATGGCATAACCGTAGCGGTGGCCTTGCGCGCCCGCAGAGAGGCCCCCGGGCGTTGTTACCGTCGGGTCCCGACGTCACCCGCCGGAACCGCGAGGTCCGTGACAGATCCGCGCCTTATCGCGACCTGGGGCTCCGGCATGTCGCCGCAGGACCGGCACTGTTCCCTGCCCGCAATCACGGGGAAACGAGACATGCCATCCCGGCAGCACGCCGATACCTGCCGATACCACCAAAGTGTGATGCCTCCACCGCACCGCCCGTGACCGAACCGCCACCTGCGGACCACTCGGCGATGGTGTCGGCCACCGGTCTAAAGTGACTGGGATGAGCGACTCCGAACGCTGGATCGTCGTAGTCGAGGAGCCCTTCCTGCCCTCGGACGCCGGCGGTCGGGTGGAGACATTCAGCTTCCTCACCGCGGCCTCGGCGGCCGGTATCCGGATGCAGGTTCTGGTGCCGTCCCRCACCGACCTGGACATCGCCGCCTACGAGGAGGCCGTCCCCGGCGCGGCCGTTATCCGGCTTCCCCGCGACGACAGCCCGCTCGCGCACCTTTCCCCGCGGCCGTTCATCCACGCGTCCCGCCCCGTAGGCCCGTTGCGCCGGGCACTCGAACACACGCCCCCGCGCGCGGACGCCGTCATCAGCTACAGCTGCCGGACGTCCCATCTGGGCGAGGAGATCGCACGCATCTGGCGGCTGCCCCATCTGGTGCGCGCGCACAACATCGACTCGGAGTTCTTCCACGTTCTGGCACGCAGCTCCACCGGGCCGCGGGCTGTCGCCTACGAGCTGGAGTACCACCGGCTGCGGCTCGCCGAGCAGGAGATGCACCACTCGCCGCTGATCAACGCGATCGCCGACATCTCCGTCGAGGACCACGAGTGGCGCCAGGCGCGGGCGAGCGTCCCCACCTACCACCTGCCGCCGTTCCTGCCCGCCAGCACGGTCGCCGCCGCGCGGGCCGCCGGCGGGCTGACGAGCATCGAGCGTGCCCCCGAGACGCTGGTGTTCGTCGGCTCGCTCGACACCCCGACGAACATCGAGGCGCTGCGGTGGTTCCTCGGCGGCTGCTGGCCCACGATCCTGATGCGGCACCCCTCGGCGACCCTGCAGGTGGTCGGGCGGCGCCCCGAGGAAGGCCTGGCCGACTGGCTCGGCGGGTTCGAGGGCGTCGAGTTGCACACGAACGTCCCGAGCGTGGTCGGTTACGTCGCAGGCGCCACCGTGTCGGTGAACCCGATGCGCTCCGGCTCCGGCGTCAACATCAAGGCGATCGAGGCGATGTCCGCCGGCACGCCGGTGGTCAGCACACCGACCGGCAGCCGTGGCCTGGGCTGGCGCCCGGGCGAGCACCTGCTCGTGGCGGACGACCCGGGAGCGTTCGCGGACGCCATCTGCGGGCTGCTGGAGAACCCGTGGCTGGCGGCGGAGATCGGCACCGCGGGCCGTGAGTTCGTCCTGCGGGAGCTCGACCACGCGACGCTGATCGCCCGCATCCGCGGCATGCTCGCCAGCCGCCCCGGCGAGACCGCCCGGGTCACCGAGCGGTCAGCCACCTAGCCGGAGCTGTCCCCGCGCCGGCGCGGATCGCCGCTCCGGCGCGGGTAGTTGTGGCGGCTGCGGCAACCCCGGTGGTCGTGGCGGCCTGGCCGCCACGGCGGCCGGCGGTCACCAGACGAGCGTCAGCTTCCGCGCGTCGAAGGCCTCGGCGTAGCGGCTGCCGCACTCGACGCCGCGCAGGCGCATCGTGGCGCGAAAGGTCTCCTCGTCGAACCAGACGCGGTCGTGCTGGCTGCGGAAGTGCCGCTCGAGATGGTCGACCTTGGCCGCCACCACCGGCTCGGGAACGGGAACGTACAGGTTCGCGGCGCCCCGGTCGCCCTCCCACTTGGGGATCTCGTACCCGAGGATCAGCGCTCCGCGGAAGGCCTGCCAGGCCAGCTCGGCAAGCATGCGATGGTCCTGATGGGCGTCACCGAGGGACGGCGCGAAAACGATGTCCGGCGTCACCTGGCGGGAGATCTGGAGCAACATCTCCTTGACCCCGCTCCACTCGCGGGGAAGGAAGCCGTCCCGCACCTCGTGCAGGTGCAGCGACCCGAGCGAGGCACCGAGCAGCTCCCGGGCACTGGCCTCGGCCTCGGAGCCCCGCTCGCCACTGCCGGCGAAGACCACCCAGTGGACCACCGTGCCCGGATGCGCCTCGATCATCTGGGCGATCGTGCCGCCGGCGCCGATCTCCACGTCGTCCGCGTGCGCACCCAGCGCAACCACCGTGTAGGCGCTGCCCTCGAGCGGCCGACCGGGCGTCAGCGCGAGCATCGGGCGCTCAGCTCATGGATCCGGGTCACCGGCGCGCACGCTCCTCCCGACTGCCGCCCGGGTCACGCCGGCAAGCAGCCGGGACCCGACCGCGCAGTGGTTCACAGAGTTGTCAGGGCTGGCCCAACTTACCCGGATGCCCCGTGGCCGAACATGGTCGACACCCGGTGTGCCCGGGCCCGGTCACCCTGCGTGGAAGCGGTTCTGGGCCACCGAGAGCTCCTCGTGGACCAGTGACTCGACGGCGTCCGCGGCGCTGTCGACGAGGAGTGGGAGTTCCTTGCGCTCGACGGTGCTGAAGTCGCGCAGAACGAAGTCGGCCGGGTCCATCCGGCCCGGGGGGCGGCCGATGCCCACCCGGACCCGCAGGTAGTCCCGCGAGCCCAGCGCGGACGTGATCGACCGCAGCCCGTTGTGCCCGTTGTCACCGCCGCCGCGCTTGAGCCGGATCGCCCCGAACGGGATGTCCAGCTCGTCATGCACGACGATCACCCGCGCGACGTCGGTCTTGTAGAAGGCGCGCAGACCTGCCGCAGGCGGCCCCGAGACGTTCATGAACGTCCGGGGCCGGGCGAGTACCGCAGGCTGGCCGGCCAGGCGTACCTGGTCGACGTCAGCCCGCGCGCGATGGGACCGCAGCCGAGCGCCGGTGCGCTCGGCCAGCAGTTCCACCACCATGAAACCGATGTTGTGCCGGTTCCCCGCATAGCCCGGGCCGGGGTTGCCGAGCCCGACGACGAGCCAGGGCCCGTCGCTGCCAGACACGTCCATGCGGCTCGCCGGAGCGCTCAGGCCGAAGCGGTTTCGGTGGCCTCGGAGCCCTCGGCCGCGCCGCCCTCACCAAGATCGGTCTCGAGCTGCGCCGCGGTCTTCTTGGCCAGGCCCTGGACGACGACCAGGTCGGCGTCGRCCTCGAGCTCGACGCCACTCGGCAGCTCGAGCTGGGAGGCGGCGATGCCGTGCCCCGGCTCCAGGCCCGTGATGTCGACCTCGATCGTGCTGGGCAGCGCGGTCGCGTCAGCCTTGACCGAGAGGGCCATGACCTGCTGGTCGACCAGGGTGTCGGTGTGCGCGTCACCGGTCAGGACGATGGAGACCTCGACCGTGACCATCTCGCCACGATTCACCAGAACCAGGTCGAGGTGCTCGTAGCTGCCGCGGATCGGGTGGCGCTGGACTTCCTTGGGAAGCGCCAGCTCCGTAACCCCGGACAGCTCCAGCGTCAGGAGGACGTTGGTACCGGCGTCGGTCTTGAACGCGTGCAGCAGGTCGTGCGCGGGCAGCGCGATGTGACGCGGTGGTTTGCCGTGACCGTAGAGAACAGCCGGGACCTTGCCGGCCCGGCGGGTGCGACGAGCCCCGCCCTTCCCGAACTCGGTGCGCGGCTCCGCGGCGATGCGGACCTCGGACATGGGGGTGCTCATCCTCTCGACAAAAACGGGACTCGGCGCCTGTGGCTCACCCGCAGGGCGATGTTCAGGGCCGACAACGTTCGGGGGCACGACGTCCAGTGGCAACGACGTTCAGGGGCAGAGGCGGATCGCGCAGTGACGCGGTCCTCAACAGTACCGGAAGCTTTGCTGTCAACACCTGACAGGTGTCGTGTCGCCGGGAACCGCCGTGCCGTCCACTGCCCCACAGCACCCACCAGGTTACAAAGCCACCGGACACCCGGTGACGGCGGGGCCCGTCCGGAGGGTCAGCGCACCCGGGCGGGCGAACCCGCGTCCACCCCGATCTCGATCTCACCCGCCAGGTCAGGGCGGCCCAGGGCCCGGCGCGCCCGGGGCAGTACCCGGCCCTCGACGTCGGCGCGTAGCGCGCGGGCGTCGGCTCCGGCGTCCGTCTCGATGCTCATCTGCAGGACCGGACGGCGCGGCCGGCCCCGGACGACCACCCGGGCCGCCCGCACGACCGGGTTGCCGACCAGGTCGTCCACGACCGCGTCGGCGAGTGCGGCAGACCCGACACGCACGCCGCCCAACGCGTCATCGGTCACAAAGAGGCCACGCAACCGCCCCGTTCGCAGCTGTGCGGCCAGCCAGCCGACGGCGCAGAGGGCCAGCAGCCCGAGCACGACACCGAGAGCGGGCCAGAACCACCCGTGGCCGGCGGCGAACGACCGGACGTCCGGCCCGAGCACGGGCCGGTTCTCGACCGCCGCCCCGAACACGCCAGCTCCTGCCAGGAGCACGACGACTCCGGCGGCGAGGAGCAGCAGGCCGGCGGCGAGGAGCAGGAACCTGTTCCAGCGCTCCACGGCCGGGACGAAACGGCGCGACCTCCGGGCGGCGCCTGGGGTGGTTGGGGCGCCCGGGGTGGCTGGCGGCCTGCCGTCCGCGGCGAGGTGGCGCGCGGGACCGCCGCCGGTCCTCACCTGGGGCCCCTCACGGCGTGCCCGCCCACCTCGATCACGAGCCGTGGGGGACGGGTGAGGTCGAAGGACTCCACCGTGCCGGCGAGCCGCGTCCGGACCTGCGCCACCGCGCCGGCCGAGGTACGCGGCCGGAGCCGGGTCCGCACCACGGCGCGGCGGCGGCGCACCCGCACCGACGCCGCGGTGATCCCGTCGACGGAGAGCGCCGCTGCCCGCAGAGCACGGGAGAGGGYACGGCGGCGGACGTACATGACCGTCCCGGCCGCGCTCGGGTGAGCCTCGAACCGACCGCCGCCACCCGCGGCGCGGCCCAGCAGGAGTACCGCCAGGCCGGCGAGCGCCAGCAGCACGCCGCACAGCCGGACCGCGCCGGACGACCACGCCCAGCTGGCGAGCCGCGCCGACCATGCGGGCCAGTCGACCACCATCGGTCCGTGCCCACCGGCCGCCGCGATGATCTCCAGGACCGCGATCACCCCGGCGGCGGCGAGCACCGCCGCCACCAGCGCGGCGGGAAGCCGGTTTCCGACCCGCATGGTGCCCCCCTCCCGATCTGTCCGCCGACGGCTCAGTACGGGTGTGCCCTGGACCRCCCGCACAGCGTCACGACCTGGATGTCGATCCGCGTGACGGGAAGCCCCGCGAGGGCGGCGACCCGTTCACGCACCCGGTCCCGGACCGCCTCCGCGGTCCCGCTGACGGATGCGGGGTAGGTGACGGACAACGTGAGAGACACGCACACCCCGCCATCGACGATCTTCGCTCTCGCCTCGGGCCAGCCCTCGGGCCGCTGGCCGGGGCTCCGCCGCACCGGACCTGGCCGGTGCCCGCCGCCGGCCGGCCGCCCCCGGACGCGTTCTTCCGGATGGACGGCCCGGCTGGCCCAGCCGCGAAGCCGGGTGGCTGCGCCGACCGCGAGCCGCGGGGACGGGGCCGTGACGTCCTCGACGTCCGCCGCGGCCCCGGCGGCGATCTTCGCCACCACCCGCTCCGCAATCCGCACCGACCCCGGACGCCGCGTCCCTCCCGAACGGACACGGTCCGGGAGCTCGATGGTCACGGGCGCCTCCGGCGCCGCATGCCGGCAAACCCGTCCCGGTCCGACCGGCCCAGCTCGATGTCACCATCGACGATCTTGCCGACGAACAGCCCGATGGCTCCGAAAAGCAGAACAATGAGGAACTCCCCGAAGCCGCCGAAGGCCAGTGCCAGCCCAGCGACGAGCCCGGCGACGAGCCCCAGCGGACCCCATCGCATCCAGGACCTCCTTCACCAGCCGCCAGGCCGCCCCGGCGGGTTCGTGGACACGCGGCGGAGTCGCCGCGGTCACCTGTGGCCGTCGCGTCGTGACGCACGGCGGTGAGCAGTCTCGAAGCTCAGTCTCAGCCGGGCGGCCGGGACCTTCCAGTTCACCGCCGCCGCACGGGCGAGCGCCCGGTGCAGCGCGCTCCGGCGGCGGTAGAAGCTCACCGGCGGGCTCACCGGCGGTGAGCCCGCCCGCGGCGCGGACCCGAAGGCTCGCAGGCCCGCGGCGAACTCGGCCGGGTCACCACCGCGATCCGGATGGTTCGCCAGGATGAACCGCCGCCGCGCGGCTCGCGCGGCCTCGCCCGCCGCCTTGCCTGCTTCGGCGCCGCCTGCTTCGGCGCCGCCCGCTCCGGTGCCGACGGGCCCGTGGCCGCCGCAGGGCCGGGCTGCTCCCCCGACCCGTGCCCGCCCTCCGGGGCGGCCACGGTCAGGTGACACCGGCCCAGGCGGGGATGTCCACCTCGAGGTCATCGATGATCACATCGATCCGCGGAGCCGTCGGCATGGCGATGAGCACCGCGGCCCGGACCTGGGCGGCCAGTTCGGCCATGGTCGGGCCGAAGCGGCAGGCCACCGCCACGACCACCGCATCCGGGCCGACCCGCACGCCCTCGATCCGGCGCCCGCCGACGTAGGTCGCCAGCTCGCCCGCGCCGCCCGCACCGCCTGCTCCCCTCGGGCCGCCCCCGTGGCCGTATCCGTGCCCGTCCCAGCCGGTGCCGTACCGGGCCGGGTGACCGACGAGCCGGACCACATCGGGACATGCGGTCACCTGCCGCGCAACGGCAACAGCCATTTCGCCGTCGCCCTCGGCATCCACGACCACGTCCACATCCGGACGGGCGTGGCCGTCAGCAGCCGCGACGATCCCGGCGTCCGCCGCGACGTCCGCGTCGGCGCCGACGTCCGCCACGCTGCTGGTCACTGGACCCGGGGTGCTGTCTCGGAGCCCTCGTCGTCGCCGATGTAGACGTCGTCCACGGCGATGTTGACCTCGGTGACCTCGAGCCCGGTCATCTGCTCGACCGAGTCGACGACGTTGCGCCGCACCGCCTGCGACAGGTCGACGATGGAGACGCCGTAATCGCAGACCACGTCGAGGTCGATGGCGGCCTGCCGTTCACCGACCTCCACCGTCACCCCCTGCGACACGCTCGCGCTGGTGCCCGGCAACCGGGACCGGAAGGAGCCCATCGCGCGACTGCCGCCGGAGCCGAGCTCGTGCACGCCGGTCACCTCCCTGGTCGCCACACCGGCGATCTTGCGAACGACGGAGTCCGCGATCGACGTCCGGCCCTGGGCCGTCACCAGTTCGGTGGACGTCCGCCGGGCCGGGGAGGCCGAACGCCCGGGACCGGTTTCGGGCCCGGGACCGGATTCGAAGGTGGAGGCGCTGTTGCGGTGGTCTTCCCGGGTCTCTCCCAGCCCTGGATGCGCCGCGTCCGGTGGGGACTGGTTCCGCGTGGTGGTCGTCATGGATTTCCCTCCGTGTCACGGTTCCGTTCGTCCGGCCGACCGGCCTGGCCGGTCTGACCGCGCGTCGCCGGACACCTGCGGAGCCGCCGGGGCAACACCCGGCAACGGYCCCCACGTCCCGACGGTGCCGTGCACCCGACGGGGTACCCGCCCGGACCGGACTCATACGTCCGCCCGGCGTGCGGGGCCGATCGGACGTCGCGACCGATAAGTTGAGCGCAAGCCCTGGTGACCCACCACCGGCCATGCCGAGCGCGCTCGCTCGCGAGCGACGCCTGAGCCAAGGAGCGTCCGCTGCCTCGATCGAATCCGGGTCGACGCACCGCCGAACCCGGCCACGCCCAGCCCGCCGTCACCGTCCGTGCACCCGCGAAGGTCAACCTGCACCTCGGGGTGGGTCCGCTGCGCCCTGACGGGTACCACGAAGTCACGACGATCCTGCAGGCCGTCTCGCTGTACGACGAGATCACCGCGACCTCGGTTCCGCTCGAGTCCGTATCGGGGCCGGGTGGTTCCGCGCCGGTCTTCACCGACGAGGACCCGATCGTGGTCACTGTCGGCGTCGCCGGCGAAGGTGCCCGGCCGACAGGCCCGGCCACCGACAGCGAGGACGACAGCGACACCGGTGACCGTGCCGGCGAGCTGGCGGGTGAAGCCGCCGAGCCGTCGATCTCCGTGGTGCCGACCGGCCGCGACAATCTCGCCGTCCGCGCCGCCTACCTGGTCGCCGAGGCGGYCGGCATCCGCGGCGAGGCCATCCACCTGACCCTGTCGAAGGGCATCCCGGTCGCCGCCGGCATGGCGGGCGGCAGCGCCGATGCCGCGGCCGCCCTGGTCGCCTGCGACGCGCTGTGGGGCACGGAGCTCGACCGCGCGACCCTCGTCGAGCTCGCCTCCCGGCTCGGCAGCGACGTCCCGTTCCCGCTCACCGGTGGGACGGCACTCGGTACCGGCCGCGGCGAGCAGCTGACCGACGTCCTGGGGCGCGGCGAGTACCACTGGGTGTTCGCCCTCGCCGACGGCGGGCTGTCCACGCCGGCCGTCTACGCGGAGTTCGACCGGCTCGCCGAGGGCCGGCTGCAGACCGGCCCGACGCCCGCCGACGCGGTTCTCGCCGCCCTGCGCAGCGGTGATCCCGAGGAGCTCGGGGCCGCCCTGGTCAACGACCTGCAGCCGGCGGCACTGCGGTTGCGCCCGTCCCTGCGGCGGGTGCTGGAGAGCGGGATCGAGCTCGGCGCGATCGGCGCGATCGTCAGCGGCTCGGGCCCGACCTGCGCGTTTCTTGCCCGCGACGCCGCGGCGAGTGTCTCGCTGGCGGCCAGTCTGGCCGGCATGGGTGTCGCCCGCGCGGTGCGGCGTGCCCAGGGGCCGGTGGCGGGTGCCCAGGTGAGCCGTCCGTCCACGGAACCCACACCCCCCGCCCCGCCGGTCTCCCCCGCGCCCTCCGCCTCGTCACCGGCGTGAGTCGGGTGCCGGTGCCAACTGTCGCGACCTCCCGGGCGCGGGTCGTGCCCGAGCCCGTGGAGGGTGTCCGTCTGTGAGCTCACATCTGCTGGGGGCCGAGGCGCTGCGTCTGGAGTACCCGACGCGCGTGGTGTTCGACGCGGTGACGATCGGGGTGAACGAGGGCGACCGGATCGGCGTCGTCGGCCGCAACGGCGACGGGAAGTCCTCGCTGCTGGGGATGCTGTCGGGCCGGGTCGAGCCCGACTCGGGGCGGGTGACCCGCCGCGGCGGGGTGCGGATGGGAATGYTCGACCAGTCCGACACGCTGGACGACGCCTCGACCGTCGGCTACTCGATCGTCGGTGACCGCATCGAGCACGAGTGGGCCGGTGACCCGAAGGTCCGCGACGTGATCGCGGGCCTGGTGCCCGACATCGCCTGGGATGCACGGATCGGCACCCTCAGCGGCGGGCAGCGCCGCCGGGTCGCGCTGGCCACCCTGCTGGTCGGCGACTGGGACGTGATCGCCCTGGACGAGCCGACCAACCACCTCGACGTCGAGGGCATCACCTGGCTCGCGGCGCACCTGCGGTCACGCTGGCCCCGGAACGCGGGCGGGCTCCTGGTGATCACGCACGACCGCTGGTTCCTCGACGAGGTCGCCACGACGACGTGGGAGGTGCACGACCGGATCGTCGAGCCGTTCGAGGGCGGTTACGCGGCCTACGTGCTGCAGCGGGTCGAGCGTGATCGGCAGGCCGCGGCGGTCGAGGGAAAGCGCCAGAACCTGATGCGCAAGGAGCTCGCCTGGCTGCGGCGCGGCGCCCCCGCCCGCACGTCCAAGCCGAAGTTCCGGATCGACGCCGCGAACCAGCTCATCGCGGACGTGCCACCGCCGCGGGACCGGCTGGAGCTGTCCCGGCTGGCCGTCGCACGCCTGGGCAAGGACGTGATCGACCTGCTCGACGCCGGGGTGTCGTTCGACGGTCGCGAGGTGCTGCGGGACGTCGAGTGGCGGATCGCGCCGGGCGAGCGCACCGCGATCCTCGGCGCGAACGGCGCCGGCAAGTCCACGCTGCTCAACCTCGTCGCCGGGACGCTCGAGCCCACCTCCGGGGTGGTCAGGCGCGGCAAGACCGTCAGGCTGGGGGTGCTCGACCAGCAGTTCCGCGAGCTGGAGGACATCGCCGGCGACCGGGTACGAGACGTGCTCGCCCGCACCAGGACGACCTATGTCGTCGACGGCAGGGAGCTGACTCCGGCGCAGCTCCTCGAACGCCTGGGCTTCGCCCGCGAGCATCTGTCGGCCCGGGTCAAGGAGCTCTCCGGTGGGCAGAAGCGACGGCTCCAGCTGCTGCTTCTGCTGCTGTCCGAACCCAACGTCATCGTGCTCGACGAACCGTCGAACGATGTCGACACCGACATGCTCGCCGCGATGGAGGACCTGTTCGACTCCTGGCCGGGCACGCTCATCGTCGTCTCGCACGACCGCTACCTGGTCGAACGGATCACCGACCAGCAGTACGCGATCATCGACGGGCGCCTGCGGCACCTGCCCGGCGGGGTGGACGAGTACCTGCGCCTCCGGGAGGCCGGCACGCCGGCACCGGGTGCCTCGGGCAGCTCCCGCGCCGATCCGGTGCCAAGCGTGCCTCGCCGTTCGAGCGCCGAGGAGCGCGCCACCCGCAAGGAGCTGAGCGCGACCGAGCGGCGGCTGGAACGACTCTCCGAGAAGATCGCCAGCATCCATGAGCGCATGGCGGCCCACGACCAGAGCGACTACGCGGTGATCGGCCGGCTCAACGACGAGCTGCGCGAGGCCGAGGCGGAGACCGCCACGCTGGAGGAGCGCTGGTTCGAGCTGTCGGAGCTTGCCGGCTGACCGCCGCACGTGACCGCCGCACGCCCCGGGACGTGACCGCCGCCCAGGACACCCGGCGCCGGCGCCGGCGCGGGTGCGGGCGGGAGCGCGCGTCGCCCGCGCTTCCGGTCAGGCGCGCTTGCTCTCGAGCCGCGCCGGGTCGGGCCAGCGGACGYCCCGGACCAGCCGCAGGGATTCCATCAGCTTGATCCCGTAGAAGCTGGTGTCGACCTGCCACGGACGGACACCGTGYCGGGCCGAGGTCGGCTCGGCGTGGTGCAGGTTGTGCCAGGACTCGCCCATCGAGAGCAGCGCGAGCGGCCAGACGTTGCCCGAGTGGTCCCGCGAGCGGTACGGCCGGGACCCCATCACATGGCAGATGCTGTTCACCGACCAGGTCACGTGGTGCAGCAGGGCCACCCGGACCAGCGAGGCCCAGAAGAACGCCTGGACGGCGGCCTCGAACGAGCCGCCCCACAGCCCGCCGACGACGGCTGGCAGCGCAAGGCTGACGAAGGCGCAGAGCGCGAAGGAGCGGCTGATCCGCACGATCATCGGGTCGTCGAGAAGGTCGGGGGCGTAGCGGCGCTGGTCGGTCTGTTCGACGTCGAAAAGCCAGCCGATGTGCGCGTGCCACAGCCCACGGGCGAGCGCCGCCGAGCCGGTTCCGTAACGCCAGGGCGAATGCGGATCGCCGTCGGCGTCGCTGAACGCGTGATGGCGGCGATGGTCGGCGACCCACCGGATCACCGGGCCCTCAATGGCCATGTTGCCGGCGATCGCCAGCGCGGCCCGCACCGGCCTGGACGTCTTGAATCCCCGGTGYGTGAAATAGCGGTGGAATCCAATAGTGATGCCGTGGCCCGTGATCGCGTACATCACCGCGGCCAGTATGACGTCCCGCCAGGAGATCCACCGCCCCCACAACAGCGGAACGGCCGCGACAAGCGCGAGGAACGGAATGAGGATGGTCGTGACCAGCACGACCTGTTCACCGCGGGCACGGGCGAGCGAACTCGGGGCGATGGTGTGGCGCCCGGGCGGCGTCGAGGAGGTCGACGAGTCGGGCTGACCGGTGCCCGTCACTTCACCGTCGCTGCCGGCCGCGGGCGTGCCCTGATGCCTGGTTTCGGTGGCTTTCACCGTGTCGGTAGCGGTCATTGCTTCATCCCGTCCGTCGCGGTGGGCCGCTCACTGCCGACCCTCTGGTCGCCACGTTAGCCCGCCCGCATGACAACGGGCACCAATCACGGCGTCCGCCACGCAAACGGGCGGGGCGACCGGGCACACAGGGTGCGCGGGCTGGCGGATCACGTCGGATACCGGAGCGGGGATTCCCCCTTCGTCGCCCCCCGACACCCCCCGCAACAAGATCATCACCTTGCGTTCCCGGGCGCCGGAGGGCCATCTGTGCCCACACCGACACCGAACGAAGGCGAGGCCGCACCACGGTAGTGCGGCGACAACCGGCCGTGGCCGGCCGACCCCACCCCGGCGACCGCCTCTCGGCGGTGGCGACCCGAACCGCACACCACCCCGGCGGGACCACGAGCGCGCGCCGGAGACCCCCGAACATTTCTTCCGAGAGCCGGCCCGATGGTAGAGTGGGCGTAGAGTGGCCGGCGTTTTCCGGACGGTTACCTTCTCCACGGTACGCCCGCAACGGTCCTCCCTCAACGGTCCGCCGTAGTGTAATAGGCAGCACAGGGGATTTTGGTTCCCTTAGTCCACGTTCGAGTCGTGGCGGCGGAGCGCGAGGGGACGCCGGGTCTGCGGAATATACAAACCGCCGCGATCGTGTTTCATCGGCAGCCCTGCCAAAACATTCTTCTTATTTCGCGCCGCGTTACGACCGGCCGGTCCGGCGCGAGGCCCGCCCGGTCTTCGCCGGAGGCCCGACCCGGTAGGCTGGCTGCCGTTACCTCACCCTCCGTGAGTCGGCCGGGTCCGTCCACGGCACGTCGTTCCGGGTGGGAGTGGCACCACCACCAGGTCCGCCGAGATTACGGGGAGCTCRTGTGACTGAGGTACGTCCGGCGGCGGTCATCGTCCTGGCTGCGGGCGAAGGTCGGCGCATGYGTTCGGAGACACCCAAGGTCCTGCACCACGTCGCCGGGCTCAGCCTGCTCGAGCACGTGCTCCACGCGGCCGGCCCGCTCGGCGCGGAGCACTCCGTCGTCGTGGTCGGCCATGGGCGGGAGAAGGTCACCGCCATGCTGGCCGAGCGGGCCCCACACGTCGTCACGGCGGTACAGGAACGCCAGGGCGGCACCGGGCACGCCGTGCGCGCCGCCCTCGGCGCGCTGCAGGACCTCCCGCCCGACGCGGCGGTCGTGGTGATGCCGGGCGATGTCCCGCTGCTCACCGCCGCGGCGGTCACGGGGCTGTTCGACCAGCACCGCGCGGCCGGCGCCGCTGCCACGGTCCTGTCCGCCGCCGTCCCCGACCCGACCGGGTACGGGCGGATCGTGCGGGCACCCGGCGGCCAGGTACGCGAGATCGTCGAGCAACGCGACGCGGATGCCGCCACCGCCGCCATCAAGGAGATCAACACCGGTGTCTACGTGTTCGACCTGGAGCTGCTCCGGGGCGCACTCAAGCGGCTGACCACCGACAACGCCCAGGGCGAGGAGTACCTCACCGACGTGGTCGGCCTGCTGGTCGCCGACGGGCAGCCGGTGGCCGCGCACACGCTCGCCGACGCCGCCGAGGCCGCCGGGGTCAACGACCGCCTGCAGCTCAGCGATGCCGGCCTGGCGCTGCGCGACCGCATCGTCCGGGCGGCCATGCTCGCCGGCACCACGATCGTCGATCCGGCCTCCACCTGGATCGACGCCGGCGTCGTCCTGGAGCCGGACACGACGATCCAGCCGAACACGCATCTGCGCGGCGCCACCCGGCTCGCCCGCGGCGCCGAGGTCGGGCCGGACTGCACCCTCGTCGACACCGCCGTCGGGCCGGGCGCCCGGGTGACCCGATCCGTCGCCGAGCGCTGCGAGGTGGGCCCGGGCGCCGTCGTCGGCCCGTTCGCGCACCTGCGGCCCGGCACCACCCTCGGCCGGAACGGCAAGATCGGGGCCTTCGTCGAGACGAAGGCTGCCGAGATCGGCGCCGAGTCGAAGGTGCCGCACCTCGCCTACGTCGGCGACGCGGTCATCGGCGAGCGCAGCAACATCGGCTGCACCAGCGTGTTCGTCAACTACGACGGGGTGGCCAAGCACCGGACGGTGATCGGCTCCGACGTCCGGATCGGCAGTGACACGATGCTGGTGGCCCCGGTCACCGTCGGCGACGGTGCCTACACCGGCGCCGGCTCCGTGATCAGGGAGGACGTCCCGCCGGGCGCGCTCGCCATCCGCGAGGGCCGGCAGCGCACCCTGGTGGACTGGGTGCTGCGCCGCCGGCCGGGCAGCCCCGCCGCGGCCGCCGCCGAAGCCGCGCTGAACGCGGCCGGGGGCGGATCAGACCGCAGCCCGAACGGCGGCTCGCGTGGCGGGGCGGGGCACCGGCCAGAAGCGTGAGTTGGAGCACAGCCAGATCCCCATCCCGGCTCATCGCTGGCGTCTGCACGCCCGGGGGCCGAACGTAGGAAGAGTTCAGCCGACGATGTGCTGATCAGGGCTTATGGTCGGCGTCCGGCGTGCGGAGGGGGCTCCCTATCCCGAGACCGCCCGCCCTCCGCTCCCGCGCGCGCCCCGATCGAAGCGGGTAGGCCCGACCTGACCGGGCGGTCGCGTTGCCCGGGCCCCGGCCGCGGGCAGGCACCATCCGAGCGAGGGTGCGTCGTCCCAGCAAGGATTCCACGCCCACAACTGTCCCTGTCACGGCCGCCTGTCAGCGCCGCCAGTCATGCCCTGAGGAGAACACGGTGGGATACCAGACCGAGAACCGCCGGAACCTGATGCTCTTCGCGGGACGCTCCCACCCCGAGCTCACGGCCGAGGTCGCCCGCGAGCTCGACGTGGCGCCGGTGCCCACGAACGCCTACGAGTTCGCCAGCGGTGAGATCTTCGTCCGGTTCGAGGAGTCGGTGCGCGGGTGCGACGCCTTCGTGCTGCAGGCCCATGGCGCCCCGGTGAACACCTGGCTGATGGAACAGCTGATCATGGTGGACGCCCTCAAGCGCGCCAGTGCGAAGCGCATCACCGTAGTCGCACCGTTCTACCCCTACGCCCGCCAGGACAAGAAGCACCGTGGGCGGGAGCCGATCTCGGCCCGCCTGGTCGCCGACCTGTTCAAGGCCGCCGGCGCGCACCGGCTGATGTCCGTCGACCTGCACACCGCGCAGATCCAGGGCTTCTTCGACGGGCCGGTGGACCACCTGTTCGCCCTGCCGCTGCTCGCCGACTACATCGAGAGCAAGCTCGACACCTCCGAGGTGACGGTCGTCGCACCGGACTCGGGCCGCGTTCGCGTGGCGGAGCGGTGGACCGACCGGCTGGGCTGCCCGCTGGCGATCATCCACAAGCGACGCGACCCGGACGTGCCCAACCAGGTGAAGATGTTCGACGTCGTCGGCGAGGTCGACGGCCGCACCTGTGTGATCGTCGACGACATGATCGACACCGCCGGGACGATCACCAAGGCCGCGGAGTCACTGAAGGAGCACGGCGCGGCGAAYGTCATCGCGGCCGCCACCCACGGCGTGCTGTCCGGCCCGGCGGCGGACCGGTTGAAGAACTCCGAGATCAGCGAGGTCGTCCTCACCAACACCCTGCCGCTGCCCAGCGAGGCGCGCATCGACAAGCTGACCGAGCTGTCGATCGCACCGCTGATCGCCGCCGCGATCAAGGCCGTCTTCGAGGACGGGTCGGTGACCGGCCTGTTCGGCGGCGACGCCTGACCGTTCTGCCCGCCACCGGGGCCGGTCGGTCTGCGTCTGCGCGACCGCCCCGACGGCGCACCCATGCTCGGGGCGGCCAGTGTCACGGGGTCTTCGTCGGTCGGCCGACCAGGCGCGTGAACCGGGTGGTGACGGGACGCGTGACCGCGAAGCAGGGCTGCCCTGTTCGACAGGCGCTGGATCGACGCGTCGGGAGGCGCGGGTTCGGCGCGCGGTGGCTGCCCGTCTGATCTCTTTCGTTCTTTTCGCGCACTGAACTCACGGCCGCGCCCGGTGGACGGCGGCGGCGCAGTCGTAGCTTAGAGAGGCATGTGGGTCTCTTGGTGAAGCTGCTGGAGGGAATCGACCGGGCTCGGATGGAGAGCGGTCGGGTGAGGTTTCTCGGACCCGACTCCGAGGACGTGATGGGCTGGTCCGCCTTCTTCACAAAGGCCGAGCGCGTTGCCGCCTGGCTGCAGCGTGCACATGAGGGCGGGCCGGGCTCCCCGGTGGTGGTGCTGGCAGACACCTCGCGGGCGATGGTCACCGCGTGGTCATCGAACAGACCTGCCGCCGGACTGCCGCACTCGGCGACCCGCGGGTCCTCCTCGGCACACCGTACGAGGAGCCCGCGGCTGGACCTGTCCTCGGTCAAGGCCGCGCTCTGCGGCGGCGAACCGATCGAGCCCGAGGCCGACGCCGACATCCTCGCCGCCCGACAAGTCGCGGTCCCCGCCCGCGCTTCCTCCGGGTCACGGGCCCGGCGGCTTGTCCGCCTCGGCCCGGCGGTGCCGGGCCTGCAGGTCCGGGTCGTCGATCCGGAGACCGGGCAGGTCTGTCCCGAACGGTCCGCCGCCGCCGCGAACCGCGTGTACGAGGCCTGGGCGGTCCCGGACACCGCTGTGCGTGCCCGGATTCTCGCCGAGGTCTGTACTCCCGAGGTCACCTATGCGAACCCCCTGAAGAGAGCGGGCGGAGTCCAGGCCCTCGCCGAACTGATCACGGAGCTGACCGGCGCCCCCCGGCCTTCCCCCGGAGATCCCGATCTCGTTCCCGACCAGCAGGATCCGATCAGCGCCCTCCTCGACGCCTGCGGCACTCTTGCGACGCTCGCCACCGATCTTGCCCAGAGCCGCCGACGCCGGCCCGCCGACGACCTTCTCACAGCCCTCGTCGAGGCCGAGGTCGACGGAACCCGCCTCACCACACGCGAGATCGCGTCGTTCTTCACCCTGCTGGCGTTCGCCGGCCAGGAAACCACCCGCAACGCGATAAGCCTCGGCTTCTGGGCACTGCACACCAGTCCGGACGCCCGGCGTGCCTGGGCCGCCGACTTCGACCAGCTGACCCCGACCGCCGTGGAGGAGATTCTCCGCTACTCCACCCCGGTCGCCACCATGCGCCGTACCGTCACTCGCGACACTGTTCTGAACGACCGCCCGCTCGCCGCCGGCGACAAGGTCGTGCTCTTCTACTCCGCCGCCAACCACGACGACCGAGTCTTCGCCGACCCGGACCGGCTTGATCTCAGCCGGGACCCCACTTCTGTCTCGGCTCCCACTTTGCCCGCGCAGAGATCACCGCAATGTTTCGCGAAATCTTTCGACAGCTCCCCGACCTCACCATCRCCGGAGAGCCCGAGTTTCTGYGCTCGATCTCCGTCAACAGCATCAAGCGGACCGCCGCAGGATCGAAAAAATAGTTCCGCCGCAAGCTCGGTTCAGTCATACCCCGGATCATCGAACCAGCAGCCACGCCGGACCCCAGTCCGGCGTGGCACTCAAAACTCGGGGAAAAACTTGTCGACTACGGAACTAGCAGGTAATAGGGCGTTGATCGGTCGTCACTCCTGAAGCTACGGTCCCGCCGGTGGTCGTCTTCACAGCCGTCCGATAGGAGGCGTTCGCGGGACAAGCAACTTGCGCCGCAGCTGACACCGTTCCGTAGCCTGTATTGCTACCCGATACCACGTTGGTCCAG
The DNA here is from genome assembly GCF_001854655.1 of Parafrankia colletiae. GTDB lineage: Bacteria > Actinomycetota > Actinomycetes > Frankiales > Frankiaceae > Parafrankia > Parafrankia colletiae. The sequence goes on along the minus strand of NZ_MBLM01000152.1, from coordinate 22,194 downwards.
CCTCCGTTCTTGAGAATCTGGAGAGTCACAGTCACATCATTGTAGTTGCTGCCCCCCGGAATGAAGCAGCTCGCCGAGCCGGATGCCTCCACGTAGGAGAAAAAACTGGTCCAAACCACCTTGGGCGGGTCGGCGATAACGCTGCCATTATACGTGTTGCACACCGCCGTATCGGCGGAAGCCGGACTGAAAGCTCCGCCAGCTACTGTCAGTGCGACCGGGCCACACGCTCCGATGGCGACTCGGGTAGCAATTCTTCTGGCATTCGTCATGGACGCACCTTTCCCGCAAGACCGCGACAGTCACGCTTCCCGGACATCTCAACTATTCCAGARCGATAGTCGCCGCAGCCAGAACCGGAGGCCGGAATACATTCTCCGACCAGCTGTCGAGGTAAAATCGTAAGCCTCCCCCAGAGGAGATGGCAACCAGTATTCAAATATCTGAACCAATCTCGGGAGCAGCACCGAGGCCGACCGCCCCATATCGGACTTCGAGCTCCTGGATTGCGCACCGAGAGTATCCGCCGGAAGAGCACGGATCACCGGCCCTCGGTGYGCGCCAGAACTCCCGACCAGCAGCAACAGGGATCTACAGGCCTTCACCGCCCTCGACTGCAACGGCAACCCGATTACCGAGGGTGCCGATCGGCGGCCTTCAACCCCACAAATAACCAGAGTATAATTTAGATCACACGCCATTCTCGCTCTGTTGGGCGAGAAACGTGCAGACGCCTCGCCGATGTGCGACTACACCGTCAGGCCTCTGCCCGCTCGCCCTGGCCGCCCACCACCACCACCACGGTGTCCGATCCGGCCCGCACGGGACCGTACTCGACCCCGGCGGCTACCCACCGGCACCATCGCGCGCGACGAGATCATGAGTGACGGTTGTCGGCGACTCCTGGATCCGGAACCCCCGTGGCCACGCCCCGACCGTTCAAGATCCGTACTGGCGTCGACCTCGAACCGGCCGGTCTCGGCTGCCGGGGCTGTCGGAGGGTGGCCGTAGAATCAGCGGGCATGACGCAGGACCGCCCGCGGGTGTCGCTGACCGGGATCAAGCCGACCGGCGATCCCCACCTGGGCAACTACATCGGGGCGATCCGCCCCGCGCTCGAGCTGACGGCGAAGTACGACTCGATCTACTTCATCGCCGACTACCACGCCCTCACCTCGATCCGGGACAGGGAGAAGTTCGCGGCGTACACCCGCTCCGTCGCCGCCACCTGGATCACCCTCGGTCTCGACCCCGAGCGCACGGTCTTCTACAAGCAGTCCGACATCCCGGAGATCTTCGAGCTCGCCTGGATCCTGTCCTGCGTCACGGGCAAGGGCCTCATGAACCGCGCGCACGCCTACAAGGCCGCGCGTGACCGCAACGCCGAGAACGGCGTCGCCGACCTCGACGCCGGGGTCAACATGGGCCTGTTCAACTACCCCGTCCTCATGGCCGTCGACATCCTGATCATGGGCTCCGATGTGGTCCCCGTCGGGCAGGACCAGGTCCAGCACGTCGAGTACGCGGCCGACATCGCCGGCTCGTTCAACCACCTCTTCGGCGCCGACTACAGCCTGAAGATCCCCGAGGCGATCATCCCGACCGGGGTCAACGCCCGCACGATGCCCGGCACCGACGGCCGGAAGATGAGCAAGTCGTACGGGAACACGATCCCGCTGTTCGCACCGCCGTCGCGACTACGCAAGCTCGTCCGCGGCATCGTCAGTGACAGCACCCCCGTCGAGGAGCCGAAGGACCCGGACTCCTCCGCCGCTTTCCAGATCTTCGAGAACTTCGCGACGCCTGAGGCTGTCAAGGAGATGCGCGTCCGGCTGGAGCAGGGCGGCACCGGCTGGGGTGAGCTGAAGAACGCCCTGTTCGAGACGCTGGACACCTGGCTCACCCCGCTGCGGGCCCGCTACGAGGAGCTCATCGCCCCCGGCAGCGAGCTGGACGCGATCCTGGCCGCCGGCGGAGAGAAGGCCCGCGACCGCGCCCGCCCGGTGCTCGCCGGCGCCCGCCGCGCCATCGGCGTCGACCTGTAGCACGTCGGCCTGGAGAACCCCGCACTCCCGCATGTGCGGCGGTCAGCTGTCCTGCCCCGCAACGGGTCCCTGCCCGGCGAGGCGTGCCTGCCGGGCGAGGCGGGTGAAGGCGTCGACGTCGAGCGTCTCACCGCGGGCCCCCGGGTCTATACCGGCGGCCCGGGCGAGCCGCTCGGCCGCCGCCGCCGAGCCGGCCCAGGAGGCGAGCGCCGTCCGCAGGGTCTTGCGCCGCTGGGCGAACGCGGCGTCCACCGCCGCGAAGACGTCTGCCCGCAGGTCCGGCTCCCCCGGCGGGGCGGCTCGGCGTTCGAACGCGACGAGGCCGGAGTCGACGTTGGGCTGCGGCCAGAACACCGGGCGGGGCACCGCGCCGGCCGGGCGCGCGTGGGCGTACCAGGCCAGTTTGACGCTCGGCACGCCGTAGATCCGCCCGCCCGGCGGCGAGGTGAGCCGGTCGGCCACCTCCGCCTGCACCATCACCAGGCCGCGCCGCACTGTCGGGAACCGTTCCAGCAGCCCCAGCAGCAGCGGGACGGCGACGTTGTAGGGCAGGTTGGCCGCCAGCACGGTCGGGGCGGCGACCTCGGCCGGCAGGTCGGCGGGCCCCACCCGCAGCCCGTCGGCCTCGACGACATGCAGCCGCCGCGCGACCGCCGCGGGCAGCCGGTCGGCGGCGGTCAGCGGGAGGGCGGCGGCGAGCGGCGGGTCCACTTCGACCGCGACGACCGCGGCCGCCTCGGCGACCAGCCCGAGGGTCAACGAACCCAGCCCGGGGCCGACCTCGAGCGCCACGTCGTCCGGGCCGATCGCGGCCAGCCGGACAAGCCGGCGGACGGTGTTCGGGTCGACCAGGAAGTTCTGGCCACGCCGTTTCGTGGGCCGCAGGTCCAGCGCGTGGGCGAGCTCGCGGATGTCGGCCGGCGAGAGCAGCCCGTCGGTGTCTACCAGGGCCCGAAGGTCCGTTCCGCGTTGGCGGTCACCTGGGCGGCGAGCTCGTCGACGGCCACGCCGCGGGTCTGCGCGAGGACCCGCAGGGTCAGCGGGATCAGATACGGCCCGCCCGGACGCCCCCGCCACGGCACCGGGGTGAGGTAGGGCGCGTCCGTCTCGACCAGCAGCAGCTCGGCGGGGGCCACCGCGGCGGCCTCCCGCAGCGCCTCGGCGTTCCTGAAGGTGACGTTGCCGGCGAAGGACATCACATACCCGGCGTCGGCGCAGACCTTGGCCATCGCCGCGTCGCCGGAGAAGGCGTGGAAGACGACGTGCTCGGGCGCCCCCTCCTCGGCCAGGATGCGCAGCGTGTCGTCGTGCGCCTCCCGGTCGTGGATCATCAGGGCGCGGCCGGCCTCCTTGGCGATCGCGATGTGCCGGCGGAAGCTCTCCTGCTGGGCGGCGTGCTGCTCCGGCGGGGTGCGGTAGTAGTCCAGGCCGGTCTCTCCRACGGCAGCGACCCCGTCCGCGCGGGCGAGTGCGGCGATCGCCTCGAAGGTCTCCTCGGGCACCCCGCCGGCGGCCTCGTTCGGGTGGATGGCGACCGCGGCGCGCACCTCGGGGTGCTCCGCGGCGACGCCGGCCTGCCAGCGGCTCGTCGCCAGGTCGACGCCAACCGTGATCATCCGGGTGATGCCGACCGCCCGGGCGGCGGCGATGGCCTCCGCGACCGGCGTGTCCATCAGGTCGAGGTGGCAGTGCGCGTCGACCGCGGGAACGGGCAGCGCCTCGGGGGGCGGCGGCGGATCACCCGACCGACCGGAGTTCCTCGCCACCCGTTCGCTCCTCACCCGTCGCCACCGGGGCGCCGCACACGGGCCGCCCCCACGCCAGATCTTAGGACTCCCGCCGGGCGTGTCACCGCGGCGGCCGTGGGATTCTGAGTGAGTGCTTGACCTCACGGGCTCCCGGCCATGACGACACCGCTTCCTGTCGCGCTGGTCACGCCGCTGACCGGACCGGACGCCGCCGTCGGCCTGGCGGCGCTGCGAGGCATGACGCTCTGGGCCCGTGACGAACGGCTCCCTCCCCCCTGGGACGAGATCGGTGTGACGGCGTACGACGCCTACCCGGACCCGGTCCGCGCGATGCGGGCGGCGGTCGCCGCCGAGCCGGCGGCGATCTTCGGCCCGGTCGGCGCGCGGGCGGCACTGGCCGCGCTCGGCGCCACGAACCGCCTGGTGATCAACGCGGGGGCGCCGTCCACCCGCTTCGTCCGCCAGGCGTTCCCGCACATCGTGAACATGGCTGCTCCGGCGTCCACCTGGCCGCGCGGGGTGCTGGCCGCGATCCGCTCCGTCGACCGGCAGGCCCGCCGCGTCGCGCTGCTCGCCTCCGGTGAGATGGCCGTCGAGCTGACGTCGGTGTGCCGGGCGGCGGCCCGGGCACAGGGCTACGAGGTCGCGTCGAACACCTTCGCGCCCGGCCGCGGCGGCGCGGCGGCCCGGCCGCTGGCGCCGGCGGACGTCCTCATCGTGCACGGCAGCGCCGAGGACGAACTGGAGATCGCCAACATCCTGCTGCGCCGCTCGTGGCGGGCCGCCGCGTTCTCCACCGCGGTGAGCGCGGAGGCGACGGCGACACTGGGTGCCCTGCGTGAGGGCCTGCTCGCCCCGGCGAGCTGGGCACCGGACAACGCCGCCGAGACGGGAACCGGGCCGACCGCACGGCAGTTCTCCGTCGACTTCACCGCGCTGCACGGGGTCCCCCCCACCACGACCGCGGCGTGGGCGTACGTGTCGGGCCTCATCCTGGGCCGCTGCATCCGGCACAGCGGCGGCATCGGTGACGCATCGATCCTGGCCGCTGCCCGCGGGCTCGACACCACCACGCTGCTCGGCCGCTTCCGCCTCGACCAGGCGACCGGGCTCCAGGTCGGCCACCAGGTGCCGATCGTGCAGTGGCAGTCCGGTGCCTCCTGGACGGTCTGGCCCCGGGACGCCGCCCGCGCACCCTTCCACCATCCGCGTTGGAACGCACCGCCCCCCGGCGGCCTCGCCGGCGCGCACAACGGCCCGGACGCCGTCACCCGGAACCCTGCTGACCGGCGCGCGCCGGCCGCGGCTCCGGACGACAGGTCCGCGGGAGCACCGCCGGCCGGCACGGGCCCCGAACCAACGCTTCCCCTGCCCTCCCAGGGCGGCGCCAGCCCGCGCCCGTTCGGCCTGGGACGGCCGCGCCCGGGCCTCGGCACCAGCGGCCTCGGCACCGGCGGGCTGGGCGGCCGCGGCTTCGGCCCGCGCCGGCCCAGCTGACGGGGTCCGGATGTCAGCGCCGGTCGAACGCGCCTACGAAGGCTCCGCCTCGCCGCGCCCCGCCACCGGCACGAGGCCCGGTGGGAGCGCCGGACGGCGGCGGCGCACCATCGTGGCCGTGGCGCTCGGGGTCACCAGCCTGTTGTTCCTGGGCGCGACCGGCCGGCTGTTCGTCTTCCCACGGCGAGACGAGCCGGCGCCGGTGGACGCCATCGTGATGTTCGCCGGGAGTCCCGGCCGCCTCGAGCACGCCGTCGCGCTCGCCGCGGCCGGTTATGCACCGACACTCGCCGTCTCCGTGCCCACGGTGGACGACCCCTGCCCCCCGCCGATCCCGGGTGTGGAGGTGATCTGCTTCGCGCCGGATCCCCTCACCACCCAGGGTGAGTCGCGCTGGACGGCCGCCGCGGCCGCCCGTTACGGCTGGAGGTCCGTCCTGGTGATCACCTCGACGAGCCAGACAACCCGTGCGCGGCTGCGCCTCGCGCGCTGCTACCCCGGGCAGGTCCTGATGAGCCCGGTGCCGCCGCCCCGGCTCATGTGGCCGTACATGATCGCCTACGAGTGGGCCGCGATGGGCAAGGCCCTCGTCGTCCAGCGGGAGTGCTGACCTTGCGGTCACGGCACCTGCGGTGGGCCCGACTCAGCAGTCCCGCTGCCAGACGAGCGCCTTGACGGTGGCCGCTGTCTGATAGGCGAACAGGTACGGCCAGTCACGCAGGGGGGTCTCGACGACGTCCACGAGCACCTCACCGTCGTAGCAGCGCTCGATGCGCAGACGCGCCCGGCTGTCCTGGGAGCGGTCGGTGACGAACAGCATGGAATCCCACCCGCGGAGCCTGGCCAGACGCGCTGCTTCCCGGGCCTCGCCCTGGGTGGTCGAGGGGTCCGGCCGGAAGCAGATGATCTCGATGTCCCGACCGACCTCGGCCGCATCGGGGCAGCGGCGCGCGTTCGGGTTGGAAATGACGAGGACAGGGGCGAATCCGGCGCGGGCGAGCTCGAAGGCCTTGGCTTTCCGGTCACCCGGCCCGCCGAGCATGAAGATCGCGTCCACCGGACGAGGCCGGTCGATCTTGGGCAGCACGATCATGCGCACTGTCAACGCTGTGAAGAGCAGTACGACAGCGAGGACACCGTAGCCGGACACCCGCCGCCACGACCACCGCCGTWGCTTGTCGGATACGTGGATGATCACAGGAGTGACGGTAGCGACGAACAGCGGCGGTCGGAGCGGTGCAGTATGTGCCCTCTCTCACCGAAGAGGCGGGAACTCATGCGCCTCCTCCGAGATCGGGCAGGTGCGGCCGACTGCTGGCAGCGCCGTCGTGCCCAGCGCTAACCGTCGAGCAAGTGGCGCAGATAGGCTCCATAACCGCTCTTCGCGAGGGGTTCCAGGAGCCGCTCAAGCTGCCCGTCATCAATGAAACCCTCCCGCCAGGCAACTTCTTCGAGGCATCCGATCTTCAGGCCCTGCCGCTCCTCGATGACCTGAACGAACTGGCCTGCCTGCATCAGAGAGTTGAAAGTACCGGTATCCAGCCAGGCCGTGCCGCGGTCGAGCAGATGGACACTGAGATGGCCTCGATCGAGGTACGCCTGGTTGACGGCGGTTATCTCCAACTCGCCGCGCGCGCTGGGCACCATTGCCGATGCAATTTCGGCGACATCATTGTCATAGAAGTACAGTCCGGTCACGGCGTAACTGGACTTCGGCTTCTCCGGCTTTTCCTCGATGGATACGGCCCGATTGTCGCCGTCAAACTCTACGACACCATACCGCTCAGGATCGGAAACGTGGTAAGCGAAGACAACGCCGCCGTCGGGGTCAGTGTAGCGCTTGAGCTGGTCACCGAGCCCGACACCGTAGAAGATGTTGTCGCCGAGAATAAGGCAGACCTTTTCCCGCCCGATGAAGTCCCGACCGACCCGGAATGCGTCCGCGAGGCCACGCGGCTCGTCCTGGACAGCGTAATCGAAGGAACAGCCGAACCCCGCACCGTCACCGAGAAGCCGCTGGAACTGCGCCTGATCGGCCGGTGTTGTGATGATCAGAATCTCGCGGATTCCCGCTGCCATCAGGGTGGAGAGCGGGTAGTAGATCATCGGCTTGTCGTACACCGGCATCAGTTGCTTCGAGACAGCACGGGTGATCGGGTAGAGACGCGTTCCGGTTCCACCGGCGAGGACGATTCCCTTCATGAAGGGTCTACCTCCAGGGGCTCGACCGAGGCTAGCGATGGGTGCCCCCGGTCCCGATCCGAGATCACCGCCTTGTCGAGCGAGATCGGCCACGCGACACCCACGTCCGGATCAGCGAGGTTCAGGAAGACATAGCTCTCGTACCGCTCGACGCTCCAGTGCTCGTTGACGCTGTACAGATAATAAGTGTCGTCCTCGAGCGTCTGGTAGGAGTTCGCGACTCCGCGGGGGAGGAATACGGACYGCCCCCCGTCGARCTCCACGGTGACRACCGTTCCGAACTGCTCACCCGCCCGCAGGTCGACATAGGCACAGAAGACGMTCCCCTTGACCACGGAGATGTACTTGTCCCACGGTTCCGCGTGAAATCCCCGGGTGACGCCCGCCTTCTTGTTGTACGACAGGCTGTTCTGCACGATGCTGAATTCCTTTGGCATTCCAGCGTCGACGAGCTTTGCGTAGTGAAATTTCTCCTGGAACCAGCCGCGCTCATCCTCGACCGATGTGACGTCGAAAACCCTCAGGCCGGGGATCTTCGTCTCCATCCCGCTGATCTGAGTAGTAGCCAGAGCGGCCACGAATGATCTCCCCCTTGCGTTGTCTGGCCGGCCTCCGGGGAACCCGGCAGCTCTTTCCACCACTCGACAGCCCGAGCGCCGATGGGCCACCGACTCCACGACCGGGCCCTTATCCTGCCCGCCGGGGGTACCCCATCCGCGACACACTCGTCTCTCAATAGTGGGGACGACCATGGGCGTCCCCACAGTACCGGCCACTACCGGAAGACCCACGCGAACACGCCGCGCACGGGCCGGCACACCCGCGGCGAATGGTCACGGAGCAAGGAGCAGCGGGAGCCGATCTCACCCGGATCACCGAAGTGACCGCTTCACCTTGACGGACGGCGGACCTCAWCCACCGAGGAGGCCAGCGGGCTCGGCACCGAGTGCCGCTCAGGATCCCAGTTCCGGACTATTCGCGCGGGCGCTCCCACCGCGAGACTGTAGTCCGGCACATCGCCCTTGACGACGCTGTTCGCGCCGACAGCGGCACCGCGGCCGATCCTGGTTCCGGCAGTGATCACGCAGTTCTGCCCCAACCAGGCACCGTCACCGATCGTCACGGGAGCGAGTCCATGGTTGCCCTGATCGCGGATGGCTACGCCAACCTGCTGGTAAGCATGATCGTGATCCGCCACATAGACTCCGCGTGCGAACATCACCCGWTCCCCGATCGAGATCCCGCATGCGGCGGACAAGGTGCACCATCCGACGAAGGAGGAGCCTGCTCCGATGCGGATGACCGGCTGACCGTCCCCACTCGGCGGCTCGATGACCTGGAACCACGACCCTGGTCCGACGAATACGCCGTCGCCGACCACCATCCAGCGAGAGCCATGCACACGGAACGGGGGCTCGATGCTGGTCCGCGTCCCGAAGGCGCCGAAGGAGGGCGCAAGAAAACGAGTGAAGGCGCGGCCGCGAGCCTTGCGCCAGATATCGAGGGACCGTTCGGGTAACGAGCTACTCATGGTCTTTCTTTTCCTTGTATCGGTCGTGGAACCGCTGCGAATGATGGAACGGCGTTTCGATGGGCCCGACCGTTGCGCGGGCCGGGGTAGATCAGACGCGGGAGCCGGGCCCATGGTGCTCGAGGCCAGTCGGAAGCGGAACGTACTCGGGGTAGCCAGACCACCAGTCACGACGACGCTTCCACACCGCCCGCCAGTCRCTCCTGCGTGAAGTCGGGCCGCGCCGTTCGGCGATCAGATCCAGAAGGGCGCGCACCGTGACGCCAAGGATGATCATCGCCAGGCAGAACTGACGGCRCCAACCACTCCAGTGCTTCCGCACCAGAGTGGTCTTTCCTCGAAGGACGAGCACGTGCTTGTTCGCCCAGCCTGACGACGAGGCTCCGACATGGTGCACGATCGCCGCAGCGGGCGTCACCACTGGCCGATAGCCCGCCGACCGGACACGCATCGACAGATCCGTGTCCTCGCCGTACATGAAAAAACGGGGGTCGAAGCCGCCGAGACGTTCAAACAGATCACGTCTCACCAACAGCAGACAGCCCGTCACGACACCGACCTCGCGCACCGTATCCCGCGGCCAGCGCCCGAGCGACTCGGGATCGAACAGCCTCGACCTCCGGAACAAAGTCGACAGGCCCAGGCCGAAGCAGGCGAAGCTCCACAGGGAGGGGGCTCCCCAGCAAGAGCTGGGATCGACGGTTCCGTCCGGCCGCAGCGTCCGCCCGCCGTAGACACCGCCGTTGGGCCGACGGCGCGCGAAGTCGAGTATCTCCGCTACCGCGTTGTCTAGAACTACCGCGTCAGGATTGAGGAGGAGCAGGTACTCGCCCTTTGCCCGGAACGCGGCAAGGTTCACCGCCCGGCCGAAGCCGAGGTTCACATCCTGCTCGACCAGGTCGACTCCTGGGAACCTGTCACGGATCACCGCGGCCGAACCGTCAGTGGAGGCGTTGTCGACCACGATGATCTCGGTCGACACCCCGATCGACGTGGCGACGGCGGACTCAAGACACCGCACTGTCAGGTCCGCGGTGTTGTACGAGACGACGAGTATCGACACCTCGACCGTCATGGCTGACCTGCGGATCGGGGGGTGCCGTGTTCGGCGGATCCCTCGGACTGCCCGGCTCCACCCCGCCCGGCTCCACCCTGCGCGGACTCACCCCGCCTACCGATGACCTTCGCCGGCACGCCAGCCGCCAGCATACCCGGGGGCAGGGACTTCGTCACGACTGAGCCGGCCCCGACGATCGTGCTGTCCCCGATCGTCACGCCCGGCAGGACGACCGAGTTCGCGCCGATCCAGACGTCCTTCCCCACGATGATGTCAGCCTCCCGCTTGGGCTGGCTGTCGATCACGATATCGGGAAGGGTTTCGTAGTTGGCCGCCGTCATGAAGGTGCCAGGACCGATCAACGAATGCTCGCCGATCTCGATCCGTCCGCTGCGATCACCGGCCCACAGCGAAGCGCGTTCACCGATGTGAGCGAAATTCTTGATCTCGACCCGCTCACCGTTTCGGATCGATACATTCGGYGCGAGACGGACGCCTTTTCCGACGGCGGCCTTGCGGATCTGCTGGACATGCGCGTAGTTGTAGAAATGAACGATACGGAGGGAATGCAGCAGTGCGCGAATGTTCAGCAGCGAGCGAACAAATCCGATAATCTTGGTCACGCATTCTCCTGGAAGACGGTCCGGCTGCTGTCGTCTCGCTCCCAGCTGCGGAGGTCGCCCCGCCGGACCTTCCGCATGCCCAGCAGCTTGGCAACTGTCGAGATGACGAAGTAGGCGGGTGCTGCCGTGAGCAGCCGGGGGTCCGCGACGATCACCGACAGCCAGGAGGCCTCGCTCCCAGCAGCCGCAGCGGGCAGCTGGCCGAGGCGGCGGATCTCGAGGTTGCCGGCGTACACCCGAATCTTGCGTCGGATGAAGTCCCGGGTCGTACGGGCGGGAAAAACCGTAAAATGGACCGAGTCCACAGTGGCTCGTTCCCCCGGTGCGAACAGCCGGTAGAGGAAGAGATCATCAGCGATAATCGCCGGAAAGCGGTCGAACCGCCTCCGTCCGGCCTCACTGAGGCCGATGACTCCGGAGCCCACGTGCCCGTTGACGACGTAGGGCAGCCGCATCCATATGCGGTAATAATCTCGGACCGGGCGCGGCACCTGGGTCATGCATGGGCGCAGCCGCGGAGCGGCGGCCAGGGCATCACCCGCACGGAGAAACTCGGCCACTTCCTGGAGGGCCAGACCCGTCACTTCGATGTCCGCATCGAGATAGAACCGCGGGAACGCAGCCACGGCCGCATCGCCCAGGTTCAAGGCGGCGGACTTGTTCGCCTGGCCACTTTCGACCACTCGGACCCCGAACGTCCGAGCGATCTCCGCGGTGCGGTCGGTGCACCCGTTGCAGACGACGACGACCTCCAGCGCCCCCGCTGGCAGGTCGGCCGTGAGCGACTTGAGGCATCGCCCGATGACGGCCTCCTCATTGTGGGCCGGCACGACGACGCTGGCGAGGGTGTCCGAGGAGACCAGCRCATCCGACAGGCCTGCCGGCTGCGGAGTCATCCCGCCGCCGACGTGAGCTGATCGCCGTCATGACCCGGATCGTCACCCGCGAACACCTGCTGGTCATCAACCGGCTGACGCTCCGCGGAGGCGATGGGCACCGCCCCTAACGCCGCGACCTCATCGGCCGGCCACACGGCCGCACCCTCCCGACCACTCAGCTGGTCGAACACCGCGACATAGCCTGGTACCTGCAGACGCCAGTCCAAGATCTCGACGGCCCGCTTCCGTCCCCACTCGGACAGCTCCGCCCGGCGACCCGGATCCTCGAGTAGACGCTCGATCGCGTCTGCGAAAGCAGGAACATCCCCGGGCGGAACGTACTCGGCCGCCTCGCCAGCCGACACACGGGTCTCGGCAAGATCGAAGGTCACCACCGGCAGCCCGTACGCCATGTATTCCATGGTCTTGTTCATGGTCGAGACGTTGTTGAGGGGATTGAGTGGATCAGGCCCGACTCCGACGTCCGCGGTCGACAGATACTGGCTGATCATCTCATGATCAGCCCGTCCCGTGAAAGTGACGTACTCGTCGAGATTCAGTTCCGTCGCCAGCGCTCGCAGCTCGTCATAGCAGTCACCGAAACCGAGAAGCGCGAGATGCACGTCACTACGGCCACGCTTGTTCACCAGCTCATCCAGTGCGTGGATCGCGTTATCGACACCGTCCTGCGGACCCATCACCCCGAGGTAGCAGAGCAGGAATCTGCGACCTTTCCGCAGCTCCGGGTACTCCTGCCCGGGCAGCATGCGATCCGTGTCCGGCCCACTGCGCACGACTGTTGTGTCCTCAAGGCTTCGGCCGCCCCGACGCATCGCGATACTGCGATACGAGTCGTTAGTGGAGATCACATGGTGTGCAGTCCGATAGGTGATCTTTTCCAGTGCGTACAGTCCCGACAGGAGGATCCGCGAGGGACGCTCGAAGYGGGACTGGTAAACTTCGGGGCAAAGATCGTGTTGATCATAAACGAATCGGACACCACGCCGCCGGTAGAGCAGGGCGAGCAGAGCGTACGTGTCCGGAGGGTTGCAGGCCTGAATAATATCGAAGCCTTGCTCTCGATACACACGACGCGCCAGACGTGCGGTACGGAGCCAGCACACGAAGAATTCTCGAAGGTAGGAGACCACCCCCGAGTCGGCGRCTACGGGCTCATATTTGTAGATGTGCACGCCATCGAGCAGCTGATAGTCCGGGTCACCCGGGCCTTTGGGGCAGATCACCCGCACCTGGTAACCGGCTTCCGTCAACGCCCGGYATTCCAGCCAGACTCGACGGTCAAGAGGCACTGGCAGGTTCTGCACGATGATGAGAACACGATTACGCAACGTCACGAATCCCCCCAAAACTGACGAGTGAAGCCTACTGCGAGGTACCGAGACTGGACACGTCACCCCCTACGGACATACTAGAGCAGATGGGGTTCGGGCTGAGCAGCCCTCGGGGAACTTGGGATGGCCAGCCGGCGAGATTCTGGGATGGCCAGCCGGTGAGATCGATCAGCCCAGCCGGGTAAAGTGCCGCTGACCATGCCTTAACGGGGGAGGCTAGATCTTCGGTGGTAAACCTTGCCGACCCAACGGAGGGTGCAAGGCGGTCCGAGCGCCCAGCATCGGTGGGCGAAAGACGCCAGCGATGGCTCGACGCGCCATCGGTGGAGCAGGGACTCGCGCGCCGGTCCAGGAGAGGTGCGGCAGCCACCGCCACCGCCCAGGTGTGGCGCCTGTTCACCCAATTCGGTTCGACAATCATTCTGGCCCGGCTGTTGACGCCGGATTCCTACGGCCTCGTCGGCATGGTCCTCGCCATCTCCGCGCTGGCCGACCAACTGACCGACCTCGGTCTGTCGCAGGCCGTGATCCAACGCAGGGTCGTGACCCACCGGCAGGTCAGCGCGTTATTCTGGATCAACGTCGTGGTGGGCCTGAGTCTCGGTGTCATCCTGGCGGCCGCCAGCCCATTGGTCGCGCTCTTCTACGGGCACGACGAGCTGGTCGGTATCGCGCTCGTCGTCGCGCCGTCGTACCTGATATCCGGTGCGCTGGTGCAGCATCAGGCACTGCTGCAACGACAGATGAAGTTCGGCTCCGTCGCTGCCCGGGATGTGATCGGCCGCACCACCAGTATAGGTGTGGCGATCACATTGGCAGCGTTGGGTGCCGGGTACTGGGCGCTGGCGCTCATGCCGGTCTCCGGAGCGCTCGCGCGGGCTGCGCTGGTCTGGTCGGCCTGCGACTGGCGACCGAGCAGGCCGGCGAAGGCGGAAGGCCTTGGTCCCATGCTGCGCTTCGGCGGAAGCGTCGCAGCGTCCGACCTGCTCGGGTACGTCAGTCGCAATGCCGACAACGTGCTGGTCGGCCGTTTCAGCGGCCCGGCGGCACTCGGTTACTACTCCCGTGCATATGCGCTTCTACTGCTTCCGCTGCAACAGGTGAACCAGCCTGTCAACATGGTCGCGATCCCGACCCTGTCCCGGCTGTCCGACCAGCCCGCCCGGTACCGTTCCTATTATCGGGCCGCGGTTTTCACCGTCTCCTTGCTGGCGCTTCCGCTGGTCGTGTTGATGGCGCTCCTGGCCGACGTCTTCGTGACCGGCCTCATGGGCCCCGCCTGGGATGGCGTCGTACCGATCTTCCAGGTTCTCGCGATTGCAGGCTTTGCACAGGCGATCAGTTCGACCGCGATCTGGCTGTGGGTCTCCCGGGGCCGCGCCGATCAGATGCTCAGATTGTCGGTGGTTACCCGCCCGCTCACTGTCGCCTCGTTTTTCGCCGGTCTTCCCTGGGGGCCGGTGGGCGTCGCCTGGGCCGTCAGCATCGCTTCGGTCGTGACCGCGATCCCCATGCTGCTCAGCGCCACCCACGGAAGCCCTGTCCGCCTCTTCGACGTTGTCCTGTCGATCACACCGGCGGCGCTGGCCAGCGTGGTTCTCGCCGCGGTGACCCTGGGTGTCCGCAACGCTTTCACGCTCGCTCCGTTCGCCGAGCTTGTCGTGGCGGGCTCCGCGGGTGCGACCGCATACGTCGCCGTCGTCCTCGCAGTTCCGTCCTGGCGAAGGCGGGTGCGCGGGGTGCTGGGAAACAAGGGGTCTGGCGACGCGGAGCAGCCCCGGCCCCGGGCGGCCACAGAGGCCGAGACCCTCCGGCCAGGCCAGGAAGAGACGACCGTCCTGCTGAAGTACCAGCAGGACGAGGAGAAAACGGTCTTTCTGACCTTCCCGAATGCCAAGGCCTCCAGGACGGACCAATTGTCACCCGACCCGCTCGGGCTGGAGCCGTTGTTGCCTCTCGAGAAGGGTGACCTGGCGGATGGCAGGAGAACCTCGGCGTTCCCGTGGCGGCGGAGGCGAAGAAAGTCATCCTGACAGCTGGCCGGAAGAGCACTCCAGACCCGGCGCATTATGGCGGGCGGCGCAGAAGCCTGGGATATCGCCGCCCGCCGATAAGGAGTACGAAGAATAGCTACAGGATCCCCGCGGGTGTTCTGTCCCCCGGACCGGCCTCGGCAGGCGAGGTGGGCCGGGCTCCTTCAGTGGTCCGCCCCAGGCGTTCTCGMCAGGAGATCTCTCCCGGCGCATCCCTTCTGTCCCGCCGCTCGAGCCGCCACAGCGCCCCGACGATACCGAGCATGAGATAGAAGAAACCAGCAAACCCCGGGAAGGACAGCGAGTCAAACGTGTACGAGGTGACTGCAGCAGCGACGATCATTGCCGCGAGGGCCTGAGCAAGTTCCCGGGTCACCGGGTCGGCCGCATTCCTCGCAACCATGAAGGCCATGACCATCCCGCCAAGAATGACGAGGAGCAGTGCCGCGAGGCCGATGTATCCGGAGGTGAGGATCGTGCCCATATACTGGTTGTCAAGGAAGAAGTACTTCGCGGGAAAGAACGTTCCGGGACCCCGTCCGAGCCATGGCCGTTCACTGATGAACTGCTGCGCGATYGCATAGTCGGCGATACGCCCCTGGTAGCTGGGGTCGTCCTCGTAGTTGACGAAGAGACTTCGCAACGTACCCAACACGCCGGGAACCACGACACCGAATGCCGCCGTACCGAGGAGGAACATTCCGAAGATATTAAGTCTACGGCGCCAGGTCCACACCGCCGACTGAACGAGCAGGACGCAGGCGAGTGCGATGATGGCCGTCCGGGACACCGACATGGGCGCCRCCACCGCAACCAGCAGCAACGCGCACGCGGAGCGCTGCCGAGCGCCGCGCGTCGGTGCGTTGAGGGTCCGGTACAACGCGAGGGGCACCACCWTCGCCATGACTACGCCGAACTCGATGTAGTGGGAGGCCGTCGCCGCTACCCGGGACGTGCCGCCGCCTCTGGAGACCGCCTCCAGGGCCGGCGTCCACATCACAAAGCCCGGGAGCTTTATGTACGTGCTGTAGTCTCGATGTGTCAGGTACTGGGCAATGCCGAAGCTCGCCATGATTGCACCGAAGGTGACGATCCGCGAGATGAGTACTTCAAGTCTTTCCCTCGACGGAATACCGTCCGCAGCGCCCAGCGCGATACCCACGAGTGCCAGCAGAGCCAGAATCGCGCGGTCCTGTGCCCGCGCTTCCGTACCGTCCAGGCCGCGGCTCTGACCTGCAACGTATGCCGCAAGCAGCGTGCAGATGTAGATGACGAGAAGTATGCGGAGCGGTTGGCGTCCCCGCCTTACCAGGGCTGGATGGAAACGTGTCATGACCCACGCCGCAAGTACGAGGATTCCGGCCAGAAATATTGGCTTTCCGGCGGCGCCGAGCGATTGTAGCGAGTTTCGTGCTGGTACGACGAACACGAGGAAGGCAATCAGCGACAGAACGCTCACGGCGTCCGGCCGCCACGCCACCATCGGCAGCTCAGCAACCCGCGTCCGAAGAACCACCCAGCGGGAAACGGATCCAGCTTCAAACGGACGCGCCTCCGACGGAAGTGCACCGCCGGGTCCCGTCACCGGATTCGGCCGCTTCGGTCTGTGCCAGGCACGCCCGACCACGGTCCGCCTCGACCAGCCGTGTTGATGGTCATCGTGTCCTCGTTGATCACGGCACTGCTGTTGTTCTCCCGCTGGACGTCGTCGCGTGTCGCGGCAGCCGGGTAGCCAGGCGAGGTGGGCCCATAGTCCGGGAAGTCCCCGGCGGAGCGGACAGGGTTGGAGCCCTCGCCCGGCTCCTGGTTCTTTGGCCCCCGGCCACGACGACCGCTGACGAGGCCATCCACCGCGATCGAGAGACCCACCGCGACAATGACCGAGATCGCACCGATCATGAGCCGCTGGCGACCCCGGCCGGGGTAAAGGGCGGGCGAGACGTTGGCCCCGTCGGTGGCCGGGAGGATCGTGAACTGGGCGGCGCGTTCCGTGACGTTGTTCGTAACCTGGTGCGCGATGAGATGCCTGTTGGCCATCGCCACGACTTCCTCGACTGTCCGCCGAGACTGGTCCTGAACGGGGCCGGTGACGGCGATGGTCAGCACCAGCGTCGCCCGGGTCCACTTGACCGTGTACCCAGGGAGGAGGCCCTTGTCATGGATCTGCTGGCGCGAGGAGTCGGAGTCCATGGCCCGCTCTTCGAACGAACCGGCGAACCCCACTCCGCCAGAGTTCTCCAGGCTCCCGGCGGATCTGGTTGTGGTGCTCGGCGGTGCGTTGACGAATGCGTCGATGGAAGCCGAGTACCTCGGCTTGATACCCGAGGTGACGGTAAGAGCGACCAGGGCGCCGATGGCTATGATCGTTAGCGCGACATACCAGCGCCGAATCGTAATCCGTATGATTTGGGCTATGTCCATGTCAGCATTCTCTCCCCTCCCATGCCGCCGGCATTCGACCGGCGACGGACCTACACTGATCGCTCCGCGCAGATATTGGGATCTCCGCCGGCGGCTTGCACGATGATGGGACACCGCGAGCCAGGTCTCGCCCGAAAGCTCGGATCTGGACCGCGCAGCAGATCACATGGCTCGAAGCAGATCAGCCAGCCGACGCGCCTGTGCATCGGTGTTGAAAAGCGCCTCGACGGCTGCCCGTCCGGCGCGCCCCAGCGCCGCGGACCGATCGGGATCCAGGAGGAGGCCCGCCATCTCGGTGGCGAGTGCGTCGACATCGCCGGGCGGGACCAGCAGCCCGGTCCGGCCATGGTTGACGTAGTCGTCCATGCCGGGAGTGCCGCTGACGATCACCGGGCGACCCGAAGACATCGCCTCGAGCACCACGCTGATGCCACTGACATGGAGATTGGGCTTGAGTGCCACAACCACTACCGACGAACGGCCGTAGAGGTCGACCAGTTCGGGATGCGCCAGTCGCGGGCGGCGTACCCCGAACTCGGCGGGGACCTCGACGTCCCGACCGGACACCAGCTCCAGGCACAGATCCGGAACTTTGGCCGCGGCCGCCGCAGCCGCCCGGAGMAGGGTTTCGTGGTCGCGGTGCCGGTCGTTGCCGATGCTGACGACGAGGCCAGGTACCGGCTCGACGATCGCGGGGCGGAAGAAATCGGCGTCGACACCGAACGGCAGATGGCCGAGCTGGCGCTCCGGAACGCCGAAGACGTCCCGGAGAACAGGAATCTGAGCACTCGACAGCGCCCAGACGAGCTGGGCTGAACGCAGCGCGCTGGGAGCCATCGCCAGTGCTCCCCGCGGCCGGCCGACCGCATCGGTCAGCCAGATGACACCAGTTGCGACAGCCTGCTGCCTGCGCCGCCTGGCCAGGAGCGCCGCTGGGACGCCCGCTCGCTCGTCCCAGCACATGACCGCCGCCGCGTCGCGGCGGACCGGGCGCGCGGCGACCTCCAGCCACTCGAATCCGCCGACAGCGCGGGCAGCGCGGGCACCCAGGGCGGAGTGCCGCACGTTCGGCGCCGCGGCCGTGACTCTGAAACCGTGGTCAGCCAGCCTGTTCAGGCCGTAGGGCCAGGCATCCGGCACCTCACCACGGGTGTGCCTCCGCTCCCAGGCATAGGGGTCGAGAGCCCGGCTCAACAGGACGTCGACCGTCGGCTCCGCCTCCGCGCTCCCACCAGCCGGCCCACCCGGGATCGTCAGCGGGTTCATGAGGCGTACCGGCTGCAGTGCGCCAGCGCCTCGTCCGCTGAAGTAGCCCAGCGGGCGATGTCGCTGCCCGAGGTCCAAGCCTCGTACGTTCCGCCCACCTTGCCGTAGCTGTTGTCGAACACCGTGTGCCGAATTCCGAGCAGCAGGCACAGGACGTGCGCGTGCAGGCGGTCCGTCACCACGTAGCGTGCAGTGCAGAGCAGGCCCGTCGCAGTCTCGACGCTGACCCTCGCCATGGACTCGTAGGCGGCGTACAGCGCGGGCCGCGCTGCGCGGTAGGCGACGCCATGCCGACCGAGGAGATGACGCTCGGCCTTCGGAAGCCCGCGCGCGGCCTTCCACCGCAACTCCGGAACCCGAGGCATTACCCAGTCAGCTCGGCGAATCCCCGGGCCGACGACGCCGTTGATGAGACCAGTTCCTTCGACATCATCACGGGCGAGACACAGAACACCCTCGGGCCGTACCGGGCGCGGCGGGCTCAGCGGCCCGTTCGCGAACGCCGAGTCCGGGGCCAGTACCACGCGGACGTCAAAGTTCTCCTGGGCGAAGGCGAGGCTGCGCCGCTCACGGACCATGAAGACGAAATCTGGATGTTCCGCCGTCACCCGCCGAGCCTCGTCCAGAGCCCTGTCATCACGAAATGCGATGCTCTGCGGAAGCTGGATGACGGTGCGATCCGGGAAATCACGCAGAACCTGTACTCGTAACTCCTGGTGCCCTGGCCACAGGTCACCGAAGTTACCTCCCCCGAGCAGCAGAATCGGCCCTACCGGCAGCGCCTCCCGCAACCGGTCCGGTCGATAACGTGCAGTGTCCGACACATAGGCGACCCGGACCCCGAGGCGCTCAAGGGTCCGGCGTACACCGAGCCAGATGGCGGAGTCACCGGAGTTCCGGTGGTATGGAAAATCGAGTAGCGCGACCGAAGTGGTTCCCGGTGGCAGAAGCTCACCGAGTGCCGTCACGGTCTGTGTTGCCAGTCGTTCGATCAGGGACCCAGTACGCTCAGCCGCTGACTCCGAGGCATACGGTCCCCCCGTCCCGTCCTCTGGCATGACTCACGTCCCCCCAGCGTCATGGTCGATTGAGGATGGGCCCAATAGTACGGGCCCGCGACACACCCTGGTGACGGGGTGCCTGCGATGCGGTACGGGGCCTACCCGAGGCGCTGCGAGCGCCTCGTGAGACCGGGATGTCGGAGGCGTTGGTTCCGGGATGACCACTGTGTGGAGCACCGAATGTCGTTGCGATCACCGCGATCGGGTGCCGCCCCCTCCGGCAGCCATACAGCTGACCGACATCACACCGACGCCCTCCGTAGGAGATAGTGCCGAGAAAAAACACGGCGGCGAGGTTGATGAGGTTGGGTCACAGGACGGCCTCCGCATTGCCGTTCTCCCGAGCCCGCGCAGGCCGCGGCACAGGCGGATCTGCGATGCGAGCTGATCCGCTCACGTCGACACGGCGCTGTTGCGCCGAGCCTGCCGACGAGCGAGCCGACCCACCCGTCGGACGTCGGAGCGCGCGATGGCCTCGGCCAGGGCGCGCACGAGCTTCGGGTCACGGTTTGCCCGGCGAAGCTCCCTCAGGTTCACGACCGCCCAGTGCCGCGGACCCCGGCCGGCCAGGTCGATCTGCCTTACGACGTCGATGTCGAGGCCTGACGGGAAGCATGTGAACTCGTCGAGGACGCCAAGTGCCTCCAGACCAAGCATGGTCCGCAGGCACTTCTCGCACCGACCGCAGTTGTAGTCGCCGTCCGGATTCTCCCAGCAGACCCGAAGATTCTGCTGGACCATCGGATGCCGGGCGATGAAGGCGACCTTGTCATGGCGGGTGGCGTCACACCCGTGGTGTTCGATCGCGACCTGATCGCCGGACAGCAGCGGATCGGTCAGCGGATGGGAGGCAAGTGGCTGGAGCTCGTGATACGCCAGGGTCCCCGCGATCAGAGCCCGGTTGAAGCGCCGCGACAGCACGTGTGCCACCGTCGCCAGACCCGAGGAGACATAGGCCGGCCAGGTGACGTGCGGGTCCGACATCCTACGGAGATCCGTCTCAAGCTCGATGAGCTCCTTGCCGAGCCCGTTCATCGTCCGGCGCAGGCTGCCAGCGACGAGCGACCGGAGCGCCGTGTCGTCGACGCTCACATCGAACCCGTGGACATAGACCGCCGCGTCCACCCGGTCGATGTTGCGCAGGAGGGTGTAGAAGCTGTCGACGCCGCCGGAGAAGAAGCAGAAGGTTTCACTTCCCTCGGCCCGGGCCGGCTGCCGGGTAGCCGCGAGGACCTGCACCGGCTTCAGGCGGGGATACCACCGGGATATCAGTGCCTGATAGTCGTCGGCCCTGGCCGAAAGCACCCGACTGATCGGCTGCATGATTTCGAGAGGTTCTCCGCGGCTCATAGCGAGAGTCAGAGCCGCGGTCAGGCCGGCGTCCGCCGTCTCGGCGAGCTCCGCCTGCGAGGACCGAAAGTAAATGTCCTCCACCCCGCTCAGACCACGCGCGGCCAGGGAGACGAGGTCCCCCGACGATGACGACACAGTCACCTTCATGATCTTCCCCCCACGTGCGATCACCATAGTGCGGTCCCCTGACGACCGAGCCAAGCATAACGAGGCGGCGTCCCGACGCCTCCCCCATACCGGGATTGCCTCGGCGCCGGCCGCCGAGGCGGGAGTCGCTCGGCGGGGCCTCCAGCGCTGGTCACCGAAGCTTCGCGCCAGGCCTCCCGGCACCATCTGTGACCTGGCGGCGGGCGGAGGGGGCCGCATTCTCGTCCGACGGTTGCCATAAAGAAATCCGGTCGCCTGTCGCCCTCCCAGGAATGCCGTCCGCCTGCCGGGCACAAGCCGGGGTGCGGGACATTCCGGATGACGACCGGATGCCTGCGACAGCGCCCCAGACAGAAGTCTGCGTTGCCGGGTCCGAACGCCACGTGGTCGGCCCGGGCGTGGTCCCGACCTGGGCACGGACGGCCTGGCCGCCGCCCGCCGAATACCCGCAGCACCGCAGCAGCGCACCGCGACCGCAAAGCGGAATTGCACTCAGTTGATCACGGAAGGTGATGGGAACCTGCCGCTCAGCTCATGCCCCCACATGTGTTCTAACCCGTCCAGGTGTGTGCTTAAATCATGCCTGTTCTCAGGGGGAGGGAGCCCGCGACGTGGGGCCGCTGGCTACGACCAGCACCACACTCTGGCATGTCGCTGATTACAGAGCGTAACCAGACCGCGAATCGCAGGTTCTCGAGCCGGACGAACGCCGGGAACTCTGGGTGTCGCGTTGGCGACACCCGTCGACAGCAGTTGTGTCAACGCGTGGTTTCGCGTTGATGGGGGGAAGGCAAGGAACGCATGATTGTCCGTCGAAGTATTTATGACCTGAGCCTGTCCGAAGTGCAGGCGTTCACCAGCGCACTGAATACTGTGAAGCTGTCGGGCGCCTACGACGAGTTCGTGCGCCGGCACCACATCGCGATGATGACGCTCACGCCGACGACGCAAGGGATTCGGAACGCGGCCCACAAGGGTCC
>NZ_MBLM01000151.1 GCF_001854655.1 Parafrankia colletiae | reverse complement strand
CCCCACCCGCAACGACCGCACCGCCAGATGCAACGCCACCAACGACGACGAACACGCCGTATCCACCGTCACCGCCGGACCCTCCAACCCCAGCGTGTAGGACACCCGGCCCGAGGCGACGCTGGAGGCGGTGCCGCTGATGCGGTAGCCCTCGACGCTTTCCGCGGCGGCGACCGACTCGCCGCCATACCCCTGGTAGATCAGCCCGGTGAAGACTCCCGCGTCGGTGCCGCGCAGCGAGGCAGGGTCGATACCGGCCCGTTCCAAGGCCTCCCACGACACCTCGAGCAACAGACGCTGCTGCGGGTCCATCGCCAGCGCCTCCCGCGGCGAGATCCCGAAGAACTCCGCGTCGAAACCACCGACGCCGGCGAGGAAGCCGCCTTCGCGTACATAGCTCGTCCCGGTGGCAGACGGATCCGGGTTGTACAGAGCGTCGACGTCCCAGCCGCGGTCCGGCGGGAATTCCGACACCATGTCACGGCCGTGCACGGCGACGTCCCACAGTTCCTCCGGGGAGGAGATACCGCCGGGGAAACGGCAGCCCATGCCGACGATCGCGATCGGCTCGCGGGCGGCGTCCTCGAGCTCGCGCACCCGCTGGGTGGCCGCGCGCAGTTCGGTGGTCGCCTGCTTCAGGAAATGGCGCAGCCGATCCTCGTTCGACACGGGGACTCCTCCTGACCTCGGGTGTCTCCGACCGTCCGGCGAAGACCGGGAACCTGGTGCGAACGGGAACTCAGGAAATACCGAACTCGCGGCCGAGCAGATCGAACATCTCCTCATCGGTCGCCGCGCCCAGATCGTCGTCGGGGGCGTCGAGGGTGCGCAGCATCGTCCGCAGCCGGGTCTGCAGCGCCGACCTGACCTGGCCGTCCGGCGGGCTGGCGGCCAGCGCCGCCTGCAGGCGGTCGAGGTCGTCGAGCACCGACCCGGCGCCGGCCTCGGCCCCGGACCCGGGCCCGGGTAGGAGGCCGCCTTCGGGGCCGGTCTCGTCGGGACGCAGGACGCTGAGCAGGTGGCGGGCGAGCGCCGCGGGGGTGGGATGGTCGAACACGACCACGGCGGCGAGTTGCTCTCCGGTGGCCTGGGCGAGCCGGTTGCGGGTCTCCACCGACGCGAGCGAGTCGAAACCGAGATCGGTGAAGGCGCGGTCGGCCGGGACGTCCTCGGGCGAGGCATGCCCGAGCACGGCCGCGACCTCGGTGCGCACCAGGCCCAGGAGCAGCCGGTGCCGCCCGCTGTCCGGCAGCGCGGCGAGGCGTTCCCGCAGCTGCCCGGCTGACGACCCACCGTTACCCGGCCCGTTCGCGGCGTTCGTCCCGTCGACGTCGGGGCGTGGATTCGCCTGGTCCGCGGCCCCCGGCGCGAGCCCGGTGACACCGGAAGCCGTCCCGTCGCCGCGCAGGCGGGCGAGCGCGTCGCGGGCCGGCGGGATCTCGTCGACGAAGCGGGTCGGCCGGCCAGGTGGGAAGGCCGCGACAAAACGCTCCCAGGCAACCCGGACCACCGCGACGCAGCTCTCGCCGTGGCCGACAACCTCGGCCAGCGCCCGCAGCGCCTCCGGCGGGTCGAGCGCGGGCAGGCCGTGCCGCGCGGTCCGTTCCCGCACCCGGGCGACGTCCGCCATCCCGCCGCCGGCCCAGGGGCCCCAGGCCACCGAGGTCGCGGGCAGGCCGCGGGCGCGGCGGTGCTCGGCGAGCGCGTCCAGTCCGGCGTTCGCGGCGGCGTAGGCGCCCTGCCCGGGATTGCCCCAGATGCCGGCCACCGACGCGAACAGGACGAAGGCGTCGAGCTCGTGGCCGGACAGCAGCTCGTCGAGGTGCGCAGCACCGGCCGTCTTGGCGGCGACGACGTCCGCGAGCTCGGCCGGACCCACCCGCTCCAGCACTCCGCCGGTGCCGCTGCCGGCCGCGTGGACGACAGCGGTCACCGGATGCTCCGCCGGGATGTCGGCGAGCACCCGGGCGAGCGCGGCCCGGTCGGCGACGTCGCAGGCGGCCACCGTGGTCTGCACGCCGAGGCTGCTCAGTTCGGCGACCAGCTCGGCGGCGCCGGGTGCCGCGGCACCGCGCCGGCTCGTGAGCACCAGCCGCTCGGCACCCTCGGCCGCGCACCACTGGGCGATCGCCGCGCCCAGCGCCCCGGTACCACCGGTGATCAGCACCGTTCCCCGCGGGCGCCACGGCGCGCCCCCGGCCTCCTCTGTTCCCGGCCTGCCGCCGGTGGTGGTGGTGCCGGCACGGACGAGGCGTCGGGCGAACGTCCCGGCCGGGCGCAGGGCGACCTGGTCCTCGCCGGAGGTGGCGGCGAGGACGGCGACCAGCCGCTCGGACGTCCGCGGGTCGAGGGTGGCGGGCAGGTCCACCAGACCGCCCCAGCGTGCGGGCATCTCCAGGGCGGCGACCCGACCCAGGCCCCACACCTGCGCCTGCGCCGGGTTGGTCAGCGGGTCGCCGGGCCCGGTCGACACCGCGCCCCGGGTGGCGCACCACAGCGGGGCGTCCACCCCGGCGTCCCCCAGCGCCTGCAGCAGCGCGACGGTGCCGGCGAGGCCGGTGGGAAGCACCGGATGGGTCCTGAGCGGGCTGTCATCCAGCGCTGCCAGCGACAGCACACCGCGGACGTCCTGCGCCCGGTCGGCCGCATCGGTGAGGGCGGCGGCGAGGCGGCCGGCCAGCGGGGCGCGGTCGACGTCCGCCTCGTCGAGGGCGAGCTGGCGCACCTGCGCACCGTGCAGTTCCAGGGCCTGGACGCAGGCGCGTGCCAGCGGGGCCGCGTCGGCGGCCGGCGGCGGGAGCACCACGATCCAGGTGCCGGACAGCGCGGGCGTGGCGGCACCGGGGAGGGACACCGGCGTCCAGACGATCCGGTAGGTCAGATCGTCCGTACCCGAGCTGTCCGAAGCCCCGCCGGCACCGCCGGCCGTGGCCGGGTCGGTGGCGCCGGAGGCCGGGGGCGGCTGGAACCAGTACCGCCGGTGCTGGAAGGCGTAGGTGGGCAGGTCAACCCGGTGGGCGCCCGTCCCGGCGAAGAACGCCGCCCAGTCGACGTGGACGCCGTTGACGTGCGCCTGGCTGAGCGCCGTCACCAGGGTGTGCTCCTCGGGGCGGTCCGCGCGCAGGGTGGGGACGAACGCCGCGTCGCCGGCGGGCACGCACTCGCGTCCCATCCCGGACAGGACCGCCGCCGGCCCGACTTCGACGAACGTGGTCACGCCCCGTTCGCGCAGGCAGGTGACCGCGTCGGCGAAGCGCACCGCGGCGCGGGCCTGCCGGACCCAGTAGTCCGCGTCGCACAGCTCGCCCGCGGCCACCGCACGCCCGGTCACCGTCGAGACCAGCGGGATCGCCGGGGCGTGGTAGGTCAGGGTCGCGGCGACCTGGCGGAACGGTTCGAGCATGCCGTCCATCAGGGGGGAGTGGAAGGCCGCGGTGACCCGCAGGCGGCGGGTCCGCCGGCCGGCCCGCTCGGCGTGCGCGGCCAGCGCCGCCACCGCCCGTTCGGTACCGGAGACGACGACGGACTCGGGCCCGTTGACCGCCGCCACATCCAGCTCACCGGCGACGTCCAGGCCGGCGGTGTCAGGGAGCCAGCCACGCACCTCGCGCTCGGTGGCCTGGATGGCAAGCATCGCCCCGCCCGGCTGCGCCGCCATCAGCCGTCCGCGGGCGGCGACGAGCCGGCAGGCGTCGGGCAGTGACAGGACGCCCGCGACGTGGGCGGCGGCGATCTCGCCGACGGAATGCCCGGCCACGACGTCCGGTACGACGCCCCAGCTGCGCAGCAGGCCGTGCAGGGCCACCTGCAGCGCGAACAGCGCGGGCTGGGTGAGATCGGTGCGGTCCAGCAGGTCGGCGTCGCCGTCCGCCTCGTCCAGTGGACGTTCGAGCAGCGGGTCGAGGTGGCTGYGGACGCGGTCGTGGATCTCGGCGAACACCGGGAAGCGTGCCCGCAGCTCGCGGCCCATCCCGACGCGCTGCGACCCCTGGCCGGTGAAGAGCATCGCCGTGCGGCCCGGGGTGCCGACGGTCGCCTCGACGAGTGTCGGCGCGGACTCGCCGCGGGCGAGCGCCGCCAGCGCGCGCGAGGCGCCGTCCCGGTCGGCGGCGGYGACGGCGGCCCGGCAGGGCAGTGCGGCCCGGCCCGTCGCCAGGGAGAACCCGATATCCAGTACGGACTCCGCCGACTCGGCCGCCCGCTGCGCGCCGGCGGTGAGGTGGGCGGCCAGTCGGGCGGCCTGCGCCCGCAGTGCCGCCGCGGAACGCGCCGAGACGAACCAGGGCACGACGGCGGGGTCGGTGCCGGGCCCGGAACCGGCCGGGAGCTCGCGGGCCCCCGACCGGTCCACACCGGGGCCGGCCTGCTCCAGGATGACGTGGGCGTTCGTGCCGCTGATCCCGAAGGACGACACCCCCGCCCGACGCACCCGACCCGGCCCACCCGGCCACGGAACCGTTTCCCGCGCCACCTCCACCCCACCCGACGACCAGTCCACCCTCGACGTCGGCGCATCCACATGCAACGACCCCGCCACCGCACCCCGCCGCAACCCCTCCACCATCTTGATAACCCCGGCAACACCCGCCGCCGCCTGCGTATGACCAATATTCGACTTCACCGACCCCACCAACAAAGAATCACCCGAACGCCCACCGAAAACTGTCAACAACGCGCCCAGCTCGATCGGATCACCCAACCGCGTCCCCGTCCCATGCCCCTCCACCACATCCAC
>NZ_MBLM01000150.1 GCF_001854655.1 Parafrankia colletiae | reverse complement strand
CCCTCACCCCACCCCGTCCCATCCGCACCCTCCGCAAACGCCTTCACCCGACCATCCCCCGCCAACCCACCCTGACGGGAGAACTCCACGAACGTCGTCGGGCTGGCCATGATCGCGACACCGCCGGCCAGCGCCATCGTGCACTCGCCGGCACGCAGCGCACGCACCGCCAGATGCAGCGCGACCAGCGACGACGAGCAGGCGGTGTCGACCGTGACGGCCGGGCCCTCCAGGCCCAGCGTGTAGGAGATCCGGCCCGAGGCGACACTGCCGGCGTTACCCGTCAGCAGATAGCCGCCGGCGTCGTCTCCGGCCTGCAGGCCGGTCAGATAGTCGTGGTAGCTCAGCCCGGTGAACACCCCGGTGTCACTGCCCCGCAGGGAGGTCGGGTCGATACCGGCCCGCTCCAACGCCTCCCACGACACCTCCAGCAACAGACGCTGCTGCGGATCCATCGCCAACGCCTCCCGCGGCGACACCCCGAAGAACTCCGCGTCGAAGTCACCGGCGTCATACAGAAAGCCGCCCTCACGCACAGACGACTTCCCTGCACGCCCCGGAACCGGATCGAAAAGACCCACCACATCCCACCCACGATCCACCGGAAAACCGGCGACCGCGTCCACGCCGTCGACCGCCACCCGCCACAGATCTCCCGGTGACCGCACCCCGCCCGGGAAACGACACCCCATACCCACGATCACCACCGGATCGTCCGTCGTACGATCCGCGGCGCCCTTCCCAGCGCCGTTTCCGACGCGCGCGACAGCCGCGCCGGCACCCGCCGCCGTCCCCGCGGAACCGGGGGCGTCTCCCAGCAGGCCGGTGTGCAGACGGGCTGCGACGTCGCGGGGGCTGGGGTGGTCGAACACCAGCGTTACCGGCAGGCGCAGGCCGGTGACCTCCGCCAGCCGGTTGCGCAGCTCCACGGCGGTGAGCGAGTCGAACCCCAGCTCCCGGAACGCCGTGGCGGGCTCGACCGCCGCCGGCGAGGAGTGACCGAGCACGGCGGCCGCCTGCGCCCGGACGAGATCGACGAGCGCATCCAGGCGTTCCGCCGCGGCCAGCCCGGTGAGCTGGCCGATCAGCCCGGCCGCGGACCCGTCACCGCCGCCGCCGTCGGCGTCGCCGGGGCCGCGTCCTGTTCCCGCCGGGGTTGTTCCGCCCGGGACGAGTGCGCGCAGCACCACCGGGAGCGTCCCGGCCTCGACCTGGGCCCGCAGCGCCGCGCCGGACAGCCCGATCGGCACCAACGCCGGCGCGGGCGCGGGCGGCGGCTCCAGCTCGGCGGGCGGGGTCACCAGCGCCCGGTCGAACAGGGCGAGCGCCTCGGTTGTGGCCAGGGCGCGCATGCCCGTGCGGGTCATCCGGCGCAGGTCGGTGTCGCCGAGGCCGGCGGTGAGGCCGCTGCGTTCGTCCCACAGCCCCCACGCCAGCGAGACTCCGGGCAGCCCGTGGGCCGCGCGCCACTGCGCGAGTGCGTCCAGGAACGCGTTCGCCGCCGCGTAGCCGCCCTGCCCGGGTCCACCGAACACCCCGGCGGCCGACGAGAAGAGGACGAAGCCCGCCAGGTCGAGATCGGCGGTCAGTTCGTGGAGGTGCACGGCGGCGTCGACCTTGGGCCGCAGCACCGCCTCGACCCGCTCGGCGGTGAGCGACGTGACGGCCCCGTCGTCGAGGACACCGGCCGCGTGCACGACCGCGGTCAGCGGCCGGTCGGCGGGGACCGTGGCCAGCAGTGCCGCGAGCGCCGCGCGGTCCGCCACGTCGCAGGCCGCGACGGTGACGTCCGCGCCGAGGTCGGTGAGCTCGCCCGCCCACGCGGGCACCTCGCCACGGCGCCCGGCGAGCAGCAGGTGCCGCAGGCCGTGCCGGGTGACGAGGTGGCGGGCGAGCAGCCCGGCGAGCGTGCCGGTCCCACCGGTGATCAGGACGGTGCCCCCGGGGTTCCAGGGCAGCGTGCCGGCCGCGACGTCGGGCGCGGCGTCGGGTGGCGGTGGCGCGGGTGTCAGGCGGGGCACGAGGATCTGGCCGGCGCGCAGGGCGAGCTGCGGCTCCCTGCGCGCCCGGGCGGAGGCCAGGGCGACAGTCAGGGCGGTGGGCAGCAGGCCCGGGGTGCTGTCGGCCTCGTCCAGGTCCAGCAGGACGAAGCGGCCAGGGTGCTCGGACTGCGCCGAGCGGACCAGGCCCCAGACCGCCGCGGCCGCCGGATCGAGGGCGCGGCCCACCGGCGGTTCCCCGCTCACCGCGCTCCGCGTGGTCAGGACCAGCGTGGATCCGTCGAGGCGTTCGTCCGCCAGCCAGGTCTGGAGAAGCGACAGTGTCCACCGCACCGCCGCGTGCACACCGACCGCCGTCGCCGGGTCGCCGGCGGTTTCGGTGGGTGGCAGCGGGATGACCACCCACGGCGCGGGCGGATCACCTGCCGCGTCGAGTGCTGTCTGCACCTCCTCGACCGCGGCGACGGTCAGGATCCGCGGCGGGACGGGCGGGACGGGCGGTTCCCCGTCGGCGGGTGGTGGCAGCGCGGTCCATGTGAGCTGGAACAGCGCCTGCTCGGAAAGGTCGTCGCGGGCGGGGACGTCGGCCGCCGGGGACAGGGGCGGGCCGGCGTCCAGCCAGTAACGGCGGCGCTGGAAGGCATAGGTGGGCAGGTCCACGCGGCGGCCGCCGGCGACCAGCGGCGCCCAGTCGACCGGCACTCCGCGGACCCACAGCTCGGCCGCGCTCCCGGTAAGGCGGCGCAGGCCACCCTCCTGCCTGCGTAGGGAGCCCACGGCCAGCGTGTCGTCGGCGCCCGCGTCCTGCGCGACCTCGGCGACCGCCGGGGTCAGCACCGGATGCGTGCTGATCTCCACGAAGACCCGGTAGCCCTCGTCGACGAGGTCGCGGACGGCCCCGGCGAACCGCACGCCGCAGCGCAGGTTGCGGAACCAGTAGTCGGCGTCGAGGGTTCCGGCGCCGGTGTGGCCCTCGACGTCCTCAGTGCCCTCGACGGTGGAGCGGAACGGAATCCGGGGCCGGGCGGGACGCAGCCCGGACAGCTCGCTCAGCAGGCTCTCCCGCAGCGACTCCACCTGGCTGGTGTGGGAGGCGTAGTCGACCGACAGCCGCCGGACCCGCACTTCCCGCTCCGTCCAGTGGGCCGCCAGCTCGTCGAGGGCCGCCGGCTCGCCGGCCACGACGGTCGCCGACGGCCCGTTCACCGCCGCCAGCTCGACCCGGCCGGCCCACGGGGCCGACGCCGTCTCGACGTCGGCGACCGGCAACGCCACCGACAGCATGCCGCCGCGACCGGCCAGGCTCTCCCCGATCAGCCGGCTACGTACCGCCACGACCCGCGCCGCGTCGTCCAGCGACAACGCGCCGGCCACACACGCCGCCGCGATCTCCCCCTGGGAGTGCCCCACCACGACATCCGGCCGCACCCCCCACGACTCCCACACAGCGGCCAGCCCCACCATCACCGCCCACGAGACCGGCTGCACGACGTCCACCCGGTCCAGCCCCGGTGCCTGCGCCGCGCCCCGCAGCACATCGACGACCGACCAGCCCACGAAAGGCCGCAGAGCCTGATCGCACTCGGCCACCCGCCGGGCGAAGACCGCGGACGTCTCCAGCAGCTCCGCGCCCATCCCCGCCCACTGCGCGCCCTGACCAGGGAACAGCCACACCACCCGGCCGGCGCCGGCGCCGGGACGTCCGCGCAGCAGCCCGGGGTCCGGCTCGTCGCGGGCGAGCGCGTGCAGGGCCGCCGGTCGGTCGTCGCCCAGCAGCACGGCGCGGTGTCCCATCGCGGCGCGCCCGTGCAGCAGCGACCATCCGACGTCGGCGACGTGGGGCGCTGTCCCGTTCACCGGGGCTGTCCCGTCCACCGGCGCGGCGACGACGTCGGCGAGTCGGGCGGCCTGCGCCCGCAGCCCGGCTGCCGACCGCGCCGACAGGACCCAGGGCACCGCCCCGACGTCCGCCACCACGCCCGCTGAGCCGTCGCCCGCTGAGCCGTCGCCCGCCGGGCCGTCGCCTGTCGAGGCCTCCTCGGGCGGGATCTCCCCGGTCGGGGCCTCCTCGATGATCACGTGGGCGTTGGTGCCGGAGACACCGAAGGACGACACCCCCGCGCGGCGCGGGCGGGACGTCCGCGGCCACGCCACCTGTTCGGTGAGCAGCCGGACGTCCCCCGCCGCCCAGTCGACGGCCGGCGTCGGCTCGGTGACGTGCAGGGTCCGTGGGAGGGTTTCCCGGCGCAGCGCGAGGACCATCTTGATGATGCCCCCGACCCCGGCGGCGGACTGCGCGTGCCCGATGTTCGACTTCAGCGAACCCAGCCACAGCGGCGCCCCGTCCGGCCGGCCCTGCCCGTAGGTCGCCAGCAGGGCGTCGGCCTCGATCGGGTCGCCGAGCGGGGTTCCGGTGCCGTGCGCCTCCACCGCGTCGACGCCGTCCGGGGTCAGCCGGGCGTCGGCCAGCGCCGCCCGGATCACCCGTTCCTGCGACGGCCCGTTCGGCGCCGTCAGTCCGTTGGACGCCCCGTCGGAGTTCACCGCGCTGCCCCGCACCACCGCGAGGACGGGATGTCCCAGCCGGCGGGCGTCCGTGAGCCGTTCGAGCAGCAGGACGCCGACGCCCTCGGACAGGCCGAACCCGTCGCCGTCCGCCGCGAACGCCCGGCAGCGCCCGTCCGGGGAGAGCGCGCGCTGCCGGCTGTACTCGCTGAACACCAGCGGGCTGGACATCACCGCCACCCCTGCCACCAGCGCGAACCCGCACTCGCCGCCGCGCAGCGCCCGCGTCGCCAGGTGCAGCGCGACCAGCGACGACGAGCAGGCGGTGTCGACCGTGACCGCCGGCCCCTCCAACCCGAGGACGTAGGCGAGCCGCCCGGAGAGCACGCTGCTGGCGGCGCCGGTGCTCAGATGGCCCTCGACGTCCACCGGCACCTCGCGCAGCCGGCTGACATAGTCCTGGTAGATGCTGCCGACGAACACCCCGGTCGCGCTGCCGCGCAGCGTGGACGGGTCGAGGCCGGCACGTTCGACCGCCTCCCAGGCGACCTCGAGCAGCAGGCGCTGCTGCGGGTCCATCGCGAGCGCCTCACGCGGGGAGATCCCGAAGAACTCGGCGTCGAAGTCGGCGGCGTCGTGCAGGAACCCGCCATGGCGGGTGTAGGTGGTGCCCGGGCGCTGCCCGTCGGGGTCGTGGAGTGCGGCGACGTCCCAGCCGCGGTCGGCCGGCAGTTCGCTGACCCCCTCCCGCCCGGCGGCGACCAGCTCCCACAGGTCCTCCGGGGAGCGGACGCCACCCGGGAACCGGCAGCTCATCCCCACGATCGCCATCGGTTCGTGCGCGGCGTCCTCCAGCTCGCCGAGCCGGCGGCGGGTCCGGCGCAGATCCGCCATGATCTTCCGGACGGAGTCCCGGAGGCGGTCCTCGCTGGCACTGGACATCGGTCGCACTCCCTCTGTCAGGCAGATCGCGGGATCAGGACGGCCCCGGCGGACGGATCAGAACGCACCGAGCTCCCGGTCGATCGCCTCCAACATCTCGTCGTCGCTCATCGCGTCGAACTCGTCGTCGTGGTCGTCCGCCGCCGAGCGGTCACCCGCCCCGCCGGCCGCGCCGGTCGCGCCGGTCGTGCCGGACCGGAGGTCGTTCCACCGCCACAGCAGCGCCTGCAGCCGCTGGGCGATCACCTCCCCGTCGACGCCCCCGATCCCACCGCCGGCGTCACCGCCTGCGCCCGCACCGGCGCCGCCGCCGCCCGGCTGGATCGCGGCCAGCGCGGCTTCGAGCCGCTCCAGCTCGGCCAGCGGCCCGCGGGCCTCACCGCGGCCGGGCTCCAGCTCGCCGCGCAGGTAGCGGGCCAGGGCGAGCGGCGTCGGCTGGTTGAAGACCAGCGCGGCCGGCAGCCGCAGACCGGTGATGGCGGTGAGCCGGTTGCGGAACTCGACGCCGCTGAGCGAGTCGAAGCCGAGGTCGCTGAACGAGCGGTCGTCCGCCACCGCGGCACCGCGCTCGTGACCGAGCACCGCCGCCGCCTGGCCCCGAACCAGGTCGAGCAGGACCTGCTCCCGCTCCGGCACCTCCAGCTCCGCCAACCGGCGCGCGAACGCGGACGCCGCCCCGGGCGCGGGTGCGCCGTCACCGCCTGGTCCCGGCCCGGGCCCGGGCACGGCACCCGCGGCGACCCGCCCCACCGGCCGCATCTGGACGGGCACCCCGTCGATCAGGCCCTCCGCCGCAGCGACGCCGTTCAGGTCAGGTGCGGGCCCTTCCTGTGCGCCGCCGGGGTCGGGCGCAGGTGCCGGGCGCAGCGTCAGCGAGCCGGTGGCGACCGGCTGTCCGGTGGCGTCGGCGGTGGCAACAGCGACCTCGTCGGTGCCGACCGGTGACAGCCGTACCCGCAGACTCGACGCTCCGGTGGCGTGCACCTGGACGTCGTTCCAGCAGAACGGCCGCAGCCGCCGCGCTCCCAGACCGGGGTCGAGGACCAGCGGGTGCAGAGCGGCGTCCAGCAGCACCGGATGCACCGCGAACCGGCCCGCCTGCGACGCGAGCGAGCCAGACAGGCTGACCTCGGCGAACAGCTCACTGCCGCGGCGCCAGACGGCGCGCACCGCCTGGAAGGCCGGCCCGTAGTCGACACCGGAGGCGGCCAGACGCGGGTAGAGATCGTCGATCGCGATCTCCTCCGCGCCCCGCGGCGGCCACACGACCAGGTCGAACTCCGCCTGCCCCGCCGGCTCGGATCCGTCGCCGACCTCGAGCGATCCGGTGGCGTGGCGGGTCCACCTCGCACCCGAGCCCGGAGCGGCGTCGGCGTCGGCGTCGGCATCGTGATCGTCCTGGTCTGGACGGGAGTAGACCGTCAGAGGACGTCCACCCGCCGGGTCGGGCGGTCCCACCGAGACCTGGAGGTGGACGCGACCGTGCTCGGGGACGACCAGCGAGGTCTCCAGGGTGAGCTCGGCGACCTGCCCGCCGCCAGCCTCGGCGCCGGCACACAGGGCCAGCTCCAGGACGGCGGTGGCGGGCAGCAGGGCGGTTCCGGACACCGCATGGTCGGCGAGCCACGGATGCTCGGCGCGGGACAGGGCTCCCGTGAGCGCCAGCCCACCGGTGTCGGCCAGCGGTGTCACGACGTCCAGCAGCGGATGGCCCGCGCCGGACCGGGCCCGACCGGATCCGGTGGAACCGCTGGTGGGCGCCGGAACCTCGGGCCAGTAACGCCGGTGCTCGAACGGATAGGTCGGCAGATCCACCGGGCGGCCTGCGGCCACCAGCGGACGCCAGTCCACCGGCAGGCCCTTGGCCCACAGCTGCGCCGCGTTCACGGCCAGCCGCCGCACCCCGCCGTCGTCACGCCGCAACGAACCGACGGCGACGGTCTCATGGACACCGGCCGCGCCCGTCACATCGGCCGCCTCCGCTGCCTGCGTCACTGCCGCGGTGAGTACCGGATGGGTGCTGACCTCGACGAACGTCCGATGCCCGGCGGCGACCAGGCTGTCGACGACCGGGCCGAAGCGGACGGTCGAGCGCAGGTTGCGATACCAGTAGTCGCCGTCGAGCTCGCCCGGGTCCACCGGCCCGCCCGTCACCGTCGACCACATCGCCACCGCGCCCACCTGCGGGTTCACCCCGGCCAGTTCCGCGGTCAGACGCTCGCGGACGCGCTCCACCTGCCCGGTGTGGGAGGCGTAGTCCACCGGCAGCCGCCGGGCCCGCGCCCCGTCCCGCTCCCAGCGGGCCAGTATCTCCGCCAGCGCCGCCGGCTCACCCGCCACCGTCGTCGCCGACGGCCCGTTCACCGCCGCGACCTCCAGCCGGCCCTCCCACCGCTCCAGGGTCTCCGCCACCTCCGCGAGCGGCAGGGCCACCGACACCATCCCGCCGCGGCCCGCCAGCTCCGCCGCGATCACCCGGCTGCGTACCGCCACCACCCGCGCCGCATCCTCCAGCGACAGAACTCCCGCCACACACGCCGCCGCGATCTCCCCCTGCGAATGCCCCACCACCACATCGGGCCGCACCCCCCACGACTCCCACACCGCCGCCAACCCGACCATCACCGCCCACGACACCGGCTGCACCACGTCCGCCGACTCCAACTCCGGCGCCCCCGCAACGCCCCGCACCACATCCAGGACCGACCAGTCGACGAACCGCCGCAGGGCGCGATCGCACTCCGCCACCCGCGCCGCGAACACCGCGGAGGCGTCCAGCAGCTCCGCACCCATCCCCGCCCACTGCGCACCCTGACCGGGAAACACCCACACCACCCGGTCGTCACCGCGGGCGGCGGCGTGGCCGAGCACCACGTCCTCGTCGAACTGCCCGGCGGCCAGCGCACGCAGGCCCCGGAGACGATCAGGGCCGGTGACCGCCGCACGGTGTTCCAGCGCCGCCCGCCCACCGGCCAGCGACCGGCCGACATCGAGGACGGACGGCGGGTCGCCGGCGCCCTCCAGGTGCGACAGCAACCGCCGCGCCTGCGCCCGCCGGGCGGTCTCCGACCGGGCCGAGAGCACCCACGGAACCGCCTCCGCCGCGGCGACGAGGGAGAACGCAGCTGGTTCTGGTTCCGCGGAGCCGGCTCCGGCGGCCGGGGCCTCCTCGGGGGCTTCTTCCAGGATGACGTGCGCGTTCGTCCCCGACATTCCGAACGACGACACCCCCGCACGCCGTGGACGCCGTGGACGCCTCACCTCACCCGGCCACGGAACCGTTTCCCGTACCACCTCCACACCACCCGACGACCAGTCCACCCGCGACGTCGGCGCCTCCACATGCAACGACCCCGCCACCACACCCCGCCGCAACCCCTCCACCATCTTGATAACCCCCGCCACCCCTGCCGCCGCCTGCGCGTGGCCGATGTTCGACTTCACCGACCCCACCAACAACGGACCGGCCGCACCCCGCTCCCGCCCATACGTCGCCAACAACGCCCCCAACTCGATCGGATCTCCCAACCGCGTCCCCGTCCCATGCCCCTCCACCACATCCACATCCGCCGCACCAATACCCGCATCCACCAGCGCCGCCCGAATCACCCGCTCCTGTGCCCGACCCGACGGCGCCGTCAAACCATTCGACCCACCATCCTGATTCACCGCCGAACCCCCCACCACCGCCAACACCCCATGACCATTACGCACCGCATCCGACAACCGCTCCACCACCAACACACCCACCCCCTCACCCCACCCCGTCCCATCCGCACCCTCCGCAAACGCCTTCACCCGACCATCCCCCGCCAACCCACCCTGACGGGAGAACTCCACAAAACCCACCGGCGTCGACATCACCGTCACCCCACCCACCAACGCCACCGAACACTCCCCCACCCGCAACGACCRCACCGCCAGATGCAACGCCACCAACGACGACGAACACGCCGTATCCACCGTCACCGCCGGACCCTCCAACCCCAGCGTGTAGGAGATCCGCCCGGACATCACACTGTTCGCGGTCCCGGTCGCCAGATATCCCTCGGTGCGCTCCGGCTCGTGCGACAACAGTGAGACGTAGTCGTGAATGTTGGCGCCGACAAAGACCCCTGCGTCACTGCCCCGCAGTGACGTCGGGTCGATACCGGCCCGCTCCAGCGCCTCCCACGACACTTCCAGCAAAAGACGCTGCTGCGGATCCATCGCCAGCGCCTCCCGCGGAGAAACCCCGAAGAACTCCGCGTCGAAGTCACCGGCGTCGCGCAGGAACCCACCCGACCGCACGTACGACCGGCCCGGGCGACCCGGCACCGGGTCGAAAAGACCCTCCACATCCCAGCCGCGGTCCACCGGAAAACCTGAAACCGCGTCCACACTCTCGACCGCCACCCGCCACAGATCCCCCGGCGACCCCACCCCACCGGGAAAACGACATCCCATACCCACGATCACCACCGGATCGTCCGCCGTCGCGGGCATGGCGACAGGCGTCGCGGTCGCAGCTTTCGCGCCGGCCGCGGCGCTGCCGTCCGTGGGCTTGCTGGAGCTGTCCGAGGCGCCGGCGGTGGCGGTGTCTCCGGGCAGCTCGTCCTGGAGGTAGGCGGCGAGGGCCGCCGGGGTGGGGTGGTCGTAGACGACGGTGGTGGGTATCCGCAGCCCGGTCCGCTCCGCCAGACGGGTGCGCAGCTGGACGGCGGTGAGCGAGGTCGAGCCGAGCTCGCTGAGCGTGCGGTCCGCGGGAACCTGGTCCGCGGAGTCGTAGCCGAGGATGGCCGCGGTCTCCGAACGGACGACGTCCAACAGCTGCCGCCGCCAGTCGGCGTCGGGCATCCCGGCGGGCCGACCGAGAAGCTCCGGCGCACCGCCCGCTGCCACGCCGCCCGCACCAGGCGCGGCGGCAGCACCGCCCGCCGACGCGGTGGCGGGCTGCGGGTTGAGGGCGGCGTCGGCCTCAGGGAGGTCGGCGAGCAGCGGGCTGGGGCGGGCCGCGGTGAAGGTCGGCGCGAACCGCTCCCAGTCGACGTCCGCCACGGTCAGGCAGCCGGCGCTGCCGCCGGTCTGCGCCAGCGCGGCGACCGCGAGGCCCGGGGGCAGCGGGATCAGGCCGCGGTCGCGGAGGTGGCTGGCAACCGTCGGGTCGACGGCCATGCCGCCCTCCGCCCACGGGCCCCAGGCCAGCGCGGACGCCGCCAGTCCCCGCGCCGCGCGGCGCACCGCCACCGCGTCGAGGTAGGCGTTGCCCGCGCTGTAGGCGCACTGGCCGCCGCTGCCCCAGGTGGAGGCGATCGAGGAGAACAGCACGAACGCATCGAGCTCCCGGTCGCCGAGCAGCTCGTCGAGGTTGCGGGCGCCGGCGACCTTGCCGGAGACCACCTCGGCGAACGCGGCGACGTCGACGTCCCGCAGCGCGGTGAACTCGCCGGCGACGCCGGCCGCGTGCACCACGGCCGTGAGCGGGCAGTCGGCCGGGATGCCCGCGAGCACGGCGGCGAGCGCGTCCCGGTCCGCCGCGTCGCAGGCGACCACGGTGGCCTCGGCGCCCCGCCGGGCCAGGTCCGCCACCAGCTCCGGCACGCCGGGCGCCGCCGCGCCGCGCCGGCCCGTCAGGACGAGGCGCGTGGCACCCCGGTCGGCGCACCAGCGGGCCACGGCTGCGCCCAGCGCCCCCGTCCCACCGGTGATCAGCACGGTGCCGCGGGGCCGCCAGTCGTGTCCCTCCGCAGGGTCGCCGGGCCGGGAGCGGGTGAGCCGACGCGCGAAGACCCCCGAGGCGCGGATCGCGACCTGGTCCTCGCCGGAGGTGCCCGCCAGCACCGCGGCGAGCCGGCGGGCCGCCGCCTCGTCGGGCGCGGCGGGCAGATCCACCAGGCCGCCCCAGGCCCGCGGCAGCTCCAGCGCCGCGACCCGCCCCAGGCCCCACACCTGTGCCTGGACCGGGCTCGCCGCCGCACCCCCGTCGCCGGAGCGCTCGGCGTTGCCAGCGCCAGCGGCGCTGCCGGCGCCGTCGGCAGCGGGCACCGCGCCGCGCGTCGCGCACCACAGCGGTGCCGCGACACCGGCGTCGCCGAGTGCCTGGAGCAGCACGAGGGTGGCCGCGAGTCCACGGGACAGTGCCGGATGATCGGACCGCTCGCGCTCGTCGAGGGCGACCAGGGAGAGCACACCGGCGAGCGGGACGTCGCCGCCGGCCACTTCGGCGAGGCGGGCGGCCAGCGAGGCGCGGTCGGCCCCGGCGGTGTCGGTGTCGGCGTCCGTGCCGAGCGTCAGGACCGCAGCGACCTGGYCGCCACCGCTCTCGACCCCGCGCACGCACCAGTCGACAAGCTCACCGTGGACGGGTTCGTCGGCCGCGGCCCCGGAGCCGCCGGGCACGGCCGTGCCGGGGACGACCAGGAGCCACCGCCCGAGCGGCGTGTCCGCGGCCGGCAGCGCCACCGGCCGCCACAGCGCCCGGTACCGCCATCCGGCGAGGGCCTCCTGGTCGCGGCGGCTCGCGCGCCAGGCCGCGAGCGCGGGCAGGACGGTGCGCAGGGCGGCGTCCGGGTCGACGTCGACGACCTCGGTGAGGTCGCCGCGGTCCACCGCGTCCCAGAAGGCCGCGTCGACGGCCTGGCTCGCCTCGCCCGCCTGGCCGCCGGCGCCCGACACACCCGACACACCCGACACACCCGACACGCCCAGGGTGCCCGGCCCGCGCACCGCGCCCGGAGCACTGTTCAGCCGTGGCGCGGCGGGCAGGATGTCGCCCAGCCAGAAGCGCCGGTGTTCGAAGGGGTAGGTCGGCAGATCCACCCGACGGGCGCCGGTGCCGGCGAAGTACGCCGACCAGTCGACAGCCACACCGCAGACACCCAGCTGAGCGAGGGCGCGGGCCAGAGCCGGCTCCTCCGCGGTGTCGCGGCGCAGGGTCGGGACGAAGGTGGCGCCGGCGTCGTCCGGCAGGCACTCCTGCCCCATCCCGGTGAGCGCCGCGTCCGGGCCGAGCTCGAGGAACGTCCGCACGCCCCGCTCGTGGAGACGGTCGACGCCGTCCCGGAACCGCACCGCGGACCGGACCTGGCGGACCCAGTACTCGGCGGAGCACAGCTCGTCGACAGTGGCGATCTCCCCGGTGAGGTTGGAGACGACGGGAATCGTCGGGGGCCGCAGGCTCAGCTCACCGACGACGGCCCGGAAGGACGCCAGCATCCCGTCCATGTGCGCCGAGTGGAACGCGTGCGCGACCTGCAGCCGGGTCGCTTTCCCGCCCTGCGCCCGCCACCGCTGCGCAATCTCCAGGACGGGCTCCGCATCCCCGGAGATGACCACCGAGGCCGGCCCGTTGACGGCGGCGACATCCACCTGACCAGCGCCGGGCCACGCGGCGATCAGGTCGCGTGCCTGCTCCTCGGACGCCCGCAGCGCGACCATCGCGCCGCCGTCGGGCATCGCCTGCATCAGCCGGCCGCGGGCGGCCACCAGCGTGCAGGCGTCGTCCAGCGTGAGAACGCCGGCGACGTGTGCGGCGGCGAGCTCGCCGATCGAGTGGCCGAGCAGGAAGTCCGGCCGCACGCCCCAGGAGCCGAGCAGTTCGAAGAGCGCCACCTCCAGCGCGAACAACGCCGGCTGGGTGAACTCGGTCCGGTCCAGCGCCTCACCTGACAGGCGACCCACCTCGATGTCGGTGACTGCGCTGCCGGGGCCCGAGCCGCCGGCGCCCGAGCCGCCGGGGTCCGAGCCGCCGGGGTCCGAGCCGCCGGGGTCCGAGCCGCCGGCGGGCTCGTCCGCGGCTCGGGCGCCGAAGACGACCTCACGGAGTGGACGGGTGAGGTGCCGGTCGAAGCTCGCGCACACGGCGTCGAACACCGCGGCGAACACCGGGAAGCCGGCGTGCAGCTGCCGGCCCATGCCCAGGCGCTGCGCCCCCTGGCCGGTGAACAGGAACGCGAGACGGTCGGTGTGCTGCCCGGGGCGCGCCGTGCCCCGGATCAGCGCGGCCGACGACTCGCCGCGGGCCAGCGCCTCGAGGCCACGCAGCATGCCGTCGCGGTCCGCGGCGACGACAGCGGCACGGTGCTCGAGTGTCGCCCGGCCCGTCGCGAGGGACCAGCCGACGTCCACCAGGCTCGGCTGGGGCTCGCCCGTCACCCGGGCCAGCAGCCGGGCGGCCTGCTCCCGCAGCGCCGGCTCCGACTTGGCCGAAAGCAACCACGGCAGCCAGGACGAGGACGGCACGGTCGGCGTACTCGGGGCGTCCGAGGTGGTCGGAGCTGGCGGTGGCTCCTCCAGGATGACGTGGGCGTTGGTGCCGCTGACCCCGAAGGCGGAGACAGCCGCGCGGCGCACCCGGGAGCCGTCCGGCTGCCAGGCGACCGGCTCGGTCAGCAGACGCACCTGGCCGGCCGACCAGTCGACACGGGACGACGGGGCGTCCACGTGCAGGGTGCGCGGAAGCTGGCCGTACCGCAGCGCCAGCACCATTTTGATCACACCGCCGACGCCGGCGGCGGCGACCGTGTGCCCGACGTTGGACTTCAGCGAACCCAGCCACAGCGGCCGGTCGACCGGCCGGTCCTGCCCGTAGGCGGCGAGGAGCGCCTGGGCCTCGATCGGGTCGCCGAGCCGGGTCCCGGTGCCGTGCGCCTCCACGACGTCCACCTCTGACGGTGCGACACCGGCGCTGGCCAGGGCCGCGCGGATCACCCGCTGCTGCGCCGGCCCGCTGGGCGCGGTCAGCCCGTTGGACGCCCCGTCCGAGTTCACCGCGCTGCCCCGAACGACGGCGAGCACCGTGTGACCGCGGCGGCGGGCGTCCGACAGCCGTTCCAGCACCACCACCGCGGCGCCTTCGGCCCAGCCGGTGCCGTCCGCCGCCTGCGCGAAGGACTTGCAGCGGCCGTCCGGCGCCAGGCCCTGCTGGCGACTGAACTCCACGAGGACGTCGATCGTCGCCATCACGGTCGCACCGCCGGCGAGGGCCAGCGTGCACTCGCCGGTGCGCAGCGCCTGCGCCGCCAGGTGCAGGGCCGTCAGCGACGACGAGCAGGCGGTGTCGACGGTGATCGCCGGCCCTTCGAGACCGAGGGTGTAGGCGACGCGGCCAGAGGCGACGCTGGGCAGCGTCCCGCTCATCAGATGGCCTTCGACACTGGCCGGGGCGTCCCGCCACGGCGGGCTGTAGTCGGCGACGGCGATGCCGGTGAACACCCCGGTCGGGCTGCCCCGCAGCGAGAACGGGTCGATGCCGGCGCGTTCGAGCGCCTCCCAGGAGACCTCCAGCAACAGCCGCTGCTGCGGGTCCATCGCGAGCGCCTCGCGCGGCGCTATCCCGAAGAACGCCGCGTCGAAACCGGCGGCGTCGTCGAGGAA
This sequence comes from Parafrankia colletiae, assembly GCF_001854655.1. GTDB lineage: Bacteria > Actinomycetota > Actinomycetes > Frankiales > Frankiaceae > Parafrankia > Parafrankia colletiae. The sequence continues at coordinate 25,130 of NZ_MBLM01000150.1, read as the reverse complement.
GCCGCCCTGGCTGGTGTAGAACGTGCCGGAGCGGCTCGGGTCGGGGTCGAAGCTGCCGGCGATGTCCCAGCCGCGGTCGGTGGGCAGGTCGACGACGGCGTCACGCCCGTCGGCGACCAGCTCCCACAGGTCCTCGGGCCCGCGGACACCACCGGGGAACCGGCACGCCATCGACACGATCACGACAGGGTCGTCCGTGGCACTCCCGCCCGGACGAGCTTCCGCACCAGGCTGGTCGGGCGTGGGCTGGTCGGGCGTCGGCGACCGCAGGATCCGCTCCCGGAGATAGCCCGCGAGACGTTCCGGGGACGGATGGTCGAACAGCAGCGTGGCGGGCAGCTCCAGACCCAGCTCGGCGCCGAGCGCGTTCCGGAAGCCGGCGGTGTTCCCGCCGCCGAGCCCCAGCCGGCGGAACGGAACCTGCGGGTCGAAGGCAACCGGCTGCTCACCTGCCGCCATCTGCGCACGGTCAGCGGCCTGCGCACCGACGGCCCGGGCGACCTCACGGCGCAGCAGATCCAGCAGGATCCGTCGCTGTTCGGCCTCCGCCAGCCCGAGGAACATCTCCCGCCAGGTGGAACCGTGCTGTCCAGCCAACACTTCTCTCCCAGGATGGAGGTCCGACGCATGGAGACAGACCCGGCGGCCCGATATCAGACGCCCTGATATCAACCGCCGAGAACAGGTATCAGCCGAGGACAGAAACAACGACGGCATACGACGGCATCAGGCACGATGTCGTACCCGGCCCGCTCCTCCGAGCATTATCCTGGCCGGCAGATCCGCAACGCCACGATCAGTCCGGAAGAAGACCCGATAACTGATCGGGACGCCCGCGATCCGAGCCGCCAGCAACAGTCCAGGCAGCACGCTCCGCCGCGACGCCCCAGCTGGAAGCGCCTCTCATACGGCCGCACACCGCACGGGCGGAGCGGGCGGAACACCACGGCGCACCCGCGACGTATGCCGCCGGGAGGTGCCCTCGACCACCACTGTGCGGCAAAATCCAGACAGTCGCCGGCCTCTTGTCACCAGGTGCCGATCGCGCTTCTGAACCCGTGCACGGGAATCAACCCGCCGCACCGTCATGTGCCGCGGATCCCCGGCCTGCGGACCCACTCTTGCTTCCAGTCCCCCGCGTAGCGTTACCTGACCCGACCAGTTGGATGGACATGGCAGTCCACAGTCCAATCGTTTCCGAGGAACGTCACACCGCGTGCATAGTCAGCCCGCGCGCCAACGCGGACCCCGAGCAAGAAGGCATCCAGAGGATAGGCACAGGCCGACGAATTCCGCAAGCAAGTTCGCGCTTTGTTTCGCGGCCGGCCATCACTCGGACGGGAGGCCGGCGACCGGTCCGGGACCCGCCGAACGCGCTCCGGATCCGGCCGGAAACCACCCCTGACCTGGGTAGCAACCGACCGCCGGGGCGCCCGGCCGGCGGGACGGGCAGCCGGCGGTACGGGCGGTGGATCCACCGCCCGTCATCTGCTCCGGACCACCCGGGCCCGGGCTGCCGCCACCGCACGGGCCACGGCGTCCGCCGGGTCAGCCGCGACGACCACGCCATCGACCTGCTGCTCCGCCACCCGCACCGGCGACCAGTCGAGCCCGAACACCGCCACCCCCTTGCGCTTCGCCAGCAGCACCTCGATGAGGGTGCCCTCGTTGCTGCCGATCACCACGATCGCGTCGGACGAGTCGACGATTATCTCGTTGCGCTTCTGGCCGATGCCCGCACAGACCGCGACGCTCAGGTACTGGTCGCCCTCGGCGCGCTCATGGCCGGGAAGAACCCCGACGCAGGTGCCACCCGCCTCTCGCACCCCTCGAGCGACGCCCTCCATCACACCGCCGAGGCCGCCGCACACCACCTGACCACCGGCCCGCACCAGCAGGATCCCCACCTGGCAGGCGATTTCGTACTGGGTTGGGGTCGCGTGACCAGCCCCGGGGCCGATGACACCGATCTGAACGAGGGCGGCGCGGTCCGATGCGGTGTGGATCATCGAGGCTCCTTCTCGTGAACGTCCCGGCGGATCGGACGGTACGGCCACGGAGCCTCACCATCGCCTCGGCCGGTCCTGATCGGTGGAACCATGCCGGCCGCCCTGCCTCCCCACTGCTGGTCGAGAGCACGGCCGGTGCGGCGCCGAGTGGCGGCGGTCGCCGCGTTTTGTCGGACCTGTATGAAAAATTCGCCGAACGGTGATCCAGCCGCTACGGCGGCGCCGATGTGGCGGTAGCCGTCACCGGCCTGGGGTGACCACGAGGAGGCGGGATGCAGGATCCGAAGGGCGCCGAGGAGCAGGCGGCTGTGGTGCCGGTTGACATCCTGGACGCGCTCGCGGCCGCGGTTGCGGGCGTGATGYCGACGTTGATCGCCCGTATCCCGCCCGAGCCAGCGGCCCAGCTGGGTCGACTCGGCGTTCCCGTGGCACCGGGCGAGCACCGGATCGTGCCCGGCCGGGGGCGTCTCCCGTTCGTGGTACCCGTTCCCGAACGGGCGCCCGGGTCGATGCCTGGCGCCGTCCCCCCTTCGAACCTCCAGCCGGGCCCGGCTCCGGTCACCCGGCCGCAGCCCGGCCCGCGATCATCCTTCGTTTCCGGCCTGCCCGCGAGGCACGCGGAGGCGGGCGCGCTGAGCGCGCTGCGCGGTCTCGGGCAGCTGCTCCCCGAGCGGGTGCTCGGCGCCCTGGAGTTGGCCGTCGACGAGGTGGACCTGCGCGGTGTGCCGAACGGCCTGACAGCCAGCCTGCCCATCCCCGAAAGGAAGCAGGGGTTCGTCACCGCCCTGGTCGGCGGCGGCGGTACCGAGGAGGTGGTAAGCCTTCTCGACCAGCTCCGGCCGGGGGCGAGCGCGCTGGCACACACGCTGGTCCAGGCTCTGGCCACACACCCGGCCATCACCCCGCACCTCGCGGCGGAAACGCCGGTGCCGCCTCACTCCGAGGTGGATGGAGTCAACGCGGAATCCGCCGTCGCAGCGCGGCACGGAGCCGCGTATCTGGCCCTCGCCGTCGCCACGGCCATGGCCCTGCTGCGCGAGCTGGCCGTGYGGATGCCGCCGCCCCGGGCCGCCACGGTCGTCGGCCTGGGGCTCGGCGCGGCAGCCCAGATCCTGGCGGTGGCCCGGAGGCCGTCCGCCTACGAGCAGGCCGCGCTGGCTCGCCGCCGCGCCGAGTACATCCTGCCTCGGCAGGCGTACGGCAACGTCGTCGTGGCTGGTTCCTGCTTCGCACTGACCGAGGCCGCGTTCCCGGCGGCCGCCGCCGCGGACCCGGCCGGGTTCACCGACAACGGTCTGGTCACACCGATCCCTGGCGGTGCACTGATCCGGACCGGCCTCGAGGCCGGTCCGGTCCGTGTGGACCTGGCGACGCTGGCCGGTCCGCCGGACACGGTGGACGTCCGGGGATGGGACGAGGTCGTCGAGGTGAGCTGGACAGCGGCGACCGGATCCGCCGCCGTCCTCGGCCCGGCGCAGGCCCTGCCCGGTGTCACCGCGCTGTCCTGGCCCGGCGGCGTCGCGGATACGACTCCCCCCTGGCCCGGCGACTACCGCCTGCGGGTGCACGTTGCCGGCCGCGACGAGCGGGAGGCCTACGACCACCGTGGGGGCGGCGAATCCTACCGGCTCATCGTGTGGGCCGCGCCGCCCGGTCCGCAGGTCGTCCACAAACGCTCCGACCAGCTCGGATACAGCCTGCGCGGCGAGTCGGCGCCGCCGCGGCGGCCACGGCCCGAGCTGGCCTATCGCTGGGTGCGGCAAAGCCCGGTATTCGAGGCCGCCACGATCACGGTGGTCACGGGCATGGATGTACCCGAGGCGCTGCAGGCGTTTGGCGCCGATCCCAACACGCCGGTGTCGATGACCGAGATACGCGAGGACTACGACGCCTATCCGTCCTGGGTAGCCGTACTCGCCGTCGACGGCGCCGTGGTGGCGGTCGAGGACAACGGCTTCCGGGGCAGCCACCAGGACGTTCTGGAAGCGGTCTCCCTGCGTGGGCGAGCAGCCAGCATGTACTGGAACGTCAACGCTTTGTCGAGGTTGTCGCTGGCCGAAGGTGGGAGACTTCTTGCTTCCTTCGAGCCGGGTCTGGAAGACCCACAGCTCAACGCACCGGCGGCACTGCCGTACCTGAAGGACCTCGACCTGGACGACTACCGCGACAAGATCGCGAAATGTCTTGTGGCTGTCGAACGGTTCACCGGCTACGCCGTGCGGGCCGAAGACCTCGACCGGATCGAGTCGACGGGCRCCGCCTACCTGATCCCGAGCCGCTAGTGCACTACAGCTCAGGCGCCCAGCTGATGAGACAGGCCGGCCTCCAACCGTGCAACTTTCTCGGGATTCTTACGTCGTCGTCCCACTTTGCCGACGGGGTCACCCGAGGAGGCTGGCGACCATGGGGGCTGGGACGGCCYTGACCGGCAGGTCGAGCTCGAGGACGGATTTGGTCGCAAGGATGCCGCGGCCGTACTTCGCTTCGATGCGACGTGCCTCCGCCCGCCAGCCGCTGTCGATCCACTTGGATTCGATGGGGGTCGTCGTCATCGCACCGGCATTGCTGGGAATCCTCACCGGGCCGAGGTCGATCTCGTTGCCGGAACCGGTCCGGACATAGCCGATCGTGTCATCGGCGATCCAGCGTCCTTCATCGATCTGATCGATGGCACGGGCGAGCGTGACAGCGAGCGTCATCTCGCTCAACGCGGTGAAGTCGGGGCGAGGCAGGCCTGGACTGGTCAGCGCCGGCACCCATGCCAGGATCGGATCGGTGAGGTACAGCTTGGGCTGGGTCCCGGCGACAACCCGGCCGTCATCGCCGCGCTGACGGCAGCGCAACGCGGCATGCGAGTTGACCAGGCGGATGATCCTGCGCTCGAACAGGTCACGGTTCTGGTAGCCGAGGTCCGAAGCAGTCGCCGTGAGATTCAGGGGACTCGTCATACGTTCGGCGATGCCGCCGAGCAGCCGCGGGACGGAGTCGGTGGGCGCGTCCGGGTCGACGTCCGCACGCAGCCAGGCGAGCAGGTCTCGCAGGTAGGCAGGGCTGACCGCGCCGGTGCGCTGGTGTTCAGCGACCGCGCGGGGAAAACCGCCGCAGGTCAGGTAGTCCTGCCAGGCGAGATCGAAGTCGTCGACGCTGAACGCGAGCCCGGAAAGGGCCGTGACCGCCGAAGCACCGTCGAGCTCGCCGGGATGGGTGACCGGCGGTAGAGGCAGCTGGGGACGGGTCGCGACGAGGTAGTCACGGAAGCCCATCGGGAGCAGCTGGCGAATGCGGTGCCCGCTGCCGGAACCGGCTCGGCCGGCGAAGAGGTTGCCCTGCACGTCCTCGGTGCTCACCCAGCGGCTGCCGGTGGCGACGACGGTGTCGTCACCGAAGTCACCGRTGTCGCGAGCAGCTTTCAGGACGCTGCTCCAGCCGGTGATTCCGGAGATCTCGTCCAGCAGCCACACCCGACGCCGGCGGGTCGGTGCGTCCACTGACCGGGTCAGTGCACGACCCAGCGTCAGCAGCCGCCGCAGATCGCGTGCGGCCATGCCGTCGCAGGACACGTAGRTCACCTGCCGCGGATCCACGTCGGGGTGAGCGCACAGGCGCGCCGCGGCGTCCAGGACGGCGACCGTCTTGCCGGCTCGCCGCGGCCCGGTCAACACGGTGAGGGTGCCATCGGGCGGAGCCTGGGCGATGTCGTCGAGGATTCGCGTCCGGTAGCCGAGGTCGTAGCCGGCCCGGTCACGCAGTGTGCGGTTGGCTTCCGTCCACGCCGTCGGATCCGTGCCGGCAGCCGTGCTCGCCCACCATGGGTTCGCATCGGCGAGGATGCGCCGCAGCTCATCGTCTCGCATAGCCATGACACTACTCAGTAACACCACAGAGGGGAGGGGGTAAAGCCACCCTCGACACCACAGAAGAGGGGGGGTACGGCGGTACTCGGCACCACACGAGGGGGGTGCCCCGCGCAGACAGAGCGCCCTCCCCGCCGGTCACCTCCTGGATCGTCCGTCCCGCGTAGATGATCATGCATGTGGTGCAGAGTTGCCGGATGGTTCGCCTCATGGTCACTTTGGGTGCCGTGCTCGTCTCCTGCCTGGCGACGACGTCCTGCGGGTCGGCGCCGGGTCCGGTGCCTCCCTGCCCCCTGCTGGAAGTGCGGGAGATCCAGGCCAGGATTGACGCATCCTGGAGCCAGGGCAGGCAGTGGGAATCCGAGGGAAACACAGATGCGATCGGGTGCAACTTCCGATCGCCCAGAGGGTTCGTCACCATCTGGAGTGAGGAGAAAAACGCTGCGGAGTATTACCGGTCATCGCGCGACGCTCCGGTCCAGCAGCCGCAGGAGGACATGGGGGGCGTCGGCTACGAAGGCTACGCCTACACCAGCCCCGGCAACGTCCAGGAGGTCCACCTGCTGAAGGGCGACGCGTACATCCAGGTCATCGTCGGAGCAGGAGCGGTACCAGGCACCGCCCGGCATTTCGGTGATCTCGTAGTTGCCAGACTCCCGTGAATGCCGACCTTTACTGGACCGCGTCGTCCGCACCCGGCGAGTCTGCCTCGTGCTGACCGGTACGAACGTTCGCGCCGGGCGTCGTGAAGATCTGGTAGGTGGGGCGCAGCTCCTCGCGGAGGTCGCCGAACGGTTCCACCACCAGCGGCCCGCACAGCTGCAGCAGGATGTCGGGGCGCCCTGCCGGGGCGTGCTGATCGGCCGCGGAGCCCCGGCGGCCGGCGGGGACCGGCGACGTCCAGAAGGCGGACGGGGCGGTCGGCAGCGGTTCGGCGGTTCCGCCGCCGGCTGAGCCCGTGCCCGGGGAGGCCGGGCTGGCCGGGTCTGACGCCGGGGAGCCGGGCGGGTTGATCGCAGCCGGTGACCCTCCCGGGCCTGCCGGGCCTGYCGGCCAGGAGGAGGTGCGCCTGCCTGTTGTCCCGGCGTGGGAGGTGGATCGCGGGCGGAGGCGCCGGATCTCGGCGAGCAGCGCGTCGCGTTCCCGGCCGCGCAGGGCGAGCAGCGCGAACGGGTCGAGGTTGATCGTGTCGGCGAGCTGGTGGCAGGCCGCCACGAGGTGCGCGCACGGCCGCTGCCAGTCGGTGCACGTGCAGTCCATCGCCAGGTCGTCGGCGCGCTGGGGGAACAGGGAGAGTTCGTGCGCGGCGAAGACGTCCTCGAGGTCCGCGGGCATCGAGCCGGCCAGGAGCACGGCGGCATACCGGGCCTGGGCTGCGAGGGTGTCCTCGATGCGGACCCAGTCGGCGTCGCCGAACGTCCGGACGGCGAGCCGGGGCTTGTACAGGTCGTCACCGCGGTCGCGGACCATCGCGACGACGAGGTTGCCGGATCGCCGCACACTCAGCACCGCCTCGGTGCGCATCAGGGCGCGCCCGGCGCGCAGCGGCTCGGGCAGGCTCATGCCCTCGATCAGTGCGAGGAACCGCGACGACCACCAGGCCCGGCGGCGGTCAGTCATCGACGGTCAGTCATCGACGGCCTCGGGGGCGAGGGCGACGAGATCCCACAGCTCGTCGGTGGACAGCGACGCCAGCCAGCTCTCCCCGCCGCCGACGACGGTGCGGGCCAGCGCGGCCTTGTCGACGAGGATCCGGTCGATCCGCTCCTCCAGGGTGCCCATGCACAGCAGGGTGTGGACCCACACGTCGCGTCGCTGCCCGATGCGGTGGGCGCGGTCCGTCGCCTGCGCCTGGACCGCCGGGTTCCACCACCGGTCGATGTGGATGACATGGTTCGCGGCGGTCAGGTTGATGCCGTTGCCGCCGGCCTTGAGGGAGAGCAGGAAGACGCCGGGACCACGCTCGGCCTGGAAGCGTTCGACGAGTGCGTCCCGTTCGGCGGCGCGCAGGCCGCCGTGGAGGAACGAGACGTCGACCCCGAGCCGGGTGGTGAGGTAGGGGGCGAGCATCGCGCCGAAGCGGGCGAACTGGGTGAAGCAGAGCGCCCGCTCGCCGTCCGCGACGATTCCGGTGAGCAGGTCCTCCAGCCGGGCGAGCTTGCCGGACCGGCCGGGCAGCGACGAGGAGTCGCCGAGCAGGTGGGCCGGGTGGTTGCAGACCTGCTTGAGTCTCGTCATCGCCGCGAGCACCACGCCGTTGCGCCGCACGGTGGACGAGGCGTCCCGCAGCCGCTCCATCATGTCGTCGACGACCGCCCGGTACAGCGACGCCTGCTCCGTCGTCAGTGTGCACAGCTGGCGCAGCTCCACCTTGGACGGCAGGTCACGCAGCACCGTCGGGTCGGACTTCACCCGGCGCAGCACGACGGGGCGGATCCGTCGGCGCAGCCGGGCGGTCGCGTCCGTGTCGCCGTACCGCTCGATCGGCACCGCGTAGCGGGCACGGAAGGACGCGGCCGAGCCGAGCAGCCCGGGGTTCACCGCATGCATGATCGACCACAGGTCGCCGAGGCGGTTCTCCACCGGGGTGCCGGTCAGGGCGATCCGGTGCCGGGCGGTCAGCTGGCGGACGGCACGGGCCTGCGCGGTCGCGGCGTTCTTGATCTGCTGGGCCTCGTCGAGGACGATCCGCTCCCAGGTGACCGCGCGGAACTCGTCGATGTCGCGGGTGAGCCGCGGGTAGGTCGTGAGAACCAGGTCATGCCCGGACGACGCCTCGGCGACCTCCACGCCTGCCGCTCGCCGGCGGGCCTCGTGGTGGGTGTGGACCGTCAGGCCGGGCGCGACCTGCGCCGCCTCGCGCCGCCAGTTCCCCAGCACCGAGGTGGGGCAGACGACGAGGGTCGGCCCCCGGCGCGCGGCGGCCCGGGTGCGCAGCTCCAGCGCCAGGATCTGGATGGTCTTGCCCAGGCCCATGTCGTCGGCGAGGACAGCGCCCACGCCGAGCCGGTCGAGCAGCGCGAGCCAGGCCAGGCCGTCCACCTGGTAGGGACGTAGCCGCACCCCCAGCCCGGCCGGCGGGACGCTACCCGATCCGGCCCCGGACCCGGACCCGGTGCCCGGCTGGCCGGCGGGACCGGATGAGCCGGAAGGGCCGGATGGGCCGGATGGGCCGGATGGGCCGGATGGGCCGGATGGGCCGGTGAGCAGCGCGCCGAGCCAGCCGTCCGCCACCACCTCGACGTCCGCACCGGACGCGTCGTCGCTGCCCGGGCCGGGGCCGAGACCGGTGTGGGCGAGTGCCTCGCCGACGGTCATCAGGCCGCCAGCTGTCTGCCGGGCCAGGTCCAGGCCCGCGAGCTGGCCGGGGTCCACCCGGGTCCACCTGCCTCGGACCTTGACGAGCTCGGCCCTGGCCTTCGCGAGCCCCTCGAGCTCGACGCGGCTCAGCTCGACGCCGCCGAGGCTGACCGCCCAGCGGAAGTCGACGATCTGGCCGAGGTCCGTCGTGACGTCACGCAGAATCGGCGTCACCGGGTTCACCGCCCGCACCGTGAGCCGGGACGCCAGCCGCGCCGGCCTCGTCCACCAGGACGGCACGAACACTCCGAAGCCCTCCTGCTCGAGGGCACCGGCGACGTCCAGGAACCACTGAGCCTGCTCGAGGGTCAGGTCGAGGCCGGCCGGACGGGCCTCGTGCAGGGCCCGGTCCAGCGCCGGCCACACGGCGGCGGCCCGTCCGAGCCCGCCGAGCAGCGACTCCTCGGCGTCGGTGGTCCACGCGGCAGGCCCGGCGCGCCGACGGCGCCAGATCTGGCTGGCCGGCACCTGGACTCCGGGGTCGTCGACCGCCTGGAGCAGGAAGTCGACGCGCCAGGCATCGTCGTCGCCCGGAGACGTCCGCGACAGCACGCCCGGCTCCCCCAGCCGGAAACAGACCCGCAGCGGGGACGTCAACCTGCCGCCCGCACGCCACGTCCCGACCTTCACGGCAAGCTCGCGGGCCGCGGCGTCGGTGGCGGTGAACTGCGGGACTCCGTCGGTGCTGTGGAGGGCACGCAGCCAGCCGGCCGTCGCCCGGGCCAGCGAGGACCGCCGCGCTCCGGGGGCGCCCGCCGCAGGGCGCGCAGGCCGAAACCGGCCCCGCACGTGGGCATCCACACGATGGTCGAGCGCGGCGCCCAACGCCTCGGCCGGATCGCTCCCCACAGCCAGATCCGCGGTCGTCTGATCCGCGGTCGCCGGGCCCGAAATCGCCGGGCCCGCGGTCGCCAGGTCCACAGCCGGCGGGCCCGCGGCGGCCCGGAACGCCGGCGGCATGGCCGCGAGCAGCTCGTCGAACCGGTCGGCATCCGGCCCGGTGAGGACGGGTGACCAGCGGGCCAGGGGCCGCGCCCCGTCCCGGCCGACCGCCGGGAGGACCCGCCCGCGGTCGACCAGATCCACCGCGAAGGCGTCGACGGCCAGCAGGAACAGCGCGGACGCCCCGAGCTCGAACGCCCCGCCGGGTTCCCACCACGGGCCGGGCGCGGGCAGGACGTCCGGACGGATCGTGTCGACCACCCAGCGGCGGAGGACCGGGAGGTGGGCGTCCGCGGCTGGCCTCTCCCCCGCCAGCCCAGGCGCGTCATCCGCCAGCACCGTTGCCGTTGCCGTTACCCTCGCCGATGCCAGCTCCGGCGACGCCAGCGGCCCGGCGGCCGTACTCGGCAGCAGCACGGCAAGCTGCCCACCGGTGGCGGACCCGCCGGTGGCGAGCGGCGCCAGCTCCGCGGAGCTCGCCGCGAAGGGATGTGGTGACGGCGCTGACCCCCGCGGCGCCTGCTCCCAGCGCCGCGTGTCCTCAGCCCACAGCCAGGCCCCGCCGGTGGGCGCGCAGATGCCGTGCACAACCAGCATCGGCACTCCCGGAGCCCCCGCTCGGGTACCTCCGCAGGGCTCACCGGCGAGCTTACGTAAGCATCGGACGGCCATACCATCGCTCTGGTCGAGAAGCCGCCGGTCTGACGGCTCGAGCCTGACCCGGAGGGCTGCGCCAGATGAGCCACTACGACCTGATCGTCCTCGGCGCGGGCAGCGGCAACATGCTACCCGGTGACGATCTGCGTCACCTGCGCACAGCGATCGTCGAACCGGACCGCTTCGGCGGCACCTGTCTGAACCGGGGCTGCATTCCCACGAAGATGTTCGTGGTCGCCGCCGAGGCGGCGTCGAATGCCCGCGCCGCCACCCGGCTGGGCGTCCACGCGACCGTCGACACGGTCAACTGGAAGGAGATCCGGGACCGGATCTTCGGACGGATCGACCCATTGCACGAGAAAGCGCTCGCCTACCGGCGCGAGAACGGGATCGACGTGTACACCGAGCCGGCCCGTTTCATCGCCCCGAAGACCGTGCTCGTCGGATCCGAACAGCTCACCGCCGACACCTTCGTCGTCGCCGCCGGCTCCCGGCCGAAGCTGCCGCCGATTCCCGGGCTGTCGGACGTCCCTCATCACACGTCCGACACCGTGATGAGAATCGACGAGATCCCCCCGTCGATTCTCATCGTCGGGGGTGGGTTCATCGCGGCGGAGTTCGGCCACGTGTTCGCCTCGTTCGGCTCGCAGGTGACCATCGTCCAGAGCGGGCCGCGGCTACTCATGGCCGAGGACGAACAGGTCTCGGCGGCGTTCACCGAAGCCGCCGCCCACCGGCACCGCCTCTTCCTCGAAGCCCAGCTCACCGCCGTCCGCCCGGACGGCGCCGGGATCGCCGCCACCGTGGCCGGCCCGGCGGGCGAGGTCGACGTCCACGCGGACCTGCTCCTGATCGCCACGGGACGCCGCCCCAACACCGACCTGATCGACGCCGCAGCCGGCGGCCTCACCCTGGACGAACACGGCCACGTGGTCACCGACAAGGAGTACCGCACCGGTGTTCCCGGCGTCTGGGCACTCGGCGACATCGCCAACCACTTCCAGCTCAAGCACATGGCCAACGCCGAGGTGCGCGTCGTCGCCTACAACCTGCAGCACCCCGGCGCCGAACGTGGGCTGACCAGCACCGTCGCTCCCCATGCGGTGTTCACCGAACCGCAGATCGCCAGTGTCGGCCTCACCGAACAGGACGCCCGCGCCCGCAACGTGGACCACATGGTGGCCCTGCGGCGGTACTCCGACACCGCCTACGGCTGGGCGCTGGAGGACACGACCGGCTTCGCGAAACTCCTCGTCGACCCCACCGCCCGRGCCCTGCTGGGCGCCCACATCTTCGGCCCGCACGCCGCCATCCTCATCCAGCCACTCATCCAGGCGATGTCACTGGACCAGACCGTCGACCAGATCGCCCGAGACGTCCTCTACATCCACCCAGCCCTCACCGAACTCGTCGAACAGGCTCTCCTCGAAGTACCGCGACCGTGAGGATCGAACAGCCTGACCGCAGGCACAGCGCGGTGACGCGCCTCATGGCTGGGCCCACCGGGCCCGCCCTGAGCGCCTGCCAGCCCGTGTCAGGATGTCCGGGTGGCGGCCCGGCGCCGACGACCGCCCCAGCCGACGAACGCCTGATCCCGATGGGAATGATCTCCCCGTCCCAGAGGCACGAGGGTGAATCGGTCACCGTGAACATCGCGCTCAGCATGGTCGGCGCGAGCCATCCCACCCTGTCCGGGACTGTCGAGATTGTCGTCGACGACAGTATCCGCGGCACCGTGACACTGAAGCCCGACGCCGGGCAGGGCACCGCCACCTGGACGGTCGAACTCCCACACGGAGTACACCGTATGAGGGCCGCATACAGCGGCAACGAGTTCTACCAGTCCGTCGGCTTCAGCAGCGGGCTGACCATCCAGAACGGCCGGCTGGAGGTCACCCCACCCGAGCAGATCGCGGCAGGGCCGCCCTACACCGTGCAGGTGAAGGTCGTCCCGATCAACGGCGCGACGGGCACCCGTCCAGAACGGTGCGCGTGTCCCACGGATTCTGGCCCGACCAGGCGACGGCCACCCTCGACGGAACCGGCAGCGCCGCCATAACCCTCACCGCGTCCTTCCCACCGAGCACCACCCCGTCCGCCCTCATGATGTACGTCGAGTACTTGGGTGACGGCACCTTCCTGCCGAACACCTGGACCACCGTCCCCGCCATCCCGTACTCACTACCGGACGAGAATCCAGCCGATGAGGTACGCCAGAGCGGGCAGAAACCTGAGCTGCTCACAGCCCGGGGGTCTCGCTCACGCCGGCGCAATAGTGCCCTTTCCGGGGCGCCGTAGGCCCAGCGCTGCCGGCGGGCCGTGGCCAGCAGCCGCGAACGAGGCCGGCGGGCGGGGTGGTGGCGCGACTCAGGCAGGTTCGTCGCTCGGTGTGGGGGCTGGGACGGGGYGCACCTCGGCGACGGTTCCAGGCTGTGAGGTTCGAGGGGCCCCCGCGGTTGTTGAGCTATCTGCGCCTCATCTGGCATCAGTGCGAACAGGCCGGCGCCTGCGAACCGCCCCGGCCTCCAAGTAACCCGGGGCGGTTCAACCCTCCCCACCAGCTCCGAAGCAATGATCAACCTCGCGATGGTTGACAACACGGCCAGGTGCATAACGGGCGAGATCACCCTCACCTGGCGAGACCCCTCGAGAGAACATAAGTAGCAATTAAGAAAAATCGAATATCCACTGAGAACGTGGTTCTGTGACTGATTCAGATCCGGTTCCAGGAAATGCCCGGCCAGTCAGCCACCACCCGCGCCCACTGCGTTCCCAGTGGGCGGAACGGCGGCGCGATGAACCACCTCAGTCCCGTCGAACCCAAGACGACCAACCCGATGCGAATCGATTCACCCGCTATAACTGATTGTCCAAAAATCAGAATCCATCGAAGGCTTTTCTCGGGGGGACCAGGTGGAGCGGTCGACCCCTGGTCGCCAATCCGTCACACTTTCACCAAAGTAGATCCAGAGCGCCCAATAGGTTGCATCCTCATGGAAAATTACATCGTTCTCGGACGACAAATCCCGCTCAATCCAATGCTGATTTATACGGGCAACAGCCTCTGCCGGCGATATCGCACATAACTCAACCATCTCCCCGACTATATCGCGCAGAAACTCTAGACTTTCACTCGACGTTCTGATCAAGAATTCCGACATAGCACCATTCTCACTGAAGTGCAGCATCGAGCATCGGCCCGGTTCCCTCATAGAACACAACCTGGTTCCCAAACCAGACGGGCGAACTTCCGCGGCGGAATGCTTGCGGGTTTCCCAGCATCGGACCCTCGACCATCGAGTACGGCGGCGTCTCCGTTCCACTTCCCGATCGGAAGCTTCTAACAAAATCAGTCAGACCGGGRCTGTTTTCGGTGAAAATGAGCGAGTTAAGTGAGTTAAGTTGTGAGTTTGGAATCCTGAAATGACGCAATTTAATCTCTTGGAATTTCAGATGATTTAATCTCTTGGAATTTCAGATGGTCGGATCGTCAAAGTCGGCTGTCGACCCGGATCTGCCGCCAGAACAACAGCCTTCCGCATTTCTCCGACATGCGCCGCGGTCTCTTCCGCCGTGAAGCGGCCATCCGTCACTCGCGGGGGGTTTACATGCCCGTAAGCTCCACTCGATCGCAGTTGGACACCCACACCGAAAGTATGAACGCAGACGATCCGCACCTCAACGACACTCCCAATCAACTCAGGATCAATTTTTCCCCATCGATCAAGGGGAAGTTCATGAATATCTCGATAATTTACCACGGCGCGTAAAACCACTTCCTAGACACTGTCAGGCGGTTAAACAAGTCGATTTTTCCGTACGGGATTTCCCATTCACGCCCAGGGCCACCTTCATAGAGGAATCCTGGGCCAAAGTTCTCCTCGAAGTCCGAGCGTCTGAACGTGAACATTATGTACCCATCTTCGTACCCTCCGACCGAGTAGTCAGCATAACGCAGCGCCACATCCTCTGTCCCAATGTACGCGCGACCGTTACCATGCGCATGTCGTGCAGGGTTGAGTCCGTTGCGCAGTTCGTCCGGTCCGTTCCCCCGCTGTGGGGCCCGGTACACGCGCACCAGGTCATCTCGTTCACAGTCACGCGCTGGGGTCGCTGTCTGCGCACACGAATCTTCGTCGGTGTCGTGGYGGTCGCGCGGGGGTTGTTGGTCGCAGAGGTCGTCGAGTGGGGTGATTCCGGGGGTGGTGGTGGCGCAGTTTTCCTGGGGGGTGTTCTGGTCGAGGGTGTCTTCGAGTTGGTCGCGGAGTTCTTTGCGGAGTTCCTGGTTGATTCTGCCGCGGGTTTGGTCGAGGGGTTTGCTGGTGTCGTCGCCGATGCAGCGCAGGGGGGCTTTGCACTGGGGGATCCGGAAGGGGGCTGTGGGGGGTCCACCGAGGTCGGTGTGGAGGCCGGGTCCGCCGCTGTTGGCGTTGGGGCGTGCGGGTCGGTGGGGGGGGATGTTGGTGGGGTTGGTGGCGGAGATGAGGGGGGCGTTGAGCCATTCCAGGTTGATCGGGTCCGCGACCGGCGTCGGGGGGGATGCGGCTGGCGGTGTGCCTCCCAAGCCGCTGCGACGGCTGCCTTCGTAGTTCTTGCGTGTGACGGACGCGGGTGCGGGTGGTGCTCCGGCCCCGGCACCTGCACCTGTCGCGGGGCTGGAGTCGGTGGTGATGTCGAAGGCGCCGAGTGCGGTGGCGGCGAGGATCGCGGCGTAGGCGTCGTAGTTGGGGTCGACGAAACCGCCGCGGGTATAGGCGCCGGTGCCTACGCCCACACTTTGCCGTGCCTGCGGCGCCGGCGCAGCGGGCGCGTCGTTGTTTCTGGCCCGCCAGTCGTTGATTTTGTCGGCGGCATACACCCCTGCCGCCACAGTCCCGGCCACGGCCGCAGCCCCGAGAGCCACCTGACCGGCGCCGGGCACCAGTACCAGGGCAGCAACAAGAACACCCGGGAAGTGGCCGGTGGGGTCGTTGTAGGTGAGGGGGTTGGCGGCTGCGTAGAGGTAGCGGTTGGTGCTGGCGGCGCCGCTGAAGGGCAGGTCGGCGGGGTCGCGGGAGATGAAGGTGCTGGTGCCGGGGGTGTACCAGCGTGCCTGGGCGGAGACCTTGCTGGTGGTGGGGTCGGTCCAGGACCCCTGGTAGCCGACGCGGATGTTGGCCGAACCCGCCACGACGGGTTTCCCGAAGGGGTCGTAGGAGCGGGTGTCGGCCAACGTGGCGCCGGTGGTGGGGAACGCGGCGGTGAGGTCGCCGTGGGTGTCGGTGAGGGTGGCCCAGTTCCCGGCGGCGCTGCCGATGGAGATGACGTCGCCGTCGGGGTCGCGGGAGTAGGCCGCGGTGCCGTCGGTGACAGGTTCGCGTTCCAGTCCGCCGTAGATGAGCCGGGTGCCGTTACGGACCGCCAACCGGCCGAGGCCGTCGTAGCCGTATGTGGTGCCGACACCGGTGCTGTCGGAGACCAGGTGGTCGAAGGCGTCGAAGCTGGTGGTGGTCGTGGTCGTACCCTCGACGCGGGTCGAAAGGGTGCCGCGGGGGGTGTAGGTGTAGGTGGCGGTGCCGTCGGACAGCAGCCGGTTACGCTGGTCGTAGGTCGCTGCGGTGCCGTTGACCGAGGTCCGGTTCCCGGCCGCGTCCCAGCCGTAGGTCGTGGTCACCGACGCCGGGTCGGTCCAGGACGTGAGCCGGTTCGCGTGGTCGTAGGTGTAGCTTTGGGTACCCGCCGATGCCACGGTGGCGGGGCTCAGAGTGGTCGTCAGACGGTTGTCGTTGGCGTCATAGCCGTAGGTCTGGGTCCGTAGCGTCCCCCCCGACCCCGTCAACGTGTCGGAGACCGTGCGGCCGAGGTCGTCGTAGCCGAACGTGCGGGTCGCGCCCGCCCCGTACGCCACCGACGTCAGCTGCCGGGCCGAGTCGTAGGTCAACGTGCGTGACCCACCCGTGGCCGTACCGGTCACCACGGACAGGTCACCGCGGGTGTTGTACGTGAACGCCGAATAGGAACCCGGGTCGGTACGCGACGCCATCCGGCCGTTCACGTCATAGGTGAAACTCGTCGCCCCACCGTTACCGGACGCGCCGGTGACCCGGCCACGGTCGTTGTAGGTGAACGCCTGCGACCCCTGCGGATGCGAGATCGACGTGATCTTCCCCGCCAGGTCGTAACCCAGCGTCCGCGCCGCGGCCGTCGCACCGCCACCGGAACCGGTCTCCGCGGTGAGCCGGCCCAGCTCGTCGAACGTCCGGGCCCGCACCACCCCACCCGGCGCCGTCTCCGACACCGCCAGACCCGCCGCGTCGTACGATGTCCGCCACTCACGGTCCGCGGCATTCGGATGCGCCGTCGTCGACGCCTCGATCACCGACTCCCGCAGGTTCAACGGGTTGTACGTGTACACAACCCGGTTACCCCGCCCATCGGTCCGCCGCGAGAGCAACCCGGCCTTCGCATATCCGAACGTGGTGGTGACCGATGTGGAGACGTCCACCGGTTCGACGACGGTGCGCAGCTGGTTGAGCGCGTCGAACGTCGCCGCCGTCGTCCGTCCCAGAGCATCGGTCTCGCTGACCGGGTTGCCGGCGGCGTCGTAGCCGGTCGACACCGCCCGCAGCTGCACGTCCGCGGGTGAGAACTCCGCGACCTGCACCGGACGTCCCGCCCGGTCGTAGGTTGTCCGCGTCGAGCGGCCCAGCGGATCGGTGACCTCGACGAGCCGGCCCGCGAGGTCGTAGGCGTAGGTGGTGAGGTTGTTGCCCTCATCCCGGCTTTCGATCAGATCACCGGCGGCGTTGTAGACCGCGGTCTGCGACTGCCCGCCGGTCGCGTTCGCCGGGGTGCGGACCTGGACGAGGTCACCGGCGTTGTTGTGCACCGTGTAGGTGGTGAACGTCGCCGCAGGGGTCCGCTCGGTCTGCGTGGTCGCCCAGACCCGGTCGAGGTCGTCGTAGGCGTAGAACGTCCAGGCGCCGAGCTGGTCGACGGTGGACACGACGTTGCCGATGTCGTCGTAGAGGATGCGGCTGACACCGGCGGTAGCCGAGCCGACCTGCGGGTCGGTGACGGCGACCGGGCGGTTGAGCTTGTCGTAGACGTACGTGGTCGTCTCACCACGGGCGTCGGTGTGGGTCAGGACGTTGCCGTTGTCGTCGTACGTCCACGACTCGGCCGGGGTGATCGCCGAACCGCCGGGCGGGGTGTACGGCTGCCGCGACCGCCCGGTGACCTGACCGGCCGCGTTGTACGTGATCGAGGTGACGTTGCCGCGCGGGTCACGGTCGCGGATGACCTCGCCGTGGACGTTGACGATCCCGTCGACGGTCTGTGTCTGGTCAGTCGGGCTGCCGCCCCACTCCTCGACCGCCACCAGCGGCGACGTCGTCCGTGACGTCACCCCGACCTGGTTCGTCGCGATCGTCGTCGTGAACGCCGCGTTCGGCGGGCCGCCGGCGACATAGCCGCGGGGGTCGGTCACACCGGTGACGAAGCCCCGCTGGTCATGCTGGATCGCCGTGACGTAGGTGGCGGTACCGTCACCGAACACCGTCTCCGACGTCGGGCGGGACGCGTCGTCGTAGGCGACGTCGACCCTCTCGGTGGCGGCCGTGCCGGCGGCACCGAGCACCGTCGACGTCACGTTGTCGCCCGCGTCGTAGGTGTAGGTCGCGGCGCGGGCCACCGAGCCGGGGGCGACCGTGTTGGAGGTGACCCGCCCGGCGGCGTCGTACGCGGTCGCCGCGGTGCGCAGCCCACCACCGGTGCTGGTGGACGTCGGGTTGCCGGCCGCGTCGTAGGAGCGGTCGACCAGGACGATGTCGTAGGCACCCGGGCCCGACAGGACACCGTTGGTCAGGTCCGGCGGACGGTAGCCGCGCAGGATCTCCTGGCGGGGCAGGTCGTCGAGCCAGTAGGTGTGGTCGGTGGTACGGCCCTCGGCGTCGGTCACCGAGGCGAGCCGGCCCGCCGGGTCGTAGGCCCGCGACTCCACCAGCAGGTCATGCGGCGACGAGCCGGCGACCGGGTCGTCGACGAAGTCCTCGACGGTCGTCGTCGCCAGCAGGTTCTTCGCCGTGTGGGTGTAGGCGGTGACGGTGCCGTTGCCGTCGGTCCTGGTGGCGATGTTGCCGTTCGCGTCGTAGGTCAGCGAGGTCGTCGACGCCGCCGAGGTGCCGGCGGCCACCGTCTGCGAGGTCTGCCGTTCGGCGTTGTCGTAGGTGTAGGTGGTCGTGCGGGCGGTGTCACCGCCGGTCGAGTCGGAGACGACGACCTGGGTGAGGTTCCCGTTCAGGTCGTAGCTGTTCGTCGTGACCGCCGTGCGGGTCGTCGAGTTGATCGGGTTCGTCACGCCCGGCGCAGTGACGGTCGCGACCCGCGACAGCTTCGTGTAGGTCGTCGTGGTCGTCAGGCCCGACGGGTAGGTGTCGGAGATCTCCCGCGACGTCAGCCRCCGGCCGATCTCGTCGTAGGCGTACTCGTGCACCAGCCCGGCCGGGTCCTGGTCACGGCGCAGGTCGCCCTTCGAGTCGTACCCGAAGGTCGTGACCTTGCCGCGGGCATCGGTCTGGCTCGCCAGCAGCCCCCGCGGGACGGTTCCGCCGCCGATCGCGGCCTCGGTGCCGTTCGTGAACGTCGAACTGGTCGTCCGCCCGGTCGGGAAGTCCGCGGTGGCCGGGGTGCGGGTCTGGATCAGGTCGCCGGCGGCGTTGTAGGTGTACGTCGTCCTGTACGTGTCGTGGGTGGGGGCCGACGAGCGGGYGTCCCGGTAGGCGGTGATCAGGTCGTTGCGCGGGTCACCCGGCGCCCCGGCGAAGTAGCTGTAGTACTCCGTGTACTGCACCGGGCTGGTGCCGACCATCGCGCGGATGGTGGTGCGGCCGAGCACGTTGCCCCGGGTGTCGGTCTGCAGCGTGAGGGCGTTGTCGTTCTCGTCCCGGACCTGCCGCAGGAACCCACGGTCGTTGTAGGCGAAGGTCCGCTCGTCCGCACCGTCACGCCGCGAGATCAGCTGGCCGTTCTTGTACTCCCAGTCGGTGGCATGGCCTCGCGGGTCGGTGATCCGGATCGTGGTCGTCGCCCCGGTGGCGTGCACCGCGAACGAGGTGCGGTTGGCCAGGCCGTCCTCACGCCAGGCGACCGTGCCGTCGGCGTTGTACCCGACCTTCGTGTCGATGTTGCCGCGCGGCAGGGTGATCTGGGTCAGCCTGCCGTTCGCGCCACCGCTCGTGCCGTAGGTGTAGGTCAGCGGTGTCGTCGAATGCGGTGCGGTGACCCCGGTCAGCTTCCCGGAGGTGTAGGCGTACGACCAGGTCAACGCCCCACCGTGGGCTGTCACGGACGGTGTCGAGACCGAGCTGACATGGCTGCCCGACCAGCCGAACGTCAACGCCCGGCCGCTGGGCCCGCTCGTTGCCGAGGTGAGACGCGCGTTGCCGTCATAGGCGAGCTGCAGCTGCCGCGCGGCGGAGTCCGTGACCCGGGTCAGCCGGCCGTCCGACCGGAACGCGTGCGAGCTGCCGCCCTTCTCCGTGAGAAGGGTTGCGGCCGAGAAGACCAGGTTGTCGAGCCGGCCGGTGCCGGTCGCCTCCGCGAACGGGCCGGCGCGGCTGCCGTAGTACACCGCCGGGTCGTTCACCAGCAGAATCTGCGTCCCGTTCCGCAGCACCCGGATCTGGGCGCCGTTCGTCTCGACCCGCAGCACGTCCGCCGCGGTACAGCAGGTACCCGCCGCCGACGTCGCCACCGTGGTCTCGACACCGTCATCGCGCTTGATCAGCTGCCAGGTACCGGCCGACGGCTGCGCGACCAGACGCCAGTAGTTCGCCGGATCGGCGTAACGGAACGCAAGCCCCAGACCGGCCTGCGCGACCGGCATCGTGAACGAGAACGCCCCGTCCGCAGCACCGGACACCGTCGCCACGTTCCGGTTCCCCGACGCCGTGGCCAGATAGGCGGCGTTGCCGCTCACACCCCAGGCCGCGCTGCCGACGTTCTGCCACTTCTCGCCGTTGTCCGTGGTGCCCAGCGACGTCGTCGAGTTGGCCCGGGTGATCGTGTCGCGATGCTGGTCGTCAATCAGGGTGATCGACCCGATGCGGCCGGGACCCGCGCTGGCCCAGTAGATGCCGGCCCGGGTGACCGTGCTGAACGCCGGGTCGGTGGCCGACCCGACGACCTGGTTGTTGCGCAGCACTGTGATCTGGCTGCCCGAGGTCGTCACCGCGTAGGTGTCGTTCGCGGAGCAGCAGGCGTTCGCGATCGTCGCGACCTGCGTTTCCGAACCCGACACCCGTTTCGCGAGGACCAGCGAGTTCGTGGTTGGCTGGACGTACAGCATCCACATGTTGTCGATGTCCTGCGCGCGGAACGCGACACCGATGCCGTCCTGGGCCACCGGGGCGGTGAAACGGATGGTCCCGTCGGCAGCGGCCGGCATCACCGCCGCATTGCGCTGCCAGATGGAGCCGGAGACCAGATAGGCGTTGTTGTTCGAGATTCCCCAGGTTCCGTCGAGAACCTGCCAGCTCTCACCGGTGTCCGCGAGCCCGAGCGATACCGTCGAATCAGCGCTGGTGAAAGAGGCGATCCTGGGTGAGGGCGCCTGCAGGAATGAGTACACACCCTGGGGCGGCGCGAAACTGCCATCGGTGTTACGGCCGTAGCGCTCGACCCGGCCGTCCGTCTTCCGTACCAGGATGTCACCGTCACCGGCGGACTCGGGATTCGCCGACCTGTCGAACTCGGAGGTCCAGCCAGGGCCGAAGATACCGTCGGAACTGCTGAGACTGTTGTAGGTCCGGGAGACCGACAACGCCGGGCCGATCCCGGAGACCGCGGCGTCGGTGACCGTCGAGCTGTAGTTCTGCGCCAGTGGATGTACATGGGAGACCGGTGGGACATAGGGATCCCGCCCCAGGCTGGCCTCGGTCGTCGACTGGGCGGCCACGGGCCGGATGGCGATGGGTCCCAGCCAGGAGCTCTGGTACAGGCCGTCACTCACCCGGACGTGCCAATAGTAGATCGTTCCCCAGGTCAGTGCCCCGGCGGGCGGCTGCCAGGTCGTTCCGGACTGCCATCCGGAATCCCAGCAGGAGCCGGACGCCGCGTCCGTTCCGGTGCAGAGCTGGAATTGGAAGGTGAGGGGGTTGGGCGCGTTGTCCGGGTCGCTGCCGCTGGCGGACAGGGTCGGGCGCAGACTCGAGACCTCGGTGCCGTTCGGCGGCGCGACCCCGGTGACGATGGGTCGTTGCGTGGCGTCGACGGTCAGTGGGGTGGAYATGTAGTCGACGCCCCAGGACGAGAACCAGGCGACACCCGACTGTTTCATGTCCCAGCGGATGTCGTACGTCCCGATCGGAAGCGGGTCGATGGTGGCCAGGAGATCGACCGTCTGGTCGGGCGCGACGGTGACCGGCAGGTTCGTCTCGGCGCCGTCCTGATCGTAGAGAACGCCGTTCTGGTACACGTGATAGGAGAGCTTGAACGCGCTGTTCGCCTGCCACGTGGACTGCCCGGAGTTCGTGACCCGGAGCATGACCGTGCCCGGGGTCGTCGCCGTCGGTCTCGTGACCCACTGCGGGCTRCCGTTCGGATACGAGTACTGGGCGCCGTTCGACGACCAGTTGATCTCCAGCTTCGGCCGGAAATCCGACGGCGGGTCAGCGGGATTACACAGGCAGTCAGCCGCAAAGAATGACTTGCGCGCGTTGTCATTCGTTTCCGACGCGGTAACCGCGAGACCAAAGTTCGCCGTGGGATTGTCGTTCCACATATGGACCAGGTCCCGCAGCCGGTCGTCACCGTTCCCGATATATTCCCACGAGGGAAGGCAGGCCGGGTTTCCCTGATGGTGCGCGAACGTGGACTCGGCGACAATTCCTGGATCGAGAGGGGCGCCGGGCCAGGTCATCATGGATGTCCGTGGGCGGAGACATCCGCGAGTGGGCACGGTGACGGACCGTGCCGGATCACAACGCGGGCACGGGTACAGCCCCTGGCCGCCGCGGATACGAAGCGCGACAGCCAGGGGGTGGCCGGAGCGGGGGCGGGCTCTGCGGCCGCCCCGGCCGGCTGTGGCGGCCGCACAGGGCATGCGGCCGTGATCTGTGTGACCGCCTGCCAGGGAGGGGAGCCCCGGCAGGCGGCACGCATCAGGGAAGGTGCTTTCCAGGTGAATGGGAAGGGAGAAACCGAGTCGACGTGACGGGTCGGGTCGGGAATGCGGGCCGGCTGGAGACGCGCCGGTGACCTGCGCCCAGGGTCGGACGCAGCAGAAATCACGGGCAGTGCGAACTACGGTCGGTGACAGGTGACGGGAATCCCGAGGGGGCCACCGCACTGTGGGCCAGCCGGGCAACAGCCGCGACTCGGATGAGCACCGATACGCGGCTCGCGGAACCGGACGTCGAATTGACCGACCTCCGGAGGCCGAACGTTTGCGGACGGCAGCATTACACACCCGTCATTGATCCGACAAGCGGTCAGCAAAACAGCAGCTTGTTCGTGATGGGCCATTGACAGCCGCGGGTAGCCCGGCTAATCGCGCTGACGGGCGCGCGAAGTCGCGGCGACCCGGCCTCGCACAGTCGCACCCTTCGCCAGTCGCGAGCCCAACGCCATGAGCTGGGCCGCTGCGGTCACCAGCCGACCGCAGCGCCGTTGACGGGCAGCAGGTAACGGTGGGTACTGCCACAAGCGGCAGCATCAACCCAATGGAACGACAACCACGTTACCTAGATAACAGTTTGATTGAAATCTACTGTTTCAGTGGCGTGAGACATGGACCTTGAGTCACAGTTCTGTCTCACATAGCTTCCACACAGCACAGACAGAGCGCAGTGCGCCACCCGGACTGCCGGTCCATCACGACCACAGCCTCTGCGAATACTACGGAGAGTGATGAACTAAGGGGATTCCCTACCGCGTCGGAGGCCGGCATCGCCCCGGCCCGACGCACTCTGGCGGCCGCACGGCTCCGTCACAGCCGTGCGGCAACTGCCTGGTCCGGCGGCCCATCACCCGTCACTGGCCGCCGGACCAGGTATCAAAGCCATGAGCAGGCATTTCGTCCACGCGCCCCGTATACGCGACAGGCGGAGCACCCCCCATCGCGTATACGCCGAGCCCAGGAGCTGCGTGCCGGTGAGCCGTCACCGTCGATCTCGCCCATCCCCGACCAATTCTCTCTCCGCACACGAATCAACGCCTGATCCGCCTGACGGTTCCCAACACGGAAAGTCACCTTCGGTCCGGCACATCGTCGGCCATCAGGCCAACCAACAAAAGCCCGGTGTCGATCTTCTCGCCCGACCCGTGGTAGCCCCCACCGTGGTCATGCCGCCGGAATCCTCGAATGTGGCCGCCGCGACGACGCATCGATCCTACGAGCGACGAGCCGGCGCGCACCGCGCGCCCGGGAACACACGCCGGCATACCTCCGCCGCAACGGCAGGCCGGCACCGGAGCCGCCGAAAGCCCCAGGTTTCTCCGCAGTCCCGGCCGTCGGCAGCCCCCAAGCTCGCGGCAGCCTCTGAGCTCTCGGCGGGGCCCCAGCTCGCCGCGCCGTCTCAACTCTCGGTGCCGGGTCAGCTTGCAGATCCCACGCAGCTTCCAGCGCCCGGCCAGCCGTCCCGGTCACCGAGGCCGCGTCGACGCACGAGGAGTGCCAGGCGCTCCAGGCACTCGAAGGGCTCGAAGTCCGCGACCGCCGGGCAGCCAGCGGCCCGGCGCAACCGGCGGGCGGGCCTGGTGCGTACCGCGGCGCTGCCGACCGCCGTCACCGCCAGCCTGCTGTTCTTCTGCACCGCCGCCACCCCCGGCAGCAACACCGGCMRGAACCCCGGCGACCTCGACACCGTCACCGCCCCCCTGCGCCCCGGCGACTGGCCCATGCCCGACCTCATCCGCAACACCCCACCCGAACCCGACCCCACCACCCTCACCACCRMCGACCTCGCCGARGACGCCACCTCCCCCGCCGACCAGCCCACCACCCCCATCACCCTCACCAGCGCCGCCCGCGCCATCCCCGCCCAACTCCTCGCCGCCTACCAACAGGCCGCCCGCACCCTCGCCGACACCGCCCCCGGCTGCAACCTGCCCTGGGAACTGCTCGCCGCCATCGGCAAAGTCGAATCCGGCCACGCCCAGGGCCGCCCCATCACCACCGACGGCACCATCACCCGCCCCATCCTCGGCCCCGCCCTCAACGGCGCCAACGGCGTCGCCCTCATCCGCGACACCGACAACGGCACCCTCGACAACGACACCACCTACGACCGCGCCGTCGGCCCCATGCAGTTCATCCCCACCACCTGGG
>NZ_MBLM01000149.1 GCF_001854655.1 Parafrankia colletiae | reverse complement strand
GTCCGTAGGGGTCCATGAGGGCCTGCAGGTTGATCCCGTGGTACTTGTGCTTGCCGGAGTAGTACAGCGAGTTGTGGGCGCGGACACGGTTGGTGCGCACGACCGTCCCGTCGAGGACGAGGAAGTTGTTGCGGGTCCAGGCGAACGTCCACACGGCGGCGAGCAGCGTCCGACCGCGGTGGGCCAGGAGGTCGACGGCCTCGCGGATGTAGCGGTACACCGTGGCGACGCCGATGCCGAAACCTTCGGCCAGGCGGGTGTAGGTGTCGCCGTTGCGCAGGTGCGCAAGGACGAGAAGTGCCTGGTCACGGGCGGGCAGCTTCCGCCAGGTTCCGCGGCGCTCGCGGTCGTCGGTGAGCAACGCGGCCAGGAAGTCCAGGGTCGCTTCGGGCAGGTTGATGGTGCCGGGGTAGGTTAGCAACGAGTCCTCGGTCAGGGAGCAGTGGAGTAGACACCCTGTGATCTACCGAGGACTCGTCTATTTTCCGATCCCGTATCGACAACAGTCGACCACGGCGGGCCGGGCGGATCGTGCGAGAATCTTCACCGCCTTTCAGAAAAACAAGATGGAAAAGGCTCGGTGTATCCACTCGCGCCGTAAACGGTGATCGCCATGCGGATTCCCTCCCTCTGCTCAGTACCCGTGATAATTGCGGGGAGCGGCCGGCACGCCCATCCCGCAACTAGGGGCCTCGTGCATCCCCCCAACATTGGGGATTTTTTCGGCCGGGGCATGCAGGTAAGGTCGCGGGCGTGGCGAAGCCTGCCCTCGGAATCCGCGCCAGTGCCGTGCGCGAGGGGATCGCGGACCTGTGCGAGCAGCGCATCAACCCGGAGGACCTCGTCGCCGAGGTCGCCGAGCGCGTCCGCCGGGTGGTTCCCTACGACGCCGGCTCGTGGATGACGACCGACCCCGAGACCCTGCTGCCGACCCGGCTGCACGCCGTCGGTCCCAAGGTCTGCCTGCACGCCGACGACCTGCACGACGAGCTGGCGGGCACCGGCGTCAACGGGTTCCTCGACCTCGACCGATCCGGGCGCTGCGCGGTGTCCCTCGCCGCCTCCACCGGCGGCGACCTGGACCGCGCCACCCGGCACCGGGTCGTATACAACCCGCTGGGGCTGCGCGACGAGCTGCGGCTGCTCGCCCGGGACGGCAGCGCCACCTGGGGCATGGGCTGTCTGCGGCGCGCCGACGACGAACCCGACTTCACCGCCGCCGAGGTCCGCTACGTCGCCACGATCGCCCGCCATCTGGGCCACGGCCTGCGGTCCGGCCTGGCCCGCACCCCACCGCCACACACCCCGCTGGCGGGCTCCGGCACGCTGGTGTTGGACGCGGCGGGCCACCTCGAGGCCTCCACCGCGGAGGCGGACCGCTGGCTGCGGCGCATCAGCCCGGTCGAACCACCCGACCTGCCGGTGTCGGTCACGATGGTGGCCGTGCAGGCCCAGGCGAACGCCGCCGGGGGCGGCCCGCCCCGACCGGCCCGGCTACGGATGGCGCTGCCGGGCGGCGGCTGGCTGCTGGTGCAGGGCGAGGTGCTGGTCTCCTCGTCGGCGCACGGCGGCGGCGGTGCGTCGCGCACCGCCGTCGTGCTGGAGCCCGCGAGCCGCGCCGACCTGCTGCCGGTGATGTTGGCCCTCCACGGCCTCACCGCACGCGAATGCCAGCTGGCCAAGCTGCTCGTCGCCGGGCACGGCACCGACCGGATCGCCCGCAGGCTCGGGATCTCCCAGCACACCGTGCGCGACCACACCAAGGCCATCTTCGCGAAGGTCAACGTGGCGTCCCGCGCCGAGCTGACCGCGGTGCTCAGCGCGGAGGTCACCGGCCCGCCGGTCGACGTCCCCGCCGGTCTCGGCCTCGCCGGCTGACGCACCCCGCAACCGAGAACGGCCCCGTCCGAGCTGGACGGGACCGTTCTCGCCAGCGGGGTCAGACGGTGGTGAGGCGACGGGCGCGGGTGTCCGTACCGCCGGCCGGGACGATCGCGTAGCGGCGCCGCTTCCACGGATAGTGCGGCACGTCGACGACGGCGCGGGGCAGGTTCGCCAGCTCGCCGCCGACGGGCTCCACGGGGGTGCTCGCGGCGAGGGCGTCGAGCGCCGCGACGGTCTCCGGCCGGCCGGCGGCGAGCGACACGACGGCTCCCGGGCCGCGAGCGTGGCCAGATCGGCCCAGTCGGCTCGACCAGGTCCGTCACTCGAACAGGGCGGCCAGCAGCGCGGTACCCCTGCGTTCCAGCCAGCTCTCGAAGGTCATCAGCTCCGGGTGCAGCGCCCGCGCGGTCGCGATGTCCGCACCGTAGCCGCCGAGCTCGTTGACGAAGGCCACCGCGTCGGCGAAGTCCTCGTTCACCGCGCGGACGGCGTCGACGGGCAGCCACACATGCGCGATGTCGCGGCCGGTGGCCCGACTCAGGGCCCGCGCCGTCTCGGCGGGGCGCAGCTCGTCGCCGGCGATCGCGAGAGTCCGTCCCGCGAACCGCACGGGATCGGCGAAGGCGAGCGCGACGAACGCGCCGATGTCGTCGAGGGCGACAAGCTGTTCGGCGACGTCCGGCGCAAGCGGACTCGCCAGCGTGCCGGTCTGCACGCCGAAGGCCGGCGAGGCGTAGTTCTCCATGAACGACACCGGCCGCAGGATCGTCACCGGCAGCCCACTGCCACGCAGGTGCTCCTCGATCTCCCACTTGCTCGCCAGCGCCCGCGGAGCCGCCGGCCCCACCCCCGCCGCCGAGGCGTGGACCACGTGACGGACACCGGCCCGCACCGCCGCGTCGGCCACGTTGCGACCCCACGCGACCTCGTCCGCGAACGACACGGGCGGATGGCCGAGCGCCCCCCGTTGCACGCTGAACACCCCGTGGACGCCCTTGGCCGCCGCGTCCAGAGACTGCGGGTCGTCCAGGTCGCCGACCACGATCTCCGCACCCTGGTCGGCGAGCCGGCGGGCCGCCGCGCCCGCGGGATCGCGCGTCAGCGCCCGCACCGCCCAGCCGTCGGCGAGCAGCCGCAGTGCGGCGGCACCACCCTGATTACCCGTCGCCCCTGTCACCAGAACGACATCCCCGCCATTACCTACCACGACGACGCTGCTCCCTTCCGTTGCCAGATGGACCAGAACGCGAACCATCCAACCTCATCAGCACACGAACAATCACCCAAAGTGAGAGTGGTGCACATTACGAGAGCAGTTCTCCGTGCCCGGCGGCGATCTCCACGTGTCGCACGAGTCCGACGCAGATCACACCCGTCCGAAGCACGTCCGTCCGAGGCATGCGTGCCGTCCGACGCGCCCGACCGACACTCGCGTCCGTTTCCGCGTCGATCCAGGCGGTCGGGGGCCAGGTCTGGGGGCCGGTGCCGCTCGGGCGAGCTGGGTGTCGTTCCTCTGTGCCCTCACCAGCGACGCACCCGTCGCTGCCACCCCCGGCACCGTCGCGGGTCAAGAACACCATCCCCGCGATTCGTCCGGCGTCTCGGCGGGCAGCGCGAGCACGTCGACGTTGTACTCGGCGGACAGCCGCACGACGAGGTCGGCATCGTGCCCAGGCGGCCAGAGCGCGAGGTAGAGCCCTTCGGCCCCACCGGGCGTGAACAGCATGAGCACGTCGGCCGGCCCGTCCAGGGCGACGCACCGGTGCGGCCGGTCGCGGGGGACGAAGACGAGGTCTCCGGTGGCGGCGGTGAAGCGGCGTGCGTCGGCATCGACCCGCATCCGGCCGTCGAGGACGACGAACGACCGGTCCTCGCCATGGTGTACGAGGTACGGCGCTTCGTCGCCGGGCAGCAGCTGGATCCGGAGCAGGCCGTAGGCGCCGCCGGTCGTCGCCGCGGTGGCGAGCGGGACGGGCGCCGGCCTGCCCGGGGGGACCGTCCGCGGTCCGCCCCGGGCGGTGCCGGAGGTGGCGTGGAACGGGCCCACCCGTTCAGCTCCCGACTCGTCGCGGCCGGTTGCTGTCGCTCCACGGCAGGGTGGTGGCCGCCAGCGCGAGGCCTGCGACGACGGTGGCCGGAATGATCCAGTAGCCTTCCGCGACGGGCAGGCCCGGCCCGACGAGGAGAGTCACGCCGGCGATGACGAGACCCGCGGCCACTGGTCTGGCCAGCCCGCCGACCCGCCACCCGATGATTCCGAGCAGCGGAACTCCGATGATGAACGCGAAGGCGAGCGGTGCGGCGACGATCGTCATGTCGGATTCGATCTCGTGCATGGTGTGGTGGTCGATGTTCGGTGCGACGAACATCTCGATGTAGGCGTTCGCGGGCATCGTCACGAACCCGAGCCAGACCAGCGCGTAGGCGGCCCGGGCCAGCCGGCCGGGCCCGAGGCGGCCCGCCAGCAGCGGCAGCCCCGCGGCGATCAGCAGACCCCCGATACCGAAGAGCAGGTGGGCGGCGGACCAGGTGGCCGCCTCTTCGGCCGCCTCGTTGTGCTCGAGCGGGTGCAGCAGGTTCCCCAGGGCGAACAGGACGCCGCCGGCACCGAGCAGGACCCGGCGCGGCATCGCGTCATCCGACCACGCCGGCGCCGGCACGGCGGTCTCCGGGGGCCGCGCCGCGCGCGGCACCCGCGTCGCGCCGGTGAGAGGCTGTGATTCCACGGTGGACATGGCTTCTCCTCCATGGCTGGGGCGGCCGCGTGCCGCGCCACTCGCCTGGGATGACTGTTGCCAACTACGCTGGTCGTCCGGCGGTGAACGGCTTGCGTGCGCCTTGCGTCCGGCTGGTGCCCGGCCGGCGGGGGTGAATCGGGAGGGTCGATCGGAGCGGTGAGCGGCTCCTCTCCCGTGCGGTTCGGTGTGTCTCCCGTACGGTTCGGTGTGCTCGGGCCGACCATCGCCACCGCCGGCGACGGCTCCCCGCTGGAGCTCGGCCCGCGGCGGCGCCGGGAACTGATCACCCTCCTGTTGCTGCGGCCCGGCGTGACCGTCACAGCGGACGCGCTGGCCGACGAGCTGTGGCAGGGCGAACCGCCGCCCGCCGCGCGGTCGACGCTGCAGGCACACCTGTCCGCGCTGCGCCGGATCCTGGAGCCGGGGGTCAGCCCGCCGTACCGGCTCCTCGTCACCCGGGGCTCCGGTTACCTCCTCGCGGTCTCCCCCGCCGATCTCGACACCGGGCAGTTCGACGAGTCGCGGGCGCTCGCCCGGCGAGCGCTCGACGGTGGGGACACCGTCGGTGCCCGCGCTCATCTGGAGCGGGCTCTCGCCCTCTGGCGGGGTGAGCCGTTCGCTGACCTGGAGGGCCACGCGACAGCCGAAGCGGCGCGGGTGAAGCTGGCGGAGGACCGGATGGCCGTCCGTGCGGACCTTCTCGCCGTCCGGCTCGACCTGGGCGAACACGATGCGGTGATCGGTGAGCTGCGTGTCCTGACGAGCCGGCACCCGTTACGGGAGCGGCTGCACGCCCAGCTCGCCACCGCCCTGTACCGCGGCGGCCGGCAGGCCGACGCGCTCACCGTACTTCGCCAGGCACGGCAGACCCTCGCGAGCGAGCTGGGTCTCGAGCCGGGGCCCGAGCTCCGGGAGCTGGAGACCGCGATCCTGCGGCAGGACGCCGAGCTGACCCGCCCCGGCATCCCCCGTCCCGCACATGCCTGGGTCAGCTCGCCGGGCACCGCTTCCGGCACGGGGCCGGCAGCCGCGACCACCGCCACCGCTGCCGCTGCCCCCGCCGTCCCCGCGGCCGCCGGCGGCCGGCTGCCGTTGCTGGGCCGAGGCCGGGAACTCGCCGCCCTCGAACAGGCGTGGGAGTGGACCGTCACCGAGCAGGCGACCGGCGTGGCCCTGCTGTCCGGCGAGGCTGGCATCGGCAAGACCAGGCTGCTGGAGGAACTCGCCCGGCGGGCATCGGCGCAGGCCCGGCGGGTACCGGCGCAGGTCCGGCGGGTACCGGCGCAGGTCCGGTGGGGCCGCTGCACGCAGGTCTCCGGCGCCCCGGCCTACTGGCCATGGCGGCAGCTGCTGCGTGGTCTCCCGGTGGAAGTGGTGGGCGCGTTCGGGACGGGCCGGGACGGTGACGGTCCGGTCCGATTCGAGGTGGCGCTGGCGATCGGCCGCCACCTGGCCGAACTCGCGGCCGCCGGCCCGGTGCTGGCGCTGCTCGAGGACATCCACTGGGCAGACCCGGCCTCGATCGCGATGCTGGAGATCCTCGCCAGCGAGTTGACGGACGTCCCGGTGCTGCTGGTCTGCAGCTTCCGGCCGGAGATCGGCGGGAAGGCCACCCCGGGCGATCACCCCGATGGCGGCGATCCCGGCGCCGCCATCCCAGCTGGTGGGCGCGGCCAGCCGCCGCGGGACAGCGGGCCCCTCCGCCGGCTGCTGGGCGTGCTCGCCCGCCACCCCGCCCTGACCAGGGTGGAGCTGGCCGGGCTCCCGCCGACTGACACCGGCCGGCTCTTCGGCGCCGTGAGCGGGACGGCGCCCACCCCCGAACAGGCGGAGGCGGTCCGCCACCGCACCGCCGGCAATCCCTTCTTCATCGCCGAGCTCGCCCGGCTGGCGGCGACCACCTCTGTCGACCAGGCCGCGGCGGCCGGCACGCTGCCGACCGGGGTGCGGGACACCGTGCTCGCGAGGTTGGCCGCGATGCCCGCCGACATGACGACCCTCCTCGCGGCGGCCGCCGTGGTCGGCCGCGAGGCGGCGCTGCCGGTGGTGACAGCCGCCGCCGGCCTGCCCCAGGCCGCCGCGCTCGACGCGGTGGACATCGCCGTCACCGCCGGGCTGGCCGACGTGCCCGCCCCTGGCCGGCTGCGGTTCACCCACGACATCGTCCGGGAGGCCGTGCTGGCCGGGATGGGAGCGGCCGAGCGTGCCCGCCTGGCCGGCCGCGTCGCCGACGCCCTGGTGGCCCACCAGGGAGCGTCGGTGCCGGCCGCGCTGCTCGCGCACCACCTCCGCGCCGCCGCAGCCGGCCATACCGACCTGCGCGCCGCCCAGGCGCAGGCGGCCGCGGCCCGGGCCGCGCTCGCGCAGTTCGCGTTCGAGGACGCGGCGACGCTCGCCGGCCATGGTCTCGACCTCGTCCCCGGGGACCATCCTGACCTGCTGGTCGACCTGATGGTGATCCGCGGCGAGGCGCTGCGCCGGTCCGGCGACTTCGCGGAGGCGCAGCAGGTGCTCACCGAGGCCGCCCGGATCGCCACGGAGCGCGGCGACACCATCCGCGCAGGGCTCGCGCACCTGACCCGTACCGGCGACGTGGTCGGCGGCTACAGCTCCCTGTTCTACGTCCCCGTGCCGGGCCTGATCGCCGATCTGGAGGCCGCCGCGGCGGCGCTGCCCGCGGCTGCGGCGCTGCCCGCGGCCGAACAGGACCTCCGCTTCCGACTGCTCACCGCGGCGGCCGTCCGCGCGTGCTACGGGGAGCCGGAGGCGGCGAGCCGTCTCATCCTGCGGGCAGCCGAGGTGCTCGCGGACGAGCACGCGGCCCGACCCGGGCCGACCGACGAACCCGATAAACCCGCCGAACCCGCCGGCCTGCTGATCGCCCGGGCACTCGCGGCCTGGACACCGCGGCACACCGGCCTTCGGCTGGCGATCGCCGACAGGCTGCGGGCGATGACCGAGGGCCCGCCCGGCGTCGAGCTGGTGGCCCGGCACCTGCGTCGGGCTGTCCTCTGGGAGCTGGGCCAGGTCGAAGCCGCGGAGGGCGAGTCGGCCGCCTTCAGCCGGCGGCTGCGCCAGGTGCGTGACCCCGACTTCGACCTTCTGGATCGCTGCTGGCAGGCGATGCGTCACCTCTACGCCGGGCGGTACGAGCAGGCCGCCGAGGTCGCGGCCGTCCTGGGCGGGTCACTGCCGGGCGTGACGCCCGGGGCGATCAACGCGCTCACCCAGTCCGCCGCCACCATCCACGGCATCACCGCCTGGGACCGCGGCACCATGGGCGACTTCCTCCCGCAGGTGGACGACATGGAGGAACAGGTGATCGCCGAGTGGGCGCTGATCCGCGCCCTCGCGCTCGCGGAGACCGGGCGCCCGGAAGCGGCGGCACGTGAGGTCCGCCGCCTTGTCCGGCCGGACCTGGCCGACGTCGCTCCGGGTGCGATGGAACCGGTCTACGTCGTGATTCTCGCCGAGATCGTGGCACAGCTCGTCGACGCGGTCCCGGACATGGCCGACTGGGCGACCGGCCTCGCGGACCGCATCGCGGGGTACGGCGAGACGTTGGTGACCTTTGTTCTCGGCCTGACCTGCATGGGCCCCGCCGCCCTGTACCGGGGCGGGCTCGCCCTCGCGCTGGGCCAGGTCGACGATGCCATCGCCGCTCTGCGGTCGTCGCTGGTGCTCGCCGAGAAGACCGGTGGGGTGCCGTTCGCGATCCGTACCCGGCGGCGGCTCGCCCGGGCGCTACGCCGCGCCGGGCATGAGGACGAAGCCCGACAGCTCGACCTGGCCGCCGCGCGCGACGCTCACGGCATCGGCATGCGGCTGCCGTATTCCGGCGCCTGACCGCCGACCGGGGCGCCGCGGGCGTCCCGCACAACCATGAGGAAGCGCCGGTGATCAGTCGGTCGGGCGCCTGTCCCCGCAGGAGTCACGATAGGGGTCGGTGCCCGTGCCAGAAACGAACTGGCGCCATTCCGCTTCGGTCAGCCCCCGTCCAGCGAGACGACAGGCCACCTCGAACGCGTGTGCCCGCAGCCACTTCAGCCTTCCGACATCCCACACCCGCACCATGCTGTCGCGACCGGCAGTAGCCAGCAGCCCGTCCGGCCTGAACGCCACCGCGTAGACCGCCTGCCCCGGGGATTCGCGGCTGGCGAGGGGTTGGCCGATGCGGCGGACGTTCTCCCGGTCCGAGGTGTCCCACAACCGCACCGTGCCGTCGACACTGCCGGTGGCCAGCAGTCCGTCCGGGCCGAACGCGACCTCCACCACCGAGTTTTCGTGGCCGGTGAGGGGTTGGCCCAGCTGACGGGCCTGGAGCGGATCCGAGACGTCCCACAGCTGCGCCGTGTTGTCGCCGCTGCCGGTGGCCAGCAGTCCGCCCGGCCCGAACGCGACCGCGAACACCCGGCTTTCGTGGCCGGTGAGGGGTTGGCCCAGCTGGTGAGCCTGGAGCGGATCCGAGACGTCCCACAGTCGCACCGTGCCGTCGTTTCCGCCGGTGGCCAGCAGCCCGTCCGGTCCGAACGCGACAGCATCCACCGATTTCTCGTGCCCGGTGAGGGGCCGGCCGGGCTGGTGGGCCTGGAGCGGATCCGAGACGTCCCACAGCCGCACCGTGCCGTCATCGCTGCCGGTGGCCAGCAACCCGCCCGGCCCGAACGCCACTGATCCCACCGAGCGGATATGGCCGATGAGGGGATCGCCGATCTGATACGCCTGTTCCCGGTCCGAGGTGTCCCACAATCGCACCGTGCCGTCGCCGCCGCCGGTGGCCAGCAGCCCGTCCGGGCCGAACGCGACCGCGTTCACCCCGTTCTGGTGCCCGGTGAGGGGCCGGCCGAGTGGGTGGGCCTGGAGCGGATCCGAGACGTCCCACAGCCGCGCTGTGTCGTCATCGCTGCCGGTGGCCAGCAACCCGCCCGGCCCGAACGCCGCTGATCCCACCGAGCGGACGTGGCCGGTGAGGGGATCGCCGATCTGATACGCCTGCCCCTGGTCCGAGGTGTCCTGCGATCGTTCCGTGCCGTCGCCGGTGACCAGCGGTCCGTTCGGGCCGGCTGCCGCCGTCTGCCCCGAGTCCTCGCGGCCGGCGAGGGAGGTCGGGAGAGCGGGCAGGTCGACGAGGGTGTCAAGAAGACTGCCCCGGATCCGGGCTGTCGTGCCCTCATCAGGGGCGAGAACGCCCGCGGCCACCCCGAACCGCAGCGCGGCGGTCGGGTCTCCCTCACGGGAGGTGTCAGCGAGGGTGAGAAGCCGGTCGACCATCGCGACACGGCGACGGTCCTCCGCGGTCCGGCCCTGCACGAGGGCGACGATCCCGAGGCTGGTGGCGACCAGCGACAGCACGATCAGAACAGCGAACGCGCCGCCCAGCCGGCGCCGCCCCCGCCGGCGGCCGGCGAGCAGAAAAGCCCGGGCGGCAGAAGTCAGCCCCTCCACCCCGACGACGGTGAGGGTGGCGTTGACCAGGCTCAGGTTCCACAGCCATCGCGCCCGCCGGCCCTGCCGGTCCCACTCAGCCGCGGCCGATTCGGCCTGGGCGCGTTGGCGTAGCCGATCCGAAGCCTGCCTGATCGCGGCGTTGAGAGGAGGCCAGACGGCCAGCAGCCGCTCGTGGGCCACCTCCACCGTCACCGGACCGCCGTCCGTAGCACCCACGGTCAGCAGCCGGCGGGTCACGAACGGAACCAGCCCCGCCCGCACCACACCAGGCAGATCATCCAGGGGGACCCGGCGGCGGACCGGCTCCCCCTGGCCATCCACACTCACCAGATGCAGCAGGTCCGCCAGCACCTGCTCCGCGCCACGCCCCGTAGAGGTCCTGGCCTCGGAGAGCGCCGCATCCGCATGATCGACCAGGGCGCCCCGCACCCCGCCGGTCGCCTCGTACAGCGCCAGGGACAGGACGTCTGTCCCCGCCAGGCGAACCTGGCTGTGCAGACGGGCCAGTGTGTAGGCCAGTAACGGCAGCCCCTGCCCGTCCCCGGTATCGGCCACCATCCGCGCCACCAGCTCGTCCTCGATGCGCAGCCCCGCCGACCGCGCCGGCCCGGCGATCACGAGCGGCAGCAGATCCCGTTCCAACGGGTACAGAGCCTCCGGACGTACCCGCAGCCCCACCGGCGCCGTCTGCTCGATCAGCCGGTCCAGATACTCCGACCGCAACGTGGCCACCACCCGGACCAGCCCCCCGCCGCTCGCCGCTGCCAGCAGTGCGAAGAACTGCGCCCGCACCGGTGGACCAGCCCGGGCCAGCAGCTCCTCGGCCTGGTCCACCACCAGCAACAGCCGCGTCGCCCCCGCCGCCCGCACCAGCTCCCCCGCCGCCTCCACCACCGCGTCCGGCTCGCCCAGCCGGGCCGCCAGCCGCTCCGCGGACCAGTCCAGACCCTGCCCACGGCCGGCCTCCGCCAGCACCGCCGCCAACGCGGCCAGCGGACGCCCACCCGGCACCACCGGGGCGACCACCAGCCAGTCCGGATCCGCCGCGAGCACAGGGCCGAGCCCCGCGGCGACAAGCGAGGACTTCCCACATCCCGACGGGCCCACCACCACCAGCAGGCCGTCCTCTCCCGCCGGGCCGGTCAGCCTCTCCACCAACCGGCGGGTGTCGCCATCGCGGCCCTCGAACACGGCGGCCCGGCTGGCATCAAACGCGACCAGCCCCGGAAACGGCGACCGGCCCGGCTGCCACAACGACCCCGCCTGTGCCGACACCTGTGCCGACATCTGTGCGGACTCCTGTACCGACACTCCCGGAAACCGCGGGCTGTCTTCCTCCGCGGCCCGGGGCCGGGGTGGAAACGGGGGCGGCTGGTCCGGTTTCCGGCGCTCGCCGCTCGCCGCCGCCAGTAACCGTTCGCGGGCGGCCCGCTCGTCCAACCCGAACAGATCCACCCCGACCCGCTGCCCCAACAGCCCAGGCCGGGGACAGTCCTCCACCCGCGCCAGCACCAACCGCCGTTCCACCCCCGACGGATCCGCCGCCCACGCCGCCTGCCACTCCACCTCCGCATACGCCGAGGTCAGATAGGCCGCCGACAGCACCGCCACCGTCCGCGCGGCATCCATCGCGGCCCGGTGCGTCTCGTGCACATAATTCGCACCCGCGGCGAAATCCCACGCCTGCAGCACCACCGCATGACCGGCCGATTCCAACTGCCAGGCTATCCATTCCGCCCAGCTCCGGTCCGTCTCCTCGTACGAGACGAAGAAATCCACCCGCCGCACTGGTGCCCCGCCCTCCGCGGCCGCGTCGTCCCGCCCGATCGGCGAGACCCGCATACCCCCGTCCATAACCGCATAGCCTGCCACTCCGACTCACGAATCGTCGCAACCATCACGCGGACGGGAAATTTGCTTCCGAGCACAGGAATCGTGGGCGCGGAACCGTGCGGTGCGGCGGGCTGGCGGGCTGGCGGGCTGGCGGGCGCGCCGCGAGCCCGCCAGCCGCGCGTGACATCGGCAAGAACTTCCTGCGATAGCGATTCGCGCCGCGGACCAGGCAATCAGAAGAATCGGGCAACCTGTCCGGCCGCTGAGATCCACCGACCGGCCACGGTCGGCGGGTACACGTTGAAGGGCGTGGGCGGGATGGGCAACGTCTACCTTGGCCAGGCCCCCAACGGCCGGGTGGACGCCGTGCTCTTCCGGGTCGTCCAGGGCGGCCCGCCCTGGACGGGGTGCGACGGGCTCGGCCAGACTGAGCCGGTTCGTGGCGGTGGCAAGATGGCTGGYCGCGGCGCACAGCGCCGCTTCGCGTTCCTGCCACCCCGCCATGCTGGCCCCGTCCTCCACCCTCGCCCAGCCATCCTCCGGCACACCCGCAAGGCCGACCGGATCCCGATAGGTGGGGGGGAGAGTTCGATGTCGGACAGTCCTCGTAGGCACCATGGCCAGATGGACACCGACCCGCTGATGTACGTGACCGAGGTGGCTAATCGCCTGTGCCTGACCGCATCGTCATGGCGCGCCTACGTCGCGGACGGAACCGCGCCGGCGCCTGACGACCCTGACCTCGACCGGCCCGCGAACCGGCGCCGTCCGCGCTGGCGCGCCTCGACCGTGGATGCGTGGCGTGAGCAGTGGCGCCCCCGCATCCGATCGCAGGGTGCCCAGGCGGCCACGGCGTCGGGTGAGGCTGGGGAGCCGGCCAGCCCCCACTGACCCCTACGGCCACATCGCCATCATCGCTGCCAGACAGTCACCACCGCACGGATCAGGCCCTGCGTCTCCGCGCAGGCAGAATCCTCTCGCTGGCTGTCAGCCGTGCATGTTCATCATCAGGGCCCGATACTCGTCGAACGGTCCGAGCCCGGCGGCGGCTCGCCGTTCGTCGAGACGGTCGGGTTCGGCGATCGGCTGGGGCTGCAGCTCGCCCAGGCCGTCGGCTCCATACCAGAACTGAGTGCCGTAGAGCTGGAGATCGCCGTGGGCGCGCCGAACCCGGTCCGTCAGATACGCCAGGTCAGCGGGAGACGCCGTGCCGCATTCGACCGCCGCGGCCAGCAGATCCAGGCATTCAGCCTGAAAGACAGGATCGTGATCGGCGTGTTGCGCCAGCAGCCAGGCATTGTGCGCACCCTCCTCGCCCACCAGGGAAGTGTCCGGCCAGCCGTGCTCGGCGACAACGCGCCTCAGCCAGGCTGTGTTGTCCTCGTCGACCGCACCGAACCTCGTGAGCTCGCCCTCGTCAGCACCGTCACCGGGACGGGTTGGCCAGGCCCGACGCATCGCCTGGTCAGCCTCGACCCGCCGCGCCAACTCCACCCGCAACACCTCATCCACACGATCAGTGTGCCCACGCTGCGGCACAGGCGATGTGGGTTGACCRGCCACGGCCGTCCGGCGGAATCCCTTCCCTCCCGTCTCGCCCGGCTTCGCCTGGCCCCGTCCGCGTCGGGTCGCCGCGTGYAGCGACAAGATCGCCGGAGGGGTGTCCCGAATCGAGTAACCGATTCACACCCCGCCCATCTTCCGGACGGGAAAATGTCCGGGGCGAGTTCCACGGCTGTCCAGAAGGTGAACAGCGCCCGCTATTGACCGCCGGGCGCGGCGGCCCCCACTCGCGAACGTTTGGATGGCAGCACGTTCTTGATCACCGACACGAAGCCGTGACCAGGTCTTATCTGTTGATGGCTCCGTGTGCGGCAGAAAGGCCGGTAGCCTCCCGAACAAACGCTCATATCGGGAGGTTCTGTGCCGGCACGGATCTCGCCTGCCGGAAGGCGAGCGCGGTGAGCTACGCACTGGGAGTCGATCTCGGAACCACGTTCACGGCGGTGGCGACCGGCCGGCCGGGGCGGGTCGAGATGGTGAGCCTCGGCACCCGCAGCGTGGTCATCCCGTCGGTGGYGTTCGCCAGCCACGACGGGCAGCTGCTCACCGGCGATGCGGCGGACCGCCGGGCGGAGCGCCAACCCGACCGCGCCGCCCGTGAGTTCAAACGGCGGCTCGGCGACCCCACCCCGCTCCTGCTCGGCGGCACGCCCTATTCCCCCGCCTCGCTGATGGCCGCCGCGCTGCGCGACGCCGTGGACGCCGTCGCGCAGATGGAGGGCGACGCGCCCGAGCGCATCGTGCTGAGCCGGCCCGCGGTGTGGGGGCCCTACCGGCTGGAGCAGTTCGACCAGGTGCAGCGGCTGGCGGGGCTGGCCGACGTCAACGTCGTGACCGAGCCGCTGGCCGCCGCGACGTACTACACCTCCGCACGCACGCTCACCGACGGTGACGTCATCGCCGTGTACGACCTCGGCGGCGGCACGTTCGACAGCGCCGTCCTGCTGTTCGAGTCCGGTGAGATGCGGATCCTCGGCACCCCCGAGGGGGTCGAGTGGCTCGGCGGGACGGACTTCGACGAGGCGATCCTGCGCTACGTCGACGGGGAGCTGGGCGGGGCCGTCACGGCCGCGGGCCCCGAGGACGCCGTCGCGCTGGCCCGGCTGCGCCAGGACTGCGTGCTGGCGAAGGAGGCGCTGTCCTTCGACGACGAGACCGTCATCCAGGTCTTCCTGGGCTCGGCACGCCAGCACGTCCGGCTGCACCGGGCCCGGTTCGAGGAAATGATCCGCCCGGCGGTCGTCGCCACGATCGAGGGCCTGCAACGGGCGCTGCGCTCCGCCGAGATCCGGCCGGTGGATCTGTCCGCGGTGCTGCTCGCCGGCGGGTCGTCGCGAATTCCGCTGATCGCTCGCACGATCGAGTCGTCGTTCGGGCGGCCGACGGTCGTCGACACCCATCCCAAGCACGTCGTCGCGCTGGGCGCCGCCCACATCGCCGCCGCGTCGCTGTTCCCGCCCGCGCCCGCGACAGCGGCGGTGACCGCGACAGCGGCTCCGACTGCGTCTGCAGCTGCGGCAACGGCTGCGACCGCGCCGGCGGCGGTCCCCGCCGCGGAGCAGGGCCGCGGCGCCCCGGCCGACTGGYCCGAGGACACGGTGGTGCTTGCCGGACGCGACGCCGGGTCGCCGGGGAGCACGGCCGGTCCGGTCGACGGTGCCGTCGCCGAGCCAGGCCCCGTGCACGGCACAGCCACCCACGGCCCGACCAGCGAAACCACGGCTGGCGGAGGCATGGCCGGTGTCGAAGACAGGGCCAGCACCGAGACGGCGGGCGACCGGACGCGCGCCGACGGCACCGTCGACGGCACCACGGTCGACGGAACCGGCGCGGCCGGCGCGCCCGACGGGTCGGCGGGGGCCGCCGTCGAGGACCCTGGCGCCTTCGCGGAGAGCACCGCCTCCGACGACAGCACCGTCCCCGGGGGTACCGACTCCGACGGCGGCCTGTCCTCCCCCTGGCCACGGCACCGGCGACCGACCACGCCACCCAGCGCACCGACACCGCCAAGCCGGGCCGAGGCCGCCGACGAACCACCTGCACCTGCACCTGTGCCCACGCCGGATGTACCGGCCTCGGCCGGAACACCGACTCCCGTTGAGGAGCCGGCGCCGGCGGGCCGTTCGGGATCCGGCGGCGACCGGCCGGTCCTCGACCGCCGCGACCTGGTCATCGCCCTCGCCATCAGCGTCATCGTGCTGACGGTCGCCGTGCTGATCGGAGTGCTCTACGGCTACGCCCATCGCACCAGGGCGCCGGACGGCGGCGGAGCGACCGGGGCCGTCGTCGTGCTGCACCGACTCAGCTGACCGGTAGCGCCATCCGCTGACCCGGTAGCGCCGTCCTATTCCCAAGGTCTTCCCGAAGGCCTGCGCCGCCGTTCGAACCGTATACGGACGACCTGATGCGGGCGCACGTGAACGGGATCGCGGTCGACCCGGGTAGGGAAGACCCTACCCGGGTCGGGGGTGGGCACCTGCCGGTCGGGGGTGCGCTCCCTGGGAACGCGGCGCGCATTTGGCGATGGTTCTGCCATGACGACGATTTCGCCGGTCACCGAGAACAYGGCACCGGATGAGGAAAGGTTCGCCGAGCTCGTCCGCGAGCAGCGTGCYGCGCTTCTCAGCTACGTCAACCGGCTGACGGGGGGCGATCGCGGCTGGGCGGAAGATGTCCTTCAGGAAACGTTTCTTCGCGCTTGGCACAATATTCACCGGCTCGTTCCCGAGCGGGGGTCCGTACACGGCTGGCTGCGTCGGGTCGCGCACAACCTCGTCGTCGACGGGTACCGCACGCGCCAGGCCCGGCCGCTCGAGCAGGAGCTGACATCCGACGAGAGCGACACCGCCCTGCTGCCCGACCACGCCGACACGGTCCTGGCGAGGATGGTGGTCTCGACGATGCTCGGCCGGGTCCGCAACCCGCACCGCTCCACGCTCGTCCAGCTCTACCTGCGCGACCAGACGACCGCCGAGGCGGCCGCCGCCCTCGGCGTCCCTGTCGGCACCGTCAAGAGCCGTGCCCACCACGCGCTGCGGACCCTCCGTCAGGAAGCCGGTCACCTCGGCCTGCGCGACGCCTGACGCCGCGTCCACGCCCACCCACCAGCCCCCGGCCGGCCGCCCGGCCGTCAGCAGCCATCAGCAGCCATCAGCAGCCGTCAGCAGCCGTCAGCAGCCGTCAGCGGGCGTCAGCGGGCGGTGAGGGCGGCGGTGATGTCGGCGGTCAGCAGGGCCCGCAGCTCGTCGACGGTGGGGGCGGCCTGCCCGCGCAGGCGGCTGGCCTGGCGGGTCACCGCCCGCTCCAGGAGCTGGCGGGCATAGCGGCCGTTGCCGAACGTCTCGTCCCGGGTGATGCCGTCGAAGTGGGTGCGCAGAACCCGCAGGGAATCGCCGTCGACGTCGTAGCCAGCGACCCGGGCCAGCTCCTCGAAGATCGCCACCAGCTCGTCCGCCGTGTAGGAGGCGAACCGGATCTGGTGGCTGAAGCGCGAGGCGAGCCCGGCATTGCTGGCCAGGAACCGCTTCATGTCGCCGGTGTAGCCCGCGGCGATCACCACGATCTCGTCCCGGTGGTCCTCCATCAGCTTCACCAGCGTGTCGATGGCCTCCCGGCCGAAGTCGTGCCCACCGCCCTCACCGCCCGCGGACAGCGCGTACGCCTCGTCGATGAACAGGACACCGCCGCGGGCCCTGTTGAACACCTCGGTCGTCTTCACCGCCGTGTGCCCGACGTACTGCCCGACCAGGTCCGCCCGGGCCACCTCGACGAGCTGTCCGGTGCGCAGCACGCCCATGGCTGCCAGCAGCTGCCCGTACAGCCGCGCGACCGTGGTCTTCCCGGTCCCGGGCGGGCCGGCGAACACGAGATGGCGCGAGACCGTCGGCGCGGCGAGCCCGGCCTGCGCGCGGGCACGCGCCGAGGCGATGAGATCGACCAGGTCGGCGACCTCGCGCTTCACCTCGTCCAGGCCGATCATCGTGTCGAGGCGGCRCAGCAGCCCGTCGACCACCCGCTGCTGCTCGGCCAGCGCCGCGGGCTGCCCGGCGCCCGGCACCGCCGCCACATCGTCCCCCAGGTCCTCGGGCAGCAGCCGGGCCAGCTCCAGTTCGGGAGCGTCGGGGGTGCGGGCCAGCCGGTAGGCCTGCCGGCCCAGCATGTCCTCGAACATCTGCCGGGCCGCACGGGCGTTCCCGAACGTCTCGGTCCGCGRCAGCGCGTCGAAGTGGTGACGCAGCGCCTCCTGGGTCTCGTACTCGAGCGCATAGTGATGGGCGCGGCACAGCCGTTCGACGATGGTGACCAGCTCGGC
This sequence comes from Parafrankia colletiae, assembly GCF_001854655.1. Lineage (GTDB taxonomy): Bacteria > Actinomycetota > Actinomycetes > Frankiales > Frankiaceae > Parafrankia > Parafrankia colletiae. Next base: position 44,604 of record NZ_MBLM01000149.1, on the reverse strand, counting down.
TCCGGAGTAGCTCTCGAACTCGATGGTCTTCGAGAACCGCGAGTCCAGCCCCGGGTTGGYAGCGAGGAACGTGCGCATCTGCGGGGCGTAGCCGGCCACGATCACGACGATCTCGTCGCGGCGGTCCTCCATCAGCTTCACCAGCGTGTCGATGGCCTCCCGGCCGAAGTCGTGGGCACCGCCGCCACCGCCCTCGCCCGGCGCGAGGGTGTACGCCTCGTCGACGAACAGGATGCCCCCGACCGCCTCCTCGAACTTCGCGGTGGTCTTCACGGCGGTCCCRCCGACGTGCTCGGCGACGAGGTCCGCCCGGGCCACCTCGACCATCTGCCCACCTGGCAGCACCTCGAGCGCGGCGAGGATCCGGCCGAACAGCCGCGCCACCGTGGTCTTGCCGGTTCCCGGCGGACCGGCGAAGACCAGGTGGCGCGACATCGGCGGCGGTGCGTGCAGCCGCGCCTCGGCGCGCCGCTTCGCGATCTGGTGCAGCCCGACGAGGGTGGCCACCTCGCGTTTGACCCCGTCCAGTCCGACCAGGTCGTTCAACTCGGCCAGCAGCGCGCCCATCGGGTCGGTGGCGCCGGGCACGCCCGCGCCGCCGCGCGGATCAGAGCCGTCGCGCGTGCCGGGGCCACCCGGGCCGCCGCCGGCGGTCGTCGCGGCGGATGGCTGGCTGGCCGGGCCGTCCTCGGTACCGCCGGGAGCGGGCGCCGCGTCCCTGCCCGCCCCCAGCTCCGCCGCGGCCGGGGCCGGCGAGGCGCCGGCCTCGTCGAGATCGCGGCCCCCCTGCGCCGCGCCCGACGACGATCCCAGCGACGACGGCGACGACGGCGAGGACGGCGAGGACGACAGCGACGACGACGGCGTGGGCGTGACGGGCACCACCGGCGCCGGTGGCGGGACGGTGACGTTGTTGTGCCCGGTGTCGACACCGGTCAGCTCCAGCCGGGAGGCCGACGCCGCCACGGTCACCACCACCGCGTCGCCGCCGTTGCCGCGCATCACCCCGCCGCCGACGGACACCGGCCGGTCGGTCTCCACCAGCAGGCCGGGGCCACCGTTGCCGATCAGCTCGCAGTCGGTCAACGTCGCCCCGGCACCGGGCGCGAGCGCCACCCCGGGCCCCGTCGCACCATGCACCCGGCTGCTGCTGACGCGCGGGTGGGCCGACCCCTCGACCAGGATCCCGGCGTCCCGGCCACCGACGACCTCGACGGCGCGAATGGTGGGCCGGGCCTGCTGGCGGATCGCGATGCCAACCCGGCCGCCGCTGACCCGGTTGTTGCACAGCTCGGCGGTGCTCGTCCCGGCCAGCACCACCGCCGTGCGCCGGACGCCGTCGATCCGGCTGTCCTCGAGGCGCCCCGCCCCGCCGGTGGCGTGCAGACCGCAGTCCACGTCGACGATGTCGAGTCGGGCCAGTACCGGGGCGCCGGCGCCTTCGATCGCCACGCCCACCGGGCTGCCGTGGATCCGGGTTCCGTCGAGGCGCGGCGCGGACTGGCCGGTGACGAGCACGGCGGCGTCGGCGCAGCCGGCGAGCTCGCCGCCGCTGACGGCCGGGGCCGCGCTGTCCGCGGTGACCAGGCCGGCGGCGCCGGTCCCGCGCAGCACGCACGCGTCGAGCTCGGCCGCGGACCTGCCGGTGAGGTGCACGCCGTGACCGGCCGGCCGTTCGATCAGGCTGTCGGCGAGACGCGGCGCAGCGTCGTCCTGGCCGATGACGGCGTGCCCGCGGGTGTCGTGGATCCAGCAGCGGGTCAGCTCGGGACGGGCCCGCTCGACAGCGTAGAGGCCGGCCTGGCCGCCGTCGATCTGGGTGGAGACCATCCGCAGCCGGCTCTGCTGGCTCGCCACCACCCCGACGCCGGCCGCCGCAGTGATCCGGCAGTCGGACAACATCGGGTCACCGGTGCCGCTGGCCAGGACGGCGGCTTCCCCCACCTCGGTGAAGGTGCAGTCCCGCAGCACTGGCGCGGCGGAGCCGGAGACCAGCAGCCCGTAGCTGGCGACGTCGGAGATGCCCACGCCGATGATCTCGGCGGTGCCGCCCTCGGCCGCGATGCCCACGCCGCCCGGGTTCGACACCCGGCCGCCGCGCATCCGGGTGCTCCCGCCGCGCAGGTGCAGCGCGGCCGCGCCGGACGCCCGCACCTCGCAGTTCTCCAGCCAGACCCGCCCACCGGCGACCTGCAGCAACGGCAGCTCCTCGTCGCCGCCGCGCAGCAGCAGGTCGTGCAGGCGGGCCTCGCCCTGCACGACGAGCAGCGCAGAACCGGGCGGTGCTTCGATCACGACGCTGCCGAAACCCTCCTCGGCGACCAGCACGACGTCGCGGGTCAGGACGAACGACTCCCGGTAGACGCCGGGCCGCACGGCCACGGTGTCGCCGGCGGGCGCGAGCGCGAGCGCGCGCGCGATCCCGCTCACGCAGTCCGCGTCGGTCGTCGAGACGGACACGACGGCCCCGGTCATCGTCTTCTCCTCGGGTGTGCGTGGGCGCGGGCGCCAGCCGCACGCCCGGGCCTGAGCTCGATGCCGGTCGTACGGGCCCCGCCGGCGGGCGTGGTCATATGGTGTCCGCCAGCCGCGGCCCGTCGACCGGATGGCCGCCGTCGAGGGCGAACGGCCGCCCGTCGTCGGCATGGCCGACGGCGCGCCGGGCTCCGGCCGGCACCGGTCCGGCCGTGGCGTCGTCACCCAGGGACGACGGGTCGACGTCCGCCGGCATCTCCGGCCGTCCGCCGGGGAGACGGGCGAGGGCCTCACGCAGCCGGCGCAGCGCCCGTTCGTCGGCCGCGGCGTCGGCGCGGTCCCCGAGCGCCTCCCGTAACAGCACCCGCACCGGACCGCCCGCGCGCGGGGAGCCCTCGGCACCGCCGGCGACGGTGGCCGCGCCGCCCTCGCCCGGGTGGTCGACGGCGAGGACGACGAACCGGGTACCCGGCGCGAACAGCGCGCGCTCGGGCGCAGGCGGCTGGCCTGGGGCCGCGTCGACGCCCAGGGACTCGGTGCGGCGGGCCGTCAGCGCCCAGACGACGTACTCCACCGTCTGCGCCGGCAGCCGCCACGACGCCAGGGACACCTCGAGCAGGCCCGGCTCGACCAGCACGTCACGCGGCCGGTAGCGACCGACGGTGGCGGGGGCGAGCACCGCGGGCCGGAACACCGATCCGACGACGGCAGGCAGCCGGGCGAGACCGAGGCAGACGCAGCGGGCGAGCAGGCCGGTGCCCTCGTCGGTCGGGCCGAGCGCCGGATCGCGGCGCAGGGCCTGATCAACCAGGTCCGCGCTGGCCGGGGCGTCGCCGGACGGGGAGAGGTAAGCGCGGACGGCGACCAGGCCGGCGAGCATGTCCCGCGAGCCAGCGGCCGAGCGCAGACCGGGCTGCAGGGCCAGGGTGCGGGCGACCGCCCGGGCGTGCGTCTCGAACTGCCAGCCGAGCAGCGCCCGCAGGTGCTCGCGGTCCTCGGGCAGCGCCCGCGGCCGGACTCGCGCCCACGCCGGCCCACCCCCAGCGGTGCCGCCGCCCTCGGCGGACGCGGCGCCACGCTCCGCGGGCAGCACGGTCACGGGCCCATCGGGGGCGGGCGTCGTCACCACGGGCAGCGCGGCCGCGACGACGGCGGCCGGCGAGGGCGTGACCGGCCCCGCCAGCGCCATGCCCGGCCCGGGCGCTGCCGGGGGGGCACCCGCCGGCCCGAGCCCGCCGGGCGCCCGCGGGTCCCGCATGACGTCGCGCGGGGGCACGGTGGGTGGGGGCGGCACCGTCGGCAGGACGCGAACGGCCGGACGCGCGAGGTCGGGCTCCAGGCCGGTGACGGACAGGGCAGCGGGAACGTCCGGCGGGGCCGGATCGGACAGCACAGCAGGGACCGACGGCAGCGCGGGAACCGATGGCGGGGCGTGAACGGCTGACGCGGCGGGGACGGCCGGCGGCACGGGGAGGGGCGGCGGCACGGGGAGGGGCGGCGCCGGCCACGGCGGCCCGGCCACGACCGCCGGGAGCTCCGAGAACGCAGGCAGGTCGGGGACAGGCGGCAGCATGGCCAGGGGCGGGAACGCCGGCTGCCAGGTCGAGTCGGCGGTCGCTGCCCGGCGCACCGCGCCAGGCAGGCGGACAGCGAGCGCGGGCACGGCCGCGGGCCTGTCCAGGGGCGCGAAACGAACCGGGACCGGCTGCGGTGTCAGCGGTGTCAGCGGTGCAGGCGGTGATGGTGGCACCGGTGGCGGTGCCTGGGGCCCGACCACCGGCGGCCGGACGGTGGCTACGGGCAGCCACGAACCAGCTGGAACCGGCCGGCGCGGCCCTCCGCCGGGTGCCGCCCACCGGCCGAAGACGTCACCCGTGAAGGCCACGCCGGGGAACTGCCAGATGCCCGCACCCGCCGCGTACACCGGCACACCCAGCTCGGCGCCGAGCATGGCGACCAGCGGCGCGAGCGCCTCCGGCCCGGGATGCGGGTGGGGTACGACCAGCACCGGCCGCCCGTACCAGTCGGGGCAGGCCCGGATCACCCGGGCCAGGAATGGCGCGGGCACGGAGTAGCCGAACAGTCGGAACGCCGTGGCCCCCGCCCCGAGATGGACGGCGAGGACACCAGCCGGTGCCGGCGGAAGCCACCGCGCCCCCGCCCAGGCCAGCCGGAAGAAGCGTCCTGCCACGGTCGGGACGCTCTCCTGGACCAGGCGGTCCACCATCGGGTCCGGCGGCGGCGTCCGGAGACCGACCACGGACGGCGGGTGCGCGGCGGCTGGTTCCGTGGAGGCCGGTTCGGGCGAGACCGGTCCAGGCGACGGGAGGACGTGCCAGCGACGGTCGCGGCCGGGAGTGGGCCGCCCGTCCGCGCCCCAGCCCGCCGCGCCGGGCGTCGGGCGGCCCGGCCCGCCGACGGCCGTCCCGTCGTGGGCGGCCTGGATGATCGGGGCAGGCTGAGCGGGTTGAGCGGGCTGAGCGGGCTGAGCGGGTTGAGCGGGCCGGGCGGGCTGGGCGCCCGGGGCGGCCATGGGACGGGCGACGGGCGAGACGCTGCTGGCAGTGGTCACGGGCGCACCTCGGTCACGCCCCCGACGATGCCGCGAGCGCGCCGCCCATCGCGGGGACCTCCCAGACGGGCTCGGCCCGCGCGGGCTCCTCGGGGCCGAGGAGGTGGACGAGCACCCGGTGCAGGGCGACCTCGTCGGCCGGTCCGGACCGGCCGACGAGGTCGATGTGGCGGAGCAGGTCCGCATCGGGGGCGAGGCCGTGGGTTCTCAGGTAGTAGCCGACCGTGTCGGTCCACACCCAGCGGCCGTCGGTCCGGAACGTCAGCGGCACGACGTCCCCGCGGGCCGGGTCGACGACGTCGGCCATGGTGGTGGCCGTGCCGAGCACCGGGACCCCGGCGTCCAGATACGCGGCGACCCGCTGGGCCGTGGCACCTGCGAGCCGGGGCCGGTCCGGCGCGAACCGGGGGCCGCCCAGCGCGTCGACCTCGTCGAACACCCGGGCGACCGAGATCGCCCCCGCCGGCTCACGGGCCCACAGCAGGCAGCCGGACGCCCGGGCCACACGCTGGTAGGCGGGCACGGGGACGCCACGGGGGCAGACCTCGACCTGCGGATCGGGTTCCCCGGCCGCCGCGAGCGCCGCCTGCAGCCGACCGGCCGCCGCCGCGAGCTCACCGCGGCGCTCGACGGTGACCAGGTAGATCCGTTTCGGAGGTGGCCACGGCACCTCGGCGGGCGGCACCCGCCAGGCCCGCCACAGCCCGCATGCCCCCGTCTCCGCGCGGGTTGCCTCGATCATCGCCCGGTCGGTCCCGACGACGGTGCCCGCGCCGTCCCCGGCGTCCACAGTGCCCCCGGAGCCCACAGTGCCCCCAGTGCCCGCGGCGGTCAGGTCCAGTGGCAGGTGCGGCCACGGCTGGCCGGCTCCCGGCTCGCTCGGGTAGAACCGCCAGGGCACCGGGGCCTGCCCACCCCGGGCCGCCGCCTTCCCGCCGTCGTGGGCGAGCATGGCCGCCAGGTCAGCGGCGGCATCGACGTCCAGCGGCTCGTCCACCCCGGCGCCGCCGGCGGCACCGTCACTGCCGCTGACACTGTCGCCGCCCCCTCCGTCGAGCCATCCGCGCAGGAGCTCGGCGAGGTGCCCGGTTCCGGCGAACCGACCCGCGACCAGAGCGAAACCGACCGCCCGTGCCACGTCGGTGTGACGTCCGTCCGCCAGCCAGCCGCGCGCGAGGGCGACCAGCCCGTCCGGCAGCACGCCGGCCAGCCCGAGCAACGCCGTGTGCCAGCTCTCGGTGGGCTCGTCCCGGCCGCCGACGGCGCCCGCCGGACTGCCACCCGTACCGTCGGCCTCGGGCACGGGCGCTCCTTCCGTCGTGGCGGCGGGACCCGGCCCCGCCCGTCGGCGCCGTTCCCGGCGCGGGCGGCGCGGGGAACCGAACCCGCTGTCTCCAACACGGGGCCGGCGGCCCGGCGGTTCACGACGACCCGGCGGTGGCACCGCCCGGCCGGCCCAGGCGCCTGCCCGGGCCGGGATGATCAGTTCATCGCCTGGTAGTGGTTCACGCCGTTGTAGTGCACGTACACGGACGGCCGCGGCTCCTGGGCCGAGCCCGGATGCAGGCTGGTCACCTCCAGCGACCGGTTCGGCCGGCTCGTCACGACCACCACGTTCACCGCCGCGGCGGCGGCCACGATGTCGGGGACGTGGTCGAAGAACGGGGTGTTCCACAGGTCGCGGCGGCGCAGAGCCTCGGTGGCCGCCGCGCTGGGCGGCATCCGCAACAGCCGTGCCAGGTCCGGCACGTTCGTCATCACCTGGCGGACCTCAAGGAGACGACCCCAGGCCGGATTGGCGTGCTCGGCCGGGCGCCCGAGCAGCCCGGTGATCTCCTGGCGCAGCCGCGCCGCCGACGTGTTCCCGTTCGCGGTGCTGCCCGTCAGGACATAACGCAGGTCCGAGGTCGTCAGCCCGGGCAGGATCGCCTGCACGGTCCGGTCCCGCAGGTCCTGGTCGAGGTGCAGGTCCAGGGACCGGCGCATCGACGTCCCCGCGGACCCGGTGAACCACGCGAGGGTGTGCGCACGAAGGTCACCGACGGTGAGTGCGCCGAGCGGCGCCCCCGGGTGCTGGGTGGCGGCGCCCGCGAGCACCGAGGTGAAGAAGCACTCGCCGTCCCCCCGCACCTCGTGCACCGTCCGGGTGCCGCCGTCGACAGTCAGCACGTTGATCGGCGGCCGTTGCGCCGCCGCCGTGACGGCGGGCCCGGACGGCACCGGCAGCGGCGGCCCGGGGGGCTGCGCCTCCGCCTGCAGGGGCAGCAAGGGCGGCGGCAGTGACGGCGAGGAGAGCGACGAGGCCGGATCCTGGGCCAGCGGCGGCCCGGCGAGCGGTGGGAGGACCGGGGACTGGGACACCGGCGACTGGGACACCGGGGACTGGGACACCGGCGACTCCCCCGGCGGCGAGCCCCACGCCACCGGCGGCGTACGCACGGGCGCGGGATCTCCGGGCAGGACCATCCCCGTCGGGCCGAACCACTGCACCTCGGAGCCGTCGGCGCCGGTCTGCACCGTGGCCTGGACGAGGGTCGGGTCGTAGCTTGCGGTGAGCTCGTCGCGCGGGAAGCCCAGCTCGACCGGCACGGTGACGGTGATGGTCTCGGTCCTGGAGCCGCGGGTGAGGGTGATGTCGATCTTCGCGAACCCGGCGAAGTTCGCGGTGGGCCGGCTGAACTTGGCGCTGTCCACGACCCGGCCACCCGAGCCGTAGCTGTCGGTGTTCTTCCAGGTCGCGCCCCCGCCGGCGTAGACGTCAAACGTTCCCGTCTCCTTGATGCCGTGGTCCACGGCGATGCCGCCCCACACCTGCAGGCCCCAGGCGCCCCAGACGTGCTCACGCCGGGTGCTCTGCCTGCCCGCCTCGTTGGAGGTGTTGAGCTCGGCCTTCTTGGCGGTGCCCTGATGGCTCAGGTAGAGCACCTCGGCGTTGGCCGTCACCGACGCCGCGCCCGCGAACAGGTGGTTCAGCAGGTCCGTGACCGGGCCGTGCGCACCGCGGGTCATGCTCGGCAGCGCCGACTCCAGGCCCGCGTTGCCGAACGACGACAGCACGGGTGCCCGGACCTTGCCCCAGTCGTCGGCGCCGAAGAGCCGCGTGCCGGCGATGTCGAGAGCCGACTGCAGGCCGCTGGTGTCCGGGATGCGGCGGACCACGTCGGTGTCCAGCAGCCCGCCGTTCTCGGCCCACACGCGGCTCGGCGGGGCGGGGCTGCCCGACAGCGACGGCAGCGACAGGACCGACGACGTCGTGTCCTGCCGGACCGGATTCGGCGGGGCGGGCGGCCGGTGCGGTCCGGGTGGTTCCGACGGCGCCTTCGGCCCGTCCGGGACGGTCGGCGCCGTGGCGGGTTCGGCCTCCGACCGCTCGACGAGCAGTCGGACCCGGGCCCCGGTCTGCGACGCGCCCGTGCTCGACCACCATGACCCGTGGTTCCACCGCAGCCCGAACCGCCCGCTGCGGCGCACCATCCGGGGCAGGTGGTGGTCGCGGTGCAGCTCGAAGCGCAGCAGCGCGGGCCCGTCGAACACCGCGCYTGGGACCTTGTTCTTCGTCGTCACCCCGGAGCGCAGCACCGTCGCCGGGGTCGTGGACTGGTCGGTCCCCCACTGCGCGACGACCGCCGGGCCGACCCGCCCGTGCACCGGCGCCACGCCGGTCGGGTCGATCGTGACGAGCCCGCGCACCTGGACCTGGGTGCTCTGCGACGTCTCGTACGGCACCTTGCCGAACGCGCCCGCCTGCACGCTGAGCTGGTCGGTACCGTTGTTGAACTCGGTGGCCGAGGTGTTGCCGACGTGCCGCAGGCCGCCGTGCTCCTGGGTCTGGTCACCCACCGACGCGACGGTGAGGAAGACCCGTCCACCCGGCACCGCGATCTCTATCTTCCCGCCCGCGGACATGCCCGGGAACTCGTGCAGCAGCCGGGTCATCGACAGCTCCGTGCGGACGGCGTCGCGGCCCCCCGTCCGGATGCCGGGAACGCCCTTCCAGCGGCGCCGTCCGAACGTCGCCCGCCCGGCCGCGTCGAGGTCGGCCAGCAGGCCGTCGACGCCCTCTGGCCGGCCGCCCCGGGTGCGCTCGGGGGTGTAGAGGTCCTGGACGAGGTCCGAGGAGCCGAGGCGGCGTTCCTCCTGGATGCGGCGCGGCGGGAGCAACGCCGGCTGCGGGCTCTGCCGCTCGGCGCGGCCGTCGGGCTGGCGCGCCCGGGTCTCCCACGCCGGAAATATGATCTTGACGTCGGGCAGGGACACCTGCGCGGGCGCCAGCCGCAGCGGGATGACGCCGAACAGCCGCAGCTTGTAGTCGACGGTGACGTCGACCGTCCCGTTGAACAGCGCGCCGTCGTCGACGGTCTTGCCGCGGGCGATCATGCCGCCGCCGTGCAGGTTGGTCTGCGCGTTGGTGCGGTCCCGGTTGTGGGTACCGACGGCGCTGATGGTTGCCCAGGGCGCCCGCACCCGGGCCATGAACTGGCCGATGCGCCGGACCCTGGAGGCCGGCTCCTGCCCGGTGAGGTGGCCGGACTCGGTGCCGCTCTCCATCTCGACGTCCTTGAGGACCTCCTGGAACTCCAGCGGCCCGACGCCGGCACGCATGACGGCCTTGCCCCGCACCAGCCGGCCGCCGACCGGGACGCTCACCGACTCCCCACCGGACAGCGTGGGCAGCCGCGAGCGCAGCCCGGCACCGCCCAGGCGCGGGCTCAGCCGCCGTTCGTTCGCCGTCCACGAACGCGGCAGCCAACGGCGCAGGTCGTTCTCGACCCGCCGCATGACCGCCTGCTCGTCCGATCCCATCGACAGCACGATGTCGTTGACGCCGATCCGCCCCCGGTCGGCCCGCTCCGGCGGCCGGGTCTGGCGCTGTTCCCCGGGTGCCGCCGGGACCGCGCCCGGGCTCGGGGTCTCCGGGGCCGGGGTCGCTGGGGCCGCCGGGGTCTCCGGGGTCTCCGGGGCCGGGGTCTCCGGGGCCGCCGGGGCCGCCGGGGCCGGCGCGGGGCGCGCCAGCCGTCCTGTCGGCTGAACCGTCCTCGGGCTGTCACCCCCAGTGAGCTGCTCGGCCTGCAGCGTGTCCAGCAGCCGTTGATGGCCCCCGGAGGTGATCTCCGGCAGGGCTGTCGTCGAGGACGGGAACAGGTAGCCCTCGCCGCTCGGGATGGAGATCTCCGCGGCGGCGGCGGCCTGCCGTGTGACGGTCCGCTTCGGGACGARGCTGAACGGGAACCGGCGGCCACGGGCGCCGAAGGTGAAGGTGAGCTCCACCTCGGAGTCGTAGATCCCGACCTGGGACGGGAACTTCGCACTCGCGACGGTCTTCCCGGACAGCAGCGCGCGCCAGCCCCTGCGCGACCGGTACTGGGCGCCGCCGCCAAGCTGCGGCGCGACGTCACCGCCCGGGAAGGGCGCGGCTCCGCCCATCATGCCGGTGATCTCGGTCAGCCAGAAGTTCTGCCGCCGCCGGATGTTCTGCGTCCTGACCTGATTGACGGGTGCGAGCTCGGTGTCCGCAGTGCGGCGGAACCGCGCGGACCTGACCTGCGCCCCGGCCTCCACGTAGCTGCCGCGCGGCAGGAACCGCTGGTTGAACTCGGGACCGCCGAGCGGCGCACCGCGGGTCATCGGGCCCAGGTTCGCGGCGAGCCGCTCCATGCTGTACCACTCCAGGACCTCGTCACGCAGGCCGGCCCAGGTCCGCTTGCCGAAGAACCTCCGGCCGGCGATGTCGAGCTGCCGGTGGGCCTCCTCCAGGCGGTAGAGGTCGCGGACGGTGTCGGTGTCGCGCAGCCCGTTGTTCGGCCCGGTGCCGAACAGCCGCTGCGGCGGAACGAGCACGTCCCGTGGCGGGACGGGCGCGGGCGCGCTGTCCTTGGGCACGCTGTCAGTGGGCGGCGCGGGAATGCTGTCGCCGGGCTGCGTCGCCGTGGCGTCGCCGGCGGTCGAGGTCTCGCCGGCGGGGACGGGCACCGTGGCCGGGGCGGATGCCTGCCATGGCGTCGGCTCGTCGACCCGCACGGCCTCAGCCGTCTCGATCAGCGCACTGGTGCCGAGGTCGGCGGTGCCCGTCCGCGTGATGTCGGCGCCGACGAAACGGAACGTGAGGCGGACGGTGCCGTCGAACTTCTGCCCGTCATCGTTCTTGGTCTTGTTGGCCATCCCGGAGGTCGTGACGATCTCGCGGGTGACCCCACCCTCCCGGGCGGCGCCCAACAGGGTCGGCACGGAGACCTCGCCGTACCCGGCGAACCTGCCGACGAGCTGGCCTGGCGAGGCGCTCAGCTCGTCGCCGGCCGTCGCCGTCTGGCTGGCGGAGAAACTGGTCTCGGTGCCGCTGTTGAACTCCGTACGGGCAGTCGCCCGCTGGTGGTCGAGGCCCGTCACCTCGGCCGTGACCTCGACCCGCCCCTTCGTCGAGACGAGCTTCACGCTGATCGGGGAGCCGGACATCATGCCGCGCATCCGGTGCTGCACCCAGTCCAGGTCGACCTCGGTGAGCAACTCCTTCTTCACCAGCGGCCAGGAGTCACCGTAGACCTCCCTGCCGACGGCGTCCTGCCCGTCGAGGACACCTTCCATGCCACGGGTGTCGCGCATCGCCGCCATGCCGTCCGGGACGAGCGGGAAGACGTCGAGGACGACGTCGGTGGAACCGAACCGGTGGTCGTCCTGGATCCGCTGCGGCGGGACGTAGTGGGCCGTCGGCGGCACCGGTTTGCCGTCCGCGTCCGGGCTGTCGGCCACGGGGACGCCGATCTGGGTGCCGATCGGGAACTCCCGCCGCGCGGGCGCCGGGCGACGCCGGCCATGCTGCTTCAGCGTCAGCGAGACACCGAGATCGGTGATGCCGTCGTAGAGCGCGGTCGGCTCGACGATCTTCGCCTTGGCGGCGACCCTGCCCCGGCCGGTGGCGTCGGTGCCCCGTGCCCGCCGCCAGGTACCGGCCAGTGACCCGAACCACCGGAACCCGCCGACCTCCGCCTTCCCCTGCGTGCCGGCCGTGGACGTCGCCCCCTTCTCGTGCTGGCCGCCGCCGGTGCCGAACGACTCCGTGCCGACCTCGGCCTCGAACGCCTTCGGCGTGCCGGTGCGGTGGAAGTCGCGAACCTTGGCGTCCAGGGTGACGGTGATGGTCCAGCCGCCGCGCCTGATCGTCCGGCTCCTGCGGTCGCCGCGGGTCATGCCAGTGAGCCAGGGCTTGAGCGTGTCGGTGTTCAGGAAGTCCAGCAGGTCGGCCTCGACCCCCGGCCAGGTGTCGCCCAAACGTGTCTGGAGGTTGTCGCGAAGCCAGGTGAACAGCGCGCTGCGGTCCGGATCCAGATGGATCACCGGGTCCGACGCGCTCAGCCGCCCGTGCCGGCTGAGCCGCTCGGGCGGTGCGTTGCTGGGCTCGGGAGCGGCTGGCTTCGGTTCCGGCTCTGGCTCTGGCTTCGCGTCCGGCTTGGTGTCCGGGACCGTTCCCCTCGGGGGCATCGTGGGCGGTACCGGTGGGGCCGGGGCGAGCGGGGGCGGCTGCTCGGTGGACGCGGCCGCCTCGGCGAGCGGCGGGGACGGCGGGACGGAGGAGAGAACGGTCGGCAGCACGTCGGGCGGTGGCTCCGGCACGGTCTGCTCGGTGAGGGTCGGCCGCCCGGGCGACGGTGGCGCGGCCATCCCGACGGGCGCGGTCGGGACCGTCGGGGTCACAGGGGTGGTGGGAGTGGTGGGAGCCGTGGCGACGTCGTTCACCGCGGCGGAGTCGACGGGCGACGGGAGCCCGACCGGCAGCGGTGCGGCGAACAGAGACGCGGTGAACGACGGTGGCTCCCACGGCGGTGGCTCCAACGGCGCTGGCCCTGGGTCCGGCTCCGCGTCCGACTGCTCCTCCAGGTTCGGCTGGGGCCGCGAGGCCGGCGCTGGCGCCAGCACAGGCGCCTGAGGCGAGGCCGGATCCAGGGGTGCTGGATCCAACGGCGCCGGATCCAACGGCGCCGCGCCCGTCGGAGTCGTGTTCGGCGGGCCCATGTTCGACGGGAGCGTGTTCGAGGGAAGCGCGGAGCTCGACGGCGTCCTGGTCGACGGGGTCCCGGTCGGCACCAGGCCGAGGGGTGCGCCACCGTGCGGGAGCGTCAGCTCACCGTGTGCCTCCACGGCCTGCACCTCGGCGACGACGGGCGCGGCCGGGCGCGGCGCTACTGGCGCCGGCGCCGTCGGCCGCAGCGGAGCGGGCCGGGATGGGAGGTCCGGCACGGGGCCCAGTTCCAGGCCGGGCGGGGTCGCCGCCGGCTCGGCCTCGGGCCGGGACTGCAGGTTCCCGCCGCCGCGAAGCCGGCCGACCGGATCTCCACGCAGGTCGGCGGCTATCCGCCCGGCGAGATCCCGCACCAGGCCGGACCGGTGCAGCGGCGAGGCCCGCAGATCCCGGTACCTGCGCAGGATCTCCGCGTCCGCAACCTCCTGGGCGGCCGGGCGCCGCGCCAGGTCCGCCCGCACCATCCGCAGCGCCTCGGTCTCGGCCCAGTCCCGCGGCGGGTCCGCCGCTGCCAGGCCGCCATCGAGCACGGGCGCGTCGGCAGGCAGCTCCGTGATCACGTCGGCCTGGTTACCCGTGTCCGGACCCACGGCCCCGGCAGGCCACGGCACGGGCCCGGCGGTCGCGCTGGGCCCGGCTGTCGCCCCGGTCAACGGGCCCGGGTACGGCGGCGGGTCACCGAAGGGCTCCAGCTCCGGCAGCGGTGGTGGTGGCGGCGCCGGCGCCTGCCGATCGGCCGGGGGCCGCGGCCGCGTCTGCTCCACCATCGGCGGCTGCTCAGGTGCCGGCGGYTGCTCCGGGACGACAGGCGGGGGGGCCGGTGGGGCGGCGTGCTTGAGGATCTGGGTCGCGACCGGCACCCCGAACCGCGCCGACATCGCATCCGCCACATTACCGATCCACCGAACCAGATCCTCCCCCGCCGGCTCCCCCCGCACCTTCTTACTCATATAACGCCCGGACTTGTCATTAATCGTCCAGACGCCATCCACCCGACTCAGCTCACCACTGATCCGCGCCGGCACCGTCACCGTCGCACCCGTCACCGGATCAAAACCCGCCACGATCGTCGGATGACCATGCATCTGCAACCGATCAACCAACTCCGCCCGCGTCAGCGTCGGATCCTTACTCGACAACCACCCGAACAACTCGTCGATCTCCGACTCCGGAACAACCGACAGGACATCCTCACTACCCAGAAAGATCTGGCCGTCCTCCGCAACCGCGTACTGCCACAACGCCCCCTCCGGAGCCCCCTCCAAATGCTTCCCCGAAAAACCCTCCAACGGCGTCCACAACGGATTCAGACGCAACCCACCCTGATCATCCCGCTCTCCCGCCTTCACCTCCTTCGGACCCAACACCTCCCCAAACTCTTGATCCAGATCGACCGGCGCGGGTGCGGCGAGCGTGGGTGYGTCGGTGACCTGTGGCCCGGTCGGCGGCGGGCCGAACGCCGGACCGCCTCCCGAGGGTCCGGCGAGCGGCATCAGCTCGAACTCCTCCGCCGGCCCGTCCGCACCGTCCGGCTGGGACGACGAGGTGTTCCCACCACCACGCACTCGCGGCAACGGCTCTCCCCGCAGGACCGCGGCAACGTCCACCGCCAGGCCCCGTACCGTGCGACGGCTGTTGCCCGGCGCCGCCCGCAGGCCCTGATATGCGGCCAGGATCTCCGTGTCACCGAACCGCGCTCCGCCCGGCCGGCGCGCCAGTTCCAGCCGCACCGTCGCGACGACGAACGCCTCGTCCACCGAGAGCTCGGACAGCGGCAGACCGGACGAGGGCCGCTGTGACGGGGGCTGCGGCGACGGCGCCGGCGAGCGGGCGGTCGCGCCGCCCAGCAGCCGGCCGGCTGGCTCGCCGCGCAGATCGGCGGCTATCCGGCCGGCCAGGTCGTGCACGAGCCTTGACCCGTGCACGGAGGACGCGCGCAGATCCCGGTATGCGCTCAGGATCGTCGCGTCCGAGACCGCGGCGGCGGGCCGGGCCGTCAGGTCCGCCCGCACCAGCCGCAACACCTCGGCCTCGTCCGCGCGCCGGGGAACCTCGT
Source organism: Parafrankia colletiae (assembly GCF_001854655.1). Classification (GTDB taxonomy): domain Bacteria; phylum Actinomycetota; class Actinomycetes; order Frankiales; family Frankiaceae; genus Parafrankia; species Parafrankia colletiae. The sequence continues at coordinate 29,490 of NZ_MBLM01000149.1, read as the reverse complement.
CCACCGCCGCGTCGTCGCCGGGCACCCCCCCGTCGAGCACGGGGGCATCCGCCCCCAGCTCCGTGATCACATCCGGATCCAGAACCGGATCCGGGCCGGGCCCCGCGTCGGAAACGGACGGGCCGCCGGCGGGAGCGTCCAGCACGGGACCAGGGTCGGGTTCGGCAGGAATGCCGGGCGGCGGGCCGGCATCCGCCGGCGCGACCGCGGGCACTGCCGATGCCACCGGCGGGGCGGGGGCGGCGTGCTTGAGGATCTGCGTCGCGACGGGCATCCCGAACTGGGCAGACATCGCGTCGGCCACATTGCCGATCCACCGGACCAGATCCTCCCCAGCCGGCTCCCCCCGCACCTTCTTGCTCATGTACCGCCCGGACTTGTCGTTGATCGTCCAGACGCCGTTCACCCGCGTCAACTCACCACTGATCCGCGCCGGCACCACCCGCGTCGCACCCGTCACCGGATCGAAGCTCGCGACGATCGTCGGATGCCCCAGCATCGTCAGGCTCTCCATCAGAGCCTCACGGGTCAGCCCGGGGTCCTTCGCCGACATACCCGCGAACAGGTCATCGATCTGGGCCTGCGACATCACCGACGACGGTTCCTCGGTACCCAGAAAAACCCGGCCCTGCTCGTCGACGGAGTACTGCCACAGCGCGCCCTCGGGGCTGGCGTCCAGCACCGCCCCCGACAGGTCCTCCAACGGCGTCCACAGCGGATTCAGCCGCAGCTCACCCTGATCGTCCCGCTCCCCCGCCTTCACCTCCTTCGGGCCCAACACGGTGCCGAAGGCATCGTCAAGGCCCTCCGCCCCGGGGCGCCGGCCGGCATCGGGAGCCCCGGGCCGGGTGCCGGACGGCCCGGGCGCGGCGCCGCTCGACGGGCCGCCTGCCGCGCTGGAGGCCGCGCCGCCTCCGCCCGCCGGGGCCGTCGGCGGCGCGGGCGCCCCGCCACGCAACCGTGGCAGCGGCTCGCCCCGCAGGACGGCGGCGATATCGACCGCCAGGTCCCGCACCGTCCGGAGGCGGTTGCCCGGCGCCGCCCGCAGCCCTTCGTAGGCGGCCAGGATCTCGTCGTCGCCGAACCGCGGCCCCCCGGGGCGACGCCCCAGCTCCAGCCGCACCGTGCCGACGACGAACGCCTCGTCGGTGGTCAGCGGCCCGGGGGGCGGGGTGCCATCGGCCGGCTCCGACGGGCCGGCCTCGGGCGGCACGACGCCGGACGGCGCGTCCGCGTCCTGCGGGCGCGTCGGCGGGAGGGGCTGTGCGGCGGACGGGTCCGACGGGCTCGACGGCGCGGCCGGTAGCGGCTGCGGCGCGGCGGCCGGAGGCGGCGGCGCGGCGGCCGGAGGCGGCGGCGCGGGCGGCACCGGCTGCTGCTCCGGTGGGGTGAGCGGGTCCGGCCCCTCCATGCCGGCGGGTCCGTCGGTGGCGGCCACCACTGATTCCAGCCACGCCCCGATGTCCGGACGGGTCTGCGCGGCCCACCCACCGGGCACCGGGGCGCCCGGCTCCTCCGCCACGTCGTCCGCCAGCGGCGGTGTCAGGAACGATGACGGCGCCGGTGCCGCGGACGATGTCGCGTTCGAGGGCGGGGGCGATGGGGGCGCCGCGGGCGCCGCCGATCCCGGCCCCGCCGGAGCCGGTGGGGCCGGTGGGGCCGCGGGCGTGGCGTGCGGGGGCGGCACCGAGGGCGACGCGGGGCCGGCCCCGGACAGCGCGGGCACGAGGGTGGGGGGCGTGGCCAGCGGGCCGGTGGGCGGCAGGGCCGGCCGGGCCGCGCCCTCGGTCAGGTCCGGAGCTGGTTGCGGGCCGGCGCCCGGCGGTGCGAGGCCCGGTTGTGAGCCGGGGCCCGACGGTGCCGGTCCCGACAGCGCCGGTCCCGACGGCGCGGGCGCGGCGGGGCCCATCGCGGCGCGTCCGGGACCGGCATCCGTCCCGGTATCGGTGGGCGGTGCGAGCAGCGGGACCGCGCCCGCGGAGCCCTGTGCTTCCGGGACCGGCGGGGCGGGCTTGCCGAGCGGGAACGGGTCAGGGTCGCCGTCGCCCAGCGCCTCGTCCCCACCCACCTCGGGAGCGGTGGTCACGGAGGATGCGTCGTCGCCGTCCCAGTCGCTCCACTGTTCCACCTCGGACACGTCGGTGGAGGCGTCGCCGCGCACGTCGTCGCCGTCCCGGTCCGCTCCGAGCACGCTGCCGGTGTCGCCGGGCAGATCAGCGCCGGGGAGATCGCCACCTGGCAGGTCGATGCCGGGGAGCGAGCCCGGGCGAGGCAGCGCGCCGGGACCACCACCGAGCCGGCCCGTCTCGAGGGACGGGCCGCTCTCGTGGCGCCGTTCGATGTCGCTGGGCGAGCCAGTGCCGGTGGACGCCTCGGCGCCGGCCACCACGACGGGGTCGAGGTCGCCGACCAGGTCCGGACCACTGGACGGGTCGCCCGGCACCACGGGCCCGGCGCCGGTGCCCAGGCCGGGCACCGGGCCTCCCTGCGAGGTGGGGGCTGGGGTCACCACCGGCACGGGCACGGGCTTCCCGCCGCCGGGGGCACCCGGGCCCGGCCCCGGGGACGTGTCGGTGCCCGGGCCGGCGCCCGGGGGCGGGGCCGCGGCGGCGCCGTCCACGTCGGGCAGGTCGACGTCAGGCACGTCGGCTCTGCCGCCCTTCGCCAGACCGCGCGCGCCTTTCCCGGCCTTGCCGGCCGCGTACTCGGTGCTGCCCTCGACGAAGCCGGACAGCGCGTCGTCGGCTGCATGGGCCAGGTTCCAGGTGCCGTCCACCAGCCCGGCCGCGAGGATGCCGGCGCCGGTCTCCAGCGCTACCGAGATGCCGGAGGCGTTGATTATCCCGGCGAGCGGGTTGTCGATGCCGTCGGCGACACCGGCCTTCTTCAGGAGGTCGTCGAACTTGTTCGACAGGCCCTTCATGAACGGCAGCCCGCCGAAGGTCGCTCCCGCGCCGGCCAGGGCGTAGAGGGACATGTGGCCGATCTCGCCGCCGTCGAGGCCGCCCTTGCGCCGGCCCTCGATGATCTGCCAGAGCTGCGCGATCAGTGAGGAGCCGGGCATGAAGAGCATCTGCATGCCGAGGATGTGCGCGGCCGTCTTCGCCGTTGCCGCGGACAGCACGCTGCGGATGATCGAGCGCGTCGTCGCGATCCGCTCGACCGCCTCCGGACCCATCCCGAACGCCGCCTCGATCGCGGCGATCGCGAGCTGGATCTGCATGAAGACGAACATCACGCGACCGAGCTTGGTCGTGTAGTCGATCTGCAGCGCCTGCTGCCGCAGCGACTGCGCCGCCGTCTCCAGCAACCCGCCGGCCACGGGCAGCAGCTTCGGCTCGTCGATGACGAACTTCGAGGTCTGCGAGACGAACTTGCGGCCCCCGCCGTCGTGCACGGTCGCCTGCACGCCGCGCACGATCTGGGCCAGCTCGGGCGAGAGCTGGTTGATGACCGTCCTCGAGGCGTCCTCGAGCTTGTCGGCCAGCGCCCACATCGGGGGCGGCTTCGCGTCGGGTACCCGCATTCCAGTGAAGGCGTAGACCGCCTCGTCCCAGGAGTCGGACACCCGTCGTCCCTCCCTTTCCCCAGCTCGTCGGGCGGTCTCGCGCGACGGTCCAGCCCGGCCCCTGGCGGCGTGCGCTCCGCCTGCGGCCTGCGGCCTACGAAGCGCGGCGTACGGATTGCGGCTACGTGCCGTGCGGCACCCGGACGGCTCTCAGCCCCGGTGCCCCCCGCCGGGGGGCGCCCAGCCGCTCGCGTGGCCAGCGGCGCCCGCCTCCGTCCCCTCTCCGATGCCCCGGACCGTGTTCAGGCGGTCGCCCTGCAGGCCGACCGCCTCGCCCAGCGCGCCGTAGATCTGCCCGAACGCGGCCATGATCTGCTCGAACGTCATCTGCGCGAGCTTCGAGAGCTCGTCCTTCGGGTTGTCGACGAACTTGTACTGGCCGAGCGTCTGGTCGAGGAACTGGGCGAGCGCGACCATGTCGCCCTGGAAGGCGACCAGGAGCGGAACCTTCGTCGCGATCGAGTCACCGTCGTGCCGGATGGTGCCGTCGCTCATGACCGGCCGTCCCGGCCGGGACGGTCGGCCCGGTCGTCCGCGACGGCCGAGCGCAGGTTGGCGCTCGCCTGGTTGCGGGTGAAGACGTCGAGCAGCTCCTGCGCGAAGTCCTCGGCGTTCGCCAGGCTCGTCAGGTCGCCGGCGACCGCCGGCATCTGGTGCATGAGCTGCTGGGCGTCCGCGAGGGCGCGCTGCTGCGCCGTCCGGCGAGCCTGCTCGATGGTCTTCACCAGCACGTCGGCGAGCTCCGCCGGGGCCAGCTCGCGGTAGGCGTCGCCGCGGAACCTGATCTCACGCAGCTCGCCCCGCCCACCGACGATCACGGTGAGGATCTTGTTCTTGTCGCTGGTCTGCTGAGTGATCTGCTCGCTCTCCCGCAGGATGCGTGCCGCGAGCTCGTCCGTGCGGACCAGCTCGGCCAGCGCGGCCTCCATCTGCTCGTCCCCGAACAGCGCCATGGTCGTCTCCTCGTCCGGTGGGGGCGGCCCGCCCGGGTGGGGCGGGCCGCCCGGTGTGCTGGATGCGGCCGGCCGCGCGCGTCGGGCAGGCCGCGCGACCGGCCGTGCCGGGCCCGTGCTGGTCAGCGCCGCCGGCGGATGCGATCGCCGCGGTCCGGGGAGGAGGCCGGAGCGTCGACGCGCTCGCGGCGGTTCGCGTCGCCCTCGCCGTGGCCGTCGTCGCGGCCGATGACCGCGGGCGCGCACTCCGGGTCGGTACCCCAGACCTCCTCGTCCTCGGTCAGCCAGGTGGTGCGCTGCCGTTCCCGGGACTGGCCCGCGCCTGCGCCGGCGCCGCCCATCCCGCCGCCCATCGGCATCGGCATGAACGGCATCCCGCCGCTGGCACCCGTCGCGAGGCCGCCCGCACCGCCCGCACCGGCGGCACCCGCCGGTGCGAGCTCCGCGCCGGTGCCGAGCGGGCCCAGCCCCGCGGCACCGGGGAAGGCGACGCCGGCCGTGCCGAAGCCGCCACCGACGCCGCTGGTGACCTGCTGGGTCAGCGGTGCCCGGATGTCGCCGATGGAGGTGCCGCCGGCGGCCGGGTCCAGGGAGAGCGCGGAGGGGCTCACGTCGACGCCGTCGATGGCGGTGGGGAACATGGTGCTGGGCACGGACTCGCCGAACCCGCCCGTCACGCCGCCACCGGCACGCAGGTCGCCGAGCCCCCCGGCCAGGCCGCCGCCGTCGGGGCTGAGCAGGCCCGCGTCACGCAGGGTGGCGAGCTGCTCGGGGCTCACCGGCAGCGAGTCGAGCAGGCCCGCCTCGCTCAGGCTGCGCAGCTGGGCCGGGTTGAGGTCGCCGAGCGAGTCGAGGCCGGTCATCCCGGCGCTGACCAGCCCGTCCTGGCGGAGCTGGTCGAGCTGCGGACCGCTCAGCGGGGTGCCGTCGAGCTGCCCGGAGTCCAGGAGCTGGGTGAGCTGCGCGGGGCTGARGTCACCGAGGTCGTGCGGCGTGCCGAAGCCCGACCCGAGCAGCCCGGCGTCGTTGAGCGTCCCCAGGTCCGTGCCGTTCAGGGGCAGGTCGTCGAGCAGGCCCTGCTGCTGGAGGGTCTGGAGCTGCTCGCCGGTCAGGTCACCGAGGCTGCCCAGGCCGGAGGTGTCGAAGCCGGCGTCGCGCAGCGCCTCCACCTGCTCCGGGGTCAGCGGCCTGCCGTCGAGCTGCCCGGTCCGCCCGAGCGCGGTGAGCTGCTGCGGGCTGAGATCGCCGAGGGTCCGCGAGCCGGAGGTGCCCAACGGGCCCAGTCCGCCGAGGCCCGCCAGACCGGAGGCCGCGCCGATCCCGGATTCCGGCGTGTCGAGGGGGCTGCGGCGGGAGAGGACGGCTTCGTTGAGGACCTCGGCCCCGAGGCCGCTGCCGTCCGGGCCACCCGGGAACCCGCTGATGCCACCGCCAAGACCCTTCAGCCCGTCACCCAGATTGGTGTTCAGGCCCTTCAGACCATCCCCGATACCACCACCAAGACCCTTCAGCCCGTCACCCAGATTGGTGTTCAGGCCCTTCAGACCATCCCCGATACCACCGCCGAGGTTCTTGAGCCCGTTGTTCAGGTTGTCGTTGAGCGTGCTGAGGGTCTTGTTCAGGTCCGCGGTTCCCGGGCCGCTCTTCCCGGTGTCCGTGGGCGGCTGGTACGGCGGCCTGGACCGGGGCATGTGGCCGAGCCGCACGGCGCCCGCGGCGGTGTTGAAATTGGTGATCATCGTCGCGGCGGCCTTCACGGTCGGCGCGAACGCCTTCTGGATGCGGTCGGCCCACGCGGCCCTCAGCAGCTTGTCGATCTGGATCCAGCTCGGCTCGCGCAGCACGGGCCAGTCACCGGTGATGCCGGTCCAGGCAGGGAAGCGGATGAGCATCTCGCCCCAGATGCCGTTCGCCATCAGGCCCTTGTCGCCGCGGATACGGCCGGTCTCCCACAGCCCGCCGGAGTGGTTCCAGTTCTCGGGATGCCCGGTGTCGAACACCGTGGAACCGTTGAACATCGCGACGATGAGGTTGTAGGGGTGCACCCAGACGCCGGCCGGCTCCCCGCCGGGGGGCTGGCGGGCGGGATCGGYGGCGGCCGCGTCGCCCCGCCAGTAGGCGCTGTCCCAGTGCAGTTGACGGACGAAGTTCCGGGCGCTGGTGACCRCCGTGTCGAGCGGGGTGACCCACTTCGCCGCGGTTTCCGGCAGGTCCTGGACGCCCCGGCGGGCCTCCCACACCCGGTCCCGGAAGGCCCGCGCGGCCGAGCCCTGGAAGTCGGTCTTCTTGGTGTCGATGCCGTCGATGTCCGCGTTCATCATGGTCCGCATGTCCTTGGTCCACAGGCCGACGGCGGCGAGGACCAGGTTGACGGCCTGCAGGTACTCCGGGTCGAACGGCCGCTCCGGGCCGGCGAGCTGCGGCAGCGCGGCCGCGAGGTCCGTCCAGGCGGTCCCGACCTTCAGCACCGCGTTCTCGCTCTGGGTCGGGACGGTGGTCGAGTTCCTGGTGGCGCCGCCCGAGCCGCCCACCTTGCCGACCCAGACGGTCAGCCACTCGTAGTTCGACGAGCCGTAGCCGTCCATCCACCGCCAGAAGGTGAGGCCGCCCTCCTGGAAGGCCGGCTTCTTGTTGTCGAGGACCGCGTACTTCTCGTGCCGCTCGCCGGGGATCAGCCACGGCGGGCCGCTGGAACGGACCGTGTCGCTGCGCAGGCCCGACTCCAGCCCGCCGCTGGGCGGCGTGCTCGGGTTACCCCCGGTGGAGCCGCCGGAGGAGCCCGAGGCGGGCGGCGGCGCCGTGTTCGGGCTCGTGCTGCCACCGCCGAGGGTGTACCCGAGGATGTCACGGAGGATGTCCTCGATCAGGCCGGGCGGGTCGCCGGTCGCCATCCGCTCAGCTGCCCTTTCCGGGCGGCACCGGCGGCGTGGCCGAGCCGCCCGGAACGGGGGATGCGGAGCCCGCCGGGATGTACGACTCGAACTCCGCGGCGGTCATGGTGTTGAAGCCCTCGACCGCCTTGGAGTTCTCCAGCAGGAACTGCAGGCCCCAGTTCAGGTCGTCGGAGTTCGTCCACACGGTGTCCAGCCGCTCGCCGATGTTCTTGCGGACCAGCTCGATCGCCTTCGCCAGGCCGACGCCCGCGGTGAAGCCGGCGCCGCCGAGCCGCAGCGGGAGCGGCTCCGCGAGCGCAACCGTCGCGCGGACGTTGCCCGGCGCCCAGGGATAGACCGCCAGCCGGGTCTCGATCGCGGCACTCTGGTCGCCGTACTGCTGCCTGAGTGTCTCCAGGGTCTTACCGCTGATCTTGATGGGCTCGGCCATGAGGCTCTCCTGTCACCGGACATGGACGGACGTGGTGTGACGGGCCGGGCGGCGGCCGCGTCGGAGGGGGTGCGGCACACCGCCCGGCCCAGCGGTCGGGACCGGCGGGGCCCGCGAGGCCCGCGAGGCCCGCGAGGCCCGGGACCCTCGGTCGGCCCGGTCAGGGAGGATGCGTCAGATGGTGCCGAAGACCGCCGCGCCCTGGTTGTCACCGAGCACGTAGGTGGCGTGGATCTCCTGGAGCTTCGCCTGCCCGAGCGCCAGGGACTCCTGCATCTTCTTCTGGCCGGAGTTCCAGAGCTGTTGGGCGGCGGCGTAGTTGTCCGGCGCGGAGYCCGCGTTGGCGGTGATGAAGTTCTGCACCTGGGTCATCAGGGTCGCCAGCGAGGTGTCGATCTTGTCGGTGACCATCTTGAGCTCCGCCGCGGTGTCCAGGGCGCCGTTCGGGTTGAAGGTGTAGTCGACCATGGTCTCCTCGATTCGGTCGGTTCCTGCGGTGGCGCCGGCTCGGCGCGACCGCGGCATCGCACGGTGCGCGGGGGGAGCGAGCGCGGGGGGAGCGAGCGCGAGGGCTCGGCGGAGGGGGCGGGCCTTGGCTGTGGCGGCGCTAGCCCTGCGCCCAGCTCGAACCGATCATGAGGGCGTCATCCTCGGTGCTGGTCGTGATCTTGGCGTAGCCGACCATCGACTCGTTGAGCAGGTTCAGGCCCGCACGCACCTGGTTGAACCCCTCCTGCCAGCCGACGATCGCATCGCGGTACCTGCCCGCCGCGATGCCGCCCCACTGCGCGAACAGCAGGTCGGCCGCGGTGTTCACGGTCTGCTGGATGAGCTGGCACTCGTCCTGGCAGTTGTCGAACGCCCTGATCATGGCCACGGTGGTGGCCTCGTCCGCGGTGAGCTGGGGAGCCGCCATGGGTGTCACTCCTTCGGTTGTCGGCCCGTCGCGAGCCGAGGTGGGAGGGCTGGTCGGGCTGGTGGGTGCCGGGCCGGCTCATCCGGCCGCCCGACCGATCAGGTCGAGGGACGGTCCCCGTGGCAGCAGCAGGGGCAGCTGCCGGGGCACCTCGATGGCCTGCTCGAGCCGGTAGCCGAGCGCCTCGACGGCGTCCGGCGTCAGCGGGAAGGCGGTGCCGGCGCCGTCGACGAGCAGGCACTGCTGCTGGTCGACCGGGACGTCCGCGTCGGGCACGAGCAGCGCGCCGCCGCGCGCCTGGACCCGCACGTCGACGTCGACGTCCGCCTCCGGCGTCCCTGCGGGGAGTGGTCCGGGCGCGAGCACCAGCGCGAGGGCGGGGTCCGTCGGCGCGCCGGAAGCGGGCCCTGCCGGAGGCGGCGGCTGGGCCGGCGCGCCCGGCGACGCCGTGGCGCCCGCCACGCGCGCCCGCCACGCGGGCTCGGTGCTGCGGGCGAAGACCGCGGGCACGCCCACCGTCTCGACGCAGACCGCGGCCGTGTCACCCCGCGGTTCGACGATCACGGGCGGCCGCGCCGGCAGCAGGCTCGCCGGCTCGGCGACGCGGGCACGCGGGGCCGCCGCGAGCTCCGCCGACGTGATGCGGCGCGCGGGCGCGGTTCCCGGCTCCGCCTGCGTCAGCGCGAACTGGGTCGCGGTGAGCGGCGCGAGACCGGTGGGCAGCAGCAGGTAGTAGGCCGTCTGTCCGGCGGCCGTGGCGACCGCGAACAGGTCACCCCGCGACGTCGGCCGGCCGCCGATGTCGGGGCCGGGGGTGCCCCGTTCCGGCACGGCCACCGGTGCCAGCTCGGGGCCTGCGGGCACCAGCTCCAGGAAGGCCGCGGGCACGGGGACGGAAGCGGTCCCGCCCCAGCCGAGCACGTCCGCGGCCCAGGGCCGGGCCAGCTCCAGCCGGCGTCCCCGCCACAGCAGGTAGTCGGTGCCCTCCGACGAGACGAGCAGCCCCTCGTCGCGCCCGACGCGGGCCGCCGCGGGCGGGCCGGCGACCTCCACGACGATCCGGTCACCGGCGCCGCCCGCCGGCCGCGGCCAGTTCGCCACCGCGGCCGCCGTGTCCGCCGTGTCCGGTGACCCCTGCGCGCATGCCCGCCACACCCCGGCGTTGAGCCGGCCCGCGTCGGGCAGGATCTCGGGGCCGCCGACGACTCCGAGCGGGGCGCCCCGCGGCACCCCGGCCAGCCGCGAGCCGGCCACTGTCAGCGGCTTGACGTTCCCGTCGACCAGCAGCCGCGCCGAGGCGACATTGCGGACCGGCCGCAGCACGCCGTCGAGGAACAGGAATCGGGTGCCCGTCGACCTGTCGATGATCAGCACGCCGGGCTGGCGCCACGCCGTCGACCCGCCGGAGGCCAGCCAGGCCCAGGCCGCGACCCCGCCGAGCATGAGCAGCGCGACAACCGACCCCGCGACGAGGCTGCGGACGTCGCGGCGAGTGGGCGACTCCAGCGCGTCCGGGTCGGCGCGCACGAGCGCCCCGGTGAGCCGGAAGTTCAGGTACCGCTGCGCGTCGACCTGATCACGACGGGACTGCATGTCAGCTCACCGCCGCTCAGTTCACCACGGCGCGGACCAGCGAGATCCCGCCGAGCACGCTGACCACCAACGGCACCGCCAGCACGAGCGCGGCGGTGTGCGCCCAGTCGCCGGCCCGCCCCCACATCGGGGTCAGCCGCCGGCGGGCCAGCACCCACGTGACCGCGACACCGGCCGGCACCAGGGACAGGGCGAGCCACAGCGCGACCTCGTCCCCGAACGAACCGGGCCGCGGCACCAGGAACAGCAGGGCGGCGAGCAGGCCGGCGCAGGCGGGCAGGCCCAGCGCCAGCCGATGCCAGGTGCTCGTCATCGGGCGCAGCGCGAGCAGCTGGGCGAGCGCGACGAGGACGACGAGGGTGGCCGGCACCCAGCCGGGCGCCGCCGCGAGCCGCAGCAGCGCCCCGCCGGAGATCACCCCGCAGGCGGCGTGCAGCGCCGTCATGTACCGGTCCGCGGCCGCCGTGCGCGCGAGGACCTCCGCGCCGGGCTCGGGCTCGATGTCCTCCTGCAGCTCGTCCGGTTCGACCGGCAGCGGCGGCAGCGCCATCCGGGCCAGCTTGAACGCGAGGACCGGGACTGCGGGGCGCAGAGCGACGCTCAGCATCAGGGCGACGGCGGCCGTCGCGGTCCAGCTCAGCCCCGCCCCCGAGACCAGCCAGCTCACCACGGCCGCGGCCAGGGCCAGAGTCAGCACGGCGGTACCCACCTGCAGCAGCGCCTCGACCCCGGACACCGCGGCCAGCAGGGCCAGCGCCACCAGTGTGCCCACCCCGGCGGCAACGAGCAGCAGACCGGCGGGCCCGGGTACGGCGCGTCCCGGTCCGGCGTCGACGAGCGCGCACAGCACCGCCTCCACCGTGGCGGCCACCCCGGCGGTGCCGACGAGCGCGGCGAGGGCGGCGTCGCGCAGCAGGCGCCCGGCGACGGTCGCCACGGCGGCCAGCACCACCGCGACGACGGCGAGCGCGACGGCCCGCCCCTGCCCCAGCGCGCCGACGCCCCCGCGCCCGCCGAGCAGCGGGACCACGAGCACCGTCACGAGCGGCGCCGCGAGCACGGCGAGGGCGGCGAGGCGGGTGTTGCGCGGCCGCCAGTGCCCGGACCGGGAGCGCATCCCGGTCGCGACGCCGTCGATGAGGTCGTCGAAGTCGAGCGGGGGGAGCTGGTCCGAGCGGGGCCGGACGTAGAGCGTCTCCCCGTCCAGCAGGTCGTGGTCGGCGACGGTCGCATCCTCGTCGAGCGGGGTCTCGCCGAGGCGCTGGAGCACCCAGCCGCTGTGCTCCAGGCCGCGGTCGGCGAGATCGGGCCCGAGGCCGCGCAGCAGCGCCGGCATGAGGTCGGACAGCGGGATGTGGGTGGGCACGGACAGGTCGACCTGGCTGGTCGGCCCGACGACGAGGAGGCGGCACACCTCCGCCGTGCTGTTCTGCACCACGCCCTCGGCACGGGTCCGGCGGCACACCCGGTTCGCCAATGTGACCCAGATCACACTACAGGGGCAACCGTTCGGCTCGGCGCGAGCGTGTAGTGGATATGCCCACGGTTGCCTTCCGCCGCCCCGCCCGCCGCGTCGGACCGGAGATGCCGCACGGCGACATCACGCTCCAGGAACCGCCGGCCGTGCCGGAGGTGCAGAGCACCGGCATGCGCGCGCTCGTCTACATCATTCCCGGGATGCTGATGTCGGGCGGCATGATGTTCGCCTTCATGGGCCGCTCGATGTCCGGCGGCTTCGGCCTGGCGATGATGTGCGTGATGGTCCTCGGCATGGGGGCGATGGGCGCCACGCACATGGTGACGCAGTCCGGCGACCGCCGGCAGAAGATCGGCGGTGAGCGCCGGGACTACCTGCGCTACCTGTCCCGGACCCGCCGCGAGGTGCGAGGCTACGCCGAGAAGCAGCGCGCGGCGCTGGCCTGGCGGCATCCGGAGCCGGAGTCGCTGTGGTCGGTGGCGATGACGAGCCGGTTGTGGGAGCGCCGCCCGGCGCACCCGGACTTCGGTGAGGTCCGGGTCGGCACCGGCACCCAGCGCCTCGCCGTCCGGATCACCCCGTTGCAGACCAGCCCGGTGGAGGACCTGGAACCGGTCTGCGCGAAGGCGCTGCGCCGGTTCACCCGCGCCTACACGACCGTCCCCCGCCAGCCCGTCGCGCTCTTCGTCCGCGGCTTCGCCCGGCTGCGGGTGGACGGCCCGCGCGAGCACGCGCTGGGTGTCGTGCGGGCGCTGCTCGCGCAGCTCGTCACCTTCCACGCCCCGGACGAGCTGCGCCTGGCCGTCGCCGCCGCGCCGGACCGGGCCGAGGAGTGGGGCTGGGTCAAGTGGCTGCCGCACGCGCAGCACCCGGCCGACCGCGACGCCGCCGGCCCGGTGCGGGTGTTCGGGGAGTCCCTGGAGGACGTCGAGCGGCTGCTCGGCCGGGACTTCGGCGAACGGGCCCGGTTCGAGAGCGGCGCGACGCCCTCGCAGACCGAGCCCTACGTCGTCGTCGTGAGCGACGGCGGCCGCATCCCGGCCGGATCCCGGTTCCTGGACTCCGGCTACCGCAACGCGGTCCTCATCGACTTCGACGCGCACGGCGGTGGGGACGCCCGTCGCGTGCTGCACCTCGACGTCACCGCCGAGGAGATCCACACCGTCGAGCGCGACCGGGTGGGCCGCGAGGTCCGGACCAGGCTCGCCGCGCCGGACCTGCTGTCGCGGACCCGGGCGACGACGCTGGCCCGGCTGACCGCCCGGCACAGTGCCGGGGAGAACGCCGAGCGCGCCGACGACGGCCTGACCCGCGACCAGGACCTCGCCGACCTGCTCGGCCTCGGCGACCTGGAACGGTTCGACGCGAAGGCGCGCTGGGCGGCCGGCGGCCAGGGCAGCGGGCGGTTGCGGGTGCCGATCGGGGTGGCCGCCGACGGCTCGCCGATCGAGCTGGACATCAAGGAGTCCGCCGAGGACGGCATGGGGCCGCACGGCATGCTCATCGGCGCGACCGGCTCCGGCAAGAGCGAGCTGCTGCGCACGCTGGTGCTCGCACTCGCCGTCACCCACTCGTCCGAGACGCTGAACCTCGTGCTCGTCGACTTCAAGGGCGGCGCGACCTTCGCCGGCCTGGACCGCCTGCCGCACGTCTCGGCCACCATCACCAACCTCGCCGACCAGGCGTCAATGGTCGACCGGATGCGCGACGCGCTGCACGGGGAGCTGATCCGCCGCCAGGAGCTGCTGCGCGCGGCGGGGAACTTCAGCTCGGCGCGCGACTACGAGCAGGCCCGCGCGGCCGGTGCCGCGCTGGAGCCGCTGCCCACGCTGTTCGTGGTCATCGACGAGTTCAGCGAGCTGATCGCCGCGCACACCGAGTTCATCGACCTGTTCGTGATGATCGGCCGGCTGGGTCGTTCCCTCGCCGTCCACCTGCTGCTCGCCTCGCAGCGGCTCGACGAGGGCCGGGTCCACCAGATCGAGGGCCACCTGTCCTACCGGATCGTGCTACGGACGTTCTCCGCGATGGAGTCACGGGCCGTGATCGGCGTGCCGGACGCCTACGAGCTGCCCGCCTCCCCCGGTAGCGGCTACCTGCGCTCCGACGTCGCCACCATCACCCGGTTCAAGGCGGCCTACGTGTCCGGCCCCTACCGGCTGCGCTCCACCCGGGTGCGCCAGGAGGTGATCGAGAGCCAGGTGCTGCGCTACGACACGGCGTTCGCGCCGGTCGTCGTCCGGGAGTCGGCCCCGGAGCAGGAGCCCGAGGCCGGCCGTCCCGGCGGCGGTGGCGGGCCCGGCGCGAACACGGTGCTGCAGGTCCTCGTCGACCGGCTGGTCGGGCAGGGACCGCCCGCCCACCAGGTCTGGCTGCCGCCGCTGGAGCAGGCACCCACCCTCGACCAGGTGCTCCCGCCGCTGCTCCCGGACCCGGACCACGGCCTGCGCCCGGTCGATGACACAGGCGTGGGCGGGCGGCTGCGGGTGCCCGTCGGCGTCATCGACAAGCCGTTCGAGCAGATCCGCGACCTGCTGATGATCGATCTCGGCGGCGTCGGCGGGCACCTCGGGATCGCCGGCGGGCCGCAAAGCGGCAAGAGCACGCTGCTGCGCACGCTGGTCTGCGCACTCGCGCTCACCCACTCGCCGCGCGAGGTGCAGTTCTTCGGGCTGGACTTCGGCGGCGGGTCGCTCACGGGCATCGCCGACCTGCCACACGTCGGCGGCGTCACCGGCCGGCACGACCCGGACCGGGTGAACCGGACGGTCGCGGAGGCGCTCGCCGTGCTCACCGACCGGGAGCGGCGCTTCGCCGACCTCGGCGTGACCGGCATGGCTGACTACCGCGCGGCGGTCGCCGCCGGCCGGGTACCCGAGGAGGAGTTCGGCGACCTGTTCCTGGTCGTCGACGGGTGGTTCACCCTGCGCCAGGAGTTCGAGCAGGCTGAGGAGGGCGCCCGTGAGATCGCCGCCCGCGGCCTGAACTACGGCGTGCACCTGCTGCTGACCGCCGGCCGCTGGTCGGAGCTGCACCACTCGATGCGGGACAAGCTCGGCTCCCGGCTGGAGCTGCGGCTCGGCGACCCGGTGGAGTCGGGCATCGACCTGCGCGCGGCGGCCGCGGTGCCGCGGATCCCGGGCCACGGGATCACCGACACCAAGCTGCACTTCCTCGCCGCGCTGCCGCGCATCGACGGCTCCTCGTCCGTCGACGACCTCGCGCACGGCACCCGGCACCTGGTCAGCGCGGTGGAGGACTGCTGGCCGGGGCCGCGGTCCCGCACGGTGCGCACGCTGCCGGCCGTCCTGCCGGTGACCGACCTGCCCGCGCCCGAGGGCGCGCTGCGGGTCGCGCTCGGCGTCGACGAGAGCAGGCTGGAGCCTGTCTGGCACGACTTCGAGGCGCTGACCCACCTCACCGTGCTCGGTGACGACGAGAGCGGCAAGACCAACCTGCTGCGCCTGCTGGTCCGCGCGATCACCACCCGGATGACCCCGGCGCAGGCACGGATCATGGCGGTGGACTACCGCCGCCGGCTCTTCGACGACATCCCGGAGGCTTACCGGCTCGGCTACTCGGTCTCGTCGGACAGCACCACGGCGACGGTGAAGGAAGCCGTCGCCGGTCTCACGCCCCGACTGCCGGGCGCCGACATCACCCCGGAGCAGCTCCGCAGCCGAGACTGGTGGCGGGGGCCGCGGCTGTTCGTGCTCGTCGACGACTACGACCTGCTGACCGGCGCGGACAACCCGCTCGCGCGGCTGGTCCCGCTGCTGCCGCAGGGCGGCGACATCGGGCTGCACGTCGTCCTCACCCGGGCGGCCGCCGGGGTGATGCGGATGTCCATGGACCCGGTGCTGCGCCGGCTGCAGGAGCTGAACACCCCTGACCTCGCGTTCTCCTGCCCCCGCGGCGAGGGGCCGCTGCTGGGCGGGACGAAGCCGCGGACACTGCCGCCGGGCCGGGCGCTGTTGTGCACCCGACGCGGCAGCCGCCTGATCCAGACGGGCCACGTCCCCGTGGACGCGGGCGCCGGGGCGGACGCCGACGCCGGCGGTGACCCTCGCCGGTGACCCGGCGGCGCGGTCATGACGGCCGTTCTCGAGCCTCGGCCGCCTGCTGCCGGCTACCATCCGGTCGCCGCACGATCGGCCGGGCGGCGAGGACGGAGGGCCCGATGGCACCAGCCGCGGTCGGCCCGCACTTCGGCGACGCAGGATCCGGCGATGCAGGATCCGGCGACATGCGCTCCGGCGCCGGGTTCGCCGAAGCACACCTGGACCCGGCCGACCCGGCCGACCCGGCCGACCTGGTCGGCCGGGTGCTGCGGCTCGCGGCGGCGCTGCCGTCCAAGGGCCCGGACGCCGGGGACCTGACGCCCATCGCGGAGCTCGTCGGACGGGCGCTCGGTGCGCTGTCCGTCACGATCGACATCGCGGCCGAGGGCGACCAGCCGCCACTGACGCACCGCTGGATACCAGCCGCCACCGCCCCTGCCGACGCCCACGCCGACGATGACGCCGACGATGACGCCGACCCCGACGATGCTGCTGGCACCGCAGCCGCTGACGCTGTTCCCGGGGCGTGCCCGGCGCGGCGACCGGACGAGATCAGCCGGCCGATCCACCACCAGGGGCACCGGCTCGGCGTGCTCACGGTCGTCCCTGCCGATGACGACCCCGAGCACGCGGCGGCGGTGGGCCGGGTGGCCGGCGTGCTCGGTGTCGTCATCGCCGTGGCGATCGCCGGCCGAGACCTGCGCGCGACCCGCACCCGGGTGCGCCAGGCCCTGGGCCAGGAGGCCGACCTGCGCTTCCGGGCGGCGTCGCTGCTGGAGAGCGAACGGCACGAGCTGGAACGGGACCTGCACGACGGCGCCCAGTTGCATCTGGTCTCTCTCCAGCTCGCCGCGGCTCTCCTCGACCACCAGCTCGACACCGGGTCCTCCCCCGGCGACGCCGCCCGGCCCGGGGCGGGGGGCGTGGACCGGGGCGCCGTCCGCCGTTCCGTCGCCGATCTCGGCGCCCGGCTACGCCGCACCCGGCGGCTGCTCGCGGACACCGCGGCGGGGGTGATGCCGGCGCCGCTGCGGACGTCGGGTCTGGGGCACGCCCTCGATCTGGTGCTGCGCGAGACGGCCGGCGTCACCCTGGAGATCTCGCCGGACGTCCAGGCACGCCGTTACCCGCCCGCCGTCGAGGAGGCCGTCTACTTCACCTGTCTGGAGGCGGTGAGCAACACCCGCAAGCACGCCGCGGGCTCCCCGGTGGTGGTCACGGTGCGCGACACCTATCACGGCCTGTGGTTCTCGATCACCGACACCGGGCCCGGGCTCGGGCGGGTGTCGACGAGCGAACTGGGCTACCTGCGGAGCCGGCTCGGTTCCGTCGGGGGGACCATGCGGGTCGGGCGTGGCGTCGGCGGCGTCGGCACCGAGATCATCGGGACGGTGCCGATCTGAGCTCCGGCCGGCGTCGGCGCCGGGCCGGGCGCGCCCGGCCCGGCGCCGACGGCGAAACCGGCCCCGAGGAACCGTTCCGCCAGCCACAGCTCGACCATCGCCGCGCCGTCCGCCGTGACCTCGAAGCGCACCCCGCCGCCCAGCGCGACCATCCGGCGGGCATCGTCGGCCAGGCCGGCCCAGACCAGACCGAGATCACGCGGCCGTGGATCGCACACTCGCACGACGAGCCGCCCGTCCACCCGCCGCAGATACACGGTGAGCACACTCTCGTCGGCCGTCGAGGCACCCGGGCCGGCCCGCTGGCCACCGCCCGGATCGTCGGTGACCGGCTCGTCAGCGACCGGCTCGTCAGCGACCGGCTCGTCAGCGACGGGCCCGGCGGTGACCGCGTCCGCGATGACCACGCCGGCGGTGGACATCATGGTGAGCGCGGCCGCGGCGCCGTGGTACAGCGCTGACTCGACCTCCCAGCCGACCCGCCGGCCGAGGTCGCCGACGAACCGCACCGGGCGCGGGAGGTGCGCCGTCAGCTCGACCAGCGCCGCGCCCGTGCCCCGGGCGCGCAGCGTCACCGGGGCCACCGCACGGACCACGACCCGAAAGTCGTCGACGAGTACGTCGAGGGCGGCGCGCATTCGGCGCAACGCCGCACACGGGTCGCCCTCCTCTGGGCCGCCCTCCCCTGGGTCGTCCGCCCGCTGTTCGTCGAACGCCGCGACGCACGCGAGCCAGTGCCCCTCCACGTCGGTCAGTGCGCCGTCCGCGCCGGCGAGCACCCAGCCGGCCAGCCGGCGCCGCTCGGCGTCGCACACCCACGCGAGCTGGTGAGCGAGCCGGTCCCGCCGGTCGTCGAGATGCTTCTCCCGGCGTTGCTGCTGACCCAGCGCCGCAGCCAGCCGGTCCTCGCGCAGCACCAGCGCCACGCAGTCCTGCGTCCGCTCGAGCAGGCCCGCTGGCAGGCCCGGTGCCACCAGGTCGTCGGCCCAGCAGGCGACGGTGATCATACCGACCAGCCGCGCGCCGTCGCGGACCTGGACGGTCGCGCCGGCGGGACGACCCGCGCGTCTCGCCAGGCCCGCGAGACCAGCGGACCAGGCCGAAGCGGCGGAACCCGCAGAGCCGGCCGAACCGGCGGATACCGCGGAGGCGGCAGTGGCGGCAGTGTGGAGTCGCCCGTCCGGCCCGAACGCGCGGACGACAAGCGGCGTCCAGCCGGCCGACGGTCGTACCGGCCAGGAGGCGGCCGAGGTCCACAGCACGGCCCGGGCCGGTGCCGCCGCCCGGGCCAGGTTCACCAGGAAGGGTGCGAGCCGGTGCACGAGCGGGGTCTGTGCCGGCAGCGGAGAGATGTCGTTCGCCAGGATGTCCGCCGGCTCACGCCAGGCCGCACCTGCCGAGACGCCCCCACGGAGTCCACCGACGCGCCCACCGACGACGGACACCAGGCCAGCCGACACCGGGTCAGCCGACACCGGCGCCGATGCCCAGGTACCGCAGCACGGCCAGCACCCGGCGGTGATGGACGGTGGCGTCGCCGGTCAGGCCGAGCTTCGCGAAGATGCCAGCGATGTGCTTCTCCACCGCTTTCCCGGACAGGAACAGCTCGGTGGCGATGCCGTTGTTGGAGCGGCCCTCGGCCATGAGCCGCAACACCTCCAGCTCCCGCTCGCTCAGCGCGGCGAGCGAGGAGGCGCGGGGCGTCGGGCGGTCGACGAGCTGGCGGGCCAGCACCGGCTCGATGACGAGCTCCCCGGCCCGGATCCGGGCCAGCGTGTCGGTGAGCACCTGCACGCCGGCGATCCGGTCCTTGAGCCGGTAGCCGATGTGATCGGTGCCGATCTCGAGGAACCGGGTGAGGTAGTAGCTCTCCGCGTAGTGCGACAGCAGCAGCAGGCCGACGTGCGGATGCCGCTCGCGGACCCGGCGGGCGGTGAGCAGGCCACCCTCGGCGCCCGGCGGCATCCGGATGTCAAGGATCGCGACGTCGGCCTCGTTGCCGTCGAGCAGGGCGAGCAGCGCGTCACCGTCCGGCACGCAACCGACCACCTCGTGGCCCGCCGCGGTGAGCAGCAGGACGAGCCCCTCCCGGAACAGCACGCCGTCCTCGGCGAGCGCCACCCGCATCACGACCGCCCCGGCGGGCTGACCAGGCTCATCCGGCCGTCGGCGGTCACGGCCAGTACCGTCGCCGCTTCCCGCATGGCCCGCGGCTCGGCGGGCTCGGCGGGCTCGGCGGGCTGCTCGGCGGCTGGTGCCCTCGGCGGCTCCGCTGCCGCTGGGCTCCGCGGCCCGGCCACCGGCGGCTGCGGCCCGGCCACCGGCGGCTGCGGCGCGGGCACCGGGAGCACGCGCTGCGGGGCCGGTATGGCCCACCGCACCCGTCGCGCCTCGTCCTCCGTGGCGCCGGCGGGGAGCACGACCCGCAGCCGGCGCCGCGCCGGTGCGGGCAGCTCGTCGGTGAGGCGGCCGAGGGCCGCAAGCACGGCGTCGGTCAGCTCGGCGGCCGGTCCCTCGACGGCCAGGTCGAGGTGCGCTGGGTCGAACGCGGCCAGCTCCGCTCCCGCTCCCACTCCCACTCCCGGCTCCGCTCCCGTTCCCGGCATCGCGCCCGCCACCCCTGGTGCCTGCCCACCAGCTCGTGCCGGCGGGCCCGCCTGCGGATCCGCCGACGGTGGGCTGGCCTCCCGACCTGTCAGCAGGCCGGCCGGGACCAGCCGGACGACCCAGTCATCGACCAGGCGGTAGGTTCCGGGCCCCTGCTCGTCAAGGCCAGGCAGGGGGAGGTGCCCGGGCAGCAGCACCGGGGCGGTCGCGGGCGCGTAGCGGTAGGTCGAGCCGAACGGGCGCCAGGGCGGGCCGCCGTCGTCGGCGACCGCGACGACGCACGGGGCGCCGTGCGCGTCGGCGAGCAGCAGGCCGTGGCGCACGAGGAGCGGCCGCCCGGTCAGCTCGGCGAGCCGCTGGGGCAGGCCGCCCGGCTCGCCGTCGGCCGCCACGGAGCCGTAGACGGACAGCACGATTTCGTCGCGCCGTGCCTCGGGCAGCCCGCCCATCAGCGCGGCGAGCGCCGCCGCGGTCGGCGGCGGGGAGCCGGGCCTGCCGATGATCAGCGTGGTCCGCCCGTCCGGGTCGGGCACGGCGACGAACGCCGGGTCGTCCAGGCTCGGGCCGTCGTCTCCGGGCGAGCGGACCCACCAGCCCGCCGGCACGGCGACCGCATCCAGCGCGAGCCCGGCGCCGGATTCCGGTGGCATGTTTCGCGCATCTGTTCCGATCACGGTGCACCCGTTCGCATTCCTTGGTCCTCCCGGAGCTTCCCGCTGTTCGGGTCCACTGGTTTACCTAAATTTCATCGGGACGCACACAGCCGGTCGACGGCCGGACGTTCGGTCGTTCACCCGCCAACAACCTCCCCGCCTATCATTCCGGACAACTCGCATCATTAAGACACTATTATCTCGATCCGGCGGTTCTCCACGAAGATCGCGTGACGGCGGTGCCCTGTTGGCTCGGGCACGCCCGCCGGCGGCACACCGTGACGGCGAACGCACGGCGGCTGGCACGGCGAGCGCGCCACTGCCCCGGCGCACTGGGAAGAGGGACCTGATGTCCGTTCGCACCGGGCGCACCCACCTCAGGCGATGGCAGCTGATCTGTGCCTTCGTCGCCCTGCTCGGCACGACCTCCACGATGATCGGCATCGCGGCGGCGCGCGGCGCGCGGTCGTACTACTCCTGGGACGGGCCCTCGTCGCTCGCCGCGGCGAACGCACGCCACTCGGTCGCGGGCCCCAGCCCGGCCCGGCCACGCCAGGCGTGGCCGACGGCGAGCCGACCGAACCCGTCGGCGCACGTCCCGGTGACGGGCGCACCGGCGAGCTCGGCCGCCGTGGCGCCCGGTGCGGGCACGCGCGCACCGGCGCGGGCCGCCACCTCGGCGCTCCCCGCGCCGGCACCTGGGCGCACGGAGGCCCGCCAGACGGCCCCGGCCCGCGTCGCGACCACCCGGCCGGCTGCCGCCCCACTCCCCGCCGCCCCACCCCCAGCCGCGCCGGCACCGCCGCCTCCGGCCGCGCCACCAGCACAGATCCCACCCCCGAACCCGGGGCCGTACACCGTGATCCTCACCAACTCCGCCAGTGGGCTGTGCCTGGACAGCAATGAGATGGGCCAGGCCTACGGGCATCCCTGCAACGGTGGCTCCTTCCAGCGGTGGACCCACTACGGTGCCGGTCCGAAGGTCATCGTGGACGTCGCCACCGGCCTCTGCCTGGACAGCAACACAGCCGGCGACGTCTACACGCTCGCCTGCAACGGCGGCGACTACCAGCGGTGGACCGTCTACGGGACCAACCCGACGCTCCTCGTCGATGTCGCGACGGGCCGGTGCCTAAACGGGGACGCGGCCGGTCCCAGCGGGACCGGCGCCCTCTACACCGTCGGGTGCGGCAGCAGCGAAAACCAACGCTGGAAGCCCACCGGCGCAGGGTGATTCCCACCACAGAATCGGCCCGCCGCAGCACGGAGGCGACACGCTCCGCCTCCACCGGGAATGCCGTCACCCCTTTTGTCGTGCCGCCGCCCAATGTTCATCAAAATGTCGCCATGCGGCGCTCGAATATCCGCACATCAGCCGAACGCACGACGATAGAATCGCGATTCTTCTGCGTTCTCGGCAGTCTGCGAGCCATGCGCACCGACCCAACGAAGAGGCCGGACCCGGCCGGCCGAGAGCCGGGTATCACCGCCGCCCTTCGCCGTCACCGAGCTGCCGCCACATCCGCGCACCCGGTCATCCGCGCACCCGGTCATCCGCCAGCCGTCGGGCCGTCCGGGCACCGGGTCACCGAGCCGCAGCTCCATGCGTGGGGCGAACCTGGCACTGCGGGGGTCCGGCCGGGCACGCGCCGGTACGAGGCGTGGATCATGCCGGGCCCCGCCGAGCGGGGAAGGCACGCTGGCAGCGCCGCGCACAGCGATCCCCTGGACGCCCCGCACGAGACCACCCGGCGGTCTGGCGCGCGGACGCTCCGAGCACCACCGATGAGTTCCGCCGGCCCGCCTGGTCTACCAGGACGTACCCCGTCGCACTACCCACCTGGAGACCCGCCGTGACCACCCCCGCACACCCTGGCCGCATGCTGTTCGTGAACATCCCCGTAGCGGACCTCGAGCGCAGCAAGGCGTTCTTCGCGAAGCTCGGGTTCAGTTTCAACCCGAGCTTCACCGACGAGACCGCCGCCTGCATGCTGGTCGGCGAGCAGGCCAGCGTCATGCTGCTCAGCCACCAGAAGTTCGCGGAGTTCTCGAAGCTGCCGATGGCCGATCCCGCCACGCACGCGCTGGCGCTCTACTGCTTCAGCGTGTCGTCCCGCGAGGAGGTCAACACGGTCACCGAGGCCGCGCTGGCCGCGGGCGGCGTCGAGGCGGACGGCCTGGAGGACTACGGCTTCATGTGCTCACGCAGCTTCTTCGACCTCGACGGCCACGGCTGGCAGGTCATGTGGATGGATCCGGCGGCGGCGCAGAACGGCCCCGAGGAGTTCGCGACCTCGACGCAGGGTGCCGACGCCCCTGCCTGACCTGACACCAGGCGCGGGGCCGGCGCCGCCCGCCCCTCTCACGAAGTGACGCTGACGACGCTGAAGGCCTTCGATGCCGGACGGCGCCAGCGTGCCCACCTGGCCGACGAGACTCCACCGCCGACGATTACTTTCCGCAGTCATGCCTGGGACCTCTAAGGATAGTTGTGGTTGCAACGTCACCGGCACGTCATCACCAGGACCAATTGATCTTGGTTCGGGGGCTGGAAATCACCATCCGTCCAGTCTCCACACGGTCGGCGACCAGGGGCGACGCCCAGCGACCGCGCCAACCGAAATATCATCTACCGAATCGATCATGATCGCTGGCGCCATCACCCGGCCCTCCCGGCGCTGGCGCCGGCGAGGGAGGGCGGCCGGCGAGCAGGGCCAGGTCGAGGTCCAGGTCCAGGTCCAGGTCCAGCCAGACCCGGTCACGCAACGCGATGCCGTCGATGACGAGACCCGACGGATAGCCGGTCGCCACAACCTGAAGATGGCCCACGATCCGCGGGCCGAGCCGCGCGACCAGAACTCGGCCGAGGTCAAGATAGGCGTCGAGCTGGGTGGYGGAGTCCTCGGCCAGCTCGAACAACACGCGAAGATCACTGCGGTGCCCGTCGTAGAGCCCGATGCGCGGGGTGCCGGTCGTGGCGGTCGGCTGCGTGGCCGTCACAGCTGCCTGACCAGGATGGCCCGGGTGTAGAGCAGGTCGAAGCCGGCCCGCTGCGCGTTCTGCTGGGACTTCGAGCCCGGCTGGGTCGTGACGACGGCCAGGTCGCAGCCGGCCGCCTCGGCGTCGGCGAGCCGGGCCGCGAGCAGCGCGGTCTGGATGCCCCGGCGGCGATGTGCCGGCGCCGTAGCGGCGCCGGTGAGCTGCGCGATCCCGTCGCGCATCCGCATGCTGGCCCCGCCGGCGAGCACACCGTCACGTAGCGCGGCGTAGCGCGCGGCCTGGGTGGCCCCCGCGAGGTCGCGCACGGCTCCCCTCACGGCCTCGCGCGGGAACTCCTCATGGGACGGGACTCCCTGCGTGTCGGGATGGGCGACCCCGTCGACGACGACGTCGAGCCATCGTTCGAGCTCGCCTTCCTCGCTGGTTCGGATGTCGATGCCTTCCGGAGTGTCGCCGCCGCTGCTCGCGTCGAGCGCGAGGCCAAGCACGTTCTCGAACGAGACGAGCCGATAGCCACGCTCCGTCAGAACTGTGCCGATCGTCGGGTCGGCGAGGTGCGCGAGCTCGACCTGCGTGGGCACGCCATACGTGGTGAACGCCCGTTCGATCTCGTCCAGCTCGGCCGCGCTCGGCGCGTCGCCGAAGCCGAGCCCCGCGACCTTGTTGAACGGCGAGTCCGCCTCGGCGAAGCTCGCCACCCCGCCAGCGACAGGCAGGACGAATCCCGCGGCGTCGCCGCGCCGGTGGCGGGTGGCGGTGCTCGCGGCGGCGATCAGCTGAGCCTCGGCCCGCTCGATGCGCGTGGCCAGCGTGGTGTCACAGAACAGTGGCACGTGACGGGCGGTGACCGGTGGTCGAGACTGCGCAGTTCTCATCATCGTGTCTGCCTTCCGCGGTGCCGGTCGGGTGCTCAGCTCGGACTGTCGGTGGTGGCGTCCATGACGAGGACGGCGAGTTCCCGGGCGCGCCGTGCGGGCCCCTGAGTGCCAAGCGCGGCGGTCGACGCGTAGAGCCCTTCGATGACCAACGCGAGGCGATCAGAGATCGCCTCGGCGGCCGCGGTGTCGCGATCAGGTAGCTCGCGGGCGAGCTCGTGCAGCCTGCCTCGGACCCAGGCCTTCACCGCCTGGGCACTCGCGTGCGCCGCTGACGTCGGATCGGGGTACTCGGCGAGCACCATGAGGAACGGGCAGCCGCGGAACGCCTCGGCCCCGGTGACGGTGACCAGCGCGTCGAACATCGCCAGGATGCGGTCGCGCGCCGGGCACCGCGGGTCGGACGTCAGCGACTCGATCCAGTCCCGGTAGCCGGCGGCGTAGCGGTCCACGTAGGCCGCGACCAGCTCGTCCTTGGACCGGAACAGGCGGTACAGCGTCGTCGGGGCGACACCGGCCTCGGCCGCGATCCGGTCGACCCCGGTCGCGGTGATCCCCTGCCGGTAGAACAGGTTCTCGGCCGCGTCCAGGATCCGTTGCCGGGTCTCGACCGCCGGGCGGCGGGTGCGCGCAGGAGCTGGGGGCCGAATCACGGTTGCGATGTTAGGGAACGTTCCCTAACATCGCAACCCCCGCCAGCCAAAGGATCCGAACGATGTTCGCCAACGCCAACGCCAACGCCAACGCCACCGAGCCGCAGTCCGGCCACGCGCTGGCCCGGCGACTTCGGCCGCTCCAGGTCGGGGTGGCGCTGCAGAACATGCTGCTGTGGGTCCCGGTCGAGAAGATGTTCATGGCGCAGATCGGTTTCGACGCCGCGGCGATCGCGCTGGTCGCGGCGGTCTACGCCACGGTCGCGACGGCGCTGGAGGTGCCCTTCGGCATCCTCGCCGACCGGTGGAGCCGGACCGGCATGATGATCCTCGCGACCCTGGCACTGGCGGCCAGCTCCGCGGTCGGCGGCCTCAGCACCACACCGGCGGCCTACGCCGGCGCAGCGGGCCTGCTCGGCGTCTTCTTCGCCCTCGACTCCGGCACGGTGGAGAGCATCATCTACGACACGGTCGTCGAGGAGACCGGCTCCGGCGACGGGTACGAACGCTGGATCGGCCGGGTGCACGTCGTCGAGGCAACCGCGCTGGTCCTCAGCGCAGTCCTGGGCGGGCTGCTCGCCGCGCTCACCTCGGCCCGGGTCACCTACTTCGCCACCGTCCCGCTCGTCACAGCCGCGGTAATCGCGTTCCAGCGCTGCCGCGAGCCGCGGCTGCACCGACACACCGAGCGCGCCACCTTCCAGCGGCAGGCCCTGGCCACCGTCCGCGCGCTGACCACCGACCGTGCGGTCCGCCCGGTCGCGCTACTCACCGCCCTCACGGCCGTCGTCACCATGATGGTCTTCGAGTTCGGGCCCCTGTGGCTCGTCTCGCTGCACGCGCCAGCCGCGCTGTATGGGCCCTACTGGGCAGCACTCGTTTCGACCGGAGGCCTGGGCGGCTGGCTTGCCTCCCGGACCCGGCTCGACCGCCTGACCCTGGCCATCGGGATCAGCGCCACACTGGTGCTCGCGGCCGCCCTGCCCGCGCTCAGCCACACCCTCCCCATCGTCATCGCCGGCCAGGTCCTCGTCGCCCTGGCAGCCGCGATGATCGGCGTTCGAGCTGGCCGGCTGCTGCACGACGCGGTCGGCGCGCACCTGCGAGCCGGCGTCTCGTCCGGCGCCGGCACGCTGTCCTGGCTGATCTTCCTGCCGGTCTCCGTCCTGTTCGGGCAGCTCAGCCGCGGCCACGGCCTGCAGACCGCTGGTCTGCTGATCGCGCTGCTCGCCCTCCCAGTAGTCGCACTGCTGACACATACGGCCCGCCGACCGTCACCAACCACTCCTGCCGGCCACCAGGCCGCCGAACCCACCGGCGAGCCGATGCCCACCACCGGCTGAGCCAAGGCAAAGGCAAACGCCAGACAGCAGCGAGCTGTCCGCGCGCGACGGACGCCACGACCGACGCCAGGTGTCGATCGTGGGCGCCGCCGTGACGCCCGGCGATCGAAGAATCGAGAAATGGGTCTGGACCCGGGCCGGGTTATGGCCCCGGATCCACCGCCTCTTATGGACGAACGCGGATGATCGTCTTCCCCTTGCGTCGCTCGGTCGGGTTGAGGGCAGCGACGGCATCGTCGAGGGACGCGACGTCGCTGATGTTCGTCCGCAGGCGTCCGTCCCGCACCCGCCGCACGACCTCACCCAGTTGGGCACGATCGGACTCGACAACGAAGTCGACCACCAGGCCGTCGGCGGGCCGCGCCTCGGTCGGTCCGACGACGGACACCAGCGTTCCCCCGGCCCGAACCAGACCCGCGGAACGCCTCTGGATGTCTCCGCCGATGACGTCGAACACCAGGTCGACTCCGCCGGCGTCGTCCAGCGCGTCGTTCTCAAGGTCGACGAACTCCTGCGCGCCGAAGTCGAGCGTCTTCTGGCGGTCGGCGGCGCGTCCGGTGCCGATGACGTAGGCGCCGAACTCACGCGCAAGTTGCGTCACCATCGTCCCGACTGCGCCGGCCGCGCCGTGCACGAGGACGCTCTRCCCTGCCCGAAGGCGGCCGTGCTCGAACAGTCCCTGCCACGCGGTCAGGCCCGAAATCGGCAGGCTCGCGCCCACCGTGAAGTCGACGTCGCCCGGCAGCGGCGCGAGGTTGCGTGCCTCGATCGCCACGTACTCCGCGAGCGTGCCGTCGCGATGYCAGTCCGTGAGGCCGAACACCCGCTGTCCCACCGACAGCCCCGTCGTGCCATAGCCGAGAGCGGTGACCACTCCGGCCAGCTCATGCCCGGGGATCGACGGCGTTCGGTCACGGCCGAGGCGATCGGTCCAGGTCGAGGGCCACGTCAGCTCAGTCGGGACGAATCCCGACGCATAAACCTCAACGAGGACGTCGTTTATCGCTACTGGCGGCTCGGGCCGCTCCACCAGCGTCACCCCGGCCGTTCCCGCAGCCTGGTCCGTCACCACAATCGCCTTCATCAGGCACCTCCCTGTATCCAGTCCCCGCCGCTGCACCATGAGTTCTGCCCGGCCTTCACGAGCGTCGTCAGCGAGGCGGGGAGTTCATCGATATCCTCCCTCATAGTTTCGTTCTCGACTTTCACGGATTCCTTGATCGCAAAGCTTTGTCTTACCTCGCACCGTAAGTGGTCCGTTCAAAGCCTGGTGAGCTGTTTCGTGAGGGCGTTCGTCTGAGATGGTTTGTCGCCTCGGGTCGACGTCCCTTTCGGGCGGTTCCGGGGCTGTGGGGCGGTCCGGGTGGCTGGCGGAGTGCGGTCAGGCGTGAGGCCGGCTGTCAAGGACCTGCTCGGCGCGGACCGGCTGCTGGTACGCGAGGTGCTGGAGCAGGGACTGGCTTCGGGTGAAACCGCACTGTTGCTCGATTCACTGGATGAGACGCACGATCGGCGCGGCGTGGTCGTCGGCGAGATCGCGGGGTTCTGGAACATCGCGGCGACCACGAGCGGTACGACGGCGAGGGCGACGAGGTACACCGCGACCTGACGGCGATCCATCCACGCGACCAGACCGCCCCGGGCAGCCGGGGCGTCCGCGTCCTGGGACACCGTCCGGCTCCTCCACACATCCGCCCGCCCGGTATGTCCGCGCCGTCCTCGCAGCTCACCGGCACCACACCGCCGATGCCGGTCACGGAGCGGTGCGTCTCACCGCAGGGTCGTCCGTGCGGAGTCTCGATGGGCACGAGGGGTGGGCAGGCCCAGATCGATCGGGCCGGGAACGGTCCGGCAGGCCGCACGGCGGCGACGGCGGACCACGACGGCCCCGACAGACGCGACCGCCGCCACCACGGCTAGTAGATCGTCGCCCAAAATCCCCGGCGATCTTCCCAATGCGCCACCGGCGGCCGCCCCGGAGACCGCATCCCCGGCCGCCCCGTCACCGCCTCCACCCAGCCCGGCTCTCGTCCCACGCCCACACCTCCGAATCGAGGTGTTGCGACGACCAGTTGAATTCACCTTGGCTTCCCTGATCGGAGTGATGAATGACGCCGGGGGCGGGGCGGCGGTGTTGGAGTGCCATGGTGAGCGCGTCGGCCACGAGCGGGGTCTTCTGTTCGTCGGACATGGACCAGCCCACGATCCGGCGGGAGTACAGGTCGAGGACGACCGCGAGGTAGAGCCAGCCCTGCGCGGTCGGCACGTAGGTCACGTCGGCGGTCCACACCTGGTCCGGGGCTGGGGCGGTGAAGTCGTGGTTGACCAGGTCTGGCGGCAGGTGCGCGGCCCGGTCCCGGCGGGTGAGGCTGACGCGGCGGCGTCGGCGGATCCCTTGCAGGCCGGCCTGTCTCATCAGTCGTGCGACGCGCTTGCGGCTGGTCCGCACGCCGGCAGCGGCCAGGTCGGCGTGGATCCGTGGCGCGCCGTAGGTTGCCCGGGRGGCCGCATGCACGGCGGCGATCTTCGTGGTCAGGGTCTGGTCGTCAGCGGACCGGGCGGACTGTGCGCCGCGGCGGCGCCAGGCGTAGTAGCCCTCGCGTGACACACCGAGCATGCGGGCCAGGACGGAGACAGAGTGGTGTGTTTTCTCCGCGTCGATCAGAGCGTACTTCATTTCTGATCGGTCTGTAGGGTAGGCGGCTGGCGCGGTTGCATTGTGGCTGTAGGCGCTGTRGTCCGGTACTTTTGTCCGTGAGGTTTCCCCGCACGTTTCTCATCCCGGCCCGCCATGGCGATGCCCCGTTTCCAGCCGCCCCCCGTCGATCCGTGCATGAGGTTCTCCCTCACACGGCTCACCGACATCGTTCACCGTTCAGGCATACGTCGTCACCCGTCGAGTCGTCCCGCTGAGCCGGTATACCCCGAGCCGGGAAAGCCAGGAGGGGTCGTGGCGTCGGCCCCATCCTCGCCCGGTCTGTTGGTGTTTCCGGCTGGACAGAATAGCCAACCTCATGTGGACGTAGCGATCAACCGCTGCAAGCTGCCGCGAGGAGTTCCCGTG
>NZ_MBLM01000148.1 GCF_001854655.1 Parafrankia colletiae | reverse complement strand
GACAACCCACTCGCCTTCGCCATCGACCGCGACGACCAATGGGTGCCGCCGTTCGACGGAGCCTGCTCCAACATCTTCGTGATCATCTCGTGGACCTTGCTGTCGGACACGGTGCCCGGCCGGCCCGGCCGAGGCTCGTCCGACAACCCTTCCAACCGGTCTGCGGCGAACCGGTTCCGCCACTTCGCCACCGTGGGCAGCGCCCCCCGACCACCGCCGCGGCCCGCCCGTTCGTCGCACCTTCCGCACACGCCAACACGATCCGCGACCGCTGCGCGAGCGTCTGCGAGGTCTTCGGACGACGCACCCAACTCTCCAGCACCTGCCGCTCCTCGTCGGTCAGCGCGATCTGCATGGCGGTCGGTCCAGGCATACCCCGTTCTACGATCTATGAATGAACTAACAACTCAGGACACTGGCGGCGTGATCTGAACCCATCGACCAGCTGATCGTCCTGAACGGGGCGAGCGGCCTGAGTGACGCGCTGGCCAGCACGCTCTCCCAGGGTGCGGCAGGCCTGCAGCCGGCCCGCTCCCTGCTCGGCGGCCGGACGTCCGAGCCCGGCGGCGGGACGTCCACGGGCACGCCGCCGGAGGTCCGGACATCCGAGGTCACGCCGGCCGGACGCGGGACCCCGGCGGCGGAGTTCAGGTGGCCGGATCCAACGGCGCCCCGTGACCTCGTGCCGGGGGTGCCGAGTGCTCAGTGCCCGGCGCCGGGCGGGCCTGGCAGGCGCTCCGAGAGTTCGAACATGTTGCCCCACGGGTCGCGGAAGAACGCGAGCCGGGCACTGATCACCTCGATCTCGAACGGCTCGTTGACGATGTCGACCCCGCGGGCGCGCAGCTCGGCGAGCGTGTCGTCGACGCTGTGGACCGCGATGCAGACGTGGTTGAAGCCGCCGACGCTCAGGCTCTCGTCGACGTCCGCGAACATCGGCTGCTCCGCGGCGCCGGGGCCGGCGAGGATCTCGAGGTGGAAGTCGTCCCGGTCGGGCGGCATGACGTAGGCGAGTGTCAGATCGCCGTAGGGCCAGATCTGCAGGATGCGCCAGTCGAGCTTGTCGACCCAGAACGAGCGGGCGTCGGCGAAATCGGGGTAGCGGATCCCGGTGTGGTGCGGGTGCATCGAGGCGAAGGGCGAGTCGGGATTGCGGGGCGGGTTCGCAGGCAGGGGCATGGGGCCGACGTTAGGAGCCGCCGCGCACCGGGGTCGTCGTCTCCAGCTCCATGTCTGGGGCCGCACGCTTGTCACCGGCGACGACGGGCGGGCCCCTAGCATGGGCGTGTGGTGTCTGCGGACCAGGGCGAACTGCTCGCGGAGGCTCTCGGCGCCCGCGCGGACCGGATCGCCCCGCTCGTCCACACGCAGATCTCCGCGCACATCGCGACCTACGAGCGGGTGCCGCGGGCCGACGTCGAGGCGTCGGTGCGCGAGATCGTCGCGGACGTCTGCTCGCTGATCCGGACCGGCGCAGTCCCACCGCCCGCGAGCATCACCCAGGCCGAGGAGTCCTCGCGCGCGCGGGCCAAGYAGGGCGTGCCGATCCACGACATCATGCATGCGTTCCGGTTCTCGATGGGCGGCATCCGGGATGCGGTGCTCGCCATCGCCGATGAGATCGGCCTCGGCGCGGCCGGCATCGTCCACGTCGTCACCCTGATGTGGTCCTACAGCGACGCCTACACCGCCAACGTCGTCGCGATCTACCGGCAGTCGGACATCGAGGGCGCGCTGGAGCAGGCACGCCGCGCCCAGCAGTTCCTGCTGGGGCTGCTCGACCGGACGCTGCACGGCGCTGACCTCGCCGTCGCCGCCTCCGCGCTCCTGCTCGACCCGACCGCGCAGTACCGCGCATTGCGGGCGCTGCCGCCGGGCGGCAACCCGTCCGCCCACCTGCGCGAACTTCAGCGCCAGGCGACACGACACCGGGGTGTCAGCGTGCTCGCCGCGATCGGCTCCCAGTGCGTCGGCATCGTCACCTTCCGCCCGGAGGCGGTCGGTGACGACATCCTGATCGCGCTCGGCCCGRCCGTCCACCTCCGCGCACTCGACCACTCGTTCCGCTCCGCCGGGACGGTGCTCACCGCCRCCACGGCGCTCGGCCTGACCGGGGTGTACGCGCTGCCCGATCTGAGCTGGCGCGCAGCCGCCGCCCACGCCGCCGAGGTCAACGGCATGCTCCGCGACCGTTACCTGACACCCGTCACCGACCAGGGAACCTTCGGCACACTGATCCTCGAGGCCGTCGCCGCCTACCTCGCCCAGGATCGCAACATCCCCCGCGCGGCCCGCGTCATCCCCGTGCACGTCAACACGCTGCGCTACCGGCTGCGCCGGTTCGAGGAGCTCACTCGGAGCTCCCTGGACTCGACCGAGACCATCGTCGAGGTCAGCTTCGCGCTGGGCGTCTCCGCCCACGTGACCGGGGAGGGCGGCGGTCAGCCGATCGCGTCGGGCTGGGCGAAGGCCGCCAGGGCGGCCCGGTCCTCCGGCAGCGCGTAGCCCGCCCCGACGGTGCGTTCCAGCGCGGCGTCGTAGCGCTGTTGGTAGGCGGCCCGGTCGGGGTAGAGCTCGGCGAGACGTCCGGCGGGCAGCGGTTTCGCGGAGCCGAGGAGCAGGCACAGGACGGACGGGTCGGGCCCGGGCTCACCGGACAGCGCGGCCGTCGGGACGTCCACCGGCGGGGTGCGGACACCGCCGACCGCGAGGCCGTCCGCGTCCCGGCGGATCCGTGGGGTGTCGCCGGGGGTCACCTCGATGCGCGGGGCGGCGCCCGGAGCCCGGCCGGTGGTGATCCAGGTCGTCAGCGCCCGCAGGCCCGCCTTGGCGACCACGTGCATCGGGCCGTTGTTGATAGGAGCGCCGCATTTCATCGCGGCGGCGTTCGGGCCGAGCAGGTGTGCGTCTGCGTGGGCGGTGCCAGCGACCTCCCAGAGCCGGAGACGGTCGCTGTCGGGTTGGCGGGCCCGGTACGAGTTGAGCACGCCGAGCAGGTCGGACTCGGTCTGCGCGTTGAGGATCGGGGCGTCCAGGTCGGTGCGCAGGATCGTCGGCCTGCCCTGCAGCGCGCCGGCGAGGTCGGCCGGCTGGTCCGCCGCGACCAGCGGCAGGCCGGCTGCGCCGCGGCTGTGCACGAAGAAGCCGTCGAACTGGCGGGTGAGCGGTTGCACGCCGTTGATGTAGGTGACAAGCGCCGCCGCCGACTGTGACTCGCCCGCCGCGACCACGATCGCCGGCTTCGCGCCGTCCAGCCCTGCGCCGGCCACGATCGCCCTGGCGACCTGGGTGTAGATGTCGAACGAGAAGCCGTCGCCGGGATGGGTCAGCGAGCCGTACCGCGCCGGGTCCAGCGCTGTGAGGCCCCTGCCGGCGATGCCCTCGCTGCCCGGCGCGGTCACCAGCACCGGCCCGCCCAGCACACCGATGCGCTGCGCCGAGACACCGACCCAGATGTCGCCCCGCCGGGTGATCTCCTCCTGGAGGCTGGTCCACTCCGGATCGGCGTCCACCCCGCCGCTGACGTTCAGCCACTCGACGACGACGGTGCCGCTGAACCGCTCGGTCTGTGCTGGGCGGCGCACCAGCACCCGGGTGCGGTACGGGGCGGAGGCGTCCGGGGCGAAGGTCCACCGGCCGTCCTCGGTGAGCTCCCCGTCGGCCCGGTAGGAGGTGGCGGTGCCGGCCGCGGCGTACTCGTGTTGCACGTAGCCTGCGGGCTCGAGGTCCGCCGGGGTCGGCGACCCGATGAACACGCCGGTGCCACCGGTCAGCTCCGTCGACAGGTCCGCCGCCGGGCCGTCCGCCCGCGGGGTGGTCCGCGTGACGGCGGTGAGCGCGGCCGCGGTCGATGCGGTCGGGTCGGTCGACGGGGCCGGGCCGGTCGGGTCGTCGTCGCCCGAGCACGCCACCATCGTCGACAGGAGCACCGCCGTGGACGCCAGTACGCCGACCAGGCGTACCGGCCGGCGTAACCGGCGGCCGGCCAGTGTGCGGATGCCGGACCACCGCCGTCCCGTGTCGAACGGGTCAAGGTGCCTGTCGGGGAAACCGGTTCGGCGGTCTGTCATGGTGTGCCTCTCTGGGGGGCGATGGAGACCAGCGAAACAGACCGGGTCATCGCAGGGCCAGAACAGTGCACGGGTTTTCGCTCCAACCCCGTCCGGTGGCACCGGGCGCTGCTGTCGCGTGATCAAACCTGCTGCTTCCGCCATGCCCGGACAGGGCCGTTCGCCGGGCATTCCCACCAGGCCGTGGCGTCGTGCACGGCGGGCCGCATGGGGTGTGGGTGCCCGGGGCAGGGCGGCACCGGGTCGGTGATCCAGTCGTCTGCCAGGGCGGTCTGCAGCCAGTCGGCGGTGTCGACAGCGAGTTCTGCCGGCGGCGTCGCCGGGATGAGGCAGGTGATGGTCGCGCTGCCGTCGGAGCTGCGTGCTGTTACCGGCCAGGGGCTGATCCAGCCGACCAGGTCCGGCTCCGGCACGGTGACGCCCATCTTTTCGCAGGCCTCGGCCGGGGTGATCGAGCTGTTGGCGATCCAGTCCAGCGCGCGGATGAGTTCGGCGTGGTCCGGAGGGTCGACGGTGACGGTCAGGTGCTGGATGTGGGGGAGCAGCTCGGCCCGCGCCGCCGCCACTGCCTGCTCGACGCGCCGGCGGGAGGAGAGCAGATGCTCGGCAGCCACCGGTGACGGCCCAACGGCCTCCGTCGGCGAGTCCTCTGTGAGGAAAATGTCGTGCACGGTTACCCATACCGCGGAGGGGCCCCCGTTCGGGTAGTTCTGCATCACGCGAAATTCGCCTCCTCGAGGGCAGCACGACGATTGTGGGCCCCGCCTGGCCCGGCTCGAACGGGCTGGTCCCCTCCACAACGGGCCGGCGAGCTGGGGCGGCTCCACCGGCCGACGCAGGCCGAGGCTGATCGTAGGCGTGCGCCCTCAGCCGTCGCCAATGATTTTCGCGACGGCCGTTCCCTCCTCAGGTGCGGGGGAGCAGCCCGCCCGATGCCCCGTACCGGCTGGCGGTGAAACCCGGCGGAGCTCACGGACGCGCTCGGCGTGCGATCATTCCGAGGTGGACGGGCGAATCGGTGGCCGACTCACTCGTACCGTCACCGTCCTTCGTGGAAAACAGTGCGCGTAGCCATTGATCGGGGAGCTGGGGGTGAGACGGATTACTGCAGGACAGGTGCTGCGTCGAATGCTGCGTTCTCGAACTCCCCTGATCTATGTCCTGCCTTCAGCTGTCGCTGACGTTGTGGTCACCAGCATAAGTGTGTGGCTCCAGCTTCTTCTGATGCCAGTTCACGGTTTCGGAATGGGCCTTGTGATGAGCCGGGTATTCAAGGAGTGACATCCTGGCCGGGGGCGTCATACTCGTGATGGTCGCCGTCGATGGCGTGAAGGTGATGAGCAGAGGTGCGTGCCTCCTGTGCTCGGTTGGCTCGGGCCAGTGCCCGAGGTGCACCGGGTTTTCTTCTGAGCGCGGTGGGTTGGAGTCGGCGGCCCTGCTGGGAGGCGATGGAGAGCGGGCGGTCGGTGCGGTGGTCGGTGGTCGGTCAGCTCGACATGGCCGGTGGCTGACCACCGGGTGCGCCGGATGGGGGCTGCCCGCCGCCGGGGCCCTGGCCGCCTCCGCTGGGAGCCCGGCCGCCTCCACCTCCTCCACCACCACCGCCGGCTGCGGTGGTGGTGTCGACGCCGACAGACAGGGCTACGGTGTAGCCGCTGGTGACGTCGCCGGTGACGGTGCCGAGCTGGCTGGCGGCGGAGTCGTCGCCGAAGACGTTGTCGTTCGCGAGGCTGACGCGCGCCAGGGTCATCACCGAGGCCTCGTAGCCGGGTTGTGCGTAGACCTGGTCGCAGACGTCCTGTGGCAGTGCGACCTGTGAGGTGGCGACGGCCTTGGTGGAGTCGGTGATGCTGGCCTGGTCGGGGTAGACCTCGAAGTGGATGTGCGGCCAGCGTCCGGAGTAGCAGGCCGGGAAGATGCTGGTGAACCGGACCGTGCCGGCGCCGTCGGAGACCTGGACACCGCGCAGGTAGTTCTGGTCGGCGACGCCCTCGGAGTACATCGAGTAACGGCCCTCGCGGTCGCAGTGCCACACGTACACGGCCACCCCGGCGAAGGGGACACCGGCGTTGGCGAGGTCGGTGACCGTCAGTTCCAGCGTCATGGGTACGCCCTCGGCGGTGCCGGTAGCGCCGCCGAAGCTGGAGCGGATGTCGCTGCGGACGACACCGCTCTGTTCGAGGACGTCCGGCCCGTTCGACCCGTCACCGGGGTAGGGGCCGGCGGTCTCCTCCGGGATCTCCCCGGCAGCCGTACCCGCCGTTGTACCGGCCGATGCGGAGGCCGTGGCGCCGGAGGATCCCGAGGATTCGGCCTGGCCCGGCGTGCAGGCGGCGAGGCCTGCCGCCGCGGCACCCACGCCGAAGAAGGCGAGCATGCGCCGCCGGCTCACCATCGTTCCGACGTCGAAGGCCAGCCCCTGGTCGACGATCTCCTCCTCGGGGCGGGCCAGCGAACGGCCCTCGTAGGTCGGTGTCCGGCTCGACCGGTGACGGTTCGCCATGTCTTCTCCCTCGGCGCGCGGCTGATCCTGCACCGCCACACTGCTCGAGCCGCCCCTGCGGGTGCTGTGCTTCACCTGTGTTCTAGCTGTGAGAGCAGGTCCTGGCCGCCCATGTCGTGTTCGGACCACCCCACCATGCCCAAGATCACTGCCATCGATCGTTCTGGTGCCCGTTCCTGGATGAGGCGGAGTCCGGCGGAGGACGTCATTACTGGTTGGTCAGTTTGTCCGCGATCTGGTCGATGAGGCCCTGCTCGACGGCCGGCGGCGGAACGTCCTGGATGTTGTGGACCTCGAGCTCGACAGYGACCTGGCCGACGTAGAAGTAGACGGMGTCGAAGACGTAGCCGTAGGTGCCGTAATCGTCCGTGATGCCCATCGAGGTGCGGACGAGCGCGGTGGCTCCCGGCGGCGGGGACGGTGTCTCGACCGCGACGATCTCGTAGGTGAAACCGCTCGCGTCCTCGCCTGCCAGCTGCTCCTCCAGCGCGCCGCGGTAGCAGTCGGCGAAACGAGGGCTCGTCACGATCTCGGCGTTCTCGCTGATCTGCTCCGCCGGTAGGATCTTGGCCCGGCTGATCGCCTGGAAGTCGGATTCCTCGATGTTGGTGAACGTGTCACCCGTCGTCTCGTCCGACGGCGGGGGCGGGTCGTAGCCGGGGACGCCGACGCACGCCGCGATCTCGGCGCGCATCGCGCTGCTGCCGCTGTCCGGGTCGTCGGCGCCGCCCGAGCTCTCGAAGCCCGCCGTCTCCGGACCGGCCGTGAGCACGTAGTCTCCCGCGCGCAGGTCTCTCGCCGGAGTGTCGATGGCCTGGGCGGGGGCGCCGGTGGGCGTGGTTGCGGCCAGCGGTGTCGCCACTGGTGTCGCTACCGGTGTCGTGGCCGAGACGACTGCGAGACTGCCCTCCTGGCATCCCGCGGCCATGACCGCCAACACCGACGCGACGATGCCCCCGGACACCGCCCGGAGCACGCTCCGGTCTCGCCGCATGCCGCCCATTCCTACCTCCGCAAGATTCACCCAGGCCGTTCCGTGAACGGTCGTGAAATTTGTTGCCGACGAGCAAAACGATGCCGGAGAAAAACGGATCAGCGTTCATTCTCGGATGTCGTTCGTGGGACACGTGGGAGCACGAAGAGCCCTGACCATAATTCGGCGGGCTGCCTTCCGATAAATCTTCGCGTTGCCCCCCTTGACAGGTGGGTGTCCGTGTCGTGGTGCGGCTGGCTCGGGTTGGTCGGTGCACTCGCGTTGATGGCGGAGGGGTGGGGGCGCCGTGATCGACGAGGGCGGACGGCCTGCTTCGCTCCCGTGGTGTCGCGCAGCGAGGCGAGCGCATCACTTTCGGTATGTCGCCGGTCTGGACTGGCGCTGTTCGTTAGGTGACACGTACGCGTGCACATCCGGCGAACGGTGCAATCTGTGTCGACCCCTCCTCAGGAAAGGCAAGGATGAAGATCATGGCCAGGCGGCGGCAGGTACCTTTCGTCAACGGAGCACTCGCGGTCGTGCTCACCTCGGTCGCGGTGGCCGGCCTCTCGGCCTGCGGCTCCAAAAGCGACGCGGACAGGTTCGCGGAGAGGCTGAGCTCCCACGGCTACGGCACGGTCGACGTCTCGGCGGACCGGGAGAAGAAGAACGGGAAGACCCGTCTCGTCGCCTACGACGCGCACATCATCGTGAACACCGACGCGGACCCGCAGACCTGCGACGTCGAGCTCGAGAACGACGTGCGTTCCTCCGGCAAGGGACTCGTCGACTACTTCGACGTCGACGAGATACGCGACGCCCGCGGCGCCCAGCACGAGGTCGAGAACGACCGCACCTGGCCGGACAGCCCGACGCTCACCACGCTGCGGGCCGAACTGGCCGAGCACGCCGTCGACTGCTGACGCCACACCCGGACCGGTCCGCCGCCGCCGCGTCCTGCCCGCTGCGGACCAGGGCGGGCGGGACCAGGCGCGGCGAGTGCGGCGGGTCCGGGGCTGCTCAGAGCTGTGACTGCGGCCGGGTCCGGGCGTCGTAGCGGCGGCGGGCCTCGTCGATGTCGTCGGCGTTGCTGGCCGCCCAGGCGATCAGCGAGGAGACAGTGGCGAGCAGGGTGCGGCCCAGGCCGGTCAGCTCGTAGTCGACCCGGGGCGGGATCTGCGCGTAGACAGTGCGGCTGACCAGCCCGTCGCGCTCCAGGGTGCGCAGGGTGGAGGTGAGCATCCGCTGGTTGATGCCTGGTACCGCGCGCCGGACCTCGGAGAAGCGCCGCGGGCCCGCGCTCAGCTCGGAGACGACCGCCAGGGACCACTTGTCACCCACCCGGTCCATGATCGTTCGGACCCGGCAGTCGGTTTCGCCCTGTGGTTCCCAGGCACGGGCGGGCTCCTCGTCGGACTCCGGAAGCTGCTGCAGTGCCCTCGGTTCCAGCACGTGTTCGGTCACGACGACCTCCGTTCAGTGGTTGACGGCGGTCCTGCTCCCGCAAATACTACTTTTCGTGTCGGTGAAGTGGAGATTCAGCCGGCGGCTCGCCGTCGACCTGTCGCGGGGCAGCAGTGCGCTCTGTTCGTGACCGGTGACCCGGCCCGGTTCCCGAGCGGCGACCTGGCCTGCCCGGGGTGACCCGGCCCGCCCAGAAGGATTCGCCTCGAGCCCCGCGGAGCCACAGCTGTGTCCCTCACCTTCCACTGGTTCCTGCCCACCTCCGGAGACGCGCGTGACGTGGTCGCCGGCGGGCACGGCGCGCCGGCCGTCGCCACCACCCGGGGGCGGCCGCCGACACTGGAGTACCTCGGGCAGATCGCCCGTGCGGCCGAGCAGCTCGGCTTCGTCGGCGCGCTGACCCCCACCGGTTCGTGGTGCGAGGACGCCTGGCTCACCACCGCGATGCTGGTCGAGACCACGCGGCGGCTGAAGTTTCTGGTCGCGGTGCGGCCCGGGTTCGTCTCGCCGACGCTCACGGCACAGATGGCCTCCACCTACCAGCGGCTCTCGGGCGGGCGGCTGCTGCTCAACGTCGTCACCGGCGGCGAGGCGGACGAGCAGGAGTCCTACGGCGACTTCCTGAACAAGGAGGAGCGTTACGCTCGCTGCGACGAGTACCTGACCGTTCTGTCGGAGCTGTGGCAGGGCCGGACGGTGGACCGCGACGGGCGTTTCGTGCGGCTGCGCGGGGCGAAGCTGTCGCGGCTGCCGGACCCGCCGCCCGAGATCTACTTCGGCGGCTCGTCGCCGCCCGCGATCGCCGTCGCCGCCCGCCACGCCGACGTCTACCTCACCTGGGGGGAGCCGCCGGACGCGGTGGCGGCGAAGTTCGCCGAGGTACGCGCGGCGGCCGAAGTGCTGGGACGTCGACCGCGGTTCGGCCTGCGCGCCCACGTCATCAGCCGCGACAGCGCCGACGAGGCCTGGGCAGCCGCCGACCGGCTGATTTCCGGGCTCGACCCGGCGGCCATCGCGACGGCGCAGGCGCGGCTCGCCCACAGCGACTCCGAAGGACAGCGCCGGATGCTGGCGCTGCACAACGGCTCGGCCGAGAAGCTGGAGATCCACCCGAACCTGTGGGCGGGCGTCGGGCTGATTCGCGGCGGTGCCGGAACGGCCTTCGTCGGCAGCCACGAGGAGGTGGCGGACCTGATCGGGACCTACCGGCAGGCCGGCGTCAGCGAGTTCGTGCTGTCCGGCTATCCGCATCTGGAGGAGGCGTACTGGTTCGGAGAGGGCGTGCTCCCGATCCTGCGCGCCCGCGGGCAGTGGGAACCGTGAGAGGGCTGTTGCCGCGGTGTTACCGGCACGCAGGCCGCAGTGCTGTAAGCAGGCCAGCGCCGCTTTTCGGTCATTGTGACAAAGCGAATTTCCGGGACTCGCGAACCTGTGCCTTCGGAACTGTTGACATCGGCTCCGGCGGAGACGAAAGTCTTGGTATGCCGTGGCTGGGTTCGGCGACATTCAGGATTATGCGTGCGACGCGCCTCGTGACCCGCTGTCACATCGATTTCCTGCTGGTTTCCTCGGCGGCCTGTACGCGCTCACCCACGGGCTGAGAGCTCCGCTCGCCCGTCGAGGTGCGCTCGGCGCACCCGGTCTCCTTCCTCGTGTTCCGGCCGTCGTTGCCGGGCGAACCGTGAGGGCCGGCCCGGTCGGTCTGGTCGGCGCTGCCGTGCGTGCCGTCAGTGCGGCTGCCGGCCGGTCCGGGGTGTGTCGCCCTGTTCGCCGGCGCTCCCGCTGTCGCCGGCGCTCCCACTGACGTTGGCGCTTTCGCTGACGTTGGCGGTCTCAGCGCCGCCGTCGGTCGTGTCGCCGCTGCCGGCAGTGCCATCGCTGCCGGCCTCACTGTCGTTGCCGGACTGTCGTTGCCGGTCCCGGCACAGCCGTCCTGCTGTCAGCCCCCGCAACAGCACCTTCCCCACTGAACGCCGCGTGCCTGAACGTCGGCGTTCCCGTCCTCAGGAGCAGCAGATGCCCCCTCTGACCCACACCCGCCCCACACCTCTCAGCCCCCATCGCCAGGTGCGGGCCTACATCGGCCGCGCCGCCACCCGGTTCTGGCCGGCCGCGGACGGGGCCGCAGCGCCCCGGGCATCGATCGTGATGATGCCCGGCCGCGGTGAGGACGCCGCGGTCTTCGAGCGGACCGCCGTCCGCCTGGCGGTCGACGGCTACGACGTCACCTACCTCGCGGCGGGACTTGCCACGGGGGAACATGTCACCGTCGCGCTCGCCGAGGCGCGGCGRCCGGACGTGCCTTTCGTCCTGTTCGGTTCGGACACCGGAGCGCTGCGGGCGCTGTCGCTGGCAGGATCGCCCGCCCTGCGGCCGGATGCCCTCGTCCTGCTCGGTCTGCCGCTGCTGCACCGTCCGTTCGCCGGCGAGATGCCGGCGGAGCTGCCGCCGAGGGCGTTGCCCGACCTGCCCACCCTGCTCATCCACGGCGAGCGGGACGAGGTGAGCCCGCACCACATGGCGCGGATGATCACCAGGACGGTGCGGACCGCGCAGCTGGAGACGGTGCCGGGTGGGCACGGGGTGCTGGACGGGCCGGGGGTGCGCCTGGTCGCGGCCCTCACCGTCCTGTTCGTCGAGTCGCTGCGCCAGGGTGGCGTCGCACCGAAATCGCGCTGACCGCGTTGGTTACCTCCAGTTAACCAGGGCAGAAAAAGGTGCCTCCTTCCGTGGCTCCCGGGCCGCGGCAAGAATCCTGGATGAGCCCGCCGACCGAGGAGGACTGCCCCTTCGGAAGGCGCTTATCCGGAAAGGACGGAAATGACAGTCGAAGCGCTTCCGCTTGACGAGACCTTTGGTAACGCGGCCGGGGAGGCCAGCATCGAGCGCGCCGTCACCGCGCTGCGGGGGAATGGTTTCGAGGTCCACGTGGTGGACACTGCGGAGCAGGCCCGCGAGCTGGTGGGCAGGCTGGTGCCGACCGACCAGCCGGTCTTCACCGCGTCCAGCGAGACCCTGCGCCTGTCCGGCATCACCGCCGACATCGACGAATCCGGGAAGTACCAGTCGGTGCGGGCCGCTGCGCCGCCCCCGAGCGCCGATGTCTACGCCACGATCCGCCTCGGCGCGACGCCGGACGTCGTCCTCGGCAGCGTCCACGCGGTGACGGAGGCTGGCCACCTCGTCATCGGTTCCGCCAGCGGCAGCCAGTTCGCGCCGTACGCCTCCGGCGCACGTCGCGCGATCTGGGTGGTGGGTGCCCAGAAGGTCGTTCCCGACCTGGACACGGCGCTGCGCCGCGTCCGCACCTACAGCCTGCCCCGTGAGAACCAGCGACTGTCCGACCTCTACGGCCAGTCGTCGTTCATCGGCCGGTTCCTGATCCTCGAGCGTGAGGCGTTCCCGGACCGCGGGGTCGTCGTCCTCGTCCGGGAGTCCATCGGCTTCTGACCCGGCCGCGGGAGCACCAGCCGCCGGGCATCACCACGCAGCACAACGCCCAGAAAGGTCATTCGACGGGTAGTGCCCGTCGATGGCTGAAACACCGGATGGTACCCGGCCGAGTCGGCTGTCGGGCCGGGTACCACCGGGGCGTTCTCCGTCGCCACCCCCCGGATCCTCCGAGTACCGTGAGGGTCACAGCAGCCTCGGGGGATCGGGATGGGAATGCCGGCCTGGAGGGTTTTCCTCAGTCATACCAGCGAGCTGCGGGAACTCCCCGCCGACCGGTCGGACCGGCCCTAGACCGCCCCGGCCTTGACCTCCGCTGCGGCCGGCGCCGTCACGGCGGCCGGGACGGGTGCGCCGGTGGCGGCCAGGGCTGTCAGCGAAGCCGGCGACGTCTCCGCGTCCGCACGCCGGGGGAGGACGAGGGAGCCGAGGAAGGCGACACCGACCGAGGCCAGGCCCACGAGGACCGTGGCGAGCAGGCCGGCGTCCGGCCCGTTCCGGGCGCTCTCGGCGAAGAACAGGGCACCGACGCCGGAGACACCCAGCGCGGAGGCGAACTGCTGGGTCGTGGTGAGAACACCGCTCACCGTGCCGCTGATATCGGGCGGCGCGGCCGCCATGACACTCGCCGCCAGCGCGGGAATCACCAGCCCGTTGCCGGCACCCGCGAGCATCAGCAGTGGAGTCAGCTCGTAGGCGGAGATGTTGACACCCTCCACCGCGGTCACCGCGGCCATGCCGCACAGCGACAGTGCGGTGACCAGTGTGCCTGCGGTCAGCACCCGTGGTCCGTGCACGGCGACGAGCCGGCGGGCCCCCAGCGACGAGAGCGCGAACACCACGCCGAGCGGCGCGAACATCAGCCCGGCGTTCAGCGGCGAGCGGTGCTGCCCCACCTGCAGGAAGATCGTCAGCGCCAGCAGGAAACCGCCGAAGAAGAGGAAGTAGCCCGCGCTCATCACCATGCCTCCGAGCACCGGCCGGGAGCGCACCACCGCCGGCGGGATGATCGGGTGCCCGCCGCGGCGGGCCAG
Organism: Parafrankia colletiae; assembly: GCF_001854655.1. Lineage (GTDB taxonomy): Bacteria > Actinomycetota > Actinomycetes > Frankiales > Frankiaceae > Parafrankia > Parafrankia colletiae. The sequence goes on along the minus strand of NZ_MBLM01000148.1, from coordinate 50,126 downwards.
CCGCGCCTCCCAGCCGGCGAACCCGCCCAGCACGAGGACGCCGCCGGTGAGCGCCAGCCAGGTCCACAGCGGCCAGCCCTCGTCCCGGCCGAGGGTGAGCGGGATCAGCACCAGCCCGATACCCAGCGTCAGGGCGCCGAGACCGACCAGGTCGAGCCGCTCCGGGCGCGCCGCCCGCGACTCGGCGACCAGACGCCGCGCGCCGATCAGCGCCACCAGCCCGACCGGAACGTTGACCAGGAAGATCGGGCGCCAGCCGAGGCCGAAGACGTCCAGGTCGAGCAGCACCCCGCCGAGGACCTGCCCACAGACCCCGCCGAGCCCGATCGTGACACCGAAGAACGCGAAGGCCCGCGGTCGCTCGGCGGGCGGGAACGTCACGCTGATCAGCGCGAGGACCTGGGGGACCATCGCCGCCGCACCCGCGCCCTGCAACAGGCGGCCGGCGATCAGCACCCCCTCGTTCGGCGCGAGTCCACACAGCGCTGACGCGGCGGTGAACAGGGTCATGCCGACGAGGTACATCCGGCGGCGGCCGAAACGGTCACCCAGCCGCCCCGCGGTGACCAGCCCGGCGGCGTAGGTGAACGAGTAGCCTCCGACGATCAGTTCGAGGCCGGCGTTGGATGCCCCCAGGTCCGTCCCGATGCTCGGCGCCGCCACGTTGACGACGAACACATCGAACAGGCTCATGAAGCTGGCGATCAGAATCACCGGCAGCGCCCGCCACCGTCGTGGATCAGGCATTGTCGGGTCGGCTGGTGGCGTCACCGGGCCCCTTCCCCTGAGAGCTCGCCGGCCCGGCAACCCCGCTGGCTGACAGCCGTCGGGGACGCTCGCTGTCTGCCAGCTTGGAAGTCATCGGTCACAGCGAAGTCCGAACAGGGGGCCGGCATTCCCGCACCTGGTCCCACCGCCCCGGATACTGGTGCGCGGGTGGGCTCCGGGATCTTGCGGCCTGGGATAGCTGGCCGGTCTGGGTCCGCGTTGATGCAGGTCAGCAGCCTTCGGCGCATCCGCGAACGGGCTGGGGCAGGCACRGATCCCACCTCGGGTGACCCCGGCCACACAGGTACACTGCGGGCGATTTGTGTGATCCGTGTGGTAGTCATGTGAACTGTGACGGGTTGTATCCCTCACAGTTGTGACGTGTGCCCGCTGCCCGTCCCGCCCGCATCGAACCTCAGCAGCTCGGACCTCACCAGTACAGGTCGGCACTCCGCCCGCTTTGCGGCCCCCTTCGCGGTCGTGGACGTGGAGACGTCCGGGCTCGCGGCGGCGCGGGATCGAATCCTGTCGATCGCCGTCATCCAGGTCGGTGCGGACGGTGCTRTGGAGGCGGAGTGGTCGACGCTGCTCGACCCGGGATGCGATCCCGGTCCGGTGCACATCCACGGCCTCACCCGGGAGCGGCTCGCGGGAAACCCACGTTTCCCGGACATCGTTGACCGGCTGCATGCCCAGCTGGCGGGACGGGTGCTGGTCGCGCACAACGCGTCCTTCGACTGGCAGTTCCTGGCGGCGGAGGCCGCTCGGGCTGCCTGGGACCTACCGGTCGAGCGGCGGATGTGTTCCTGTGTGCTGGCCCGCCGTCTCGACCTGCCACTGCCCGACTTCCGGCTGGCGACGGTCGCCGACTTCTGGTCGGTCCCCTTCGAACGGCAGCATGACGCGCTGTGTGACKCCCGGGTCGTCGCGAAGATCCTGCCGCACATGCTGGCTCTCGCCGTCGAGCAGGACGTGGAGCTGCCCATCGCGACCGGCGGCCGGGTGCCGGTGCTCCGTTCGGCCCAGGCGCCCAGGGCCCGTTGTGCGTTCCTGAACCCGGGCCAGCTCACCGCCGCCGGACTCGTACAGGGAATGCGCGTGGCTCTCACCGGCGAGACAGGCACCCCGCGGGCCACCCTGGAACGGCTCCTCACCGAGGCCGGACTGGCCGTCGCGGATGCTGTCAGCCGCCGCACCAGCGTCCTGGTTGCCAACGACAGCGCCGCTGGCAGCGGCAAGGCCAAGGCCGCCGCCGACCACGGCATCCCGGTGATCGACGAGGCGACCCTCCTCCGCCTGCTCGCAGGTGTCACGGCGGGAACGCCCCGCGATACCGGCGGGGCTGGCACCGGTTCGCCGGTGCCAGCGCCTGCAGTGCCAGCGCCTGCAGTGCCAGCGCCTGCAGTGCCAGCGCCTGCAGTGCCAGCGCCTGCAGTGCCAGCGTCCCAGGAGGCTGCTGCTGACGGATCGGCGCGCTTCGCGCAAGCGCCAGGCAGCGGGTCCCAGGACGCGCGAGGCTCGGTGAGTTCGCCGGTTCGTGTGGCCTCGGGCGGCCGGAAGGCAACCCATTCGGCGGCACGACCGCTCGGTGTCCGGCGTGTGCTGGTCCTGGGCGGGCCGCATGCGGACGCCGCCGCCGTCCGGGAACGCGTCATCGAGTCCGGCGGTCTCGCCGCGGTGAACCTGACCGCGAGCGTGACGGACGTGGTGTGCCTGCCCGGCGGTGAGACCGACCGCCGGATGACCCGCATCCGGAGTCGGGGGCTCCCCGTGACCACGGCGGACACCTTCCTCCGCCTCCTGTCGAACCTGGCCGCCGCCGGGCCTCGGCCACCCGGAGGCACCACGGCCTCAGAGGCTCGCGCACTCGTCCGCGGAGCGGTCGTCGATCTTCCGACGGCGACGGCCGGCACGCGGTGGACGATCGCCGCGAACTGGGCCTGGGACAGCACCGTGGAGATCGACCTGGTCGCCTTCCTGGTCGGCGCCGACGAGCTGGTCAGCGACGACGACGATGTCGTGTTCTTCAACCAGCCCCGCACCGACGACGACGCTGCCACGCTCAGCGTCGACGGACCGTCCGAGCAGGCCATCGCCCTCGATCTCGCCGTGTTGCCGAGCTCGGTGCACCGGGTCGTCGTCGCCGCCGCGCTCGGCGACGGCCGGACCTTCGGGGAGATCGGTCCGGTCAGCGTGATGGCCCGTACACCGGACGGTCAGCCATGGCTGACCGCGACGCTGGATGCCGCGACCACCGAGCAGACCCTCATCCTGGCCGAGGTGTACCGCCGCAACGGACTGTGGCGGTTCCGTGCGGTGGGGCAGGGCCACGACCACGGACTGGCTGCGCTGGCGCGTTCCTACGGGGTGGACGCCGAGGACTGACCGGCAGCGCGGAGCCATCGGAACGACCGGGTGCGCGGCAGGCAGCCGGCCCGTCCTGTCAGCAGCTCGTGRCAGAGTGATGGCCGGGTCCCTGCCATGCCGTCGTCGCGGAGAGGACGCTGATCTCGTGGAGTACGTGAAGCTGGGGTCGACCGGTCTGGAAGTCTCCCGGATCTGCCTGGGTTGCATGAGCTACGGAACGCCCGGGAAGGGGACGCACCCGTGGTCCCTGGACGAGGAGGCATCCCGCCCTTTCTTCCAACGGGCCGTCGAGGCAGGCGTCACCTTCTTCGATACCGCGAACGTCTATTCTCTGGGCCGCAGTGAGGAGATCACCGGCCGGGCGCTGAAGGATCTCGCGCGGCGTGACGAGGTTGTCATCGCCACGAAGGTCCAGGGGCGGATGCGTTCCGGTGCCAATGGCGGCGGCCTTTCGCGCAAGGTCATCATGACGGAGATCGATGCGAGCCTGCGCCGCCTCGGCACCGACTACGTCGACCTCTACCAGATCCACCGCTGGGACGACTCGACGCCGCTGGAGGAGACTCTGGAGGCCCTGCACGACGTCGTCCGTGCCGGAAAGGCCCGGTACATCGGCGCCTCGTCGATGCACGCGTGGCAGTTCGCGAAGGCGTTGTTCACCGCCGAGCGCCACGGGTGGACACGTTTCGTCTCCATGCAGAACCACTACAACCTGGTGTATCGGGAGGAAGAGCGGGAGATGCTCCCGCTGTGCGCCGACCAGGGCATCGGAGTGATTCCCTGGAGCCCGCTGGCGCGTGGCCTTCTCACCCGCGACTGGGACACCGCCACCACCCGCACCGAGACCGACAACTTCGCCAGGGCGCTCTATCAGGATGACGACCGGCACATCGTCGACGAGGTCGCGAAGATCGCCGCCGAGCGCGGTGTGAGCCGGGCCCAGGTGGCACTGGCCTGGGTTGCGCGCAACCCCGTCGTCGTCGCACCGATCGTCGGCGCGACGAAGCCCCACCATCTTGACGAGGCCGTCGCCGCGCTCGACCTCCTGCTCACCGACGAGGAGGTCGCCCGCCTGGAGGCGCCGTACCGTACCCGCCCCGTCGCGGGGATCTCGGTGCCGCCCCGGCGCCGTCCGGCCCAGAACTGATCAGTGCCGATGCCGTGACCGCGGTACTAGGCAGGCGGTCGTCGCAGCAGTTCCTCGACGGCCGACGCAACGCGGCGGATCATCTCGTCGGGCGTCGTGCCGAGAACAGCGCAGCGGGCCTCGACCGGACCGTCGAGCCACAGCGTCACGTAGCCGACCGCCAGCGACCAGAACATGTGCAGCACGGGCTCCGGGTCGCCGGGAGGAACGGCGCCTTCGTCCTGTGCGGCCAGAACAGCCGACCGTAGCAACTCGATCGGACGCACTCCTGCCGCCGTCACCTCCGGATGCGCGGCCGGTTCGGCGAGTTCGGGGCGCAGCATCACGCGCATGTGCGCTGGATGATCGGCGGCGAAACCGGAGTAGGCCACGAGCAGTTCACGCAGGGTGGCGACGGCGTCGGAGCTGCCGGCCCGCGCGGCGTCGAGCCGAGTGAACAGCAGGTCGTGCCCGTCCACGACAATCGCCGCGAACAGCGCCGCCCGGTCGGGAAAATGATGGTACGGAGCGCCCGAGCTGACTCCGGCCTCCCGTGCGAGCCTGCGCAGGCTCAGTGCCCCGACACCTTCCGCCGCCACCAGGTCCAGACCGGCGGCGAGGAGTCGCGCGCGTAACGCGCCGTGGTGGTAGGGCCGCCCGCCGGGGTCGACGCCCGAGTCGGCGTGCTGATCAACGCCTTGGCGCATCGTCACAGTGTAACGCTTGACCTGRCTATCTAAGCAGTGCTTAGGTGCTCGGACTGAGCACTGCTTAGATACCCCTGGTCAACCACCGGAGCAGCCGATGTCCCGACCCCTCGCCCTTGTCACCGGCGTGACTGGCTTCGTCGCCGGCCACTGCGCGATCGACCTGCTCGACCACGGCTTCGACGTCCGCGGCACGGTCCGCGACCTGTCACGGGCACCCGTCGACCACCTGCGTGCCGCCGCGCAGCGAACCGGAGGGCGGCTCGAGCTCGTCCCGGCCTCGCTGCTCGAGGACCCCGGCTGGGACGCCGCCGTCGACGGCGTCGAGGTCGTCGAGCACGTCGCGTCGCCGGCACCGAAGTACCGTCCCCGCGACGAGGAGGAACTGATCCGTCCCGCGGTCGACGGCACCCTGCGTGTGCTCCGGGCCGCGGGCCGGGCCGGAGTGCGGCGGGTCGCGCTGACCTCGTCGGTCGAGGCCGTTCGCAGCGGGCACGACATGTCCGACGGGCGGGAGTGCACCGAGGACGACTGGTCGGTCGTCGAACGCTGCGAGCCGTACGCCAGGAGCAAGACGCTGGCCGAACGGGCCGCCTGGGCCGAGGCCGAACGACTCGGGCTGGAACTCGTCGTACTCAACCCGGGCCTGATCCTCGGCCCGGTCCACGGCCCGGAGGTCAACGTCTCGGTCGACGTCGTGCGGCAACTGCTCACTCGGCAACTGCCGGCTCTGCCTCGACTCGGCTTCGCCCCCGTGGACGTGCGCGACGTGGCCGCCGCACACCGACTGGCGCTTCAGACGCCGGAGGCCGCCGGCCGCCGGTACATCCTGGCGACCGAGGCCATCTGGCTCGCGGACATCGCGCGGACACTCGCCCGGGAGTACAACCCCCGCGGCTTCCGCGTCCCGCAGCGGCCGATCCCCAGCTGGACCGTCCGGCTCGGCTCGCGGATCAACCCCGCCCTGCGACTCGCGCTACCGCTCCTCGACACACCGGCCCGCACCTCGTCCGCCCGTGCTCGCGCCGAACTGGGCTGGAACACCCGCGACGTGCGGACCACCATCGTCGAGACCGCCGAGTCACTCATCGCGAGCGGCGCAGTCCCCGGGCGCTGAGCGTGTGGGCGGCCGATCTAGCCGGCGCAGGCGTCCTGCCGGGTGCGGTGGCCAGGCGTGGTGGCCGGGCGTGGCGGCAGCAGCCCCGTCCGCGAGACCCTGTCTCAGATCACCGTGTCCGGGTCACCGGCGAGATCGTCCGGGTACGCCTGGACGTCGTGGTAGGCGTCATGGACGGCCGCGTGGTCGTGGTCAGATCCGAACTCACGGTCGTTCTCCGTCGGGTCGTCGAACCCGGGATAGCCATCATCGGTGGCGGCGGGGTCGTCGCGCCCGAGGCCCGGGTCTGCCTGGTCATCGCGGTTCTTGCCCCCGTCAGGAGTGCCGTCGCCGCCGTGCCTGACGCTGTGCTCGTGATCGTCGGCGGCCTTCGTCCCGTCCGACTCCCGGTGCTTCTCGTGGTCGCCGGCGCCATCGTGGTCGCCGGCGTCGGTAGCGCTCGCGGCGTGGCCGTCCGAGACCATGGCCGCATCGGCGTTCGACTCGTGCGCCGGGCCGGTGTGCGGGTCGCCGTCCCAGCCGCCGTCCCAGCCCTCACCCCACCCGTGATGGGCGTCGGTGTGGTCGGCGGCCGGGTCGTCGGCGTGCCGGGCCGGGGGCAGCCCGGGGTCGTCGTGCGGCCCGGCGTAGGTGTCGACGTGCGGGCGGGCCCGGTCGAACTGACTGCTGAAAATCGACATGTCCGCTGCCTCCGCGGTCAGAAGTCGGCGAACCGGGGAGTGCTGACGGCGTCCCGGGCGGCGCGCACATGGTCGGCGATCGCGCCTCGGCCCACCCGGATCCCGGCGTTCGCCGGGTAGCGCCGCAGGACGTCCAGCCGCGCGAGCCGCCGCGCGACGCCCCGCAGAACCGCCTCCCGACTGTCGGCGGGTGCGCCGCGCAGCTCCTGGGCGAGCCGGCGCGCCGTCTCCCACCGCAGCGCGAACAGGTTCTCGGTGAGGACGTAACCCAGCACCGGCAGCGTGGTCGTCACCAGGGTGTTCCACCGGTCGAGCACCGTGGCCCAGCCGCGCGCCGACTGTGCCCCGACCGCGGCAGTGCGCTTCTCGCCCTGCGCGTAACGGGTGTAGACCTGGCTGGCGCCCGAAACCAGGAACACCGGGTTCAGCAGGGCGGCGACGCCGAGCGACACCGCTGCGCTGGTGTAGTCGGGCCGTGGAAGCGCCGCCGGGTCGAGGTCGAACAGTCGCGCGACCTGCGCCGCCAGCTGACCGGTTTCGGCGGCGGCCCGCTGCGCCGGAGCCAGCGCGGAGCGCAGCCGGGTCTCCTGCGCCTTCAACCAGGCCGGCTCCCGCCCGCCGGTCAGCGGCTCCAACAGCCGGGCGTCCCGGTGCCGGACGAACGCAGGCAGGACGGATCCGACCTGGTCGAGGTGCCGCTGCAGCTCGACCAGGCCCTCGGCGAGCATCACGGCCGTCCGTGCCCGGCTCTCGTCATCCGCCGGCAGTGGCACCCGCCCACCCAGCCCCGCGCCGGCACCACCACCACCGCCACCACTGCCACTGCCACTGCCGACATCCACGCCCACGCCGGCGCTGCCGAGCAGGGCGGCGTGTAGCTCGTAGAAGGGCCCGAAGATCGTGTAGAGGAAGTAGTCCTCCTCCAGCCCGACCGCTGCGCGCAGCATGTCGGGGATGTCGCGCGGGTCTGCCAGCGCGTGCCGGCCGGCGACGATCTCGGTGTGGACCGCCCGTACGAGTTCCAGCTGCCCCACGATCGTCGTCTCCGCCGCCGCGGTGGCCACCCGCAGCTCCGCGCGCGACTCGGTGGACGTCCCGTCGACCAGCCGCAGGTCGGTGTGCGGCAGCAGCAGGTCCACGCCGGGGCCGCGGACCCGTAGAGCGTCCGCCGCCACCGCGCAGGCGACCGGGCGCCCGTCCGCCAGCTCGGCCGGGTAGGGGCCCTCGGCCAGCGTCAGCTCCGCGGCGGTGCGCAGAGCCGGATGCTGGTGCAGGCGCCGGCCGAACACCACCGACTCGCTCTGCACCGTCACCGGGCCCTGGTCCGGGTCGAAGATCACGAACCGCTCGGCGGAGCCGGCGACCCGAAGCCGCGGGTCCACCAGGTCGAAGCGGGCCACCACCTGGGAGCTGTGCAGCTCCTGCAGCTCCAGGGTGGTGTCGTGGAGCACGCAGTCGAGCCGGGCCGTCTCGGCGCTGCCCGCCACGCCCCGCGCGGAGACCGGCGCGGACGTCCCGACGGTGGAGGTTCCGCCGGCTGAGGTTCCGGATGTGCCGGCGCCGGCGATACCGGCCGTGGCCACCACCGCGCCGGTGGTGCCAGCAACGCCGGTCGGGCTGCTGCTGGCGGCGTCGGCGGTCGGCGACGGTGCCGTGGCCCCGGCGTCACCGGGCTTCGTCGGAGCCACCGGTCCGCCCCCGGAAACCACTGTGGACCCGGGCGCCGTCCCGCCGACGGAGACCGAGGTGGCGGCCCCGGGAGTGGGCGCCGTCGCGCTCAGGAAGGCGTGCAGCACCTGCGGGGTGACCAGGTGCAGAATCGCGCCGGTCAGGAAACGGCCGTCGAGGACGGCCCCGCCCCGCAGCTGCGCGGCCGCCGGGCCGGCGGCGCTCAGCTCGATCCGGTTCCGGGGCCACTCGACCAGCGTCCGCCCGCGGGACCGCAGCTCCAGCCGCCCACCGCGCACCACGACGTACGCCGTCAGCTCCGGCGCCGCGGCGGTCATGGCAGTGGTGGTGGCGACCGGCCCGGGCCCGGGCGGTGCGGTAACAGGGTCATCCTCGAACAGCGGCGTCACCGACACCGCGCACGGGCTGACGAACGTCGTCGACGCGGCATCCGGCAACAGCCGGCCGTGCAGGCCGGTGAGGGTGGCAAGCGCCTCAGGCGGCAGCGGACCGGGCGTGGACGCGCTCAGCGTCCGCCCAGCGGGAAGCCGCAGGTCGACGACGAGGCGGCTGCTGTACGCGACGAGCTCGACGGTCACGTCCGGGTCGACGGCTGGTTCGAGCGCGCAGACGGCACCCGCGCCGAGCACGCTCGTCTCGTGGACGTACACCGCCGGATGGTCGGTGATCAGGACCCGGCGGCTTCCCATCAGGGAGAAACCGCTGGAGGCGTGCTCCCGCAGCGGGAACCAGGCGCTGTCGAACACGATCCGGCCCTGGACCGGCGGCGGTGGCGCCGGCGCGGCCGGCGAACCGATCGGAAGCCGACCGGTCAGCCGCGCGGCCCGACCCGCGCCCGGCCCCTGGCCAGGCAGCCCCTGGCCAGGCAGCCCCTGGCCAGGTGGGCCCTGGAATCCCTGCATCTGCCCCGTCCCGTCTCCACTACACCGGCAGGCCGTCTGTCCCGACGGTGCCGAACGCCGCCCGTGCCAGCGCGGCGACATCGGTCAGATCCGGCAGGACCGCGTCGGCGCCGGCGGCAGCGAGCTCGGCCACGGTGGTCCCACCCGTCGCCACCGCGACCGACCGGACCCCCGCGTCGCGGGCGCCCTGCACGTCGTACGGCGTATCCCCGATGACGACGACCCGGGCCGGCGCGAACACCTGCCCGTAGGCGGCCTCGGCCCGCGTGACCGCCCGCCGGACGAGCTCCGCCCGGTCGAGGCTGTCGTTGCCGTAGCCGCCGACCGCCAGGTCGAGATGGTCGGTCAGCCCCAGCGCGCGCAGCTTGGACTCGGTGACCGATCGGATGTTACCGGTCACCACTGACTGGACTGCCCCGTCGGCCGCGAAGCTCGCGACCGCGGCCGCCGCACCCGGCATCGGCCGCCCGACCTCCCGCATCCGCCCCTCGATCGACCGGGCCACCCGCCCCATCGCGTCGTACAGCGCGGCAAGGGTCGCCTCGTCGGCCGGGACGTCGTTGAGCCGCAGCGTCTCGAGGAGGATGGCCCGCTCAGTCCGGCCGGTGGTGCCCGCCCGCTCGCGCAGTGGACGCCCGACCGTCTCGGCGAAGGCCACGGCATGGATCTCCTGGCCCAGCGGGCGGACAGTCAGCAGAGTCGCGTCTATGTCCCACAGAATCAGCGCAGGTTCGGCCACCGCGCCATGATTCCACGCCGAGGCGGGCACGTCCGGCACGGATCCGCGCCGCAGGCCGGCAGGCCCGCGGTCGGTTCGGCCAGCTCAGGTGGTTCGGGCGCAGACAGCAGGCCGCCGCTGGCCGCCTTCGTCGGAAACGCGGAGCAGCCCATGCTCATGGTCGTCAAAATGGGCGAATGGCTGGCGGCGGGGCGAACGGGGCGGGCCCGGTGCTGGTGGCGGAGCTGACCGTGGCTCTGGACGCGACTCCCGGGGCGTGGGACGGCTGGGACGCCGCCGACGACCGGACCCGCGAGCTCTTCGCAGCCTGGGTAGCCGAGCCTCGGAGGGGGAGTGTCCGCCAGGCACGGGCCGACTGGACCGCCTACTACGCCGCGCACGGATACCTGCGGCACGCGGTTGTCCGGAGCGGCCTGTCCGACCTCGGGGAGGAGGCCGCCGGTGAGGTCGCGGAGTCTGTGGCCGTGAGCCTGGCCGGCCGCCTGGTCCGCCTCGTCGGACACCTGATCAACTGACGTCGTTGCCGCTCGCGATCCGGATCGTGCTACGGCCAGGCGCCGTACGGAGACCGCGTATCTCATGACGGCAGGGTGCGGGCCTGGGACTGGGGGCGGGGCGCGAGCGCGGCGAAGGCCTCGTCGAGGAGATCGCCAAGGTCACGGCGGCCGCTCGTGTCCGCCCAGTGCTCGGAGGCGATGTTGAGGCAGTCGATCGCCGCCGCCGCGCGCACCGTCGCTGCGAGTCCGCTGGCCGCGGGCCGCCGCGAGGTGGCGCGCCCGGTGAGGGTGTGGGCCAGCGCGGGGCGCCATCCGGCCTGGCGCACCTGGCACCCGGCGTGCAGCGCAGGTGTCTGGTAGATCAGCTGGGTGCGGGCGAGCGCGTTGGCGGGATCGCGGTGGTAGTCCTCCAGCAGGGCGTCCATCGCCCGTCGCAGCGCCGTCCAGTCGACTTCGGCCGCGGGCCGTGCGCGCAGGGCGGTCACGAACCGTTGCCCCTGCATGTTGAGCCCGCCGAGGACGGCGTCCTCCTTGCTGGGGAAGTAGCGCAGGAACGTGCTCCGCGAGACGCCGGCCTCAGCCGCGACGTCGTTGAGTGTGACCCGGTCGAACCCGTCGCGGCGGAACACCTCGAAGGCCACCTGTGCCAGCTCGGCGCGCACCGCGGCGCGGGCGATGTCACGGGTCGGACCGCTTGTCACCGCGCTCACCTCGTCGTCAGCTCTGGGCGTGGGCCCGGTCACGATCCTAGTGCCGTGGATGTCCGGCGTCGCCCCGCTCCTGCAACCGGTGCCCGTTCCTGGCTTCTGGCGTCCATAGCTGACACCGAGTTCCAAAAGAAAATCTGAGTTTCATTCGCCACGGAAAGGAGTCCCGGGCTGTGCTCGGATGTCGATTCTGACGGCGAGTAGTCGTGACGTCTTCATTTTGAAGATCGTTTGGACGCCTGGTGTCCGTCTGGCGTCCTACCGTAAACGCACCTTCCGGTGATGCTGCTTTTCGTGTGCACTCTGCCGAGAAATGGTGACGGGATGCTCCGATATCCTGTGATCTGTGTCACGGACGTTCTCTACTTGACCGGTGAACTTCCGCATGATTAATTGCACGCATGTCGCCAGAGATGCCACTTGTTTCCCAGGGGTTTAGCCGACCCAGGGTGGCGTTCGTGACCTGTGTGGCCTGTGATCGGCATCGCGTGGCCCCGGGTGTCTGTAGGTCCGGCGGCAGGGATGTCGTCGTGATTTCCTCGGTATAGAGATCTGAGGGGCGCCGTTCGGCCCCTTTCGGCCTTCCTTCGCGGCAGTCCCTCCGCATGGCCTGGCTTTCTTTCGGTCGCGTGCTCGGCGTGTTACCCTCGCGCGGCGTCCCTGGTCGGCCTCGTTGTTCCGTGTTTCGGTCGGGGATTCCGGAAAAGACGAAGTGCGGCCGCGGTCCGGAGATTCGCCGAGCCCGCGGTGACCGGGCACCTGCCTGCGGCCGGCCTCTTACGGCTTCTCCATCACCACTCGATTCATTCAGCCCTGCCGCAGCGAGCCCGGAAGGGCGATGCCAGGGCAGCGCAGCAGAAAACCAGCCACGAGCATGGACGGAAAATGAGACCAAGACCAGTCGCCGTTGCCCTCGCRCTCGCCCTCGCGGTGTCGGTACCCGCGCTCGCGGCCTGCGGTAACGGGTCCGACACCCCCGGCGGGGAACCTGCCGCGGCGAGTGCCGACACCGGTGCGCCGCAGTCCGGCGGAAGCATCACCTTCGGCGTGGCCAACGAGACGTCCGGTCTGGACCCGACGGTCTCCGCGGCCGTCGGCGCCGCGGGGGCCAGCGAACTGGCCGCCATCTACGACGTGGTGCTGCGCTACGACCCGGAAAAGAAGACCTACGAGAACGGCACCGCGCAGGAACTGACGCACAACGCGGACTACACCGAGTGGACCCTCAGGCTGAAGCCGGGTATCACGTTCTCCGACGGCACAGCCTACGATGCCGACGCGGTGCGGCAGAGTATCGAGCGGCACCGCGCTCCGAAATCACGATCGCTGGCCCGTGACTATGTGCAGATGATCGACCAGATGACGGTCGTCGATCCGCTGACGCTCAGGTTCTCCCTTGTCTCGGCGTGGACCGGATTTCCGTACCTGCTGACGACCCAGGCCGGTTTCATCACCTCGCCGACCGCGGTGCAGAAGCTCGGGGAGAAGCTGAACACGAATCCCGCCGGTGCCGGTGCCGGGCCGTTCGTCCTGGATTCCTACACCCCCAAGGACTCCATCGTCCTGACCCGCAATCCCAACTACTGGGACGGCCCGGTCTATCTTGAGTCGCTGAAGTTCGTGCACTTCCAGGGCGGTGCGCTGACCTACGAGGCGTTCCGGTCGGGCCAGATCCAGGCGGGCTTCCTGCGGGAGGCGGCGGCGTCCCACGACGCCGGAGAGGCCGAGGAGCCGGGGTACGTCGCGACGCTCGGTGCGGGGGATCTGCTCGCGATCAACAGTGCCGAGGGGCATCCCGGCCATGACCGGCGGGTCCGGCAGGCCCTCGCCGCGGCGATCGACCCGAAGGTCCTCAGCACCCGGGTCTACGACGGCAAGGCGGTCCCGAGCTCCTCGCCGTTCCCCGGCGGCTTCCCCTGGGGGCCAGGCGTTCCCGGCACGACCTACGACCTGGCGAAGGCGACCTCGCTGGTCGCAGCGGCGAAGGCGGACGGCTGGGACGGCCGCATCGAGCTTCTGGCGTCCTCGGCCCCGCTGGCGGTCAAGTGGGCCCTGACCGTCGAGGCTCTCCTTGAGCAGGCCGGCTTCCAGGTCGACGTGCGGCAGGTGGACCCGTCCGCTCTCACCACCGCCATCTTCGTCAACCGCGAGTTCGACATCGCCCAGTCCGCGTTCGGCATCCCGTCCTCGGACGGCGCGTTCGTCCAGCTCCAGGAGAACATCGGCCACGACGACAACCGCTTCGGCTTCCACGACGACGCGTTCAGCGCCGCGCTGGCCGAGGTCCAGGTGGCCGAGACGGACGCGGAACGCACCGCGGCCTACAGGAAGCTCGCCACCGCCTGGAACGACAGTGTTCCCGGAGTCGCCACCGCCTCGATCAACAGCCGTGTCATCTGGGTGTCGAACCTGCACGATGTGCGGCCGACATCCCAGGTGGCGGTGCTGTTCGGGAAGGCCTGGCTGTCTCGGTGAGCGTGGAGCCCGCGGCTCCCGCCCCGGCTGTGAGTCCGGGGCGGGAGGTCGTTCTTGACATCGACGCGCTCAGCGCCCGCCTGCCCACCGCGCAGGGGTTCGTGACCGTCGTCGACGGCGTCTCGCTGCGGCTCACCGCCGGGGAGACACTCGGCGTCGTCGGCGAGTCGGGCTCGGGTAAATCCATGCTCGTCCGCACGGTGATGGACGTCCTGCCACCAGGCAGCCGGACCGCCGGCACCGTCCGCCTCGCCGGGACGAACCTCGGCCACGGGTCGTGGAACAAGGGCCGTCACCTGCGGGGCAGCCGCCTGACCATGGTCTTCCAGGACTCGTTGTCCAACCTCAATCCCGTGCGGACGATTGGCGCCCAACTTACTGATCCGCTACGCCACCACCTGGGCCTGTCGCGCCGGGCGGCCCGCGTTCGGGCGCGGGAACTGCTGGAGCTGGTCCAGCTCACCGAACCGGCCCGGCGGCTGCGCGAGTACCCGCACGAGCTTTCCGGTGGCATGCGTCAGCGGGTCATGCTCGCCACGGCTCTCGCCTGCCGACCCGACGTGCTCATCGCGGACGAGCCGACCACCGCGCTCGACGTCACGGTGCAACGACAGATCCTTGATCTGCTCACCCGGCTGCGCCGCGAGCTCGACATGGCCGTCCTGCTGATCAGCCACGATCTGTCGGTCGTGCGCGGCAGGACCGACCGGGTGGCCGTCATGTACGCCGGCGAGATCGTCGAGAGCGCGCCGACCGAGATGCTGTTCACTCACCCGCGCCACCCGTACACCAGGGCCCTGCTCCAGGCCCGGCTGCGGCTCGACCTGCCGCGCGACACCCCGCTGGCCACCATCGCGGGTGTCCCGGCCAGCCTGGCGGACCCACCTGCCGGCTGCCGCTTCGCACCGCGCTGCCCGTCCGCCCGCCCGCGCTGTGCCGAACGGCCGCGCCTCACCGCCATGCCCGGGGACGCCGCCACGCCGCATCTGGCCGCCTGCTGGTTCCCGGACGAGGCAGCCGGCGACCTTCCGGCCGGGCCGGCGTGGGACGGCGACGTCCCGGCCGGGGCTGGGCGTGCCTGCGACGCCACGAGCGGAGTGACGTAGATGGCCGGCAGCGGCCATGCCCACCTGCGCGAAGGCGCCGACCCTCTGCTGGCGGTCCGCGACCTCGTGGTCTCCTACCCGGCCCGGCGGGGACGCCGGTTCGAAGCGGTGTCGTCCGTGTCGTTCGACGTCGCCCGGGGCGAGACCCTGGGCGTCGTCGGCGAGTCGGGCTCCGGGAAGTCGTCCGTGGCCCGCGCGATCCTCCAGCTGCCGCGGCCGACCGCCGGCACGGTGCATTTCGAAGGCACCGAGCTGGGCCGGCTGCGCGGCGAGGGACTTCGTCGGGCGAGGCCTCGCCTGCAGCCGATCGCCCAGGATCCGCGGTCCGCGCTCAACCCGCGGCGGACAGCCCGCCAGCTGGTGGCCGACGGTCTCGACATCTGGGGCCGCGGTACGGGACACGACACCCAGGTCGACGCCGTGCTGGAAGCGGTCGGCTTCGACCCGGCGGCCATCGGCGGGCGCCGGCCGGCCCAGCTGTCCGGTGGCCAGTGCCAGCGGCTCTGCATCGCCCGTGCGCTGGCCCTGGAACCGGCACTGCTGCTGTGTGACGAGCCGGTGTCGTCCCTCGACGTCTCCGCGCAGGCGCAGGTGCTCACCCTGCTGCGGGAGTCCCGGCGCCGCTATGGCCTGACGATGGTCTTCATCTCCCATGACCTGGCGGTCGTGCGCGTCGTCGCGGACCGGGTGCTGGTGATGTACCGGGGCAAGGTGTGTGAGGTCGCCGAGACCGACCGGGTCTTCGCGGCGCCCGCGCACCCGTACACCGCGCTGCTGCTGGCGTCCCACCCGGAGGCGGCCGCACCTCCTGCCCCGGAACCTGGCCCARCCGACCGGACGGCGCCCGGCCGCGACACACCCGCGCCCGGTGCCGTCACGGCAGAGGACACGGGAGGCACCGCCGAGGCCGCAGCGGGGTGCCGGTTCCGTGCGCTGTGCCCGCGGGCGACGGCGCTCTGCGCGTCCGAGGAACCAGCTGTCCGCCCGACCGGGCCGGGGCAGTGGGTGGCGTGCCACCACCCCCTGGATCCGCCGGGCGCCCCGGCGAGCCGGGAGGGGGAGCCGTGACCCCCCGTCTGGGCAGCCGGGTGCTGCGGTTGCTGGTCGTCCTGTTCGTGGTCAGTTTCTTCTCGTTCATCATGGTCGACCTCGTGCCCGGGGACGCCGCCGTGCAGGTCCTCGGTGAGAACGGGACCCCGGAGGACTACCACCGGGTGCGGGACGAGCTCGGCCTGGACCAGCCGGTGCTGACCCGCTACGTCACCTGGCTCGGCGCGGTGCTGCACGGCGACTTCGGCCAGAACCTGGTCGCGCCGGTCCGGGACGTCCGCGAGACCATCGCCGACGCGCTCCCGGTCAACATCGAGCTGGCGCTGCTCGCACTGCTGCTCGCCCTGCTCATCGCGATCCCCGCGGCGCTGCTGTCGGTCCGCCGTCCCGGCGGCCGGGCTGACCGCTGGGTCTCCGCGGCCTGCGTCGCGATCATCTCCGTTCCCGGTTTCATCGTCGGGCTGCTCCTGCTGCTGCTGTTCGCCATCAACTGGCAGGTGCTGCCGGTCGGGCAGTGGGCCGGCCTGTCCGACACAGGGCTGCTCACCAACCTCAGGTTCGCGGTACTGCCCGCGCTGACCCTCGCGCTCCCCGAAGCCGCCGTGTTCATCCGCCTGCTGCGCCGGGATCTCCTTGCCACGATGGGCGAGGACTTCATCACGGTGGCCCGGGCCAAGGGAATGCCGACCCGGCACATCCTCCTGCGGGAGGCGCTGCGGCCGTCGTCGTTCTCGCTGGTCACCCTGGTCGGCGTCAACATCGGCCATCTGATCGCCGGCTCGGTCATCGTCGAGCAGGTGTACTCGCTGCCCGGGATGGGGAGCGTGATCGTCCGGGCGGCCCAGACCAGTGACTATCCCGTGGTCCAGATGGGGGTGCTCGTGCTCGCGGCGCTCTACGTCGTGGTCAACTTCGCTGTGGACGTCCTCTACGGCGTCCTCGATCCCAGGGTGCGCCGTGCCCACGCGTGAGGCGGTGCCCTCCGGGCAGCCGGTGGCCGCCAGGCAGCCGGCGGCTGGCACCACCGCGACGGGAACGGGCGGGGTCGCCGGCCCGGGCGGGGCGGCGGTGCCGCCCAGGCCCACCGGCGGCCGTGGCGCGGCCGGGTGGGCGCGGGCCGCGGCGTACCTCGCCGCCGGCCTGGTGACCGGGTGGTGCGCGCTGTACCTGCGGGAGCCTCCCGGCGTGGTGCGGGTCTGCCTCGCGCTCGCCGCGCCCGCACTCCTGTACGCCGCGGTCCGCGCTGGTGCGAGGGCCGCCCGGGGCCCGTCAGTCCGGCCCGGGCCGTGGCTGGCACTGCTCTGGCTCGGTCTGCTGACCGCCGCGGCGGCCCTCGCCGACATCCTCCCGCTCGCCGATTACCACGATCCGGCCCGCACACTCGCCGTGCCGGCCTACGCGGGTCCCGATCTGTTCTCGGCGCACCCGCTCGGCACCGACTCGTTCTCCCTCGACGTGCTGGCCCGCTGCGTCCACGGCGCCCGCGTCAGTCTGCTGACCGCCGTGCTCGCCGTCTCGATCAGCGTCGTCGTCGGCGGCTCCCTCGGGATTCTCGCCGGGTACTTCCGGAGACTGGACACGCCGGTCGGTGTGCTGACGGACTCCTTCCTGGCATTCCCGGGAATTCTGCTGCTCATCAGCGTCTCGACGATTCTCGGCCAACCCACGACGGTGACCCAGGCCATTCTCAAGACAGGCCTGGGTCTGGCCGTCGTGGGCACCCCGATCGTCGTGCGCCTGGCGCGGGCGCACACAGTCCGGGTGGCGCAGCGCGATCACGTGTTCGCCAGCCGCGCGATGGGGAGCCCGCACGCCCGGATCATCCGCCACGACATCGCGCCGATGGTCGCCCCGCCGGTGCTCGCCTACTCGTTCGTCCTGCTCGCGCYGCTGATCGTCGCCGAGGGTGCGCTGTCGTACGTGGGGCTCGGCCTCAGCCAGCCGGAGCCGACCTGGGGCAACATGATCGCGCAGGGAGGGCTGGACGAACTCCGTTCCCACCCCTCGCTCGCGCTGGTTCCCGGGATCTTCATGTTTCTTACGGTGTTCAGCCTGAACACCGTCGGCGAAACGCTCCAGAGACGGCACCGACAAACCTAGCGCAGATCGAGATCCCGACCGCGCGGACGATTCCGGAGCCGCCCGCACGGCACGACCCACAAGGAGCAGGAAAGAGCTGTGACCGAACAACCGCGTCAGCTCCATCTCAATCTCTTCGGCGTCGGCACCGGTCGCCATGAGGCGGCCTGGCGGCACCCGGACGCCGACCCGATCGGGGCCCTCGGCATCGAGACCCTGCAACGGAACGCCCAGATCGCGGAGCGCGGGAAGTTCGACGCGGTCTTCGTCGCCGACTCGCCGTGGATCGGCCCGATGTCGCCCCACGGCGTCCGGGCGACCCTCGACCCGATCGTCACGATGACCGCCCTCGCCGGCGTCACCAGCCGGATCGGGCTGATCGCGACCCTGTCGACCACGTACAGCGAGCCCTACACGGTCGCGCGCGCGCTCGCCTCCCTCGACCAGGTCAGCGGCGGTCGGTCGGGCTGGAACGTCGTGACCACGTCCGAGGCGGCGGTCGCCGCGAACTTCGGCGACGCGCCGTTCCCCAGCCACGAGGAGCGCTACGCGCGTGGCGAGGAGTTCGTCGACGTGGTCCTCGCGCTCTGGGACAGCTGGGAGCACGGCGCGATCGTGGCGGACAAGGCCAACGGCATCCACGCCGACCTGGACAAGATCCGTCCGATCGACTTCGTCGGAAAGTACTTCACGGTGCGCGGCCCGCTCAATGTCGTGCGGTCACCGCAGGAGAAGCCGCTGATCGTCCAGGCCGGCTCGTCGCCGGTCGGTCGCGCCTTCGGGGCGAAGTACGCCGACGCCATCTTCACCGCCCAGCCCCTGCTGGACGGCGCCCAGCAGGCCTACGCCGACATCAAGGCACACGCGGCCGCCTTCGGCCGCGACCCGGACGCGGTCAAGGTGCTGCCCGGGCTGTGCCCCGTGATCGGTGACACCGAGCAGGCGGCCCAGGATCTGCTCGACGAGCTCAACGAGCTGGTGATCCCCGCGTTCGGCATCGCGTCGCTGCACACCATGACCGGGATCGACCTGAGTGGTGTGCCCCTGGACGAGCCGCTGCCCGACCGGCTCGGCGACAGCGAGGGCTTCCAGGGCCTCACCAGCCGGCTCAAGGTTGTGCTCTCCCTGGCCGAGGGCAGGCAGCTCACCGCCCGTCAGCTGCTGAACACCTTCGCCGCGGGCTTCGGGCACAAGATGGTCGTCGGCACCCCCGAGCAGGTGGCCGACGAGATGCAGTTCCTGTTCGAGAACCGGGCCGCCGACGGCTTCAACGTCATGCCGCCGGTCGTCCCGCGCGGCCTGGAGGACTTCGTCGACCAGGTCGTTCCGCTCCTGCAGCGCCGGGGCATCTTCCGGCGCGACTACACCGGCCGGACCCTGCGCTCCCACTACGACGCGGAGCTGGGATGACCGCCCCGACCCGGCCGGAGCCCGCGCCCGGAGAGGAGCCGCGCCCGCGCCCGCAGTTCAAGCTCGGCTTCATGACACACGTGACGGGCAGCGGCGGCTCCGCCACCGCCTACCATCACCTGACCGAGCTGTTCGTCGCCGCCGACGCCCTCGGTGTCGACGGCGGCTTCATCGCCGAGCACCATCTCGCGGGCCCCCAGGCCGGCCAGGTGCCGTCGCCGATGGTCGCGCTGGCCGCCATCGCCGCGCAGACCCGCCAGATCGAGCTCGGTGTCTCCGCCGTCGTGCTGCCGCTGACGGACCCCGTGCGGGTGGCCGAGGACGCCGCCGTCCTGGACACGCTCAGCGGTGGCCGCGTCCAGCTGGGGCTCGGTACCGGCGGCGCCAACCTCGCCCGCTACCCGGCCTTCGGCCGCGACCCCGCGGTGGCGGGCGAGGAGTACTTCGCGAAGGCGGCCGAGCTGCAGACCATCCTCGCCGGAGAGCCGGTGCGCGGCACGGACAGTGTGCTGACCCCGTCGGCGAAAGGGCTCCTGGCGCGGATGTGGGGAGCGCACGGCACCGAGGCGAGCGTCCGGCGGGCCGCCCGGCTCGGCCTGGGCGTCATGTACGGGACGGCCACGCTGGACGCCAAAGCCGTGCAACGACCGCTGGTCGACGCCTACCTGGACGAGTGGGCCGCCCGCGGGGCGGTCGACGCGCCACCGACCGTGCGAGCGGACCTGCGCCCGCGGCTCGCCGCAATCCGGATGCTGTTCGCCGCCCGGAACAGGGAGAGCGCCAAGCACGAGCTCGCCGGGCTCCTGCGAGCCCAGGCCGGACGGGTGGCGGAGGCCAGGGGTGTACCGGTCTCGGACCTGACCGACGACGACATCGTCGCCGGTCTGAACATGCACATCGGCAGTCCCGACGACATCGCCGAGAGTCTGCGTGCGGACCCGGCGCTGCTCGATCACGCCGGGTATCTGATGCCGGTGGTCAACGCCCTGCCCACCGACAGCGGCTCCACCGCCGAACTGGACCGGACCATCCGCTGGATCGAGACGATCGCCACCGAGGTCGCGCCCCGGCTCGGCTGGCGTCCCGCGGCGGGCGCCACGGCAGGGGGGCCACGACGGGGGCCACAAGAAAGGAACCACGGTGACTGACAGCCCGCACCCTGCGCAGACCGCGCCTTCGGCCCCCACTGGGAACCCGGAGGCGTCGACCCAGGCCGTGAGCCCGGCTCCGGAGCAGCGCCCGGACCCCACCCCCACCCCCGGACCCGTCGGTGGCGCGCAGCAGCGCCATCTCGTCGACGCCGACTGGCTGCACGTCCGGCTCGGCAACCCGGATCTGGTCCTGGTCGACGCGACCAGTCACATCAGCCCGAACGACCAGGGCACTTATGGCAACAGGGGCCGGGCCGTCTACACCGCCGGGCACATCCCGGGCGCGGTCTACGCCGATCTCCTCGACGACCTCAACGATCCGTCGCCGTACATGTTCATGCTCCCCTCCGCGGAGAAGTTCGCGGCGGCGGCCGGCCGGCTCGGTATCGGGCCATCCCGCCAGGTCGTGATCTACGACCAGGGCGGCACCGCGGAGACTCCCGAGGCCAGTGTCTGGGCCGCCCGGCTGTGGTGGCAGTTGCGTTACGAGGGATACGACGAGGTGGCGGTCCTGGCCGGCGGCTACCGGAACTGGGTGGCACGCGGGCTGCCAGTGAGAGCGGGCAGCGAGCAGAACGCATCCCGCACGTTCCCCTCGGCTCGCCGCCCCCGCCTGGCGGCCGATCGCCACGAGGTGCTCGCGGCGATCGGCGACCCGGCCACACTGCTGGTCGACAGCCGGAGTGAGGCCGCCTACCGCGGCTCGATCGACCGGCCCTACCGCGCGGGACACGTCCCGGGCGCCCGCAACCTCGACGCGCGGACGCTGGTGGACGCCCACAGCGGCGAGCCGCTTCCCACCGCCCGGATCCAGACCGCAATGCGGAAGGTCGGTGCCCTCGACGACAGCGCCGGACGCCGGACGATCTTCTACTGCGGTGGCGGCGTGAGCGCCACGTGGAACGCGTTGTCGCTGGCCGCGGCCGGCGGCCCGGACGCCGCCGTGTACGACGGTTCGATGCTGGAGTGGGCGACACAGCCGGCTCTGCCACTCACACTCGGACCCGAGGCCTGACACCTCCGGGGGCGGTGCAGGTCCGACGGGGACGGTGATCAGATCGTGGACGCCCAGTCGCGCGGTTCGACCGGGGACTGCGGCGGGTTGGGTGGCGACTGGACGTACCAGCCGACGTCGTGCCAGCGGCCGAACTTGTGGCCGGTGTTCGGGTGGATGCCGATGAGCTGGAAGCCCAGCGCGGTGTGCAGAGCCACGCTTGCGGGGTTCGGCTGGGTGATCCCGGCGAACAGGCTGACGTAACCGAGAGCGCGGACCTCGGGGATCAGCCGTTCGTACAGCACCCTGCCCAGCCCCCGCCCGCGATGCTCTGCCTTCAGGTAGACCGAGACGTCGGCTGACCAGCGGTAGGCCGTCCGCGGGGCGTGCCTGCTGGCGTACGCATAGCCGGCTGCCTCGCGATCAACCTCGACGATCAGCCACGGCAGCCGTGGCCGGGTCTCCATACGGGCCAGGATGTCCTCGACGCTCGGCGTGACCTCCTCGAACGAGGCCGCTGTCCGCTCGACCCACGGCCTGTAGATCGACTGGATGATGGCGGCGTCCGCCCGCCCCGAAGCGGACCTGACCGCGATCTCGGCCGACGTCGCCGTGCCCGTGGTCCTGTCGCCGACCAGCTGTTCGCGTTCCATGAATCCATTGTCGACGTCGGCCGTTCTGGTACTGGTGGCAAGGCTGCTTCGACGGGCAGGCCGGCCGCGCCGGCCTGCCGGCCGGCTGTGACCGTGGTGGGGCGTGGCACGATTGCGCAGGTGACGAGCAGCAACGCCGCCGAGCGGCATCTGCGTGACCTCGCCCGCCTGCGCCGCGTTCGGGACCGGATCGACCGGGAGTACGCCCGTCCGCTGGACGTCGAGGCGCTCGCCCGCGGCGTGCACATGTCGGCGGGGCACCTCAGCCGGGAGTTCCGGCGCGCCTATGGCGAGTCGCCCTACGGCTACCTGATGACCCGGCGGATCGAACGGGCGATGACGTTGCTGCGCCGCGGCGATCTCAGTGTGACCGAGGTCTGCTTCGAGGTGGGCTGCTCGTCGCTCGGAACGTTCAGTACCCGGTTCACCGAGCTGGTCGGTGTGCCGCCGAGTGTCTACCGGCGGGAGGCGGCCCGCGCCACCGCGGGAATGCCGCCGTGCGTGGCGAAGCAGGTCACCAGGCCGGTCCGGGGCGCCAGACCGGTCAGGAATCGAGAAGCGGCGGTGACGGGGCCGCACGTAGCGTGACGGCCATGGACATCGCCATTCACTCGACCTTCCTCCCGCACGACGACCCCGAGGCCTCCCTCGCCTTCTACCGGGATGTTCTCGGTTTCGAGGTCCGCAACGACGTCGGCTACTCGGGCCTGCGCTGGATCACCGTCGGCCCCGCCGGGAAGCCGGGGACGTCCATCGTGCTGCACCCGCCGGCCGTGGACCCCGGCATCACCGAGGACGAGCGCCGCACCATCACGGAGATGATGGCCAAGGGCACCTACGCCAGCATCCTGCTGGCCACCGCCGACCTGGACAAGGCGTTCGACCAGCTGCAGTCCGGCGGCGCCGAGATCGTCCAGGAGCCGGCCGAGCAGCCGTACGGGGTGCGTGACTGCGCTGTCCGCGACCCCGCGGGTAACCTGATCCGCCTCCAGGAACTGCGCTGACCGGGGAACCACACCGACCGGGAACCGCGTTGGTCCAGGAACCGCGTTGACCTGCCCGCCTGCCTGCCTGACCCCGCCCGACGGAACGCCCCGCCTGACGGACCCAGCTGGAGACACGATGAGCACGGCCACGAAGACCGATCCGCAGCCGACGGAGCAGCAGCCGCCGCACCCCCGCGAACCGTCGCGGTCGCACGCCGCCGACAGCCACGACCTGATCCGCGTGCAGGGCGCGTGTGAGAACAACCTGAAGGATGTCAGCGTCGAGCTGCCGAAGCGGCGGCTGACGGTGTTCACCGGCGTCTCCGGCTCGGGCAAGAGCTCGCTGGTGTTCGGCACGATCGCCGCCGAGTCCCAGCGGATGATCAACGAGACGTACAGTGCCTTCGTCCAGGGGTTCATGCCGACGCTGTCGCGGCCCGAGGTCGACGTCCTGGAGGGGCTGACGACCGCGATCATCGTCGACCAGCAGCGGATGGGTGCCGACCCCCGTTCGACGGTCGGTACCGCCACCGACGCGAACGCGATGCTGCGCATCCTGTTCAGTCGGCTCGGGCAGCCGCACATCGGCTCGCCGAACGCGTACTCGTTCAACGTGCCGTCGGTGCGGGCGAGCGGCGCGCTCACGGTCGAACGCGGTTCCAGTAAGACCGTGAAGACGACCTTCACCCGGACCGGCGGCATGTGCCCGCGCTGCGAGGGCAGGGGTTCGGTCTCCGACATCGACCTCACCCAGATCTTCGACGAGTCGCTGTCGCTCACCGGAGGGGCGATCACAGTCCCCGGGTACAGCGCCGACGGCTGGTTCGGGCGCATCTTCGCCGCGGTCGTGCCGGGCGACGTGCCCATCTCGGCGTTCACGAAGAAGCAGCGCCAGGAGTTCCTGTACGGCGAGGCCCGCAAGATCAAGGTCGACGGCATCAACCTGACCTACGAGGGCCTCATCCCGCGGATCCAGAAGTCGTTCCTGTCGAAGGACGTCGACGCGCTGCAGCCGCACGTCCGCGCGTTCGTGGAGCGGGCGGTGACGTTCACGACCTGCCCCGAGTGCGCGGGGACCAGGCTCTCCGAGGCGGCCCGCTCGTCGCGCATCGGCGGGGCCAACATCGCCGATCTCTGCGCGATGCAGATCAGTGACCTGGCTGGCTGGGTACGCGGGCTCGACGAGGCGTCGGTCGCACCGCTGCTCGCCGCGCTCGCGCACACCCTCGACTCGTTCGTGGAGATCGGGCTGGGCTACCTCTCACTGGACCGGCCGTCGGGCACGCTGTCCGGCGGCGAGGCGCAGCGGGTCAAGATGATCCGCCACCTCGGCTCGTCACTGACCGACGTCACCTACGTGTTCGACGAGCCGACGACCGGTCTGCACCCGCATGACATCGCGCGGATGAACGACCTGTTGCTGCGGCTGCGGGACAAGGGCAACACCGTCCTCGTCGTCGAGCACAAGCCGGAGACGATCGCGATCGCGGACCACGTCGTCGACCTCGGCCCCGGCGCCGGGACGGCCGGCGGCACCGTCTGCTTCGAGGGCACCGTCGACGGACTGCGGGCGAGCGACACCCTCACCGGCCGTCACCTCGATGACCGGGCCGCCCTCAAGGCGAGTGTCCGTGCTCCCACCGGGCAGCTGCCGATCCGCGGGGCGTCGGCGCACAACCTGCGCGCGGTGGACGTCGACATCCCCCTCGGGGTGCTGGTCGTGATCACCGGCGTGGCCGGTTCCGGCAAGAGCTCGCTGGTGCACGGGTCGATTCCGGCCGGCGCGGGTGTGGTGTCGGTCGACCAGAGCGCGATCCGCGGCTCCCGGCGCAGCAACCCGGCCACGTACACGGGCCTGCTCGACCCGATCCGCAAGGCGTTCGCGAAGGCCAACGGCGTGAAGCCGGCGCTGTTCAGCGCCAACTCGGCGGGCGCCTGCCCGGCCTGCAACGGCGCCGGCGTCATCTACACCGATCTGGGGATGATGGCCGGCGTGTCCTCCACCTGCGAGGAGTGCGAGGGCAAGCGGTTCGAGGCATCCGTCCTCGACCATCATTTCGGCGGGCGTGACATCAGTGAGGTCCTCGCGATGTCGGTGGCCGAGGCCGAGGAGTTCTTCGGTGCGGGGGAGGCCCGCACCCCGGCCGCGCACGCCGTCCTGCGCCGGCTCGCGGACGTCGGGCTCGGCTACCTCAGCCTCGGCCAGCCGCTGACCACGCTGTCCGGCGGCGAGCGGCAGCGGCTCAAACTCGCCACCCACATGGCCGCCAAGGGCGGGATCTACGTCCTGGACGAGCCGACCACCGGCCTGCACCTCGCCGACGTCGAGCAGCTGCTCGGCCTGCTCGACCGGCTGGTGGACGCCGGCACGTCGGTCATCGTGGTCGAGCACCACCAGGCGGTCATGGCGCACGCCGACTGGATCATCGACCTCGGCCCCGGCGCCGGGCACGACGGCGGCCGGATCGTGTTCGAGGGCACCCCGGCCGACCTCGTCGCCGCCCGCTCCACTCTCACCGGCCAGCACCTCGCCGACTACGTCGGCACGCAGTGACCGGCGTGCGGTGACCGGCATAGGCAGATCGGCGGCCGGGGGCCGTCACCCGCCCGGCGCGGCCGGTTTCCGCCAGACGGAGACGTGGAAGCCGCTGGCCGCGGTGAACGGCTGCCGCGACCAGTCGCCCCAGCGTTCGGCGAGCTCCAGCCCGGCGATGYGGCCCATCAGGTCCAGCTCCGCCGGCCAGGCGTAGCGCAGACCCCGCCGGGCCGCAGCGCGGCGGCGACGTTGCGGAAACACCGCACCTGGGTTTCCTRCTCGGTCAGCATGAAGAAGGTGTTGAAGACGACGAACACCATCTCGAAGGGCCCGCCGGGCGCCGCGACGTCCGCGAAGTCACCGTTGGCCACGGGGATCTCCCGCCCGCCGGGTTTCTCCTGCAGCCGGGCGACCATGCGCCCCGACGCCTCGATACCGGCGACCGTGACGCCCCGGGCGGCCAGCGGCAACGCGACCCGGCCGGTGCCGATTCCCAGCTCCAGCACCGGCCCGTCGCCCGCGTGCGCCTGCAGGAAATCAACTGCCGGCGTTTCCGTCGTGCTTTTCTCCGGGTCGGAGTACCAGTCGTCATAGACGTCGGCGACCCCATCGCCATAGGACGTCAGATCGTCGTGGGAATGCTGCGCTCTCGTCGCGGCCATGCACCTGTTCTGGCGGCCGTGCCGATTTCGCGCACCCGGTTTTTCCGTGCTCCCGGCGCTCCTCGTGGAAGCCTTCGGTGCTGTTGCTCCGCACCGCCGACCGTGGCGAACCGGCGAGCGGGCACGGTCAGGGCGCTGGGGGAGTGGTCCTGGCGGATGCCCGCGCGAGATGGCGGCGGACCAGCGCCTCGTCCCTCTCGCTGGAGGTGATGATCGTCCACAGCGGCCCCGTGATCAGATGCCGTGGGCCGGCAGCGGTCTCGCGTTGCCAGCGTTCCCGGTCCTGGACGTCCGCGTACACGTCGATGGACACCCGGCCCTCGGCGGTGCCGCCCTCGGTGGTGCTGCTGTCGGTGGCGCGAAGCCAGATCCGTGAAGCCCACCGCCCGTATCCGTTCGGCCTGGCCCCGGGGTCGCCCGTGGCCTCCTGGCCGCCACCGGCCAGCACAATGACCGTCAGCCAGGTGGTGAGCCGCCGGCCGGCGGCCTCGTCGAGCGTGCCCTGTCGTGGTCCGAGTGCGACGAACGAGCTGCTTGTGGACGGGGTTGTCGCGGCGGGAGGCGTGGTGCCCGGCGCGTCGGAGCCGCGCGCGGCGGGCACGACTCTCCCGCAGGCCGCGAACGCGCAGAGAACGAGCGCGGCGGCTGTGGCAGCGCGGACAACGGCGAAGGCGGCCATGGTCCGCCATGGTGGCGGGCAGCTGACCAGGGGCCGGCGCGGCGCGCGGATCACCGCCATGCCAGTGACGCTGTGCGGCAAGCCGACGGTTATGGGCGCTCACCCACCCGAGATGACCGGACGGGTTCCCACCGCGGAACCTCGCACAGTTCCAGTCGGCACCGACACTTCCTGGGCTCCAACATCTCGTTTAAAAAGGTAGAGAATTACGGACTGCTGACGGGCGCGCATCATCGACGATCAGCGCGGGTGAATGGAGGCTTCCGGGCCACCCGCTCTCCGAGAGACCTCGGCCATGGCAGGGTGAACGCATGGGGACGCGCGACAGGGACACGGCGGTGCCGACGGCGCCGGTGGGTGTTCTGTCGTCCGTGGGGGCGCTGGAGCCGGTAGGGGTTCCTGCCCGGGCCGCGTCCGCGGTTCCGGTGCCGTTTCCGTGGCGGGACGGCGGCCGCGACCTGGAGCGTCCGGGTGACGATGCTCCGGCCGGGTCGACGAGGGCCGGGGCGGCGCTGGAACGGTCGGTGGTCCGTTCGTTCGCGGGGCTGCGGGCGGCAGTGTGTCTCATCACCGTGATCTACCTGTTCCTGTGGCGGTCGTGGTACGAGGAGAAGCCCGCTGCGGTGCTGGTGATCGTGGGCACCGCGGCCTGGGGCGCGTTCTTCGTCATGCGGAGCCTGCGCCACGGTGTCGGTGAGCGGATGGCGGCCGCGACGGTGGCGGTAGCCGCGGTTCCGATGCTGCTCAGCCCGTTCTGTCTGCCACCGCCATCGATCGGCGATACCGGGAACTGGGTACTGCTCGCCGTTCTGCACGCCGGGCTGACCGCGGGGTGGGCGCTGTCCCCGCGCCGGTTCGCGGTGGCTGAGGCATGCCTGGTCGTCGCGGTGGCCGTGGGTGGGCATGAGGGGCGCCCGCAGGTGTTCACCGCTGTCACGTTCACGATCGTGGTGCCGGTGCTGTTCGCGTGTGCCGCGGTACGGCTGCGGGCTTCGGGTCGCCGCGCCGACGACCGTCTGACCTCGGCGATGCTGGGCCATCGCGCCCGGCTGCTCGTGCTCACGCTGGACCATGACCGCCGCGAGCGCCAGCGGGTTCTGCACGACACCGTGCTGAACACGCTCACCGGCCTTGCCTGGGGCGGCGGCGACGATGTCGCTCTGGCCCGCCGCCGGTGCGGGGCGAGTGCGGATGCCATCCGGCAGCTGCTCGCCTACGACTTCGGGCCGCCGCCGGTCGGGCTCGACGCGGCGCTCACCGCGGCCGTCGCGAGCGCCGGCGACCGTGGTCTTGTCGTGCACCTGCAGGGGACCTCGCCGCTCGAGCGGTCCGTGCTGGCGCCGTCGGACGAGCCGCCGGCGGCGGTCGTCGCCGCGCTGGCCGGGGCGACCGGCGAGGCGCTCGCGAACGTGGCGCGGCACGCGGGGACGGGCGAGGCCTGGGTGCGGGTGGAGCGGGCACCCGGGCGGCTGACGATCCGGGTACGTGACCAGGGTGCCGGCTTCCAACCGGGCCGGGCTGCCCCCGACCGGCTCGGGGTGCGCCAGTCGGTGCTCGCCCGGGTCCGCGACGCCGGCGGCCTGGCCACCGTCGACTCGGCGCCCGGGCAGGGCACCGTCGTCACGATGCGCTGGCCGGCCGGTCCGTCGGTGCCGGCGGCACCGACGCCGGAAGCGGCGGCCGAGGCGGGGTACGAGGCGGGGTACGGCGAGCGGGCCGGCGCGGAGCTGGTGCGGGAGATGACCGCCGCGGCCCTGCGCCAGGACTACGGCTCCGGCCTGCGGGCCGTGGTCGCCGGTGTCGCACTCGCCTGGCATGTGCTGATGCTGGTGCCGCTGTTCAGCACCCTCGGGCGCGTGCACTCCCCGCTCGCCGCCCTCGGGATCTGGTGCGCGCTGGGGCTGGGGACGGTCGCCGTGGCGACGGTGTCCCGGCCCCGGCCGCTGTCGGGCGCGGAGGCTGCCGGCCTGACCGCGCTGTCGGTCGGCGCGGTGCTGGCCAGCGTCAACGTCGACAACACCGAGCTGCTGCGCATCACGAACTGGCCGCTCATCGTGGTGGCGCTGCTGCTGGCCTTCGTGACCGCCTCCCGGACGGCCGCGCAGGCGATCGCCGCCGCCGCCGTCGCCCTGGCAGCGGTTGTGGTGACGGTGCTCGTACGCGGCGCGACCGACCCGCTGACGCTCTCGCGTCTGCTGTCCCTCGTCTACGGCATCCTCGGGCTGCAGCTCATGGTGGCGATGATCGGGCCGCTGCTGCGCCGGACCGCCGACACCACCGCGCTGGCCGTCCGGACCGAGGCGGAGACGCTCGCCGGGCAGGACTCGGACGCGATGATCCGCGCGGAGCGGGCCCGCTGGCTGGGCGCCATCCGCGGCGAGGTCCTTCCCATGCTGGACGCCCTCGCCGGCGGTGACGCCGATCCGCGGGACCCGCGGTGGCGCCGGCTGTGCGCACGACAGGCGGCGGGCATCCGGCGGATGCTCGCGCGGGACGGTGCCGGCGCCACCCTGGCCACGCTCGCCGAGGACATCGAGGCCGTGGTGGCCGCCGCGGAGGGGCGAGGGATGACGGTCGAGGTCCAGATCGCCGGCGAGCCGGGCGCGGTGCCGCTCGCCGTCCCGCTCGACCTGCGGGCTGGGCTGGTGGACCTGCTCGACCGCACCCTGGCGATCCTGCCGGAGAACCGGGCGATGCTCACCATGTGGAGCGGCACCGACGGTGGCAGCGTGTTCGTCTCCGCCGCCTGGCCCGGCGGCCGCGAACCGCCGGCCCTCACCGGCGCCGTCCAGGCCCTCGTGGACGTCGACGACGGACGCCTCACCGTCGAACTGCGGTGGCAGTCAGCGCAGCTCTGACCTGATCTACGCTGGCCGCTCAGCGCAGCCGGCTGGCGAGGGCGGGGAACAGCCGCAGGGCGTTGCCGCGCGCGATCGCGGCGCGGGCCTGCCAGTCCAGCGCCGGATCTGCGCGCAACGCGGCCACGCCGTCGCCGAGTGTGGCCGCGGGGATCGCGTTGTAGTCCGACCCAAAGAGGATCTTGTCCGTGCCGGCGGCGGCGATCAGGCTCGGCGTCGAGTACGGCGACATGGGGCCGGCGGTGTCGTACCAGAACCGGCGCAGCGCCGACCGGACGACCGCCGGGTCGGCCCCGTACCCCAGCGCACGACCCAGCGAGAGCCGGCCGGCCAGGTAGGGGAACGCCCCGCCACCGTGCGCGAGGATCCAGCGGATCCGCGGATGGCGGTCGAGCGCGCCGGACACGATGAGCTGCACGGCGGCCCGTCCGGTGTCCGCCGCGTAGTCCATCAGGAAGGCCGGTACCGCGATCGGAGACGCACCGGGCAGGTCGTAGGGGTGCACCAGCGCCACGCCGTCCCGCGCGTTCAGCGCCGCCAGCACCGGTTCCAGCGTCGGGTCGCCGAGGTAGCGGGTGCCGGCGTGGGTGGTGAGCAGCACCCCGTCGGCTCCGAGCTCGTCGTAGGACCGGTTGATCTCCCGGACGGCGTCCGCCGCGTCCAGCAACGGGATCGTGGCGAGCCAGCCGAAGCGGTCCGGGCGTGCGGCCGAGATGGCGCTCAGGCTGTCGTTGACGATCGTCGACAGTTCGACGGCCAGCGCCGGAGTGGGGGTGAACGCGGCGGGGACGGCCGCGGAGACGAGCGCCAGTTGAATGCCGTACTGGTCCATGGTGGCGATGGCGGTGTCGATGTCCCACTGGGTGTTGAGGGGGCCGCCGGAGGGGGGGATCACCCCGTGCGCGATCAGCCAGTCCCGGACGGGCACCGGCATCATCGCGTGGTGGTGCACGTCGATGCGCAGCGGCATCTCCCGGCGGGATCCGGCCGGCTCGCCCGGCTGGCCGGGCAGCAGCGACGACGACGGGGCCGGCGCCGGGGAGGTCGTGGCGGCGGCTGTCCCGCCGGCCGCCACCGTGGCCCCGGCCACCACGCCGGTCGCGGTCAGCAGCAGGCTCCGGCGGGAGGCGCGGCCCGCCCGGTTATCCACGCCTGACCGGCCGGGGGAGAGGCTGTGCTCCGCCTGCGTCGGGTCGGAGGCCTGATCTGCGTCGCGATCAAACATCACCGTGTGCTCCTCTCCGAATTCTTACTGTTACCGACATGCTGTCCCTGGAAGGTGCCTGAGGGCGTGATCGCCGGGCCGCGTGTCGGTGCGGGGGCGTGGACGCGCGCACGGACGGGTTCGGCGGAGTCCGGGCCGCACGAAGGCGCCGGCGAACTGCCGGGCACGCTCGTGCCGCGGTCGCTGACCTGGGCCGAAAGAGCGTGCCGACGGCAGAATGGAACGAAGGCGAACGGGCATGCGCACGGGAACGTGCGGGGGTGCGGGTTCGGGGCGGCGGCGGGAACCCGGAAGGCGAAACGGCCGACCAAACGCTCCGGCATGGCGTGAAAATTCCATCACGCCGAATGTCTGGATGGGCAGGGTGTGGATCCGGATGGATGCCCGCACGCACTCTGGAAACCCGCCGCCCGGTTCAGCTGGGCGGTGCCGGAACGGGTCTTCGCCGAATACACCCGGCAGGCGGCAGCCGACCCCGTAATTCCATGTCAAACCCCCCGAATGGCACACCGTTCGATGGTGCTGCCGCCTCCCCCGGGCAGCCGACGGCCGGGCCCCACATTGTTGCCGGCTGTCGCCCGTCTCCGAAAATCATAGGACTTTGATCGGGGCAGAGGAAGTATCGTTGTGTTTTCTGTCATAGGTCGACCTGAATGTGCGTCACCGCGACTTCGGTTCTGGTGCCGGGCCGGGTCACCGCGGACCCACGGCGCCCCCCGGGCAGCCGCGGGACGCCTGGACGCCGGAGGCGGGCGCGCGTCGGCCGGCCCCGCGGAGGCGTCGGATGACCGGTGGCCGGAATGCGTGATGTGATGGCGATGTCCGCAGGTGAGCCGCGTGCCTGCGCTGTCCCCTCTCCCGATGGTGGTGACCGTGACCGGCGACGTCGACCGGTGGATCCGGCAGTTCAGACCGGCCAACGAGTCCGGCCCGCGGCTGGTGTGCTTTCCGCACGCGGGTGGCGCGGCGACCTTCTTCCACCCGCTGTCACAGGCACTTGCCGACGTTGCCCAGGTCGTCGCGGTGCAGTACCCCGGCCGTCAGGATCGGCTCGCCGAGCAGCCGCTGACCAGCATCGAGGCGCTCGCCGACGTGGTCGCCGCGAACCTGATGCCCTTCGGGGACCGCCCGCTCGCCCTGTTCGGGCACAGCATGGGGTCGATCGTCGCCTTCGAGGTGATCCGGCGGCTGGAGAACACCCCGGGTGCTCCCGAGCCGCTGATCCTGTTTCCGTCCGCCCGGCCGGCGCCGTCGCGGGGGCGTCCCAGCTCGGTGCACAGCCGGGACGACGACGCCGTCCTCGCGTCGATCGCGCGGCTCGGCGGCACCGATCCGCGCATCCTGGACGATCCCGAGTTCAGGCAGATGATCCTGCCGGCGGCGCGCGCCGACTACCAGGCGATCGAGACCTACCGCAGCGAGCCCGGCTCCGTCATCAACGCGCCGATGCGGGTGATGATCGGCGACAGTGACCCGGCGGTGACCCGGGACGAGGCACTGGCCTGGCGCCCGCACACCACCGGCGACTTCGATCTGACCGGCTTCCCCGGTGGGCACTTCTACCTCAGCACACAGCTCACCGCGGTCGCCGACCGCATTCGCACGGGCCTGCTCGGCGTCGCCACCCGTTGACCCCGTTCGCCCCGAGGCTCGCCCGCCGGGCCCTGGGCCCGGAACGCCCGCCGGTGCGGACCACAGCCGGCGCCGTCCGGCGGCCCGGGCAGGCACTCAACGCGGGGCGGCGGGAGGAGGGGGACGCTGGTCGCGGCGCCCCAGGCTGATGACCTTGCTCGCGGGCCCCACGACGAGCATCTCGGCCGCGTCACCGGCGCCCGCCCTGCTCACCCCGAGGACACGGACCCCGGCGCTCGCGCCGTCGACTGATCCGATCGGGTCGCCGTCGCCGTCGCCGTCGCCGTCACGCTTCGTCATGCGCACGACCAGAAACGGCGTCTGCTCGGCGTAGAAGGAGCTGACCACGTCCTGGCCGACGGCCGCGGCGAGGAAGTACGGGACGGCCAGGGCGATGGCGCTGCGTGCGGTGCGGATGCCGAACCGGTGCTCGATGTCGTCCGCCAGCGCCGTGTCGAGGACCCGGGCGACGACGCGCAGCGGCAGGCCGCCGGGGCCGGAAACTCGCGCCTGCCGGGCGGACAGGACGGTCTCCAGGTTCGCGTGGCCGTCGCCGGTCATGGCCGCGATGGTGGTCGCGCGTTCCAGACCGGCCTCCACCAGCGTCGAGCCCACCGTCGCGTCGCCGATCACCACCGGGACGCCGCGTTCCCGGGCGACGGGGAGGTAGCGGTTGTTCTCGTCCCGTTCGACGACCACGACCGGCCGGCCGGCGCGCAGCAGTCCATCCATGGCCGCCACGCCGACCGGGCCGAGCCCGCAGATGATCGCGTGGTCATGCACGGTGCGCGCCTGGCCGATGCCGAGTATCCGCTCCAGCCGGCGGCTGACGATGACATTGGTGATGAAGGCATAGACGACGGCCACCGCCAGCGCCCCGAACAGCATCAGGCAGATGCCGAAGACCTGGAGCCAGGTGTCGGCCGTGCCGAAGTTGTAGTCGCCGTAGCCGACCGTGACCATCGTCCCGACGGTGAGGTAGAGCGCGTCCAGAGTGTCGAAGTCGGCCGGCGCGGCCGGGTTGTTGTTCCGGTAGGTCAGGGCGAGCACGACGGTGCTCACGGCCGTCACGGCGGTCACGACTGCGAGGGCCCGCCGGAAGGGTGCGTCGAGCTCCGCATGCATCACGGCGGCGAGCGCCCGCAGGCGCCTGCCACGGGGCTGGCGGGCACCTCGCCGCCCGGCGCCCCTGCCTGCCGCCACCCCGGCCGTGGCCGCATCGGCGCCGCCGTCGGCAGTCGGAGCGCCGGAGCCGGCCGCCTCGGTGGCGGCCGTGGCGGCGGGGGCGGCAGGGGCGAGCGCGGCGAACACGCGGGCGTGGCGCAGGTCGTCCGACGACAGTCCGCGGGCGCGCAGGTCCGAGAGCCGGCCCAGGACGACCAGCCGGTCGCCGGGCGCGACCGGGACGTCCCGCGGCGGGCAGATGTCGGCACGCCGCTCGCCGGCACGCCGCAGCGAGATCGGCGTGAGGTCGCCGTACAGCTCGTGGAACGCGGCCCGTCGGGGGACGTCCTCGTCGACCACGGCGAGGATCTCCGCATCGTCGGACGTCCCGGCGGGGGCGAAGGCGTGGATCACCGACGACTGCAGGCACGCCTCGACGAAGCCCGGCCCGGCGAGCCCGCCGACGCTGAGCACCCGGACCTCGGCGATGCTGTCCTGGAGCTGGCGACCGAGCTGCGGATTGTCGATGTTGGCGACGATCCTGATGCCCGGGGCCGCCTCGGCGGCGACGAGACAGGTCCGCAGGTTCTCCAGATCGGTGCCGCCGCAGGCCACCAGCGCCAGCGCCCGGTCAAGGCCCGCCTCCCGCAGGGATTCCGCGTGCTCGGCCCCCTCCGGGACGAGGGTGACCCCGAGCCGTTCCAGCCGGCGGCGCAGACCGGGCGCACCACGGTCGTCGACGACGACGACGCGGACCCCGGCGGCGTCCAGGTGCTCGGTGATGCTCATGCCGAGTGAGTTCAGCCCACACACGATCACGTGATCAGTGCCCGACGGTCCGGCGCCCCCCATGGCCGTCACTGAACCATGCCGAAGTCGCGTCACCCGGCTTCCGCCCCGCCCCGCCGGGCCGCGCCGTCCCGCGACGCGGCCGGCGGACCGGGAGTTCCGCGATCTCCGCGGAGGCCTGTCGGACCCGTAGGACCTGTAGGACCCGTGGGGTGCTGTGGGGTGCCGCGGGTGCACCGCGCGGGTACAGGCCGGGACGAGATGATTCCGGTCGGTTGTTCCCGCGGCCTTGCTCGGGAGCATGATGGAGGAGTGGTGCTGCTGAGGTTGCGGATCGACACGGAACCCCTGAGGGCCAGACTGGCCAGTGAGGTGTTCACCAGGGTCGCGGGTACCCAGGGGCCGGAGCGCCGGGAACGCATTCACGAGGCCGCCGGCGAGCGGTGGTTCGGCCCGGACCGGCCCATCCGGCGGGTGCACCGCGACTCGGCGATGTTCGTCGGTGGGCTGCGGGCGCTTCTCCTCCAGTCGCTGCACCCGCTCGCGATGGCGGGAGTGGCGGATCATTCGGACTACCAGCATGACCCGTGGGGCCGGCTGCAGCGGACCAGTTACTTCCTGGCTGTCACGACGTTCGGCCCGGCCGGCGACGCCGAGGAGGCGGTCGCCCGGGTGCAGGCCGTGCACCGGCACATCCACGGCGTGGCATCGGACGGGCGGCCCTACTCGGCGGCCGACCCGCACCTGCTGCACTGGGTTCACGTCGCCGAGGTCGACAGTTTCCTCGCCGCGCACCAGCGTTACGGCGCACGGCCGCTGAGCCCGCGGGAGTGCGACGGCTACGTTCTCGACACGAGTGTCGTCGCGAAGCGGCTCGGCGTGCCCGACCCGCCGCGCACCCGGGCCGAGCTCGCCCGCCAGCTCGCCGCCTTCCGCCCGGAGCTGGAAGGCACCCCGCACGCCCGGGAGGCAGCCCGATATCTGCTGCTGCGGGCGCCGCTGCCGGCGCTCGCCCGGGTTCCCTACAGTGCACTCGCCGCCGCAGCTGTCGGGCTCATGCCGGCCTGGACCCGCTGGCCGCTGCGCCTGCCGTACCTGCCCGTCGTCGAGGGCACCTGGTGGCGGCTCGCCGGGCAGGGCGCCGTGTCGAGTATCCGTTGGGCCACCGAACCGCGCGACCAGCGACAGCCACCGCGCCCGGCGGGGCGCGGTCAGGGCGGGTGAGCGGCAGGGTGGTCAGGGCGGCCGACTGGACGAACGGGTGGGCGGTCAGGGCGACCGGCCTGGGAACGGGCGCGTCCCCCTCACAAGACGCGCCTGCTCACCAGACCGGCTGCCTGGTGGCCGTCCTCCGGTGGGAACCTTCCGGCACCGGGGCGGCCGGGCGGGAGCAGCCGGTGACCCCGCGGCCCGGGCGGACGGGGGTCCGGTTACCGGGGCCGGTGGTCGGCGGCGGCTCCTGTGAGAAGTACGCCGCCCGGCGTCCGGACCCGCGCCCGGATACGGCGGGAGTCGGCTGGGTAGGTGATCCATCATGCTGAAGTGGCTGCGCCGGAAGGCGTCCGGGACGCCCGACCCGGATCAGGTGGACAGCTCGTCGTGGAATCCGTCCGGATGGTGGTGGTGCATGGAGCACAACCGGGTCGAGAACCCGCCGGACTCGCCGGGCCACCGGCGCCTCGGCCCCTACCCGACCGCGGCGGACGCCGAGAACTGGCGCGACGACGTCGACCGCCGCAACGACAAGTGGGACGAGGAGGACCGCCGCTGGGCCGGCGACCGCTGAGCGGACAGCCGCTGAGCGGGCGCTGCCTGGTGCCGGTCGCCGACGGTTGAGCGTGATCGCCGGCCGCCGGCCGCTGACCCGGGAGGGTGGCGGCCGGCGGGCGGCGTCCCGCCGAGCCGGGTCGTTCGTACTCCACCCCGACGACAAAGGCCGGATGATGACGGCTTTCCTGGATGACACCGTTCTGTAACGACACCAGTCGTGTGACAAGGGTGTCTCCACAGCACCAGCCGCCAGGGGTGGGAGGGGCCTGATGAGCCGCCGTCCGATCGTGTCAGACACCGTGACATGGGAGTTCAACGCCACGTACCTGGCTGCGAGCGGCGAGCGGGTACCGCTGCCGACGAGCCTGCGCTACGACCCGGTAGATCCCGTCGCGATCACCATGAGTATGTGGGTCACCGACCAGAGAGCCGTTGTGTGGACGTTCGCCCGCCGGCTCTTCGTCGACGGCTCCCGGCGCTGCGCCGGGCTGGGCGACGTGCGGATCCGCCCGCTGGTGCGGGACCGCCGCCGGGTGCTGCTGGTCGAGCTGACCAGCCCCGGTGGGCACGCGCTGATCGAACTGCCTGCGAACCGGGTCAACGACTTCATCGCCCACACCTACGATCTGCTCCCGGCCTCGGCGGAGGACGCCGTGGTCGAGCGCGATCTGGAGCTACGTGTCCTGAAGGGCCACACCCGCAGCTGACCGGCCGGCGGACCGCGGTAGACGCACCAGCCTGCCAGCGGATACGCCGGCCGACCGTCGGAGGACGTCGGCGGGCCCGCCATCTGATCGGTGCTGTGGCATCCGGACGTCCGGGCAGCCCAGCTCGGGACGTCCGGCCCTGCGCCGGCAGCCCACGGCCGCCGGCGCCGGTCCTCCAGGATGTCCGCCCGACGCGGCGCCCCAGGTGTAGGGGAGATCCGCGTGGCGCCGTTCGTCCTCCGGGCCGCCTGCCTGAAAAGCGGAAGGTCGGCGGTTCGACCCCGCCCCTGCCCACCCTTTTGACCTGCGGAAATAACAGGATTTGTCGATCATTGGTTGATCGTTATATGGCAACGAGTGTGGCAACGGCGTCACACGATCTCGGTGATGGCCTGTCACGGACCCCAGTTGATGCGATGAAGGGGCGGGGCCTCCGCTCCTGGTGACTCCCCGGGGTCGGGGTAGGTCCCTCGGGGTTGCTCACGTCTACCGACGAAGGAGGCCCCTGTGGATCCATCGTATGAGGGTCGCCAGATTGTGGGAATCGATCTCCATCGGCGGCGGTGGACCGTCCGCTTGTGCGGCGGACGGTCCACGAGGCGCTCTCCCCGTGGTGGCGCTTGCGCGGTTCCACGTTCGGCGCCGGGTTTCGAGGACTCCGACGAGCCGATCAATGGCAACCAGGCCCCGCTGTCCCCTCGCCGATCAGGTTCCCGGGCCATGCTTGTCGTTCCTGCGCRGGTGGTCGGGAGAGCTGGGAGAGTAACCAGGCTCAGATAGCGGCGGCGGCGAGCACTGTGTTTGTCAGCCCAGTCAGAAGGCGCCCGGGCCCGACGGCGTCGGCGCCCTTGGCAGAGGCTCGTTCCACGAGCCTGGCGGTCAGCTACTGGTGATTGATCGGGGTCGGCATGAGTCAAGCGTCCCGCTCATGATCGTCTCTTCGCGCCGAGCCAGCCTCGGCGGCACGGGCCATCCATGGCGTTGATCAAGCGGTGCCGATCTCACGCTCTTGGTATTCGCGCGGTGAGAGTCCGTGGAAGCGTGTGAAGGCGGCGCTGAAGGTCGGCAGGTGAGCGTAGCCAACGCGGCGGGCGACGGCGCTGGGCTTGGCGCCGCCGACGAGCAGGTCGCGAGCCATGCGCATGCGGGCCGCGTAGCGCCAGCGGGCGAAGGTCATTCCGGTCTGTTCGTGGAACGCTCGGTGGACGTCGGCGGGCAGGTCGAAGTCGGTCGATCCAGCAGAGACCCCGATGCGGCGCAGGTAGTCCATGGCAGCTTCGCGCCCACGCGGGTCGGTGGGCATCGGCACCGATAGTGCCCGCTGCGCGGCGACCTGCTCGGCGAACAGGTCGATGATGCGGGTCGGGTCATAGTCGACCGGACGCAGCGAGGTTCGGGCGCTGATGGAGGAGAACATCAGGTAGTCGTCCCACGCTCGCGGGAACTGCACCTGGATCGGTTCGATCAGTTGGAGATCGGCGGTGCTGGCGTTTCCGAGCGGCAGCGAGATGGAGTCCTGGCGAAGCCCAGTAATGTGCTCGACTTCCGCCGGTATCCAAGTCGCGACGCCACGCAGTCGCTCATAGCGCCTAAGGCCGATGTCGAGGTAACCGCTGCCGCGATACATCCAACTGAGCACGTGACTGTCCATGGCGTGCGAGGGCGTGCGGGCTGCGGGCAGCAGATCGGGCGCATGGGCAGCAGCACCGTCTCTCCGCATCAAGCGCACGAAGTTATCAGCCTGGCGTGCCGCGCTGGCGCGCCTGGTCAGGCCACCGGCAGGAGCGCGGGCGGCGAGATCCCTGGCGAACTCGTGAGGGGTCGGCCCGAACTGCTGCTGGAACGCGCGCCGGAAACCGCCGCAGCTGGCGAAGCCCACTCGCGCTGCCACCTGATCGACGTCGTACCCGGCGGCCAGAAACTCGACGGCGGCGGTCAGTCGGCAGCGCAGTCGCCACTGCTCGAAGGTGAGCCCGGTATCGGCGAGGAACTCGCGCAGCAGGGTGCGCGGACTAGAGGGCACCCGTGTCGCCCATTCCTTGACGGTGAGGTCGAGCGCGGGGTCGCGGATCAGCTCCTCGGCCACTGCTCTCGCCCCTGCAGCCTTCGGCATGGTGGGGGGATCGAGCAGTGCCGAAGGAGCGGTGGCCCCGCCGCGCGGAGGTGAGGTTGGGCGTGTGCCGAGACCACGAAGGAGGTCGGCTACCCCGTCAGGCGAATACCCGTGACCGGTGAACGGTGTGACCTGAAGATTGAAGTACTGGATCAGCCAGTCCTGCCAGCCATCGGGGACGTCGAACCGCGTCGGCTCGGTCAGCGCCCAGGCCCCGACGCTGGCGTCGGGCCAGTACGGGAAAGCGACCGTGCCGGGCTCGGTGATCGTCAGGGTGCGGTTTCGGTAGCCCTGAGGCATCCAGATGCCTTCGCCGCCGGCGAGGGAGAACTCCGTTCCGCCGTCCAGAAGCACCTGCGCGCGACCGGTGCGGACCCAGATCAGCAGGTGACTGGGACGCTCCACCGGAACCATCCGTGCTCCCGGTATCGGCGGCGGAGACGAGTCAATCATGTCATAACTATATGGCGACCTGCGTACCCAAGTGTGGGTTAGGTTTACCGTACCTTACCGGTAGCCCGCTGCCGTTGGTAGCGCGCGGCCTTCTCACCCTAGACGCGATCGGAAGGGGCTTCCTCAGCATGCCGAAGACCTCGCGTGGGCTCACAGTGCACCCGCTGACCCTGCGAGAGGTCGAGGTGGTGCGGGTGGTGGACCTGACGCCGGGGATGCGCCGGATCACGTTGGGTGGCGACCAACTTCGTGCGTTCACCTCGGCGAACGGCTTCCCGCAGCCGGCGTTCGACTCGACGGGCTTCGACGATGACATTCGGTTGGTGTTCTGCTACCCAGATCAGGCCGAGCCGGTGCTGCCAGTACAGAAGGAGAAGGGCCTCGAGCTGCCGAGGGACCCCCGGCCGTTGTCAAGGAGCTACACAGTCCGTCGCTGGAACCCCGCGGCCGGAGAACTGGACGTGGACTTCGTCAAGCACGGTATCGGTGTCGGCAGCACCTGGGCGTACCGCACCCAACCCGGCGACCGCATCCACTTCCACGGCCCGAGCGCATCGCGGGCGCTGCCGCAGGACGCGGACTGGCTTCTTGTCGCCGGCGACGACACAGCGATCCCCGCGATCGCCCGCCTGCTTGATGAGTTGCCCGATGACGCGCGGGCGCAGGTGTTCGTCGAGGTCGCCGAGGACGCTCATCGGCTGGAGCTGAGGGCTCTGCCGCGGGTTGAGGTGACCTGGTTGGTGCGCGGCGGCGCCGAGGCGGGCACGACCATGCTTCTGGTGGACGCGGTCAAGAACAGTGGCTGGTGGGAAGGTCGACTGTTCGCGTGGTTTGYGGGAGAGCGCTCGGCGGTGCGGGATCTGCGTCGCCATCTGGTCGAGGACCGGGGTGTGCCCAAGGAGGACATCGAGTTCACCGGGTACTGGCGTCGTGGCGAGGTCATTGCCCTGGAGGCCGACGGAGCGGTGCCCGACCCCGAGAAGTCGATCACACCCTTCGAGAAGCTCCATCAACTGACCGAACTGGTCTCGCCGATCGCGATCCGCACCGCCGTCGAGCTGGGCATTCCCGAGCTGATCTCGCGTGGTGTCAGCAGCGTGGCGGACTTGGCCATCAGGGCGGATGCCGACGAGCGGGCGTTGGGCAAGCTGCTGCGCTACCTGCATGCCCTGGACGTGCTGACCGAGACCGAACCGGGCCGCTACGGTCTGACGCCGGTGGGTGAAGTCCTGACCGTCGAATTCGTCGCGGACTCCTTGCACCCGTCCGGGGTGGGAGGCCGGGAGATGCTCGGCCTCTACGGACTCACCGAGTCGATCCGCACTGGCCGGTCGTCTTACGCCTCCGTCACGGGTCAGACCTTTGCTGAGGTGCGCGCCGAGCAGGACTACGAGGACCGCTACCTGGAACGTCTGGCCGAGTTCCAGCACGCGCTGGCTATGTCGATCGCCAAGTCCGACCTGCTTGCTGGCATCCGGCACCTGGTGATCCACTCCGGTGGCGCGGGCGTGCAGGCCCGCGAGTTCGTCGCCGCTCATCCTGAGCTGCGGGTGACGATCTGCGCGCTGCCCGCCCAGGCCGACTGGCTACGCCGCGACCTGCCCGTCACGATCCCCGACGAGCAGCAGCGGGCACGGGTCAGCGTGGTCGAGCAGTCGGTATTCGAGCCCAGCCCCGGATCGGATGTCGTGTTCATCAGCCGCGCTTTCAAGGCGCTACCCGACGCCGACGCCGCCCACGCTCTCCGCCGAGCGTCCGAGAACCTCCTCCCGGGTGGGCGGGTGCTGCTGGTCGAGGAGGTCCTCGACACCGACGACCTCGATGGACATGACGGCGAAGCCGACCTGATCGGACTCGCGGTACATGGCTCCGGTCTACGCACCGCCGAGGAACTGGACACCGTGATCACCCGGTCAGGGCTCACCCGCACAGAGGCGCACACCGTCGGCTGGGGCACCGCCGTCCACGAACTCGTCCGCAACGGCACCCACTGACCCTGAGGTGCCACCTTCCTTCCGGGCAACTGCCCCCACCAGAATTAGGGGCAGCACGGAAAGAGTAATAGTTGACACAGAGTCCTGCAGTACGACTTTACCGCCGACGCCCCGAGTACCAAGATGGTTGGTGGCGCCGTCACCATCGCCGCCCGCAACCACCGGTTCACTGACGGGGCGATGAGCGAACTCCGCTACAACACGATGCGGCGCCATTTGGCACTCGGCTACCGCACCCCGTGCCAGGTCCACGACGAATACCTGAAAATTCAGTCCGCCGCTTAGGTCATCCTCATGGTGGCTGTCTGGATTTAACGGGGCACACCACCCCCACTCGAACGAAGAACAGAAGGAAGAACGCATCCATGATTTTTACCAGGTCGCGACGCCGCGGCGCGGCCCTTGTCGCCGCGTTGCTGAGCACCGCGATCCTCCTTGCGGGGTGCGGCAGCGACGACAAAAGCGATCAAGGTGACGCGGTAGGAGCGACCCGCACCGTGGAGGCCGACAACGGCGCGGTCGAGATCCCGGCGCACCCGCAGCGGGTTGCAACGCTCGGGAGACTCACCGTGTCGTTCCTCGACCTCGGCGGCAAGCCGGTGGGCGTCACGGAGGTGGACGCCTCCGTGCTCGACGCACTGCCCGAGGAGCAGCAGGCCGCATACAAGGCGGCCAAGCTCCTCGGTTCCRGCGCCAGCGAAGCCGACCTCGAGCTGCTGGCCACCCTCAAGCCCGACCTCATCTTGTTCTCCGCACCCGACTCCGACTTCGAGCAGATGAAGTCGGAACTGGAATCGATCGCACCGACGATCTACTTCGGATTCAGCTCGGACTGGAAGAACCGCCTGTCCGTGACCGCGGATGCCACTGAGCTGACGGATGCTCTCAACGAGCAGAAGGCCGAGTACGAGGAGAAGCTCGCCGAGTTCCAGGGCAAGTACTCGGAGATCATCGAGACCACCAAGTTCGGCGAAGTCAACAGAGGTTCCTGGCAGGACCCGGGAATGTTCGCCCTCAACGGCTCACAGTGTTCGGAGATAGCGCGAGCGGACATTCCCCTCAGCATATCCGATCTGGGTGAAGGGGGCGAGGAGCGATCGTTCGAGCAGATCGGCAGCCTGTCCGAGTACGACGTGCTCCTGTACCCCGTGGACGCTGAGGGAAAGGTCGCGGAAGGCTTCGTCCCCGTGGCGGAATCGAACGGATGGAAGGCCCTTCCCGCCGTGACCTCCGGCAAGGCCCTGGGTGTCTACTGCTTCGGCGATGTCAGCTTCACCAGATCCTATCGGACCTACTCCCAGTACCTGGATTCGCTCGGCCAGGCACTGGCGAAGCTCGCGACGGCGGGATGACGGCACAGACCAGTGACGTCGAGGTCCGGGTGCCCGCGGCGGCATCCGGACCTCGACTGCGCGCCGTCGGTCTGCTCGCAGCCCTGGTGGCACTGCTCGTGCTGCTGGTGCTGAGCCTGTTGGTCGGCTCGACGGTGATTGCGCCGTCGGTGATATGGGATGCGCTGTTTCATCCGTCGGCCGACATCGATCAGTTCTCGATCCGCGACTACCGTCTGCCGCGCACGATCGTCGGGCTCGTCGTAGGCATGGCGTTGGGGGCCGCGGGGGCGTTGATCCAGGCATTGACGCGCAATCCGCTGGCCGACACCGGTATCCTCGGCCTGAACGCGGGCTCCTCCTTCGCGGTGACCGTGGCCGTCGGCGTGCTCGGAATCCGCGATATCAGTGGCTACATGTGGTTCGCGTTCGGCGGGGCGCTGATCGTCACGATCATGGTCCTGCTCCTGGGATCGACCCGACGCGGCCAGTCGCCGGCAGTCATGGTGCTCGCCGGGGTCTGTGTCGGCGCGGTGCTCGGTGGTGCCGGGTCGGCACTTCAGCTGACCAACCCGGATGCGTTCGATGCGATGCGGTCGTGGGCTGCCGGTTCGATCCTGGGGCGCCCCCTCGACGTGGTGTGGCCGGTCCTGCCGCTCTTCGCCGTGGCACTCGTTCTGGCCTTTGCGGTGTCGGGTCCACTCAACGCGATGGCTCTCGGCGACGAGATCGCCGCCGCCCAGGGCGTCCGTCTGGCCCGTACCCGCGTCCTCGCAATCATCGCGATCACGCTGCTGGCCG
The DNA here is from genome assembly GCF_001854655.1 of Parafrankia colletiae. Taxonomy (GTDB): domain Bacteria; phylum Actinomycetota; class Actinomycetes; order Frankiales; family Frankiaceae; genus Parafrankia; species Parafrankia colletiae. The sequence continues at coordinate 6,209 of NZ_MBLM01000148.1, read as the reverse complement.
GAGGCGCGACCGCCATCGCGGGCCCCATCGGATTCGTCGGGCTCATGGTGCCGCACATGGCCCGCTGGTTCGTCGGCCCGCACCAGCGCTGGATCTTCGCCTACAGCATCCTCCTCGCCCCGAGCCTGCTGCTGGCCTCCGACATTCTCGGGCGAATCGTCATCCGGCCCAGCGAGATCCCCGTGGGTATCGTCACCGCCTTCATCGGCGCCCCCGTTCTCATCGCACTGGTGCGGCGGAAGAAGGCCAGCGGACTATGAGCATCGGCGTTACTTCTCGGTCCGGACCAACGCGCCTTCGCTCAACAGGTGGGGCTCCCGGGGGGCGGGTGGACTTCGGGCGGCGGGTGCTGGTGCTGCGGCGATGGAGGATCGCGGTCCGGCTCGAGTGGCGCTCGGTCATCGTCTGTGGGGCGCTCGCGGTCGCGGTCGCCTGCATGGCGGTGCTCGCGCTGATGACGGGCTCGTACCAGCTCAGCCCTGGGCAGGTGGTCTCCGCGCTGGTCGGCGGGGAGACCGGGCTGGTCCACGACATCGTGGTCGAGTGGCGGTTGCCCCGGGTGGTTGCGGCGCTGGTGTTCGGTGCCGCGTTGGGGGTGAGCGGGGCGGTCTTCCAGTCGATGCTGCGCAATCCGCTCGCCGACCCCGGCATCATCGGATTCTCCCAGGGCTCCTACACCGGCGCGTTGATCGTGATCCTCGTCATCAACGGCAGCTACGTGCAGTTGATAGGCGGGGCGTTGCTGGGGGGGATGGCCACCGCCATCGCCGTGTACGTGCTCGCCTACCGGCGAGGGGTGCAGGGGTTCCGGCTGATCATTGTCGGCATCGGCGTCTCGGCGATGCTCGACTCGCTCAACACCTGGTTGATTCTCAAAGCCGACCTGGAACAGGCGATCGCAGCCGCCGCGTGGGGCGCCGGATCACTCAACGGGGTGTCCTGGGATCAGGTGGCCATCGGCGGTGTGTGCATCGCTGTGCTTCTGCTGCTGGCTGCGATGTCGAGCCGGCCGATGCGGCAGATGGAGCTGGGTGACGATACCGCCGTCTCCCAGGGGGTGCGGGTCTCGCCCGCCCGCCTCGGCATGGTCGTGGTGGGGGTGGCGCTGACGGCGGTTGTCACGGCCGCATCGGGGCCGATCGCGTTCATCTCCCTGGTCGCGCCGCAGATCGGACGCCGCCTCGTCCGCACTGCGGGGATAACCCTCGCACCCACCGCCCTCGTCGGCGCGCTGCTGTGTCTGGCGGCGGACTACCTCGCCCAGCACGTCGCCCCGACTCCCCTGCCGGTGGGGATCATCACCGTCATGCTCGGCGGTGGGTACCTCGGGTATCTGCTGTTCACCGAAGCCAGGAGACGCCTGTGAGCACTCACGCCGACACCACCATCGATCTTGCGGAGGCGAGAGACGTATCCTCGCCTGCTCCGCGGCCCGACGGCTCACGCCTCCGCGTGGAGTCGGCGACGATCGGTTACGACAGGCGCATCATCAGCGAGGGCTTGTCGGTGTCCATTCCGGACGAGTCGTTCACAGTCATCGTGGGCCCGAACGCCTGCGGGAAGTCCACTCTGCTGCGCGGCCTGTCGCGGCTGTTGAAGCCGTCCGCGGGTCAGGTGCTCCTCGACGGTGCGGCCATCCAGTCGTACAGGACGAAGGAGGTGGCGCGGCGGGTCGGCTTGCTGCCGCAGACCTCGATCGCCCCGGACGGGATCACCGTAGCCGACCTGGTGGCTCGGGGCCGGTATCCGTATCAGGGGTTCATCCGGCTGTGGACCGAGGCCGACGAGCGGGCCGTGGCCAGGGCGATGGACCAGACCGCGGTCACCGACCTGTCCGGCCGCCTGGTGGACGAGTTGTCGGGAGGCCAGCGACAGCGGGTGTGGGTGGCGATGGCGCTCGCGCAGCACACCAGCATCCTGCTGCTGGACGAGCCGACCACCTTCCTCGACATTGCCCATCAGATCGAACTGATGGAGCTGTTCACCGACCTGCACCACGTGGGCCACACCCTGGTCGCCGTGCTGCACGACCTGAATCATGCCGCTCGCTACGCCACGCACCTGATCGCCATGAAGGACGGCGCCGTGGTCGCCGAGGGGCCACCGTCGGAGATCGTGACGGCCGAGCTGGTCGACGAGGTGTTCGGTCTGCGCGCTCTGGTGGTGCCCGATCCGGTGGCGGGCACTCCTCAGGTGGTGCCGCTGGGCCGTGACCGCGGTGGCGAAGGCGTGCGGAGGGACCGTTGATGCGCACCGATCCGATGGGGCTGGGGCGAGGACCGCTGACGCGGTGGCTACCGGTCCTGGGGCAGGCTGCGCCCGAGCCTCCTGACGTCCGGTCATTCGAGGTCAGGGCGGGTGATCGTCCCGGACAGTTCGTGGCGCGCGTCATCTTCTCGCTGCCACGCGTCACGATCCCCGCGATGCTGTTGGCGATCGTGTGGCAGGTGGGCGAGTCGGCCGTCCCGGTGGTGATGGGGCTCGCGATCGACCGGGCGCTCGTGACCAGGGATGCCGGGCAACTGGTGCTTTGGCTCGGTGTGCTGGTGGCCTTGTACGTCGCGCTGACAATGGCGGCCAGGATCACGAATCGGCTCAGCACGTATGCGATCCAGCTGTTCCAGCACCGACTGCGCGCGACGCTCTCGACCAGAGTGCTGCATGCCGACGGCAGCGCGGTACGGGCGCCGGCGGACAGTGTTGTCTCGGCCATGACGAATGACGTCGCCCGCCTGGCCAACGGCGGGCTGCTCGTGGTTCTGCCCATCGCGAGGATCGCCGCCATAGCGTTCATCGCTGTCTCGTTGTTGGTGGCRCACTGGCTGCTTGGGGTCGTGGTGCTGCTCGGCGCGCCCGTGGCGGTCTGGTTGATGGGCCTCCTGAGCGAACGTCTCTCCCGCGACACCCGCGAGTACCAGGATCTCCTCGCTGACACCGTTGGACGGGCCACCGATCTGGTCGCCGGGTACCGGGTGATCAAGGGCGTGCGCGCCGAGGCCGAAGCGACCAGGCGATACCGGCAGGCCAGCCGGGGGACCCTGGTCGGTGCCAGCCGCAACGCCGGGCTGCTCGGCAGGTTTCTTGTGGGCTCCGGTGCTGTGAACGGTGTGTTCGTCGCCGCGGTGACGGGGCTGGCGGGCTGGTTCGCGGTGAAGGGGCAGCTGAGCATCGGCGAGTTGATCGCCGCGGTTGGCCTCACCCAGGCGCTGCTGCCACAGATGCAGGCGATCGCGATCCATTCCATCCCCAATCTCGCGGGCTCCCGCGCCTCGGCCGCGCGAATCGTGGACGTGCTCAGGAACGCAGGCGCCGCCGCATCCGGACACGATGACGCGATACGACAGCGGTACACGCCGCCGCCTGTGCAGGACGTGTCCGCACTGTTTGTCGGCGTACTGGATGTCGGCGTGCCCAGTGCCTCAATCCGGGTAGAGCCCGGTGAGCTGGTGGGGGTGCACGCCGATGATCGGATTGCCGCCCGCATCGCTGACGCGTTGCTGAACCCGTGGGCCGCCAACGACATTGAGGTGCGTCTCGACGGCCGGCCGGCGCACGAACTGACCCCAGCGGAGTACCGCTCCCTGGTCACCGTCGCACCCCATCGGACAACGTTGTTCACCGGCACCATCCGCGACAACCTCGCCGCCACCGCCTGCCTGCCCGAGCGAATGGACAGTGCGGTGTGGGCGGCCGCCTGTGAGGACTTCGCAGCCGATCTCGACACCCCCGTCGGTGAGAACGGCAACCGCCTGTCCGGTGGCCAGCGTCAACGGGTTGCGCTCGCTCGAGCCTTCGCGACCGATAGTCCGGTGCTGGTGCTGCACGACCCAACCACCGCCGTCGACTCGGTGACCGAGCAGACCATCGCCGAGCGGCTGGTCGGTATCCGCACAGATCGCTCAACCCTGCTGATCGCCTCGTCCCCGGCCCTGCTTGGCTGCTGCGACCGTGTCGTCGACCTTCTCGACAACGTGCTGGTGCTTGGAAAGGCGGCGCCGTGACCGGGGGATCCGCGACGACAGAGCACGCGCTGCCGGTCGCGGGCGGACGTGAGAYCGCTCAGGAGGCGTGGCGGCTCAGCCGTGGGCATCGACTCCGTCTGGCCGCCCTCGTGATGCTGGGAATCGCAAGCACCGCCATCGATCTGATCGGACCCGTCGCGATCGGGTTCCTCATCGATCGGGTCCAGGCAGGTACCGCCGATCTCAGCACCGTGCTGACCGTCACCGCGATCATGGCGGTCTCAGCCATTCTCGGTGCCGCTGGCACGGCGGCGACGATCGTCTTGGCTACTCAGACATACCACACCATCCTCGCCGGGCTGCGGGAGGAGCTGGTCTCCCGTGCCCTGACACTGCCGCAGCATGTCGTCGAGCGGGCCGGCACCGGGGATCTGATCTCGCGGTCCAGCGACGACGTCACCACGGTTGCCGATGCGGCCCCCGAGGTGATCCCGGTGCTTACCGTTACGTCCTTCACCATCGTCATATCGCTGGGCGGGYTAGCCGCGCTGGAATGGCCCTACGCCGCCGCCCTCGCCGTCGTGCTGCCTGTCTACGTGCTCTCCATGCGGTGGTACCTGCGAACAGGACCGCGGGTATACCGGGCCGAGCGTGCGGCGATGAGCGCGCGTGCCCAACAGATTCTGGAGTCGCAGCGCGGCTACGCCACTGTGCTCGGATTCAGGCTTGCCGAGCAGCGGCACCGCGCCGTGACAACCACCGCCTGGGGCGTAACGGTGCAGGCGATGCGGGCGCGGACCGTGCAGAGCATGCTCAACACCCGCCTGAACCTCGGCGAGTGCCTGAGCCTGGCCGCCGTGCTCGTCGTCGGCTTCGTCCTCATCGACCACGGAGCCTCGACTGTCGGGGGCGCGACCACCGCCATGCTGCTCGTGCTACGCCTGCTGAATCCGGTCAATCAGCTGCTGTTCGTCATCGACACTCTCCAGTCCTCCCTCGCGTCGCTGAACCGCATGGTCGGAGTCACCACCATCCCCGTCGCGGACGCGCCGAGCATCGCAACGAGCAGCGGCGTCCACCTCCGCGAGGCATCCTTCCACTACGGGGCCGGCCCCCGCGTACTCGTCGATGTCACGCTCGACATCCCCACCGGTCAGCGTGTCGCCGTCGTAGGTGCGTCGGGTGCCGGCAAGTCCACGCTGGCCACCGTGATCGCCGGTATTCACCAGCCCGACGCCGGGACCGTGGCCCGACCGGAGCGCACAATGATGATCACCCAGGAAGTACACGTGTTCGCGGGGACATTGCGCGAGAACCTCACCCTCGCCGCACCGGATGCCACCGACGGCCAAGTACGGGCTGCGCTGGAAGTGGCCCAGGCTGTAGGGATGCTCGACCTGCTGCCCGATGGCCTTGACACGGTGCTCGGTGGTGGCGGGTACGAGCTGACCGCCGCACAGGCACAACAGGTGGCGCTCGCTCGCCTGGTGCTGGCCGACCCGGAACTAGCGATCTTCGACGAGGCCACCGCCGAGGCAGGTTCCGCGTACGCCGGAGTGCTCGACCGCGCCGCCGACGCTGCGCTGACCGGACGCACTGGACTGGTGATCGCGCACCGGCTCTCTCAAGCCGCCGCCTGCGATCTGGTCGTGGTGATGGAGCACGGCCGTATCGCCGAGCGAGGAACCCATACAGAGCTGATCGCCGCCGGCGGGGTGTACGCCGCGCTTTGGTCGGCATGGCGGGCCGGGCAGGAAGCTGGAGCGAACGGGTAGGGGTGATCCTGGACGCGGCATGCAACAACCGCACGTGCGAAGTGGCCTCTCGATCTGATGGGCGGAAGCGTAGAGAACCCCCATCCTCCCGGCTCAGAGGGTACTTCCGCGTTCAGGAACCCCAGCGGACAGCCATAAACGGCGGTGCATCCAGGCTTAGGTCAACACCTATCACTCCAGCTCAGCGCGTCAAGCGATCATCGGAGTGGAACTGTCTGATCGCGGGTGCTGGGTGGACATTCCCTGTGGGGTACGCGCTGCTGCTCTCGGGAGTCTCTCGGGAATCTCGCCGACCCGTTGTAAATTTAGGTTAGGTTACCTTACACTGGTTGTATGAATGGTCGCAGCGGTGAGGGTACGCGATGAGTGTGGGCGGGGATCCTCGTGAGGGTACGGGGAGTGCATCGTCTGCGGAAGAAGTGCCTTCTGACCAGGGGGTGAGTGATGGGAAGCGGTTGCCTCTCTCGTTTGC
>NZ_MBLM01000147.1 GCF_001854655.1 Parafrankia colletiae | reverse complement strand
TCTACGGGCGGCTCCGCGACGACGAGCTGCTGATCGCGGACAGGAACTTCTACTCGTTCGCCGCGTGGGGGCTGGCGGCGGACACCGGGGCCGGGTTGCTGTGGCGTGCTCCAGCGACGGTGAACCTGCCGGTGGTGACGGTGCTGGACGACGGCACGTTCCTCACGGTCCTGATCGACCCGAAGATCAAAGGGGCTCGGCGGGATCGGGTCCTCGACGTTGCGAGAGCCGGGGAACCCCTACACCCCGAGGAGGCGCGTCTGGTCCGGGTCGTCGAGTACGACGTGYCCGACCGTGACGGTGACGGTGCCGGGGAGCTGATYGTKCTSCTGWCCASCCTGCTCGACCCGACCGAGGCCTCCGCTGGCGACCTTGCCGGGGCTTACCACCAGCGGTGGGAGCATGAGACCGCGAACGACCAGCTCAAGACCCATCTGCGGGGCCCCGGCCGGCCCTTGCGTTCCCGGTTGCCTGACCTGGCCTACCAGGAGATCTGGGCGTTCCTGCTCGTCCACCATGCCCTCGCCGTCCTGATCACCCATGCGGCGGATGCCGCGGAGGTGGACCCCGACCGGGTCGGTTTCACCCGCACCCTGCGCCTGGTCCGCCGTTCCGCCACCGGAACCGCGGATTTTTCTCCCTGAGGACTGGCACACCGCCCTGCYCCGTTTCCACACCGAGATCACCACCCGGCTGAACCCGCCACGGCGGCACCGGACCTGCCCCCGCAAGATCAAACGCGGGCAGCACAACGACTACCACAAGAAGAAACCCCACCGGCCCGAACCCGCTTCTACCCGCCACCCCGGGCCCGCCACGATCCGCTTCCACCCACTCACCACAGCAGCATGATCAAAAATAAGCTAAACGGCATTGAGCCTTGGGGCGCGGCGCCGAACTTGTCGGAGACCGACCTTGTCCGGTCAATCTCCCGGACGAGGTCGTCGGTGACCCGCTCGACGATCTCGAAGCCTTCGAGCTCGCAGACCCAGTCTTGGGGCAGGGCGTGTTCCCCCAGTACAGCTCCCACGAGGTTCCCGCAGACGGCGCCGTCAACCGCCGTGGGACTCCGGAGCCTTTCAAGAATTCCCTGAACCGCGTTTCTGAATGCGCTCATGGGCGGGCAGAGACTGGCTAAACGTTGTCAACCCAGCCCTTTCGCCGGACCTGTCGAATGTCTGTCATTCCATTGACCTCGCCGGATCCCGGTCATGGCCGACCGAAGGCGGAACGACTGGCGGGCGCTGGGCTGCAGATGGCTGCTGGGAATCGATCAACCGCCGCCCAAGCTCAGCCAGGAGGATTTGCCGTTCGCGCGTCGCGATATTCGCAGCGACCCTCCGTGCCGCCCGGCGCCGACCATACTCGCCCAGCCAGGCGAGGAGACTGCCGACTGCCGACCGCTGGTCGTCGAGGTCACCCATGTTCGGGACCCAGGCCTCCGGGGGCTCCGCAGGCTGTGCCCGGACAGTCGGGTGATCCTCGACGGCGGTGTGGCTGAGACGGGAGCCAGACGGTGACACGGGCGCGGTGCTGTCGACGTCGGTGCGGTTCGGTGCTAGCGCCGTGACCCGCAGTCTGGTCGGCGCTACCGCGGCGCCTCTGTTGTCACGACCAACAGGGGCCAGGGAAAGCTGGGGGTCTGTGGCGCGTCGAACGGCGTCGTCGAGGTGGAGTGGTGCGCCGACCCTGGAACTCCAGCCAGCGCCGTAGGCCTGGGTGGCGGCACGGGCGAGGTCGAGCGCGAAGGCGGTGGCATCGTGGTGGCGGTCGGACGGCGCTTTCGCCAACACCCGCAGCACAACCGCCGCCACGGGGGCGGGAACCCCGACCATCGGTGGGGGTGGGTCGGTCAGGTGCTGGCGCCACAGCATCGGCAGCGGCTGTTTCGGATCGAACGGGGCCCTCCCGGTCAACAGCCGGTAGAGCACCACGCCGAGCGCGTACAGATCGGTCGCCGGCCCCAGCCGGCCTCCCTCGATCTGCTCCGGCGCCATGTACATCGGTGTACCGATCAACCCGCTGGCAGTGGCTGCCGAGCCTTCGAACAGCTTCGCGATCCCGAAATCGGTGACCTTCGGTGTCCCGTCGGCAGCGAACAGGATGTTGTCTGCCTTGATGTCACGGTGAAGGACTCCACGTTCGTGTGCGTGCCGTAACGCCGCGGCCACCGCCAGCCCCGCCGCGCACACCTGCTCCGGGCTCATGGAGCTGCGACGCCGAGTCAGCGTGCCCCCGGCCAGCAGCTCCATCACGACCAGGCACAGGCCCTCGGCCTCGACGTAGTCGAAGGCGCGCACCACGTGCGGATGGTCCAGCTGCCCCAGCACCCTCGCCTCGGCGGCGAAGTCCACCCGCACACCCTCGGCTGTCTCGGCCGGCATCACCTTCACCGCCACCGCGCGACCCATCCGCCGATGCTCCGCGGCCAGCACCAGCCCGAACGCCCCTGCACCCAGCTGCTGGCCCAGCATGTAGCCAGGGAGCGCCGTGGCGACCCGCTCCCGGTCGACGATCATCGAACTTCCTGGCGGCCAGGCCGCCCCGGTGTGAATGCCCCCGTCATCGTGGAATCAGCCTAGCGGCGAATCGCCACAGAATTGGCACACCTGGCCCACATGCCGGCAATGAGTCGATGGCCGGGACGGACGACGGTGCCAGCGCCAGTCGGGCCCCGGTGAATACGACGAGTCCCGGCGCACCAGCGCCTCTGTCCGCGACGACGGTCGGCGACGAGGCCGGGCGCCGGATCGAGGACCAGGATGTCGTACTCCTCCGCGACCGGCCACGGGTGGGGCCCCTGGCGCCCTCCGGTCAGGCGTCGAACGTGAATTCGTCGTCAGGGAGTCCGTGCCTGAAATCTCCGTGCAGTACTCGCCGGGCGCACCAGAGCAGTCGATGACGGAGCAGAATCGGAATGTGTTTGCTCTGCCTGTCGCAGCATGTGTCAAATCCGCCGTGACGCGGGCACTTGATGTCGTCGCCCGCCGCGYAGTGGTACCTGTCCAGGCAGCCGCAGTCGATGGCAACGCGTGACCACGCCCGTCTCGTCGCCCGCGCATGCTGGCTGGGCTTCCTTCGGTCCATGAAGCAGCAACGCCAATCGGTCGGTGGGGCAGCCGGCAGAGATTTCGATAATGAGATCTCCTCGCGTCCCGTCAGCAATTCAAAGGATGCTGTCCGACCCCGATGCAGTGCCTCTCGGCGCGAGGTTACTGGCAGGCGCCTGTCAGTCAGATCGGGTTGACATTTCGTCGCGTTTCCTTGCGGAGGCGCGGATCAGACGGCCAGGTCAAGGGCAGCGGCGATGTCCGGAGCGTCGCGACGGATGATGGCAAGGATGGATTCCAGAGCCTCGAAATGCCCCGACTGCATGGCCGCGGAACGAAGCGCGAGACCTGCGAGTGCGAGGTCGGYGCTCGGTGCTGATAACGGTTGGGGTGCGTCGCGGTGCAGAGGAAGATTTCCATGGGGCGACGAACGGCGGTAGGCGGCGTTCGCGGCGAGGCACAGTTCGTTGATCGAGGCCGTCGCCATCYGGCGGAGCTGCGGCGGAATCGAGACTCTCATCTTCGAGACGTTGATGTTGAATACAGGGTCGAGCGAGGTTTCGAAGTCGAGTGATGCACGTGCCAGCTTGGTGTGTTCGTCAATACCGCGAATTCCCGCCCAGCCGCCCCACTGGACCAGCCGGTTCGCGCGATATATGTAGAGTCCCTGCTGGCGGTTCCAGTTCAGCGGTCCAGACATGCGCTCGAACTCGTCCGGAGACGAGAACTTGGTGCGTGGAGGAAGCACGAACCGTCGGATGTGCACGACGCCGGAGGCGCTGCCGACGGTGATCTCGAACTGTTGTGCGGGCAGTTCGCGGCGATGCTCCTCGTTCGGTGCGAAGGGATTCCAGGGGAGGATCTTCTCGCCATTCACCGAGATGGTCACCTTCCTGCCGTCGGGCAGGCCTTCGATGAACCTGTGGAAGACGACGGCAAGGTGATCGGCGGTCTTTCGGGCGTAGGAGTCGAGTCGCCTGCGTGCCCACCCGCCGTCGGGACGGTTCTCGGGCAGTACTCGGTCAAGATCGCGCCAGAGAACCACGGTGCCGGATCCGGCACCAAGAAGCTCGCGTGCGTGTTCGATCTCGGCCGAAGATCTTGGGGCGACAACAAGCCACTCGTCGAGTTCTTCGACGAGGTCGAGGTCCAGTTCACGGACGAAGACACGGTCGGCGGAGGTCGATCGTCGGGTCACGACGGTGACCGACCTGCCCTGCGACAGGGACGCTGTTTTCAGGCCGAGCCCRTATCGACCGAGGTCTTTTTCCTGGTAGCTGCGACGGGAGCCGAACCGCAGGGCCTCTACCAGCGCGTTCTCGCTCATTCCAACTCCGTCGTCCGCGATGAGGACTCGGGATGCGACTCCGTCGAACCTGACGATCACCTGAACGTGGGTGGCCCCTGCGGACACACTGTTGTCAACGAGGTCGGCGACGGCGGCGGGGAAGTCGTAGCCGACGTCGCGAAGGGATCGGGTCAGCCGGGCCGCAGACGGAGTGACCTCGTAGGACCGTCGGCCAGCCACTCTGTGTCCCCCTTTGTTGCCTGATGTCGGCGGCCCCCAGGATCTCACGCGCGGGTTCGAGTCGAGGAAGCTCTGGTACAGCTGAGCGTGGATGTTGTTTCGACTGCCGCGAGGTAGTTGGCGTGGGTGGTGGGTGGTGGCCTTCCGGCGTCGGAGCGGCATGCGGGTGCGTCCTGCGTTCGACGGGATGGCGACCGACGGGTGCCTGCCCTGCTCGAGAGCCCGGGCGGCAGTTGACAGAACGTGTGTTCGATATCAGGGTCTGTCGGTGAAGGGCGTGGTGGTCTCGTCTCCGGTGGGTCCCGGGTGCTCGATCCCGTGGCGACTGTTGTTAACTACTACAGCGCGTCGGTGGCTGCGCCGAATGTGGCGGATCAGGGTCGCGGTGGTTGTGGGGAGGGTGTACGGATGGCTTCCTACGGCGTGCGGCTGGAACGCAGCGACCTGCTGCGGTTGCAGCCGTGCCCCGGCAGCCCCTCCGAGGACGAGTTCGTCGCCTGGTGTCGGGCCGAGGAGTCGGCTGGCAGAYGCCTCGCCGTCGACCTTTTCAGCGGTGCCGGCGGCCTCAGCCTGGGTCTGGAGCAGGCGGGTTGGACCGTGGTCGCCGCTGTCGATCACGACCCGCGCGCCGTCGAGACCCACAGGGCCAACTTTCGGGGCAGAGCGACACAGCTCGACCTGAGCGAGCCCGAGGATCGGAAGAAGCTGACCGACTCCCTGGTCGGCCTGAAGATCGACCTTGTGGCAGGCGGCCCTCCCTGCCAGCCGTTCAGCCGTGCCGGGGCCAGCAAGATCCGTAGCCTGGTCGCGCAGGGAACGCGCTCTCGTCTCGACGCGCGCCGCGAACTGTGGATGGCGTTTCTCTCGGTCGTGTTCGAGCTGCGCCCGCGTGCTGTGCTGATGGAGAACGTTCCGGACATGGGACTGGTCGATGACTTCCAGACCGTGCGCCGCATCGTCGGAGACCTGGAGGCGTTCGGCTACGCCACCGAGGTGCGGATCATCGACACCTGGAAGTTCCGTGTGCCCCAGCACCGTCGCCGCCTGATACTGCTTGCCCGTCAGGACGGTGACCACTTCGTCTGGCCACCCGCGGCCGAGGGGCCGCAGGTGACAGTTGAGGACGCAATCCGTGACCTCCCCAGGCTGGGTCTCACCACCGGCACCCGAGAGATCGACTACCAGGGCGAGGCGCTGAGCGGGTTTGCCCGGGAGATGCGCCAGGGCGCCGTGGAGAGCCGCATCCACGACCACTTCACCCGGCCGGTCCGGGAGGACGACCGCAGGGCGTTCGAGCTCATGGACGAGACGACTCTCTACTCCGCACTTCCGGACGAGATGAAGAGATACCGGTCGGACTCGTTCAACGACAAGTACAACCGGCTGGGATGGAAGGAGCTCAGTCGGACGATCACCGCGCACATCGCCAAGGACGGCTACTGGTACATCCACCCGGAGGAACTACGCACACTGACCGTTCGCGAGGCGGCTCGCATCCAGACCTTTCCGGACAGGTTTCGTTTCGCGGGATACAGAAGTGATGCGTTCAGGCAGATCGGAAACGCGGTTCCTCCGCTCGCAGGTGCGGCCGCGGCTCATGCTCTGCTTCCGCAGACGGGAGGAGAAGCACCCGTCGCCCCGTCTTCGGCAAGCTGGTCAGCGGTGCATCGATCCCTCGAGATCTGGGCTGCCGACCTGGCCAGGAGCGAGGTCTGGACGGCCGTTCCCGGCAGCATGATGACGCCGCTGGTCGCGGTGGCCTGCGCGCTGCTGTCCCGTCCTCAGCCCGTTCCCGCGGAGGACATGCCCGCGCTCGCCCTGCTGCGTGACCGGGACCGACTCGACGAGGAGACATATCAGGCCTGCCTGGCGGCGGTGCCACACCACACCCGACGCAGGTTGGAGAGACTCCGTCTGCTGGTCGACGTCACATTGTCCGACGAGGCGGACGAGGTGATCGGGCTGTTGAAACTCCGGCCGGCGCAGGCGAAGATCTTCAGGCTGCTGCGTGGCCACGACGTGCTCGTGGCGGGAACGAGCGCGGTCCGCGTGGCTGCGCGCTTCCGCGGAACCACCTCGCATGAGCAGAACTCGTTGACCGACGGCCGGATCGACCTTGCCCGACTCGTCGGAACCGGTGAGGAGGCTCCGCAGCGCATGGCGGCTGTCCGTCACCTGGCAATGACGGTGTGTGGGCCGGGTGTTCCGGTCTGTTCGGCGTGTCCGCTCAGGCAGGTCGGCTGCGCCTACGGTCGTGAGGAGGCCGATCGGGCGGTGGTCCGTCTTGACGACGCGCTGTCGGCGGATGGTCTCTGGGCCTCCTGAGCGGCTCTGAGCACCAACAGCGAGGACTCCGCGACGTTCCGGCGGACCTGGCACTCCCAGACCCGGAGCACCTTCCAGCCCGCTTCGGCGAGTGCAGCGTCGTTGCGGTGATCCCGGTTGCGGTTCGCCTCCATCTTCTGCCGCCAGAGGTCGGCGTTCGGGCCCCGGTACTGCTTCATCCCGTGTGTGGGGCAGCCGTRCCAGAAGCAGCCATCCACAAAGACCGCGAGGTGCCAGCGGGGGAGCACGAAGTCGGGCGTGCAGCGCGGAACAACCTGCTGGTGAACACGGAATCGCAGGCCAAGCGCGTGTACCGCCCTGCGCAGCGCGATCTCGGGCTTGGTGTTCCGTGATCTGCGCCCCCGCAGGTGACTGCCTGCCCGGGTCACCGTCCACGTCGGCTTCATCGCGGGCTCCTGGCCGGTCGCTGCGACGGGTGCTTCCCTGCTCACGCCCCGGTTCTTCCCGTCGAGGACGAGGTCATGGGTGCCTCTGCTCCGGTGCCCGCACCGGTCGAGCGCTGACACGTGGTGGTGAGTGGGCATTCCGTGCATCTCGGGGCGTTCGGCCGGCACATGGAGCTGGCAAGCGCGACGAGTGCCAGATGCGCCTCGCGTGCGGTGCCGGGGCCGCCTATCAGACGGGCCACGGCGAGCCGACCGTCGGACATGCGGTTTCTGTGGTCGACATCGCTGCCGTCGTGYCGGGCCGCCAGGCGCAGCACGCCCCTGCCGACGAGGACCGGCTCCGGACTCGCGTCGATGTCCACCGACGGGACCGTCAGAACAGCGAGATCGAGGACGGATGCCGTGACATGGGGGATCTTTCCGGTGGGGTCCGGCGCGTCGAGCGCGTCCGGATTTTTCGTCAGCCAGTCCGCGGCGTCCAGCAGCTGCTCGGCGCGATGCTCACGGCCGATCCATCCGGAGGCCCGAAGAAAGTCGGCCTCGGCCTCGATGGTGGCGGCCGGATCCTGCCAGCGGGCGAAGAGTGGCCAGAGCAGGCGGATCCGGTCGGCGGCCACCCTGCCGAACAGGATCTCGCCCACCACCACCTGCCATCGCGTCGTGGCGGCCAGCCACGGCAGGGGCAGGCCAGCGGCTCCCTGACTGTCGAACCATGCCTTCAGGCGTCCTGCAAGCTCGATCGTCGTCGGCCGGGAAGCAACGGGCACGGTCATGCTCCTGACCAGCGCCTGCCCGAGGTGTTCGCCCAGTCGCGGCGGCACGGCGTTGCCGATCTGCCGGAAGGCGGCTGACGGTGGCCCAGCGAAGCGTACGTGGTCGGGGAAGGTCTGCAGGCGCGCCGCCTCACGGATGGTCAGGGTCCGACTCTGCCGCGGGTGGATGTACCAGTATCCGTCCTTCGCAATGTGCGCGGTGATGGTCCGTGAGAGGTCGTTCTCGCCGAGGCGCTTGTACTTGTCGTCGAAGATGTCGTCCCGGTACCGCTTCACGTTGTCGGGCAGGTCCGAGTAGAGGGTCCTCTCGTCCATCAGCTCGAAGGCCTGAAGGTCGTCCGGGCGGACAGGGCGGGTGATGTGGTCGTACACCCGACCGGCTTCGGCGGCCGGAACCCCCGTACGCATGTCCCGCTGGAAGGTCGTCTGGTGGACGGGGGAGTACTCCGACCAGCCGGCCGCCCCGCCTGCCGGCCGCCAGCCGCCGTCGACCTCGGGCAGGTCGCCGATCGCGTTCCAGACCGTGACCCGTCTGCCGGTGTCGTCGGGCCAGCGGAACCGCATCGGCGCCCGCATAGCCGCGATGACCAGCCGCTGTCGGGACTGCGGCACGCCGTAGCGGGAGGTTTCGACGAGCCGCGCCTCGACCGTGTAGCCGAGTTCCTCGAGTGTGTGGACGATGGTGCGGAAGATGAACATCTCCCGGTCCAGCGCCATGTCCGGCACGTTCTCCATGAGTACGCATCCCGGGCCGGCTTGGCGGACGATCGCGAGGAACGATTCCCACAGGTCGCGCCGCCGGTCGTGCGGTTCTGCAAGGCCGAGCCGCACCCTGTGCCGGATCTTCGAGCGGCCCGCGCGCGAGAATGGCTGGCAGGGCGGCCCGCCGACCACCACGTCCAGACGGAGCGAGCGGATCAGGCCTGCGATCTCGTCGACTTTGCTCTGGTCCGCCAGATCATCGTCGACGGTGAGCCCGGCGAAGTGATGCCGGTGTGTCTCGGTCGCCTCGGGGTCGTGGTCGACACCAAGCACGACCCGCAGCCCTGCCTGTTCCAGCCCGAGGCTCAGCCCGCCGGCACCGGAGAACAGGTCTGCCGCCAGCAGCCGCTGTGGGTCCTCGGTTCGCAGCCGCGCGACGAGCTCTTCCAGCTCCCGGACGTCGCCACAGCTGTCCACATGCGGTTCCAGCCGAACGAACGGCCCACGCACCAGTTTGACCCCGTATCCCCCGGCGGTCCCGCCCGCGTTACGGACCGGCCGCTCGCTGCCGGTCCTAGGCGGCATCGGAGGCCGGTACTGCCAGCTCGGCCACCAGGTCGGCAGGCGGGGCCCACCTGATCGTCTTCTGGGCCTCGAGCCAGCTGGCCTCCTTCTTGCACCACTCGGTGATGTTCCCGTTGCCGGGCGGACTGGTGATCGTCTCGCGCACCTGCGTCGCCAGCTCAGGCACGACGCGTTCGAGTGCCTCCGGCACGGCCTGCGCCCGCCAGATGCGGCCAAGATCGATCATTCCGCCGAAGCGATCCACGACCAGGGAGATCGTCACTGCAGTGATGTTGGCGAGGTATCCGCTGTAACCCTGCTGCTGGATGATCCTGCGGACCCGGTTGTACAGGATCGCCTTGGCGACCAGATCGCGGAACTCGATGTCGGTCGGGGTGTCGTTCGTGCTGGGCTCACCGTGCATGGACCATGCCTGGAAGCACTTCTGGCCACCCAGGCTGACCACGTGCGGCTGGCAGCGGTACGCGTACTCGTACTTCGCCGCGTCCGTCTTCGTGATCTTCTGGTTCTTCGGATTGTCCAGATCGAACTGTCGGCGCTTCGACTGCGTGGTGAACCGCGCCCGGTCGACGTCGTACTGTCCGCGGACCCGCTCGTAATACCAGCGGGTCTGCCGTTCCGCCAGTCCGGACACCGGCGCCCAGATCGCCCGCGAGTGCTTCTCCATCTCGACGTGGTAGGCGCTGTTGCCCTCGAAGTCGGCGGCGGTGACGGCGTTCTGGGAGTTGGCGTACATCGAGATCTTCGGGACGAGCTCGTCGAGGAGCTGGTCGCCGACGATCGTGAACTTGGTGGCCACGTGCACGTCGGACAGACTGTCGACGCCTGCCTTGAAGGCGACGTGCAGCGACGCCGTGGTCTGGCCACCGTTCACGATCTGGAGGTCCCGGATCCTGCTGATGATCCGGGTGCCATCTGCTCCCGAGCCGAACTCGACGGCCGTCGCCGTCGCGGAGATGCCGTTGTTGTACGCGAGGAACCTGCCCGGGTTGTTCCTGATGGTCTCGGCGATCCCCTTGTTGACCTTCGTGCGGGCCTGCAGGAAGGCACGCACGTTACGTTGCAGAAGACGGCTGTGGTGGCGGTCGTACAGCTCGGCGATCAGCTTCGCTGGCAGCACGGCCAGAACGCACTCGTACTCGTCCGGCTGCCGGGGCGCCTCCAGACAGCGGATCTCGTAGCCCATCTCCAGGAGGTCGATGACGATCTCCTCCTGGCGGCGGCCGGAGGTCATCAGACGGTGCAGCCGGGTGAGGTCCCAGAGCTGGGTCGTGACCGGCAGGTCGTCGACGCTGAGATCGGTGGCCCAGACCCCGGCCCTGCTGACGGCACCGTCGGTGAGCGCGATGACCTGGACCTGCTCGAAGTCCGCCCACGAGTCACGGATGCGCTCGGCCATGTCCCGTTGGGCCGACTTCTCGAGCCCGTCGGGCATGTCGGTCAGGCACGCGGCGGCAAAGTCGACGGCGGACCGGACCAGCTGTTCGATCCRACTCTTCCGCACGGTCTGCTCGCCGTGATGCACCGTCAGCAGCCGCAGCACCGAACCGTCCGTGCTGATGTCGAAGCCGGCYACCTCGAGGAGGCTTTTCTTCCACTGCTTGTGGAACGGGACGTACTCCGGGTTGTCGAGAGTTCCGTCCTCGGTCAGCGCCTCGCCGGCGACCTGGACGAAGGCGTTCTTCACCATGAGAGTGTCGGCCGACGCCTTCTCGTACACCCACTGCTGGAGCTCGACGACGAAGTCGGTGATCTCTGTGCTCATTGCCGTCCGATCTGGAGTCACGCGGGCGAGGCCTGGTGGCGCCGGAACACGTCGGCCGACAGCCCTCTGGTCATTTTCGCAAGCCTGGTCATGTCCCTCTGCAACGGAGCCGGGACGCGGACCTGCCGGCCACCGTCACCGCAGGTCCAGGCCTCGAGCTGGGACCGCTCGACCTCGACCTCGATGCGGGCGAGATCCGAGTCCTGGTCCGCGGCGAGGTCGGGCAGGCCCAGCCACCCGCCGAGCGACCAGAAACGGCCGTCCGACACGAGATACAGACCCTGCGACCGACGCCATGTGGAGGGCTCGCCGACCTCCTCGAAGTCCTCCTCCGCCAGCCGGGACGGATGCGGCAGGACATAGGGCCGGACGTGTGCCACCAGGTGGTCGACCCGCACCGTCTCCGTGCCGAGGTCCTGCGTAGCCAGATGGGCGAGCAGGAACGGGTCCCGCGAGGCCACGGGCACCGAGTCGGTTCTGCGGACGAGGGGCGGGCGCAGGGTGGCCCCGGACGGCTTCGGGACTGCTGGTCGAACGCGCCCGGAGAACGGAGACCCGTGTTTCTGTTTCCCCGGCCCTGGCCCGACGGCATTCTCCGAACGAACCTGCCGGAGCGACGTCCGCAGCTGGTCCAGCGCCTTCTTCTCGATCTGGCGGATGCGTTCCCTGGTCACGCCGAATACCTGGCCGACCTGCTCCAGGGTCCGCGGCTCGTCGTCCTCGAAACCGAAGCGCAGCCGCACGATCTCCGCACTTCTCGGATGAAGCTCCGCGAGACCACTGGCGACCGCCATGCGGAGCCACTCCCGGTCGAAGACCGCGTCCGGATCGGTGCCGGGAGGAGCGGGAAAGTCGATGAGCTCGCTCAGGACCGTGTCCCCGTGCTCGCCCACCGACTGGTCGAGCCCGATCACCCGCTGCTGGAGTGCGAGAAGGCACTGCTCGACCTCACGCTCGGACAGGCCTGCCGCAGCGGCGACGGTGGCGACCTCACCGGGGCGCTCCGCCGACATCTGCAGCTCGCGAAGCGTACGCCGGACCTTGTTCATCTTCTCGACGAAGTGCACGGGCAGGCGGATCAGTCGGCCCTCGTCGGCCACGGCCCGGGTCACCGCCTGGCGGATCCACCACGTGGCGTACGTGGAGAACTTGTGGCCCCTGGACGCGTCGAACTTCTGGACGGCACGCAGCAGCCCGATCATTCCGTGCTGGGAGAGATCCTCGAGGTCGAGGCCCTGCCCCTCGTACTTCTGCGAGATGGAGTGGACCAGCCTCTGGTTGTGCAGCACCAGCGCGTCGTGTGCGCGCGCCCGCACGTCCGTCGGTTCCAGCTGTCTCCGGAACGTCCTCTCCAGATCCTCGTGCAGGGAACGACCCTGGCGCATGAGCATCGCCAGGCCGATCTCCTCGGCCGCGGTCAGGATGTACCGGCTCGGGCGTCGGCGCAGTCTGTCGTCGTCCAGGACACGAAGCGCCGCCTCGACGGCGTCGGTCGGAAGCGCCACCGGGCCGTCGGCTGGCTGCACCGGGGCGAACTCCTCCGCGGACGGTTCATCCTCGAGCGGGTCGTCCGGATCGCTCTCGCCGTCGGTGTCGGTTATCGGGAGCTCGGCCTCGGCAGCGGCATCTGCCTTGCGCTTGCCTGTCGGTTCGCGTGGGAGAAGCTCGGCTCGCTGGTCGTCGAGGAGGAACAGCGGAAGATCGCGAACGAGCCGCGGGTCGCCTTCGCCCGAGTAGGCGAGAACGACCATCCGGCGCGCCCGGGTCACCAGGTACTCCAGCGTCGCCGTCAGCAGCGGGGCCGATGCCTCGAGGGTGACGTCCTGCAGTTCCGCGACGACGACGGTGTCGAACTCGACCCCTCGGGCGGCCGCCCAGGTCGTGATCTTCAGCCCGGGGCTGGCCAGGTCGATCGACTGGCCCGGCAACCTCGGGGTGCCGCCGTGCTGGAACTGCACGGGGCCCGTCCCGCTCCGGATGACCGCACGGTGGAGGGCCTCGACCTGCACACGCTGCTGAACCAGAACACCGATGCGCTCACGTGGGTGCTGGCGGCGGTACTCGTGCAGGTGCCCAGCCAGGCTGGCCAGATTCGGTGTGTGCCAGAGGGCCGGGAGGCCGCCGGCCCTGGTCGGCAGGGCGGACGCGGTGCAGCCGGCCAGGGTGCGGAAGTGGCCGGCCAGCCGTGCGATGGGCACGGTGTTCCTGCAGTTGACCGGCAGCTCGGCGGACGACGGATCCCCCATCGCTCTCCGGATCTGACGGACGGTGGTTTCGCCAAGCCCGGCGTCTGCCTCCACGAGGACCGTCGTCGACACGCCCAGAGCCCGCAGCAGGAGGTAGAACTCGCGGGGGAGCCGGGTGCCGTCAACGACAATGACATGCCGGCTGGCACGTGGTCCGGCAGCGATGTCGAACGCACGGTTGAGACAGGCTCGGAAGTCGAAGACATAGCGATCGTGAGTGGGCGGCGGCTCGCGGAAGAGCTCGTACCAGAACCTGCTGAGGAACGAGTGGAAGGTCCGGACCTCGATGCCACGTTCCGTGGGTGRCAGCAGGTGGCGCAGGTGGCCGACGAGCAGCGAGTTCTCGGCCACGATCGTCACCCGGTGCCGGGCGCAGGAGAGTGCCCTCGCCCCCCGGACGGCGGATGCCGCCATGCCCGAGCCCAGAGCCGCGGTGATCAGGTGACAGGCCGGCGAGAACTCTGAGTTCTCGCCGGGAGTGCGCGCCGTCGTCGTCACCGGAGTTCGGTGCCGTAGGCGTCCTCGATCGTGGTGAGCACGTCGCGGAAGAAGCCGAACTCCTCGTCGACGACCATACGACGGTCGAGCAGCCGGTTCGAGGCCACGCAACTGGTCTCCGGCGCCAGCGAGCACGCGTGGCAGGCTGCGAGGGACAGGCCGTGCAGTCCCTGGCCGGAGGACTCGCCGCACACCGGGTCGAACGAGCACCAGCGAGCGGCGGCCAGAGCTCCGGCGACCAGCGGGACGAGTCGTTCCGGCTCCCCGAGCCGGACGAGCCCGCCCATGGTGCCCTCGGAGTCGCCGGCCGCAGTGTAGATCATCACGCCAGCCATCCGCGGACCCGTCTCCGTGTCGGTCACGTACAGCCGCTCCCGCAGTGACGAGGTCGAGTAGCCGGCCTCGAAGGCCGTCTGGCGCAGCAGGAGGTGCGCGAACGTGTGCAGCAGCAGGTACCTGGGCGTCGGGTCAGCCAGCCAGCCGAGCTCGGGCCGGACCTTCTTCCGCAGCACAAGTCGCTGCGCACGGTCGGCCACCTCGGGGCGCTGCTCCCAGGCGGCCAGCGCCTCCTCGTTGAGGCGCAGGAAGAATCCTTCGCCCAGAACCTCGACTCCGGGCAGGAAGCCGGTGCGGGAGCGCAGGTTGGCTCGGATCTCCCTCGCCATCGTGTGCCGTTCGAAGCCGCGCAACACCCGAACCTCACGAAGACGTTCGACGGTGGTCACTCCGAGGAAGTGGAACTCGAGCTGCTTTGCCACGTCCGCGAGACGGCCCGTGATGCTGGTGGCGTCGATCGTCGTCGCCGTCGCCTGGAAGTAGTCGCGGGAGTCCGTGGTCGCCGGTGGTTCGGTGAGAGCCGTCCACTCCGCGGGCGTGATGTCGGCCTCCGTGCGGGCGACCGTGGTGACGTCCGCCTGCGCCTCCGCCGCACTCAGCTCCTGCCGGATCCGCTCCACGGGGATGTCGGTGTCCTCGTGCAGGAACTCGATGCGCTGCGCCCGGCGCGGGTGGTCGGGATGTTCCAGAAGCCAACGGAAGTCACTGTTCTCGCGCAGCAGGTGCGCGGGATCGCTCCGCGTGCTCCAGTCGGAATCCGGCGGAATGTCGATGGCCGAGATCGTGCGGGGGAAGTAGACGCTCGACGCGCCGCGCTGGACGGCACGCAGATGCTCCTCGCAACTCTCACTCTCGGAGGGGATCTGCCAGGGCTGGAGGCCAGAGCAGTGCTGCCCGACGCGCCTGAGCGCGTCCTTGGTCGGAAGATCCTCCAACGACCGGGCAGCGCTGCAGGTGAGGCAGCGTACCTGCGTCGAGCGCAGGCCTCCACCGATGCCGGCGCTTGTCTCGAAGGCCAGTCGGCTGCCCCGGCAGGGGGCACCCCCGGTACCGAACCTGCTGGAGTGCGCCCACCGCCACCAGTCGACATCGCTGAGATGGCCGTTTCCGCAGATGGCCACGAACCGCATGGGGACCAGCCGTCGCTTCGGGCAGTGCTCGCAGGCGGGAACGGTGTTCTTCTTCTCCCGCGAGGTGCTCCACTTCTCCATCCGGCGGCAGCTCGGGCAGAAGAGCCATCGGGGAAAGCGGTAGTAGGGGATCTTCCCGTCGGCCGGGGCGCCCCCGATCTCGTTGATGCCGAGGATCTCGGCCAGCCGGGGCATCGAGATGACGTCGTGCCACGGCCAACGGCCGGCGTCCTCGGCGACGAAGGACTCGCCGAGGACGTCGATGATCGCCCCGACGCCGAACGGACTGATGGTCTGGGAGCGACGGACCCTGCGAACTGTCACTTCTCCCCCCTGACAGTGAGATTCACCATGACATCGACGTTGCGCATGGAGTCGGGGGTCGGCCAGGCGTCGGCCTTCTGCTCGTGATGGCGCAGCAGGGCCGGCCCCGGGCTCCGGGAGCCTCTGGGGGCGTATGTCAGTCCGGGCTCGTCGTCCGCGGTGCGCAGGACTTTCGCCGTCCATTCGGCTGCCAGCCGCGAGAGGTCTTCCTGGACCTTCTCGTACTCGCTGGAATCCGCCTCCCGGGCCCGCCGGGCCAGCTGGTCGACGAGTCCCTTCATCACGGGATCGTCCTGGTCGAAGGCACCGGCGTCGATCTCGCCGCTCCAGCCGCGTGCGTGCCGCGCCAGAATGACCAGACCGGCGTGCAGTGCCCTGGTACGGGCCGGCAGTGAGAAGGGCGTCACGGAGGTCGGCTCGACGGACCGGTAGAGCGTCGTGTGGTCGGCCATGAAGGTCTCGTAGTGGGAGCGGTCTCGCGGCTTGGACGGCGAGTACAGCGTGACGACCAGTCCGGGGTGTGTGCGGCCGACCCGGCTGCTCGCCTGGATGTACTCGGCCGTCGTCTTGGGCTGCCCCACGATGACCATCAGACCGAGCCGGGGGACGTCCACACCGACGGACAGCATGTTCGTGCTCGCCGCGAGCGAGACCGGATCCTTCCCGTCGTACGACCTGCCGAGGCGCTCCARCACCTTCGGGATGTTCCGGCCCGGAACATTGCTGGTCAGTTCGACGACGTCGTCGTCGGTCAGCGGCCGGGTGCGTCCCTCGCCGGCGGCGATGACCTTCACCCGGGCGGGGATGTCGTCGTGGGCGAGGGTGATCGTCTTGCCCAGCTCGCGGAGGCTGTTGTGGTAGACGATCAGGGTCCGGTACGCATCCTGGCCGGTGGGTGTCAGCTCGATGTCGACCGGGCTCTGCAGGAGCACAGCAGCCAGGTGGACAAGCCCCGTCAGCGGGGTGTGCCCCTGCGGCATCACGCCGAGATACAGCCGGCCGGGTGCCCTGTCATCAGTGCTGACGAAGTACGAGTTGTCGGCCTCCAGGCCGGCGGGCGGGAACAGCGAGACCTCCCGGCCGAACACGCCGAAGGTCTGCTCCTCCGCGCGCCGGACGGTCGCGGTCGACGCGACGAACTTCGGTCGACTTCCGTTGTGGGCCAGCAGTACGTCGAAGGCGGCCTCGTAGATCCCGACCATTGTTCCGAGCGGCCCGGAGATCAGGTGGAACTCGTCCTGAATGATCAGCGACGGGCCGGGCTGGTCGCCAGAGCCGAAGAAGACCCCGGACCGCGGGTCCCACACGGTGCGGGCGAACTTGTCGACGGTGCCGACGAGGAACGTCGGCGGATGCTCGTACAGGTCCTCGTCCACGGATGACAACGGCAGCCGGTCGTGAAAGGGGCAGCGCAGGTTCGGGCAACGAACGAGAAAGGCGCTGTTGGTCGCCTCGACGCCCCACTGGTGGTTCACGGAGTGCTCGCCGGGGGTGATCCGTGTCCCGCACCAGGGACAGAGCTCGATCTGGAAGCTCGTGCTCGTGTCGACGGTCTCGGACTCCCTGAGCCGTTCCAGCAGCTGTCGTGCCTGCTGGTAGTCCCCGGGGGTGTTTTCGTTGCCGACCCAGAGACCGATCGAGATCGGTTCGCTGCCCAGAGCCGCCGGATCCGCCCGGCGAAGAAGCTCGCAGGCACAGATCAGTGTCGCCGCTCGCTGGAACTGCTGCGTTGTCAGCAGTCTCAGCGTGTAGCGGGTGATCACCGTGGTGCCGCCTGCGTCGTCCTCGCCCCGAAGCCGCCGGAGCATGATGACGAACGCCGTCAGACCGAGGTACGCCTCCGTCTTCCCACCGCCGGTGGGGAACCAGATCAGATCGACGATCTCCCGGTCCGGGCTGTCTGCCACAGCGGCGCCGTGCAGCGTGAGCAGCAGGAAGCCCAGCTGGAACGGGCGCCAGAAATGGGTGTTATCGGGGTAGTCCGGGTTGACCTCGGGTGGGTCGGAGGTCTCGTGCGGCTCGCCGGCGAGATCGTCGCCCCGGTGCACGATCTGCCAGTGCATCGCGCGGTTCGCGAGCGCGAACGCGAGACGGACGGTCCGGTCCGACTCGAGAAGCCGCACACCCGACCGCATCCGCAGGCGGGCCTTGTCCACGTCGTCGAGAACTCGGCCGGCCGCGGCGTGCAGGTGGGCCGGCACCGTGCCATCGACCAGCTGGGCGTGCAGGGATTCTGCCCATGCGTCGTAGCTGTCGACGAATGCGTCGAGTGCGCCGACCAGATCCACCGCCTCGGCGGTGTCGAACCGCGCGAGTGCGGCGAGATCAAGGATCCTCTCGTGACCCGGCACTTTGAACGAGATGCCGGGAACGACATGCGCCGGCACGTACGACGTGTGCACCCACTCCGGAGTCTCGCGACCGTCGCCCGTCCAGGCCGCGGCGACGCCGTGACCGACGGCGTAGGTCGGGGTCATGCGGTACAGGAGCTCGAGCTCCTCCGCCTCGTCGTCGCGGTACAGGTGCGGCGCGTTCGGGTACCGCTGGATCGTGCCGGTCTCCGGCCGCGCCCGCAGACTCACCTGGAGCATGCAACCTGCGGCCTCCTCGGCCTTGGTCCCCGTTCTGGCCCTGTTGACGAGCGACACCGTGACGATGGCGCCTCCGCTCCCCTGGGGCCGCCAGACCACGTCGAGGCTGGCCCTTCCGTCGGGGAGCGGCAGATGCCCGGTACGGCGTCGATCGGCCGGGCCGGGCGGGTCCAGCCGAAGGGCATCGTCGCCGACGAGCCGAACCGGCCGGCGCGTCCAGCGTTTCGGAGAGCCGCCGTCGGCGGTGTAGCGGGCGAACTCCGCCTCGACGACAATCGGTGCCCAGCCACTGGTCATGAAGGTCAGGCCGGCCGAGCTGGGCTTGTGCTGGCCGGCCAGCGCCAGGGGATCCTCGTCGACCTCGTCGCYGATCTGGCCGCCCTGCTCGTCGATCTCCTCCCCGACATCACCGGTCGCGCTGGAGTCGCCATCGTGGGCGTTCTCCTGCTCCTGGGGATACAGGATGGCAGTCAGATAGCGTCCCGCAGGCTCCTCCAGCAGCACCTCGTCGTCGCCACCGACCGGTCCGATGAGCTGACGCCCGAGATATTCAGTGATCTTCCGTCGATCGTCCGCGTTGGAACCCATCGACGCCCCCCGTGTCTCATCTGTTCTATAGCAGGACCGGATCAGGCCCGGGCGATCCCAACGGGATCCAAGAAGCCTCGTCCGTCAGATGGCCATGCGGAAACCGGGTGCCACGGTCACGAACGATCTTCTCCGGTTGCTGGTCATGCAGCGGGTCGGATATCGCCGCTGACCGTCCAMCCTAGTCATCGTCTGTGCATGAGGTGCTGCGGATCGCGACAGTATTGGGTTGAGGTGGTGCCAYGCCGTCGCGTGTTGCGTGGATGACGGTGGTGCTCCACGCCGGCGGTCGCCGGACAGATGCCGTCCGGGGTGGCGGGACTACCATGTGGTGCATCGCGCTGCGTGATCAGTGCAACGGTTTCCTCGGGGGGTATGCGACCTGTCCGCGTCCGCCTGAGGTGTCGGATCGAACACTCGGGGTGTCCATGGCCTCACTCGGCTTCGCGCAGAGCTTCTTCAGGCGCCTTCCGGATCTTCCGAAGGAGGTGCAGAAGAGGATCCCCGAGCTGCTCGGCAGATTCCAGGAGAGCACGATCGCAGGGCTTCACCTCGAGAAGCCCCACGCGCTCGCGGACGACCGTGGACGGACGATCCGGGTTACGAAGTTCTGGCGGGGCGTCGTAATGGCACCTGTGGAGGGAGATCACTACATACTGTTCGACGTTCTCGAGCATGACAGGGCGTACGTCTGGCTGGCGAACCACACGTTTGCGATCAACTCGGCGACGCGCGAGGTGGAGATCGTGGACGTCGAAGCAATGCGTAATGTATCGAAATCACTACCATCTGTAGCTGGCGATCTCCGGCCCGGAGCGTTCGACGCATACGGCAACACTGTTCTTCTGGAACTCGGCATCGAGGCCGTTCATCTGCCGCTTGTCCGCCGTGTTCGGGCGGACACTGACCTCGACCTGCTGTCCAGGGCGATGCCACACAGCCAGCACGAGGTGCTCGAGATGCTCGCCGCCGGCTACTCCGTCCGCGAGGTGCGGGCCGAGCTCGGCATCAGGAGCAGCGTGGTCAGCAGGGAGCCGGACCCCTCCGTCGCAGCCCTCGCCTCGCCGACGGTCTTCGTACCGCAGAGCGCCCGGGAGCTGCAGGAGGCGCTGGAGCACCCGCTGGAACTGTGGCGCATCTTCCTGCACCCGACACAGCGCAGGATCGCCTACCGAGAAAAGTTCGCAGGCCCGGTCCGGGTCACGGGCGGGGCGGGCACCGGCAAGACGGTCGTCGCGCTGCACCGTGCTCACCATCTCGCGCGCCGCCTGCCCGAGAAACACGGGCGGCCGGTTCTGGTCACGACGTTCGTACGAACCCTTGCCGAGGGCCTCCGAGCCGGCCTGGCCTCGCTCGACGCGGTCACCGGAGCCGACACCAGCTCCGCGGTCGAGGTAACCACCGTCGATGCTCTTGCACATCGCATTGTGACCGAGGTCGAGGGTGCGGCTCCGAAAATCGTTCTCGACGACGACTCCCTGACGAAAATCTGGACTGCCGCCACAGCTGCCACGGGCGCACCGTTCACCCCGGCCATGCTCCGCCAGGAATGGGAGAACGTTATCCTGGCCAGGGGTGTGCGGACGCCCATGGACTATCTGTCCGCACCACGAGCTGGACGAATACAGCCACTGACCAGGACGCAGCGTCTCCAGGTCTGGACCGCCGTCGAGTACTTCCTCGGTGTGCTCGGTGATTCGGGGGAGCGAACTTTCCATCAGCTCGCGGACGACGCGGCCCAGTACGTTCGAAGTGGGGCAGCTGGGGACCTGTTCCCCCACGTTGTCGTTGACGAGGCGCAGGATCTGCACCCCGTGCAGTGGCGGCTCCTGCGCGCAGTGGTCGCCGACGGCCCCGACGACCTGTTCGTCGTCGGCGACGCGCACCAGCGAATTTACGACCACCGTGTTGCTCTGACGGCCATGGGCATCAACGTTCGTGGTAGGTCACACCGCCTGCGGCTCAACTACCGAACCAGCGAGGAGATTCTTACCTGGGCCGTCGCGCTGCTGAACGGCCAGGTCGTCGACGACCTCGACGGCGGGCTTGACCACCTGGATGGCTACCGGTCGGCCTTTCGCGGCGTACAGGATCCAACCGCGCACGGCTACCTGACGGCAGCTGCCGAACTTGACGGACTTGTTTCGACGATCCGCGGCTGGCTCGACGGTGGCGTCGAGCCAGCCGCGATCGGCGTCGCAGCTCGTACCCGCAGAATGGCCGACGATGCCACCGACGCACTCCGCGCGGCCGGAATCGAACCAAGTCCGCTCGACCGGCGGAAACGCGGAGGCGTCGAGATCGGCACGATGCACCGGATGAAAGGCCTGGAATACCGTGCGGTGGCCGTCGTCGATGTCTCGGCCCGTTCGGTTCCGCTTCCGCAGGCTGTCACGTCGCAGACGGTGGAGGCAACCCTCCACGTGCAGGACCTACAGCGCGAGCTCTGTCTCCTTCACGTGGCGTGTACGCGAGCCCGTGAGTTCCTCGCAGTCTCCTGGTCGGGTGCGCCGAGTCCTTTCCTGAAAATGATTCTGGAGGCCTGACTCTCATTCGGTGGAAAGCTGCACTCCAGGCGGTCCGAGTATGATCGGAAATCATAGGGAGGAACCGGGCCTCACCGAGTGGTCCCGCTCGTCCCGGGTTCCGGGTGGCCGCGATCGGGGAGCTGGTGGAGACCCGCTCGCGCGGTATCACCTGCCCTTGCGACAGCTACGTACAGCTGTCGCCGTACCGGAGATCCCTGATCACATCGATGGTGGCCAGGCGGGTGCCCGTCACCGGTGCGGCGGCTGTCGGCGCCGTGGTCTCAGGCGGCGGCGGTGTCCATCTCTCGATGATCGGAACAGTGGTGCCGGAAAGGACCAGCGATGACCCGTCGGCGGACACGTCGCAGCCTCCTCACCTTGCGTTCCGGGTAGGAATAGGTCGGCAGACGGTTATTTGTCTGCGTTTGCGAAAGGCGGGCTCCCGTCGATGTCGTCAGGCGCCTTTGCTGTCAAAAGCGCTCGACGGTCTTGAAAATGTACTCGAGTGCGGATGCCGGTCGACCACGAGGAGTTCGTTTGCTCCAGAGACATCTACCGGTGGCGGGTACGCAAGGCGGGTGCCACGCGGGGCGGTCATGCTCGGGCGCCATCGATCTTCTACAAGCGAATAGAGGTTCTCTCTACTCTGCTGTCCTGTCCCGCGCCAGGTCGCGACATTCCTGGCGGCGCAGGGCGGCGTCATCCGCCGTCGCCGCCGGCGCACTCTGCGGGATTCTGGGTGGGACCGTGTTGCCGACGTTCGCGGGGACCCTGCGGCCCCAGGCGCTGGCTGAGACGGCGTTCTCGACCGACCCGGTCGGATCGCTGCCGCTGCTGACCGACCCGTTCCTGCAGGCGCCCTCGGAGCGCGACGTGCACGTCGTGTGGTTCACCGAGTTCGCCGGCAGCAGGCATGCAGCCCTGGTCGGGCGGGGTGTCGACCGACTGGATGCCAGAACGCTCGGCGCCGTTGCCACGGGCCGTGTCCGTCTCCCCGGGATCACCCGGGTGACGGCGTCGACGACGAAGCTGTCGAGGTCCGCCGAGGACTCCGCCTCGAATGTGCCGGCGGATCGCAGGCCCGCGGCCGATGCCGGCATCGTCGCGCGTGACGTGTGGCGGCATGAGGCGTCCGTCAACGGGCTGAGGGCAGGGGAGCGTGTGCCCTACCGGTCGTGAGCCTGGACGGCTCCGCTTCGGACGGTTCCGGTCCGGCTGGGGCCGGCCTGGTCGGTTCGGGTACCTTCCGGCTGCGGCCCCTGCCGCGCGCCGGCCAGCCGGCGAAGATCCTGCTGACCAGTGACTACCAGGCGATGGTGAACACACCGGTGAACCTGCAGATGCGCTGAGGACCATCGGATGGACGGACGCGGTGTTCGTCGCCGGTGACCTGGTCAACGTCCCGGGCCGGGCCTCGGAGTGGTTCGACGACACCCGCGGCAGCGCGTTCTTCCCCGTCCTGCAGGGCAACAGYGGCTGCAACGGCACCGTCCAGAGCAACGACCACGCCATGTTCTCGGTGTTCGACACCGGCCCGGGACAGGTCGTCAGCTACTCCTTCGACCTGAGGACACCGGACGTCGCCCCGGTCGTCCTCGACCGCTTCAATCTCGGTCGCCCCCGCCGCTGACCTTCTCGGCGGCAGCGCGGCCGTTGAAACAGCCACGGTGAAATTGAGTACTCGCACTCAGGACGTCCCGGGAGTCGATGGGAAGACTGGCCCGCATGCCGACCTCGCAGCCGACGTGGACGCCGACCTCCACCCATGCGGGTGTGCGAGTCCTCCACGGCGGTGCCGCCATCCTCCTGATCGCGGCCGTGCCGGTTGCGGTCGCAGGACTGCTGGGACAGGACGACGAACAGGGCGTCCCCCGGTCGGAACTCGACTACGCCATCCGGCCGCTGGACATCGCGCCCGGATGGATGACGGCCATCGGTGTCGCCGCGCTGCTCCTGGCGGCAGCCTCTGCGGCGTTTCTGGCGCGCAGGGGCCGCCGGGCCGCTGACCGGCACCGGTACCGCCACCAGTGGCAGACGATCTGCCCGCTGGTGGGGATCGGTGTGATCCTCGGCCTCGGGTACCACATCGCGACCGCCGGAGTGATCGGCGCCAACATCGGGTTCGGACTCGTCGTCCTCTTCGGCCCGCCTCTGGTGGTCGTGCTGCTGGTGGTCGCGGCGATCCGAAGACGGGCACTGCGCGTCGAGGCCAGGCGACACGCCCCCTGAAACGCTGTTCCGTGGAACCTCTTCCAGGCCGCGCGATCGTCGACATCCCGCGATCGTCGACGTCCCGCGGTCAGCCGACGGCCTGCGGCCTGCGGTCAGCGGAGATGGGTCAGGTGTGTGTCCCGTCGACGAAGACGTCGACCTTCTCGTCGTAGAAGCAGACCAGGCCGGCGATGCGGATGCTCTCGGGCAGCGGGGTGCGGTAGAGCCAGACGACGTCCTCGTGGATTTTGCCGTTGACCTGGACGGAGTAGTAGCCGGCGGTGCCCTTGTAGGGGCAGTGGGTCGCGGAGTCGGAAGGCACCAGCAGTTCTGTCCGCACGTYGGTCAGCGGGAGGTAGTAGCGCGGGCGGATGCCGGATTCGAACAGTGCGACGGGGCGGACGGAGTCGGCGACTGTCACGCCGTCGATCTCCACGCGTACGTGTCGGGAGCTGGAAAGGGCGTCGATGCGGTGGTAGGGGTTACGGGCGTGCCCGTAGATGATCTCGTCCTCCTCCAGCCAGACGTCCATCGCGTCCCAGTCGAGCCGGACGAGGTCGCGTAGCTGGGGGATGGGGGAGTCGGGGTAGGTGCCCGCGGCGTCCGGCGCTGTCTGGTCGGCGATGACCACGTTGTGGCGGACGGCGTCGCCCCGGCTTGGCGAGCGCGTGATCTTCCCGTTTGGTTCGAGGGCCGCGCGGACGTCTTCGGCGGGCAGGTAGTAGACGGGGTAGTGCGGGCCTTCCCAGACCAGTACGGGACGGATCGTGTCCACGACGACATGGCCGCCGAGGAGTGCTCGGACCCGCTTGTGCGCCTGCTCGGCGTGGACCCGCCCCCGGCCGGTGGTGGTCGCCGGCTTCACGGATCCGGCTGCCGGAAGGGCGGCCGCGGGTGCGGGCGTGGTGCTGGTAGGAGGAGGTGTTGTCATGGCGTCTCGTTCCTTCCGCCGCGTCCGCCCACGTCTGCCCGCGTGCGCGGTTCTCCGTCAGGCCATTTGATCGCGTGTCAGGCCCCGGGTCCAACGGAACGGCGCACCCGGGGGTGCGGGTGGCGGAGGCTCGCCATGCTGGCCGGGTTCACCGAGTCGGGTCCGAGTGGCCGTGGCCGTGGCCGGGGTCGGGGTCGGGGTTGGGGAGCTGACGAATCCCTGCCCACACGGTGTCGCGTGCCCGCGTGATCGCCACGTACAGTTGTCGGCGTTCCAATCGGGTGCGTTCATGGAAGGCATCGGCGGCCTCGGAAGGCCGCCGAGGGCCAGGGAAAAGATTACGGTCGGGTAGGCAGACATGGGCGAAGTCGAGGGCCTTGGCCCGGTGGTATGTCCCGACCTTGACGCCTTCACCGTTGGTTCCGTCGTAGTCCATCAGCGATATTGCCGGAATTCCGTGCCCAGCGAGCACCCGCAGCCAGTGGAACTCCGCCTCGTTCGTTGACACGAGCACGGCCATGTCGCCATACCGGATGTCTCTGTCGGTATGTAGTTCCGTGAGATGCGTGYACAGTGCCGTGTTCTGCGCGGCCGCGTCTGGCACGGTGACTTCCGTTATCTCACCTCCGGGGCGCTCGATGTCGACGTCGCGTCGCCCGCGTTCCGGGGTGCCGTCGAGATCGTCGAAGCTGTCGTCGGCGATCACTGTCTGGGCATGGCGAAGGATCTCCGCCCGGTTGCGGTAGTTTCGCGTCAACACCGTGGAACGTCCCACAACGGGGACACCTGCCTCGGCGAGGGTGAATCCGCCCGGGTAGATGGACTGCTGACCGTCGCCGACGACAAGCAGGCCGTCGGGCTTGTCTCCGACGAAGGCGTGCAGCAGTTGAAGGCCGACGCACGTCAGGTCCTGCACCTCATCGACGATCACCGCGTCGTAGCGGGTTTCGGAACTTTCGCGGACCATGTCACGAGCAAGAAGCAGCACATCGTCACGGTCGAGGACACCGCGTTCCGTCCGGAGCTGCTCGTACCGTTCGTAGAGATCCCAGACCGCGCGTCGGTGGGCCGGTTGCAGCGGCGTACTGCGCCCTACTCGCGCCAGTCCGGCGTACTGCGAGTACGAGGTAAGGCCCCTGCCCTTGATGACGATCGCGATCTCGTCCTGCCAGTACTGGGGGCCGAGACCGAGCCCGAGGCCGGGCAGGACCGAGTGCTGTCCAATCTGCGCCCAGGCCCGTGAGAAGCAGGTGTCGGCGGCGTCCTGCAGGTGCCGGCCCGCCAGGCCGTGATCGCGAAGACAGCGGGCGGCGACGGCATGGACGTTGACGAACTCGATGYGCTCCACATGGTCAGGCGCCATCCGGGTCAGCAGGGCGCGGTAGACCGGACCCAGGGTGCGCACCTTCGACGTGAACAACACCCGGTCCCCGCGGGTGGCCAGGAACTTGGCGCGATGCAGCGCGACGACCGTCTTGCCGGTGCCCGCCGCGCCCCGGACACGTGCCGGACCAGACCACTTCCGGCCGGCAAAGCGCGCCTGCGTTGGATGCAGCCAGGTCATCCACGTCTCGATCGGTTCACGGTCGGCGGCGTCGAGCAGCTCCTGCCACAGTTCGTCGCGACTCAGCAACGAGCCCTGACCGGTCAACGGACCTTCACCTGGTTCGCCGGCCTCCGGGAGCTCGAGCCGGGCCGACAACCCTGGGGCGGATGTCCGTCCGCTGGCGGGGGGTGGATCTTCCCTACGTGCCGGCGGGCGTCCCACCGGCTGGGAGGTCAGCACTACCTGGTGCGCGGCGCGGGGCATCGGAGGGCATCCACGCTCCAGCTCGTCCAGTAGCCGTTCAACGAGGTCAGGGGTCAGACGGGCGCCCCGGCGCGCCAGCTCCCTGGCGAGGTCGTGCTCCCCGAGGACGGTCACCGCGTCGATCGGTTCCCTGATGTTCCTGCGCCCGGCCAGGACCAGCAGCGCCACCACCTCGGTCGGCGGCAGGCCCGCATCCGCCAGCACCTCTGCCACTGCGGCGGCCTGATCCACAAGCTTGCGGATGTCGTCGTCCGCATCGGCGTCGCCGCGCCACAACCGGCCGCGCTCGACGGAGGCCTCCCGCCAGTTCTTCACGTCCACGACGAAGACCCCGCCGGGCCCCACCAGGATCACGTCGATGTTGGCTCTGCGGGTGCCCGGCCACTGCCTGTCCGGCAGCACATGCCACCCGGCGTCCTCCATGGCTATCAGCGTCCGGGTCACGTTCTGCTCGGCCCGGCCACCGGCTTCCCACCGCCGGCGATGACGGTTCAGCTGGTGCTGGGTGTCGTTCAGATGCTGGATCTGCCGCTCGACACCGGCGATCTCCATGCCGAGCAGAACGGCCTGACCGAGGGCGGACGGCTCCGGCAGCGGGCGGATGCCCGTCGCTGGTCTGGCGCCCGGGAGCGCCGCGGTGGTGCGGGGCCGCGGCCTCTCTGCGTAGATGGTCGGAACAGCAGTGTCGGGGAGCATCGGCGGTGACTCGTGGGCACGCACGTAGCGATCTCCTCACCTGGTGTCACAGATGAGGATAGGTCAGTAATCTGACGTTTGCCTCTGTTTGGCTCGAATGAGGTCGCTCGAAGCGTGGCGAGAGACTTTTAATGTCGAAAGCACCGATTCGCATCAAACAAATGTTCGAGTGTGCCGCTGGAACGCGCGCTTCGTGTCGCGTCTCAGAGTGCGGGGGAATCGAGAGGGGATCCGCCCCGCTGGCGACCGTGCGCCGGTTTGCTGGCCCGGTGGACGCCTCGCGCCAGGCGGGGCTGGCGCAGCTGCCGAGGCAGGCAGGGTCAAAGCGTGATCACAATCTTGCCGTGGACGTGGCGTCCGGCCTGTAGTGTCACGGCCTCGCGGGTCTGCTCGATCGGGAAGGTCGCGGCGATCGGCACGGTGATCCTGCCGGCGAGGATCGCGTCGGTGATCTTCGTCAGGGCGTCCGGGCTCGCGTCGGCGCCGCCGGTCGCGCGCACGCCACCGGGGGGATTGGGCCCGGCCGCGATGGTGGAGATCCGCTCGGGTGGAACGCCGAGCGTGAGCGCGGCCTCGGCCGTTTCGGTGCCGAACAGGTCGGTCGCCGCAGTCACGCCCTCGGGGGCCAGTGTCCGTACCCGCTCTGCCAGGCCGGGGCCGTAGGCCACGGGTTCGGCGCCGAACTGCCGCAGGAACTCGAACGTGCCCTCCGACGCGGTCCCGATGACTCTGGCGCCGGCGAGCTTCGCGAGCTGCAGGGCGAACACACCCACACCGCCGGCGGCGCCGCCTACCAGGACGGTGTCACCGTGCCGCAGATCGATGGCAGCCAGGGCGGCGGCGGCGGTCATGCCGGCCACGGGAAGGGTGGCAGCCACCTCGTCGGTGATGCCCTCCGGTGTGTGCCGGAGCGCCTCGGGCGCATCGGACGTCTCGGTGGACGTCCTGACCACCACGAAGTCGGCGGCGGCGCGGCCCAGCGCGCCGCCGTACACACGGGCGCCAGCAGCAAAACCCGTGGCGCCGCGGCCCACCTCGTCGACGACCCCGGCGAAGTCGTAGCCGAAGCCGGACGGCACGGTGACGCCGAACTGCTCCGCGGCCTCCGGTAGTGAGGCAAGTATCCAGTCCATGGGATTCAGTCCGGCGGCCGTCACCCGGACTCGGACCTCGCCCGGCCCGGCGTGCGGTTCCGGGACCTCCCGCAGCTCCAGTACCTCGGGACCTCCGAACGTCTCGTAGATGACAGCTCGGCTCACGGGAACCTCCAGCAGGCAAGGTGATGGGACCTGGTCTCATCACTGTACAGCCTACGGGACCGAGTCCCGTAGGCTGGTTCCGTGGCTCGCTGGCAACCCAACGCATCAGAGCGACTCGTGATCGCAGCCCTCTCCCTGTTTGCGGAACGGGGCTACRAGAGCACGACGGTGATCGAGATCGCGGAGCGCGCCGGGCTCACGAAGAGCACCTTCTTTCGTCATTTCCCGGACAAGCGGGAGGTGCTCTTCGGCGGTGACACGATGGCCGGACTGCTCGTCGACGGGATCGCCGCGGCGCCGGCCGCGGCAACCCCGCTCGAAGCGGTGGCTCATGCCCTGGACGCGATCGGGAGGGAAGCCTTCACACCCGACCGTCGCGAGTTCAGCGCCCGGCGGCGGGAAGTGATCGCAGCCAACCCGGAACTGCGGGAACGCGAGGCGCTGAAGGGGCTGAATCTCACCGCATCGATGACCGACGCGCTCAGGCGCCGTGGTGTTCCCGACCTGGTTTCGCGGGTGGCCGCGGAGCTGGGTGCACTCACCCTGGCGATCGCCTATGAGCGCTGGAGCGACACGGCTGACGGCGACGACTTCAGTGAGGTCGCGCGACGAACACTCGGCGAAGTGCAGGCGGCCAGGGCCTCGTGTTGAGAGCCCTTCCGACTACGACGGCGGAGGCCTTCCGGGGTCTTCAGGGTGCATGGGAAACCGTTCTTACAGTTCACGGGCTTCATACCATGCGGGTGCCTCGGTAGGAACCAGATGGGCAACCTCACCGGACTCGTCGCGGCGGTTGGCCGGATCCGGAATAACCCCGTCAGGAAGGCGATAGCGGGGAGGGGGTCCGGGTCGGATGTGTTCCAATGCGTGGGAAGTCGGGGCGACGGTTACCACCGTCGGTGTTTCTGATCGGAGCTCTGTGCCATGGCATCCTCGGTCGCGTCGGAATCTGATTGTCGCCAGATGGCGGGGTTTTCCTGGTCCGCGACGCCTGACCTCGTCCGGAACCGTGAGGTGGTCGGCGCGAATGCGGATCAGCGTCGCTGCTGACCGCTGTGCATTCCTCCACGGATCCGCCCGGTGCGGCACTGTTTGATCGCGTCGAGCTGGGCGCATCCTTCCGCGTCGCGCTGGCCGTCGTGGCGGTCGCGCTGGCGCTGGTGTGCGTCTGGCTCCTGGTTCGTCTGCTGCTCTTCCCGCTGCGCAGGCTGCGCGGGCTGCGGGGGCGCGGGGTGGCCTCGTCCCGCACCGAACTGATGGGCCGGGTGTGCGTCATCCGCACCGGCCGGGTGGGCCCTGAGTTCGGCCAGGCGGAGGTCAGGGCGGCTGACGGGTCGTCCGCGCTGGTCCAGGTGCGACATCCGGACCTCAACCCGTTGTTACAGGCGGGCAGCTCTGCCGTGATCTACAGCTATGASCCTGCCGGCGAGTTCTTCTGGGTGAGCCCGCTGGACTTCACCCGTGAACTGGACCGCGACCTCCCCGCGGCCGACTGAGAGCGTAGGAAAGCAGATGAGCCTCGTTGCGATAGTCCTGGGCGTGTTGTTCGGCGTCATCATTCTCGTCGCGCTGGGCGCACTCGTCGCGGTCAGCCGGCTGTCCCGCCGGGTGGAGCAGGGAAAAGCCCTGATCATCTCGCGGTCCAAGAAGGTCGACGTCACCTTCACCGGAGGGATCGTGTTACCGATCCTGAACCGCGCGGAGGTGATGGACATCTCCGTCAAGACGATCGAGATCCGGCGGACCGGCCGGGAGGGGCTGATCTGTCGCGACAACATGCGGGCGGACATCCGCATCACGTTCTTCGTCCGGGTCAACAAGACCGTCGAGGACGTCATCAAGGTGGCGCAGGCGATCGGCACCGCGCGGGCCAGTGACCAGACGACACTTCAGGAGCTCTTCAACGCCAAGTTCTCGGAGGCGCTGAAGACCGTCGGCAAGCAGTTCGACTTCGTCGACCTCTACACGAAGCGTGAGGATTTCCGCGACCAGATCATCCAGGCCATCGGCCGCGATCTGAACGGCTACAGCCTGGAGGACGCCGCCATCGACTTCCTCGAGCAGACCCCGATGTCCCARCTCGACCCGGCCAACATCCTCGACGCCCAGGGCATCCGGAAGATCACCGAACTCACCGCGATCGAGCATGTCCGTACCAACGAGTTCCAGCGCCAGGAGGAGAAGGAGGTCACCCGCCAGGACGTCGAGGCGCGGGAGACGATTCTCGAGCTCGAGCGGCGGCAGGCCGACGCCGAGACCAGGCAGGAGCAGGAGATCGCGACGTTGCGGGCTCGGGAGGAGGCCGAGACCGCCCGGGTGCAGGCCGAGGAACGGCTGAAGGCCACCTCCGCGGCGCTGCGCGCCGACGAGCAGCTCGGCATCCAGCGGGAGAACCAGGCCCGGGAGATCGCCGTCGCGGAGAAGAACCGGGAGCGGGTCATCGCCATCGAGACCGAGCGGATCGAGAAGGACCGCCAGCTCGAGGTCATTGCCCGCGAGCGGGAGACCGAGCTTTCCCGGGCTGCCAAGGACAAGGAACTGGAAGTGCAGAAGCAGGCGGTCGCCGAGGTGCTCCGTGACCGGATCGCGGTGGAGCTGACGGTCGCCGAGCAGGAGGAGGGCATCAAGCGGCTGCGGGCCGTCGAGGATGCGGAGCGGTTGCGGCAGGCTCTGGTGATCGAGGCGGAGGCCGAGGCCCAGCAGGCTCTCGTCAAGGACATCAAGGCGGCCGAGGCCGCCGAGGAGGCCGCCGGCCACCGGGCGCGGGAGACGGTGGTCCTCGCCGAGGCCCGGCAGCGGGCTGCCGATCTGGACACCCGCGCCAAGATCCAGCTGGCCCAGGGCCTGCAGGCCGAGGCCGCCGCCAAGGGACTGGCCGCGGCCACGGTGCGGGAACGGGAGGCGGAGGCGATCGAGAAGGTCGGTCGGGCCGAGGCCGTGGTCGACCGGGAGAAGGCACTGGTCGCCGCGGCGGCGATCCGGGAGCGGCTGCGGGGCGAGGCCGACGGCCTCACCGAGAAGGCGGCGGCGATGGCGGCGTTGGACGAGGCGAGCCGGGGCCACGAGGAGTACCGGCTGCGGCTGGAAGCCGAGAAGGAGATCCGGCTCGCCGGCCTCGACAGCCAGCGTCGGATCGCCGAATCCCAGGCCGTGGTGCTGGCTGCCGGACTGGAGAACGCCGACATCGACATCGTCGGCGGCGAGAGCATGTTCTTCGACCGGCTGCTGAGCTCGATCACCATGGGCCGGGCGGTGGACGGCTTCGTCGGCCACTCCGACGTCGTCGGAGGCCTGGCGGGCAACTGGCTGGACGGCTCGGCGGACTTCACCGCGGATCTGACGCGGGTGCTCGGTTCGCTGGGCTCCGGTGATGTCCAGAACCTCACGGTGTCGGCGCTGCTCCTGCAGATACTCAAGGGGGGTGGGCTGGACGCCGCCAAGCTGCGGGAACTGGCGGATGTGGTCGCCGGCACGGCGCAGCCGGAGACCACGTCCGCCGCGGTGACGCGGGCCGACGCCACTGCGAAGCCCACGGCCACCGGTCCTGCCACCGGCCGCGGCACCACCCGCTGAGGCCGGCAGCGTGGCCCCCGTCCCGACCGAACGGAGCGCTACCGAACGGGACAGCTACGAGGTGCTGCGGGCCCGGTTGGCCGAGCAGGCAACGGAGCTGACCCGCCGGGCCGACACCCTCAACGCCCACCGGCTGGCGGTGTTCGGCGGCATCGGGCTCCGCCTGCTCGGCACCGAACAGGTCAGCACCCGACATCCCTGTGTGCCGCAGGACATCGTTGCGCTCGGTGAGCATCTGCTGCTCGGCTGCAACATGCCCACCGCCCTCCCCGCGGGTTCCACGCCCGACGGGGAGGAACCCGCGGCAGTCACCGACGCCCTGTCACTGCACCGCCTGGTCCGGGCCGCCGCCGGCGGGGCTGCGGGGGCCGCCGGCTCCCGGTTTCGGTTCGACGGCGTGGGCCCGGACGGGAGCGCAGGTCCCGACGCCGACGCCGGCTCGGACGTCGGCTCGGACGTCGACGCAGGCCCGGGCGGGGACGTCCTGCCCGGTGTCCTGCATGACCCGACGCTCCACCGTGACTTCCGCGAGCTCTACCGGTACTACCGTGACACCCGGCTGCTCCGGCTCCGGCGCCTCGACGACAGAATGCTCGCCGTCTTCCAGACCGGCCGCCGGCCGGAGGACATCCGGGTGCTGCGGTGGCGGACCGGCACCCGCGGCACCGCCGACTACCTGGACAATCTCGGCGAGCGGGACCACGTCCTCCCGCCGGCGCACGACCTCGACTGGATCGCCGCCAGCCGCGACGATCACGTTCTGGGACGGCACCCGCACGTCTCGGTGCAGGGGGCTGTGTTCGTCTCCACCGTCGGCGGGACCCTCACTGTCAAGACCGAGAACGACACCGAAAGCGCCGACGGGATCTACCGCGAGCCTGTCGACGAGCCGCTGCAGAGCCTGGCCGACGCCGAGATCCAGCATGCCCGGGTTGGACCGCTGGTCCTGCTGCGGATCCGGCCGTACAAGGAGGCCGGGTGGCGGTACCTGGTGTTCAACACCCGCAACGACCGGGTGGTGCGCCTCGACGGGATCGGGCGGGGGTGCCGACGGCTGCCCGCGGAGCAGGGGATCATCTTCGCCGACGGCTACCACCTGACCACCGGTACCGTCCGCGCCTTCGGCACCGACTCGTCCGATCTGGAGTTCGACCGGGTCATCCACGCGCCCGGCGGGGAGGACGTGCTCTACGTCTTCCACGCCCGGACCACAGGCCGGTTTCTCCTGCTGCCCTACAACCTGATCCGTCAGGATGTCGCAACGCCGCTCGCCTGCCACGGCTACGCCCTGTTCGGCGACGGCACCCTGGTCCTGCTGCGGACCCCGCCTGCCGCGCCCGCCCGCACCCACGCCGTGCAGAYCTGGCAGACGCCGTACGGGCACACAGCCGAGTCCGCCACCGTGACCGGCAGCGGGCCGCTGGAGCGGATCGGTAACGCGGACCTGGTGCAGGGGATCTCGGACTGCATCTCGGTGRCACGCCTGGTGGCGGAGATGACGCCGTCCCACGCTGTGCTCGAGGCGCTGATCGGGGCCTGTGGCCGGGCGTTCGACCGGTACCACTGGCTGGGCGACGCGGATCTCGCCGATCTGGGCGCGCCGCTCGCCGAGGTCCGGGCCACCGCCGAGCGGGTGCTCGAGGAGTTCGAGACGGTCCAGGCACTCACCGAGGCGGCCCGGGCAACGTTGGCCGACGCCGCCGCCGAGGTCGACACCCTGCTCCGGCGCGTCCGCGACGAGACGCCGCAGACCGCCGGCGCAGCCGTGACGGCGCTCGCCGACCTGCGCCGGGCCCAGGGCCGCCTGGTCGCGCTGCGCGACGTCCGCCACATCGACCTGGCACGGATCGACGTGCACGCGGCCGAGCTTGACGCCGGGATCACGGCCGCCGGCCGGCGCGCGGTGGAGTTCCTGCAGGGCGATGACGCCTTCGCCGACTACCGCGCGGAAACCGACCAGCTGGCCGCGCGGGCGGCAGCCATCGGCAGCGCTGCGGCCGCGGCACCGATCGCCGAGCGGCTCGCCGAACAGAACGCCGGTCTGGAGACCGTCGTCGAGATCGTCACCGGCCTCGACATCGTCGACACCGCCGCGCGTACCCACCTCCTGGACCGGATCGGGGAGGTCTTCGCCGAGGCCAACCGGGCGCGGGCCATCCTGGACGCCCGCCGCGGGCAGCTGTTCGACATCGAGAGCCGGGCCGTGTTCGCGGCCGAGTTCGCGCTGCTCGGCCAGGCGGTCACCGCCGCGCTGGCGATCGCCGACACCCCCGAGCGCTGCGACGAGCAGCTGGGCCGGCTGCTCGTCTCGCTGGAACGCCTGGAATCGCGCTTCGGCGACTCCGACGACGCCAGCACCGAGCTCGCGGCCCGGCGGGCCGACCTCTACGACACGTTCTCCGCCCGCCGCCAGGAGCTGGTGCAGGCGCGGACGCGGCGGTCCGGCCGGCGAGCCGACTCCGCCGACCGGATCCTGGCCAGCATCCGTCGCCGCTGCGTGGACCTGCGCTCCCTCGACGAGATCAACACCTACTTCGCGACCGACCCGATGGTGACCACGCTGCACGGCATCGTCACCGAGCTGCGTTCCCTCGGTGAGCAGATCCGCGCGGACGAGATCGCCGGTCGGGTCGAGGCAGCGCGCCTGGACGCCCGCCGGGCCCTGCGCGACCGGGCCGACCTCTACGAGGACGACGCGCTCATCCGCCTCGGGCGTCACCTGTTCACGGTCAACACCCAGCCGGTCGACCTCGCTCTCGTCCCAGACGGGGACCACCTGGTGTTCGTGGTCACCGGGACGGACTACCGCCGTCCGGTCCGCGCCGCATCCTTCGCGCAGACCAGGCCGTTCTGGGATCAGCCGCTGCCGTCGGAGTCACCACAGGTGTACCGGGCCGAGTACCTGGCCACCCGGATCCTCGCCGACGCGGTGGCAGGTGCCGGTGGGTTGTCCGTCGCCACACTGGTCGAGGCGGCGGACATCGGGAACGATCTGCTTGAGCTGGTGCGCCGGGCGGCCGGGAGCCGCCACGACGAAGGGTACGAGCGCGGCGTCCACGACCGGGACGCCGCCACGATCCTCGCCGCGCTGGCCCGGTCCTACCAGCAGGCGGGGCTGCTGCGTTACCCGTCGGCCGTGCGGGCCGCCGCACAGCTGTTCTGGGCCTGTGGCACCGACGACGCCGGCCGCGTGGCCTGGGGCCGCCGGGCCGCGTCGCTGGCACGGGCGCGGGCCGTGTTCCGCCCCGCCCAGCATGCCGGTGTCGCGCAGCATGTCGCTCCCGGGCAGATGGCGGCCCCGCTGAACCCGCGCCAGGACGGGCCGAAACAGATCGGTGACCTGCGCGCCGAGCTCGCCGTTGCCGTGGCACAGTTCCTCACCGGCACCGGCACCGGCACCGGCCGCGAACGCCCGTCCGCCCTCGCCGATCTGACGGCCCTCGTCGAGCAGTTCGGCGGCGTCGACATCGTGGGGGAGTACCTGTTCGAGGAGCTCGCCGGCGAGCCCGCCGGGTTCGTGACCAGCGCCGCCGCGCGCGAGCTGCACGCCCGCTTCCGGCGGGCGCTCGGGGAGCTGGGCGTCAGCGACAGCTTCGACCACGATCTGCGGACCTTCGACGACGACCTGGCGGCCCGCTATCAGCTCGCGGCAGCCTGGCTGGGCGCCTTCCACCCGGCCAGCGGACCTGACGCCGGAAACACCGCGGACGTCGAGGAGTCCGCGGGCGCCACGAACGCCGCGGACCCTCGGGATGCCGCGGGCGGCGCGGCCGACGTCCCGGAGGCGGTCGCCGTGGTGGTCTGCGGCTCGCGGCTGCCCCGGCACGACTCGTCGGCCCGCCTGGTAGCCAGCGTCGACGGCCTGCTCGGCAGCCACCCGCGCATCGATGACGGACGGCTTGAGCTACGCCTCGACGAGACACTGGCGCGCACCCGCCGGTTCCACACCGAACGGGTCCCCGCCTACCGCGCCTACCGGCGGGCGCGGGACGAACTGATCTCCCAGGAGCGTGAGCGGCTGCGGTTGGACGAGTACCAGGCGACGGTGCCGGCCAGCTTCGTCCGCAACCGTCTCGTCGACGAGGTCTACCTGCCGCTCGTCGGCGCGAACCTGGCCCGCCAGCTCGGCGCCGCGGGCGACGGCACCCATCCCGACCGGATGGGCCTGCTGCTGCTCGTCTCGCCGCCCGGCTACGGCAAGACCATGCTGATGGAGTACGTGGCGAGCCGCCTCGGCCTGGTGTTCGTGAAGGTCGACGGCCCGGCGCTCGGCGGCGCCGTCAGCTCGCTCGACCCCGCCGCCGCACCCGACGCGGCCGCCCGGCGGGAGATCGAGAAGATCGCCTTCGCGCTCGAGCTGGGCAGCAACGTGCTGC
This sequence comes from Parafrankia colletiae, assembly GCF_001854655.1. Lineage (GTDB taxonomy): Bacteria > Actinomycetota > Actinomycetes > Frankiales > Frankiaceae > Parafrankia > Parafrankia colletiae. The sequence goes on along the minus strand of NZ_MBLM01000147.1, from coordinate 28,372 downwards.
TCTACCTGGACGACATCCAGCACACCGCCCCCGGACTGCTGGAGAAGTTCATCCCGCTGTGCGACACCCAGCGTCGGATGGACGGCGTCTGGGACGGCCAGACCCGCACCTACGACCTGCGTGGCAAACGCTTCGCCGTGTGCATGGCGGGCAACCCCTACACCGAGTCCGGGGGACGGTTCCGCGTGCCGGACATGCTCGCCAACCGCGCCGACGTGTGGAACCTCGGCGACGTCCTCTCCGGCCGGGACCAGCTGTTCGCCCGCAGTTATCTGGAGAACGCGGTCACGTCCAACCCGGTGCTGGCTCCGCTGGCTGGCCGCGAGCACGCCGACCTCGAACTTCTGATCCGGATGGCGGAGGGTGACCCGTCGGTGCGGCCTGATCGGCTCAGCCATCCGTATCCGCAGGCCGAGCTGGACCAGATTCTGGCTGTGCTGCGGAAGCTGGTGCGTGTCCAGCAGGTCGTGCTCGCCGTCAACCGCGCCTACATAGCCTCGGCCGGGCAGGACGACACGACCCGGACCGAACCGCCTTTCCTGCTGCAGGGCTCCTACCGGAACATGAACAGGCTGGCGGAGCGCATCGTCCCGGTGATGAACGACGAGGAGCTGGACGCCCTGCTTCACGACCACTACCTCGCCGAAGCGCAGACCCTCACCTCCGGCGCGGAGGCGAACCTGCTCCGGTTCGCCGAGCTGCGGGGCTCCCTGACCGCGGATCAGGCCGCCCGGTGGGCCGAGGTGAAGGCCCGCTACCAGCGGAGCCGGGAGACCCGCGGATCTCCCAACTCGACCGGCACCGGTAGGCCCAGCCGCGGCTAGGGGGCCGGGGCCGGGGTGGGGAGGAGGGCGGCGAGGGCAGCGGGGGCGTGGAGGGGGAGCAGGTGGTTCTCGCCGGGGATGATGGTGGTGCGGGTGTCGGGGAGCATCGTGGCGAGGTGGTCGACGAGCCGGTGGGTGAAGAGTGGGCTGTCGCCACCGGCGACGAGGTGGACCGGCTGCTCGATCCGGCGCGCCAGCTCCTCGTCGAAGTGCCACGTGGCGAGCGCGGGCACCTCGCCGGCGAAGGTGTAGCCGCAGTCGCGTTCGGCGCGTTCCAGGCCGGCTCGCCCGAGTGCGGACTCGATCACGGACCGGTGTTCCGGTCCGCACACCGCCGCCAGGAAGGTGTCGAAGGCGGTGCGCAGGTCGCCCTGGGCGGCGGCGCCCATCGCCGCGCCGAGGGCGGGGCCGATCGCGGCCGCGGCCGTCGCCCGGTCCTGCGGCGGCAGGAGCGGGTCGATCAGCGGCGGCTCGATCAGGACGAGCTCGCCGACCAGTTCCGGGTGGTCGAGCGCGAGCTGTAGCGCGAACACGCAGCCGGAGGAGTGCGCGAGGACCCGGGCCCGCTCGATCCCGAGGCGGCGCAACAGATCCGCGGACTCGGCGGCGTGGTCGGCCACCGACAGCGGCTCGGCGGGCGCGGGGTCGGAGTACCCGGTGCGGGTGACGCGGATCCGGCGCAGGTCGGCAACGGCCGGTTCGTGCTCGAACGGCACGAACCAGTCGGCGAAGACTGCTGCGTGGATCAGGACGAGCGGCTTGCCGTCGCCGCCGGAGTCGGTGTGTCGCATGATGAATCTCCTTCTCGGTCTGTGGTCGGTCGGTCAGTCAGTCGGTTGGTCAGGCGGCGTAGAGACGGATCTCGATGCCGTCGGGGTCGTGGAGGCCGACGAGGACGGTGCCGCCGTGGTGGCCGGTGACGAGGCCGCCGTGCTTCTGGCCGAGGGCGGCCAGGTGGTCGGCCCAGGCGTGGACGCCGTCGCGGGTCGGCACGCCGAGCGCGACGAGGTCGAAGCCGGCGAGGGCGGCGGCGCGTTCGGGGTCGTGCCGGAGCGCGATCTGGGTGGTGCCGTCCGGGGCCTTGAGGGCGACGCCGCGGAGCTCGCCGTCCTCGGTGAACTCGATCGCCACCTCGAGCCCGAGTACCTGCCGGTACCAGTCGCTGCTGGCGCGGACGTCGCTGACCGGGATCTTCACGTGGTGGATCGGTGCGAGGTCGGGCATGGTCTCCCCTTTGGCTAGAGTCAACTCTAGTGGCTCATTGGAGTAGTCTCTAGCGAGTGGGTGATGTCGTCAAGGACGAGCCGAGTCGGGTCAAGGACAAGCTGAGCCGGGCCGAGAAGACCAGGCTGACCAGGCGGCGGATCATCGCCGCGGCGGCGGACCTGTTCCTCGACCAGGGCTACGGCGCGACGACGCTCGACCAGGTCGCGGCGCGCGCGGGCGTCGCCGTGCAGACCGTCTACTTCCACTTCGGGAACAAGGCGACCCTGCTCAAGGAGGCGCTCGACGTGGCCGCCGTCGGCGACGACGAGCCGGTCGCACTCCTCGACCGCCCGTGGCTCGAGGAGATGGCCGCCGAACCCGACCCGGTCCGTGTGATCGAGCTCTGGACGGCCGGTGGCCGCGAGATCATGGAACGGGTGGCGCCGCTGCTCGCCGTCGTCCGCGGCACCGTCGGCACCGACCCCGACCTCGCGGCGCAGTGGGACGTGAACGAGGCTCAGCGCCGCACCGCGTTCCGCGCCCTCGCCGGCCTGCTCGCCGATCGCGCGGCACTCCGCCCCGGACTCACCGTCGAGGACGCCGCCGATCTCGCCTTCCTGATCACCAGCGCCGAGAACTACATCGTCGCCACCGGTCCCCTCGGCTGGTCACCCGAACGCTGGCAGCACACCACGGCGACGCTGCTCACTCAGGCGCTACTCGACGGGACGGACGAATCGGCTGGCTGAAGCGCGCAACCAGCACTGATGCGAACCTGCACCCCAACGTCATCGGGCCGGCATGAGGCCGGCGCGGCCCGGCGCGCCCCCCGATGGCAGGCTTGCGCCGAGAGGGCGGGTGGTCGTGGACGGGGCTTCGCCGGGCGAGAGCGGTCGTGAGCGCGGTGAACGCGGTGAGCGCGGTGAGCGCGGTCGCGATGGCGCACCGGACCGCTTTCCGCCTCACGCGACCGGGGAAAGCGGCGGAGACGGGGGCGAGGCGTCGCTGACCCGGCCGGAACGGCGTGCCCGGCGGCGTACCCGTCGGCTGCATCAGATTGCCGTTCGGCTGGGTCATCCCGTGAAGCTTGTCGTACTCGGATTCCTGGCGACGGTATCCGCCGCGACCGTCCTCCTCCTGCTGCCGGTCGCCGCGGAACCCGGCGTGGACACCACTTTCCGGGAGGCGCTGTTCACTGCTACCGGCGCTTCCAGCGGGGCGCTGGCCGTCGTCGACACACCGACCCACTGGTCGACCTTCGGCGAGGTCGTGGTGATGACCGCCGTCGCGCTCGGCGGCCTCGGGTTCATGACGTCGGCATCCCTGCTCGGGCTGCTGGTCTCGCGCCGGCTCGGGCTGCGGATCCAGGTGCTCACCGCGACCGAAACCCAGTCTCTGGGGCTGGGCGATGTCCGGCGGGTGCTGCGCGGGGTCGCCGCGACCACCTTCGCCATCGAGGYGGTGACCGCGCTCGTCCTGTTCGGACGCCTGTGGTCAGGGTATGACGAGCCGGTCGGCCGGGCCGCCTATCTCGGGCTGTTCCACTCGATCACGGCGTTCAACAACGCCGGCTACGCGCTCTACCCGGACAACCTCATGGGGTTCGCGACCGACCCGGTCATCATCCTCACGATCGGTCTCGCGGCGATCCTCGGTGGTCTCGGCTTCCCGGTGCTCTTCGAGCTGCGCCACGAACTACGCACTCCCAGGACCTGGTCGATGCACACCAGGATGACTTTGCTCGGCTACGGGATCCTGCTGGTCGGCGGAGCGGTTGCCGTCGCGGCGCTGGAATGGCGAAACCCGGCGACACTCGGCCCGCTGGGCTACCCCGGGAAAATGCTGAACGGCTTCTTCGGGAGTGTCACGGCGCGTACCGCCGGCTTCAACGCGATCGACTACGGCCAGGCCGACCCGGCCACCCTGGTCGTCACCGACGTGCTGATGTTCATCGGTGGCGGCAGTGCCAGCACGGCCGGCGGGATCAAGGTCACCACGTTCATGATCCTCTTTTTTGCGATCATCGCGGAGGCGCGCGGCGACGACACCGTCGACGCGTTCGGCCGGCAGGTCCCCCACACGGCGCTGCGCCAGGCCATCGCGGTGGCCCTGCTCGGGATCGCGATCGTCGTCATCGGGACGCTGAGCATCCTGACCGTCAGCGACCACTCTCTCGATCAGGTCCTCTTCGAGGTCACGTCGGCCTTCGGCACGGTCGGGCTCAGCACCGGGATCACCGCGCAGCTGCCGGCGTTCGGCCAGTACGTGCTCGTCATCCTCATGCTCGTCGGCCGCATCGGTCCCATTACCCTGGCCTCGGCGCTGGCCCTGAGGGAACGGCGCCGGCTCTACCGGCTGCCCGAGGAACGCCCGATCGTCGGGTGACGGTCGGGCCCTGATCGACCCGACCGGGCCCATCAGGGCTGATGCCTGCGGCCCATCCGAACCGGGTGGGTCGGATCGGTTCGCCCTCCGGCAACAGACCGCTACGAGCAGGAGTGGGGTGACGACGGGTGGGACGGGACAGGCATTCGAACGCCGTGCTGATCATCGGGCTGGGGCGGTTCGGTGGCACGCTCGCCGAGTCACTGCAACGCCAGGGTCAGCACGTGGTGGCCGTCGACGAGAACCGTGAGCTCGTCCAGGAGTGGTCGGGAACGCTGACGCACGTCGTCGAGGCAGACGCGACGAACGAGGCGGCGCTCCGCCAGCTCGGTGCCGACGGTTTCGAACGGGCGGTCGTCGCCATCGGCACCGGCATCGAGGCGAGCCTGCTGGCCACCGGTGTGCTGCTCGACCTGGGCGTGACCGAGGTCTGGGCGAAGGCGATCACCCGTCAGCACGGCCGGATCCTGGAGCGGATCGGCGCGTCGCACGTCGTCTACCCCGAACGCGACGCAGGTGAGCGGGTCGCCCACCTGCTCTCCGGCCGGCTCACCGACTTCGTCGAGTTCGACCAGGGGTTCGCGATCGCCAAGCTGCGCGCCCCGCGGTCGATCTGCGGCAGCACACTGCAGGACCTGGCACTGCGCAGCCGCTTCGGCGTGACGGTCGTCGCGGTGAAACGATCTGGCGGCGAGTTCGGCCCGACCGAACCGACCACCGTCCTCAACCTCGACGACATGATCGTCGTCACCGGCCGCACCGAGCACATCGAACGCTTCGCCACCGAGACCGGGACTCGCGCTCACTGACCCGTTCGCAGGGCTGCGGCGACACGTCAGCGGGCGAGCGCGACTCGTTCCTCGGCTTCCACGTTGCGGTTCCATTCGCCCTTGGACTCCTGCCAGCCGTCCTCGTCCGCGCCGAGACGCCAGTAGCCGGAGATGGACAGCTGCCGCGGTGCCAGCCCGCGCTCGACCCGCAGAATGCGCCGCAGCTGTTTCACCATGTTGGCTTCGCCGTGCACGAACGCCTGGCCGGTGCCGGACGGCAGGTCGAGAGCGGCGACGGCCCTGACCGCCAGCTTGCCGACCTGATGCTGGCCGCGGTGGAGCCAGGTGATGATGGCGCCGGGCGGCGCGTCGAGCGGGATCTCCTCGTCGCTGCCGCCGACCTCGACGAACACGTGGACCGGTACGCCGGTCGGGGTCCGCTCCAGCGACGCGGCGATCGCCGGCAGGGCGCTCTCGTCGCCTACGAACAGATGCCAGGCCGCGGCCGGGTCCGGCGCGTAGCCCCCACCTGGTCCGAAGATCAGGAGGTCGTCACCGGGCTGCGCGGCCGCCGCCCACGGTCCGGCGAGACCGCGGGTGCCGTGTTCGACGAAGTCGATCGTCAGTTCGCCCTTGTCGGCATCCCAGGCGCGCACCGTGTAGGTCCTGGTGGTGGGCCAGCTCTCAGGCGGCATATCGCGCCGCACCTGCTCCAGGTCCAGCGGCAACGGGTAGGTCACACCAGGGAGCGGGAACGCCAGCTTGACATAGTGGTCGGTGTACTCGCCGGCGGCGAACCTGGACAGCCCGGCGCCGCCGAACACCACCCGAATCATGTGTGGGCCGATCCGCTCAGTCCGTTGGACCTTCGCACGGTGTGGTTCTGGCCTGGCCATCGACGCCGTGTCTCCTCTCGGTCGGAGTGGAAGAGCAGGTGCCGGCCGACGTGAGCCGGCCACTTAGGTAAGGGTAACCTACCCTGCCGGCGGGCTGGTCTGAAGAGTCTTCGAGTCGCCGCGACGGATCCTGCTCCACGGGCCGCTGCGGCCGGCTGCCGCCACGGTGTTTCATCCGTCATCGCTCCCGATGGCGAGCAGCCGCTCGGTGGGATCGAACACGACGTCGGTGACTGCGGCGTCGTCGTTACTGGCCATGGCGTGGCGGGTCAGGTCGGGGTTGGTTCGACGGGTGAATGCGTTGCGGTAGGCGCTGGGGGTGAGCCCGTTGCGGCGCAGGAGGTGGAGGCGCAGCGACTCGGGGGTTCCCAGGCCGCTTTGCCGGGCGATGGCGGCGATCGGCAGATCCGTCGCCTCGAGGAGTTCACGGGCCCGGTCGATCCGCTGGTGCAGCAACCACTGCAAGGGGCTCAGACCAGTCTCCTGGCGAAACCGGCGGGTGAGAGTGCGGGTACTGGTGTGGGCGTGGGCGGCGAGGCGCCCGAGGGTCAGCGGCTCAGCGAGATGCTCTGACGCCCAGGCGCGGGTGTCGGCCAGTGATGTCCCGTTTTCCGGCGGCAGCGGTGTTTCGATGAACTGGGCCTGGCCGCCGGGACGGATCGGCGCGATGACCGCGGCTCGGGCGACGGCGTTGGCGACCACCGCCCCGTAGTCGCGCCGGATCATGTGGATGCACAGGTCGAGACCGGCGGCGAGGCCGGCGGAGGTCAGGATCGTCCCGTCGTCGACGTACAGGACGTCGGGCCGCAGGTCGACGGCGGGGAAGCTGCGACGCATCTCGTCGGAGTACTGCCAGTACGTGGTGGCCGGGCGACCGTCGAGCAACCCGGCCTGGGCCAGCACGAAGGCGCCCGTGCAGATCGAGGCGACCCGACGGCCATCGTCGGCGGCCCGCCGTAGTGCCTCCAGGACCCGCTGGCCCGCGTGGGCGCGAGCTCCGGTCCCCGTGACGATCACCGTGTCGGCGCTGTCGATGACGTCGAGGCCGTGCTCCACCACAACACTGGGCCCGATGTACCCGGGCACGATCCCGGGCTCGGGCGTACAGATCACGACCTCATAGCCCGGCTGGCCGTCGACCATCGCGGCCGGGAACATCGCCGACGGGATGGACAGATCAAGGGTGGTGACTGGCGGGACGGCGACGACGACGATCCGAAGCATGGCCTGATCCTTGGGCTATGTGGCATTCGGGCCACTACCGTATGTTTCTGGCAGGCAGCAGGGTGAGACAGGCACCCACGAACCCGCGTGGGCCCTCCGGAGCGGAAGACGAACACCATGCCGCTGCACGTGCTCACCGATGCCGGTGCCGGTGTCACCCCCACCGCCGCCTGCTGGCCCGACACGGTGCGCGCGTCCGCCTGGCCAGCCGGCGCGGGGGGACCCGAGCACCCATTGATCGAGCGGATCGCCGCCGATGCGACCGATGCCGACGCGCTGCCCCGACTCGCCGAGGCGCGAGGACGCTGATCAACGCCGCGAGGCCGCCGTGCGACCGGTCGGACGGTCAGGTCGGCGACATTACCGCGGTCAGGGCGTAACCCGGTTCGGAGTAAACCGCGCATCGCCCAGCAGGCGTGCGGCTCGTAGAGAAGATCCCCGTACGGAACATGGAGGAGAAAAGGTGAAGGTCGGAGTATTCGGGGCAACCGGAACCATCGGCCGGTGCGTTGTCTCCGAGGCGCTCGCCCGAGGCCATCAGGTGACGGGGTGGACTCGCGATGTCTCCCGCCTCCCTCCACAACCGGCCCCGGCCCGGTGGACCCAGGCCGACGTCATCGACCCGACGGACGTGGCACGGGTCATCGCGGGGCATGACGTCATCGTCAACGCGATCAATACCGGAAACAGCATTCCGGAGAGCATCGCCAACGCAGGGGTTCTGCCCGCCGCCGCCCGCGCTGTGCTCACAGCAATGGAACGGCATCCGGCCACGAGGCTCATCGTCGTCGGTGGCGCTGGCAGTCTGGAGGTGGAGCCAGGCCGGCAGCTCGTTGACCTGGAGGGCTTTGCGGAAGGCCTGCCCGCGGCCCTCGGAGTCCCCACTGACTATGTGAAGGTCGTACTGGCCCACCGGGAGGCCCTGAACCTGTACCGCCTGTCGAACAGAAAATGGACGTATCTCAGCCCGTCGGCCGGACTGATCACCTCCGGTGAGCGCACCGGCCGCTTCCGGACCGGTACCAACCAGATTCTGGTCACAGCGGCGGGCGCGAGCGATATATCCGCCGAGGACCTCGCAGTAGCCATCGTCGATGAGGTCGAGACTCCACGCCATATCCAGCAGCGATTCACCGTCGGCTACTGAAAGCCTGAGGTGGCAGTGCGGCCGAATCGTGTCGGCGGCCACGAGATCCTGCCCGGTGACGACCATGACGGGTCCCACCGGTGGCCAGTGGAGAACAGAGGGGATCCGCGCAGAGCGCAACAGCCTGGCGCGCGCCGGTGACGGCTCGCCTGACGTCTCGTGCCTGGGCGCGGGGGAGGCGGGGGAGATGGTGAGGCCGCCCGGTGGTCTGGCGCGTGGAGGCTGCGAGCTCCACCGATGAGTTCCGCGGGCCCGCCTGGTCTACCAGGACGTACCCCGTCGCACTACGGATCTGGAGACCCGCCGTGACCACCCCCGCACACCCTGGCCGCATGCTGTTCGTGAACATCCCCGTAGCGGACCTCGAGCGCAGCAAGGCGTTCTTCGCGAAGCTCGGGTTCAGTTTCAACCCGAGCTTCACCGACGAGACCGCCGCCTGCATGCTGGTCGGCGAGCAGGCCAGCGTCATGCTGCTCAGCCACCAGAAGTTCGCGGAGTTCTCGAAGCTGCCGATGGCCGATCCCGCCACGCACGCGCTGGCGCTCTACTGCTTCAGCGTGTCGTCCCGAGAGGAGGTCAACACGGTCACCGAGGCCGCGCTGGCCGCGGGCGGCGTCGAGGCGGACGGCCTGGAGGACTACGGCTTCATGTGCTCACGCAGCTTCTTCGACCTCGACGGCCACGGCTGGCAGGTCATGTGGATGGATCCGGCGGCGGCGCAGAACGGCCCCGAGGAGTTCGCGACCTCGACGCAGGGTGCCGACGCCCCTGCCTGACCTGACACCAGGCGCGGGGCCGGCGCCGCCGGCCCCCACGGGCTGACATGCTCGCCCGGTACGCGGGCTTCCCGACTCCGGCGGCGGTCAGGCCGCAGATCCGCCGGTGGCACCGGCAAGCCGCCAGCAGGACAGGGCGAGCCAGGCGACGGCGCCCCCGACGAGCACGTGCAGCAGGCTGGTCACCGGAGTGTCCGGCAGCCGCGCGGCGATCGCGAACGGCGGAAACCCCAGCAGGTAGAGCCAGACCGGCGTGCGTGGATAGGCGCCGGCGCGCAGCAGGGCGATCCCGAACAGCACCACGCCGACGACGAAGACGGCGGCGCTGGCCAGCAGTGCGACGCGGCTCGCCGTGGCGAGGTCGGTGTCGTCGCCGAGCGGGTAGACGACGACGTTCAGGGCGTAGGCGGCTCCGCCGAACAGCCCGAGCCCGAGGAGGTTCACGGCGAACGCGGTGTCGGCGAAGGCCCCCTCGGAGCCGCCTCTGCCCGCGGAGACGGCCGGGTCGGCCGGGTCGGCCGTGCCCAGCCGGCCCGTGCGGCCCGTGCGGCGGCGGTCGCCCGCGGTCGGCAGGACGAGGCGCAGCGCCGGCAGCAGGGGAACCGCCAGTGCCGGTGAGACACCGAGCGCCAGACTGGTGGCGAGGGTCTCACCGGTGAACGCCTCGATCATCCCGGGCACCGCGATGAAGATGCCGGCCAGCAGACCACTGACAGCTCCGAAACGCAGAAGAAAGTACATGCCCGGACCGTAGGAAGCGGTGAGCTGCGCCGGAAGTGCCCGTTGGCCGCCTGCCCATCGGTACCCGGTGCGCAACCATGCCTTCCGGCATGTGCCTTCGGGTACGTGCCTTTCGGATATACCAGCGAGTGCGCCCGTCGACGTACCCTGACGCCGTGTCGCCGTCGGTTCCGTGGGTCGCACCCGTCCTGTACGCCGGCGTGCTGGTCGCCGGCGAGTACGCCGGCCTCGCCGGCCTGGGTGACACGAGGCAGCTGCCGTTTGTCGGCGGGCTGGCCGCGGCAGCCGTCCTGGACCTCGCCGAGCGACGGCGGTTCCCAGCCGGCGCCCCGCGCCCCGCGGCCCTCGGGTTGCTGGCCGCGCGCGCCGCGCTGTTCGTCCTGATCGCAGCCGGGGACGGAGCCGGGCTCGCCCGGGTGCTGTTCCTGCTGCTGCCGTTCACCGCGTACTTCGCGTTCGGCCGCGCGGTGAGCATCGGTGTCGGCGCCGGGTGCGCCGCGGCCGTCGTCATGGCGTTCCAGCTGACCGAACCCCGCTGGTACCGCTCGCCGGAACACATCTCGGACCTGCTGATGTTCGTCCTCGGGCTGGTGTTGACGATCACGACGGCCGCTGTCGCCGCCGAGGAACGGCGGGCCAGAACACGTGCCCAGGAGGCGAACGAACGGTTGCGGGCGTCGTCGGAGCGGGTGGCCGAGCTGTCCGCCGCCGCGGAACGCAACCGGGTCGCCCGCGACATCCACGACGGGCTCGGCCACCATCTGACCGCCATCTCGGTCCTGCTGGAGAAGGCGGCCGCCTTCCGTGACCGCGACCCGGTGGCCGCGGACACCGCGATCGAGGACGCGCACCGGTCGGCGCGGCTCGCGCTCGACGACGTCCGCCGCTCCGTCGGCACGCTGCGCGAGGCTCCCTTCCGGCTTTCCGCGGCCCTGGACGAGCTGGCGAGACAGGCCCGGCGGACGGACGACGGCCAGCTGGCCGTGACGGTGGACTGGTCCGGCGACGAGCACCGGTACCGGCCCGCGGTGTTGATGACGCTCTACCGGGCGGCGCAGGAAGGCATCACCAATGTCCGCCGACACGCGCGCGCCACCCGCGTGTCGGTGACCGTCCACTGCGCGCCGACCGAGGCCCGTCTCGTCGTCGCCGACGACGGCCACGGGTTCGATCCCGGCCGCGAGGGCTTCGGCCTACGTGGTATGCGCGAGCGGGTGACTCTGGTCGGCGGCTCGGTCACGGTCGACAACGAGCCAGGTCGGGGCACCCGCCTGGCCATCACGATCCCCCACCAGCCCGAGCCGGCCCCATGACCGAGCCGGCCCCATGACCGAAGCTGCCGCTCCCGGACCCGGGTCCCGCGCGGGCCTCCCCACGCCATCCTCGCGCCCGCCTGTACGGGTGCTGGTTGTCGACGACCAGCGACTGATCCGGGAGAGCATCGCCGCCCTGCTCGACATCCAGCCGGGCATCGAGGTCGTCGGCATGGCGGCAGACGGCCGGGAGGCGGTCGAGCGGACGCTGGCCCTCGGCCCGGACGTGGTCCTCATGGACGTGCGGATGCCGGTGCTGGACGGTGTGGCAGCGGCAGCCGAACTGGCCGAACAGGTGCCGGCCTGCCGGGTGGTGATGCTCACGACGTTCGATGACGAGGACTACGTGGTGCGCGCGCTCCGCGCAGGCGCGGCCGGCTACCTGCTCAAGGACCGTCCGGCCGCGGAACTCGCCGCCGCCGTCCGGCTGGCCCAGGCCGGCGTGGTCCAGTTCGACCCGGCCGCCGCAGCCCGCCTCACCACGGTTCTGGACCGCGCAGCCCCCTTCCCCGCCCGCACCCCCACCGACGCGCTCGCGGATCCGTCAGCCGCGGCACTGTCAGCCGCGGCTTCGCCAGCCGCGACACCGCCCCCAGCCGGCTGGTCGGTCGACAGGCCCACAGCCGCCGGTCTGACCGCACGGGAGATCGACGTCCTGCGCCAGGTCGCGGCCGGGCTGAACAACCGGGAGATCGCCGCCCGGCTCTACCTGAGTGAGGGGACCGTGAAGAACCACATCTCCCGCATCCTCGACCGCCTCGGCCTGCGCGACCGCACCCAGGCCGCCCTCTTCGCCCGTGACCACGACCTGCTCTGAGTCCGTGTCGCCAGCAGTCCGGCATCGGAGAGTGCGGGGTGGCGTTCCGCCGACGACGCTGTCGGTATGGAAGGTGCCCCGACAGGAGCCGCCCGGCAGGTCGTGGCGCTGGGCCGGGATGTCGTCGACGGCCTGCGCGGCCACGATCTCGCGCTGATGTCCGCCGGAGTCACCTACTACGCCGCGATCGCGCTGGTCCCGGGCGTGCTGGTCGCGATCAGCCTGATCGACCTGCTACTCGGCGAAGCGCGTACCCACGAGCTCGGCAGCTCGCTGGCCGAGGCCCTGCCCGGCGGCCTGGGCGCGCCCGCGGTCGTCGACACGGCGTTCCAGGCCGCGACGACGATGTCGCCGCTGGTCGTGGCGGGTGCGGCGGTTCCGGCCACGTTCTACGGCGAAGGGCTGCGCCGGGCGTTCGTGCGGCTCGCCGGACAGCGCGAGGATCTGGTCGGATGGCGCGGACGACTCAGCGTGCTGCCGCTTCTGGCCGCCGCGCCGGTGCTGCTGCTTCCGGTGCTGCTCGTGACGCCGGTGCTGGCGCGCCTGTTCGCCGACAGCGGCCTGTCGGCGGCCCTCGGTGTGGTCGTCGCGTTCACGGTCGACTGGCTGGTACTGACCGCGACCCTGACCTTCGTCTACCGGGTGGTCGGCCCCGGCCGGCCGGCCTGGCCGGCGACGCTGTGCGCGGCGGGAACGACCGGATCCTTCGTCGCGGGGTTCGTGCAGGGTTTCGTGCTCTTCCTGTCGTTCACCCTGGATCTCGGTCTGCCGTTCGGTGGTTTCTATCCGGTGGGCGCCGCCGTCGCGGTCGGCTTCTGGCTTTTCCTTCTCCACCTCATCGTCCTGGTCGGGTACGGACTCGCGCTGCGACTCGGCGAGAACGGCAGCGGATCGGTGCGCCTGCGCCGACGCGCCACTGACCGGGTTCGATGAGCACGACGCCTTGCTCCTCGTCGCGAACAGGGGTTCCTCGCGGGGGATGCTGTGAGGATGCGTCTGCTTGTCGCCGCGGGGCTGGAACAGGAGTTGGTCCATTGTCAGGACGCTGAGCTGACCTACCCCGAGCGTGGGGCGACCGCGACCGATCTACCCGACGGTTATCGGCATCTGCGCCGTCGTGTGTTGCTGGGGCAGGGGCAGCCGGCGTTCTCGGTGGCGGCTGCGGTGGTCATGAGCTGGGGGATGCACCGGCGTGCCGGACTCAGGCTGGCTGCGTCGTCCGCCGGGGCGGATGTCGGGGCGACCGTGGTGATGTGCGCGGGTTGGGGAGGGGTCGGTGTGCTGGCCGCCTGCCGGGTCGTGTGGGTGCTCGACGAGCCCGACCGGCGTGGTTTCGCCTACGGGACCTTGCCTGATCATCCTGAGGTCGGTGAGGAGGCCTTCGTCGTCGAGCGCGACGCCGACGACGCGGTCTGGCTGGGCATCACAGCCTTCAGCCGGCCGAACGGATTCCTGCCGCGACTCGCCGGCCCCGCAGGTCTACGGGCGCAGACCATGATGACCACTCGGTACGCCCGAGTGGTGCGGGACGCGGTGGGTTACAGGGAAGTCTGAGTCGAGCGGGCCGATCGCCCGGGCCCGCGCGTCCGACCACCCGACCTCGCAAGGTCAGCGCGATCGGTGGCCGCGGCCGGGGCGTCCGTCGAGTGTTCTGCCTTCGGTCGGCAGCAGCTGTTCGAGGAGACGGGATTGCGGGTTCGTCAGCCGCCTGCCCACGACGGCGTGGAGCCGATGGCGATGGGCGTCCCGGATCGGGGCTGTTGGCGAGGGTGTCTAACTCCCGGTGTTGCCCGGAGGAGGGAGCATCGCGAGACCTCTCGCGCCGAACGAACCACCCCTGCGGGCCCACCGGGCAGGACTGAGGTGGCCTGTGCGGACCAGGAGCGCCATGATCGCGGGCGTCCCCGGTGGCCGGCGATCCGGCCCGAGAAAGACGCCAAAGAGACAGAGAAACGCCGAAAGTCGCGTTCCTGCTCTCGTCAGGCCTGTTCACTCGCCGGGCGGGGATCGGCTCCGGACTGACATGTCGGCTCCTCGACAGACGTGTTAGGCCGTGTCAGGCGACCGTTCTCGAGGCGGCGCGTAAGGTCATTCACGTAGTCCCGTCATCAAACGGAAACCGGATGGCTGTGGCGCAGGTGGTCACCGCTACCCCGGTCAGCCGACAGGCGGTTGCGGAAACCTGCTGGCCAGTGGCGTGGCCACGGTTCCGACGCATTCCTCGCCGCTCTCCGAAGAGGATTGCGAAGCGGTGTCGATGTGCCTTGTGCGGGATATCCCGGCCTGCATTGCCGGATGYCGGCGCAGGTGCGATCGATCCAGAAGACCGTGTGACCGCCGGGACTGTCAGAGGAGAAGGCGCCGGATCTCTCCTGCGCGGGAGTGCCGGGCCAGAGCGCTGAAGGAGTCACTGTGCGGGGAGCTGAGAACAACGTCGACGACGGTTCTGCGCCTGGCCGGTCGGCTGCCCGTCCGACAGGCCGGCATGGAGGTGTCGAATGTCAAGTCTGAAATTTGTCAACGCCGATGAAACGGTCGAATTCGATGGTTCCGTCGAACTGACCGAGATGGACGACATCATCACGTTCGGCTGCAGATCCGGCAGGTGCGGGATCTGTGTCGTGCGGATCGTGAGCGGTGGGGAGAACCTGTCGCCGCGAACCGCGCGGGAGGAGCGGCTCTTCGAGCTCCTCGGCGAGGACAGCCCGGCGATGCGCCTGGCCTGTCAGAGCCGGGCGTACGGCGACGCCGTCCTGGACGAAGTCAACTGAGCACGATTCCCCGAAACCAGCATCCACCAGCATCTACCAGCACGGGAGTACTGGCATGCAGACCTCGAACCGCCTCACCCACAGCGCCCTGCTGCGCCGCAAGCCGTTCCTCTCCTCCGGCGACAGCGCCCGGGCCAAGCAGGACATCGACACCTTCCTGGACGCAAAGATCGAGGAGTGGAACGCGACCGTGCCGTTCGCCCGGCACCTCGAGGGCACCGAGATCCACCTGCAGTACTACCGGCAGACCCTGATCGAGCATGCCTGGCGTATCCGGTTGATGCGCACCGCGCAGTCCTACGCACTCCACAAGATCACCCGCGTAAACGCCGAGGCGGCCAAGCTCTACGCCGCCTATCAGGACGAGGAGATGCTRCACGACGTCCTGTTCATGAAGGACGCCGAGAAGGTGGGTCTGTCGGCCCAGGACATCTTCGCGACCGAGCCGAATCTCTACACCCGTCTGCTGGCCGGCTACCTGTATTTTGTCGCGGAGCACGAAAAGGTTCTCGGCGTGATCTGCTACAGCTATCTGGTGGAGTACACCACACAGAAGATCACCCCGAAGYAGATCAGAGCCATGTCCACGTCGCTGGGTAAGGACATGATCGTCGGTCAGGCCGCACACCTGAACACGGATCTCGTCGAGGACCACACCCAGGACATGTGGAACATACTCAGTCTCTTCGTTGAGAGCGAACAGGACATCGTCGACATCAAGCGATACTTCGACGAGATCCAGGAGCTGCTCAGGCAGTTCTTCGTGGACATGTACGAGCGTTTCGGCACCACCGAGCTGCAGTCGGCCTGATCCCGCCGGGTCGGTGGCGGCCCATCACGCATGCCGCCGACCCGGCCCGGTCCTTGAGAACGGATTATCGACATGGCTGGGAATCCTGGATTTCTCATTCTCGCGCACCAGCTCAAAACCATGGTGCCACCGCTGGTCGATGCCCTGCGCCAGCGTGGGATCACCCCCTACGTCCTGTCGTCGCGTCCCGCGCAGGATGCCGGGACGCCGGACTGGGGCTCGCAGGTCGCGGCGCTGCACGTCACCGACGGCCACGCCCTGCGGCCCGCCGACGTCGACGCCGTGCTCGCGCGGCTGTCGGCGACCGGCGTCCGGCTGCTGGGCTGTATCACCGTCTGGGATGCCTACCGGGAGCTGATGGCGTCCGCGAACCGGTCGCTCGGCGTCGGCGACCTGACCGAACAGACCGTCCGCGGGCTGCGGGACAAGCTGAGGATGCGCGAGCGGCTGCGCGAGCACGGTCTGTCGCAGGTGGCGGCCTGGCCGTTCGACGCCGAGCGCTACGCGGGCCTGACCGACCCGTCCCGGTACTTCGTCAAGCCGCGCACCGGGTTCGCCTCGCTGGGCGCGCTGCGTGCGGACCGGCTCGGGGACGCCGCCGAGCTGGAGAGGCTCTGGGAACGCGCGGCGCGCGACGTCGCCTATGCCGGTGCCTTCGAGGGCACCCCGTCGTTCCTGATCGAGGAGTTCATCGACGGCGTGGAGTGCAGCTTCGAGGTCAGCGTCGAGCACGGCTCGGTGAGCGTGCACGCGGTGCACGAGAAGGTCGACCTGCGCGAGTCCGGGCGGACGGTGCTCGAGAACGCCTGCGCCTGCCCACCCGTCTCGCTTGACGCCGCGGTGGTCGGGCACGGCGTCGACCAGGTCACGCTCGCGCTGAAGGCGCTGGGTGTGGACACCGGCGTGCACCACGTCGAGGCCCGGTACACCAGCGGGGACGCCTGGGAGATCGTCGAGGTCAATCCGCGGATCGGTGGTGCGTACATCGTCCCCAGCACGCGGCTCCACAGCGGTGTGGACCTGCTGGGCCGGTGGGTCGACCTGCTGGTGGGCGACCCCAGCCAGCTACCGGCCGCCGAGTCGCCGGCCGCCGAGCCGCCGGGCGACGGTGTGCGCAGGACCTTCTTCCGGGTGTTCTTCGGCGAGCCGGGGCGCCACGTCGCACGGCTGAGCCGGCGGCCGGGCCGGATCGAGGTCCTGGAGGACAAGGTCTTCGTCCACGAGGGCGACACGCTGCCACACGTCGATCGGGAGATCTTCGTCGGCCAGGCGCTGTGGGACGTCACCGCGCTCGGCCCCGACCTGCCGGCCGACTTCGTCGTCGAGACGGAGTCCTATCTGGAGATCGGCTACCGCCCATGAACATCGTCATCCTGCATCGCATCCCGTTCGCCAAGATCCGCTACGACCTGGCCGTCGACCACGGCCGCCACGTCGTGCGCTACCTCAGCTCGACGGGCACGACCGACGGTCTGCCGGCCGGTGCGGGCCGGCGGGTCCTGACCACACCGACCGCGGACGTCGACGCGCTGGCCGCACAGCACGCCGACTGGCTGGGCACGGCCGATCGGCTGATCGCCCGCTCCGAGTACGACCTGCTGCCGGCGGCACACCTGCGCGCGAGGTTCGGCATCCCCGGTGACCTGCCGGCCGACATCGCGCCGCTGCGGGACAAGTGGCTGATGCGCACCCGCGCCGCGGACGCCGGTATCCCTCAGCCGGCGTTCTGGAGCGTCGCGGACTTCCGCCGCGACCCGCCCGCCACCGGTACGTATCTGATCAAGCCTCGCCTGGAGGCGTCCAGCACCGGCATCGAGACCGGCGATGCCCGGCAGATCCTCGACCGTCTCGCCGGGCGCGGGGCGGCGTCCGACGTGTTCGTCGAGGAGTTCGTGCCCGGCGAGATCTGGCACCTCGACGGCTACCTGCGCCGCGGTGCCGTCCGCACGGTGACGAGCAGCGTCTACGTCGGGGACTGCCTGAACTTCGCCCACGGCAGCCCGCTGGGTTCGGCGCAGACACCGGACGAGCCGGGCGCGCTCGCGCTTCTGCGCCGCACGCTGCCCGTGCTCGGCCAGCGCGACGGCGCCTTCCACTTCGAGCTGATCCGGGCCAGCGACGGCCGGTTCCTGTTCCTGGAGACGGCGAGCCGGGTCGGCGGCGCCGGCGTCGCGGAGACGTTCGAGCTGCGCACCGGCGTCAACCTCTACCAGTTGGACCTCGCACACCAACTGTTCGGAGACATCGAGGAGCCCTCCATGCGGCCCTCGGCGCACTGGTACGGCTGGTTCGTCTTCCCGGCGCACCACCGTGCCCAGGGCACCAGCGTCGATTTCGACCCGGACCGCTTCGCCGGGCGCCTGGTCTCCTACGTGCACAACGATCGCCCTGCGGCCAGGGCGGGCGAGATCAGCTACGCGGCGGCGGCGACACCGCTGTCCGGGGTGGTCCGCGGCACCGCCCGGGAGCTGCGGGACACCCTCGCCGAGATCTGCACGCAGACGGCTGTCCTGGAACCGGCATGAGCCGTCCTGGAACCAGCAGCCGTCCTGGAACAGGCATGAACGCCGCGTGCTTCGTCCTCACCGGTTACAACAACACCCGCATCTACGACGTCGCGAAGCTGCGCGACCTGTGCCATCAGGAGTACCGGGCGCGGCTCGTCCTGGTCACGGACCAGCCGAGGCCGCAGGACGCCGCCGCCGCCGACGTCGTGATCGCCGTCCCGCTCGGCCTGCTCGGTCAACTCGCCCCGGACGACGCACCGGATGCAGCTGCCGTGGCCGGGCAGGTCGCCGCGCAGCTGGGCCACCACGGCCTGCGGCCGATCGGCGTGCTGCCGTTCTCCGACCGCGGCGTTGTGCTGGGGGCACACCTGGCGGCGCGGTTCGGGCTGCCCGGCGCCGAGCCGACCCGGGCGGCGATCGGCCTCGACAAACACCGGTTCCGCGCGGTCGAGGCCGCGTCTGACGACCATCCGACCGGCTACACGCCGCTGCGCAGCCTGGTCGTCCACTCGTTCGCCGAGTTCGAGGCCGCCGTCGCGCGCTTCGGCGGCACGGCGTTCGTCAAACCGACCAGCGAGGGCAACAGCCGCGGCTGCCAGCTCGTGCCCGACCTCGCCGCCTGCCCGGCGCTGTGGACGGCCCTGGAGCCGTACCACGACCGCGGCGTGATGGTGGAGACGCTGGTGACCGGCGCCCGCGAATACAGCTGGGACTTCGTCGGCGGTGCGCGCTGGCTGACGGAGAAGCGCACCACCCCGGGCCGGTTCCGCGCCGAGTTCCAGCAGGTCGTGCCGGCGCCGCTGGACGAGGTGCAGACCGCCCTGCTCGATCAGGCCGGCGCCCACGTCCGGGCGCTGGTGTCCCCGGCCAACGGGGCGTTCCACACCGAGCTGTTCCTGCTGGAGCAGGGGGTCGCGGCGGTCGAGACCAACATGCGCCCCGGCGGCATGCACATCTGGGATCTGGCCAGGCTCGCCTTCCCCGGCTTCGATCCATGGCGGGAATGGCTGCGCTGGTCGACCGGCGGTGCGATGCGGCCCAGCCGGCCGGAGGCCCAGGCGGTGAGCGGCATCCGGATGCTGCGCGCGCCGCGGGACGGCGTCGTCGTCTCGACCCCGGACGTCGCGGCCGTGGCGGACGAGCTCGGCATCCCGCTGCATGACGCGGAGCTCTGCACGTCGCCCGGGCAGCAGGTGCGCGCCGAGGTCGCGGACAACGCCGGCTTCGTCGGGCAGATCATCCTGGTCGCCGACGACGTCGTGACGCTGCTGGACCGCCTCGACGAGCTCAGCGCGGCCATCGAGGAACGGATCGACGTCGATGTCCGCGCCCGCTGATCGGGGCCTGGGCAGCTGGCGGCTGCGGGTGTTCCTCGGCGCCCGCGTCCTGTCAACACTGGGTGACCAGGTGCTCCAGTTCGCCGTGCCTCTGATCATCTACACCGTGACGGGCAGTGTGTCGCTGGCGGGCCTCGCGTTCCTGATCGAATGGCTGCCGCGGCTGAGTTCCCTTCCGTTGGCCGGAGTGCTGTCCGACCGGTTCGGCGGACGCCGGGTCTACGCCACCAGCGACAGCGTCCGGGCGGCGGCGTGCCTGCTCACCGTGCTGGCGCTGGCCAGGTGGCCGGGGCATACCTTCGGGCTGACCGCGGCGCTCATGGCGCTGTGCGCGTTCTGCTACGCCCAGACGTTCATCGCGCTCGAATCGACCATCCCGCAGCTGGTGCCGAAGGAGGACCTGGCAAAGGCACAGAGCGTGCTGCAGATCATCAACAGCGGATCGKGGGTCTTCGGACCGGCCCTGGGCGGTCTGATGCTGCTCTGGGTGTCCCCGACGCAGCTGCTCTGGGTGAGCGGGGTGGCGTTCGCGATGGGCGCGTGCGGTGTTTCCGCGTTGCGCGGCCTCGGCGCCCGGACCGCGGATACCG
The DNA here is from genome assembly GCF_001854655.1 of Parafrankia colletiae. GTDB lineage: Bacteria > Actinomycetota > Actinomycetes > Frankiales > Frankiaceae > Parafrankia > Parafrankia colletiae. The sequence goes on along the minus strand of NZ_MBLM01000147.1, from coordinate 8,257 downwards.
CAGACGTTGTGAATGCCGCAGGTCGTGCAGGTCGTGCAGGTGGTGCGGGAGCCGCGGATGTCTCGACTGACATGCGGTGCAGTGTGGTCGGTGACCTTCGGGTCGGCATCCGCAGCCTTGCCGGGACGCCGATCCTGCTGTCCCTGGTCGGGCTGACGATGGTCGCCAACCTGATGGTGGGTCTCGCCATGGCCACCGGCGCACCCCTGACCATCGGGCACTTCCACCAGCGCGACACGGTCTTCGCGACGTTGCAGATCACGGTCGGCGTGTTCTCGATCGTCACCCTGCTGTCGATGACGTGGTTGTTGCGCCGCGTGTCCATCTACCGGGTCGGCGTACTGTCATTCCTGGTCAGCGCCGCCGGTGCGGCCCTCATCGGGGTCGCGCAGCTGTTCCCGCTGTATGTGCTCGGCTATGGCCTGTGCATTGGCATGACCGGACTGTTCAACGTCTTCATCCGCGTCGAACGGCTGCACTGGATCGCCGCGGCCGAACGGGGCCGCGTCATCAGCCTGATCGTGCTGCTGAACCAGAGCACCCTGCCCCTGGCCGGCGGGCTGGTCGCGTTGGTCGGTGGAAGGCTGCCCGTACAGCTGCTGTTCCTCGCCGTCGCGGTGCTGGCCTGGCCCGCCTATGCGCTGCTGCTGCGCCCGCTGCGCGCACAGGCCATGACGGCCCGCCCGGCCGAACCCGCCGTGCCGGTGGCGGTGGCGAGGTAGGTCGCTTCTCGTGGATCTTCGAGCCAGGTGACGTCCTCGTCGGCGTTTGGCGAGACGGGCCTCGAGCTCTGAATGCTCGGACGCGGGCGGGCCGTAGGCGAGACTCTGCGCGGCCCGCAGGTTGCCGGTGTCGGTGGTGTCAGCGGTCGGGATCTCCGCCAGTCAGGTTGGTCGGCGGGGTGCGGACCCAGGTCGCCTCCCGGTCGTGTCAAGCGGGTGTGGCCGTGTCGAAGGCGTGGTTCTCGGCCAGTTTCCGGACCGGGYCGTGGCGGAGGCCGGCCGCCGCTTCAAGCGCGCCCAGCTCGGCCTCGACGAGTTCCGGCAGCCGCGTCCCGTCCCGCACCGATTTATCCATCGTGAAACCGATGCACGCCTGGCCGTCCAGCCCGCCGAGCAGGACCGCCAGGCGTTGGCCTGCGGGGAGCGGAGGGGTGGGCAGGGCGGCGATGACCGGTCGACCGAGGATCTCCATCGGGCCGGTCAGGCCACCCGGGTTGGACGCGGTCAGCGCGAAGACGTGGGACATGATCCCGGTGGACAGCGCGGCCGGTCGCAACGGCGCGGGAATCGTCCAGAGGAAGAGACGTTCGGCGACGCCCGGAGTCCCGCCCCGCTTGTGTCGGACGGTCTGCCGGTGGATCGCCTCCACGCGCCGGTGGACCGACGCCTCATCATGAGGCAGCGCGATCCGTACGGTGGCCAGGTGGTTGCTCACGTGGTCCCGCTCGGCCGCCCGGCGGGTACTGACCGGCATCGCGGCGTGCATCCGGCCCCGGCGTCGGCCGGGGTGGCCGGGCTGGCTGGAGCCGGGGCGTGGCCAGGCACGCAGAGCGCCGGCGAGCGCGGCCAGGAACACGTCGTTCAYGGTCACCCCGTAGGCGCGGTTGATCGCCCGTAGCCTGGCCAGGTCCACCTCCAGCCAGGAGTGGTGCGGGTATCCCGTGGGTGCCGCCGAGAGYGGGCCGATCGTGGCCGTCCGGGCGAGCCATCCGAGTGAGTGAGCGGTGRCCCGGCAGACAGCTCGAGGGCCGGGCCGACGGTCCGGCGACATCCGTGGAGGTTCGCGCTCCGATCCCGGGCCGGACAGGCCGAACAGCTTTCCCAGCACYAGGTTCAGCGCCGTCCCGTCCATCCACACGTGGCTGGCGCGGTACAGCAGGGTGAATCCGTCGCGGTGGGGGCCGTGGAGCAGCCAGAGCTGCCACGGCGGTGCATCCAACGAGATCTCGACCGCTGACAGCCGTCCCACTGCCTCGCGTAGTCCGGTGAGCCCCGGCTCCACGGGGAGCCGGTACTCGTGGACGTGCCGGGCCGGGGCGAAACCGGCGTCCGTCATCCAGACCAGCCGGCCCCGTCCTGTCGAGGCGATCCGGTGGGTCAGCGGAGGAAAGTCGCGTGCCCGGTCCGCGACAAGCTCGCGCAACGCCTGGACTTCGGGCGCGGGGCCGTCGGCGACCAGCAGGTAACCGACCGAGAGCGGCGTTCTCGGAAATGCTCGCTGGTATCCGAGTACAAGCGCGTCCGTCGGAGTAAGTGGCCGGGCGGGAACGTCAGCGCCGTAACCGCGGCGTGTCGCATTCCGTTCCTGTGCATGCGCTGCTCCGTCGCTTCCCTCGCAGGGGTGATGCGCCTGGTCCACGCGCGAGGCATTCCACCAGAAACCCGGGCGCGTCATGGCATGCCGCCTTGATTGACATCGATGAGTCGTCGCGCAGTTGTCACAATCGGCTCCCTGGATGGATGGGAAAAGTGGTTACGTCCGAAACGCTGTGCCGTGGTACGGTAAATTTGGCACGAGGTGGACCGTAAACTGAACGGCAGGGCCGAACATACGCGCGGGTCGCCGCCGGAATGCCAGGGAAACACCAGGGCATGGGCCCGGTTTTTCTGGCTGGCATCCGCTCGGATGCCTGATGGCGCCGGGAGCGGCCGAGGAGCGGACAGCGGGCCGGCGCCGATCTCCGGCATCAGATCTACCACCCGCGGCAACGCATGGTTGCCATGTGGGCACGTTTTGCGACGTCCTGGTCGTAGCGCGACCCTGTAGGGGTAGGAGGCGCAGACCGGGCCCACCCGATGGACACCGGCGAGCACAAGGGGAGGAGCGCTCATGTCGGCACAGGTGCTCACACTGGGAGGCCAGCGGCAGACACTCTCGGACGAGACGGTCGAGGAGATCCGTACGATCTTCCACGGGCAGGTTCTGACCTCGGACGACGTCGGGTACGACGACGTGCGAGTCATCCAGAACGCGATGCTCGACCGCAGACCAGGTCTGATCATCCGGTGTACCGGGGCCGCCGACGTCGTCGACGCCGTCCGTCTCGCCGCAACGCGAGACCTGCTCGTCGCTGTCCGCGGCGGCGGCCACARCATCGCCGGGGCCTCCACGGCCGACGACAGTCTGATGATCGATCTGTCGGGGATGCGGGGTGTCTGGGTCGACCCGGAACAGCGGCGTGTGCGGGTGGCAGGTGGTGCGACCTGGGGCGACGTCGACCGTGAGACGCAACTGCACGGGCTCGCGGTACCCGGGGGAATAGTGTCGACCACGGGTGTGGCTGGTCTGACGCTCGGTGGCGGAATCGGCTGGTTGCACCGCAAGTACGGGCTGGCCTGCGATGCGCTGCGTGCGGCCGAGGTCGTCACGGCCAGCGGCGAGGTCGTGCGGTGTAGCACGTCCGAGCACGAGGACCTGTTCTGGGCGCTGCGCGGCGGGGGCGGCAACTTCGGCGTGGTGGTGTCCTTCGAGTTCGAGGCGTACCCGCTCGGTCCGGTGGTCTGGAACAGCGTGGTCGTCTACCCGATCGACGCCGCTGCCGAGGTGCTTCCCCGCTGGCAGGACTGGACGTCCACCGTCCCCGAGGAGGTCACCGGCCGTGCCCTGCTGTGGTCGCTGCCGGCGGTGCCGGCACTCCCGCCCGCTGTACACGACCGCGACGTGTTCATCGCGGCCGCCCTGTACGCGGGCGACCCGGATGAGGGCCGGCGGGCGTGTCGGGCGCTTGCCGAGTTCGGCTCGCCGCTCGCTGACATGAGCCAGGCCCTGCCGTACCGGACAGCGCAGTCCTCCTTCGACCCCTTCTTCCCGAAGGGCGGGCTGCAGAGCTACTGGAAGTCCGTCTACCTGGACCGACTCGACGAGGAGGTGACCGCGTTCGTGGTCCGCGTCGGTCAGGACCGCCCGCACCCGATGACCATGGTGCACATGCCTCTCCTGGGAGGCGCCATGTCGCGGGTCGGGGCGACGGAAACCGCGTTCGGCGATCGCAGCGCTCGACACATGCTGAGYCTCGACGGAAACTGGCTGGACCCGGCCGACAACGCCGCGAACATCCGTTGGGTGCGCGATGCCTACGACGAGGCCGTCACGCTGCCCGCCGCGTCGGGCACCTACCTCAACTTCGGCGGCGACGCCGATCTCGACGACGCCGACCGGGCACGGGCCTGGGGACGCAACGTCGAGCGCCTTCGACAGGTCAAGCGCAGCTACGACCCGGGAAACCGCTTCCGGCTCAACCCCAACATCCCTCCCGCCAAGAGCTGAGTCGACGCATTGTGGCTGACGATGGCCCCGGTCATACGACGTCCGCCGCCACTTCTCCAGTGAAAAGCCCGGACGAATCCACCCTCTCCGTACACCACGCCCCCGGACGTGACCAACGGACGCGGCGTCGTGACCGCACGCGGCCGACACCGCGACGGTACGGTCTGTGCGCCAGCGTGAGATGTCGAAGAACAGGACGGGGCACGCGGGTGGCCGCCGGCGGCATGGTCGGCGGATCGGTTTCCGCCGGTCAGATCGAGGAGTAGCCGTGGACCCGTTGTCGCTGCAGGAGCTGATCGACTCCGAGGAGTTCGCACTTGATCACGCCGGCCTCGCCGTGCTGCCGTTCGATGTATGCATCCGGCTGCTGGGGACGGTGCCGGTGGGTCGGGTGGCCTTCGTGTCGGACGGCGAGGTGGTCCTGCTGACCGTCAACCACGCGATGGACGGGAACAGTGTGGTCTTCCGGTCGGCCGTCGGCTCCAAGCTGTCGGCGGCGGTGAACCATGACCTGGTCTCCTTCCATGCCGACTGCTTCGACCCGGTGACCAAGGCGGGGTGGAGCGTCCTGGTCACCGGTGTGGCCAGGGCCGTCGTCGAAGGTGCCCAGACCGCGGCGCTGGAGCGCCTGGGCCTGGAGCCCTGGGCGGACGTCGTCGAGCGGCCCTACTGGATCCGGATCGTCCCGCGGTCGGTGACCGGGCGGGCGGTCGTGCGCTCGGAAAGCTGACCTTCGACCCGGCCGCACCGGCGAGCCGGCCGCGGGCCTCGAACGACTGCGAGCATCAGGGAGTCGCCGCCTACCAACTGCACAGCCTTGGTGGTTTTGGCACCCGGCCCCGGCCCCGGCTCGACGGCGGCCGGCTTGGCGTGGTGGCATTGCGGGTCGATCGCGCTGGCGACCTACCCGTACTCGTCATCGCCGTTGGCCGGTCGCCGGCATGAAACCTACCCGTGCGTATCGGCGTGGGGGTCACTGGTCGGCGGCCCCACGACGTCGTGGGAAGGCCTGTCGTCGGGGCTCCCGGGACTGGGCCGGGTGGTGCCGGCAGCGGCAAGGACACCCAGCGCGGCCAGGGTAACCACGACGACCACGAGGACGAGGGCGACCGAGGACGGGGTCGGAGAGTTCCACAGCGCCAGGGCCAGCGCCCCGGCCCCGATGACGATCCCGCTGGTGAGACGGCGATGCCTGTGCAACCAGCGGCCGGCGCCGCCGGTACGCACACCCACCCGGGCCGCGAGCTGACCGATGGCCCCGATGGCGTGGGCGGCGCCGGAGCGGACGGCCCGAGCGCCGCGTCCCGGCCCGTAGAGATATCCAGCGACCACGATGATGGCGGCTATGGTCAGCCAGGTCAGCGCGCTGTCGCGCAGGAAACGGACGAGAGTGTCGTAGATGGCCGCTGCCGCGTCCCGCGGCTGGATGTCGGCCGGGACGGAGTCCAGATAGATCTGGCGCATGACGGCCAGTCCCACGAGCAGCACGATCATCGTCACGCCGATTCCGATGCCCGTGGCCATGAGCCCGGCGCGGTGCGAGGGCGCCAGCCATACGCCCAGCGCGGCGAGTGCCACAACGGCGACCGGCAGCCAGAGGCCGAGGATCGCGAGTAGACGCAAGGCGCCCTGAGCCCTGGTCAGTTTGTCTGTCTGTAGCAGCACGATCTGTCGGTCGACGTCGGGAATCTTGCCGGCCTTCTCGAAGCCGGCGTCGGCCAGCCGCTTCTGCACACTGTCGACGACCGGGCCAATGTCCAACACGATCGTGTTGTCCTTGGCCTGCACGGCACTGCCGCCCTCGCCGGTGAGAACCTTCACCACGGCGGCATGTGCCCGACGGTTCGCGTTCTCCCATACCAGGGGGAACTGGTCGCTGGTGACCACTCCCTGAACCACCTGATGTACCGCGCTGGTCAGGGCGGTCTTCAGCGCGCCGGCCAGTGCGTCGGCATGGTCCACGACAACGGGGGGAGCACCGTTGCTCGCGAGGAGACCGCCGAGCGACGCGGCGACCTGATCAACGTTGACGTTACTGACGACCCGGTCGGTCAGACGGTCGATCACCATGTTCTGCACCGCGGGGTCGGTGGCGAGCGGGGCGACGGTATCAACGTAGCGGCCCGTGTCGGAGATCGTCGTGTCCGCCCAGGCGGCAATCACGCCGAACGGCGCCAGCACGACGGCCAGAAGGACCAGGAGGGATGCCCCGACGGTTCGTACCCGGTCGTGCCGCACCGCCGCCGCGCTGCGCAGCCGCTCGTACTCCGCCCGCTCCCCGATGGACAGGGGACCCTTGTCGTCCGAACGTGCCGGGCTGTCGGAGCTGCCGCCAGCACTGGAAACCATGGCGCAGTCCCTCCTGCTTTCTACATGGGAGGCCGTCAGCACGGTCTCGCGGCCGCGTCTTTCCCTGGGAGGAGCAGCCGAAAACTGGCGGCCGGCGAGGCGGGAACACGGCGCCGCGAAATTCCGGAAATATCGAGATCTGCTTTCTCTGTCTCGATCTGTTGGCGTCATTTGTTTGCGGACCGCAGTTCTTGGGAATCCGATACCAGGAAAATGTTCTCGGAATGAAAGCGGTCGCGACGAGGGGAGATTAATGACGACGAGAGTAATGGTGACACAGGCTCCTGAGTAGACACTCGGCGCGATCGTGCACGGCAAAACGCTGGTCTTCGAAGAGATCGTGCAGATGCACCTGAAAACGCTCGAGCAGTCGGGCCTGGAGGTGGCGTCAGAGCCGTAGCGGATTTCCCCTTCGCTCDCCGTCAGGGCTGCGAACCGTGTGGTGACGCGCAGTTCGGGTAGCTGTCTGTCAAAGAGGCTTTCTGGGATTGTCTTGAGATTCGATGTAGGCCTGCGCAAGGGGGATTTTCATGGATTACCCACTTCTGTCCGCCTTCTGGACGATVCTGATGGCATTCGGGCTTATCCTGTGGCTGTACATGCTCTTCGTTGTTATATCGGATATTTTTCGCAGTCGTGACCTCTCCGGTTGGGGGAAGGCTGGATGGTTGACTGCCGTTATCATCCYCCCGCTTCTGGGTGTTCTGGCGTACACCATATGCCGTGGCGATTCGATGGGCGAGCGGGCAGCTGAGGGCCGACAGCGGCAGCAGGCCTTGTACCAGGCGTTCCAGCCGTCCGCGGTGCAGTCTCAGGGGGTTGGTAATGAAATGGCGAAACTGGTAGACCTCCGGAGGACAGGAGAGATCAGTGCGGAGGAATTCGAGCGGGCGAAGTCCCGCGTTCTGACCTGAGTCTCGAAGTGAGATCAGTCAGTCGTGCGGGCGGCTGACATCGGGCCGGCTGCCATCGGGCGTGTCGGCCCTGGAGGCGGTCCGGGACATCAACGCGGCGGCGACCAGGCCGACAGTGGCCGCGGTGAAGATGAGGCCGGTCTTGATGGCGTCGTAGCCGCGTACCACCTGGAGTAACGCGGCGACGGTGAAAGACGGGCAGGAGGGAGCCGCGTGGTCGCCAAGAGCCGGGGCACGGCCGGCCCTACGGCCCGCAGCCTCGCATCTTGGCCGATAGCGCTGAATCTCGATCTTCGAGTCGATCCAACGCGGGTGCTGCGATCAAGAAGCTGTCCGGGCTCCGGACCCAACAGGGCTCGAACCCAAACCAGCAGGTCGGAGCGCTGCAGCCTTCGACCCCGTTGGTGTCCGACTCCACGGAACTCTCCGAGAGTTGCAGGTCGTGATGTATGTCGATGTTCATCGACAAGGTCGAGTGCACCCAACCAGCACTAATGCGAACCTGAACCTGCAGGTCAACGGCCCGACCGTGTCCGTCAACCCACCCACCCACGCCTGGCTACRCAGGCAACAGGAACGCTGGGCGCTCCTGAGCCTCGTGTCCACCCAGCGTCCTGTCGGCGTGGCGGCTGGCGGAGGGCACCCGGCGACATCGCGTCATGGGAAGCAGTAGGAGTCGGACGAGGCGTCGCCGCCTTCCAGTCGGATCTGGTGCACGCGTAGCC
>NZ_MBLM01000146.1 GCF_001854655.1 Parafrankia colletiae | reverse complement strand
CGGACCTTCACGGTCGAGCGAGCAGGGCGATGGCCCGGTGGGGACCAGGGGCGTGTCCGAACTCTCCCATTCGCGAGTTCCGACACGAGGAAGGTGCACCAGTGAGCGGACACCAGGCACCAATGGCCGGTGAGGACCACACGACCTCGTTCCGGAACGTGCTCGGAACGTTCGCGACGGGCATCGCGATCGTGACCGCGACACACCCGACCGCCGGTCCGGTGGGACTGACAGCCAACTCCTTCAGCTCGGTCTCGCTGACCCCGCCCCTCATCCTGTTCTGCGCGGCCCACACCTCCAGCACCTGGCCCTCGATCCGGGCGGCGGGCCGGTTCTGCGTCAACGTCCTCGCCGAGCACCAGGAGGAACTGTCCCGGCAGTTCACCGCCCGAGGCGAGGACCGTTTCCGGGGCGTTGACTGGCGGCCCGCACCGTCGGGGGCACCGATCCTTCCCGGTACGGCAGCCTGGCTCGACTGCCGTATCGAGACTCTTCACGAGGCCGGTGACCACACCATCGTCGTCGGCAGGGTTGATCAGCTCGCGCTGGAGGACGCCGAGGCCGCCCCGCTCCTGTACTACCGCAGCAGATACGCCCGCCTGATGGCCTGATGGCCTGTCGAGCGGACTTCGGCCCGCCCGATGCGACCACGCATATCGAGGATGGACGGGGACAACGCAGATGTACCTCAACRTCGTACCCGCAGATGATCCTGTCGTCCGGCTCGACGAGCCCGACGACTTCACCGAGCTCAAGGTGGTGGTGCACGGCGAACTGGACTGGGCAGCACTGGCCGGCCACCTCAACCCGCTCGCATACGTTGTTCCACCACATGTGTGGATTCACGTCGTCGCGCTGCCCGGCCTGGCTGGACGTGAGAACGATGACGAGTGGCGACAGGGCCTGCAGCGAATGCTCCAGTACGCCACGCGCCGTGGGTGGGTGAGCGAGGATCAGTCGTCTGTCCGGGCCCATTTCGAATGGGTCGGGAACACTGCGGATCCAGGCGGCCAACCGGACTGAGGGAGTGCGCATGGCACGAAACGTTCCTGCGGTGGAGCGTGCCCTCGACGTTCTGGAGCTGCTGGCAGCCAGGCCGGGCGAGGCGTTGAGCCTGTCGGAGATCGCCCGACGGCTGAACCTGAACAAGGCCAGCGGCCACGCGATCGTCACCCTCCTCAGCGATCGGGGCTACCTGATCCGCGACCACGAGAAGAGCTACTCCCTCGGGCCATCGCTCCTGCCGTTGGCCACCACGTACCTGGATGAGCACGATGCCCTGCCCCATGCACGTGCCGAGATGAACAAGTTGAGCCGCGAGCTGGAACTCGACTGCGTGGCCAGCACCGTTGTCGGCGACGAGATCGTGGTTCTGGCGCGGGTCAACTCACCGGCCTCCGTGGGGGTGCACGTGCGCGCAGGGAGCCGGTTCCCGCTAGTCCCGCCCGTCGGCACGGTGTTCGTGGCGTGGGCCGGGCAGGAAGGCATCCGGCGCTGGCTGGCCGCCGTCGTCCCGTCGGCGAGCGGCCCGGACCAGGCCCGATACACGGACGCCCTCGCCCGCGTGCGGGAACGCGGATATGCGGTGGGCGGTGGGCGACGACGTAACGATGACACCGGCGCCGTAACTCCGCCGGCCGTCGAGGACAGTCTTCTCGCCGAGCTGGAGGATGCCCAGCGGGTTCCGATCATACACATAGCAGCACCGGTCATCGATCCGCAGGGCACCGTTCGACTGGCGCTGACACTCGTCGGTTTCCCCGAACAGATCCAGGCGATTGACATCCCTCGCCTCGGGCGCCGCCTTCTCGCCGTGACCACGGCGGTATCCCGGGCTACCTGGGGAACCTCTGAGACTCCCGCGTGGGCGGTCTGAGCCGCGCGACAACCGAGAGGACTGTGCAGATGACAGATGGAGTCCGCCCGCAGGATGAGAAAGAGCAGCCGCGCCAGTTCTTCTTCGACGTGAGAGAACTTCCGAGCCGTACGAACGCCGACTTACTCGGTGACTCCGAAGAAGCCCAGAAATTTTACGAGATTTTTGGTCGGGAGCTCGTCACGAAGACCATCCTCCAGTCGCCACGGCTGTGTGTTTACCACGAGACGGCCGCGCCGGGGGAGCAGGTGAAGCCCCACCGCCACGGAACCCACCAGCTGAACTACGTCCTGAACGGAGAACTGATCTTCGGCCGGCGGCGGGTGGGCGCTGGTATGGGCTTCTTCACCCCCGATCTGCTCTACACATGGCGGGCCGGCGACGACGGCGCCGAATGGATCGAAATCCATGCCGGACAGCCCGGTGTCTTCCTCGAACAGCGACAGGCGTGACATCCGAACCGGCCACGCACCATCACAGGAAGAGGATGACGATGTCAGAGCTGTTCGACGGTAAGGTCGCGCTCATCACCGGCGCCGGCTCCGGTATGGGCCTGGCCGTCACGATCCGGCTGGCCCGCGGGGGTGCCTCGGTGCTCGCGCTGGACATCGACGAGGGCCGGCTGGCCGAGACCAAGGTCCAGGCCACCGGAACGGTGACCGTCCGCCAGGCGGACATCGCCGACCCGGTGGCCTGCGCACAGGCGGTGGCCGCCTGCGTCGAGGAGTTCGGCCGCCTGGACATCCTCGGTAACATCGCCGGAATCTATCTGGCCGACCACACCCCGAGAATGGCGGTGGACCAGTACCGGAGGGTGATGGGCGTGAACCTCGACGCCTGCTTCTTCCTCGCCCAGGCCGCGATCCCGCACCTGCTCAGGACCGGCGGCACCATCATCAACATTGCCTCGAACGCAGGGCTGCAGGGCGTGCCGTACTCGGCGGCCTACAGCATGAGCAAGGGTGGCGTCATCCAGCTCACCCGCTCCCTGGCCGCCGAGTTCCTCAAGACCCCGCTGCGGGTGAACGCCATCGCGCCCGCCGGCACAAGAACCAACATCGCGGCGTCGAATCCATTTCCGCCCGACATGGACCCCGACCTCGCGCGCCGCATGGGCGGAATGCGTGGTCTGGCAGAACCCGAGGAGATCGCAGCCCTGTTCTGTTTCCTTGCATCGAGCGAGGCCCGCTCCATCACCGGTGCCGTCTACACCCTTGACAACGGCCTCACCGCCACCTGACACCCGGCACCTGTGGCCACAGGTGGCCCTCGAGGTCGGATGGACAAACAGCTGCGATTCCCGGGTCAGCGAGGAGAAGACATGCAACTGGGATTTTCTATGCCGCATCTGGTTCGCCTGAAGGCCACATCCCAGCCCTGGGAGGCTCAGGTAACGGGCGCGGACCAGACGCGTCTCGCCAGGTGGGCCGAGAAGCTCGGGTACGCCATGATAAGCGTGCCCGAACACCACATCATCCCGAAGGCCCATGTCGAGCTCTCGGGGCCGCACTACTTAGGTGCATACCCGGCCATGGGATATCTGGCCGGGGCCACAGAAAAGATCCGGGTAAACTCGTGCATCGCGATCCTGCCGTTACAGCATCCCGCCGTCACGGCCAAGGCTCTCGCGAGTATCGACTGGCTGTCGGGCGGCCGCGTCTCCGTGACGTTCGGCGTGGGCTGGCTGGAGGAGGAGTTCAGGATTCTGGGTGTTCCCTTCCACGAACGTGGGGCCATGAGTGAGGAGTACATCCAGGCCATCATCGAGCTCTGGACCAAGGAGGAGCCGGAGTTCGAAGGAAAGTACGTGTCATTCCGCGAGGTGGCGTTCGAACCCAAGCCGGTCCAGAAGCCGCATCCGCCTGTGTGGTTCGGTGGCGACGCTGATGCTGTGCTGAGGCGAACCGCCCGCTACGCATCGGGATGGTGGCCGTTCCTCACCAGGCCCGAGGACATCCCGGCGAAGATCGAGTACATCAGGTCGCAGCCCGACTACAGTGGCAGGCTCGCCGAGGTTTTCTACGGCTTCGCGACCTCGCGGGTCGGCGACGGTCATGTCGTGCAGAATGATCCGCGCGCCAGGGCGGGTATGACCAAACAGGAGATCATCGACCGGCTGTGCTGGTTCAAGGAGCTGGGCGTGACGATGAGCTCGGTGCCGATCCCCGCCGTCAACCACCTTGAGGACTACTTCGACTACACCCAGTGGGTGGCGGAAGAGATCATGCCCGCGATCGCGTAGGGACACGGAGGCTCAGGGCGGAGGCGCCGTGCTGCGGCGCAGGACCAGCTCCGGTGAGATGACCGCGGGGATCCGGCTGGTCGTTCCCGCCTCGACCTGCTCCAGGAGCGAGCGCAGACTCTGGCGGYCAACCTCGGCGAAGTCCTGGCGGATCGTGGTCAGCGGAGGTGAGAAGTACTCGGCTTCGGGGATGTCGTCGAAGCCGACGACACTCACGTCCTCGGGTACCCGCCGGCCGCCTTCGCGCAGGGCGCGCAGGACACCGAGGGCCATCTGGTCGTTGGCGACGAACACGGCGGTCAGGTCGGGTTCGCGGGCGAGCCGGCAGCCGGCGGTGAAGCCGGCGCGGGCGGTCCAGTCGCCGGCCAGCGGTGGGTGGACGACCGCGCCGGCTGTCTCGAGCGCAGCGTGCCAGCCGGCGATCCGGCCGGCGCCTTCGTACCAGTCGGCCGGTCCGGCCACGTGCCGGACGGTCGGGTGGCCGGCGGCGAGCAGGTGTTCGGTGGCAGTGCGGGCGCCGTGCGCCTGGTCCACCGAGACGGTGGCGATGCCGCCGTCGGGACGTCCCTCGACGGCGACGAGCGGCAGGCGGGCCGCGACCGCGCTCAGCGCGTCGGTCGCGTCGAGCAGTGGCGCGATCGCCACTACCCCGTCGATGCCGCCGGCAAGCAGGCGCCCGAGGGCCTGGCGGACGGCGGCCGGCTCGAGGGAGTGGAGGCTGACCACCGTGACCTGGTAGTCGGCCTCCCGTGCCGCCTGCTCGACGGCGTACAGCGTCGACGTCGGCCCGTACAGCGTGCCGGCCACCGCCAGGACACCGAGGGTGCGCGAGCGGCCGGTGGCGAGCGCGCGGGCCGCCGGGTTCGGCCGGTAGCCCAGCTCGCGCAGGCCCGCCAGCACTCGCTCCCGGGTCCGCGGCCGGACACCGGGGTGGTTGTTCACGACCCGGGACACGGTCTGGTGGGAGACGCCGACGAGGCGGGCCACGTCAGTCAGGGCCGGCGGCCGGCCGGGCGCGGGTTGCGTCCCCTCCGGCGCTGACTCGCCGCCCCGGTCCGGTCCGGGTCCGTCCAACTCGTTCCACCTTCGTCGCTTCTGGCAGGTATCTCCTCGTGCCGGCTGGCCCGCGGGTCGGTGCGCTCGCGAACCTCGCCGCGACCGTCCTGTCGCTCCGTTATAGCCGGCCTGTCCTGCGCGCCTGTCGGGCGTCGGTGCCAGGTGCGTAGCGTCGCCGAGCTTGACCGGCGAAATGTTAGCGCTAACATTTGCTTCCACGGCCGTTGTCGCCCGCCGGGCGGCCACGCGCCGGCACCGGATGTCGTCGGTCCGCCGGCCAGCCTGGCCCTGCACAGAACGGGAGGCGTGGGTGCAACAGACGCGTGATTTCCTCCGCTCGATCGGGCTTCCGGGCGCCGATCCGTCCGACCTCCCGTCCAGCGGGAAGCGGTTCCCGGACGGCGCCCAGTACCGGGTGGAGATCCCGAGCGTGGAAGGGCCCGAGGCGATGGCGGCGGTGCTCGCCGAGGCGGACCGCCGGGGCGTCGCCGTCCACCGGGTCTCGCAGGGCAGCGGCGGGCTGCTGCTGACCGCCGGGGAGCTGGCGGCGATGGCTGCCTCGGGGGCGGCCGCGGGAGTCGAGGTCAGCCTGTTCGCCCGGCCGCTGGCCGGGTGGGGCACCGGGGCCGCCGCCCTGGCCCCCGGCAGCGCGGGCCTGGCCGCGCAGGCGCGCGGAACCGAACAGCTCGTGCACGTGCTGGAGGACATCCGCCGGACCTCCGAGGCCGGGATCCGCAGCGTTCTGGTCACCGACATCGGGGTGCTGTCGGTCGCGAGCCGGATGCGGACGGCCGGCGCGCTGCCGCCGGACCTGTCCTTCAAGGTGAGCGTGCAGATGGGCGGCGCCAACCCCGCGTCCATCCGGCTGGCCGAGCAGTTCGGAGCCGACACCTACAACGTGCCGACCGACCTGTCGCTGGCCCAGCTCGCCGCGGTCCGGGCGGCCGTGGACATTCCCATCGACCTCTACGTCGAGGCGCCCGACGACCTCGGTGGCTTCGTGCGCCACTTCGAGATCGCCGAGATCGTCCGGGTCGCCGCGCCGGTGTACCTGAAGTTCGGGCTGCGCAACGCGCCGAACATCTATCCCAGTGGCACCCACCTGACCGCCACCGCCGTGGCCCTGGGCCTGGAGCGGGTCCGGCGGGCCGAGATCGGCCTGGAGCTGCTGCGCCGCTACTACCCGGACGCCGTCGGGTCAGGGCAGCGGCCGGCCGGGCTCGCCGTCCCGGTGCCACCCGGTGATGCGGCGGTCCCACCGGTCGCCGCCGCCGCTGCTGCCACTGCCGCCGCCGAAGGGTCGCTGTCATGAAGATCGCGGATGTACGGACGCACGTGTACGGGACCCCGTGGCGCGACCTGACCTACGTCCAGGTCTTCACCGACGACGGGCTGGTCGGTGTGGGCGAGACCCGCATGCTCGGCCACACCCAGGCGCTGCTGGGCTACCTGGCCGAGGCGACCCGCAACCATGTGCTCGGTTCGGACCCGTTCGACATCGAGTCACTGGTGGACCGGATGAAGCGCGGCGACTACGGCCGGGCCGGTGAGATCGTCATGTCCGGCATCGCCTGCGTGGAGATGGCCTGCTGGGACATCGTGGGCAAGGCGCTGGGCCAGCCGGTGTGGCGGCTGCTCGGCGGCAAGGTCCGCGATCGGATCAAGGCCTACGCCAACGGCTGGTACACGGTCGAACGCACGCCCGAGGAGTTCCACGCCGCCGCGCGGGTGGTCGTCGACCGGGGCTACCGGGCGCTCAAGCTCGACCCGTTCGGCGCCGGCCGGTGGGAGCTGGACCGCGCCGAACGCCGCCACTCCATCTCCCTGGTCGAGGCGGTGCGCGACGCCGTCGGGCCGGATGTGGRGATCCTCGTGGAGATGCACGGGCGGTTCGCGCCTCACGAGGCCATCCGGATCGCCGGCTCGCTGGCCGAGTTCGAGCCGGGCTGGGTGGAGGAACCGGTACCACCGGAGAATCTCAGGGCGCTGGCCAAGGCCGCCGCCGGGATCAGCGCCCCGGTGGCGACCGGGGAACGCATCCACGACCGCACCGAGTACCGGGAGCTGTTCGACCTCGG
The DNA here is from genome assembly GCF_001854655.1 of Parafrankia colletiae. Taxonomy (GTDB): domain Bacteria; phylum Actinomycetota; class Actinomycetes; order Frankiales; family Frankiaceae; genus Parafrankia; species Parafrankia colletiae. The sequence goes on along the minus strand of NZ_MBLM01000146.1, from coordinate 57,474 downwards.
CGCGGCCGACATCATCCAGCCCGACATCGGCCACCTCGGCGGCATCAGCGAGACCCGCAAGCTCGCCGCGACCGCGGAGACCCACTTCACGCTGGTCGCCCCGCACAACGTCGGCGGCCCGGTCCTCACCGCCGCCAACCTGCACCTGGCCGCCTGCACCCCCAACTTCATGATCCAGGAACACTTCAACGACTTCGCCGACGAGGAGGTCAAGCTGGCGGCCCCGGGCCTGCCGCCGGTGGTCGACGGCTACTTCGCCCTGCCGACCGAGCCCGGGCTCGGCGTCACGCTGGACGTCGACGTCGTGGCCGCGCACCCCTCCCGCGGTGCCCACTTCGACCTGTACGCCGACGGCTGGGAGCTGCGTGGCTCCCGTCCGGCGCGTCACGGCTGACCGTGGCCGGTCGCGCGGTGTGGATCGACGCACCGGGGCAGCTGGTGGTACGTCCGGCGGAACCGGTCGCCCCCGGCCCGGGTGAGGTGCTGGTCCGGGTGGCCCGGGCCGGCATCTGCGGCTCCGACCGCGAGGTGCTGCGCGGCACCCGGCCCGCCGGATTCGTGCGGTACCCGGTCGTCCCGGGGCACGAATGGTCCGGGACGGTGGCGGCGGTCGGCCCGGCGGGGAACGCGGCGCTCGTGGGCCAGCCGGTGGTCGCCGAAGGCTTCCGGTCCTGCCGGGTCTGCGCCGCCTGCCGGCGCGGGGACACCAACCTGTGCACCGCCCCTTACGACGAGACCGGCTTCACCTGCCCCGGCGCCTGGTCCGACCACCTGGTCGTGCCGGCCCACCTCCTGCACGTCCTGCCGCCCGGCGCCGACCTGCGCGCGGCCGCCGGCCTCGAGCCGGCGGCATGCGCCGCGGCCCTGTGCCTGCACGCCGCCGCCGTGCCGGGTGAGCGGGTCGCGGTGGTCGGCGCGGGCACGCTCGGCCTGCTGGCCGCACAGCTGCTGGCGGCGGGCGGTCCGGGCGAGCTCGTCGCGGTGGATCCCCGCGCTGGCCGCGCCGAGCTCGCCGCCCGGTGCGGCGCCACGACGTTGCTGACGCCGGAGGAGGCCGCCGGTGACCGGTGGGCGCGGCGGTTCGACGTGGTGGTCGAGGCCGCCGGCGCGCCCGGCAGCGCGGCGCTGGCCTGCGGGCTGGCCCGCCGCGGCGGGCGGGTGGTGCTCGCCGGTCTCGCCGCCGACGGCGACCATCCGCTGCGCGCCCTCGACCTCGTGCTCCCGCAGCTCACCGTGCACACCGCCTTCGGGGCACCGTCGCGGGCCTGGACCCACGCAGTACGCGCCTTCGCCGCCGGCCACCTCGACCCGGCGGCACTGATCACCCACGAGCTGCCCCTCGACGACGTGGCCGAGGCGTTCCGCCTCCTCGCCGACGACGCCGGCAACGCCGTCAAGATCCTGCTGCGGCCGTGAAGGTCATCCCGCGGCACACGACCTGCCGCGACACCGCCTCGTGAACGGAAGGAAGGCTGTGGACACCGTCACGACCGACATCGAAGGGCTGCTCGCCACCGCCGCGACGGCGGCCCACCCGTTCGGCACGCTCGCGCCGGCCGTACGCGCGTCGATGCTGCGCGCGGTGGCCGCCGCCCTGGACACCGCGGCCGACGACCTGGTCCCGGTCGCGATGCGCGAGACCCGGTTGCCCGAAGCGCGCCTGCGCAGTGAACTGATCCGCACGACGTTCCAGCTCCGACTGTTCGCCGACCTCCTCGACGACGGCGGGTACCTTGAGGCGACGATCGACCTGCCCGACCCGGCCTGGCCCACGGGGCCGCGCCCCGACCTGCGCCGGATGCTGATCCCGCTCGGGCCGGTGCTCGTCTTCGCGGCCTCGAACTTTCCCTTCGCGTTCAGCGTCGCCGGTGGGGACACCGCCGCGGCGCTCGCCGCCGGCTGCCCGGTGCTGCTCAAGGCCCACCCCGGCCACCCGGAGCTCTCCCGTCGCACCGCCACCGTTGTCGTGGACGCGCTGGCCGCCGCCGGCGCGCCCGCGGGGACCTTCGCCCTGATCGAAGGTGACGAGCCGGCGCGGGCCGCGCTCGTCGACCCGCGCGTGCGGGCCGGTGCCTTCACCGGCTCGGAGCACGCCGGCCGGCTCCTGTTCGACCTCGCCGCCGCCCGCGACGAGCCGATCCCGTTCTACGCCGAGATGGGCAGCGTCAACCCGGTCTTCGTGACCGAGGCCGCCGCCGCCCGGCGCGGCCCGGAGATCTGGGCCGGCTACGTCGACTCGTACACCCTGGGGACCGGCCAGTTCTGCACGAAGCCGGGCCTTCTGTTCGCCCCGGCCGGCTTCGCCGAGAAGGACCTCGTCCGGCTGGTGTCCGCGCGGCCGGCCACCTCGCTGCTGGGGGAGCGGATCGAGGCCGGCTACCGGGACACCCTCGGCGGGCTCACGGGTCATCCCGCGGTGCGGGTGCTGGTTGCCGGGGACGGGACGACGCCCGGAGCGGCGACCGCCGGAGCGGACGGGGCCACGCCGGACGGGGCCACGCCGGACGGAGCGACGCCGGATGGAGCGACGCCTGGCGGGGTCACGCCGACGCTGCTGGCCACCAGCATCGCCGACTGGCTGCGCGACCCGGACGCGCTGGCGGTCGAATGCTTCGGCCCGACGTCGCTGCTCGTCACCTACGCCGACCCGGTCGACCTGCTCGCGGCGGCCCGGGCCCTCGGCGGGCAGCTCACCGCCACCGTGCACGGTGAGGACACCGACGACGGCCTCGCCGCCGACCTGTTCGCCGAGCTGCGGGAACGAGCCGGGCGGGTGCTGTGGAACGGATGGCCGACCGGCGTGTCGGTCAGCCCGGCCATGACCCACGGCGGCCCCTACCCGGCGACCACGTCGCTGCACACCTCGGTCGGGACGACGTCGATCTCCCGCTTCCTGCGACCTGTCACCTACCAGTCGCTGCCCGCGCGCCTGCTGCCCGAGCCGCTGCGCGACGACAATCCGTGGGGGATCCCCCAGCGCGGCCGCGGCGTCTGACCGGTGGCCACCGACCGCCCTGAGCAGATCACCGACCCGGTCGCCTTCCACGGCGAAGGCCCGGTGTGGAGCCCGGACTGGGGTGGGCTGCGCTGCGTCGACCTGCTGGCCGGTGACGTCCTCGCCGTCGACACGGCGACCGGCGCGGTTCGCCGCGACCATGTCGGTGCCGTGGCGGCGGCCCTGCGACCGCGGGCAGCGGGTGGAGCGGTGCTCGCCCTGGAACGGGGCTTCGCGCTCATCGACCCCGCCGGCCCGGACGACCCGTCCGGGCTGACCGCCGGTAGTCGCCGGTATCTCGGCGATCGGTGGGGCGCCGACGCGGGGATCCGGATGAACGACGGTGGCTGTGACCCGGACGGCCACTTCTACTGCGGGTCCATGGCCTACGCCGAGACGGCCGGGGCGGGCTCCCTCTACCGGCTCGCACCCGACGGCACTGTCAGCGTCGTGCTGACCGGTGTCACCGTCTCCAACGGGCTGGCCTGGAGCCCTGATGGCGCGCGGGCCTACTACGTCGACTCCCCGACGTCACGGGTGGACGTCTTCGACTACGACTCGGAGCGGGGCCTGAGCAGCCGGCGGACCCTGGTCACCATCCCCGACGGCGCGGGTGCGCCGGACGGGCTCACCGTCGACGCCGACGGCTATCTGTGGGTGGCACTGTGGGGCGGCGGCGCGGTCCACCGCTACTCACCCGCCGGCCGCCTCGACGGGATCGTCCCCATCCCGGCGCCCCGCGTGACGGCCTGCACCTTCGGCGGCGACCGCCTCGACACGCTCTACGTCACCACTYCCCAGGTCGGCACCGACCTCACCCGGCATCCGGCCGCGGGCGCGGTGTTCGCCTTCGCCCCGGGGGTGCCCGGCCGGCCGGTGCAGCCGTTCACGGGTTAGATCCGGTGGCGGGCGGTTACGTGGCCGGCCCGGGCGGCGGAAGACTGTCCGGTTCCGTTAGCCTGGTGTTGCTTCGCACACCGTTCTCACACTCGTAACGCGCGCCCGGCGAGGTGCCTGTGCCACTGCCCCAGCGGAACGTTCCCGGCGAGGATCGGCTGACGTGGCTGAGTGACCAGCTCCGGGTCCAGGGAGCGGTCACGATCACCGCCGCGGCCGCGGAGCTCAACGTCAGCGAGATGACGATCCGGCGGGACCTGGTCCAGCTGGAGGAACGCGGGGTGGCCCGCCGGGTGCGCGGCGGGGCGCGGTCCGTCGGCCCGCGCAGCTTCGCCCAGCGCCGGGATCGGATGGCGGGGGCGAAGGGGCGCATCGCGGCGAAGCTCGCCGGTCTCGTCCCTGACGGGGGCGCGGTGGCGTTCGACGCGTCCTCGACGGTCATGCGGCTCGCCGGAACGCTGACCAGCGCGGACGATCTGCTTGTCGTCACGAACGGGCCCGACACGTTCGGTGTGTTGCGCGACAGGCCGGGGATCTCGGTCCTGCTGACGGGCGGACGGCTCGATCCCCGGACCGGCAGTCTGGTCGGCCCGCTGGCAAGCCGGGCGGCGGCGGACATCACCGTGCGGCGGCTGTTCGCCTCGGCGGCGGCCCTCGACGAACGGGCGGGGCCGCTGGAGGAGACCCCGGAGGAGGCCGACGTGAAGCGCGCGCTGGCCGTCGGCGCCGAGCAGGTCGTCCTGGCCGTCGACTCCTCGAAGCTCGGCACGCGGGCCGTCGCGCGCTGGCTCGACTGGGAGCGCGTCGACTGGCTGGTGACCGAACTCGACCCGCAGGACGACCGGTTGGCGCCGTACCGGCGGGTGACGCGGATCCGGTGACGCCGCCGCGCCGGCCGGCGTGCGGCTGAGTGTCCCTCCTTCTCGGTTCACGAACGCCCTCGGTTCACGATTGCCGGCCTTGCGAGATTGTGTGACAATTTACAAGATCTCACAGAGGCCGGAGGGGTTGGCGGCCGGAAGGGCTGGCAGCGATGCGGGCATTCAGCCAGACGACAGAGGACCTCGCTCGGCAGGAGATCGAGCTGCCCTCGTGGGCGTTCGGGAACTCCGGGACGCGGTTCAAGGTGTTCACGCAGCGTGGCATCCCGCGTGATCCGTTCGAGAAGATCGCGGACGCCGCGCAGGTGCACCGCCTGACCGGGCTGGCGCCGTCGGTCGCGTTGCACATCCCCTGGGACCTCGTCGACGACTTCGACAAGCTGGGGGAACACGCGCGGGACAACGGGGTCCGGCTCGGCACGATCAACACGAACACGTTCCAGGACGACGACTACATGTTCGGCAGCCTCTGTCACGTCGACCAGCGCGTCCGGGCGAAGGCGATCAGCCACGTCCTCGGCTGCGTCGACATCATGGATGCCACGGGCAGCCGCGATCTGAAGATCTGGCTGCCCGACGGGCTGAACTACCCCGGCCAGGCCGACCTGCGCGACCGCCAGGAACGGCTCGCCGACGCGCTGGGCCAGATCTACGCCCGGCTGGCGGCACACCAGCGGCTCGTGCTCGAGTACAAGCTGTTCGAGCCGGCCTTCTACGCGACCGACGTCCCCGACTGGGGCACCGCCTACGTCCACTGCCTGGCGCTCGGCGAGCGCGCCGTGGTGTGCCTGGACACCGGCCACCACGCCCCGCACACCAACATCGAGTTCATCGTGATGCAGCTGCTCCGGCTGGGGCGGCTGGGGGCGTTCGACTTCAACTCCCGCTTCTACGCCGACGACGACCTGATCGTCGGCGCCGCCGACCCCTTCCAACTGTTCCGGATCATGACCGAGGTCGTCCGGGGCGGTGGCTGCGACGAGAGCAGCGAGGTGACCTTCATGCTCGACCAGTGTCACAACATCGAGGCGAAGATCCCGGGCCAGATCCGGTCCGTGCTCAACGTGCAGGAGATGACGGCCCGCGCGCTGCTCGTCGACCGGGCGGCGCTCGCCGAGGCGGAGCGGGCCGGGGACGTGCTGGCCGCGAACGCCGTCCTCATGGACGCCTTCTACACGGACGTGCGCGCGGATCTCGCCGCCTGGCGTGAGTCGCGCGGGCTGCCCGCCGACCCCCTCGCGGCGTTCCGCGCGAGCGGGTACGCGGAGCGCGTCGCGGCCGAGCGGGTCGGCGGCACCCAGGCAGGATGGGGCGCGTGAGCGGGAACCGGACCGTCGCCGAGCTCCTCGCCCGGTCGAACCGGCTCGGAGCCGACCCGCGCAACACCAACTACGCGGGCGGGAACACCTCTGCCAAGGGCGTCGAGACCGATCCGGTCACCGGCCGCGACGTCGAGCTGATGTGGGTCAAGGGGTCGGGCGGCGATCTCGGCACGTTGACCGAGCCCGGTCTCGCCGTGCTCCGGACGGACCGGCTGCGCGCGCTCGTGGGCGTCTACCCCGGCGAGGACCGCGAGGACGAGATGGTCGCCGCCTTCGACTTCTGCCTGCACGGCCGGGGCGGCGCCGCGCCCTCGATCGACACCGCCATGCACGGGCTTGTCGAGGCCGCGCACGTCGACCACCTGCACCCGGACAGCGGCATCGCCCTCGCGACCGCCGCCGACGGCGAACAGCTCACCAAGGACGTCTTCGGCACGAAGGTCATGTGGGTGCCGTGGCGGCGACCGGGATTCCAGCTCGGCCTCGACATCGCGGCCGTACAGCGTGACAACCCCGGCGCCGTCGGCTGCATCCTCGGCGGGCACGGCATCACCGCGTGGGGCGACACCAGCGAGGAAGCCGAACGCAACTCCACCTGGATCATCGAGCGGGCGCGGCTCCACCTCGAGCGGCACGGGCGTCCGCGGCCCTTCGGGGCCGAGGTCGACGAGCGGCGCGCGCTGCCGGCCGCGCAACGGCGCGCGAAAGCGGCCGCGCTCGCCCCCCATCTGCGCGCGGTGGCGTCGCGCGACCGCCGCATGGTCGGCCACTTCATCGACAGCGACGTCGTCCTGGAGTTCGTGGCGAGCGAGAAGCTGTTCGCGCTGGCACGGCTCGGGACGTCCTGCCCCGACCACTTCCTGCGGACGAAGGTCCGCCCGCTGGTGCTCGACCTGCCGGCCTCGGCGTCACCGCAGGAGTGCGTCGGTCGACTCGCGGAGCTGCACGAGGCCTACCGAGACGACTACCGCGCCTACTACGAGCGCCACGCGACCGCCGACTCGCCGCCGATGCGCGGGGCCGACCCGGCGATCATCCTCGTGCCGGGCGTGGGCATGTTCTCCTACGGCAGGGACAAGCAGACGGCGCGCGTGGCCGGCGAGTTCTACGTCAACGCGATCAACGTGATGCGCGGTGCCGAGGCGGTCTCGTCCTACGCCCCGATCCCGGAGAGCGAGAAGTTCCGGATCGAGTACTGGGCGTTGGAGGAGGCGAAGCTGCGCCGCCTGCCGCAGCCGAAGCGGCACGCGGGCCGGGTCGCGCTGGTCACCGGCGCGGCCAGCGGCATCGGGCGGGCCACCGCGGCGCGGCTCGCCGCCGACGGCGCCTGCGTGGTCGTCGCCGACCTCGACGCGGGCAGGGCCGTGTCGGCGGCGGGTGATCTCGGCGGCGCCGACGTCGCTGTCGGCGTCGGTGCGGACGTGACGAAGGAGGGCGAGGTCGAGGCCGCCGTCGAGGCGACGCTTCTCGCGTTCGGCGGGATCGACCTCGTCGTCAACAACGCCGGCCTGTCCATCTCGAAGCCGCTGCTCGAGACCACCGAGCGGGACTGGGACCTGCAGCACGACGTCATGGCGAAGGGGAGCTTCCTTGTCGCCCGGGCCGCGGCGCGAGCCATGATCGCCCAACGGCTCGGCGGTGACATCGTCTACATCGTGTCCAAGAACGCGTTGTTCGCCGGGCCGAACAACGTCGCCTACGGCGCCGCGAAGGCCGACCAGGCGCATCAGGTCAGGCTGCTGGCCGCCGAACTCGGCGAGCACGGGATCCGGGTCAACGGCGTCAACCCGGACGGCGTCGTGCGCGGCAGCGGCATCTTCGCCGGCGGGTGGGGAGCCCAGCGCGCGGCGGTCTACGGCATCCCCGAGGAGGAGCTCGGCGCCTTCTACGCCCGGCGGACCCTGCTCGGGCGGGAGGTGCTGCCCGAGCACGTGGCCAACGCGGTCGCCGCCGTGTGCTCGGGCGAGCTCAGCCACACGACCGGCCTGCTCGTCCCCGTCGACGCCGGCGTCGCGGCCGCGTTCCTGCGCTGACGATGGCCGCCCGGGTGTTCGCCGCCGTCGACATCGGAGCGTCCGGCGGCCGGGTGATGGCCGGGCTGGTCGAGGGCGGATCGGTGTCCCTGCGGCCGGTCCACCGGTTCGCCAACCCGCTCGTCGAGACCGCGGGATCGCTGCGCTGGGACTTCGACCACCTGCACCGCGAGATGCTGCGCGGGCTGCGCCGGCTGGCCCGGGCCTGCCCCGAGGTGGAGTCGATCGGCATCGACACCTGGGCGGTCGACTTCGGCCTCCTCGACGCCGCCGGTGAGCTGCTCGCACCGCCCGTCGCCTACCGCGACGGCGCCGCGGCGCAGGTCGTCGACGACGTGCACGCCACGGTGCCACCCGAGGAGCTGTTCGCCGTCAACGGGCTGCAGTTCCTGCCGTTCACGACGCTGTACCAGCTCGCCGCACAGCAGCGTGGCCTGCTGTGGGACCGGGCCGCGCACGTCGTCCTGGTGCCCGACCTGCTGGCCTACCGGCTGACCGGGCGGCTGCGTACCGAGCTCACCAACGCCTCGACGACCGGCCTGCTCGACGTCCGGACGCGCCGGTGGTCCGACGAGCTGTTGCGACGGCTGGACATCCCGCGCGGGCTGCTGCCGGACCTCGAGACGCCCGGTACCGTCCGTGGCGTCACGGGCGCCCTCGGCGCGCCGGTCCCGGTGACGACGGTGGGCTCGCACGACACCGCCTCCGCCGTCGTCGGGATCCCGGCGACAACCGACAGCTTCGGCTACGTCTCGTGCGGCACCTGGTCGCTGGTGGGCCTGGAACTGCCGGCGCCGGTCCTCACCCCGGACGCCCGCGCGGCGAACTTCACCAACGAGATCGGTGTCGACGGCCGCGTGCGGTTCCTGCGCAACGTCGGCGGGCTGTGGCTCCTCCAGGAATGCCTGCGGGAGTGGAACAGCCCCGACATCGACGATCTCCTCGCCGCCGCGGCAGCGCTCCCGCCCGGCGGCCCGGTGATCGACGTCGACGACCCGGCGCTCATCGCACCGGGAAACATGCCGGCCCGGATCGCGGCGGCGGTGCGCGACGGCGACAGTGACGGCGGTCGCGGCGGCCGGGTGCCCCGGACGCCGGCCGCGCTCGCGCGCTGCATCGTCGACTCCCTCGCCCTCGCCTACGCACACACCCTGCGGCGGGCAGCGGATCTGACCGGGCGAAAGGTCGAGGGCATCCATCTCGTCGGCGGCGGCTCCCGCAACGAGCTCCTGTGCCGACTCACCGCGAACGAGGCGGGGGTGCCGGTCGTCGCCGGGCCGGTCGAGGCGACCGCGCTCGGCAACGTCCTCGTCCAGGCACGGGCCCACGGCGCCGCGCCGGCCACCCTGGAAGACCTGCGCGAGCACCTCGCGCGCGCATCGACCCTCCGGAGGTACGAGCCGACATGAGCGTCATGAGGCCCCTGGCGACACTGCGTTCCGTCATGCGGTTCGGCCCCGTCGAGACCGACCGCACCGAGCGGCGGCTGGCCCGGGCGGCCTCCGTGCACGACCTGCGGCGGATCGCCCGGCGGCGGCTGCCCGGCGGGGTCTTCGACTACATCGACGGCGCCGCGGAGGACGAGCGCACCCTCGCCGCGAACGAGCGCGCCTACGCCGCCGTGACCTTCCGCCCGCGGGTGCTGCGCGGCCTGCCCGAGGTCACGATCGGCACCGAGATCCTCGGCGCGCCGGCGGCGTACCCGCTCGTGCTCGCACCCACGGGATTCACCCGCATCGCCGATCCGCAGGGGGAGCTGGCCGTGGCCCGCGCCGCCGCCCGTGCCGGACTTCCCTACACGCTGTCCACCCTGAGCACGCGTTCGATCGAGGAGGTCCGCGCGGTCAGCGACGGGCGGCTGTGGTTCCAGGTCTACGCCTGGCGCGACCGCGGCCTGGTCCGGGAGATGATCGAGCGCGCCGCCGCGGCCCGGTACGAGGCGATCGTGCTCACCGTCGACACCGCCGTCTTCGGCCGCCGGGAGCGCGACGTACGCAGGGGCTTCTCCCTGCCGCCCACGATCGGCCCGGGCACGATCCTCGACGGCGCGCTGCATCCCGGCTGGACCTGGCAGTTCGTCCGCAGCGAACCGATCCGGTTCAGCAACGTCGCGGGCCGCGACGTGGGCGACGGCGCGTCACCGGTGACACTGTCCGACTACATCAACACCCAGTTCGACCCCGGCCTCTCCTGGGCGGACCTGACCTGGCTGCGCTCGGTCTGGGGCGGGCGCATCGTCGTCAAGGGCATCCAGACCGTCGAGGACGCGACGCTCGCGGCCGAAGCCGGCGTCGACGCGATCGTGCTGTCGAACCACGGCGGCCGGCAACTGGACGGGGCACCGGCCACGCTGCCACTCGTCGCTCCGGTCGCCGACGCCGTCGGCGGCCGCAGCGAGATCATCTGCGACGGCGGGGTCCGGCGCGGCAGCGACATCGTCAAGGCGGTCGCGGCCGGCGCGAACGCGGCCATGGCCGGCCGCGCCTACCTCTACGCGCTCGGTGCCGGCGGGGAACGCGGGGTCGACCGGCTACTCGCCTGGTTCGCCGCCGACGTCCACCGCACCCTGGCACTCCTGGGCGCGGCCGGCATCGCGGACCTCGGACGCGACCACATCCACGTTCCCTCCGAGCCGGYCACACCGCCGCACGCCATCGCGCTCCCTGCCACCGCGYCCCACCCACCTGCCTGACCGGCCCTGGCCCGCCGCCGGTCGCCGGTCGCCGCTCCCGTCAGAGATCGAGGTCCGATGCCCCCGCACTGGAACGCCGCCTTCATCGCCGCCCCGTCCGACCCGGCCAGGCGGGATCCCGCACCGGCGCCGTATCTGCGCAGGGAGTTCACCGTGGGCGGTGGGCTGCGTTCCGCCACCCTGCACGTCACCGCGCTGGGGCTGATCGAGGCCCACCTGAACGGCGCCCCGGTGGGCGACGAGGTCCTTGCGCCGGGCTGGACATCTTACCGGCATCGCCTGGTCGTGAGCACTCACGACGTCACCGGTCTGCTGGTGGAGGGTGCCAACGCCCTGGGTGCCGTCCTCGGCGAGGGCTGGGCGGTGGGYAGGCTCACCTGGGAGGAGGGTAAGCGGGCCGTCTGGGCGGACCGCCCGGCAGGGTTCCTGCAACTCGAGCTCGACTACGGCGACCGGGTGGAGGTGATCGCGAGTGGCGCCGACTGGCGTGCCGGTACCGGGGCGACCCTGGCGGACAGCATCTACGACGGCGAGACCCACGACGCGAGCCTGGAACCGGCGGGCTGGGCCGAGCCCGGCTTCGACGACACGTACTGGTCGCCGGTCGAGATCATCCCGCGCGACCTGAACACCCTGGTCGCGCCGAGCGCGCCGCCGATCCGGCGGGTCCAGGAGCTGCCCGCCGTCGACATCCTGACGACGCCGGCCGGGCGGACGGTCGTCGACTTCGGGCAGAACCTGTCGGGCTGGGTCCGCCTCACCGTCCGCGGGGCGGCCGGCACCACGATCGTCCTGCGGCATACCGAGACCCTGATCGACGGTGAGGCCGACTTCCGGCCCAACCGGACGGCGCTCGCGACCGACCGCTACATCCTGCGCGGCGGTGGTCCGGAGACGTGGGAGCCGCGGTTCACCTTCCACGGCTTCCGCTACGTCGAGGTGGAGGGATGGCCCGGTCGCCTCGACACCGGGGCGATGACCGCGGTGGTGGTGCACAGCGACATGCGCCGGACCGGCTGGTTCGAGACCTCCGACGAGCTGGTGAACCAGCTGCACCGCAACGTCGTCTGGTCGATGCGCGGCAACTTCGTCGGCGTGCCCACCGACTGCCCGCAGCGCGACGAGCGGCTCGGCTGGACCGGTGACCTCAACGCCTTCGGCCCCACCGCCGCGTTCCTCTACGACGTGCGCGCAGTGCTCGGCTCCTGGCTCACCGACCTCGCCGCCGAGCAGCGCGCGCAGGGGCACGTGCCGCTGGTCGTCCCGGACGTCGGAGGCATGCCGATCACGGCGCCCACCGCGCTGTGGGGAGACGTGGCGGTCAGCCTGCCCTGGACGCTCTACCAGCAGTACGGCGACCGGGAGATTCTCTCCGCCCAGTACGGGTCCATGACGGCCTTCATCGACAGCGTGGAGGCCCTGCTGGACGAGCAGGGGCTGTGGAACTCCGGTTTCCAGTTCGGTGACTGGCTCGATCCGGACGCGCCACCGAAGAACCCGGCCGGCGGCAGGACGGACGCCTATCTGGTCGCCTGCGCCTACCTGTGCCACACCACCCACCAGCTGGCGCAGACCGCCGAGGTCCTGGGCCACACCGGCGACGCAGCCCGGTACACGGCACTGCACCAGCGGGTCCGGGCGGCCTTCCGTGACGAGTGGGTCGCCCCGTCCGGCCTGGTCGCCAACGACACGGCCACCGCCTACGCGCTGGCCATCTGCTTCGACATCCTCGACCCGGCCCAGCAGGCGCGCGCCGGGCGCCGGCTCGCCGAGCTGGTCGCCAAGGCCGATCACCGGATCAGCACGGGCTTCGCCGGCACCCCGCTGGTCGCACACGCCCTGAGCCGCACCGACCAGCTCGACACCGCCTACCGGCTGCTGTTGCAGACCGAGTGCCCGTCGTTCCTCTACCCGGTGACGCGGGGCGCGACGACCATCTGGGAGCGGTGGGACGCGATCCGGCCCGACGGATCACTGCACGACACCGGCATGACGTCGCTCAACCACTACGCCCTCGGCGCCATCGCGGACTGGCTGCACCGCGTCGTCGGCGGCCTCGAACCCCTCGAGCCCGGCTACCGGCGGATGCGGATCGCCCCGCGGCCCGGCGGCGGCCTCACCCACGCCACGCTCACCCACGACACCCCGCACGGGCGGGTGCGAGTCGCCTGGCGCCAGGAACCCGACGGCCGTCGCACCGTCGACGTCGCCGTCCCGCCGGGTGCCACCGCGGACGTCGTCCTGCCGGGCCACCCCGACGAGCTGACCGTCCAGGTGGGGCCGGGCAGCCACCGGTGGGAGTACGACGTCCCGACACCGGAACGGCCCGTGCACACCCTCGACACCCCACTCAGGGAGATCTTCCGCGACTCCGCACTGTGGGCCGCGCTCCAGCCGGTCCTGCGCAGGCACCTTCCCCAGTTCGCCGACGCCGACAGCGGGACGGAACCGTCGCTGCCGAGTCTGCGCGTCCTGCTGGAGTTCTTCCCGGCGCAGGCCCCGGCTCTCGAGGCCGACCTGGTCGCGGTGCTCCAGGAGCGAACCGTCGCCGGCTGAGGTCCGGCTGACGGTACTGCGGTCGAAGTACGGCGGGCCGCGTGTACTGCGTCATAAGTAGGTGGAACTGCCTGCGGTCGGATGATGACTGACAGGCCCTGCTCGGGCAGGATTGTGCTGGGAAGTCGGATTGATGAGCACGGTCGTCGACCAGATACAGAACAACCACTGGTCCTGGTTTGCGTGAAGGGAGCGTAACGACTGTGCGCAACTTCGAGGCAGTGCAGGTCCTCCATGACTCCGAAACGTTCTCGTCCTGCATTTCGGTGACAGGTCCGTTCGCAGCCTGCTGACATGGTGCAATACCAGGAAGGGCGTACGGTTCCCGCCGTGGAGGTGTGCGTCCCCGGTGAACCCCTGTTGCCGCACGAGCCGACCGTCATTGGCCCGTACGTCGTGATGAGCCGGCTGGGTGTGGGCGGGATGGGCGCCGTCTACTACGCGCGCGACCAGCGGGGGCGGCCGGTCGCGGTCAAGGTGATCAGGCCGGACCGGGCCAGGGACCAGGAGTTCCGCCGCCGTTTCCGGCGGGAGGTCGAGGCCGCTCGCAGCGTCGCGTCGTTCTGCACCGCCGGAGTGCTCGATGCCGACCCGGAGGCTTTCGCGCCCTACCTGGTGACGGAGTTCATCGACGGCCTCCGGCTCGACCATGCTGTCACGGGCAGAGGCCCGCTCGAGTCGTCAACGCTCACCGGGCTGGCAGTCGGGGTGGCGACCGCGTTGACCGCGATTCACCATGCCGGTCTGGTGCACCGGGATCTCAAGCCGAGCAATGTGCTCCTCTCGCTGTCCGGACCCAGGGTCATCGACTTCGGCATCGCCCAGGCCCTGGCCAGCACCGGTGGCAGGCCGACCGCCTGGGGGTTCGGCTCGGCGGGGTGGATGGCACCGGAGCAGATCGCCGGTCAGCCGATCGGGACGGCGGCCGATGTGTTCGCCTGGGGTGTCCTCGTCGCCTACGCGGGCACCGGACGGCATCCGTTCGGGGACGGCGGGGATGTCGGTCTCGCCCACCGGATCACCACGGCCGAACCGGACCTGGCCGGCCTGCCCCGGCAGGTGGAGGACCTCGTCCGCTGTGCTCTGACGAAGGATGCGTCCAGCCGGCCTGATGCCCGGGACCTGCTGTTGCGCCTCGTCGAGCGCCGGCCGGGCGAGCAGTCCGTCGGTCCGTCGGTCCGGCTGCTCGGGCTCACCGCGGAGCCCGCGCAGTCCCCGGACAGCACTCCGCACACGGGGCGGCGGCGCCGGGGACGTGGCCGCGTTCCGCTGACCGCCGGCCTGGTCCTGGTGCTGGCGGCTCTCACCGCGATCGGGATGGTGGTGGCGCATCACGATGACGGGACGCCCACCGAATCTGCCGTGCCCGTGGCCAGACCGGTGACCGCCCTGGCCAGGCCGGCGGAATCCTCGGCGACACCGACACCGACACCAACCCCGAGTACCCCGCCCAGCTCGGGCGGCTTCCGGGACGGCTCCCTGCTGTTTGCCGTGGACGGTGTCGAATGCGGGGTCGAGCAGCTCGGCCTCGGGTTCCTGGCCCGCCACCCGGACGGCCAGTTCTGCCTGGTCACCCTGACGATCCGTAACACGGGCACGTCGCCTCGTGCCCTGGAGAACACCCACCAGTACGCGTACGACAGCACCGGCGCCCGGCACGGCGCCGACTACCTGTCACGCTTCTACCTGCCTGGCGAGACCATCTGGAAGACCGCCGATCCGGGTGCTTCCATCCGCGGCAGACTGGCTTTCGACATCCCGCGGGGCGCCACGCTGCGACGGCTGGAGCTCCATGAGACATCAACCAGCGGCGGCGGTTTCACCCTGATGTAGCCGGGACCACTCCGTCACGAAGAGTGGTTCGACGGGCAGGTTCTTGCTCGATCCCTATCGCTCTGCTGTCGACCCGATGCGGCGCTGTCGACGTTCCCCGTTTGTTCGGGGTTCGACTATTCAAAAACAGGAGCCGTTCATGACGGTCACCACGGTGTCGTCCCAGATGGAATCAGAACCAGCCGGCTTCAACGCGCGATATGGCGTTGTTCTGGTAGTCCTGATGTGGGCATCGCAGCTTCTGGGGCTGGTCGGCCTGCTGTCGGGAAATATCCAGGCCGAGATCGCCACACATTTCCACACAACCAGGATCTCGTGGTTCACGCTGATCACGGCGCTGGTCGGCACCTTCGCCACGCCCTTCGCGGTCAAGGCCGCGGCGATACACGGCAAGAAACGTGTGATGGTGGTCATCACCGTTCTCGGCCTGGTAGGAGACCTCATCGCCGCCCTGGCGGCGAACTACTCCATGCTGCTGATCGGACGCGGCATCGCCGGATGCTATGGACCGATCGGGGCCATCGCCTATTCGATGGTCCGTGACGTCTTCCCACGCCGGCTCGTCGGCCCGGCCAGCGGTCTGCTGGGCGGCGGTGTCGGGCTGGTCGCGATGGGGGGCCCGTTCCTGTCCGCGTGGCTCGTCGACGATTTCGGTTTCCGTGGCGCGCTGTGGTTCATGGCCGCCGCCAGCGCGGTCAGCCTCGCCGCGCTCGTGCTGCTTGTTCCCGAAAGCCCCGTGCGCGAGGAACRCACCCGGATCGACTGGCTGGGCGGGCTCCTGCTCGGCGGCGGGCTGACCGCGGTCGTCTACGGCATCGGTGAAGGCGCCGACTGGGGCTGGACCAGTGCCCGCACCTTCGTCTTCGTCGGAGGTGGTCTCGCCGCGGTGGCCGGCTTCGCCGCCGTCGAAAGCCGGGTGCCTCACCCCCTGATCCCACTTCCCCTGCTGCGGCGACGGCCGGTCTGGACCATGCTGCTGACGACGTCCCTGGTCGGAGGCGCGGCGTACGCCGTCGGCACGGTGATGTTCCTGCTCRCCCTCATGCCGGCGATCCCCGGCGTCTCCGACGGCCTGGGATTCTCCGCGACCAGGAACGCGCTGATCAACGCGCCCAGCAGCGTGCTGATCCTCGCGGGGGCGGTCGCGGCCGGGATCTTCGTCCGCAGGTTCGACGCCTGGCTCCTCCTGGCCGCCGGCGGTCTGCTCCTCGCCGGGGGATACGGCCTGATCTCCGCACATCACCAGACGGTGCCGCAGCTGATGCTCTTCGGTGCCGTGGCCGCGGTAGGCATGGGCCTGGTGGTGGCCACGATTCCCCTCCTGGTCATCCAGGCGGTGCATCCCGCCGAGCAGGCACTGGCCAACGGTGCCCAGTCCATGGCACAAGGGGTGACCCAGTCCGTCCTCAGCCAGCTGGCGTTTGTCATCCTCGCCCGGGACAGCCAGGTGGTCCATGGCACCCGTTTCTATCGCGATGCCGGATACTCCCACGGCCTGCTGTTCACCGCCGGAGTCGCCGCGACCGGGGCGGTGCTGGCTCTGATGGTGCGTAGACGCCGTGTGAAGCCGGACATCATCCCGGGGTGAGACAGGGGGCACCTGCTCCCCAGCCATGCGCCGGAGCCGGGGAGGAACCGGCGGCACGGTGATCAGGCCACCGACTGCTCACGGCAGTACGAGCGGTAGGTCGTCGAGGACTGGAGCAGTGAGGCGTGGGTGCCGGCGTCGGCGACCCGCCCGCGTTCCATCACGACGATCTGGTCGCAGTGGCGGATGGTGGCGATCCGGTGGGCGATGACCAGTGACGTCCTCCCGGACAGGAGCCGGTCCAGGGCGTCGAGCACGAGGCGTTCGCTGCCGGCGTCCAGCGCACTGGTCGCCTCGTCGAGCACCACGATGGGGGGATCCTTCAGCATCACCCGGGCGATGGCGAGGCGCTGGCGCTGCCCGCCGGAGAGCAGGACGCCGCGCTCGCCGAGCTCCGTGTGAATGCCGTCCTCCCAGGTGCGTACGAATCCCCAGGCGTTGGCCGCCTCGAGCGCCGCCTCGATGTCCTGGTCGGTGGCGGTCGGCTGGGCGAGCCGTAGGTTGCGCGCCAGCGAGCCGCTGACCAGCACGGACTCCTGGAAGACCACACCCACCGCGGCACGCACCGAGGCCTGGGTGACCTCACGGAGGTTCTGGCCGTCGATGGTCACCCGGCCCTCGGCGGGGTCGAACAGCCGGAGCAGCAGCTGGGTAACGGTGGACTTGCCGGCGCCGGACGGGCCGACGAGCGCGACGCTGCGCCCCGGGGCGATCGTCAGGTCGAAGCCGTCGAGCACCAGGTGCGACTGCCGTCCGGGGTAGGCGAACGAGACCTGCTCGAAGGTGATGCCGCCCCGGGCGACAGCCAGCGCCGGGGCCTTCGGGAGATCGCTCACCGCGGGTCGCTCCTGGAACAGCTTCGCGGCCCGTTCGCCGGCGGCCAGGCCGGCCAGCACCTCGGGGAGGCTGGTCATGACGACGGTCAGCGAACTGGACCCGCGCAGCCAGAAGCCCCAGACGGCGACGACGTCGCCGATGGAGAGCGTGCCCGACGCGCTCCGCCACGCGCCGACGAACAGGAGCAGGAACGGCGCGACGAACGACAGGTGAAAGCCGAGCGGGTCGGCGTAGCGGTGCTGGAGCCGGGCCAGGGCCTCCGATCCGGCCCGCACCCGGTCGGTGCCGCCGCGCACCTGGCGCAGGGCGTCCTCCTCGGCGTTGAACGCCTTGAGGAGCGTGTTCACGCTGAGCATCTCGGCAAGCGTTCCGGAGGTGCGGCCGAGTTCGTCGCGGATGTCGCGGCTGCGGCGGCGGAGCCGCGGGAGCACCAGCAGTGTCCACCCGGCGGCCACCGCGAGCAGGGCGAGCGCCATCAGGGCCATCCAGGCGTCGACCCAGGCGATGAGACCCACCGAGATGACCAGGACCGCCAGCGCCCACCATACCGTCAGGCCCTGCCAGACCGTCACCTCGAGGCGCTCGATGTCCTGGTTGATCGCGGCGGCGACGTCGCCGACCCGCGAGCGGTGGAAGAAGTCCATCGACAGCCGTTGGACGTGCTCGTACAGGGCACGCCGCAGGTTGTTCGCCCATCGCGTCGCGCCGCGGCGGCACCAGGTGTGGGCGAGGTAGGCCGCCACGAGGAAGGTCGCGGAGATGGCGGCCGCCGCCATGACGGGCCCCTGCCARCCGTCGTGAAGAAACTGGCGCGGGTCCTGCTGGATGCGGTCCAGCACGACCCGGAACACCGCGGGCGTGAGACTCTGCGCGACCGCGTCGACGAGGATGAGCGCGTAGCCGCCGACGAGCAGCCGTCTGCCGTCTCCGGCGTGCCTGAACAACGTGCGCAGGGCGTGCGCTCTTTCCCCAGGAGGATGACGAGTCGTCGGACGTCTGTTGCCCACCGTCACGTCCGGGGGGCGTCGTCGAGGAGGATCTGGGAGATCCGCTCACGTAGCGCGGCGAGGGCGTGACCGCCGTCGGTCGCGCCGTCGCCCCCGGCATCGTCCGCGCGTGGAGCAAGGGAGAACCCGGTGTAGAGGACGCGCCGTTCCTCGACGAGGGGCGGGGTCGACTCGTGGAGGGTGCAGGTCAGGTGCACGGTGACGTCGCCCGGCTCGGTTGGTACGGCGACGACGGGCAGGTAAGGCCGGGAACTGGCGATCTCCACCGGCATCAGCACGCGGTGGGATCCGGCGATGACGCGGAGCTGGCCGTTCGTCTCGCCGCTTCCGGTGACTGCGATCCCGGTGACCAGGTTCGAGCAGTTATAGGCGTGGCGGCCGAAGTGGCAGTCGCGGTGAAAGCTCACGTCCGACGCGCCGACCGTGACGCCGATCGGCTTGATGAGCGCTTCGGGACCGCGACCACCCGGACGCTGTTCGAGCAGGTCGTCGCCGGCCAGGACGCCGCGTAGGTGGTCCCAGCGTTCGCCGTGCAGGATCGCCGCGGTCGTGGGGGAGTGGGCGATGAACTCCTGTAGCCGGACACAGTGGCGGCTGCCGTCCTTGACGGTCGCCCACCAGGAACGACCGTCACCCTCGCGGTAGTCGGGGAGCGCCTGGTCGATGTCGGAGGAGATGTCCTTCATGTTCGCCGGGTCCAACCAGTTCCGCAGGTGAAGGTAACCGGCCTCGCGCAGGAAATGTGCGACGTCCTCCGGCTCGTCGGCCGGGGTGAAGACGCGCCCGAGGTCGAGCGGGACTCCTCGGCGATCAACGAACTCGATCGCGTCGTCGACGACCGGCCAGCCTTCGAGCAGCGTCAGCCAGAGCGAGTCCCACACGGAGACGTCCAGTTCGGACCCGCCGCGGTAGCGCAGTTCGCGCGCCGTCAGCATCGCGTTGAACGATCGCTGGTTCTGCGCCCAGTCGGAGAAGTCAGCCTCGTCGAACGTCACGATCAGAGCGCCCCCGACCGTGCCGCGGGAGGCGGCCAGGGTCGTGCCGTCGCTCCCGAACGACCAGGAGGACGCACCGATCTCGATGGCGAGCGGGGGTGCCTGTAAATAGGCGATCCCGCGCGCCACGAGAGGACCGTGGCGCGTGACGAGCCCCGGGAAGTCCCGGGTAAGAAAATCCTCCAGGTCGATGTGGCGCAGGTCGGCATCGCGACGTGTACGGCGATCCAGAGCGATGGGCATGACAGTCCTCCCGTCGGAATATGCCGCCGGCGAGCACTTCGCTGGTATTCTGCGTTTGGGTCGACTCGTGTCGCGGAAAACCGGGACACGCCAACGAGGCTCTGAAGTTCAGATGTCGTCAGGAAACGGCCGGCGGCGACTTGAAATCCGCGGCTGCCCTTGATCGGCGCGGCGCGGTTACAACGGCTCGACAATCGACATGTCTACGGGACTGAACCCTGGCCCTGTGTGACCCTGCGTGCGCCACCGCGGAATACGTGGAATACGTGGAATCTTAGTACAGAGTTACTGATGCGCGCAAGTAGCGAGCCGGACGTCGGCTACGGGCTGACGGATTGTGGAGCGGGTAGGTCGACGTCAGGCATACGTGGGTCGGCGTCGGYGGGAATGACGTCGGTGGTGGCGATCAGCCAGTGCAGCAGTGCCTGGCTCATGCGGTGCTCCACGTCGGCATGTTCCGGGCGGCCGGCGAGATTGTATCGCTCATCGGGATCCTCTGTCCGGTGGTACAGCTCCGGCGGATCGTACAGCCGCCACACATAGGTCCATTCTCTGTCCCGTACCGCGGTGGCCTTGCCGACCAGCTCGGGTTGATCGTGCTGCAGGGCGGTTTTCAGGTCGTAGGGGAAGGGAGATACCTCCAGCTGCGGTTCCTCCTCAACGGTGAAGCCCCCCTCGGTAAAGGCGTACTCGCGGTGCTCGGAGCGGGGGTCGCGCAGAACCGGCAACAGGCTGCGTCCGAAGTGCCGGTGCGGCGCGGTCACGCCGGCCAGGTCGAGCACGGTGGGCAGGACGTCGACGAGTTCCACCATTCCGTCGTGGACCTGGCCCTCGGGCAGCCCGCCACCGGCGATGACCAGAGGATCGCGAGTGATACAGGGGTGCATCGCCGAGGGCCACTTCTCGATCAGGCCGAAGTCTCCGAGATACTCGCCGTGGTCGGCGAAGAACATCGTGACCGTGTTGTCGGCCTCTCCGGTCCGCTCAACGGCGGACAGGACTCTCCCGAGATGGTCGTCCATGCGCGAGACCATGGCGTAGTAGGTAGCGATCACCTCGCGCCACATCTGCGGTGTCACCCGTTCCAGTCCGTGCAGATCGCGGAGAGCCGGAACGTACCGGGGTTCGATCTCGCCTGGCGGAATCGGGTCGGGCATCGCGTCGCGGTCGTACATCGAGAACCATGGCTCAGGCGCGCGGAAGGGGCAGTGCGGGGCGATGATCGGAACGAACAGCACCCACGGCGTGCCCGGCTTGCCGGCCAGCATCTGCTCGGCGGTACGGATCGAGGCCTCGTCCTGGTCGAGGTTGCCAGCCGTCCGGCCGAAGTAGAACAGGCGCGCCCACAGGTCCCCGCCGGGCCAGGTCGCCAGCTCGGGCCGGTAGGCGCTGAACGGAGGCGGTTCGGTGTACCCGTACTCGTGCACACTTTCCTCGGTGACCCCGGGGGCGAACGTGTCGCCGCGACGGCCGGCCCAGGTCACGTGGTACCCGGCGTCCTTGAGGATGCGCAGCAGATTCGGCTCGTGCGACCGCAGCAGGTGGTTCTGGCTGCGATGGCCCGACGTATGGGGGTACCAGCCGGTGAGGAACGACGCCCGACTGGGCACGCACACCGGATGCTGCACATAGGCGTTGGTGAACCGGGTTCCCCGTGCCGCCAGCGCGTCGAGATTCGGAGTGCGGACATGCGGGTTACCGAACACACCGAGCGCGTCCGCACGCAGCTGGTCGGGGATGAAAATCACGAAGTTCGGACGAGTATCCACCGTGGATACGCTCCTCCCGCCTGAAGAGGCACTGGTAAGGGGCTGATCGCTACGCCGTCACTCAGGTGACCTCCGCCGCCGGCGCCCGAGCGAACTGCGCGGCGTAGAGGCGGGCGTAGGCGCCGTCCCGGCCGAGCAGCTCGTCGTGGGTGCCCTGTTCGGCGATGGCGCCGTCGGCCATGACGACGATGGTGTCGGCGTCGCGGATGGTGGAGAGCCGGTGGGCGATGACGAACGCTGTCCGCCCTTCCCGCAGCCGGGCCGAGGCGCGCTGGATGAGGAGCTCGGTGCGGGTGTCGACAGAGCTGGTCGCCTCGTCCAGCACCAGCATCGGGGTCTCGGTCAGGAAGGCTCGGGCGATCGTGAGGAGCTGCCGTTCCCCTGCGCTCACCCCGGCCCCGCCGTCATCGTCGACGAGGGTGTCGTAGCCGTCGGGCAGGGTCCGGACGAACCGGTCGGCATGCGCCGCCGTCGCCGCCGCCACGATGTCGGCACGGGTGGCCCCCGGCCGGCCGTAGGCGATGTTGTCGGCGATGGTGCCCTGGAACAGCCACGGGTCCTGCAGGACCATGCCGATCCGGGAACGCAGCTCGCCGCGGGTCATGGTGGCGATGTCGACACCGTCGATGGTGATCCGGCCGGCGTCGATCTCGTAGAACCGCATGAGCAGATTGACCAGCGTCGTCTTCCCGGCCCCGGTCGAGCCGACGATGGCCACGGTGTGCCCCGGTTCGGCGACCAGCTGGAGATCCTCGATCAGCGGCCGGTCGGGCCGGTAGCGGAACGAGACGTTCTCGAACGTCACCCGGCCCAGCATGTCCGACGCCCCGCGGGGCCCCGCCCCGCCGGACCCCGCCCCGCGGGGCGGCTCGGCGGCGTCCGGGGCCTGTTCGGGGGCGTCGAGGAGCTCGAAGACCCGCTCGGCCGACGCCAGYCCGGACTGCGCCATCCCGGACATGCCGGCCAGGTAGGAGAAGGGCTGGCTGTACTGCCGCGAGTACTGGACGAAGGCCTGGACGCCGCCCACGGTCAGCGCGCCGGCCGCGACCTGCATGCCGCCCACCACCGCGATCAGGACATAGTTCAGGTTGCTCAGGAACATCATCGCCGGCTGGGTCGCACCGGACAGCGACTGGGCGCGGACGGTCGCCCGGCTCAGCTGCTCGTTGCCCTCGGCGAAGGTCTCGGACGCCGCCTGTTCCTGACCGAAGACCTTGAGCAGCGCGTGGCCGGCGAACATCTCCTCGATGTGGCCGTTCAGCTCGCCGGTGTGCCGCCACTGCCGGGCATAGGCCGGCTGGGCCCGGCGGACGACCAGGGCCACGACCAGGACGGACAGCGGCGCGGTGACCAGCGCGATCAGTGCCAGCAGCCAGGAGACCCAGAACATCACCGCGAGCATGCCGACGATGCTCAGGCCCGGCACCACGAACTGGCCGAGCACAAGCTGGAGGGCCTGCCCCAGGTTGTCGAGGTCGTTGGTGACCCGGCTGAGCACGTCACCCCGCCGCTGCCGGTCGAAGTACTCCAGCGGAACCCGGTGGATCTTGTCCTCGACCTCGTCGCGGAGCCGCTCGAGAACCCGTTGGGAGACCACGTTGGCCAGCCACGCCTGGAGCACCCCGCACAGGCCGGCAGCCACGTAGACCAGGGTGGCGGCGAGCAGCATCCGCCCGACCGCCCCGAAGTCCACGCCGTGGCCCGGGGTGAAGGGCACCGTGCCCAGCACGTCCGCGAGCGTCCCGTGGCCTTCGGCGCGCAGTCGCTCGATGGCGCCGTCCGCCGTGGTGCCGGCCTGGAAGCGGCGTCCGAGGGCGCCACCGAGGACCAGGTCGGTCGCCCGGCCCAGCAGCCACGGCCCGGCCGCGGTGAGGGCGACGTTGAGCAGGCCGAAGACCAGGAGCCCGACCAGCATCCGGCGCTCGCGCCCCACGACCCGGCCCAGCCGCCGCGTGGTGGTCGGCCGGCGGGTCGTGACGGGCCGGGGACTCACGCCGCCTCCGCGGCGGACATCTGGGACAGCACGATCTCGCGGTAGGTCGGGTTGCCGGCCAGCAGCTGGTGGTGGGTGCCGTCGCCGACCACGCGCCCCGCGTCGAGCACGAGGATGCGGTCGGCGTCGCGAATGGTGCTCACCCGCTGCGCCACGATGATCACTGTGGCGCCGGCGGTCTCCCGGGCCAGCGCCGCTCGCAGCCGGGCGTCGGTGGCGTAGTCCAGCGCGCCGAACGCGTCGTCGAACAGATAGATCGCGGGCCGACCGACCAGGGCGCGTGCGATGGCGAGCCGCTGGCGTTGACCGCCGGAGACGTTCGTGCCGCCCTGGGTGATCGGTGCGGCCAGTCCCTCGGGCAGCGCCTCGACGAACTCGCGGGCCTGCGCGATCTCCAGCGCCCGCCACAGGTCAGCGTCGGAGGCGTCCGGGTCGGCCAGGCGCAGGTTCGTGGCGACCGTTCCCGAGAACAGGTACGGGCGCTGGGGGACGTAGCCGATCGCCTCGCGCAGCGCGGCACCGCCCAGCGCCCGGACGTCGAGCCCGCCCACCCGCACCTCGCCCTCGGTGACGTCGGCCAGCCGAGGGATCAGGCGCAACAGCAGGCTCTTCCCGCTGCCCGTACCACCGATGACCGCGACCGTCTGCCCCGGTTCGGCGACCAGGTCGACCTCGCGCAGCACGGCCGCCTCCGCGCCCGGGTAGCGGAACCCGACGCGGCGCAGCTCGACCAGGCCGGGGGAGGGCGGCGCCATGACCGGCCGGTCCGGCGGGAGGACGGTCGAGGAGGTGGCCAGAACCTCGTCGATGCGCTGCGCGCAGACCTCGGCCCGCGGCAGCTGCCGCAGCAGGAAGGTGGCCATGATGGCCGCGCCGAGGATCTGCAGCACGTAGCCGAGGAACGCCGTCAGCGCCCCCACCCCGATCGCTCCCGAGTCGACCCGCCCGGCGCCGAACCACACCACGGCGACCCCGGCCAGGCTGCCCACCGCGGTGATCACCGGGAAGA
Source organism: Parafrankia colletiae (assembly GCF_001854655.1). Lineage (GTDB taxonomy): Bacteria > Actinomycetota > Actinomycetes > Frankiales > Frankiaceae > Parafrankia > Parafrankia colletiae. Next base: position 32,824 of record NZ_MBLM01000146.1, on the reverse strand, counting down.
TCAGTGCCGTCAGCTGACCCAGCCGCACCGACACGTCGGTGAGCTGGCGGTTCACCGACGCGAACCGCGCCCGCTCGTGGTCCTCGCGGACGAAGGCCCGGATCACCCGCAGACCGGCGAGCTGCTCCCCCAGGATCCGGTTGACCGTGTCGATCGCGCTCTGCAGCGCCTCCGACAGTGGCGTCATGCCCCGCAGGATCAGCCAGATCGCCAGGCCCAGCACCGGTATCACCACGGCCAGCAGCAGCGACAGCACGGCGTMCTCGCCGAGCGCGAAGGCGATCCCACCCACGCACATGATCGGCGCTGTGATCATGAAGGTGAGCGTGAGCTGGACGAGCATCTGGATCTGCTGGACGTCGTTGGTGGCCCGGATGCTCAGGGACGCGGCGCCGAACCGGTCGAGCTCCCGCGCGGAGAAGGCGAGCACCCGTTCGAAGACCTCCGCGCGCAGGTCACGGGCCAGGTAGGTGGCCACCCGCGCACCCAGCACCGCGGCGGCGACCGCGCAGACGAGCTGGCCGAACGACACCGCGACCATCAGTCCGCCGAGCCGCACGATGTAGCCGGTGTCGCCGGCGAGAACTCCGTGGTCGATGACGTCGGCGCTCAGCGCCGGCAGGTACAGGGCGCCGGCTGCCTGGCCGACCTGGAGCAGCAGCACGACGAGAGCCATCCGCCGGTAGGGGCGGAGGTAGCGCGGAAGCAGCCGGATCAGCATGACGTCCCATCACAGTCGGCCGGAGGTGGCCGGGGCGCGCTGACCATAACCCGATCTCGGCGATTGCATCAAGAGTTATGCATCGATGTTGATGTAACTTCGGGGCATGGACGGATTCGAGCTCTTCCAGCTGGGGCGCCAGCTGATGAGGCTGGGCGAGCAGTCGATGCCCGAGATCGGCTTCCGTCAGATGTCCGCTCCGACCCGCGCGATCGTGTTCGACGTCTTCGAGAACCCGGACACCTCGATCTCCGACATCGCCGCCCGCGTCCGCTTCCCCCAGAGCCAGGTCTCGGTGTGCGTCGCCCGGCTGCGGGAGGCGGGCGCCGTCGAGACCGTGACCGACCCGCGCGATCGGCGCCGCACCCTCGTTCGTCTCACCGCGGCGACGCTCGAGCGTGCCGATGCCCGCCCGCCGGCCGAGATCGACACCGCGGTGGCCACGGCGATCGACAGCACCGACCCGGACGACGTCGAGCGGGTGAAGGATGCGCTGCGGGCGCTGGCCGACCTGCTCAGGCCCCGGAACCAGGACTGCGACAGCGGCACGGGGGACGCCTGACCACGGCCATGTCCAGAGCGTCGCGGGCGAACCTCGGCAGCGCGGGCCGCCGCCGCCACCTGCTCCCGGGAGGCGCGCTCGACGCCGGCAGGGTCGACCAGCAACCGGCGACCATGCCGGCTGCTGTCAGCGGGCCCCGGCTGTCAGCGGATTCCGGCCGTCTCGTGCGAGCCCCGCTCGGGGTGGATTGCTGCTGGGGCCGCGCGGTGCAGGGCCGCGCCCTCGACGTCGATGCGGGGGAGCAGCCGGTCCAGCCAGCGGGGGATCCACCACGCCTTGGAGCCGAGAAGGGTGAGGACGGCGGGCACGATCGTCATGCGGACGATGAAGGCGTCCAGCAGGACAGCTGTGGCCAGTCCGAAACCGATCATCTTGATGATCGGTTCGTCGCCGCCGACGAAGCCACCGAAGACTGCCATCATGATCAGGGCTGCGGCGACCACGACGCGGGCGCTGTGGCCGAACCCGGCCACGATCGCCGCGTCGGCGTCCGCGCCGTGGACGTGGGCCTCGCGGATTCGCGAGCAGAGGAAGACCTCGTAGTCCATCGCCAGGCCGAAGACGATACCCACCATGAAGATCGGCATCATGCTCATGATCGGGCCGGTCTGCTCCAGACCGAGGAGGTCGGCACCCCAGCCCCACTGGAAGACCACCACGACCGCGCCGATCGCCGCGAGCACGGAGAGCAGGAAGCCGAACGCTGCCTTGATGGGGACGAGGACCGAGCGGAAGAGGACGAGCAGCAGCAGGAAGGCCAGTCCGACCACGACCGCCAGGTAGGGGACGAGAGCATCCCGCACCTTCTGCGCGACGTCGATGTTCACCGCGGTGGTGCCGGTGACCTGAAAGGTGGCGCCGGTGACGGACTCGGCGGCGGCGCGCTGTGCCCGGATGGCGTGTACGACGTCCGAGGTGTTCCTGTCGCTGGGGGCGCTGGCGGGGATGGCGGTCAGCACGGCGGTGTCACCCGCGTTGTTGTACCTGGCCTCCGACACCGAGACGATCCCGGCGGTGGCTCGGACCCGCGTGGTGATCTCGTTCACCGCGTCGCGGGGTGCCGGTGCGCCGGCGGCGTCGACGACGATGGTCAGCGGGCCGTTGAAACCGGGGCCGAAGCCGTCGGCGAGCGCGTCGTAGGCGCGGCGTTCGGTGGTTGAGGTCGGCTTCGCTTCGTCTCCGGCCGTGCCGAGTTGCATGTCCAGAACGGGGACGGCGATGGCGGCGAGCGCGACGACGCTCAGGAGGAGCACCCCGCGAGGATGACGCAGCACCAGGCGCGCCCACCGGGCACCCAGGTTGACGCGGTCGGCCCGGCCGTTCCGACCGTTGCGGCCACGGCGGCGGTCATCTGGGATGACCGTTGCGCCGTTCATGCCGTTCATGCCGTTCATGCCGTTCATGCCGTTCATGCCGTTGGTGTCGTTGGTGTCGTGGTGGACGCCTGCGGCGGCCGGGCGGGCGGCGCGCCGGGCCCGCCGACGCTCCCGGCGCGGCAGCACGGCGTGCTGGAAGAAGCCGAGCAGCGCGGGCACCAGAGTGATGGCGACCAGCACCGCCACGACTGTCGTTCCCGCCGCGGCCAGGCCCATCTTGGTCAGGGTCGGGACACCGACCACGAAGAGGCCCGCCAGCGCGATGACCACGGTCAGCCCGGCGAAGACCACCGATGATCCGGCTGTCCCGGTGGCCAGTCCCGCGGCCTCCAGTGCGTCGTGGCCCCGCGACCGCTCCTCGCGGTAGCGGGAGACGATGAACAGCGCATAGTCGATGCCGACGGCCAGTCCGAGCATCGTCGCCAGGGTGCCTGTCGTCGCGGACAGCCCCAGGGTGCTGCCCAGTGCCAGCAGCCCGGCGGATCCGATGCCGACCCCGATGAGCGCGGTGAGCAGCGGAAGGYCGGCCGCGGCGAGCGATCCGAAGGTCACGAGCAGGACGACGGCGGCGACGGCGATGCCGAGTGCCTCAGCGGCGCCGCCCGCAGCGGGACGGGTGGTCAGGGCGTCGCCGCCCACCTCGACTGTCAGCCCGGCGGCCTGCCCGTCCGCGACAGCGGCGCGCAGGCCGTCCTTGCTCGCGTTGGTCAGATCCGCACTGGGTACCGAGTAGGTGACGGTGGCGTAGGCGGTTTCTCCGTCAGCGCTCACCGCCCCGGCCTGGAACGGGTCAGCCGCCACGGTGACCTGCGGCCCGTCGGCCGCCCGCGCCAGGACCTCGGCGACCTGGGCGCGGTGATCCGGTGTCGTCAGTGTCTCTCCGGCCGGAGCGACGAAGATGAGCCGGGCGATGGCCCCGTTCGCCGCGGGGCCCGGGAAGCGCTCCTCCAGGAGGTCGAAGGCGCGCTGTGATTCGGTACCGGGAATGGCGAAACCGTCATCGGGCGCGGATGGCGCGAGAACAGCACCGATTCCGGCTGTGGCGAGTACCACGATCCACAGCAGGAGAACGGCCCGGCGCCGCCGGAACGACAACCGGCCCAGCCGATGGAGAAAGGTCGCCACTGAAGGATCTCCCTACTTGTCCGGCGGGGGCGTCGCCGCCGGTCGACGGCTTCTGAATTCGTTCTCAACAATGCCGTCCGTGAGATCCGGTCACGAGGGTGTGCGGTCCCGAATCGATGGTGTAGCCCGCTACACCATCCGCCACGTCCAGGCGGAGTCCAGCCATCTCCGGCCGGACGCCGACGCCTACGCTGGGTGCCATGCGTGAGGCGGTGAGACGGGCGGGCCGGGCCACGGTCTATCTGGCCGCATCCGCCGGTCTGACCTTCGGTTCGTACCTGTTCATCACCGTGCTGCTGTGCACGGTGATCGCCACGGTGGCGGTGGTGGGCGTCGCGATGCTCCCCGAGACGGTGCTGCTCATGCGTCGCTGGGYGGGTGCGAAGCGCACCTGGGCGGGCGCCTGGCGCGGAGAACGGATTCCCGAGGCGTACCTGCCGTTGACGGGGCCGCTGCGGCGGCGGCTACGTCACGCGGTGCACGACCCCGGCACCTACGCCGACCTGCGCTGGATGGTCGCCCAGTACCTTTACGGCTGGCTGGTGTGCCTGGCACTGCCGCTGTGGCCGGTCGGCCTGGCCGTCGACGGGGTGTGGTCCGGGCTGCTCGGCCGGCAGCCGTTCGTCCTCCCGCTGATCGGACGGCTCGCCGACCGGGACGCTGCCTGGTCCGCGCGGCTGCTGCGCCCCACACCGAAGGCCCTGCTGACCGAACGGGTGGAAAAGCTGACTGTTACCCGGGCGGATGCCCTCTCCGCCCACGACGCCGAGCTGCGGCGCATCGAACGGGACCTGCACGACGGCACCCAGGCCCGGCTGGTGGCGTTGTCCATGCGGCTCGGGCTGGCCCGCCGCGCCTACGACGCCGACCCGGCAACGGCGCGCCGGCTTCTCGACGATGCCCAGGACCAGGCCGAGGAGGCTCTGGCCGAGCTCCGACATGTCGTGCGCGGCATCCACCCGCCGATCCTCACCGACCGCGGGCTCGCCGGGGCGCTCCGGGCGTTGGCCGCCGGCAGCGGCCTTTCCGTCGGTATCACCACCGACGCGACAGACAATGCCCCCCGCGCACCGGCAGCGGTGGAGGCCGCGGCGTACTTCGTCGTCGCCGAGGCGCTGACGAACGCGGCGAAGCACAGCGGGGCCGAGCACGCCGAGGTCCGTCTCGCACACACCCGTGACGGCCTGCGGGTGATCATCCGCGACGAGGGGTGCGGCGGAGCCGAGGAGAGTCCGAGCACCTCCGTCCCGCTGGTCGGTGGTTCGGGACTGCTCGGCATGCGCCGCCGGGTCGCCGCGCTCGACGGCACAATGACCGTGACCAGCCCCGTCGGCGGGCCGACCGTGATCGATGTGGAGCTGCCGTGCGTGTGGTGATCGGCGAGGACAACGCCCTGCTCCGTGAGGGCCTCGTCCTGCTGTTGACGTCCGCCGGCCACCAGGTGGTCGGCGTCGCCGACGACGGACCGGCGGTGGTGCCCACGATCATCGAGCGCCGACCGGACATCGCCGTGCTCGATGTGCGGATGCCGCCGGGATTCCGGGACGAGGGCCTGCGGGCCGCGCTCGCTGCCCGGGCAGCGATACCCGGGCTGCCGGTTCTCGTGCTCTCCCAGTACGTGGAGGCGTCCTACGCGACCGAACTGCTCGGCGCCGGCGCCGGCGCGATCGGCTACCTGCTCAAGGACAGAATAGGCCGCGTCGAGGAGTTCCTCGACGCGCTGGACCGGGTCGCCGCCGGCGGCACCGCACTCGACCCGGAGGTGGTCACCGAGCTGCTCACCCGCCGCCGCGACTCGCCGGTGGACTCCCTCACCCCACGCGAGCGCGAGGTCCTCGCGCTGATGGCCGAGGGCCACGACAACACCACCATCGCCGCGACCCTGGTGGTGACCGAACGGGCGGTGAGCAAGCACATCGGCAACGTGTTCCTGAAACTGGGCCTACCCGCCACCGACGGCGGACACCGTCGAGTGCTCGCGGTCCTGGCCTACCTGAACAACGCGTAACGCGCCCGCCCTGCTTGGCCGCCCGGCGCCCGGCACCCGGCACCCGGCACCCGGCCGAGCAGCATCTCGTTACCTGGCTCAGCTGGTCTCACGTTGGACCAGAGTGGGTTCCACAACAGTGCGAGAGGTAGGCGCAGGCCGCTGTTCGACACTGCGCAGGACGAAGTCGGCGAACCTTCGCCCCAGAGCGACCGTGTCGATGCGGATGGTGCTCAGCGCAGGTACGAACATCGCCGCGATCGGAGAGTCGTCGTGGCCGATCACCGCGAGATCATCGGGCATCCGGAGGCCTGCGCGGACCGCGCCGCTGGCGACGGCGGCAGCGACGTCGTCGTTGAACGCGACGACTCCGGTGATGCCGGCGTCGAACATTCGGCGAATGGTCTCGTCGGTGGAGGCGCTGCGGTAGTTGATCTCCTCCAGAGTGAGTGCCGCGAGGCCCAGCGAACGGGCCCGCTCGCTCGCGGCCTGAAACCGGGCAGCGATCATCGAGGACGCGTGTGCCTCCACCGCCGCGGCATAGACCAGGTTCCGGTGGCCGCGTTCGTGGAGGTGGTCGACCTGCAGCCGCGGGCCTGCGCTGAGCGCGAGGGATGCGTCGATGGGCTCAGTACGACCGGGGTTCGGATGGATCTTCCTGACACCGCAGGCGAGCATGGAATCGACGTCGGGCGGGCTGAACGGGATGGTCCCGACCACCAGGTCGGGGCTGAGGGATTCCCACAGCGGCCGGGCCGTCTGGTCGGCGTGGCGAGTGTAGGTGACCAGGGAGTACCCGGCCCGGTCGAGCGCGAGGGAAGCCTCGTCGAGATAGTTGCGCATCCGGAACTCGATCGGCCAGTCGGGCAGCACCAGCAGGATGATCCGGCTGCGGCCGCTGGCCAACGTGCGGGCGGCGCTGTTGGGTCGGTAACCGAGGCGTTCGGATGCCCGTAGCACCCGTTCACGGGTGTCCTTCGGGATGGTCTGACCTCGCGTGTTGTTCAGGACGAACCCGACGGTCGCCCGCGACACCCCCGCTTCTCGGGCGACGTCGACGGCGGTCACCCGCCGACCGGCTGCCGGCTCCGACACGGTCACCGCCTTGTCCTCCTCCGCTGGCCTGAAGCAAGTCGGACTTGTGCGCGCTAGTGCTCGATGCTAGCTTGCGTGCACGCCACTAGCCCCCGCTAGTGGCGTCAGCCACGGATCAGATCGCCCCCAGGCTCGCCGCGGGGTCCTACCTGCCGTCGGCTGCCATCGCTGATGACGGCCTGCTTGGCACCCGATCAGGAGAGCTCGATTGATCCGCACATCGTTCAACGACGGCTGGTCGTACCGCCGGAAGCCCGACGCCTTCCAGGCTCTGCTCGGCAGGGCGAACGAGGGCTGGGAAGCGGTGCGGTTGCCGCATGACGCGATGGTCCGCCGCGAGCGGAGCGGTACCGATCCGGAGGCTGGTCACCGGGGCTACTTTCCGGCGGACGGCTATGAGTACAGGAAGACCTTCTTCGTTCCGGAGGACTACCAGGACTGCCGGGTGACGTTCGAGTTCGAAGGCGTCTACCGCCATGGCCGGGTCTACATCAACGGCGACCTTGCCGGGCAGTGCGCCAGCGGCTACTCCACCTTCCTGATTCGCGCCGATCACCTGCTGCGGTACGGGGCGGACAACGAGGTACGGGTCGAGGCCCGCAGCCAGGACGACAGYCGGTGGTACACCGGCGGTGGCATCTACCGCGGCACGAGCATCATCGTCGCCGGGCTGCTGCATCTGGCTCTCGACGGCGTGCGGATCACCACTCCTGTCATCGAGAGCGATGCGGCGCTCGTGGCCGTGGCGACCGAGATCCAGAACGAATCGGCGGTGAYACGGACCGTCGAGGTTCGCAACGACATCGTGGGCGCCGATGGCGAGATCGTCGCCAGCGACGTCGCACCGGTCACCGTGTTCCCCGGTGACAGTGCTCTGCTGCGCCAGCGGCTGGTCGTTCCCGAGCCCCGGCTGTGGGGTGTGGAGCACCCCGATCTCTATACCTGCCGAACCTCCGTCACCGCCGGAGGCGAGCGACTCGACGAACAGACGACGCGCTTCGGCATCCGCACGTTGACCGTCGACGCACGGCGGGGTCTTCGGATCAACGGTGAGGGCGTGAAGCTACGTGGCGCCTGTATTCACCACGACAACGGTGTGCTCGGAGCGGCGACCATCGATCGGGCCGAGTGGCGCCGGGTGGAGATCCTCAGGCAGGCCGGCTTCAACGCGATCCGCAGCGCCCACAACCCGATCAGCCGGGGGCTCCTCGACGCCTGCGACGAGCTCGGAATGATCGTGATGGACGAGCTGAGTGATGTCTGGACCCGGGCGAAGTCCGCGCACGACTACGCCGGCGATTTCGCCGGCTCGTGGGAGGCGGACATTCGTGCGCTGGTCATGAAGGACCTCAACCATCCCAGCGTCGTCTTCTTCTCGATCGGCAACGAGATCCCGGAGGTGGGCACCGCCCCTGGCGCGGTACTCGGTCGCCGGCTCGCCGAGAAGGTCCGCGAACTCGACGACACCCGGTTCGTCACCAACGCCGTGAACGGCCTGCTCGCCGCGGGACCGGATCTCTTCTCGACCATGACCGCCGGCCRGGAGAAATCCGCCGAGGACGGTACCGCGGAGGCCGGCACCGCCGGCACCGCCGGAGACGAGACCGGCGACGTCAACGACGTCATGACCCGCCTGCGGGAGTTCATGCCGACGTTGATGACCTCGGAGCTCGTGACGACGCGCACCGCGGAGTCCATGGCCTACCTGGATGTCGCCGGCTACAACTACCTCGAATCCCGCTATGAGCTCGACCGGACACTGTTTCCCAACCGGGTGATCGTCGGCACCGAGACCCACCCCTCGGACATCGACCGCAACTGGCGGCTCGTACGGGACAACGATCACGTCATCGGAGACTTCACCTGGACCGGCTGGGACTATCTGGGCGAGCCAGGAATCGGCAGGGTCGAGTACCAGAGCGATCCCACGGCGCAGGCCAGTGGCACGCCTGGCCATCAGGGGGCCTACCCGTGGCTCACAGCCTGGTGTGGTGACATCGACATCACCGGTCATCGGCGCCCGGCCTCCTACTACCGGGAGGTCGTCTTCGGGCTGCGAACCACGCCCTACATCGCCGTCCATCGCCCCGAGCGGCATGGTGAACCGGTCCGGCTGGCGACCTGGTGGTCGTGGAGCGACTCGATCTCAAGCTGGAGCTGGAGCGGTCACGAGGACAGGCCGGTCCGGGTCGACGTCTACTCCGCCGCGGACGACGTCGAACTCCTGGTCAACGGCCGCTCGGTCGGCAGGGCTCCGGCGGGGGAGAAGCACCGTTTCACCGCCTCCTTCGACACCGTCTTCGAGCCCGGCTCGCTCACGGCCGTCGCCTACACCGACGGCCACGAGACCGGCCGGACCGCCCTTCGCTCCGCCACCGGCGAGGTCCGGCTCGACGTCATCGCCGACCGGGAGCAGATCACGGCCGACGACCGCGATCTGGCCTTCGTGTCCATCACCCTGGTTGACGCGGACGGCAGTCTGTACAACACCGCCGACCGCAGGGTCTCCGTCGAACTGACCGGGCCGGCAGTGCTGCAGGGCTTCGGCAGCGCGAACCCGCGGTCGGAGGAGAACTTCTTCGACACGGTACGAACGACGTTCGACGGGCGGGCGCTCGCCGTGATCCGTCCGACCGCGCCCGGTTCGATCACGCTGACCGTCACGGCCGACGGCTGCCCACCCGCGGCCGTCCAGGTCGAGGCAGTGCCGGCGGAGCAGACCGGGGAACTTCGATGACCGGCCTGTCCTCTGTCCTCGAGGGTCACCGCTCCTCTCTGTCCACTGCCACCGTCAGCGACGCCTTACCTGCGTCACCGACAACCCTCCGAAAGTAGGCCAACGGTGTCCGACCTGTTCGGGTTCCGGGCAACGCCCGCGGACCCGGGGTGCTCATGAGCGCTCCCGATGCTCCCCCTTCGGGGACCRTGACCTCCGTGGCCGGGTTAGCCGCCGGGCTGATCGACGCRGAGGCGGAGCGGCAGGAGCGACAGGCCCAGGATCAGCGCGAAGAGCTGTTCGCGRACAGTCTCCTGCCGGGTGTCGGTGGCGAGCCCCTGTCACTGCGTGAGGGGCTGGCCGCGGGTGGGTCACTGACGTTTCTGATTCTRGTGCTGTTGAACGCGCTGGACGAACTGGAGTCGGCGGCGCTGTCGGTCCTGGCCCCGGACATCCGGGACTCCTTCGGGCTGTCCGACGGCGCGATCGTGTTCATCTCGGCGGCCGCCGGCGCCTTCCTGGTGCTGGGCGCGCTGCCGATGGGATATCTGGCCGACCATTTCCGGCGCAGCCGGGTGATCGGCTGGGCGGGCGTCGCCTTCTCGGCGATGGTGCTCGCGTCCGGCCTGGCCGCAAGCGCGTTCCTGTTCTTTCTGGCCCGGTTCGGTGTCGGGATCGCGAAGTCGAGCAACAACACGGTGCACGGATCGCTGATCGCTGACGCTTATCCGATCGGCGTGCGTGGGCGGCTTTCCGCCTCGATCTACGGTGCGGCGCGGGTCACCGGCGCGCTGAGCCCGCTGGTCGTCGCGGGCATCGCGACCTGGGCGGGTGGCGAGGACGGCTGGCGGTGGCCGTTCCTCGTCCTCGGCCTGCCCGCGCTGGTCGTCGCCATCATCGCCTTCCGGCTGCCGGAGCCGGCACGGGGCCAGCAGGAGATGAAGTCGGTTCTCGGCGAGGTGGTCGAGGACGCGGAGGCGATGCCGATCTCGGTGGAGGCGGCCTTCGCGCGGCTCATGCGGATCCGGACCGTGAAGACGGCGGTCACCGCGTTCTCCGCGCTGGGGTTCAGCCTGTTCACCACGAGTGTGCTGGCGAACCTGTGGGCTGAGGACCACTACGGGATGTCGACGTTCCAGCGTGGTCTGATGGGCTCGCTCGGCGGTGCCGCACTGGTTGTCGCGCTGCCGATTGTCGCGCCTCGCTACGACCGGCTCTACCACCGCGATCCGGAGCGTGCGGTCAGGCTGYTCGGGGTGTGCGTGCTGCCGGGTGCGGTGCTGCTGCCGATCCAGTGGTTCATGCCGGGCTGGGTCGCCTTCATGCTGCTGAGCGTTCCGGGTGCGGTGTTCGCGTCGGTCGCGTTCGCGATGGTCGGCCCGGTGGTGCAGTCCGTGACGCCGTACMGCCTGCGCGGGCTGGGCATGGCGCTGGCGGCGGTCTACATGTTCTTCGTCGGCGCCACCGGCGGTGCGGTCCTGTCCGGGCTGATCAGCAACGCCTACGACCCCCGGGTCGCCGTGCTCGTGATCGGGATCCCCGCGACCCTGGTCGGCGGGCTGATGATGATCCGTGGCGCGTCGTTCGTGAAGAGCGACCTGTCCCTGGTGGTCGCGGACCTGCGGGAGGAGCTCGCCGAACGCGACCGGCGGAACGCCGACCCGGAGAACATCCCGGTTCTGCAGGTCAACAACATCGACTTCTCCTACGGCAACGTGCAGGTGCTGTTCGATGTCGCCTTCGAGGTCCGCCGCGGCGAGACCCTGGCGCTGCTCGGGACGAACGGCGCCGGCAAGTCGACCATCCTGAAGGTCATCTGCGGACTCGGCACCCCGTCCCGCGGAGTCGTGCGGCTCGGCGGGCGCACGATCACCTACGTCGCGCCGGAACAACGCGGGAAGTACGGCGTACACCTGCTGCCCGGCGGCAAGGGCGTGTTCGCCGACATGACGATCCGGGAGAACCTGGAGATGGCGGCGTTCCGGATGCGCCGCGACCGGGCCGACCGCGACCGTCGGTTCGCCTACGTCCTCGATCTGTTCCCCGATCTCGCCAGCCGCGAGTCACAGCTGGCCGGCTCGTTGTCCGGCGGTCAGCAGCAGATGCTCGCGCTCGCGATGGTGCTGCTGAACGACCCCGAGGTCCTGCTCATCGACGAGCTGTCCCTGGGCCTCGCGCCGGCCATCGTGCAGGACCTGCTGGCCATCCTCGAACGGCTCAAGGCCGACGGGCTGACGATCGTCGTCGTCGAACAGTCCCTGAACATCGCCCTCGCCGTCGCCGACCGGGCCGTGTTCCTGGAGAAGGGCCAGGTCCGCTTCACCGGCCCGGCCCGTGAGCTCGCCGAACGCGACGACCTGGCCCGCGCCGTGTTCCTCGGCCGGGAAGGCGGCTGACCACCATGCAGATGCCCACCGCACAGCTGCTGTTCGACGGCGCGGTCACCGGGCTGGTCATCGGCCTGCTCGCGATCAGCATCGTCCTGGTTCACCGATCCACCCGGGTCATCAACTTCGCGGTCGCGAACATGGGCCTCATCGGCTCTGCGCTGTTCGCGCTGTTCGTCGTCCGCTGGGGCGTCCCCTACTGGGTGGCACTGCCGCTGTCGCTGATCGTCGGCGCGGCCTTCGGCGCGCTCGTCGACCTCACGGTGATCCGCCGCCTGTTCCGGGCACCCCGGGTGATCCTGCTCGTCGCCACCATCGGCGTCGCCCAGCTCGCCCTGACCGTCGTCACCGGCCTGCCGGACCTCGATGACTACTCGACGGAGTACTACCCGGTGCCGTGGGATGGCGCCTGGTCGCCCTCCTCGGACCTGCGGATCACCGGCGCCCAGCTGAGCGTCCTGGCCACGGTTCCCGTCGTCGCYCTGCTGCTCGGCCTGTTCCTGAGCCGCACGGTGCTCGGCCGTACGGTCCGGGCGTCGGCCAGCAATCCCGAACTCGCCCGGTTGCAGGGCATCAGCCCGAAGGCCGTCTCCACCGCGATGTGGGCGCTCGCCGGACTGGTCGGCACGCTCTGCCTGATCCTGATCTCGGCGCAGAACAAGTCGCTGAACCAGCTCACCACTCTGGGCCCCACCACCCTCGTCCGGGCGCTGGCGGCGGCGGTGATCGCCCGCATGGTGTCGATGCGCGTCGCGATGCTCGCCGGGGTGCTGCTGGGTCTGCTGCAGTCGTTCATCCAGTTCAACTGGCTCGACGAGCCGGGCCTGACCGACCTGGTGATCTTCCTGCTGGTCCTGGCCGCCGTCTTCGTGGTCAGCCGCGGCCGCGACGCCGAGACCTCGGCGTTCTCGTTCGCCCCGAAGGTCCGGCCCGTCCCGGAACGGCTGCGTGACCTGTGGTGGATCCGCCACCTGGAGCGCGTCCCGTTCCTGCTCCTCGGCGTGCTCGCCCTCGTCCTCCCGCTGCTGGTCCACCAGTCCTCCCGGCAGCTGCTGTACACGATCATTCTCGGCTACGCCATCTGCGCGGCGTCGGTCACGATTCTCACCGGCTGGGCCGGGCAGCTCTCCCTCGGCCAGATGGCCTTCGCCGGCCTCGGCGCGCTCACCGCCGCGGCGCTCAACCGCGGCCTGCGGATCCCGCTCGGGGGCAGTACCGTCAGCCTGAACGCGCTGCCCTTCCCCGTGTCCGTGCTGATCGCGAGTCTCGTCACGGCCGCGATCGCCGCGGTGGTGGGTGCGGGGGCACTACGGGTCCGCGGCCTGCTGCTCGCGGTCAGCACCTTCGCCTTCGGGATCGCCGCCGAACAGTTCCTCTACCGGCGCGATCTGTTCCAGGACGAGGGAGCGCACACCGCCTCGTTCCCCCGCAGCACCGCCTTCGGGATCGACATCACCGACCAGCGCAGCTACTACTACCTCGTCCTGGTCGTCCTGGCCGTCGTGCTCGCAGTCGTCGCCCGGCTGCGCCGCTCGGGCGTCGGGCGCACCACCATCGGCGTCCGGGACAACCCGTGGACGGCGGCCGCCTACACCGTCCGGGCAACGCGGGTGAAACTGCGCGCCTTCGCGCTCGCCGGCGGCATCGCCGGCCTCGGAGGAAGCCTCCTGGCCGGCGCGGTCCAGAACGTTCCCTACTCCGACAGGTACTTCCTGTCCGCCGACTCGCTCGCCCTCGTGTCCATCGTGGTCATCGGTGGCCTCGGCTCGGTGTACGGCCCCGTCCTCGGCGCCCTGTGGGTCATCGGCCTGCCCGCGATCTTCCCGGACAACGACATCGTCCCCCTGCTCACCTCCAGCCTCGGCCTCCTCGTCCTCCTCCTCTACTTCCCCGGCGGTCTCGTCCAGATCGGCTACAGCGCTCGCGACGTCCTCCTGCGTGCCGCCGAGCGGCGCCTGGGATCCCCACCAGCCCGCGCGCCGCAGGCGGCGCCCGCCAGGGTGCTGAGCCGGACCATCGAACGCGAGCCACTCCCCGCCGAGCTGGCGGTCCTGCGAACCACCGACCTGCGCGTCCGGTTCGGCGGCCTCACCGCCGTGGACGGCGTCTCCCTCCAGGTGAAACCAGGCGAGATCATCGGCCTGATCGGCACCAACGGCGCCGGCAAGTCCACCCTCATGAACGCCATCGGCGGCTTCCTCCCCGCGGGCGGCACCGTCGAGCTCGCCGGCCAGGACATCACCGGCGCCAGCCCCGCCGCCCGCGCCCGCGCCGGCCTCGGCCGCACCTTCCAGACCGCCACGCTCTTCCCCGAGCTCACCGTCCGCCAGACCGTCCAGATCGCCCTGGAAGCACGCGGCCGCACCGGACTCCTCAGCACCGCCCTCCACCTTCCCCACACCTTCCGCCACGAACGCGCCCAACGAGCCGCGGCCGACGACCTCATTGGCTTCCTCGGCCTCGGCCGCTATACCGACGCGTTTGTCGCCGACCTGTCCACCGGCACCCGCCGCATCGTCGAACTCGCCGGCCTCCTCGCTCTCGACGCACGCCTGCTCTGCCTCGACGAACCGACAGCGGGAGTCGCCCAACGCGAGACGGAGGCCTTCGGGCCACTAATCCAGGAAATCCGCCGCGAACTCGACGCAGCCATGCTCGTCATCGAGCACGACATGCCACTGATCATGGGGATCAGTGACCGCGTCTACTGCCTGGAAACCGGGCGGGTGATCGCCGACGGAGAACCCGACCAGGTACGCAACGACCCGAAGGTCATCGCGAGCTACCTGGGCACCGACGAACGCGCCATCAGTCGCAGCGGCAGCGTGCCCGGCCCGGCGGCAACCGGCCCCGAGGTCATCAGTGCGTCGTCCACGTAGGCGAAGCGCCCAAAAGCTCCACCGAGATCCAGCCTGTCCGCTCAGTCGCCCTCTTTCTGGAGTTCTGAAAGATGACCGCACCCCGCCGCGCCCGCCGATACGGCTCTTTATTACTTGCGACAGCCACCGCACTCACCCTCGCCGCCTGTAGCGTCGAGTCGGACGACGACAACGACACGCCGGGCACCGGCGGGACAGCCGCGGAGGTGTATCCCGCCCCGCCGGCACCGGCAACCGCGACCGGGGTCACCGCCGACAGCATCAAGATCGGCTTCGTCTATCCCGACCTGGAGAAGGTCAAGCAGTACGTCGACGTCGACCATGGCGACTACCAGGCCGTCTTCCAGGCGTTGGTCGACGAGGTCAACGAGGACGGCGGTATCGCAGGTCGCAGAATCGAGCCGGTCTACGGCGCGGTCGACGTGCTGTCCCCGGCGGGTGCCTCGGAGACCTGCGTCAAGCTGACCGAGGACGAGAAGGTCTTCGCCGTCCTCGGCAGCCTCAACGCCGAAGATGTGACCTGTTACGTGCAGACCCACAAGACGCTCGTCGTCGGTGGTGACCTCACCGCCGAGCGCTACGCCAAGGCCCAGGCGCCCTGGGTCTCCGACCTGCGCGGCGGCGACGAGCTCGGCGAGGGCCTCCAGCAGTTCATCGACAACGGCGCCCTGTCCGGCAAGAAGCTGGCGGTCGTCGCCTACCGCGACGACCAGGCGGTCCTGGACAAGGTCGTGCTGTCCAGCCTGCGCGCCAAGAACATCCCCGTGACCGAGACAGGTGTCCTGGACGCCGACACCACGGACCCGGCCGCCGTCTCGTCGCAGCTGAACGTCTTCATCCAGAAGTTCCAGTCCGCGGGTGTGGACACCGTGCTCCTCGTCGGCGGCTCCCAGGCCCAGTTCCCCGCCGAGATCCAGAAGGGCAGCTACCGGCCCCGTCTGCTGTTCGCGAATGCCTCCACGGCCAGTTCCTACGTTCTGGGCTCCCGGGGCGGCGATCTGAGCGCGCTGGACAACGCCCTCGCGCTCGGGCAGGCCACCAACTACGCACCGGCCAACAACCCGTGCGTCAGCACTGTCGAGGCCGCGCTGCCCCAGACCCGGGGAAAGATCATCGAGCCGGCGCTCACCCCGAGCGGGGAACCAGCCTGGGGCACGTCCGAGGCAGCTGCCTGCCGTTACCTGACCCTGTTCAGGGCCATCGCCGAGAAGGCGGGCAAGGACCTCACCTACAAGTCCTTCCAGGACGCCGCGTTCTCCCTCGGCGACTTCCGCCTGCCGACGGTCGTCGACGAGGCGACGTACAGCCGCGAGTCGCCGGCCGGCAACATCCCACCGCGGATCCTGCCCTGGAACCCGGAGCGGAAGGCGTTCCTCCTCAGCAGCTGATCGGCTGCTGTCCGGCGCTGCCCGACCGGCTGACGCCGGCCGGGCAGCGCCACATCACCGGACGAGCCGCGGCGCGAAGAGGAGACCCCGTCTTGACCGTCACCACACTGACCCCCGAGAAGGTCGCGGACCTGGTCTCCCAGCTCACCCTGGAGCAGAAGGTCGCCCAGCTCACGGGGTTCGCCGTCACCGATCTCGTCGTGCGTCCCACCAGCCCCGGCCCGGGCGGGGCGGACCCGCGGAAGACCAGCCCGGCCATCGACGTCAGCCGGCTGCCGGCGCTGCGGCCCCACGGTGTGGGGCACCTGTCACTGGCCTGGTTCCTCGGCCACGACGCCGACAGCCTGCGGTCCGATCTCGCGCGGGTCCAGGCGGCGGTCCGGGAGACGACGCCGTTCGGGATCGGGGCGCTCATCCACTTCGAGGCGATCAGCGGCCTGCTGCACAGCTCGGGCCCGCAGTTCCCGACCTCCTGGGCGCAGGCGGCCACCTGGGATCCCGCGCTCGTGACACGGGCCGCGGCCGTGAGCGCCGCCCACATGCGCGCAGCCGGGATCCAGCATGCGCTCTCCCCGGTCATGGACCTCGCCCGCGATCCACGCTGGGGCCGCGTCCATGAGACCTACGGGGAAGACCCGGAGCTGGCCGCACAGTTCTCCGTCGCCTTCGTACGCGGCATCCAGGGCGCCGACGGCGAGTCGGGAGTGCTGGCCTGTGGCAAGCACTTCGTCGGATACGGCGCCTCCGAGGGAGGCCTCAACCAGGCCATCACCCAGCTCGGCCGGCGGGCCCTCGTCGACGAGTACGCCGAGCCGTTCCGCCGTGCCATCGCCGAGGCCGACCTCGCGACCATCATGAACTCCTACAACGAAATCGACGGCATCCCCTGCGCCGCCGACCGCTGGCTGCTCACCGAGCTGCTGCGCGAGCAGCTCGGCTTCACCGGCCTGGTCGTCAGCGACTACGACTCCGTGACGCTGCAGACCCGCTTCTTCAACACCGCTGTCTCACCGGCGCACGCCGCAGTCCAGGCGGTCAGCGCAGGCCTCGACGTCGAGCTCCCCGGCGACACGAACTACTCCCAGCTGGTGGAGGAGGTCAGCAGCGGCCGGCTCGACGAGAAGATCATCGACATCGCCACCACCCGYGTCCTCGCTGCGAAGGCCCGCGCCGGCCTCATCCCCGGCCTGTCGGCGCGCGGGTCCGCTCCCGCGACCGGAACACCGGAGCGCGCCGAGCCGGCGACGGTACGCCGCGCCATCGCCGAGCGGGGAATGGTCCTGCTCGACAACGACGGCACCCTCCCGCTCACGCCCCACGGCGGCCGCATCGTCGTGGTCGGCCCCGCAGCCGACGAACTGCGCATCCACTTCGGCGCCTACACCTCGGTCTCGAACGCCGAGGTACCGCTGGGAATGGTCGCGGTGATGACCGGCCAGGTCCCGGGAGTCGACCCGGCGACCTTCGTCTTCACCGACATCTTCCAGCCCCGGATGCCCGGGATGGACGAACGGTTCGAGGCCGAGGCACGCAGACTCCACCCCGACGCGCCCACTGTGCTCGACGCACTGCGGCGGACCGACTCGTCCATCGCGTACGCCCCGCTCGGGCGGTTCGAGGCTGACGCCGAACACCCCCTGGACGGCGCCGATGTCGAGCAGGCCGTGGCCGATGCCGACATCGTCATCGCCGTGGTCGGCGAGCGGACCGGCTGGGTCGGCAACAACACCGCCGGTGAAGGCCAGTCGACCGCCTCGCCCACCCTGCCGGGCGACCAGGAGGCGCTCATCACGCTGCTGGCCGCCACGGGGAAGCCGCTGGTGACCGTGGTCGTCTCCGGACGACCGTTGCTGCTCGGCCCGGTCGCCCAGGCGTCGAACGCCGTCCTGCTCGCACCGCTGCTCGGCGAGGAGGCCGGCGCGGCGATCGCCGACACGGTCTTCGGCACGGTCAACCCCAGCGGCAAACTGCCCAGCACCTTCCCCCGCCACCTCGGCCAGGTGCCCCTCTACCACGGACATCACCACGGCAGTGGCTACGGCCACCCCACGGGCTCCCGGCACGGCTACAACGACCTCGCCGACAACGGACCGCTCTACCCCTTCGGCCACGGCCTGTCCTACAGCACCTTCGACATCGCCCTCGACGACTCCGCCGGGGCAGCCGTCGAGGAGGTCGACGGGGTCATCCGAGCACGGCTCGTCGTGACCAACGCCAGCGAGGTCGACGGTGAGACCGTCGTCCAGCTCTACGCCCGCGACAAAGCCGCGATGGTGGTCCGCCCCGTGCGACAGCTGATCGGTTTCACCCGGCTCACGCTGGTGGCGGGCCAACGCACGACCGTCTCGCTCGACGCCCCCGTCGAGCGCCTCTTCTACACGATGGTCGACGGCTCCCGGGGTGTCGAGGCCGGCGAGGTGACCCTGCTCGCCGGGTTCAGCAGCGATGACATCCGCGCCACCGGGACGATCACCATTCCCGCGCGCAGCGCCTGAGCTCCGGTCCCTCCCGGTTCCGGGCCGCGTCCACCCCGCGGCGCCTGGCGGGAGACCAGCATCGATCAAGGAGAACGCAGCATGTCGCATGGTCAGGGTCACCGTGCCCACTGAGCATGGCGAGGAGCGAACCCTCACGCCTTTCGCCGGCTGGGTCCGCTGCCTGGAGACAACACGTCCCGAGGTGATAGCCGAGCGGATACCGGCTGGTCCGGACACCGCGGCCCTCACCGCCCACTACCCCGAACTGGCCCGGGTCGAGGTCCGTGACGTGACCATCGACGGCGCCGGACGGATGCCGGCCCGGCTCTACCGCGAGCCGGGCCGCGCGACAGACGCGGCGCTGGTCTGGGCGCACGGTGGCGCCTTCGTCACCGGTGATCTCGACGGCGCGGGCACCTGAACGAACCGTTCACGCCAGCGGCCGAGCGCAGCCTGGACCGGATCACGGCGTGGCTGACCTCCACGACGGCTCCGCACCGGCCCCTGCCCGCCGGCGACTGATCGCCCAGCCAGCCAGCGAGAACGAGGGAGCTCAGGCCAGTGAACGTCAATCCGATCCTGCCCGGCTTTCACCCGGACCCGACGATCTGCCGGGTCGGTGACGACTACTACCTGGCCACGTCCAGTTTCGAGTACTTCCCCGGGGTGCCGATCTTCCACAGCACCGACCTGACCGCCTGGGAGCAGATCGGCAACGTGCTCACCCGCCCCAGCCAGCTGAAGGTGTCAGCCGGCCTGGCCGGTGCGAACGCGGGCATCTACGMGCCGACACTGCGGCACCGCGACGGCCGGTTCTGGCTGATCACCACCAATCGCACCGACGTCCTCAGAGGCCACCTGATCGTCCACACCGCGGACCCCGCCGGGCCCTGGAGCGAGCCGACCTACGTCGGCCGGGCGATCGGTATCGACCCCGACCTGGCCTGGGACCTCGACGGGACCTGCTACGTCAGCTGGACCCGCCCGGACGCGGGCATTCTCCAGGCGGCCGTCGATCCCGAGAGCGGCAAGCTCCTGACCCAGCCGCAGACGTTGTGGCGTGGGACCGGGCTCGCGCATCCCGAAGGCCCGCATCTGTTCCACCGTGACGGCTGGTGGTATCTCGTCATTGCCGAAGGCGGCACGGAGCGGGGCCACGCCGTGACAGTGGCGCGGTCACGCGCCATCACTGGGCCGTTCGCCGGCAACCCCGCCAATCCCATCCTGACCCGGGCCGGCACCGACCACGCGGTGCAGAACACCGGCCACGCGGATCTGGTCGAGCGTCCCGACGGATCCTGGGCCATGGTGCACCTCGGGGTCCGGCCCCGGGGCACGACGCCACAGTTCCACGTCAACGGACGGGAGACCTTCCTGGCCGGCATCGACTGGGCCGACGGCTGGCCCACCGTCGTCGAGGACCGGTTCGCACCCGCGCCGGCGGTGACGTCCTTCGACGACGACTTCTCCGCCGCGGCCCTGCATCCCCGCTGGATCTCGCCCGGCACCGACCCCGCCACCTTCGTCCGGCGCCGCGCCGGAGGCGGGATCACGCTCGCCGCCGGCCGCGCCGCCGACGCACGCGAGGCACGGCATCTGCTCGCGACCTGTGCCCGGGACGCGCAGTGGCAGGCCACGGCACTCGTTCCCGACGGAGACGCCAGCCTGACCGTGCGCGTTGACGACGCCCACTGGGCCGCCGTCCAGCGGCAGGGCCGGACCCTGCGCGTCCGGGTGGTGATCGGCCCTCTCGACCAGACACTCGCGGCGCAGGACGGGATCGCCGCGGAGCATCTCCTCGCCATCCGCGCGGTCACCTACCCCGAAGGTCCCGGTCTCAGCCAGGGCCCCGACCTGATCGAGCTCGGCTGGGTCCGGGACGGCGCCTTCCAGGCCCTCGCCGCTGTCGACGGCCGGTACCTGTCCACCGAAGTCGCCAGTGGCTTCACCGGCCGGGTCATCGGTGTCGAGGCGGTGGGCAACACCGACGCCACGCTCGCCCGTTTCGCCTACCAGGCGATCGGGTCGAGCTGACCCGGCACAGCACCGACACCCTGTCGCGCGACGGCGCTGCGCCGCGCGTCGCCACGAAGATCAACATCACTCGAAACCGGACGGATCCGTCCAGTTGTCGGCGGAACCGGCGCCGGGGTGGACGGCCGACGGCTATCTGTTCGGTGGCCAGTCCGTACCTCCTGGTGGGCGCCCTCGTCTGAGAGGGCTGGAGGCTGCCCGATGATCAGTGCTCCTGCCGGCGGTTGACCAAAACTAGACGCCATCGTACGTTTTATGTCGTCGTTCCACACCGGCCCGGTACCTTGGAGACAGCTGATGCCGCACTTCACCAAGCCCGTCGAGGGCAGCTGGACGGAGCACTTCCCCGATCTGGGAACCGATTTCGTCTCGTTCGATGATTCGATCTCGCCGGAGCACTACGAGCTGGAACGCAAGGCGATCTTTGAGCGGAGCTGGCTCAGTGTCGGCCGCGTGGAGCAGATTCCGAAGCGGGGAGACTACTTCACCAAGGAGATCGCCGCCGCCCGTACCTCGATCATCGTCGTTCGTGACAACGAGGACCAGATTCGTGCCTTCCACAACGTCTGCCGCCACCGCGGCAACAAGCTGGTGTGGAATGACTTCCCGCACGAGGAGGTCGAGGGCGCCACGCGCCAGTTCCAGTGCAAGTACCACGCCTGGCGCTACGGGCTCGACGGCGCCTGCACCTTCGTCCAGCAGGAGTCGGAGTTCTTCGACCTCGACAAGTCGAAGCTCGGTCTCGCGGCAGTGCGCTGTGAGGTCTGGGAAGGCTTCATCTTCATCAACCTCGACAACGAGGACAACACCCCGGTGCGCGAGTACCTCGGGCGGTTCGCGAAAGGCATGGAAGGCTACCCGTTCGACCAGATGACCGAGGTCTACCGGTACCGGGCGCCCGTCAGGAGTAACTGGAAGCTCTATATCGACGCGTTCGCCGAGTTCTACCACGCGCCCGTCCTGCATGCGAAGCAGTACGTGGGCAACGAATCCCGCAAGCTCATGAGCTACGGCTACGAGGGGCTCCACTACGACCTCGACGGCCGGCACTCGATGCAGTCCGCGTGGGGCGGTATGTCACCGCCCAAGGACCTCTCCATGGTGAAGCCGATCGAACGCATTCTGCGCAGCGGCAACTTCGGACCCTGGGACCGTCCCGACATCACGGGTCTCGACCCGCTGCCCGAGGGCGTCAACCCGTCGGGCCACCGGGCATGGGGCAACGACTCGTATCTGTTCTTCCCGAACTTCATGATCCTGATCTGGGCGCCGGGCTGGTATCTCACGTACCACTACTGGCCGACTGCGTACAACCAGCACATCTTCGAGGGGACGCTGTACTTCGTCCCGCCGAAGAATGCGGCGGAGCGTCTCCGTCACGAGCTGGCCGCGGTCACGTTCAAGGAGTTCGCGCTGCAGGACTGCAACACCCTCGAGGCGACGCAGACCATGCTCGAGTCCCGCGCGGTCCGGGATTTTCCGCTCAACGACCAGGAGATCCTCATCCGTCATCTCCACAAGTCCGCGAACGACGCCGTCGCCGCCTACCAGGCCGCGACGAAGTAACCCCGGCGGGGAGACACGGCCAGCAGAGAAAGAAGGGGCCATGGGTATCACCGGAAATAAGATCACGCCGAACACCGGGACAGTGTTCACCGGACTCAGGGGCTAGACAGCTTGTCGACCCGGACGTCGCCGGGGCCACTCTGATGGCACTCGAGGAGACCGGCGTCGTCGTCTTCAGCGAGGCCAGCATCGACGACGAGGACCTGATTGCCTTCGGTCGGCTGCTCGGCAACGTCCTGCCACTGCCGATGGGCGGCCACAAGTACAAGGAGATCCAGCGGATCACCCGCGACGCGTCGCAGAGCAGGCTGGCGGCGTACCGCGAGGCCACGTTCCACTGGCACATCGACGGGACCACCGGCGAAGTGCCGGACAAGGCCACCCTGCTCACCGCGCGACAGGTGACCGACGACGGCGAGGGCGACACCGAGTTCGCCAACACCTACGCCGCCTACGAAGCACTTCCCGAGGCGGAGAAGGCCGAGCTGGCGGATCTGTCTGCCCTGCACAGCTTCGCCGCGTCCCAGCTCGTCGCCATTCCCAACCCCTCACCATTCCCAACCCCTCACCTGAGGAACGGACGCTCTGGGACCGCAACCCGACCCGGAAGCAGCCGATCGTCTGGACCCGCGGCAGTGGCCGCAAGTCGCTGCTCGTCGGCTCCACCGCGGGCGAGGTCATCGACCAGGTTGATGCACCGTGCATCACTGGCCGGAGAGGAAGCTGTCGCGTAGTTCTGCTTCGCGCGGGGTCTGCGCCCGTGAACCGCTGCCGCTGCGGTTCACGGCGCGTGCCACCCGATCACTGGCAACGTCGCATCGCCTCCCGCGGCCCGGCGTGACACCTAGACGATGATCGGCAGCTTCTCGTAGCCGCGGACGGTGCTGGTGTGCAGGCGCACCGTGTTGTCATGGTCGACGTCCCAGGTCGGGAACCGGCGCAGGGTCTCCTCCAGGGCGATGCGTCCCTCCATGCGGGCGAGGGAGGCGCCGAGGCAGAAGTGGACGCCGCGGCCCAGGGAGAGGTGGCGGTCGAACGTGCGCCGGGTGTCGTAGCGGTCCGGGTCGTCGTACTTGCGATCGTCACGCCCGGCGGAGCCGGTGAGCAGCAGGATTTTGGACCTGGCGGGGATCGTGGTACCGTGCAGTTCGACGTCGCGGGTGAGAACACGGCCCTGGACGGGAGACGGCGCCTCGTGGCGCAGGGTCTCCTCGACCGCGCCCGGCAGCAGCGACGGGTCGGCGGCCAGGGCGGCCCGCTGGTCGGGGTGGGCAGCCAGCAGGACGCCGGCCCAGCCGAGCAGCCGTGCGACGGTCTCCGTGCCTGCCGAGACGAGCAGCCCGGTGAAGTCCGAGGCCTCGCGGAGGCTGAGCCGGCGGGTGCCGTCCTCGGTGGTGATCTCCGCCTGGATGAGCGCGGTCATCATGTCATCCCGGGGGTTCCGCGCTCGTTCCTCGAGCTGCCCCGTCAGGTAGGCGTGGAACTGGGCGGTGGCCGCCATGGCGGTCTCGTTGAACATGCCTTTTTCCGGGTCCAGATAGAACGTCCCGTCGATCATCTTCCGGACGTCCTCCCGGTCGGCGGGGTCGACGCCGATGAGCTGGGAGATGACCAGGGAGGGGAGCTGGGCGGCGAAGTCCTGGACGAAGTCGAACCCGCCGCTGCCGATCTGACGGTCGAGCAGCTCGGCGGACAGGTCACGGATGACGCCCTCGAGGCCACCGACGCGGCGCGGGGTGAAGGCCCGGGAGACCAGGACGCGCAGGGTGGTGTGCGCGGGCGGGTCCATGAAGATCATCTGGCCGGTGTCCCACGGTTCCGGCTTCATCAGCTCGAGGACCGTGCCGTACTTGGAGCTGTAGGTCTCGGGATCGAGGTGGGCCGCGTCGACGTCGGCGAAGCGGGAGAGGGCGTAGAAGTCGAACTTCTCGTTGCGATAGACCGGTGCGTCGTCACGCATCCGCTTCCACAGCGGGTGGGGGTCGACGTCGATCTCCTTGTCGAACGGGTCCCAGTACAGATCGTCCGTCACAGGATGAGTCCTTTCGTTGGTGCCAGCGGGATGAGGCTCAGGCCGTGCGGGGGCAGGGCCCTCACCCGGACTCCCGGATGACCAGGCGTGGCCGCAGGGCAGCCTCCATGTCCGGATCAAGGTCGTGGCCGTCGAGGAGCCGTCGGATCGAGGACGCGACCACCCGCGCGATCTCTGGCACGACGAAGCTGGTGGTGGTGAGTGCGGGCCGCAGCGCGGCGCCGAGCGGATCGTCGCCTGAGCCGACCACCGCGATGTCTTGGGGGACTTCCAGCCCAGCCTCGAGCAGCTTGTGGATGAGCAGGATGGCGAACTGGTCGTTGCTGGCGTACACCGCGTCGGGGCGGTGCGCCGGATCGCGCCATCGGCCGACCACCGGCGCGATGCTGTCTGAGGACAGTTCGCAGTCCACCCGTTCAACCGGCACGTTGTCAGCTGCCGCGACCTGCACCACAGCGTGGTGACGCCGCGCGGAGACCTCCGCCAGCGCCCCACCGGGCACCAGGCAGGCGAGGCGCCGACTGCCCCTCGTGAGCAGGTGCTGCGTCGCCAGACGGGCCGCCGCGGCGGGATCGAGTGGCACGGTGGGCGCGTAGGTCACGCTCGGGACGCCGGTCAGCAGGATCGCCTGCACGCCCGCCCGCCGCAGCAGCTCCACGGCGGCCGGGGTACCGCGGGACACATCGAGGTACACCGCGGCGGGGCGAAGTTCGGCCCAGGCGTGGGCTCCCCGTGCGCCGTTGGTGGTGCGGTCGCCGTGCATCAGCAGGACCAGGTCGCGGTCGGCCAGTTCCCGATCGAGGTTCTCGAGGAACTCGTCCTGACCGGGGATGACTGCGGACCGTGACATGGGCACCAGGACGATGTTGCTGCGTCCGGCGCGCAGCGCCCGGGCCGACGCGTTCGGGGCGTACTGCAGCTCCTGTGCCGCCGCGAGGACCCGCTGCCGGGTCCGTTCGCTGACCGGGTGGTCGGTGCTGTTGAGGACGTGGGAGACCGTTGCCCGCGACACGCCGGCACGCCGTGCCACATCAGCGCTGGTGGGCCGCGCCGGCGCCGCCGGCGCCACGGTGGGGCCCGACCGCCCCTCAGATTTGTCGATCATCGACCGGCACTGCATCGACCACCCGTCCGTTACCTGCATCCCGGCTGTCCACTTGTGCGCGTACTTTACACGTGTAACTATGGCCTCACATTACACGTGTCACACGTGGATCAAGGTGTCGCGTGAGACACCGTTGCCGCCGGCCTCCGGGCGGCGGAGCAGAGCCGCGACGGCGCCCGGCTGTGGTGCCCTCTGGAGAATGGGGTACGTATGGCATTTCGCTGGGGTATCGCGGGCACCGGGGCGATCGCCAGAGGTTTCGCCGACGCGCTGAGTCGCCTTCCGGAGGCTCAGCTGGTCGCCGTCGGTTCCCGCAGCCGGCAGACCGCCGACGAATTCGGTGAGAAGTACGGCATCGCCCCGCACCGCAGGTACGACTCGTACGAGCTCCTTGCCGCCGACGACGGTATCGATATCGTTTATGTGGCCTCCCCGCACTCGCATCATCACGAGCACACCCTGCTTTTCCTGAAATCCGGGCACGGGGTGCTGTGTGAGAAGCCGTTCGCGCTCAACGCCGGCCAGGCCGCCGACATGGTCGCCATGGCCAGAGCGCACGGAAGGTTCCTGATGGAGGCGATGTGGAGCCGATTCCTGCCCGCCTACGCCACGCTGCGTGAACTGGTGACGGCCGGTGAGATCGGTACCGTGCTCTCGGTTGAGGGTGACTTCGGATTCCGGTTGCCGATGACACCCACCCACCGGCTGTTCGACCCTGCCCTGGGCGGCGGTGCGCTGCTGGACCTGGGCGTCTACCCGGTGTCGCTGGCCAGCATGCTGCTCGGTGAGCCGAGCCGGGTCGCGGCGTTCGGGCAGCTCGGCGAGACCGGTGTCGATGAGCACCTCGCCGTCCTGACCTCCTACGACAGTGGCGCGATCGCCATCGCCAAGGCCTCGCTCCGTGCTGGCCTGACATGTACCGGCCGGGTCACCGGCACCGCCGGAAGCATTGAGCTGCCGGCGTTCATGCACTGCCCGGACGAGCTCGTCGTGCAACGGGGGAGTGGCACCGAGCGTCTGCACCTGCCGGCCGCCCGGGACGGCGACGGCGACGGGACGGCCGGTGGAGGCCTGCATCACCAGGCCCGTCATGTACACGAACGGTTGCGGTCCGGGCACCTCGACAGCGACATCATGCCGCTGGGCGAATCAGTCTCGATCATGCGGACGCTCGACGCCGCACGCGCCCAGATCGGTGTGCGCTACCCCGCCGACAACGCCTGACGCCGCGCCGCCTGAAAACCTCACGGTTCTTTCTCGGATCCTCACATCACGCTTCCYGTTCCTGGGGCGTGSGCTGCCATGATTTTTGCGTAGAAGCAAAACATGAACATGTGTGACGGTGTCGACCTGATGTCGATCATTTCACTCGTGATGCTCTGGAGGAAAAATGAGAATGCGCGGTACTGCTGTCGCGGCGCTGGTTCTGGGGGTGCTTACGGTCTTCACCACCGCACCGTCCCAGGCCGCCTCCGGCCCTGCATAAACGGGCGGCCCGGAGGCCGGTTCCCCGTTGGGTGTCCTACCCGAGCACATCCGCCAGCTGCCCTTACCCGAGGGGGTCGGCGCGGCAACGAAACCCCAGTTTTCTCCCGACGGCCGCAGCCTTTTCGTGATTGACGAGAACGGCGAGGTCTGGGATTATCGGCTCGACCGTGGCCACGGCACCGACCGGCGGCCAAAGGCCACGAAACTGACCGGGAGCTTCGCCCCGAAGGTACTACGGGCAACCCCGCTCACCAACGGTGATCTCGTCCTGTGCGCACCAGCCGACGCCACCGGCGGGCGCATCGACGGGAAGATCTGGCTGATGCAGCGCCCGCTCGGGCAGAGGCCGCCGGTGCCGCTCAACCAGTCGTGCTGGGAGGGCATCGCCGTCTCGCACGCACCCGGTTCCATGACGATCGCCTGGGTCCGTTCCCAGTACGACTTCTACGACCCCGACCGGGATATCCAGACCGCCCAGTCCCAGATCTTCACCGGCCGCATCAGCTATGACCGCCGCGGTACGCCGTCGCTGGTCGACGCGACCAAGATCGTCGATCGCGACGACTTCCCCGGGCCGGTGCTGTTGGAGTCCCAGGACTTCCGCTCCGTGCGAGGCCGGCACGGCACCGACCGTCAACTTCTCTTCACCATGTACGGGTACCAGGGCTCCGAGGTCATGAGCATCGACCGCGTGACCGGGCAGATCGTCAACCACTCCCGCTCGCCCTGGTACGACGAGGCCGAGGGCATCGACCCGGCCGGCCGCTGGATCCTCGCCGAACGGGATGTCACCAGCACCCTGGGGCCGATCAGCATCGACCTCTGGCGGGTGCCCCTGGACGGCGAGGCGACGTGGGAACGCCTCACCTACTTCACCGAGTTCGACGGATACGGCGCCAACCAACCTGTCGTATCACCGGATTCCCGGTGGATCGCCTTCACCCTGAAGGACCCCAACGACGATCATGGTGAGGGCTCCGCGCTCCTGCTCTTCGACCTCGAGAAATGGGACAGGAGCGGGCAGGGCCATGCGTCGGTCGAAGCGGACCGACTTCCGCCCTACTCGCCGCAACCAGCCACCTGACCCCCGCTTCGTCGGTCCCGGGCCGCGCTGGTCGCGCGGCCCGGGACCGTGGCTTCTACCCGTCGGCCGCAGCGAGTTCTTCGGCGATCGCGGGCAGGAGCTCGCGCGGGACGGCACCTGAGGCGGAGATGGTGAGGGTGAACAGTGAGGCACTCGGGGCCATCCGGAGCAGCGGGCCGTCGAACAGGATTCCCAGGCCGTGGTCACGGACGATCTGCTCGGCCTTCGGATCGTCGGCGAGCTCGCCGATCGGCGTGTGCACGCTGAGGCGCCCGGTGGGGTAGTCCTCGGCACGCGGCGGCGGCGCGGTGGCCGCGGCGGCGATGCGCTGGCGTTGAACGCGCACCAGCAGGTGATCGGCGGTCACGGGCCCGGTGATCGGTAGGCCCAGGCGCTCGAACTGCGACGGCGGTGCATCCGAGGTGTGCAGGAGGTCGACGAGCAGGCGGGTCATGCGCAGTTCCAGCTCGTCGTCTTCCAGGGGGTGCTCCTGCGCGGGATCGGTCTGCAGGTCGAACAGCAGGCTGCCGAAGGAGTTCGGGTTGGGTAGCGCCATACCCGGAGTTCGGAGCACCGGGGCCTCCTTGGTGAACGCGAACGTGCCGGGCGGCAGCAGTTCGGCGTCGCGGAGCTCCTTCGGCGAGAAGCGGGCCTGCATGTGCGTCGGCATCAGAGTGTGCTCGTAGAGCGGCCGGTTCATCGCGGTCGCTGCGGCCCGCATGTAGACATAGCGGCCGTCGGTGACACTCACATGGCCGCCGAACAGGCCGAAGAGCGCCGCCTCGCGCACCGGTGTGTCGTCGGCGACCGTCGGCCCCAGCGGAGAACCCATCATGTCCGGGGTGCGGTCGACGCCGAAGAACTCCAGCACGGTCGGGCCGAGGTCGATGGTCTGGACGAGCGACTGTCGGTGTTGCGCGGTACGGCGGCTGCGCGGGTCCCAGATGAACAGCGGGGTGTGAATCGTCTCGTCGTACCACGGCTGGACGTTCTTTCCCCACCAGCCGTGCTCACCGAGCAGGAAACCGTGGTCGGTGCAGACGATGAGCATCGTGTCGTCCCACAGCTCATGCTCGTCCATGGCGTCCAGAACACGGCCGAGATTGCGGTCGCACATGGACAGCAGCGCGGCGTACTCATAGCGGACGTGCTCGACCTGTTCGGGCGTCTCGCGGACTGTCTGGTAGTCGGGCCAGTCGAAGCGCGGGCCGTCGTAGTCGTGCGGGTACAGCTCCTTGTAGTGGTCCTGGGTGAAGAACGGTTCGTGGGGATCGAATGTCTCGATCTGGAGGAACCAGTGGTTCTCGCCGTGGTTGGTCCGGATGAACTCCAGACCGGCGTCGAACGTCAGGGTCTGCGGCTGGTCGGCCTCGGTGGTGAGATAGCCGCGGTTGATCCAGTCCTGCCGCCACGCCTCCCCGCGCCGGGTCCGGATGCTCTCGGGGATCTCGGGTTCGGCGACATGGCCCTTCCAGGGGTCGCCTTCCTGCCCGCGCAGCAGCTCGAAGGTCCGGAATCGGTTGTGGTAGGTGGCGCCGCCGTCCGCCCAGTAGTAGGGGTGGTCGGTGACCAGATGCGTGTACACACCGTGGTCGCCGAGCAGCTCAGGGCACGAGTCGTCGAAGGGTTCCAGAGGGCCCCAGCCGCGGTGCAGGAAGTTGTAGCGGCCGGTGTGCAGTTCTCGGCGCGCCGGCATGCACGGCATGCTGCCGGCGTAGCAGGTGTCGAAGGTGACCGTGCGCTCCGCGAGCCGGGTGAAGTTCGGCGCATGGACCCAGTCGGGTCCGCCGTAGGGCGGCAGAAACCGTCGGTTGAGAGTGTCGAACATCACCATGATCGCCTTCATGCGAGTCCCTCCCGGCGCGGCCGCCGCGATGTGTGGCAGTGATTACTATGTTCGTGAGAACATATAGTGCGGTAATGGCGTGAACAAGCCGAAGAGGTGTGGGCGGGGGGTTGGATGTCCGTGCAGGGGCCGGCCGATGGGACACCGAGCTGTTGCGCACCGCCGCGTGGCAGCGTCGCCGAGCTGTCGACCGCAGCGCGGCCGCCGACCACCGCGCGGCCGCCGACCACCGCGCGGCCGCCGACCACCGCGCGGCCGCCGGACGACGAGCGGACCGGCCACGGCGCGGCGCCCGGCGAGATGGTGGTCGTCGCGGGCGGAGAGTTCCTCATGGGTACCGAGGACGCGGACGGTTTCCCGTCCGACGGTGAGGGGCCGGTACGTCGGGTCCGGGTCGACTCCTTCGCCATCGACGCGCACGCCGTCACCAACGCCCGGTTCGCTGCCTTTGTGGACGCGACCGGCTATGTCACGGAGGCGGAGCGTCTCGGCTGGTCCTACGTGTTCGCGGGCTTCCTGCCCGCGGCGTTGCGGCGCGGCGCCCCCCGCCCCGCGCGCACGCCCTGGTGGTGCGGGGTGACCGGGGCGAACTGGTGCCGTCCGGAAGGGCCGGGCAGCTCGACGGCCCAACGGCAGGACCATCCGGTGGTCCATGTGTCGTGGAACGACGCCGCTGTGTTCTGCCGGTGGGCGGGCACCCGCCTGCCCACCGAGGCGGAGTGGGAGTACGCGGCACGTGGGGGTCTGGAACAGCGCCGTTTCCCGTGGGGCGACGAGCTGGACCCGGCGGGTGAGTATCGATGCAACATCTGGCGCGGGAACTTCCCCACCAGGAACCTCGCCACCGACGGCTACCGCGGCACCGCGCCGGTCGACGCGTACGAGCCAAACGGTTACGGGCTGTACAACATGTCGGGCAATGTCTGGGAGTGGTGCGCCGACTGGTGGACGACCGACCATGGCGATCCGGCGTCGGTCGCGATCAACCCGGCCGGGCCGGCGAAGGGCCGGGACAAGGTGATCCGCGGCGGATCACACCTGTGCCACGACTCCTACTGCAACCGCTACCGGGTCGCCGCGCGCACCGCGAACAGCGTTGACAGCTCCAGCGGTCACGCGGGGTTCCGCTGCGCTCGCAGTCTCGACCGGCCCACCAGGTGAGAGCCGGGAAAAGTACCGAGGAACATAGGTGGCGCTGACCGGGCGCTCCTCGGTGGCCCGGCGTCCGATCCGCCCGTCGCTCGGGGACGGAGACCCGGGGGCGACCCAGAGGCGACCCGTGGGGACGGTCTGTAGACACTGATCTGCGCCAACAGCTCCGGGCGGGAGGACGGCCGTGCACCTCGATTTCGTGATCCTCGGCATGCTGGCCATGCGTCGTCTCTCCGGCTATGACCTCCGACGTGGGATGGAGGGGCCACTGCGGTTCATCGGCTATGGCGTCCAGCTACCGCAGATCTACCGCCGGCTCGGTCGACTCACCGACCAGGGCCTCGTGGAGTTCGAGGTCGACCCACGCGACGGACGACCCACCGCGAAGGTGTACACGCTGACCGAGGCAGGCCGCCAGCATCTGGTGGCGTGGGCGCGTTCACCCTACGAACCCTCGACGCGGCCCATGGACCCCGACTTCATTCTCCGCTTCGTCTTCGGCGGCCAGATCGACCGCCAGATCGCCGTTGACGTGGTCCGCACCGAACTGGAGTACCGACTCGCGAACGTCAGCCCGGACGGTCGGATGCAGCAACCGCCCGGCGATCTCGAACCCCAGATTCCCGACGTCGATCCGGCGTTCGCGCGGGAGATCTACCTCCTCGCCCACGAGTGGGGTTATACGTCCGTCCGCGCGTACGTCACCTGGCTCCAGCTCACCCTGATCCGGCTTGAGGAGTCGGGTCGCGCCGACGGATCTCCTCGCCGGCCGGCGCCGAACAGCCCGCCGACCGACTGCGATCACCCGGCCTGACCGGGACTCGCGGGATGGCCACCGCCAGCTCGAGCGAGTACTCGGGTGAGCCAGTGTTCGCGGGCCGCGAGAGTGTCGACGGTGAGAGCGGCTCTGGGCGCGTAGCCCTCGTAGCCGTGGTACCCGCCGCGCCAGACGTGGAGTTCGGCGTCGCCGCCGCCGGCCCAGATCGTCGAGGCGAAGGCGACGGCCTCGTCGCGGAAGAGATCGACCGAACCGACGTCGATGAAGGTCGGGGGGAGCCCGCTCAGGTCGGTCGCCCGGGCGGGCGCCGCGTAGAGGGACACGTCGTCCGTGCCGACGCGATCCCCGAGCAGCATGCGCCATCCGGTCTCGTTGCTGGTCCGGCTCCACGGCAGGGCGCCGGTCATATGGGCCGAGGCGGTGTTCATCCGGTCGTCGAGCATCGGGGACGACAGCAGCAGCCCGGCGAGGCCGGGCCCACCGTCGTCGCGGACGCGCAGCGCCGTGCCTGCGGCGAGCCCACCGCCGGCGCTGCCGCCGGCCAGGATGAGCGCCGCGGCGTCGATTCCCAGCTCGCCGGCGTGATCCGCCGTCCAGCGCAGTGCGGCGTAACAGTCGTCAACGGGTGTGGGAGCAGGATGCTCCGGAGGGAGCCGGTATTCGACGGACACGACCACGGCGGCGGCTGCCGCCGCCAGGCGAAGAGCCGGCTCGACCATGAAACGATGCCCGGCGACCATGCCGCCGCCGTGTATCCACACGATTCCCGGGCCGGCGCCGGCGTGATCCCGAGAGGTGAACACCGAGACGGTGATCTCCGCGTCCGCGTCCGAGACCGGGACCGCGCGCTCCTGCTCGGTGATGGGGAACTCCCCGAGTACCATTTCGGGCTCTCCGCAGTCGGCTGGAGGGCGTGCCCGGCCATGAACTGTGCGTGACGACCTGGGGTGACGGAATGTAGTCACGCTTTGGTTCGGGGAATGTGGGGCACCCGCCCGCTGAAATGATCGCTCTTACCAGAGAAGA
>NZ_MBLM01000145.1 GCF_001854655.1 Parafrankia colletiae | reverse complement strand
CTGCGTGACTGACTCATTGATCTCCTCCGTTCACGGATCAATTATCCCTCATAGGGATCACTGTCCGAAGAACGGGGCCCACCTCAAACACCCGCCAGGGACTGCGGTGGTACGGGATGCGGGCGACGCCGCCGTGCACGTCGACCTCGGCGTCGGTCGAGCCGGCCGCGCCGCCGTCGTCGGGCCGCCAGCGGTGCACCGACTACTCCCCGGGCTCGACGCAGTCCTACGTTCGGCGAGAGCGGCCACGCCGTCCCCGTATGCGTGGGAGTCTCCTCCGATCCGCGAGGGTGCCCATGGCGCTGGTCGCCGTCCTGGACGGTGATGACCGGAAGGGACCTCTTCACGCAGTTGCGCGGCGGGACCTCGCGCCACGTCGGCTCGAACTCGGTGCGGCGCGCACCGCACAGGCACGGAAGACCGTGCCGGTCAGGTCAGGTCAGGTCAGGTCGAGGAAGCGTTTCGCGAGTGGCAGGAGCTGGGCTCGAAGTGTGTCGTCGTCGAGGTCGAAGGCCAAGGGGTGCACGGCTGCCCCGCTGATCGCTGCGATGACCATCGCCGTCCGAACGGCTCCATCTGGTCCAGGCTCGTTTCCCAGAAGTAGGCGGCGCATGCGTCCCATAACGCGCCGGAATGACGCATTCTTTGGGGCCAATCGCGCGATGCCGGGATCCATAAGGATGACGCCGACCGTTTGGCGGCGCTCGACGGCAAGGTTGACCATGTTGATCAGGAGCCGTTCGCGCGCGCCCGCCCATGACTGCTCTTCTTCGGCGTCGTCGATCGTCGCCTCCATCCGAGCGAGCTCGGCGTCGGCGACTGCCAGGGCGATCTGTTCCTTGGTCTTGTACTGGCGGTAGACGGCCGCCTTCGTGACGCCGAGCTCGTCGGCGATCATCTGCAGCGAGGTTCCCCCGACGCCGTGTCGGGCGAAGAGATCGAGCGCAGCCGCGATGACGCGACCCTGGGCGGCGGTTGCCGTCCCAGGGTTGACGCGCTGGGTGTCCGGAAGTTCGGCCGTGCTCACCGGCCCAACATACGGGTTGACGCACCTCGGTCCGCCGACTACGGTTCGGTTGTCGATCGGCAACTTTAAAGTTGCCGATCGACTACCCGCCTGACGGCCCGGCAGGGGACGGTGCGATGAGCGACGTCGGCACCGGCGTCTGCTTCCGCGACGAGTCGTTGGTCAACGATCCGTACCCCTGTTTCGAGCACATGCAGACGAAGAGCCTTCCCGTAACCGGATGAACGAGGTGAGTGATGAGTGAAAAGCGCTACCGCGTAGCGCAGTGGGGCACGGGCCACAGCGGGTCGGCCGCCCTGCGAGCCCTGATCGACCATCCGGGGTACGACCTCGTCGGCGTGTACGTGTACTCCGACAAGAAGGCGGGTCGCGACGCCGGAGAGCTGTGCGGCAGGGAGCCAACGGGCGTCGTCGCCACCTCGAACATCGAGGACATCGTCGCTGCCAAGCCGGACTGCGTCGTGTACATGCCGATCACGTACGACGTCGACGACGTCTGCCGGCTTCTGGAGTCGGGGGTGAACATCTCGACCTTGCTCGAGCATTTCCACGCCCCGGAGCGACTTGACCCCGGCGTACGACAGCGCATCGAGGCGGCCGGCCGACGCGGCGGCGCGTCCCTGTCCAGCATGGGCACGAGCCCGGGGTTCGTCACCGAGGCCCTGCCGGTCGCACTGACCTCGCTCCAGCGCCGGCTCGACTGCCTGACGATCCGTGAGTACGCCGACATATCGGGGCGCAACTCCCCGGAGATGCTTTCCATGTTGTTCGGTGGCGATCCCGCGGCCGCCCAGCTCGCGGGCGTCGCCGAGTCCACGCAGGAACACTACGGCTCCTCGCTCCACGTGTTGGCGAAGGCGCTCTCGATTCCGCTCGATGAGATCACCGCGACGGCCAGGGTAGGGGCCGCGAAGACACCTGTGAAGACTGCGGCGGGGACCTTCGACGCCGGAACCGTGGCCGCATGGGAGATCGAGGTGACCGGGCTCCGGGCCGGCAAGCCCGTGCTGCGAATGATCCCCACGTGGTACATCAGCACCGATCTCGATCCGGCGTGGGACTTCCCCTTCCTGGAGAATGGATGGCGCGTCGTGGTCGAGGGTGACGTGCCCCTCGACGTCCTCATCCGCTTCACGTTCTCATCGGAGGAGGAGAAGAACAACGTCGGCTACGGCAACGCGAGCCGTCCAGTGAACGCAATACCATATGTCTGCGCGTCGCCGCCCGGCATTGTGTCCTCGCTCGACATGCCGCAGCTCATCGCCAACCTGAGTTGAGGCCAGCGGGTACGAAAATAAAATCGATCCGAGACGAGATGAGGAGTAAGACGCGATGAAGGTGACGGACCCGCGGGTCACGCTCGACGAAGATGCGCTGGGGTTCCCGAAAGAAGCGCGGGACACGGCGATGATCGRCTGGAACCTGGTCGCCAGCGTCCACGGAGACGACGGAAATCAGTACTGGTTCAACATCGGGGCGATGTCGTTAGCCGAGGGGTGGGGGAACGTCGATTTCTGGCAGATGTGCCTGCGCTCGGAGAAGGGGAAGGTGTACCAGCCGAGCGGATCGGTGCACCTGCTTACCGACTTCCCAGAGGGAACCGCGACAGAATTTCACGTCCAGCCTCGCAGCGCCGGCGCCCTCACCGTAACGCGGTCGGAGGATCACGTGACGGTCGAGATGGAGACCGTTCGTATTGTGTGCAAGCCTGACGGGACGTGGCACTACACCGTAAGGGATGAAGCGGCGGGGATATCCGGGGAATGGGTCCACACCGGTAACGGCTTCCCCGGATGGTACGGGAAAGAGACGCCACAGGTCTATGTTCCCCACAGTATTTCCTACGGCTACATCTGGCCCGGGACGGTCGAAGGAACGCTCACCATCCAGGGACGAGAAGTGGCGATMCGTGGCGCGGGTCAGCGGGAGCGGTACGTCGGGGTCGACGCCTGCCCGGCGGAAGTAGGGGGGTGGCATGACTGGACGTGGTTCCACTTCGACGAGCTGTCCGGCAACCTGGACGAGATGAAGCTCAGCAAGAACAAGGACATGTCGCTCTACCTCACCGAGGAGAAGCAGTACTTCCAGGTCGGGGACTTTCAGATCAATCACCACGACTGGGCATACAACCCTTCAACAGGCACCTTCATCCCTGCCCGGTACCACGTGACCGTGGAAACCGAGGCAGGAATCCTGGAGTTCACTGCCACCGCGGTCGGGAGTTATGCCTCGAGCACTGTCGCCGAGGCGCCGGACTCTCCCACCATCCTGCTGGACTGGGAAAAGATCGACGGCACCTTCACCTATAAGGACGGCCACACGAAGACCCTCACGAACGGTCTCGGCGGGACCCTCATCCGACAGTGGAAGCCCTACCCCGAATTCCTCATCGGCGGCGGCGAGTTCAAGCCACTGAGCGTGCCGCGAGTCTGAGTTCCTGACGCGGATCGCAGGGTGATCCGCGGAGAGGAGTCCGGGCCCCGCTCCTCTCCGCGGATCACAACAGTACTGGATCTTCGTTTGTCGGCGCGGCATGCACCGGTTAGTACTACGCCTTCGGCGTGGGCGAGGCCAGCACCGGCGCCCGTACGAGCACCGTTGTTCCGGAATCCGCGGGCGGTTCGGCCGCGCGGGGCAGACAACCATGACGGGATACACATGCAGAGCACATCAATCTCGCTCGACCGGCCGGGGCGAAAGCGGACCCGAAGACGGTCACGGGCCGCGCTCTTAGCTGCGCCACTGGTCCTGCTGATGCTTGTCACCGCGTGCGGGTCGGACGACAGCGACACGCCTGTCACGGAAAACACGGCGGCAGACACCGAGGTGCTCGGACCGGTGGCGGCGGCGAAGGGCGAACCCGTCAAGATAGGGGTCATCTCGGACGGCAAGTCCGCAAGCGGCGACAACTCGATCCAGTTCCGCGTGGCTGACGCGACCGTGAAGTATCTGAACGAGCGCCGCTCCGGCATCGGTGGCCGGCCCATCGAGCTGGTGAAGTGTGAGACGCAGGCGGACCCGGCCAGGGGCGTGGACTGCGGGAACCGGATGATCGAGGATGACGTCGTCGCTGTCGCCGTGGGCGAGTCGGCGGTCAACGCGAGCATCTGGCAGCCGTTGGCCGACGCGAACATTCCGGTGATGTTCTTCGGCGCCGGCGACCCGGCGCTGCTCGCCGACAGCGAGTCGACCTTCACCCTGGGCGACCCCACCTTCGCCGTGCTCCAGTTGCCGATCGGTCTCGCGAAGGACAAAGGCGCCGACAAGGTGACGTCGGTGGTAATCGACGTGCCCGCGGCGCTGCACGTCCAACAGGACGTCGCGCCGAAGCTGTTCGAGGAGGCGGGCATCGGCTATGAGCTCGTCACGGTGCCCCCGGGCACGGCCGATATGGCGCCGCAGATGCAGAGGGTCGTCGATGGTGACCCCGGGGTCGTTTTCGTCGTGGGTAACGACTCCTTCTGCATCAGTGCGTTCAACGCTTTGAAGGCGGTCGGGTACGACGGCACGATCAGTGYCATCTCGCAGTGCGTCACCGACGCGACTCGTAAGGCGGTGTCGTCGGACGTGCTCGACGGGATGGTCGTCGCGGCCCTCGCACCGGTCGGCGGTACCGACCCGTCCAGCCTCCTCTACACCGCGGCAATGGAAACCTACGGTCACGATGTCGATGTCAACTCGACCGGCGGCCCAGGCATGTTCATAGCGCTCGCCGGCCTCCAGACAGCCCTGGAAGGTATCTCGGGGGACATCACACCAGAAACGGTGCTCGCCACCATCAAGGGGATGCCGGAGAAGGAGTTGCCGGGGGCGGCCGGCTTGAAGTTCCGCTGCAACGGAAAAGCCCACCCCGAATCGCCGGCGTCCTGCGTACGGGGTGGGTTGTCAACGACCCTCGACGACAAGGGCCAGCCCACCGAGTACAAGGTTCTCGGATCCTCTCCGATCGAGGACTGAACCAGACCCGGTCTCCCGGGGTATGGGCCCCGTAGCGCACTCCACGCTGGCCAAGTTCCACCAGGGTAGCCAGTGCCCTGGTGGAACTTGGCCAGCGGCCGCCCTTCGTCGCCTCGGCCAGCCGTCCCAGCGCTCCCGGATTTGTGAATCAGATCCTGCCGACTACGCAGCACCCCGCTCATGGGCCAGTGCCGCCGCCTCGCCGCGGGAGCTGACACCCAGCTTGTCGAAGATCTTCCCGACGTGGAACTTCACCGTCGACTCACTGATGTGCAGTTCCTGGGCAATGTCCCGGTTACGTCGCCCGCGGGCCAGCTGTCCCAGCACCTCCAACTCCCGTGCCCCCAGTCCGGCCAGCAGGTCCTGACGCGGCGAGTCGGGCGGCGTGAGGGGGACTTCGATGGTCACCGTCGTGCCCCACTCCGGTACCGCGTCCGCCTCGAATCGGCCGCCGAGCGGCGTCAGTCGTTCTACGACCCGGCGTACGTCGAGAGAACTCCGGGACAGCGTCCCGGGCCCGTCGTCCCGTACGGTGGCACGCAGGTCGGCCGCGCCCACCTTCCAGCCGACGTGGATCCGGCTCACCCGACGACCGTCCGGCCCGTGCCCCTGATTCTCCAGTGAGGCGTGCACGGCGGCCCGGACCACCGAGGACGCCGTGCTGACGACATCGCAGGGCAGCAGTCGGTCCGCGCCTTCCTCCGCGCCGGGTGTGCCGAGGTCCAGCCGTACGCCGCGGGCGCGCAGGATCCGGCGCAGCGAGTCGGCGAGCCGTTCGAAGGCCTGCCCGGCCCGTTCCTCGGCCAGTGCCTGGTCGAGCTCCGCCTGCGCGCGCAGTTCGGTCAGGGCGGTGACGCCGAGGTCGATGGCGCGGGTGCGGGCGTTGGTGTCGTCCAGGTTGCGGTCGCGCAGGACGCCGAGCAAGGCGGTCAGCGCGGCTCCATGCGCGTCGCCGAGTTCGGAGAGGGCGAGGGCGCGTGCGGCTGCCGCGGCGCGTGACACGGACAGTGTCCCGGGGACCGCCTCGCCCCGCATGCCCTCCCGGTGCGCGGTCAACAGATCCCACAGCGCTTGAGTAGGCGCCAGATGCTCCTCCGGCAGGGCGGTGTCCTCGGTCCGCACGAGAACCAGCAGAGAGGCGGGCTCGGTGACGCCGCTGGCCAGGGCCARCACCGGCACGTCGGCGCCCGCCAGCCGAGCCCAGCCCTGCCAGCTCRCTCCCGCCGGCACCAGGGGCCGCAGCGCGGCCACTTCGGCGGTGGTGACGGCCGAGCCGGGCTCACCCGGGGACTCCCCGTAGACCTGGAACGGTGCGTACGCGCAGTTGGCGGACAGATCCGCCAGCCCTCGGTGGGGAATCGCCCCGGCCAAGGCGGCAGACAGGCGCGGCAGGGTTTCGGTCAGCGGCGCCCGGATCACATCGAGTGCGGCCATCGGGTCCATGACCACCAGCGTAACCAGCTCACTCCGCACGTCCGCTGTCCTTTCGGCCAGTCAGAACCATCCGAAAGGACAGCGGATGTGAAGCGAACCCTGCCGAGGATGGAGGCGTTGCCCACAAGCCGCCTCCACTGCGGCATACGCGTACAACGGGATGTGACATACATGAAGGCGATCGTGTACGAGGAGTACGGCGGCCCCGAGGTCCTGCGGCTCGCGGAGGTCGAGGAGCCGCACGCAGCCCCCGGACAGGTCCGGCTGAAGATCGTGGCCGTCGGCGTCAACCCCATCGACTACCAGATCCGCCGCGGCTGGCTGCAGCAGGTGTTCCCCGTGACCTTTCCCGCCGTCCCAGGCACGGAAGCGGCTGGCATCGTCGACGAGGTCGGTGAGGGAGTCACCGACATCTCGGTGGGGGACGAGGTGCTGGGCTTCACCGTCACCGGTGCCTACGCCGAGTACGCCCTGGCCGTGGACGTTGCACCCAAACCTGCCGGCCTCGGATGGGAGTCGGCCGTCGCACTGCCCGCCGCCGCCGAGACCTCCCACCGTGTGTTGGACACCCTGAAGGTGACAGTCGGTGAGACACTGCTGGTGCACGGGGCCGCCGGCGTCGTGGGCTCCGTCGGCGTCCAGCTCGCTGTCGCCCGCGGCGCGACCGTCATCGGGACCGCATCCGAGGGCAACCACGACTACCTGCGTTCCCTCGGCGTCACTCCCGTCACGTACGGCGACGGCCTCGCCGACCGGGTCCGCGCCGCCGCTCCACAGGGCATCGACGCCGTGTACGACGCCGCGGGGTACAACGTCCTGGAAGCCTCCATTGAACTGCGCGGCGGCACCACCGACCGCATCGTCACCATCGCCGACATGCGGGCCGCCGAACTGGGCATCACGCTCTCCACTGGGCCCAGCCTCCAGTTCCAGCCGGCGCTCGCCGACTATGCCCGCCTCGCCGCCGACGGCCGACTGCGCCTCCGTATCGACCGGAGCTTCCCCCTCGCCGACGCTGCCAAGGCCCAGGAACTGAGCGAGGCCGGCCACCCGCGCGGCAAGCTGGTCCTTCGCCCGTAACCACAGAAACATGAGCTGAGAAGCCGTCCGCAGACCGATCGGTGGGCGACGTGATCGAACGGGCCGCCTGATCGGGTGATCGTACGGGGTTCAGAGCATGGTGGCGGGGCCTCGTGGGAGGGATCCAGGCAGTTGTCCGTTGGTGTTGAGGGGCGGGGAGCTGTGAGCGCCGGAGTGCCGGCGGAGATCATCTGGGATCTCGAGCTGAGAGGGCCCTCCGCCCAGCTTCCGGGATACACCGGGAAGATCACCGCGACGCGAGCAGAGAGGGCACCGCCCATGGGCCGGCCGACGCCGTCAACTCCTCTACAGAGGGACACGAA
This sequence comes from Parafrankia colletiae, assembly GCF_001854655.1. GTDB lineage: Bacteria > Actinomycetota > Actinomycetes > Frankiales > Frankiaceae > Parafrankia > Parafrankia colletiae. The sequence continues at coordinate 57,979 of NZ_MBLM01000145.1, read as the reverse complement.
GGCACTGTGTATCGGGTTGCATCCGAGTGTGCTCGACTACAGCCAGATGCCCGACGGTCTCGACGAGGCGGTGTTCACCGCCCGGACCGAGGCCGGGAACGCGGCGCTGCGTGAGGCGGGGTTCGACGCTGTCCTGTGCCTGATCGACACCTCTCCGGACCGCGCCGAGGCGATCGTCCGGGAACATCTCCGGGAGCATGCGTTCGGCTTGGCGATGATCGGTGGTGGCGTACGTATGCTGCCGGAGCACACCCTGCTGTTCGAGCGGCTGGTCAACGTCCTCATCGAGACTGCGCCCGGGATGCGGCTGTGCTTCAACACGGCGCCGGAGAACATGGTCGAGGCGCTGAAGCGGTGGATCCAGGCGGGCGCTGTTGCGTTGTGAGGAAGCAGCGCATGCCAGCGGGCCTCGGCGCGCGCTGGTCAGACGGCGACGGCGAGTTCGGTGAACGCGGCTGCCACCCTCAGCCTCGGGTTAGTGTCGATCGGCGAGCTCGTAGTGGCCGCGGCGGATGTTCTGCACGAGGGCGTGGCCGGCGCTGATCGTCTGGACAGAACGGGGTCGTTTCAGTCCGCGCATCGGCCGGAGCCGGGCTTTGAGTCGACCATGGTCGGCCTCGATCCGGTTGTTCTCCCGGGCGGCATTGACATGGCAGGCCTCAGGCAAGAACTCGTCGAGGATGCGCGGGTAGATGGGTGCTTTGTCGGTGGTGACCTCGACCGGCCGCCGGCCGTGAGCCAGGGCTTGGGTGAAAAACTGGCGGGCGGCGGCCTGGTCGCGGCGGGTACTGGCGAGAACGTCGATGACCTGGCCGTACTGGTCGACCGCCTGGTAGAGGTAGGTCCAGCGGCCGGAGACCTTGACGTAGGTCTCGTCGATGAACCATCTGTCCCCGGGCCGGTGCCGGCACTGCCGGGCCGCCTCGACCAGCAGGGGCGCGAAGCGCTACACTCACCGGTACACCGTGACGTGATCAACCTCGATGCCACGTTCGGCCAGTAGTTCCTCGACGTCCCGGTACGACAGCGCGAACCGCAGGTACCAGCGAACAGCCAGCACGATCACCTCGGGTGGAAACCGGAATCCGGCGAACTCTGATGTCGGGGCCGGTGGACGGACACGACGGCAACGCATCACTCGATCATGACCGATCGGCCGTCGCATGATGGCGGACTTCGCCAATGCAGCAGACCTTCGTGGCCGAAGCGCCTCCGCGCCCAGGAAAGGAGGATAATTACTGTTATATCGAGGTGTCGCCGGCCGCACCCCGGCCCATGTGGGCGCAACGTGTGCGTGGATGTTCCGGCACGGCGCGACATTTTAGGCGGCTCGTTCCTATTCATTGATCAGGCCACCGAGGACAGGTCGGCGTCTGACGCTTCTCGGTCAGGCCGGCGACGGGGTGGTCGGGCCGGAGTGGTTGAAGGCCACAACCACGAGGAGTTCCCGCTGATGCTCTGCTCATGCATGCGACCTGTGCTGACATGAGGTGATCGGGTGGCCGTGGGGCGTGGAGGTGACGGCCGTCGAGGTTGATGGTGGCCCGGTGACGCAGGCCGACCTGCCTGCGTGATTGCTAGGCGGTGGAAAAGGCTTCTTCGATCTCGTGTTCTGGCGTCTCGGGGTCGGGTTGGTTGCGGTGGCGGGCGACACCGAGGGCGAGGAACACCGCTCCGCCGACGAGCCAGGCGGTCAGGGTGAGGACGGCGTGAAGGCCGCCGTGGCCATCGAAGAAGGCGAGATCACGGATAAGGGCGCCGGTGGCTCCGGGCGGCAGCAGTTGCCCGATCGCACCCCAGGGCTCGGGCAGCAACTCTGGAGCGTTACTCAAGCCGGACAGTGGGTTGCCGAGCAGGATGAGCAGGATCGCGGCGATGCCCAGCCCGGCGCCGCCGAAGAGCGTGCGCAGACCCAACACAGCCGATGCGGTGGCGCCGATGCCCAGCATGGCGCCCAGTGAAGTCAGCCAATAGTTCCCGTCGAGGGTTCCGATGCCGAACTGGAGTACGGCGGTCAGRCCCAGGCCGCCGACGACGGCGAAGATGCTGGCGGTGAGCATGCGCCGTCCCGGGGTGTGGAAGACCAGCATGATCACGGTGGCGCCGATCCAGCCGCCCAGCGCCAGGGGCAGTGCACCGGCGGAGAGGCCGGCGCCCCGGCTGTCGTCGGAGGGAAACGGGCGGATGTCGGTGACGGTGGCCGGGACGTCGCTGGCACTCGCGATGCCGGCGCCGACCCCCTGCGCGGTGGCGGCGATCGAGACGCTGGCCGCGCTGGCGACGAGGGTGTGGACGCCGTCCGGGTCCAGGATGACGGCGCCGTAGATCTTGCGTTCCAGGATCGCGGTCCGGGCGGCGTCGGCGTCGGCGTAGGTCTTGATGTCGAAGGCGTCACCGCGGCTCTCGAGCTGCTGTCGCGCTGCGGTGACGGCCGATGGCGGGCCGACGACACCGAGGCCGACATGGTGGGGGTTCAGGTTCGCCGCAGGCAGGGCGAACGCCGTGAGCATCACCCCGAGCAGGATCGTCAGCCCCGCGACGACGCCGGCCACGCGCACCGCGTCGGAGGGGGTTCGGCCCGGCGCTGGGGAGCCGGTGGTGGGGGATGTAGCGCCCATAGAGGACTCCCTTAAGTTACGATACGTTCCTTAACCCATGGGCACGATAGTCTCGGCCCTTAGGGAACGCAACGTAGCTTTGAAGGAGTGGGATGGCCGCCACACGTCGACGCGGCGCCGAGCTGGAGAGCGCCATCCGCGAGGCCGTGCTGGCCGAGGTCGCCGAACACGGCTACGCCGGGACCACCTACGAAGGCGTCGCCGCTCGGGCCGGCACCGGCAAACCGGTCCTCTACCGGCGGTGGCCGACAAAGGCTGAGATGGTGCTCGCGGCCAAGGTCGACGACTTCGTGCTCCCGCGTGCACCAGACACCGGCAGCCTGGAAAAGGACCTCAAAGCCCTGCTCCATGAGCTGCGCTCGATGGTCGAGGTCGTCGGCCGCGAGACAATGCTGCGCCTGCTGGCTGACCTCGAGCCGCCGTCCATGGGCATCATGCGCTCGTTGCTGCTGACCCGGGGTATCGAGGCCACCGCCCCGGTGATCGAGCGTGCGTGGGCCCGCGGCGAGCTGCCGGACATCGACCTGCCGCCGCGGCTGCTGTCGCTTCCCCTAGACCTGGCCCGGCACGAATTCATTCTCGCTGGGGAACTGCCGGACGATGTCATCGACGCCATCGTCGAAGAGGTACTCCTCCCGGCGATGCGCCATGGCCGCTCTGCATGAGGGCGAGAGGTTGCCTGCTCCAACACGACCGCGTCGGCGCGCCGCGCGGCGGCCAGGCCCGCGGCGAAGTGCTCGGCGGGCAGGTGCCGACCCAGCAGCAGCACCCCGATCAGCACGCGGGTTCCCTTGATGTCACGGTGGGCCTTGCGGGCGGCGGTCCATAAGGCGTCGTGGACCGGAGGAAACTTGCCCGCTGCGCGGGCCTGTTCGAGCACCGTCGCTCCGGGCAGCGCGCCGGGTTTGCGGAGCAGCAGCTCCAGGAGCGATCGAGTTCGAGGCGTGAGGTCGGCTTCCCGGACAGGCGTTCGCGGCGGGCGATCTCGGCCCGGCCGTCGAATACGACAATCTCCGTTCACCCGGCAGGCCGCGGCGGAGGGTGCCGCGCGTGGGATCCGGGCGGTGGCGATCAGCCCGGGGACGATCGAGACGCCAGGCGCGGCGGAGCAGTTCGCGGTCCCGGAGGTCCGGGAGGCCCTGTTCGGTGGGGACCTCATCCCGCGTCCGGGCCAGCCGGTCAAGGTTGTCGACCTGGCGGTTCTCCTCGCCTCCGACGAGGCGTCCTTCATCACCGGCGCGAATTTCGTCGTGGACGGGGGCATGTCCGTGATCTGACCGAGATCTCCGTACGAGAGCAGAACCGGTGCGGCGTAGGCGAACGCCCAGCTCGCGTCTGATCCTGGCTGGGTCGGCCTGCCTGCTGGCAGGGTGGGGATGGCTCTGTTCTCCGGCTTGCACCACGGCATGATCGGTGTGTGGGTGCCAGTGGCGACGACGTAGACAGGGGACCTGTTCATGAGCGGATGGGGATCTCGACGGCAAGAGACGCCGCGAATGACAGTCTCATCTTGGCCTTCGGACGGTTGCAGGGGGCGGCCAACCGGCTGGGGTATCTGCTCGGGCGAGCACTGGAGGAGGAGTGCGGGATCARCCATCTGATGTTCGAGGTGCTGCTGATCCTGGGGCGGGCGGGCGAGCCGGGGCTGTCGATGCGGTCCATCGCCCAGGAGCAGGTGTTGACCACGGGTGGTGTGACGCGGCTGGTGGACCGTATGGAGGCGGCCGGGTTTGTCGAACGTACGGAAGCCCCCGGTGACCGGCGTGGGAGGCTGGTTCGACTCACTCCTCTCGGTGAAGAGACCGCTGTCCGTGCTTCCCGGATCCATGTGGAGAACATCAGGCGGTACTTCCTGGAGCCACTCCCCGTAGCGGACCGCGAACGGTTCGCGGAAGACCTCCGCATTCTCAGCCATACGGCGCGGGACACGCTGCCGCGTCTACCCTGAGCCGCAGCCGGCGCGGGAGCGCCGATGCGGTGGCACCGGAGACCTGAGTGTGTCGGAGGTCACTCGCCAAATCTCGAAATATCTGACTGGTCAGATACTGTTCTGTCAGGTGAATCGCTCGCATCGGACGATGCGTCGCACCCTGGCGAGGTTCTCGGTGAAATTTGTCTACGTTTTCGATGCCTATTGTGGCTGGTCGCACGGGTTCTCCGACACGGTGCGCGAGGTCCTTCACCGCCATCCCGGGCTGTCGATGGAGGTCGTCTCGGGTGGCCTGTTCACTGGGRAGCGTCGGGTACCGATCCGGGCCTTTGGCTACGTGCAGGGAGCGAACGCCAAGATCAGCGAGCTGACCGGGGCGGAGTTCGGTGACGCCTACGATCGGCTGATCTCTGACGGTTCCTTCGTCATGGACTCCGAGGCCGCCGCCCGTGGTGTGGCCGCCCTGCGTCAGGCCGCCCCGGGACAGGCGGTGGAACTCGCGGCGGCCCTGCAGCGGGCCTTCTACGTCGACGGGCGCAGTCTGTCCGATCCGGCCACCTATCGGAAGGTCGCCGAAGAGGCCGGGCTGGACGGCGATGCCGTCGTCGCCGCCTTCTGGGCGCCCGAGACACAGGCCGCGGCCGAGGCGGACTTCCGCCTCGCCGCCGAGCTGGGCGTCACCAGTTTTCCGACCCTGCTCGCCCTTGACGGCGAGCGCGTCACCGCGCTGGCCCGCGGCCACGCCACCGTCGGCGAGGTCGACCAGCGCCTGGCCACGCTGCGCACCGGCACCCGCTGAACGTTCCGTCCGTCTCCGTCCGTCCCACGGAACAAAGGAGCACTCGCATGAGCACCCTGGACTTCACCGTCTTCGACCTGGACTTTCCCGTAGGCAGCAAGAACAAGACCGCCACCCTCGTCACGGGTGAGAACGAGGCACTGCTGGTCGATGCCGGCTTCACGCGCGCGGATGGCCACCGGCTGGCGGCCGCGGTGCTGGACTCCGGCAAGAGGTTGACCACCGTGGTCGTCAGCCACGGCGACCCGGACTTCTACTTCGGCGCCGAGGTGCTCGCCGACGCCTTTCCCGATGCGCGCCTCGTCGCCACCGAGCCGGTCATCGAGCACATCCACCGCTCCTACGAGGGCAAGCTCAAGGCGTGGGCGGCGCTCGGCGCGAACCTGCCCACCCGCTTGGTCGACCTGGCCCCGCTGAGCGGCGGCCTCACGCTGGAAGACCACCGTTTCGAACTGAAGGGCGGCTCGGCTGAACTGCCCGACCGCCACTATCTGTGGCAGGCCGAACAGCGTGCGATCCTCGGTGGCGTGCTGCTGTTCCAGCAGGAGCACGTCTGGGTCGCCGACAGCCCCACCCCGCAGCAGCGGGCCTCCTGGATCAGGCAGCTGGACGACATGGCCGCCCTCAAACCGCGGCTGGTCGTGCCCGGCCACCGCCTGCCGGACACCCCCGCCGACACCTCCGCCATTACCGCCACCCGCGACTACCTCACCGTCTTCGAGGAGGAACGCGCGGGCGCCGCCGACGGCGCCGCGCTGACCGACGCCCTCGTGCGGCGCTACCCCGGCCACGGCATGCTGATCGCCGCGCAAATCGGAGCCAAGGTCGCCAAAGGCGAGATGACCTGGGGCTGACGACCATGACCGCACAGGCCACCGACTTCGCCGCCTCCACCGCGCCCGCCGACGTCGTACGCCGCCAGTACCTGGCCTCCGCCGCCGGCGACCTGCAAGCCCTGCGCGCCAGCCTCGCTCCGGACGTGGAGTGGACCGAGATGGCCGGCTTTCCCCTCGCCGGCACCTACCGCACCCCCGAAGGCGTCACCGCGGGTGTCATGGAACGGCTCGCCCAAGACTGGGACCACTGGACCGCCCACGACGACACCTACATCGTCGACGGTGAAAACGTCGTCGTCCTGGCCCGCTACACCGCAGTGAACAAGAACACCGGCAAACCCCTCGACGTCCGCGTCGCCCACCACTTCACCGTCCGCGGCGGCCAGATCGTCCGCTTCGAACAGTTCGTCGACACCGCGTTCGTCCGCGACGCGATGACCGACTGACTGCAGCCAGGATCTTCGAAGTAGATCAACATTTCTGGCTTTCTGTCGACGGAAAGGCGCGGCCAGCCCGTCGTCGATGATCTCGGCGCCCTTGGCTCGCGGGTGGGCTTGGGCTTCCTGCCTTGTACCGGTCCACCGGAAGCAGAAATCGGCCGATCCAGGGTCGACCGACGGGCGACGAGCTTCGCGCCGTTGCCTTGCTGGTAGATGTTCAGGCCTGCGGTACCTCATCGAATGGGGCTTCCGGTGTCGGTGACACAGGAGGCCATTCCGCCGACCGATCCGTCAGCGGACAACGTCCGCTGCCAGATCGCCCCCAAGAGCGCCTCGGAGTACACGCCGACGGTCGATGCCATTTGCCGACCCCCCCGCCGCAACTACGCCCCGTAACCAAGGTCCGCCGGCACGTTCAGGGATCGAACCAAACGATCAATACCCCGACCTGGACATCTCCCATTTGATCAACCATCAGATCTCATAGGTTTTACCTATTTGCCCAGGTCAGGGCATTGTTACGCATCGTGGTGGACCTGACGCAACACAATAAGAACCTCCTGATCTTGGTTCAGGGCCCTGAGATCATCGTCCGCCCGGTCTCTGCGAGGCTCCCGACCAGGGGCGATGCCGAGTGAGCACTCGACTCGCGACATCATCGCCAGAATCGAACACGCGTTCCGTAGGTCTGGCGGGTCTGGACGCTGCGGTCCCGTTGGCGGCGCCAAGCGGGTCCCGTCGTCCCGTCAGGGGTGTGTCGCCCTCGTCCTGGCCTGGCGCCGCATCCCTGGCGGCAAGCCCCAGCCGAACTCACCGGATGGTGTGCCCGCCCGGTCCTCGCCGACGCCGGCTACGGAGACTCGGCGGAGTTCCGCCAAGACCTCACCGGCCAGAACCTGGTCTACGTCGTCGGCGCGGCCCACACCGCGACCGTGGCGGCCGTGCGGGGCTGAGATCCGCCGTGCAGCTCGCGTCCCGGCGGATCTCGGTGGCTGGCCACGCGTCGGTCGTATCCTCGATGGGTGAGTACTCTGCGGGACGAGCTGCACAGTCTGATCGACCGCCTGCCCGAGTCGCACGTGGCGCCGATCCTGGCTCTCGTGCGCGAGAGCGCGCCCGCCGAGAGCGGCGGCGACGAGTGGCCACTACCGGATTTCGTAGGTGCGTTGGCCAGCGGCAAGGGCGATCTCGCCGCCCGTTCGGCTGAGATCCTGCGCGCGGAACTGGGGCGCGACCCCGAGTGATTGTCTGGGACACCGGGCCGCTGATCGCCGCCGCCGACACCGACGACGAGCACCACGCCCGCAGCGTCGCGCTCATGCGGCGCACGCCCCGGCCGCTACTCGTTCCCTATCCTGTCTTGACCGAAGTCTGTTTCATGCTCGAACGGGAGAAAGGCACCCGCGCCGAAGCCGCATTCCTGCGCTCCATCAGCACGGGACAGATCAGCCTGATCCCGCTGGCTCGCCAGGACCTCGCCCGGATGGTCGAACTGGTCGAAAAGTACAGCGACTTCCCACTCGGTGCCGTCGACGCCTCCGTTCTCGCGATCACCGAACGGCTCGGTGCCGATGCCATCGCGACCCTCGACCGGCGGCACTTCTCGGTCGTCCGCCTCACGAAACCGGTCGCACTGCTGCCATGACGCGCTGACGGAGCGTCCGCCGGCCTTGAAACCGGCCGGCGGTCCGAGGCATGGCAGGGTCGTTCCAATACTGGCCGTCTTGCGGCTGGGCGCCTGAGACTTCGCCGGACGACGCGTTGCGGGGCAGCCTCGAACGCGGCGATCCGGACGGACGGGGCAAGGTCGGTCGTCGCTCATCCACCGAATCCGGACGACGGATAGGGCAGGCCACAGTTGGGCTCCGTCGCGGTGGGGGCGTGGCGGGAAGCATCAGCTGTTACGCGTGGCCTCCGGGCCTGTGATCCGCTTGAGCAGGGGCAGGGTCGAGGTGATGATTCCCAGCGCCGCGGCCAGACCGAGGACGACGAGCGTGTAGTACGCCGCGCCTGGCGAGATCAGGTCGTATTCCATCTGGGATTTCAGGAACATGGCCGCGGCGGCGAAGCCTGTTCCGATCGAGAGGGCGGCTCCGGCCAGCAGCGGCAGCGCGCTTTCCAGGCCGACGACTCGCTGCAACAGTCGTAGGGGCGCGCCGGTGAGCCGCAGGCTCGCGAAGGGGCGCCTGCGTTCGGACAGGCCCGCGACGATGCTGACCGCGAGGCTGGCGCCCGCGATCGGCAGGGTGGTCAGTAGCACCACATTGGCCAGCTGGCGCCAGCTGGCCAACTCCTGTTGCTGGTGGGAGCCCCAGTCGTTGACCGTGCGGGCCATGTAGTTCGGGTAGGTCCTGGTCAGCAGGGTCCGGGTCTGCTCCATGGCCGCCGTCGACCCGTCGGTGGTCACGTAGAGCATCTGTACGGGCAGTTTGGCGGCCTGCTCCGGGGAGATCGTGGCGGAGGGCCACTGCCGGGTGCTGTTCGACTGGACGTYGAGGAACGTGAAGAGCGGCACGGCCGCGCTGCCCGCCCCGGGCGGGCAGCGGCCGATGACCGGGATTTGCACCAAGTCGGTGYAGACCACCAGGCCGGGCGCCCATGGCCGGGGATCCGCCGGATCCATTCCGATCTTGTGGGGGTTGGCGTGGACGATGCCGAGGCCCCGGAAGCCCGGGACTGCCCGGATGTCCGCGAGGAGCCGGTCCGGCATGGCGCCTGTCATCGGCGGGTCACCGGGCTGCGCACCGTCCACTACCGCGACCCGGGTCTGCGGATCACCGCTGAGCACCCCGCGGTTGTGGTCGATGGTTCCGATGATGCTGACCGTCGCCGTGGTGACGAACAGGGCCAGGACCAGTCCGCTGACCGAGCGGAAGCCTGCCTTCGGGTCGTCCGCGAGCCGGCGCGCCGCGATCAGAGTCGCCGGACGGCTGGTGCGCCGTGCGACTACCCGGGCCGCGGCCATGGTGAGCCACGGCCCCGCGACCACCAGGCCCAGCATCACCAGGAGGAAGCCGCCGAGGTAGGCAGCCGTCTGGCCGTTGGTGGTCGCCGGACGGCGGGCGACGAAGAAGGCGAGTTCCCCGAGACCGGCCAGCAATGGGACCAGCCACCAGGCCCGGGGCGGACGTGGGGGCACCCGGCGGGTCACGCCCAGCGGGGAGATTGTGACCCGGCGCAATGCCAGGCGAGCTGCGATCGCCGCTGCCATCGGGACGCCCAGGGCAGCCCCCAGCTCCTGGGAGGCGGTGAGCGTCAGATCCTCGGCGAAGAAGCGGCTGCTGGTGAACGGCACTGTGGCGAGTACCGGACGCAGCGCGAGGTAGAGACCGAAGCCGACGGCTGTGCCGGCGGTGGCCGCCAGTGCGGACTCGACCGCTGCGATCAACGAGATCTGCCGAGGGGTGGCGCCGGCCAGTCGCATCGCGGCGTAACGCTGCTCCCGCGTCGCGGCGGACAGGCGGGTCGCGGTCCCAGTGAAGATCAGAATCGGGAAGATCAGCGCGCCTGCCACCACCGAGAGGACGAGGGTCATCGCGTCACCGCGCACGCCCTCGCCGAGACATGCATCGTCGCAGGCGGGCGGCAGCATGCTGGCGATGGTGGTGACTGCTCGTGCCCCAGGCGCGGCCTTGACCTCGGCCGGGGCGCGGCCGATGACCGCCACCAACGAGTCCGGGGAGGCAAGCGCGGCCTTACCGATCCTGCCGACCATCCGGCCCGGGATGCGGTCGCCCAGCTGGGCCGCCGGAATCTCGTGCAGCAGCGTGGCAAGCGCCGGCGAGGCGTAGTACTCACCGGGGGCCGGAAGCCTGCCGAGGCCCGGCGGGACGGGCGAGGTCGGCCCGGTGGCAGCGACATCCATCTCGATGAGCGACTTGCCGTCGTAGAAGTCGCGGTGGGCCCGCCACCACAGCGGGTCCACCGAGGCCGTCTCGGTCCGACTGGCAGCGCCGGTGTTGTACCAGAGCTGCCGGGCGTTCGACCGGTCGACGGCGTTGAGGCTGGCGAGCGTGGACAGCAGCAGCCCCACGCCGATGGCGACGGCAGCAGTGATCATCACAAGCCGAGCGAGGGCGTGGCGGCCGCCGCTGACGGCGAGGCGGAGCGCGAAGAGGATCACGGGGCGATCCGTTCGGCCGCGAGTGTGCTGGCCTTGCCGTCCCGAACGACGGTCTCCCGGTCGGCGTAGGCAGCGACCCGGGGCTCGTGGGTGACCAGGATGACGGTCGTGCCCTGCTCGCGGGCCGTGCCCACCAACAGTTCCATCACCTGTTCGCCGGTGAGCGAGTCGAGTGCGCCGGTCGGCTCGTCGGCGAAGAGCACCTGGGGCCGGGCCACCAGGCCACGGGCGAGCGCGACACGCTGCGCCTGGCCTCCTGACAGTTCGCCGGAACGGCGCCGCTGCATGCCGTCCAAGCCGAGCCGGGCGAACCAGGGCCGAGCCTGGGCGAGTGCTCCTGCCCGGCGGGTACCGCCGAACAGCAATGGCAGAGCGACGTTCTCCTCGGCGGTCAGCTCGGGGACGAGCTGACCGAACTGGAAGACGAAGCCGAAGGTGCGTCGGCGCAGTTCGCTGCGCTGGGCCTCGTTCATGGTGTCGATTCGTCGGCCGTTGAAGTGCACCTCCCCCGAGTCGGGGGTGAGGATGCCGGCCAGGCAGTGCAACAGGGTGGACTTGCCGGAACCGCTCGGGCCCATGAGGGCGAGTACCTCGCCGGCATCGGCGGTCAGGCTGGCGCCGCGCAGGGCAGGGGTCTCACCGAAAGTGAGCGTGAGATCGCGGGCCTCGATCAGGGCGGTCATGAGCGCACCGCCTCGGCGATCGCGTCCAGCCGGGCCGTGGTCAGGTCGATCCAGCGCAGGTCAGCTTCCAGGTGGAACAGGCCGTGGTCGGCGAGCAGTGCGTCGACGAGCGGGCCGGTACGCCGTAGCTCGGTCAGCTCGCGCATCCGCCGCAGGTGGGCAGCGCGCTGCGCGTCAAGGTACTGCTGGGCGTCGCGGCCGAGCATCAGCGCCAGCACGACCTTGGTGAACAGCACCGTCTGCAGGGAGGGTTCGGGGGCCACCGGTTCGGTCAGCCAGCTCTCGAACTCCGTCGCCCCTGTCTCGGTGATGACGTAGCGCTTGCGGTCGGGCCCGTCGCCGGGCTCCGCCTCGCCGACCATGACCTTGCCGTCGCGCGCCAACCGGCCGAGCGTGGCGTACACCTGCCCGAACGGCAGCGGCTTGCCCCGGCCGAAGAACTCGTCGTAGACGCGCTTGAGGTCATAGCCGTGACTCGGCTCCCGCTCCAACAGCCCCAGCAGGGTCAAAGGAACACTCACGAGGGCACTATACGCTAGAAATATACTTCGAGTGTATACCCCGCGAGAACGCGGCGTTGACCTGCGGCGAAGYGGACACCAGGCTCGCTACAGAGGTGCAGGACGGGATGAAGTCGCCGGTGTGACCGGGGTCAGGTTCCCATCGTCGCCCGGCGGGCAGCCGCGTAGCCGCCAGTAGCGGGTCAGCAGCTCCGCTACGTCATCGCAATCTTTGATGATCTCCGGACGTAACGCGCCGCGGACAGATGGCGTTCCCAGACCGTGCCACCACCGCCGATGACGCCATGATCCCACCGCCCTGCCACCGGATCGCGCCCGCAAGATCCCGGAGGCTCATGGCCCCGGCTACCACCACCCGACCACCCCGGGCCAGATCCACGCCGGCCGCTCGGGGGTCCGGGGGTCGCCCCCGGAAAACATCGCGGCCCGCCGGGAAGCCGACCAAAGGTCGGCAACCACGGCGGGCCAGCTCGTGGACCTAACGCAACACAATAAGAACCGCCTGATCTTGGTTCAGGGCCCAGAAATCACCGTCCGCCCGGTCTCCAAGAGGCTCTTGACCAGGGACGATGCCCGGTGAGCGCCCAGCCGACAACATCATTGACCGAGTCGAACATACGTTCCGTAGACCTGGYGGGTCCGGACTCTGCGATCCGTCTGGTTACCGTGATCGTGGGGATCGTCGTCGGATTGACGTTCCTGTTCGGCCTCGGCAACGTCGCTACGCTCGGTGTCCGTCTGGGAGTCCCGACATACGTCGCGTTCCTGGTGGCACYGGCGGTCGATCTGTCCGTTGTGGGCCTTCTGCTCGGCACTCGACACCTCRTGCTGCACGGCGGGCCAGCAGAGGTGGTTCGTTCCGCGCGGCGTCTACTCATGTTCTCCAGCGCTGTAACGCTCGCGTTGAACATTGCGGAACCCCTCATCGCCGGCCACTACGGCAAAGCCGCGTTCGACGCGGTCGGACCGCTTCTTCTTATCGGGTGGGCAGAGGTCGGGCCGAGCCTGCTCCAGGCCATGCAGACCACGACGGCAAGCGCACCTACGCTGGGCGGCGAGGCGGCGAGCGACTCGTCTGCGTCGATCCTTGCAGTTCAACCCGGAGTGCCACGGTCTACTCGTCCACAGGTCGGGGCGGGAACGCCGTCAGCCGAGGTGACGGACGACGGGAACAGGTCTGGCGCGCGGTACCAGGACCTGCTTCACCGGGCACGCGCCGAAGACGTCCTACATTGGCAGCTCCATCGCCGCCCGATCTCCGCCGAGACGCTCCGCAAGCGGCTTCACGTCGGTGCGGGCACCGCCCGCAGCATCGTGGCCCAGCTACGCCGCGATGCTCGGCCCGCTGTCGATGCCAGGACGCCCCGGCCRTCGGCACCGTCACCGACCTCGTGACGGTGGGCTTGCCGCACGTCAAGATCCTCACCGGGCGCCTTACATTTGRGCGCCGGTGTCACCGTCCGCCGTCCTGTGGACGGAGGACGTGGTGCCCATGGGCCGTGCCGTGTTTCATCAAGATCTGGCCCGATTTCTTCGACGGATTCTGGCACCAGTTGTCCGCGTTGTCGCCGGGTCAAGCGGAATGCTGGGCCGATGTGCCGCCGTGCTGTTCGAGCCATTCGACTACATCGGCCGCCTCCGAGCGGCGAGCTGTGTCGAGTGGGGTGAGGTCGTCGTAGCCGGCCCAGTTGATGTCGGCGCCGTGGTCGAGCAGCATTGCGGCGGTGGCGACGTGGCCGCCGTGACAGGCGCCCCAAGAGCTGCTGGTGATGTCTTCCGCGGCCGGCTGGCTGGTGTGCAGATGCCGGTGGACTTCAGCGACGAGTCCGAGGGCGGCGGCTTCGAAGAGGTTGGTGCCGGCGCCGCGTTCGAGGAGGCGGCGGGCCGCGTCCCATTGACCGAAGGCGGTGGCGTCGGCCATAGGGGTGCCGCCGGCGACGACGGCGCCAGGTGCGTCGATGTCGGCGCCGTTGTCGAGCAGGGCGTCGATAGCAGCGACGTCGTCGCTGCTCGCCGCCCAGTGCAGCGGTGTCTCGGGGTGCTCTCCGACGGCGCCGGTGTTCGGGTCGGCCCCGGCGGCGACGAGTGCCGTGAGGGTGGCTGCGACGTTCGGGAAGTGCCCTGGCCAGTCGGTGGCGACGTGCAGCAACGTGCGGTCCCCGTGCCGCTGCAAGCGGATCGAGGCGAGGCGGGGGTTCTCGGTCAGGAGCCGTTGCAGGGCAGGCACGTCGCCGCTGTGGATCGCATCGACAGCGGCGTCGTGGGCGGGATCGCCGATCAGCGCTTCGATGATCCACTCGTCCGGTGGGGCGCCGACGGTGCCGTCGGGGGTGCGGTAGACACGGCACTGCATCCCGTAGCGGCTGGCCGCGTCCTTCGTCACGTGGGCCTGCCGCTCGGCGGCCGGGTCGACGTCTTGGCCGTTGACGCGGACGGTGGGTGAGCCGAGGAAATGGTGGGCCTGGGCGTCCTCGTCGTCTCGGACGCGGACCAGGGTGACCGGGGCAGTGATGTGGTGTTCGGCGAGCAGTGCGGTCAGGTGCGGCAGGAACGCCTCGTGGTTCGGGCAGCCGTCGAAATAGAGCACCTCGACGGTCGGCAGCGGGTCGAGTTCGCGGATGTCGGCGATCAGACCGTCGCGCAGTGTGAGTCGAATGGTGATCTGCGGCGGGAACTCGTCGCCGTCCGGTGACCGGATCTGCAATCGGGCGGTGACCTGTGCGGCCTCGCCATTGGGGGCGGTCCCAAGCTCGGCGAGTTGGAGGGTGATGCCGGCGGCYAGGAGGCCCGCGTAGTGGTCGCCCGCCTGTTCACGGCTGGTGCATTCGTTGCCGCCGTGTTCGCCGCCCCAGCGGACGTCCTCGGTCAGCAGCGCGGTGAACGCCTCGCGGGTGCCGGTGGTCAGAGCGGCGGTCAACGTCGTGCTCAGGGCCGCGAAAGGGTCGCCGGCAGCGCCACGGCTCGGTGCGGACATGGCGAACTCCTTCTGGGTCGAGGGCGTCAGTATCGGCCCAGCGGCCTGGCGGTGTCAGCAGTGCGTGCCTCGCGGCGGTGGGCGTTCAGGTCCGGTGGCGACTGATGGTCTTCGTGCCTGGTGTCAGCAGGCGCATCCTCCGCCGCAGCCGCAGGACCCCCCGCCGGTCACGGTGCATGCGGTGGTCCTGCGGCGCTGGTGCCATCCCAGGAACACCACCGCGAGGACGGCCAGGGCGATCGCGGCGGCGACCAGCGTCTGGTTGACCGCGGCGGCGGCTCCGGCCGTGAGTAGCCCCGCGCCGATCAGCAGCGGCAGCGCGCAGCACGCGGCGCAGGCGAGCACCGCCAGGGTCGCCGAGACAGCGGCCCGGCGCGGTGTCCGAGATCGGTCCGAGGCCGGGGGCTGCTCGGTGGCCGTCCGGAGCTCGAACGGTCCCGCGGCGGTCGAAGGCGGCGTGGCGGGACGTGGGTCGGTGGGCGTGGGGGTCACGGCTGGCTCCTCGTGAGGGCGACAGGGCTGGGCGAGCTGGCTGGGCCGGGCGGGATGGCATCGGGATGGTCGGGTGGACGTCGCGCGATCTCGACGTAGGGCAGGGGGCAGTCGGGGCAGGTGCAGTAGGTGAGGCTGTCGCAGCCGGCCTCGACCACGCCGGACAGCGCGGCTCTGATCGTCTCCAGGTCGCGGATTTTGATGTTGATCTCGTCGAGTTTCGCCAAGGCACGCTCTTTCAGCGCGCCGCTGGGGTGGCGGCGGCGGCCGGTGTCGAGCAGGTCGGCGACCTCGTCGAGGGTGAACCCGAGCCGCTGCGCGGCCTTGATCACGCCGAGCAGGGTCACCGCGTCGGCTGGGTAGAGCCGGTGCCCGCCGGGGGTGCGTTCCGGTTCGGCGAGCAGCCCGCGTCGTTCGTAGTAGCGCACGGTTTGGAGGTTCACCCCCGCCGCGGCGGCCAGCTCACCGGAACGCAACCCTGCGCCGGTCATCGGGCTGTAGGTGCGGCGGCGGCGGCGGTGAGCGTGACGAGGCCGTCGAGGACCGCGGTCTGCGTGTCAGGTACCTGGACGTCGAGGACGACCTGGTCGCCGGTGGGGGTGATGGTGAAGGTGAAGAAGGTGCAGCACTGGCTTTCCCGGGCGGTCAGGTCGCGGACGGTGTCTTCCAGTCCGCCGTCTCGGGTCAGGGTCAGCCGCAGGTGGCGGGCATCGATGCGCTCTATCCGGTACAGGGCTGTCGCGAACAGGGCGTCGAACTCGGCGATCCGCAGCGGTCGAGCGGCGGTCGGCAGAGTGCAGGCGTCCACGTGCGGCACCTTCATGGTGAAGGGCATCAGCTTCTCCTGTCGGGCCTGGTGGCGCCGTGTGCTGGCGCCCTCGACTCGACGGTAAGGCTGTACCTGGGTACCGGATGCAAGCCCGCCCGCCCGCCAGCTTCGTCACAGGAACGGCTGGGTCAGGATGAGCGGACAGCCATGGTGGCCAGGTCGGACAGGGCAGGGGGCTGGATGTGATCGACAGGGTCGTTGCGGCGATGGAACGCCACCAGATAGCGATCTACCTCGCCGCGATCGCGGCCGGCGGCCTGCTCGGCTGGGCCGCGCCCGGCGCCAGCCCCGGGTTCGAACACGCGATCAACCCGGTGCTGGCGGCGTTGCTGTTCGTCACGTTCCTCCAGGTCCCCGCCGCGGAGCTGGTCCGCTCGCTGCGAGCCGGCCGGTTCCTCGGCGCCGCGCTCGCCGTGAACTTCCTGGTTGTTCCCCTTGTCGTGGCGGCGATGTTCCCTGTCCTGCCCGACGACCAGGCGCTACGGCTGGGCGTCCTGCTGGTGCTGCTCTGCCCGTGCGTCGACTACGTCATCGTGTTCAGCGGCCTGGCTGGCGCGCGCAACCAGCAGCTGCTCGCCGCGACACCGCTGCTGCTCGTCGCGCAGATGCTGCTGCTTCCACTGTTCCTGCTGGCCTTCCTCGGCTCGGGGCTCGCCGACGTGGTCGACGCGGGCCCGTTCCTCGAAGCCTTCACCTTTCTGATCGTCGTCCCGCTCGCCCTGGCCTGGACAGTCCAGGCATGGGCCGCCCGCCGGCCCCGCGGGCAGGCCGTCATGGCGGTGGCGGGGACGACCATGGTGCCGCTGATGGTGGCAACCCTGGTCACGGTCGTCGCCTCCCAGGTCCCCAAGCTCGACGACAACCTCGCCGACATCGCCCGGCTGGTGCCCTTCTACGTCCTGTTCCTGCTGGTGATGGCCTTCGCCGGGCTCGCCGTCGCTCGCCTGTTCCGTCTCGACGTCCCCGCCGGCCGCGCGATCGTGTTCACCGGCGCGACCCGCAACTCCCTCGTCGTGCTCCCGCTCGCGCTCGCTCTGCCCGACCACCTCGCCGTCGCCGCCGTCGCCGTCGTCACCCAGACCCTCGTCGAGGTCGTCGGCATGGTCGTCTACGTCCGCGCCGTTCCGCGGCTCCTCCCTGTGTAGGGCTCTTCCAGGGCAGCTCGAAGAACGCGGGCAGGGGTGTCCGGCGGCTCCCGTGAGCACGGGAGCCGCCGGCTGTTCGGTGAGAGCGGCCGTGTGGTGTGGCCCGGGTGTCAGCGGCCGGCGGGCAGGAGCTCGCCGATCAGCTTCTCGACGCGGGCGCGAATGTCGTCGCGGATCGGTCGGACCGCGTCGATGCCCTGCCCGGCGGGGTCATCGAGTTTCCAGTCCTCGTAGCGTTTGCCGGGGAACACGGGGCAGGTGTCACCGCAGCCCATGGTGATGACCACGTCAGAGGCTTGGACGGCCTCGACGGTGAGGATCTTCGGGGTTTCGGCGGTGATGTCGATACCGACCTCGCTCATCGCGGCGACGGCGGTCGGGTTGATCTGCTCCGCGGGCATGGAGCCGGCGGAACGGACCTCGATCTTCCCGGCCGCGAGGTGGGTGAGCCAGCCGGCGGCCATCTGGGAACGGCCGGCGTTGTGGACGCAGACGAACAGCACCGAGGGCTTCTCGGACACAGGCAGGTCCTTTCGACCAGGTGGGCGTGCGCGGCCGGGGCGGGCCGCGCGTGAGGGTCAGCGGGGGTCGGGCAGGGTGAGCTCGGGGAGCATGCTGGCGATCAGCCCGCGGACCCGCCGGTCGATGTCGTCGCGGACGGCGGCGACCTGATCGGCCGGCGCGCCGTCAGGGTCGTCGATCGGCCAGTCCTCGTAGCGTTTGCCGGGGACGTAGGGGCAGCGGTCCCCGCAACCCATCGTGATGACGACGTCGGCGGCGGCGAGGATGTCATCGGTCAGCGGCTTGGGGAACTCCTCGTCCAGGCTCAGACCAATGTCCTTCATCGCCGCGACCACCTCGGGATGGATGTGCTCGCCCGGGTCGGAGCCGCCGGTACGAATGTGCAGCGCAGTCCCGGCGTAGTGCCGGGTCAGCGCGGCGGCCATCTGGGAGCGGCCGGCGTTACGAACGCAGACGAACAGCACCTCGGGGACCCGCTTGGCGATCAGTCCGCGGGTCGCACCGAGCGCTTCGAGGCGTTCCCGGGTCAGCCGTTCCGCCAGGGTCGGGAGGAACAGGGTGACCCGGGCGGTGCGGGCGAGCTGGCGGTAGGAGTCGAGGAGCACCTCCTCGACCTCGCTCGCCGGGAAGGTGGTGTCGTAGTTGTAGGCGAGCCGGGCCGCACTCGCGGACAGCGCCCGTGCGGTCACCGGGTCCAGACCCGGTAAACCGCCGGAGTCGGTCGAGTCGGTCGGGGTGGTCATGAGACACCTCCAGGAAGACGTGGCTGGGCGGCACCGTTCGCCGCGGCGGCCGTGTCGGGGTGTGGGAGCAGGACCTGGGCGGCCTGCGCCGGGGTGCTCGGGATCGGTGGGTAGAACAGGCGCACCAGCCCGTACCCGACCAGCCCACCCACCGCCTGGACGGCGACGAAGGCGGGCACGGAGGCGGGGGCGATGCCGGCGAAGGTGTCGGAGAACATCCGCCCGACGCTGATCGCCGGGTTCGCGAAACTGGTGGAGCTGGTGAACCAGTACGCCGCGCCGATGTAGGCGCCGACCGCGGCCGGGGCCCGTTCGCCGCGCCCGGACCGCACCAGAGCGAAGATCAGCAGGATGAGACCGGCGGTCGCGACGACCTCGGCCAGCAGATGCGCCCCGGATGCCCGATGGTGCGTCGAGATCGATACGGCCGGCTGGTCGAACATCAGGTTCGCCAGCACCGCCCCCGCGATACAGCCGGCGACCTGGGCGGGCAGGTAGGTTGCGGCGTCCCGCCACTTCAACCCGCCGAACGCCGCGTCTACCGCGGTCACGACCGGGTTGAAGTGCGCCCCGGACACCGGCCCAACCATCAGGATGATCGCGTAGAGGCCGGCGGCGGTCGCCGCGGCGTTCTCGACCAGTTGCAGGCCGGTCTGGTCGGGGCTGAGGTGTTGTGCGGCGATTCCCGACCCGATGACCAGGGCGGCGAGCAGCATGCTGCCCACCGCTTCGGCGGCGAGGCGCCGCACCAGCGGCGGCTGGCTCTCCCCGTTGTCCGACACGTCCGGTGTCAGCGGGTCGCGCCGGCGGGGGCCGGTTCGATCGTCACCGTGGGAGCGCAGACCGGCCCGCAGTCACACGCGGAACCCGGACCGTCGCCCGGTTCGACGGTACGCAGCTGCGTGCCGGTGCTCTCAGCGATGTCGGCGAGCACCGTGTAGATCTCCCACGGCGCGCCGTCCGGGTCATCGACCCACACCTTGTCCTGCACCGCGTAACAGCAGGCGGTGTTCTCCTCGACCGCCGTGTCCAACCCGGCGCCCGAAAGCCGCGCGGTCGCGGCACCCACCTCGTCGGAGGACTCGACCTCGACCCCGAGGTGGTTCAGCGCACCGGCGACGCCGGCGCCGCGGGCGTCCGGGTTCTCGATCAGCACCAGCTTCAACGGCGGCACGTCGACGGCGAAGTTCGCGTACCCCGGCCGGCGCTTCGCCGGCGCGACTCCGAACAGCTTCGAGTAGAACTCCACCGCCGCGTCCACATCGGACACGTTCAACGCCAACTGCACCCTGGCCATCACAACCACCCATCACATCGACACTCGTCTATGTTGCTGACGAGCCGAGGATGGACGCAGACATAGACGCCTGTCAATAGCTGAGGCATGCTGGAGGCATGGCGACCACCACCGCAGCGGCGACCCTGCCGGTCCTCGGCGCGACGGCCGACAGCCCGCCGGGTCTCGCAGGGGCGATCTCGGCCTGTTGCACCCCGCTGTCCCGCGCACCGCTGTCCGCCGAGGAAGCCGACACCCTGGTCGCCGTCCTCAAGGCCATCGCCGTCCCCACCCGACTACGACTCCTGTCGATGATCTACGCCCGGGACGGCGGCGAAGCCTGCGTCTGCGAACTCACCGAACCCCTCGGCCTCACCCAACCCACCATCAGCCACCACCTCAAAGTCCTCGTCGACGCCGGCCTGATCACCCGCGACAAACGCGGCGTCTGGGCCTACTACCGCGCCGTCCCCGAAGCACTCGTTGCCCTCGCCGCCGTGTTCAGCCCACCCCAGTAGGCCCGGTTCAGGAGTGTGTGGGCCGACGGGCGCGAACCGGCTCCGAGCCAGGGGTTTTCCGCGTCGCCCACAGGAGCACTGTGAGCGCGAGCGCCATCCAGGCCGCGAGGTAGCCGAACGCGAACGTGGGTGAGGCCACCGTGTAGAGGAGCCCGGCGGCGACGCTGGCCGCGATGTTCCCGACCGCTTGCACGGTGGCGAGCAGTCCAAACGCCGACCCACGGATCTTCTCGGGAGCGAACACGGCGACCGCCGCGTGCTCCGCGGTCTCCGCGCACCCGATGCCGACCCCGGCCAGCACGAACGCGGCACCCAGCAGCCAGACCTGCGGCCCGGACACAGCGAACAGCAGGTAGGAGAGCAGGAACGCCGTCACGCCGGCGACCGTGACCAGCAGCGGCCCACGGCGGCCCAGCCGGTCGGAGACCCCTCCGGCGGGAAACGACGCGATCGTGGCAGCGACGTTGTAGGCGATGTACAGACCGATCGCGATCCGGGTGGCCGCGTCCGTGCCGTGGCCAGGGGCCAGCAGGTCGCTAGCCCGCAGGATCAGCAGGGTAGCAGCCACGTTGCCGACCTCGAAGGCGGTGAACCCGGCCAGCACCCGCCCGAGCTGCCCGCGCAACACCGGCCGGACCTGGAACCGCAGCCGGCGACGCTCACCGGCGCGGGGCAGCTTCGCCTGCCGGATCGCGTAGACGATCGCGACCGCGGCCAGCAACCCTGGAACAACTGACAGCAGCATCGCGGTCCGCACGCCGACCAGCGACACCAGACCGAGCGCGAGCAGCGGGCCCACGATCGCCCCAAGATTGTCCATGGTCCGCTCGAACCCGTAAGCCCGACCATAGGCGGCGGCAGGCACCACATCGGCAAGAAGCGCATTACGGGCCGGAACCCGCAGCCCCCGAGCCGCCCACGCCGCCCCACGCAACACCCCCGCCTGCACCGCCGACGTCGTCACCCCGATCAGCGCCGACAGCACAGCGGTAGTGGTATAGCCACCCACCGCGACCGTCCGGCGCCGCCGACGATCATCGGCCAGCGCACCCCCGACGAACCGGCCCGCACCAGCCAGCCCGTCCGAGATGCCCTCGATCACCCCCAGCGCGGCGGCCGGCGCACCCAGCGTCGAGGTGACGAAACCGGCCATCAGCGCGGTCGGCACCTCATGACCAACGTCGGCCAGGAAACTCGCCGTCCCGATCCCCCCCACCCCCGGGGTCAGCCACGGCCGACGACCAACCGACTCCTCCGGGGTACCGATCGCTGCTTCCGGCACCGATCCGGCCGCCGCCTCACTTTCCGCCTGCCTACGCACATAAGAAAGGAGACCGGATCAAGAGCCGCAGGTGCAGACTGTTCTTCCTCCCTCGCACCGCATATAATGATCTTCGGTGCGATCTGTGCTACCACTGTCCGCACCAACAACCGCAGGGCTATCCCTCGCGTGCACGGTCCGGGCCGACCGGCCGGACCGTGCCGGTGTGGGCGAGGTCATAGCCACCCAGTGCCGTGGCCGCTCGATGTAGGGCGGGGTCCCGCAGCGCGGTGAGCAGCGGCCGGGCCGCGCCCAACGCCTCCCGCCCGAGAGCGATCTCGTACGGCTCCCACAGCAGCGGGACGAACTCCAGCCCCAGATCCGCCAGCCCTGCCCGTACCCCCACCCCCACGTCGGCGATCCCCAGGGCGACCGCGAACGCGATCTCCATATGCGAGGACAGTTCCGGTCCGGCAACCGCGTCCGGGGCGATCCCCTCGGCAAGCAGCAGCTGATCAAGCAGTACCCGGGTCCCCGCCCCCATCTCGCGTCGGGCGACCTGCCGGCCGCCGATCCCAGCGACGGAGGCCAGCCCATGCGGATTACCAGCGGGGACGATCAGGCCCTGCTCGCGCCGCCACAGATGCAACAGGTACGGCTCCTCGCCGCCCAGCACCGCCCGCACGAACGCCTCGTTGTACACCCCGTCACGATGCCGTAGATGGATCACCGCGCCGTCAGCCTCACCCCGCGCGACCGCCCGCAGCCCGGGAAAACTCCCCCGCACCCCCACCGGCTCCACCAGCGCACCGAGCCGACCGAGCAGAACCCCCAACGCCGGATCGTCGCTGYCCGCCAGCCGGAATACCCGCTCCGGCTCCAACAGCCGCGCCGCCGCGATCGCACCATCCCCGGCGATCCGAGCCCGCCGCCGATCCGCCAGCGTGATCACCGCACCATCCGCCAGATACCGGTAGGCCCGCACCACCGTCGACGACGTCGTCCCCAGCACCCGCGCGTACTCCCGCACCCCCGGCAGTTCCGCACCCGCCGTCAGCTCCCCGGAGCGCACACGACACGCCAGATCATTTGCAATCTGCACATAACGGGCCACGGCCGACGACTGTACGACCCCAACCCAGAACGCCCTCAGCCCAATCACGCGGCGCCGAGCGCGATCATGCCCCGCTACGCGCTACTCACCGATTTACTCCGATCGGGCCGCAACGGGCCCGCACCAACTACACCTCGCGTTGACTGGCCAGCCGACCAACCCCCCGCAACTACTCCCCGTAACCAAGGTCCGCCGACACGTTTAGGGAATCGAACCAAACGATCAATGCCCCGACCTGGACATCTTCTATTCGATCAACCATCGGATCTCATAGATTTTACCTATTTGCCCAGGTCAGGGCATCGTTACTCATCGTGGTGGAGGTGGCGGGAATCGAACCCGCGTCCTCCGGCCCCGACACAGGGCTTCTCCGGGCGCAGCCTGCTTGTTTTTTCTCAGCCCCGCCGGTCCCGCAGGCAAGCCGGCGCAGGCTCAGCCGCTGTTAGATTTCCCGACTCACCCCGCGACCGGGTGGGACGGTGATCCTCCTGTCGACGCCAGATCCTGGGCCGGAGGAACTCCCAGGCTGACGGCTACTTGGTCTCTGCTCAGGCCGCGAGGGCGTAAGCGGAGGTAGCAGGCTGCGTCTTAGTGGCAGCTATTGTTTTGAACGGATCGTTTACGAGATAACCGCTCATCCTCGGCCCGCTTCCCCTGCCTCGACGTCCGGAGTCGAAGCCGGTCACCCCCTGGCTGTGTGACAACATCCTTACCCTACCGGAGCGCCGGCATGATGCCCGGCCTCCAGATGGTCCAACGACGACCACCACGCCGATGTTCCCACACGCCACCCGGACACCGCCACCGCGTTTCCGCCCGCGCCGCATCCGCGCCAGGGCCCGGACCCGACGGCCGGAGCCCATCGCCCTCGGGTCGACACCAGGAGGGGACGCCGGAGAGGGGCCCTACCGGGCGCGGAACATCCCCGACATCCCTATAGTTGAACGTTCAAGGATGTCGACGCGGAACCTGGAGGAGCCATGGAGATCAAGGAGCTCGGACATCTGGTGCTGTACGTGCGCAACCTCGAACGGTCGGCGGCCTTCTACCGGGATGTCCTGGGCTGGCCGCAGGTCTTCCCGGATCCGGCTGACCCCGAGGGCCTGCTCGGCTTCCCGGCCGCCGGGTTCTCCTCGGGGCGGACGCACCACGAGCTGCTGCTGATCGAGGTGGGTGAGGACGCCGCGGAGCTGCCTCGCGGACGTCGCGTCGGGCTGTACCACTTCGGGCTGAAGGTCGGCGACAGCGACGACGAGCTGCGCGCCGCACTGGAGCGGATCTCGCAGGCCGGAGTGCGGATCGCCGGCGCATCGGACCACACGGTGACGCACAGCCTCTACATCTACGACCCGGACGGGAACGAGATCGAGCTGTACGTCGACATGCCCGGCGTCGACTGGCGCAACAACCCGGCCCTGATCGCCGCGCCCATCCGTCCGCTGCGCCTCTGACCGGGCCGGGAAGGCGCCGGACGCCCGCGCGTCGGCCGGGGGCACCGGATGTGCCGGCCACGATACTCACCGGGTGCGCTCACTCGGCAGCCCTCGGCGCAGGCGCACCCGGCAGAGACGGAGACAGCGCGCGGCACGTACCACCGCGACTGCGGCCTGCGAGGGAGCCGCCGAGGGGGCGACCGCGACGGTCTCCCGCCACGCCGAGCGGCGGATCACCACGCTGCTGCTGACGATGACGGCGCTGACCGGCCTCATCGACTCGATGACCTTCCTCGGGCTCGGCGAGGTCTTCGTGGCGAACATGACGGGCAACGTCGCCGTACTGGGATTCTCGCTGGCCGGCGCCAGCGGTATCTCCGGTGTGCTCTCTCTGGACGCGCTGCTCTGCTTCGTGGCTGGCGCGCTGGTCGGCGGGCGGATCGGCACCCGTTTCGATCATCATGCCCGGCTGTGGCTGGGGACGGTGACCCTCGTACAGGCCGTGCTGGTCGCCACGGCGCTGATCTTCGCCGCGTTCCCGCTCAGCGAGGAGCTGCAGGTCGCGGTGGACGCCGGCGGCCGCCTGATCAAAACCCACTCCTCCCCCGCCGACTACATGCTGGTCTCGATGCTGGCCTTCGGGATGGGTCTGCAGCACGCGACGGCGCAGCGGCTGGCGAGGCCGGAGATTCCCACGAACGTGCTGACCACGACGATCACGACGTTCGCCATCCAGACCCGGCTCGGCGGTGGCCGCGGGTCGCGGGGGCTGCGGCAGCTGGCCGGTCCGGCCCTGCTGCTGGGCAGCGCGGCGGTGGGCGCACTGGGCTTTCTGCGGATGTCCACGCTGTTCCCGCTGATCTGCGGACTGGTGCTGGTGGCGACGAGCTTCGGGCTGGTCACCGCCCGGCCGGCGCTGGTCCAGGCTCATCCGCGGCGGGTGTCGGACCCTCCGCCGCCACCCCCTACACCCCCTCCGGCGCCTCCGCCTGCCCGGTCTGTGCGGCCGTGAGCTCGGTGCAGAGGATGGCCCAGGGGGCGTCACGCACCCTGGTCATGAGCACGGTCATCGCCGGGCCGTGCGGAACCAGGTGACGGCGGGCGGGCAGCAGCCGGCGGCGGATCGCGTCCACATCGCCCGCGAGGCCCCGGCGGCGGACGTCGAGCGCGCTGACGCCGGCGGCCCGCACGGCGGCGGCGACGCGCCGGACGTCGAACGCCATCTCGGCCTCGACCCGCAGTACCCGGGCGAACGGGGTGGCGACCGGGCGGTCGATGCCGAGGAACGCGATCCGCGGGTCGATCTGCCAGCCGTCGACCAGCCGGCCGAGAGTGCCGACGAGGCCTGCCCGGGTGACGGCCGGGCTGGGGTCGAGGATGAACGGGCCGGGCGGGCGCAGCGGGAGCCCGCCGGCCGGATCACCGGCGAGGGCATCGTCGGCGACGTCGCCGGAGCGGTCGCCGGAGCGGTCGCCGGAGCGGTCGCCGGAGCCGTCGGGCTCGCCCGTCAGCGTCGCCACCTCGCCGTTTCGCAGCAGGACGGTGGCGCGCCGGGGCGCCGTCCCCAGTGCGGGGGCGAAGAGCACGGATTCCTTCAGGCCCCGCCCGTCCGCGACGAACTCGATCTCCCAGCCGGGAGGCACGACATCCAGCCGCAGGCCGGGGGCGGCCTTGATGGCGACGGCCTCGACCCGGTCGGCCAGGGCGAAGCACCAGCCGAGCGGCGGTTCACTGGTGCCGGTGGCCATCCGCTGGTCGCCGCCGCGCCGCGCCGGGTCGACGAACAATCCCTCGACGCCGCGCAGATCGACCTCCCGGACGTCGGCCTCGCACGGCTCCACCCGGCCACGCTCACGGACGCCGGAACGGGAGACGGGGTCGACGGCGGCCGCCACCGCGGCGTTGTGGACGGCCATCCGCAGGTGCAGCGGATCTCGGTCGACGGCGAGGACGGGGTGCTCGGCGGCCAGGGCGATGAGGTCGCCGCCGATTCCGGTGCACAGGTCGGCAAGCCGGCCACGGCCGGCGAAGCGGGCGGCGCGGTGGGCTGCGGCGCGGTGCGACGACGCCTGCTCCAACCCGGGGCGGGTGAAGAACATCTGGTCGGCGGCGGGGAACTTCGCGGCCGCGCGGGACCGCAGCTCCGCCTGGCCGAACGCCGCCGCCACCAGCTCGGGCGGGTGGCCGGCAGCCCGCAGGCGGGTGCCGTCCGCGAGCTCGGACCCGCGGGCGAGGGCAGCGGCGGCCGTCGCGAGCAGCTCCGTGCCGAGCGGGCTGAGCAGCGCCTCGAAGGTGGTCAGCCGCGCGGCGGCGGCGTCGTCAACAGCGGCGGTGCCGCCGGCGGCGGTCATCAGCCGCGACGCTTGGCCTGCCGGCCCATGATCCGGGCCATCTCCCGGGTCGCGTCCCGCTCGGCGAGGGCGTGGCGCTTGTCGTAGTTCTTGCGCCCGCGGGCAAGGGCCACCTCGACCTTCGCCCGGCCGTCCTTGAAGTACAGCGAGAGGGGGACGATCGTGAGGCCGCCCTCCTGCGTCTTCCCGATCAGCTTCTCGATCTCGGCGCGGTGCATCAGGAGCTTGCGGCGCCGCCGCGGGGCGTGGTTCGTCCACGTCCCCTCGGTGTACTCCGGGATGTGCACGTTGTGCAGCCAGATCTCACCGTCGGCGATCTGGGCGAAGCCGTCGACCAGGGACGCCCGGCCGGCGCGCAGCGCCTTGACCTCGGTGCCCATGAGCACCACCCCGGCCTCGTAGGTGTCGAGGATGTCGTAGTCGTGGCGGGCGCGCTTGTTCTGCGCGATCAGTTTGCGCCCGGTTTCCTTCGGCACTGCCGTCAGCCCTGCTTCCCGTCCGTCGCACGGTCCGTCACACCATCGTGGGGCGCCGTCACGCCCGCAGGTGTCTGCGCAGCGCGACGGACGCCATGCCCGCCGCGGCCGTGACTCCGACGGCAAGCACTGTCGCGGCCGCCACCCACACCGCGTCCCATCCGAACAGTGGGAACATTGTCTGGCGGGCGAATCGTCCGTCCACCAGATATATCTTCGCCAGCACCAGAGCGCCCACTGCCAGGAGCCCACCCAGCAGGCCGGCGAGCGCGCTCTCCAGCATGAACGGCGCCCGGATCGCCGCGTTGGTCGCGCCGACCAGCCGCATGATCGCCGTCTCCCGCCGCCGTGCGTGGGCAGAGATTCTGATCATGGTGTAGATGAGCACGAACGAGGCCACGGCCTGCACGGCCGCCAGAACGAACGCGCCCAGGGTGAAGGCGTCGAGGAAACGGTACAGCGGGCCGAGCAGGGCACGCTGGTCCCGGACGGCCTCGACACCGTCGCGGCCAGTGTACGTCTCGACGATCACGGCGGCGTCCCGTGGATCGGTGAGCGCGAGCCTGAAGGACGCCGGGAGGTCGTCCGGCCCGACGCCCGCCACGACGTCCGGCGAGGTCCGGAAGTCGCGGCGGAACCGCTCGTAGACGTCCTGTTTGCTCTCGTAGGTGACGCCGACCACCAGCGGGTCGGCGGCGAGCTCGTCGCGCAGGGCCTGGCGGTCGGCGTCGTCGAGACCGTCCTGCAGGTCGACGACGATCTCGATCTGGTCGAGCAGGAAGTCGTCCACGGTGTGCGCCTGGGCACGCAGCAGCAGACCCGCGCCGAGCATCGCGAGACAGATCGTGACGGTGACGACCACCGCGCAGGTCATCGCGACGTTGCGGCGCAGGGTGGTGACCAGCGCGGCGAGCAGGGGACCGGGGCGCATCAGCCTGCTTCCCGGCCCGTGGGCGCCGGCGCCTGCACGCGGGGGCGTTGTGCGGGTACGTCGAGCGGGCCGGTGCTCGCGGGTGTGTCGAGTGGGCCGGTGTCGATGTCGGGGCTGGTCTCGGACGGGCCGTCGGGGTTGTCGTAGCCACCGCGGCGCTCGTCGCGGACGAGCAGACCGGCGTCCAGCTCCAGGACCCGCAGGCGCATGGCGTCGACGAGCCCGGCGTTGTGTGTCGCCATCAGGATGGTGGTGCCGGCCTGGTTGATGTCGTCCAGCAGGTCCATGATCTCGGCACTGGTGGCGGGGTCGAGGTTGCCGGTCGGCTCGTCCGCCAGCAGGACCTGGGGATGCCCGACGAACGCCCGGGCGATGGCGACCCGCTGCTGCTCCCCACCGGAGAGCTCATCGGGGAACCGCTTCTCCTTGCCGGTGAGACCGACCAGCTCCAGAACCTCGGGGACCACAGCACGGACCACATGACGCGGACGCCCGACGACGTCGAGCGCGAAGGCCACGTTCCCGGCCACCGTCCGGTCCGGCAGCAGCCGGAAGTCCTGGAACACACAGCCGACGGTGCGACGCAGCAGCGGAACCTTTCGGTCCGGGATCCGGGCGACGTCGCGCCCGGCGACCTCGACCAGCCCCGTCGTCGCGCGCTCCTCCCGGAGCAGCAGGCGCAGCAGCGTCGACTTCCCGGAGCCCGAGGGGCCGACCAGGAACACGAACTCGCCCGCACCGATCTCGGTGCTGACGTCGCACAGCGCCGGCCGGCTTCCCACGGCGTAGCGCTTGGTCACGGAGGCGAGCCGAATCACCTGGACCTCCCTTACCCACCCGTCGGACCCATCACGATACGTAGTCGGATGGGTGAGGTCCCGCACCGTCGCCCGCGCGCGTCCACGATCGTCGGGTTCACGGCACGCAGTGCGGCGGCGAACGACATCGACCGGGCGTACGGTGGAGGTGTCGTATCGCGTCCAGCCGGTGACGGGCCCTCCTCGGTGCCCGCCGGTCGCCGGGCCGGGCCGAAGGAGGACGGCACATGTGCTGCGAAGACCTGGTCTGTGCGAGATGCGCTGCTCCGGTCGCCGAAGGGCGTTGCCCCTCATGCCGTGCTGCGCGCGAATCCCTGCACCACTCGTCCTTCACGATCTCCCCGCAGCTGCTGATGGCGCTGTGCGCCGTCCTGCTGGCACTGCTGGTCCTGGCCGGCTACCGCATCTGAGGCCGCTTGCAGCCGCTTCGCCGCGGGTCAGCGCGGCCACCGTCACCGTCCGTGCCGAAACCGATGTCCGCGCCCGGTTCTAGCAGCGTGCCGGGCGGTCCCGCACCGCTGTCCGCCCCTCGACCGCCGGGTGGGGGCGCAGACGAGCACCCGAACACGGCCACGCCCGGCGACGCCGGCTGGGTTCTTGCGGTCCCCGCCGGCGGGATCCTGCTCGTCGCCGGCATTCCGGGCGCGGGGAAGAGCACCCTCATCCAGCGCGTGTTCCCCGCCGACCCGACGGCTGACCTGCCGGCCGGGGCCGGTTCCGGGCCGGTGGTGCTGGACTCGGCGCAGGTGCGGGCGCTGCTGGCCCGCCGGCTGGGGCGGATTCCCTACGTCCTGTACCGCCCGGTCGTCCACACCGTGCACTACTGGCGCATCGCCGCATGGACCGTCGGTCCACGGCGCGATCTGGTCATCCACGAGTGCGGCACGCGGACATGGGCCCGGCGTACCGTCGCCCTGCTGGCGCGGATACGCGGGCGGCCCGCGTACCTGGTCTTCCTGGAGACGCCGCCGGCCGCCGCCCTGGCCGGGCAGCACCAGCGCGGGCGGGTGGTCCCGCACCGGTCCTTCCAGCGGCACGAACGGTCGGCGGAACGCATGCGCACCGCGCTGCGGAACGGCTCACTGACCGCCGAAGGATGGGCCTGCGCCCGCGGCATCACCCGTGACGAGGCGGCCCGCCTGACCCGGATCAGCTTCGACTGACTCCGCCCGGTTCGGGCACGGCGTCGGGGCCGGGGCCGCTACTGCTCGGGGTCGGCGTCGGGTACCCGGCTCAGGCCGAGGCTTCCGTGCAGCCCGACGACCTCGCCGATCACGATCACCGCGGGCGAGGAGATCCCGGCGTCCTGCGCGAGCCCGGTGATCTCCTTCAGTGGGCCGGTGACGAGCCGTTCCCGGCTGGTGCCGCCATCCTGGATCACCGCTGTCGGGGTCTGCGGGGATCGCCCACGCTTGATCAGTTCGGCGCTGATCCTGGGCAGTGCCGCGACGCCCATGAGGATCACCAACGTGCCGGGCCCGGAGGCGAGCGCGTCCCAGTCGGCGGTCGAGCCGGGGTGGGACGGGTCGACGTGCCCGCTGACGATCGCCACATCCTGGGTGATCCCGCGATGGGTGACCGGGATCCCGGCCATCGCGGGCACAGCCACCGCGCTCGTCACCCCCGGGACGACCTCGCAACGCACCCCGGCCGCGGCACAGGCCAGTGCCTCCTCGCCGCCACGGCCGAAGACGAACGGATCGCCGCCCTTGAGACGGACCACGCCGCGGCCACGCAGAGCCTGCGCCACGATCAGAGTGTTGATCTCCGTCTGGGTGAGGTTGTGTCCGTGCGGCGCCTTGCCGGCGTCGACGATCTCAGCACCCGGCCGCACCTCGTCGAGCAGCTCGGCCGGTGCCAGGCGGTCGACCACCACCACATCGGCGCGCCGGAGCAGGCGCAGCCCGCGCAGCGTGATCAGATCGGCCCGGCCCGGCCCGCCGCCGACCAGCGCGACCCATCCGCCCGGTGTCTCCACACGCCCACCCCCACCTCGCCTGCTGGCGCCGCCTGCCTGACCGCGGCCTTGTGTCCCGCCTGGTCAGTGTCCGTCCTGACCCCGGTCGGCTGCGAACGGTCGTGACAAGCCGGGCAGTTTCGCCGCCGCCCGGCCGCGCGTCAGTCGGGCGTGGGCAGACCCGGGGCCCGGCCCGCGCCCCGCGCCCGGCCCGCGCGCCGGGCGCGGGGCGGGGGTGATCCGGAGACCCGGCGGAGGCCGAGCGGTGGCACCCGATGCCACCCTCGGGCGTCGCTCGGCACTTCCGGGCGGCGCGGGCGCGGGATCAGCACGCGGAACGCCCATGGAGGATTCCGAGCCGCAGCGGAATATTCAGGATGACGGTTGGAAAGACCCCCGGCCAGCCGCCGGCGGGAGGCCTGCTGGCTTCACCACGCGAAAGCCGTCAGGCGGTTTCCACGCCGAGGCGCCAACGGATCGACCGATACGCACGCCACCCGGCACTGAGTTTGCGGCGGGCGGCCAGTGCCGCGTCGCGATGCCCCTCGGTGACCAGGCGAATAATGTCAGCGGCACCCACGGAACGACCGACGATGAGCCGGCTCACCTGGAAACGGGACCGACTGCGCCGGTGTATGCGGTATCCCATCTCGCACGCCGACGCGAAACCGGCGCTTTCGACAATCCGCCGGACACCGGGTGAATGGTAGCCGAACGGATAGCAGAAACTGCTCGGACGGTGACCGGTCTCCTCGGCGATGGTGCGCATGCTCGCGGTGACGTCGTAGCGCGCGATGGCGGGCGGGACGACGTCGAGCTCGACGTGCCGGTGCCCGGCGGCGCCGATCTCGATCCCACGGTCGGTCAGCGCGGCGAGGCTCGGCCAGTCGAGCAGGGCCAGCTCGCGCTCCGCGTACGGCTCGAGCCAGCGGGCCCRCTGCCCGACGTACGCCGTCGGCACGTACAGGGTCGCTCCGGCGCCGAACTCGGCAAGCACGGGAAGCGCCCTGGTCACGAAATCCTCGAAGCCGTTGTCGAAGGTGACGGCGACCTGGCGCTCCCGCGGGTTCGCGAGCGCGTCGGAGAGGCTGGTGATGGTGTAGCCATGCTCGGCGAGGCTGCCGAGCTGCTCGACGAGGGCGCCTGCCGGTACCTCCCACCTGCGGAACGACGGGACGGAGCAGTCACCGATGCTGTGGTACACCAGCACCGGGAGCACGGCCCTCGACGGCCCGGGGGCCGAGTCCTCCGCAGTGGTGCCGTGATGCCACGTTCCACCCGGTGACGCCGCCATGGCCGTCGACATGCCGGTCATCGGTCGTCACGCCTCGATGCGACTACCGTGAGTTCGGACATTCCACCCGCCGTCTCGTCGATGAAGCTCGTTCGGCAGCACGTGGGACGACAGTACTTCGACCTGGTGCGCTTCGAAGGACGAAACCGCGAATCCACGTGGTGCCCCCATCCCCACGCCGCGGCCGACGGGAGCCAGGAACCACGTCGCGCGGCGGCGCCGAACGGAGCGTCACTCTACACGCGCGCGGACGATGAGCCAATCCCTCGATGTCCGTCCCGGCAGGGTGGAGCGCAATGGTCCGGTTGATGACCCGAACTGCGGAAGATTTTTCTCTTACGCGAAGCGGTCCGCTCGTTTCAGTCGCGTGCCGGCGGGTAAACCGCGCCGACTTCTTTCCGGCCATTCCCCGGCGACCGCTATTGCCGAATCAGGCCGGGGAACAGCCGGAAAATCCGGTCATGCGTCCTTTTCGGCAGCCCTGCGCCACCTGATCTCGCCGTCAATGAAGTCGTCGATGTCGCCGTCGAGAACCGCACCGGTGTTGGACGTCTCGACCTCGGTGCGCAGGTCCTTCACCATCTGGTACGGGTGCAGCACGTAGTTCCGGATCTGCGACCCGAACGAGACGTCCTGCGGCCCGCCGGTGAGGCGCTGCTTCTCCGCCGCCTCCTGGGCTCGGCGCCGCTCCAGCAGCTTGGCCTGCAGGACCATCATCGCCGCGGCCTTGTTCTGCAGCTGGCTGCGCTCGTTCTGGCACGTCACCACGATGTTGCTCGGCAGGTGCGTGATCCGCACGGCCGAGTCGGTGGTGTTGACGCCCTGCCCGCCGGGCCCGGAGGACCGGAAGATGTCGATCCGCAGTTCCTTCTCGTCGATGTCGACGTGGTCGGAGACCTCGACGGCCGGCGTCACCTCGACACCGGCGAAGGACGTCTGGCGGCGGTTCTGGTTGTCGAAGGGCGAGATCCGCACCAGCCGGTGGACGCCGTGCTCGCTGCGCAGCGTCCCGTAGGCGTAGGGGCACTTGACCTGGAAGGTGGCCGACTTCAGGCCCGCCTCCTCCGCCTCGGAGGTGTCGAACACCTCCGTCGAGTAGCCGTGCCGCTCGGCCCAGCGCAGGTACATCCGGAGCAGCATCGCCGTCCAGTCGGCGGCGTCGACCCCGCCGGCGCCGGCCGAGAGCTGGATGATCGCGTCGCGCTCGTCGTACTCCCCGGACAGCAGGGTGCGGACCTCCAGCGCGGAGATGTCCCGCGCGAGCGCGGGCAGACCCTCCGCGGCCTCGGCGAGCAGGTCGTCGTCACCCAGGTCGAGGGCGGCGATGAGGTCGTCGAGGCGGCGCCGCAGGCCTTCGACCCGGGCGATGTCCCCCTTGACCGAGGAGAGGCGCCTGGTGACGCTCTGGGCCCGGACCTGGTCGCTCCACAGGTCGGGATCCGCCGCCTCCTGCTCCAGATCCTGGGCACGACGACGCAGACCTTCGATGTCGAGCACAGTCTCGATGCCTGCCAGCGTCGCGTCGAGAGTCTTGATCTCCTCGGAAAGGTCGACGGCCATGGTGGCCAGCCTACCGGCGAGCACCGGTGGGCCCGCAGACGGTTGATCCGCAGACCGCGCCCCGCTCCCCCTGCCGGTCGGGCCGGGGGCCGGGGGCCGCTCGGCACGGGTGGTCAGGCACCTCCGGCGGGACGTCCGGACTCCCCCGGACACGCTCTCCGGCCCCCCGCTGAGGAACCCTCCGGAGACCACGGACCGGGCATCACCGACGGGATCCGTCCTGTCGGCGCGGACAACCGCGGGCCAACCACCAGTCAGGGCACGGCGAGTCACCTGCCRACAGCATTCCGGAACGGGTCCTCCGGGCCCCGCCGGCCGGCGCCCCGGGTACGACGGCCGAGCCGCTCCGACAGCGGGACGGAGCCTCCCGGGACGGACGGCCGGCGGGCGGTGGACCCGGTCCGCGCCAGGTCGGGTGGCTCCTCACCAGGCAGGTTCCCACCGCCAGACGGCGCCCGTGGGCACCCGCACCGCCCCGGGCGGCGCTGGCCGCGCACCTGTCCGAGCAGCTTCACCACGCGGATCTCCAGGTCACCAGAAAGAAACATGCAACGGCACCGTGAAATGTACGGTTAACATCTGGCCGGCCAGGCGACGACTAGCAAGTGAAATGGCACGAGATGTTTCGCGGGAGACATCCGGCGAGGTGCGTTCCACATCACGCCCCGCACCCGAACCGCTCCCGAGGCAGCCGGAAGCGATATCGTCGTTTCCGTCGCGGAGTGGTGAGACGCGGAGCCTTCGATTCGGCTCGGCGGGCGACCCGAATCGTTCGGGTGGCCTTCCGGCCGGCCGCGGGCGCCGCACGGCACGGCGGAGTTCCGTGCCCAGGGACGACGACGTCCACGGGCCCCGGGCCGCCGTGCGGCTGTACTGGCGGGGGCCCGCACCGCGGCGAGCCTGCACTGGCGCAGGTGGCCTTTGCCTGGTGGGCTTCTGCGCACCGGCTCCGGGCAATGACGCCCTGGCGGCACTGCGGCCGCCCGATCGGGCCCGGCATCGTCGCTGATGCCGTCCACAGGTTCGCCCTGTTGTTCGACGCACACGGACCACGACATCGCACTGGCGGGCCCACCGCCGGTGTTCGGCGTCGTTGTCACCCCGCCACGGCCAGCACCGCGGCGGCGGACAACGGCACCGCGGCAGACGACACAGCACCAGCAACAGACGTGAGGTCAGCGGATATGCGCACCCGCAACAGCCGGCAACCGATGGCCGGTGGATACCCGGCCGGGCCCGGACGAACTGTTTGCGAATGTCAGGGGTGTCATTTCTCCAGGCAGCGCCGTCCCGGCCCGGGTCTGGCGCGTCTGGCGGCTTTCCCGCAGACGGTATCGGTCACGTGGTCCCGATGACAGCGGAAAGCACCGGAACAGCGGCCCACGACACGGCCGCGGGCCTGCACGACGCCTGCCTGGCCTCGTTGCGCGCCGCGGTCGCCAACTACGAGACCGTCGACCTGGCTGTCACGGCCGCCGCTCTCGAACCACTGGAAGAGACCACGAAGACCATCCCGCAGCAGTACCGCCTGCGGGG
This sequence comes from Parafrankia colletiae, assembly GCF_001854655.1. Taxonomy (GTDB): domain Bacteria; phylum Actinomycetota; class Actinomycetes; order Frankiales; family Frankiaceae; genus Parafrankia; species Parafrankia colletiae. Next base: position 22,799 of record NZ_MBLM01000145.1, on the reverse strand, counting down.
ACGTCCAGCCATCGACTGGATGTGGCTGCACGCCGCTGTGACCACCGCCGCCGCGGCCGCCGCCTACGACCGGGGCCAGCACGCCAGGGCCGCGAGCCGGGCAGACCGCGCCGCCTCCCTGGCCCGTGCGGCCGGGGACGGCCCGCTGGCCGCCCGCGCGTTGGCGCTGCGGGCCCGGGTGGTGCGCCCGCACAGCCCGGCGGTGGCCCTGCAGATCGCTGGCTCGGCGGCGCGGATCGCCGGTCGCAGCCCCACCCGCGCACTGATCTCCGGCAAGGTCGCAAGCAGCGCCTGCGCGGCCGCCGGCGACGCGGCCGGTGTCCGGGACTCGGTCGCCCGTGCCTGGGCGACCATGGCGGAGCTCGGCGAGGAGGCGCACGGCCGCCCCGGCTTCAGCCTGGACACCTACTCACCGGCCGATCTCGCCCTCGCCTGCGCGGAGGCGCTCACCACCGTCGGCGCCGCCGACGAGGCGACTCCGTACCTCGAGCGGGCGGCGTCACTCATCGCGCGCAGCGGGCAGACCGGCATGATCGTCTCGGTGCGGATGGCGCAGTCACGCGCCGCCGTCGCCCGGGCGTTCCCCGACCGCGACGAGGCGATCGAGCACGCCTCCGAGGCGGTCGCGCTCGCCGCGCGCCGTCCGGCCGAGTGGGTGGCCCGCCTCGTGCGGGATGTCTCCGACCTCGCCGAGATCCGCACCGGCCACGGCTTCGACGACCTGGTCGCGGTCACCGCGGGCTGGATCGCCGCCCCCGAGTCCCTGCCGCCGGGCAGCGGCTGTGCCGCCGACTTCGCCGCGATGCCCCGATCCAGCGGGCTGAGCACTGTTCCCGCCCCTCGGCGGGCACGTGCCTCCTGCCAGGGCGGCGTCGACGAACTCTGACCGTCGACGCGGAGACCGGCCGGCCTGGTCGGCCGACTGGCCGACTGGCCGACTGGCCGACTGGCCGACTGGCCGACTGGCCGACTGGCCGACTGGCCGACCATAGGACCGTTGCCAGCGTCAGGGCTCCGGGCCCACGTCAGGGTTCGGTGGGGAGCCTGACGCGGGCCTGTGCCTGGGCGCCCGCCCGCACGGTGATCGGACCGACGCCCAGGAAGCTCACCACGGGCAGCTTCACCACCCGGCTGCCCTCGACCCGCACCGTGGCCTCGTCGACGAGGTCGGCGGCAAGTGCGGTGCGGCCGGACGGATCCGCCCGGGTCTCGTAGTCCGCGACCGTGTCCTCGATGTCAGCCAGCGGCAGCGCGGTGTAGTCCTCGCCCGCGGTGTAGATCGCGTTCTCGTCGATGCGCTGGACGGCGGCCAGCGCCGCGCCGTCAGCCGCCGACGCCACCGACCGGCGCGCCAGGTAGACCACCGAGACGTCGGTGACGACCACGGCCAGCATCGCCGCCAGCATCAGGTAACCGAGCGTCAGGATCAGGATCGTCCCGCCGTCGGACGGAGCTCCGCCCGTGCCCTCGGGACGCCCTGCGGACTCCGCCCGTCCGACGTGCGCACCGGTCACCGCCCGCGGCCTCAGTCCGCCGGGATGACCCGCACCGGAATGCCGTTGAGCACGGCGTTACCGGAGAGCAGATCGACCCGCGAGCCGTCGGTCAGGATGTTCGTGTTCACGCCCGCGTGGTCCGCCGCGACCGACATCCGGGTGCCGTCCAGGCCGTGGCCCCAGCCGTGCGGGAGGCACACCACCCCGGTCATCATCTCGTCGCTGACCTGCACCGCGACGTCCAACGAGCCGGCGGCGGACGTGATCCGCGCGGATCCGCCGTCACGTACCCCGCGGCGGGCGGCGTCCTGCGGGCTGATCAGCAGGGTGCAGCGGTTCCGGCCCTTGGCCAGCGCCGGGACGTTGTGCATCCAGCTGTTGTTCGTCCGCAGGTGGCGCCGCCCGATCAGGGCGAGCTCCGCCTCGTCCGGCGCGTCCGTCCGGTCGAGGGTGGCGCGCAGCCGGGCGAGCTCGGCCAGAACGGGCTCGGGGCACAGCTCGACGGTGCCGCTGGCGGTCCGCAGCAGGGTCGGGATCCGCGGTTCGAGCGGGCCGAGGTCGATCCCGTGCGGGTTCGCCAGCAGGGTGGCCAGCCGCAGGCCGTCCGGCCGGGCCCCGAACGCGTCGCCGAAGTGCCCCGTGCGCAGGGCCACGTCCAGCAGGCGTTCCGGGACGGTCTCCCCGTCGACGAGAGCGCGCAGTTCGGCGACGTCCCGCCCGCGGACGGGTGAGCCGGCGTCGCTGGTCGCGCGGCGCAGGGCGTCGACGATCAGGCTCTCGTGGAAGGCCTCGACCTCGTCCGCGCTCGGCACGCCGGCAGGCCCGGCAGGCCCGGCAGGCCCGGCAGGATCTTCGGCAGGCGAGGCGTCGAGCGTGCGGGCGATGAGGGTCAGACGGGCCATGATGTCGTGCTCGGCCATCCCGCCGGGATCGGGCGGCAGCACCGGCGGCGAGTAGGTCGCCACCGTCCGGACGGCCAGCGCACCGAGGCTGAAGTCGTAGTGCCCGACCCTGGCCGCGTCGGTGGGCGGAAGCACCACGTCGGCATGCCGGGACGTCTCGTTGAGGTACGGGTCGACGCTCACCATGAAGTCCAGCTGCGCCAGCGCCGCGGCCAGCCGGGCGGAGTCGGGCGTGGACAGCGCAGGGTTCCCCGCGACGGTGAACAACGCCCGCAGCTGACCCTCGCCCGGCGTGTCGATCTCCTCGGCGAGCGAGGCGGACGGGAGCTCGCCCATCGCCTCGGGCAGCCGGCGCACCCGGGTGTGCCAGCGCCCGGTACCCCACCCGCGGCCCACGCCCCGCTGGCCGGACGGCACCCTGTCCGCACGGCCGTGCGCGCCCCGGCCGAACATCATCCCGCCCGGCGCGTCCAGGTTGCCGGTGATCACGTTCAGGACGATCGTCAGCCAGCTCGTGAGCCCGCCGAACTCGACCGTCGTGGTGCCCATCCGGCCGTAGACCGCCGCTCGCGGCGCCGCGGCCAGTTCCCGGGCGGTGCGCCGGGTCGTCTCGGCGGGGATTCCGCACCGGGCTTCGACCGCCTCCGGCGTGAACGGGCCCGCGAGGTCGAGCACCTGCCGCAGCCCTGTCACCTGGTCCGCCAGCCGCCCAGGCCGGACGAGGCCCTCCGCGGCGAGCACGTGGACGAGCGCGAGCAGCCACAGCGCATCCGACCCGGGCCGGATCGGCAGGTGCTCGTCGGCGAGTTCCGCGGTGCGGGTCCGCCGCGGGTCCACCACGACGACCTTCCCGCCCCGGGCCCGGATCGCGGCGAGCCGGCCGGGGAAATCCGGCGCCGTGCACAGACTGCCGTTGGAGACGGCCGGATTCGCCCCCAGAATCAGCAGATGATCGGTGCGGTCCAGATCTGGCACCGGGATCAGGGACGGATGGCCGAAAACCAGCCCGCACGCGACATGCATCGGCATCTGGTCCACCGTCGAGGCGCTGAACAGGGCCCTGGTCCGCAGCGCGCGTATGAGCGATGGCCGGTGCTGGGCACCGGCCATCGTGTGCGCGTTCGGATTACCGAAATAGAGCCCGACCACGGCCGGTCCGTAGCCGCCGACCACCCGGCTCAGCCCGGCCCGGACGGCGGCGAAAGCCTCGTCCCAGCTCACCTCGCGGTGCTCGCCGGTCGCCCGGTCACGCAGCAGCGGGCGGCGCAACCGGTCGGGATCGTTGAGCAGCGCCGGCAACGACGCGCCTTTAGGACAGATGAAACCGCGGCTGAAGACGTGCTTCGCGTCGCCGCGGGCTGATGCGACCCGACCGTCCGAGATCCGCAGTTCCAACCCGCAGGTCGCCTCGCACAGCGGACAGATCCGCAGGGCGGTGACCGATCCGGTCGACGTGTTCGGCCCCGGTTTCGTGGTCATGCCCGGCAGGATCGCATATTCCGGACGGGCCCGCGCGCTCCGGCCCCGCCGCCTGCGCCGATACCGCGCCGGGCGGCGAACCTGGCCTGGGACGTCCCGCGACCTCAGGAATGGTCGAGAGCCCAGGCGAGGGCGTGGTCGGCGACCTCCTCCCAGCCTTCCTGCGCGGGCAGCAGATGGGAGCGGCCCGGGAACTCCACGACCTCCGTCACCGTGCCGGCGGCCTTGTAGTGCTTCGCGTTCGACGCCTGCACCTTCGGCGGCATGAGATGGTCGTTCTCACCCGAGATGAACAGCAGCGGCGCACGCTCGGCATTGTGGTAGTTCACATGGGTGTCGGCATGGCCCGGGTGGATGTTGGCCAGGGCACTGCCCCAGAACACATGCCCGGAAGCGGGCACATGATAGCGCTCGTAGGTGGCCCGTGCCTGCTCCTCCGGAAATGTGTTCGTGAAGGCATACCGCCACTGATCGAAGGTCAGTCCGACGGCCCGGTGCCGGTTCGCGGGATTCTTCAGCACCGGGAACGCCGCCCGGACCTGCGACAGCGGAACGATCGCGACACCCTCGGTCGGCGCCGAGTTGATCGCCACGCCGGCCGCCCCGTACCCGTGGTCGAGCAGAATCTGGGTGAAGACTCCGCCGGCCGAGTGACCCATGATGATCGGCGGGGAAGCGAGCCCGTCCAGCAGCTTCTCGAACGACTCGACGACGGCCGGGACCTCGAGCTTCTCGATCGGGGTCGGGTCGGCGTTCAGCGCCTCCACCTCGACCTCGAAACCGGGATAGGACGGCGCGATGACCCGGAAGCCCTTGGCCTCGTAATGCGCGATCCAGTTCTCCCAGCTCCGCGGTGTGACCCAGAAGCCGTGGATGAGAACGATCGTGTCCGGTTTCACTGGCATTCCCTTCGCCCCTGGCGGCCCCGGCAGGGGCGCCTGCCGGAATCTTCACCTGTTCCGTCCCATGGATCTTTACCGTCCGCGCCAGGTCCTTGTCCGACGATGCCGTCGGCAGCTGCGCGGGGGCGGCCACCGGCGTCCGGACCGATCTTCGGACCGTTTCTCTTGCCGCGGGAAACGGCACCTGGTAACAGGTTGCTGACGAAGGTGACAGCGGCAACCGTGGGCGGGCGCCCCGCCGCCRCAGACGGGAGTTCGGCGTGCTTGTCCTGGACACCGCGCTCCTGCCACCGTCGGAGCGGGCGGACGCCTATCTCACCACTGCCGTCGGCGCGAGCGGGTCCTGCGTCGTCCACCACGAGCCGGGCCCCGACGGCACCTGGTGGAAGAGAATGGAGATCTGGCGTTTCGGCCCGCTGACAATGGTTGCCGTCAAGGGTTCAGGAACCTGCCTGCGGCGAACCGCAGAACATCTGCGCGCCGATGCGCTGCAGACCGTTTCCGTCATCACCCAGTCCGCCGGTATCGGCAGCTTCGCCTGGAACGGCCAGCAGCAGCGCGTGCCACCCCGGGGCCTGGTCCTCGCGAACAAGACGGCCGGCTACGAGTACGGCTGGAACGGGTCCGGGCAGTCCGTGGCCTTCATGGTCGACGCGCAGCACTTYGGCCTGCCGGATGCCACGGTCCGCGCGGCCATCCCGCTGGTGCACACGAGCCGGATCATGCCCCTGCTGCTCGGGCAGATCCGCGCTCTGCACCGGGATGCCGACGAGCTCAGCGCCGCCCCGGGTGCCAGCGACATCGGGGAGTCGCTCGTCGCCCTCACCCGGGCACTCGTCGTCTCCATCGCCGCCGACCGCCGGACCCGCCGGACCATTGCCGAGGAAACCCTCCTCGTCCGGGTCCTCGCCTACAGCCGCGCCCATCTGAAGGACCCGGACCTCACCCCTGCCCGCATCGCCCACGCGCACGGCATCTCCCTGCGTACCCTCTACCGACTGTGCGAGGACGGCGGTCTCAGCCTTGAACAATGGGTGATCCGCAGACGTCTCGAAGGCACCCGCGACGACCTGATCGCACCCGAGCACGCCCATCGCACCATTGAGGCCATCGCCCGCTCCTGGGGTTTCGGCAGCCCGGCCTACTTCGCACGGCGTTTCCGCCAGGCCTACGGCCTCGCCCCCAGCCGTTGGCGTCACGCTGGATCCGCAGCGGGACACGTCCCCCGGCCATCCGGTCCGCCGGCCCGCGGGAGCCACCCGTCCGACGGCGCCGACAACTGACACGCACAATGCGGGACACGACACCTGGCACGAACGTTCGAACTGGGCAGCCGATCGACCGGTGAATGCAAGAGTGATCTGGTCGACGGTGGCCTGGTCCGACAGTACGGGGGCAGCTGACGAAAAGCTCGTCGCCCCGGTCGACGGAATGCCTGGATACACAGGCGTGCTCGTGGCCGACGGCGCGGAGGCACCCGGYGACGAGGGCGCCAGGGCCGCCGGCGGGCTGCCCGGGTTCGCGGACGCACCGGTGGCCGGCTTGAGGCGGCCCTGCGCGCCACCCTCGGCATCCTCGCCCGCACCGTGGAACACCCAGGACTGTCGGCAGGCTGAACAGGCTGAAACAGCGGGCAGTGCCGGTGCGGCGTCCCGCGGGGCTCGACGAGGACGAAGCCGGGTGCTGTCGGAGCGACGAAGCCGGGTGCTGTCGGAGCGATGAGTCTGCCGGTGCCCGCAGGTCCACCTCCCGACCGAGACAACCAACTCATCGGGAGTAGGACATGGGCCTCATTCACCTCGAGCTGTTCGCAACCCTCGACCTCGTCGGGCAGGCACCGGGCGGCCCCGAGGAGGACCCGGCGGGGTTCCCGTTCGGCGGCTGGCAGGCACCGCTGCTGGACGAGGTCGCCGGGGCGCAGGTCGGCGCCGCGTACGAGGGCACGGACGCCCTTCTGCTCGGCCGACGGACGTATGACATCTTCGCCGCCTACTGGCCGCATCAGGAAGGCGGCCAGGACAACGAGATCGCCACACTCTTCAACAGCATCCCGAAGTACGTGGCCTCCCGCGGCAGACCCGATCTCTCCTGGGCCGGATCCACCCAGCTCGGCCCGGATCTGGCCGGTGCCGTGCGCGAGATCCGTGACCGGCACAAGCATGTAAAGGTCGTCGGCAGCCTGAACCTGGTACAGACCCTCCTGCGCGAGAAGCTCTTCGACCGTCTCGATCTCTGGGTTCACCCGATCGTTCTCGGCGTGGGGAAGAAGGTGTTCGACGGTGGCGCGATGCCCACCAACGTCACCCTCCTCGAACCACCGGTCGCCAGCCCGACGGGCACCGTCTACCTGCGCTACGGACTCGCCGACGGCACCCCCGGAACGGGAGACATGAGCGCACCCGACCGCGGCACCGGACACGACCGCTGAAGCAGCCGCCTGGAGCCGTCACGTCGCTGAGATCACCGCGGCTGGAGAAAAGATCTCCGTCCCGTGTGTGCGCAGGACGGCAGGACCGTCATCTGTCAGGGGCGTTCGATGAGGGGGGCCAAGCCGTCGAGCAGGCGGGCGAGGCCGAAGTGGTAGGCGTGGTCGGGGTTGTGGGCGCTGCCATGTGCCTGGCCGGCGGCCGTGCCGACCCGGGTCGCGCGCGGGTAGCGCTGCTCGTCCAGTACGCGGRCCAGCAGGGGGCCTACCCGGGCCCACCACCGTGTGTCGTCGCCGTCGGGGGTGGAGGCCGCGCTGGCAGCCTCGTGGGCCGCACGCGCGTTGGCCTGGACGAAGGACAGCAGGTAGGTCAGGCAGTCGTCCATCTCGACCTCCGAGAGGCCGAGGCCGTCGAAGGCTGAGAGTTCGTGCTCGTACTTGGCCATGAGACCAGGTCCCAGCGGAGGGCGCAGTGTGGAGACCTCGGCTGCCCAGGGATGAACGGCGAACAGGGCGCGGTTCTCATCGGCGATGGCGGTGAGCCGTTCCCGCCACGGCGCGCCGGCGGTGTCCGCGCGGGGCATCTGGGCGTAGGCCGCGTCGAGCATCAGGTCCAGCAGCTCCTCCTTGCCCGGCACATAGGTGTAGAGCGTCATCGGAACCACCCCCAGGGTGCGGGCGACCGCGCGCATCGTCACCGCGCCGAGGCCCTCCTGGTCGGCAAGATCATTGGCGGTTCTGACCACGGTGGCGAGGTCCAGGGCCCGGCTCGGCCCCCGGCGGGATGCCGTCGGTGCCTCTCCCCACAGCAGAGCAAGCGTGCGGGCCGGATCACCGGCACCCGATCGTTCAGCCGTCACGAGTGCCATCATCATACGAGAAACTCTGTACGATGTATGGTGTACGACGTACAGAGTTGATGCCGCCAGACCTCGGAGGATCCACGTGAAGATCACTTCATCCGCAGTGTCACTGAACGTCGACGACGTCACCGCCTCGGCCGGCTTCCTCACCGGGCACTTCGGCTTCACCGAGCTGATGGCCGCCGACGGCTTCGCCTCCCTCGGCCGCGAGGACGCCGGCATGCACGTCGTCTACCYGCGCCGCGGGCTGCCGACCCTGCCCGCCGACCAGCGCGACACCCACGCGGCAGGGCTCATCCTCGCGTTCGTCGTGGACGATCTGGAAGACGAGCTCGCCCGGCTTCAGGGCGAAGGCGTCACCATCACGATGCCGCTCACCGTCGAGGAATGGGGGGAGCGTGCCTTCCAGGTCCGCGACCCCAACGGCGTCATCGTCCAGCTGGTCGACTGGAACGGCCCCGGCGGCCACCCCACCATCGGGAACGTCCACTGACGTCGACCTCGTTCGGTCAGCTGCCGGCGCGGCTCAGCAGGGGGCGGACCACGGCGGCGCGGCTCAGCCGAGGCCCCACAGGCGGACCAGCTGGTCGCCACCAGCGGTGACCAGCATGTGCCCGTCCGGGGAGAAGGCGACCGACGAGAAGCCGGACTGGCTCGTCAGCGGCTCTCCCAGCCGGCGCGGAGCCGCCTGGTCGGTGACGTCCCACAGCAGCACCGTGCCATCGTCGCTGCCCGTCGCCAACGTGCGCCCGTCCGGCGAGAAGGCCGCGGCTGGGACGGTCGCGGTGTGGTCGGCCAGCGGCGCGCCGAGCCGCCTGGGCTCCGTGGGCCTGGTGATGTCCCACAGCTGGACCGTGCTGGCGTCTCCGGCGGTGGCCACGGTACGGCCGTTCGGGGAGAAGGCGATGGCGTAGACCCAGCCGGCGGCGACGGACGGCAGCTCGGCCGTCGCGTGGACGGAGCCCGCAGCGGTGACGTCCCACAGGACCGCCCGCGTGCCGTCRCCGCTGGCGGCGGTCCGGCCGTCCGGGGCGAACGCCACCGACGCGGTGTTCCCGTCGACGCGGGTCAGCAGCCTGGGCCTGGCGCGGTCGGCGACGTCCCAGAGGATCATCGCCTGTCCGCTGCCGGCGGCGGCGAGCCGGCGGCCGTCAGGCGCGAAGGCGACCGAGTACATGAGGCCGTCGTAGCCGGTCAGCGGCTCACCGAGGGCACGGGGAGCGGTGGGGTTGCTGATGTCCCACAGCCGCAGGGTCTCCTCGCCCGCGACGGCGAGGGTACGGCCGTCCGGCGCGAAGGAGACATCCTCGACCCGCCCGAGGTGGGTGATCGCCCTCGTCCCGAGATCGCGGGGCGAGGTCGGGTCGGACACGTTCCACAGCAGGACGACCTGATCGTCGCCACCGGTGGCCATCAGGTCGCCGCGTGGCGAGATCTCCACCGTCCAGACAGCCGCGGTGTGCGCGGCCAGCGGTGTGCTCAGCAGCTCGGGGGCGTTGCGGGAACCGACCCGCGCTGGTGGCCGGTCGGTGATCGGCGTCGACGGCACCGCAGTCGGCTGGGCACCTCCTCCTGCGAGCCGCCGACCGCTGTCGCCGCCGTCCGGCAGGAGGACGAGCAGGAGGCCCACCACCCCGACGACGAGCGCGATCGCGAGGCCGGCGATGGCGCTGCGGCCCGGACGCCAGCCCCCGGCTGGTCTGCGCCCGCCGGTACCCTGCCCCGCCGGGCCGTTCGGGGGCGGTGCTTGGTAAGGAGCCTGGAGCGAGGCCTGGTTGGGGTTGGGATGGGGCCCCGGGTGCGAGTGCGGGTGCTGCTGCGGGTGCGGGTGCGGGTGCTGCCGCGGGTATGACATGTGCGCCGGGAAGTGCGGGGCCTGCGCTGGTTGGGCCGGGTAGGGATGGCCTTCGGCGGCCGCGCGGACGTCGTCGTCAAGGCGCACCGCCATCCCGCCGCGGGTGAGCCAGCCCGGACCGAGCTCGACGATCGCCGCGTGGGCCAGCTCCACCGCGAAGGCATGAGCCGACGGCTGCCGCGCGGCCGGCTCCTTCGCGAGCGCACGCATCAGCACCTGGGAGATCCGGGCGGGGACCCCGGCCGGCGGTGGCGGCGGAACGTTCAGATGATGGGCGATGAGGGACGGCGCCGGAAGTCCCGCGCCGTACGGCGGTTTCCCGGTGAAAAGCTCGTACAGCATCGTTGCGAGGGAGTAGAGATCGGTCGCGGCGCTGAGCCGTCCCGCAAGCAGCTGTTCGGGCGCCATGTAGCGCGGGGTACCGATGACGGCGCTCGCGCTCGCGTCAGCAGCCGCGCCCTCCACGAGCTTCGCGATGCCGAAGTCGGTGACCTTCAGCAGCCCGGCCCGGTCGAACAGGATGTTCTCCGGCTTGATGTCGCGATGCAGCACCCCGTTCTGGTGCGCGCACGCCAGCGCGGCGGCCACCGCCAGCCCGACCGCGCACACGGCTTCGGTGGAGATAMCCGCCGCGCGGTGGGTGAGCGTCCCGCCGGCCAGCAGTTCCATCACGATCAGGTGGAGATCGTCCACGGTGACGGCGTCGAAGACCCGCACGACATGCGGATGGTCGAGGAGCGCGAGCAGCCGGGCCTCGGCCATCGGCCCCTGGCCGATCGGCAGGACCTTGATGGCCACGTCCCGCCCCAGTTCACGGTGCCGGCCGGCCAGAACCACGCCGAACGCCCCCCGGCCCAGCTGGGAACCCAGCTCGTAGGCGGGCAGGGCGGCGACGAGCCGCGTCTCGTTCAGGATCACAGGAAGACGAACCAACCTCGATCGGGACTGCCACCGATTGTCGGTGTAACGGTGACATTCTGACAGCAACGTCCGGAGCTTTGCGGTCAGGGCCCGCGGGTCGTTCAGCCTCCGGCGTGCCGCCCGGGACACGGGGGTACGGACATCAGCCTCGGGCGCCGGAGCGGCCGGTGGCCTCCCGGCGGCGGAGCATGTCGGTGAGTTCCCGGCGCATGAACCAGCCTCGCGCAGCACGCCGCCGGCTCGCCGCGCCGCCCGTGCCGCTGCGCACCGTCCCGACACCGCAGGGCGCCGTGGAGTACCTCGATCTCGGCGACGGAACACCGGTGCTGGTCGTGCACGGCAACAACGGCGGCTGGGACCAGGCGGCGGACTGGTCACGCCGGCGCCTCGGCGACGGTCACCGCACGATCGCGGTGTCCCGGTACGGCTACCTGGGCTCCGAGCTGCCCCCGGACGTTCTTCCTGCGGGCGATGCTGCGCTCGGAGCGGCCGACCTGGCTGACCAGTGTCCGCCCGTCCCTGGTCGCCCGCGCCAGCGGCGTCGGCTGGACGAACCTGCACGCCGACGGCCAGACCGAACTGGCCGAGATCATGACCACCCTGCTGCCGGTGCACCCGCGCCGCGCCGGCATGATCTTCGACAATGTCGTGACCGCACCCGAGATGCTCGCCGACCAGCTGCCCTGGGAGAAGATCAGCGTCCCGACGCTGGTCGTCACCGCCGAGGACTCCCCACTCCCCCGGCCCGCCGCCGCGCGGGCCGTCGTCGACCGGCTGCCGCGCGGGAACCTGCTCGTCCTGCCGCGTGGCGGGCATCTCCTGCTGGGGAACATCGGGCCGCTGCGCGCGGCGCTCACCGCCTTCCTGACGGACATCGCGTCCAGGTAAGAAGGGATCACCCGGCGGGTTCGGCCACGTCCGCGGCGGTGAGACGTCCGGCGATCTCGTCGGGCTGCCAGACGCCGTGGGCACCGGCCAGCCCGGCCAGGTAGGCGGCGATCCGCGCTGGCGGCCAGCCGTTGCCCTCCCGCAGCCCGGCCGCCAGCATGTCCAGGTAGGCCCCGGAAGGAGCGGTGAGAGCGACGTCGGCCAGCCCCCACGGGGCGGTGAACGTCAGCAACGGCACCGGACCCCAGTGGCCGACGAGCAGCACCGTCTCGTACCGGCCGGGCCCGAGAACGGCCCGGCCGGCGCCGAGCAGAGCGGTCAGGTCGAGGTCGCCGCCGGGTTCCCGGTGCATCTCCTGCGCGGCGATGTCGACGAACTGCTGGCGGCTGAGCAGGTACGCGCGGGCCGCGGCCGGACCTGGCACCGCCGGGTCGTAGAACGCCATCCCACCGCCCCAGACCTTCGACTTCAGGGCGAAGTACACCGATCCCGGCAGCAGGAGCGGCGCGGTGGCACGCGGCGGACGACGGTCACGGCAACCCGGGTAGACGTGGGTCGTGCCCGGCATCGTCCCGCCCGCCAGGTAGTAGGCCAGCCGCGACGACCGCAGGTTCGACCCGTAACTGACGTACCAGACCAGTGGCGTGCCCTCCCAGTCCGCCGCCACCTCAACCTCCTCGACCACCGCTGCCACCAGCCGACGTCCTGCCCGTCCAATCCTGGATCGTCGGCAATTCTCACCCGGATCGTCGCCCCTGTGGAGAGGCACTCCCGTGTTCGGACCGCCCACCACCGCCATGACCTTCGCTGACGATCCCGAGAAGCCCGCATGCTGGTGGACCGATGTTCTCCACACCCCGGTGCACCTCGCCGGCGCCGGCGACGGCGACGGCGACTCCGGCTACGCCTGGCTGACGTTGGCGCTCTCCCCCGCGCCAGAAGCAGGAGGATCCTGGCGAGCAGGACGGTCGCCTACTTCGGAACGACCAGGCGTCATCACCCGCCGGCTCCCCCTGATCGTGTCCTGATCAGCACCGGGATGCGCCGTGAGGTAATCACTGACACGTCGCGCACAGCCCTCCGGGCAAGCTCCGCACCGGAGTCCTTCCGCCTCTCGGCCTCGTTCACCAGGACGGAGACCTTCACCATCTCGTCTCCCAAACGAACAGGTCTCCACCGAACCCGGTGCGGTTCATTTCAGCCACCCCGGGTTTCGCCAGCGAAATTAGGAATCTCCGGCAGCCAGACCAACCAGAAATAAGAGGACTTTTCCGGCTCCCCGCCGAACAGAAGTCACCGACATCCAGGCGAACAGAAAATGGTCGACCAGAGTGAATAGCACTCTCGGGGTCGGGTAACCTAATCAGCAGACAAGAGGCTCAGTGGGCTGTGACTGCCAAGGGAGGTTTTTGTTATGAGAGCTCGCAGGACCGCCGGTTTCCTTGCTTCCGCCGCGGCGGCAGGCACGCTGACGCTGGCTGCGGCACTTCCGGCAAGCGCCGATCCGAACAGTCCGAACGTCACCATCAATGGCGTTGCCCGATGCCCGGCCAGCGTCTCGACGGGCGTGGCGGTCAGCACGACAGCCGGCGAGTTCGACTCGTCCGGTGTCAGCGCTGGCGGTTTCTACAACCTGAGCCTTCAGCAGGTTCCGGCCGTCGGCACGAACGCCACGTTCAGTGTGTCGTGCTCCAGCCCGGCCGACAACTACACCCGCACCATCTTCATCGCGCGGCCGATCAGCGGGAAGACAATCACCCAGAACCTCTTCTCGTAGAAGATCTCCCGTTTGAACAGCTGACACGATCTCGACCCCGAGACAGCTCAGCTTCTTGTCACCTCGCATGCCGGTTCCCGGACGCTCTCGGCCGCACCCGCACCCTGCCGAGGGCGCCCGGGGACTTCCTTCCAGGGAGCTGGACAGGCACCTGACCGATCAGCCCGGTAGGCGTCGAGACGCCGCAGCCGGCTACCCCACAGCGGGACRCAGATCGGACAGCACCCCGGCCAAGGCACCTCGCCGGAGTCCGAGCCCGCGGGGCCGGCACTTGACCCGGCGACCTGGATCGTGAAGGTCAGCCAGGTCACGCGGGCGCGCTGGCATGGGTCCTGAGGGCCGGCAGGCGGAGTTGGACTACTCTGTTGTGATGCCGCGCCGCACCGCATGAGCATCGTCGACCAGTGCCCATGCGGCTCCCACCAGGAGTACGCGGAGTGCTGCGAGCCTTTCCATCTCGGGATCCCGGCGCCGACCGCCGAGGCGCTCATGCGATCCCGCTACAGCGCCTTCGCCCGCGGCCTCGCGCCGTACCTGCTGCGCACCTGGCATCCCTCAACGCGCCCCGATCGCCTGGACCTGGACGCCGGTATGACCTGGCGCGCCCTGCAGATCGTCGACACCGTGAACGGTGGCCCCGGCGACGACACCGGTGTCGTGGAATTCCGCGCGATCGCGCGCTCGGCGGACGGCGAGCGTCGCGTGCAGCACGAGCGCAGCACGTTCACGCGGATCGACGGCCGCTGGCTCTATGTGGACGCCGGGACGGGGCCGCTGGTCCGCGACCGGTGATCCTGTGGCAGGTGATCCTGTGGCCGCCGTCTCCAGCCATGCTCGTCGAAGACCAGGTACTTGCACTCAGAGTGGAGACCGGCCGAGGACACGCGGCGCAGGTTCGGCGCCGCATGACCGTCACAGTCGTCGCCATCGACCACCGCCGCGGCGTCTACCACCGCTGGCCACCCGAGAACCACCGGTCAGACGCCGGACCGATCGGCCCGGTAAACGTCGATGACCACGGTGAACTGGCCGTTCATTCCACGTTCTCCGCTGTATTAAGCAGCGAGGACACCGATCAGCCGCGGACGGAAGGCCCCCACCGGCGGGGCGGGTTCGAACGTCAGCACCATGTCCGCCTCGTCGTGGTAGGTCATTGTGAAGTTGACCCGCCGCAGACCACAGCGGCTGGATAGCCTCCCCAGATCATCGCCCCTACGGAGAGGCTCTCCCGTGTTCGGACCGCCCACTACCGTCATGACTTTCGCCGACGATCCCGAAAAGTCCGCACGCTGGTGGGCCGGTGTCCTCAACGCCCCGGTGCATCTCGAGGTCGACGGCGACTCCGTCTACGCCTGGTTGAACGTGTCCGGCGTCGAGCTCGGATTCCACCAGGCCGACGACGACCGCAACCCACGCGGCGGATCCCCCGTCGTCTACTGGTCCGTCACCGACCTCGACACCGTCCGCGGGTGGCTCCTCGACGCCGGCTGCCGTCACCACCGCGGACCGCTCACTGTCACCGAAGGACGACGAATCTGCCAGCTCGTAGACCCCTTCGGAACCATCATCGGACTCGAAGGACCGTGATAGCGAGCCAGTAGGGAAGGGACGGGTGCTGGTAGGCCAACCACCCTGTCCCCCTTTGGCCCTGCCTGCTGTCCGATGACCGGCGGATGGGGACCGCGAAGGGTGGCTGGCGTACCGGTGCGGGTCGCGTGCATCGACCGCCTCCACGTGGTGCAGCCTCAAGGCTAGCGCCACACACGCGCCGCGGGACTGGATTCCGCCGACGGAACGCACCCTCCGACCTTGGAGGGTGATCACTCTGGAGGACTGGGTGGTGTCGTCGATCTTCGATCCGCATCCGGGAGTCCGCGATCTGTTGGATGGCTGCCACCACCGCCTGCCCGCTGATGCTCAGCTGTCCCAGCACGAAGGCATCAGGCGACTGCGCCTCGACGGCCCATGGTTCCAGATCGGCAGCCGGGAAATCCTTCAGGTTCCGGGTGACGATGACCTGYGCGCCAGCCTTGATCGCGGCAGCCAGCACRTGCCGGTCATCAGGGTCGGGAAGCTTCAGTCCGTCGAYCAGCGGCTCATAACCGGACACCAGGACGYCCCGAACGGAYGCKTTCATGAGRCTRCGGAGRCGGTCRCRCTTCYCAGCCGAGATCTCCGGCCTGTTTCACCTGACCGCGGCGAGCATCTCGTCGAGGATCTCATTGGTCCACTTCGCCTGGACCAGGCCCGACTGCGCGACCCGGATCAGCAGATCGCGCAACGTGTTCGGGTAGAGCACGTTGGCGTCGTAGACCACCGTGAAGGCCATCGGTCAGTACAGCCCCAGTTCCGTCGACAGTTCAAGTCCGGAACTGATGATTTCAGTAGTGCGGGGCTGGCGGYGGTCGCGTTTTCCTATGCGCAGATCGGTAAGTCGTACGTGTGGGGCGGCAACGGTGATCCCGGGTTCGACTGCTCCGGGTTGACGCATGCGGCGTACGCCACGGTCGGTATCGAGATCCCGCGGACCGCCCAGACGCAGTATGCCGCCGGTCCACCGCTCCCAGCCGGGACGCCGCTGCAACCAGGTGACCTGGTGTTCTTCGGCACCCCGCGAAACGTCCATCACGTCGGGATCCCCTTGAGAGGAACAGCCATGCTCGATACGCCCGATTTCGGAAGGTCGGTCACGGTACGGGACTTCCATGGTTTCCCTGACTATGCGGGTGCTTCCAGGCCGGCGCAGTAAGCGCAGTGGTCATCGAGCACGYCCGCCAGCCAGAACGCACTCAGACTCTGCCGCATGATCTGTTGCGACCGAACGCCCACCGGTTGACCGCGATGCCGCTCTCTTCATGTCCGAGGCCTTCATCCACTGGGCAGGATCAGAACCATTGCCAGGCACATCAGGCACATCAGGCGCGGACACCATCCACATATTGGGGAGATCAAAGATGACTCAACGGCTACGGAGCCGAAAGATCAGGTTAAACGGCGAGCTCAGACATGCTCCTACGGCTCATCCTGCCAGCCGCATCGATAGGCCGCTCTCGCGCGACGCATTCCCAACGAGAACTGATCGATTAGATAGTCGTCATCAAAGAGCAGGTAGCTCAGTAGCTCCTTATGGCCGTCGCCCTTTCGGGCGAGAAAGAGAATCTGGTCGAGAAGCCCAATTACCTGGTAGTCCGTCGACCGCACCCAGTTTGGYGCGGAAAAAAGGGCTCGTGGCCCGCGGTACTTCCGCTCGAAAGTACGGTGTGCCAGCGTGGACAGCTGCCCCTCACGTGGTGAGACGACCATGAACGGAATCTGGCGGTAGGGACCGTGAGGTACCGACGCCATCCTGGACCGGCCGATCAGGTAGTTGACACGGTGCAGGTTGTTGATGTCTTCGATCATCGAGTTGGAGAGCACGGCGTGGAGCGACTGGGCGGCGGCATCGACCGCATCGGGCCGCCGCGCTATCGTGGGCCCACGCTGACGGCGGTTCGTCGCGTGGCTGGATATGACGACCAGACGGTCGACGCCGAGGTCGAGAGCCGGTTTTATCGGCGTGTTTAGCTGTACACCGCCGTCGATGTACCAGCCGCGGTCGTCGTCCGACTCCCTGATTTCCACCGGTGGGAACAGCGAAGGTATTGCCGCTGACGCGAGAACATGTCGATGCGTCACGTCCGTCGGAACGTATTGGACGCCGCCGCTTGCTGGAGGAAGCCGGGCGGAGCGAGGGCCGGACACGAATACTCGGCTGCTTGGCCCGCGGCCGTTCTGCTGGCACACGGTGGYGGTCACGGCGAGCGCATCTACTAGACCGTTGGCGATGTTGGCCGACACCTGGCTGTGATTGAAATCGTGCTCGACGAGGTGCCGCAGCGGACTCGTGTCGAGCAGGCTGATGACCTGCCTATTCCACACAGTTCTTGTCAACTGAGATAGCGCAAATAGCGGAAATGTCCATACCTTGCGTGGGCCGAGACCACACCAGGTCGCCCGGAGGACGTTGGCCGCTTCGTCGGCCGTCTGGTGCGCGGACATCGCGAGCAGGGCAGCGTTGATGGCACCGGAGCTAGTACCGACGAAGACGCTCAGGCGTCGCTTGTCCTTATTCAGCAGCGGGAGGAGCGCGGCAAGGGCGCCGGCCTCGTAGGCACCGCGAGCGGCAGCCCCGGAAATTACCACACCAATCGTCTCTCGATCAGATTTCTTCTGCTTGGCTGGCATTTTCCCGAACCTACCCTCCCGATCGGCGGGGTTCCCAGATGTTTGCCGGTACGACTCTAAGGAAGTAGACGGCGCGACGAAGCGTTTCGCCGGGCGACCGACCGCGAGTATCTCACCCGTAGCCACGGGCCGGCGACCACGCCGAGCGAATAGGTTGAAATAATCTCGAATGGGACAGGGTGCGCTCCACCGAGCAATTCGTGGTCACGATGCCGCGCCGCAGGAACCACGGGGAACGCCAAAGTGGTCAGCACGAGTCCGAGCATAGAGAACTCAAGTAAAGCTACGCGGCGAGCTAGCGGAACTGACGCCGGGTAGCCACGAAACATACACCAAAAAGACCACGTTCTCCACCACGCCACTCATACCAGCCATCGCCGCGGCGGGCATGAGCGCACCGATCCAGCGACCGCGCCAAGAAGCCCCGCAGGCATTCACGGTACAGTGCAGAGCTACGACCGCGGCAATCGTTTAGGTGGCCGGGTAAGGGAAGACCGGTAGAGATGGCGGGTGGCGTCGATTATCAGAAGGGGGCGGTGCGCTCTGGCCACCGTCCGACGCAGACCAAAAGATCCACTTCATACGCAATGGCCAGACCGACRCACCCCAGGACTTCAGCGCCCAGCTCACAGCATGATCCGACTGAAGCGCTCGGACACGGTTGACACCACTGGTGGCGAACGTCTCGTCGAGGATCTCATTGGTCTACTTCGCCTGGGCCAGGCCTGACTCCGCCTGATCAAACAGGGCGGGACACGTTCAGGAAGTCGGCCGCCTGCTGTGTGGTCAGCGCAGCGGAGTCGGGCATGACATTGATGCGCTTCCCCTCTGTCAGGTGCGACGTCGTGCAGCACGGGACGTCGCGCAGCACGCCCTGGAGGCAGTATGACCGCCGCCCCGGCCCGCATCCGGCTGTCCCGCGCCCCGGGGTGGCGCATGCCGGCGGGCGCCGAGAAGGTCGACCGGACCCACCCCGTGGGGTAACCCGTTCGATCACCGCGAGTGTGGCCGGGCCGACGCCATCCGGCGGTACGCCGCATCGCTAGCCGGTGAGGGACCGGACGAGCTGCCCGGGGGCCRGCGTGTGGGGACGGTCTCCCGCTCCTGGGTGCTCGACTACCTGCCCGACCTCGCCGGCCATCAGCTGGCGTGCTGGTGCCCGCTGGACGAGCCGTGTCACGCCGACGTACTCGCTCGCCTCGCCACCAAGAGTGCCGGGGCCTGACAGTCCCCCGGTGTAGCTGGGTGTCGGCCGCGCCCCTGACCACGCTGGCCGCGAAGATGCAACCCGGTCACAGCCGCCCGAGGGCCTCCCACGCGACCGCCTGTGGCGACGTCCACAGGTGCGCCCAGTGTTCCGCCTCCCCCTCGGTCCGCGTGGCCAACGGCCCGGCTGGGGATGTCCCCCGGGACGGGGGTTTGACCGGCCCGCCCCGGGGCATTACTTGAAGTCGGGGCGCAGCCGGGCCCTCCCGGAGTTKGCAACTGTGTGGCTGACGGCGCCCCGCCTCGACCGCCGGCCTCGCTGCCCCACCCCGGGACCGGCGGCCCAGAGACGTTGCCGCTGGCGTCACCTCGGCGCCGGGGGTGGCCCTCCGTCCGGGGCGGAAGCCGGCTATATCCGCACACCCGGGCGGGACCATCGGCCCGCCGGCCACCACCGGCGGGCCGTGGCCGTTCCGGGGGCCGTAGGCGAGACGCTCAGATCGGCGGAGAGCGCCGTTCCTGGGCGTGGTGATGTTGGATTGGGCCAGCAACGACAGCGGCCCGCCCCCCGAGGACGGGCCGCTACGCCGGTCGTTCAGGCGCCCGCCGGCGGGGCGGATTCGACAGCCCGGCAAACGGTCGGCCTACTCACCGGGAGGGGCCTTTCCGGGCATTCCCGTTTTGGGGCTCGCTGTCGAGCGGCTCAGATTGACGGAGGCGACCGACCCTGAGCAGGCCGGGGCACGGGGACGCTCACCGCTTGTGCGGCGGTCCCTCTGTCGGCGCGCTCTCCAACGGCTCGGCCAGCACCCGGCTGATCACGTCCGCCGGGTTGTCCGCCTCGCCGTCAATGACCATCCCCTGCTTCGGGATCAGATCCACCCGGGCCACTCCCCAGAAGTACGCACGGAGCGCCGGTCCATCGGTGCCACGGGTGCGCGATCCTCGCGCCCTCCCAGCAGGTCCGCACGGGGGACCGATGAGAAATGGCGGGCGGTGGTCTGATTACCGTCCGCCAGGTGCCTGCGACCGCAGCAAGGGAGAGCGACCTATGAGACCGCTCCGATACTCGATCAACGTCACCCTCGACGGCTGCTGYGACCACCGGGCGATGATCGCGGACGACGAGTCGCATCGTTATTGGGCCGCCAGCCTGGAACGAGCCGATGCCCTTCTCTTCGGCCGGGTGACCTACGAGATGATGGAGGCGGCGTGGCGGCAGCCGACGACGGGAACGTGGCCTGACTGGATGGCCGACTGGAACGCGGAGCTCGTGCAGGGTGACCTGGGGAAAGCCGTTGCGCAGCTCAAGCGGGAGCCTGGCAGAGGCCTCTTCGTGGGAGGCGTGACCCTCCCGCTGGCCCTGGCGGATCTGGGTTTGATCGATGAGTACGAGTTCGTCGTGCAACCCGTCGTGGCGGGCCACGGACCGACGTTGTTCGCCGGCCTGAGCGAGCGGCTCGAGCTGAAGCTCGTGGAGCGCCAGGAGTTCCGGTCGGGGGCGGTCGCCCTGCGGTACCAGCCCGGTCGAGTCTCGGCCTGAAGGTCGGCTGCCCCTGGGCACGCGGACCTGGCGACTCCGCCGCAAAGCCGAGGTCGTTGACCGAAGCGGCACCGGATGCCCCAGCGCGGACCCGACCGACGTACGCCAGTCCCTTCGGGCGGCCAAACGATCGGCGCGGTAGGCGTCGATGACCACGGTGAGCTGGCCGTTCATTGCACGTTCTCCGCTGTGCTGACCTGCAAAAAGGCACGTCGCGCGTGAACGGAACCGCGTCAGTTTACCGTGGTGCGGTCAATCTTCCGTCCACTGTGGCCGTAGTTGACAGGGGTCAGTTTTCAGGGTCGACGGCAGCCCGCTCCAAACGCGCGAGGCCGCCGGTTTCGAGGGCAACGTGGACAGTGCCGTCCCCGGCGACGGTGAGGCCGTGCGGCTCGCTTGATGGGGTCGGCAGATCGTATTCGTCGATCTTTCCGTCCGGGGTGATGTGGCCGATCCGGCCCGCGGCCCACGCGGAGAACCAGCAGCCGCCGGTGGTCGGGTCGGCGATGATCGCGTGGGGCCGGGCGCCCCGGTCGGGAAGGGGAAACTCCTCGATCCGTCCATCGGTTCGGATCCGGCCGATCTGACCGGCGGCGATCTCGACGAACCAGATTGCACCGTCGGCGGTCCCGCAGATCCCGACCGGGGCTGCGCCCGGGGTGGGCAGCGGGTGAAGCGTGATCTGCCCGGACGGGGTGATGCGGCCGATCGCGTTCGCCTGGTTGAGGGTGAACCAGACGGCCTGGTCGACTCCGGCGGTGATCGCCGCCGGCAGGGCCTGGGGTGCGGGGAGCGGGTACTCGGTGATCGCACCGTCGGTGGTGATGCGCCCAATCCGGTCGCCGTTCATCTCGGTGAACCACAGGGCGCCGTCCGGGCCGGTCGTGATGCCGAAGGGCCCGCTGTCCGGGGTGGGAACGGGGAAGGACGCGGTCTCGCCGTCGAGGGCGATCCTTCCGATCTGATGGTCGCCGTTGCGGGTGAACCACATAGCGCCATCCGGACCCTCGGTGATAATTGACGGTCCGCAGGAGGCCGGGGTTAGCTGGTAGGAGTCGAGGTGGCTGTCTCGAGCCAGCCGCGCGATCTGCCCGGCGTGGACCATCGTGACCCACAGCGCCCCGTCGGGTCCGAGAGTCAGGTCGTAGGGGCCAGCACCAGGGCCCGCTATCCGCTTTTCGTGGATCATGGTGCTTCCATTGTGGGGAATCACGGGTCTCCTCGGCGGAAAAAGCATGGTTCTGTTCTCCGTGCCCTCGGGAACGCGGGGTCGACGCCAGGGCGAGGCATGCGCCATGCCCTCGAACGCGCAACGCGCGGTCATGGCTGACGAGGAAGAGGTAGCCGACCCCGGCAACGGGCGGCACGGCCGTACCAGGCCGTCAGACCAGATCGGCGCCTCATCGGATCATCGGCAGGTCTCCTATCGCGACAGATGTAGCGATAGGATCGTGCCACGGTGACCCCCGCCAGGCAAAGGACTTTCGCGATGCCCCCCCGCCACCCGGGCACGGCGCCGGACGACCTTCCGCCGCTACCCGACCCCTCAGGCGTTCGCGCGCGTCCCGGCGGTCGCAGCGCCCRCATCCGGGCTCTGGTTCTCGCGGCTGTGCGCGCAGACTTGGTCGAACACGGCTACGACAGCCTCACCATCGACACCATCGCTGTCCGGTCCGGCGTGCACCGCACCACCGTCTACCGACGATGGCGCGACGTCGGCGGCCTTCTCACCGACGTCCTCGCCGAGGCCACCGCCAACATCTGGCAGCCGCCGGATACCGGCACTCTGGAAGGCGACCTTTCCGCGATCAACCGCGAAATCTATGCAGCCCTCACCGCGGACCCACCGATAACGACCGCTCTCATCGCCGCGTCCTTCCGCTCGCCGGGCGCAGCCCGTGCCCTGCAGGCTTTCTGGACCGACCGCTACACCCGCTGCCGACCGGTAGTCGATCGCGCCATCGTCCGTGCGGAGATCCCTGCAGACACCGATCCACACCGGCTGCTGATAGCCGCCACCGCCCCGCTTTACCACCAGCTGATCCTTCTCCGGACACCGGCCAGCCAGGCACTCCCCGACCAGGCAGCCCACGACGCGGCGGCAGCCGCGACAGCCGGCGCCTTCACATCCCAATAGCGCCGCTCCCCAAGCGCTATGCCACAGCGCCTCAGATCATCAGACCAGAAAGACTCCTGGTCAGGATCCAATGCCGTGAAGCGTAGTTTGATCTTGCCGGGATCTGGTCATGCTGCGCGCGGGGCGAGCGGGTGGACCCGGATCTGAGGTGCTGCCCGTTTCTCGGACACCGACGTAGCGG
>NZ_MBLM01000144.1 GCF_001854655.1 Parafrankia colletiae | reverse complement strand
CGAACGCAACGGCCGGAACTTCCTCGGCTTCCTCTGCCTCGCCGCCGCGATCACCTGCTGGAAGAAACTCCCGCACTCGACGTGAGACACGCTCTAAGACACCACACTCGGTCATCATCTCGTGACAGGACGGCTCGGTGGAGGCTTACGGCTTACTTGCCGAGCGCCTGTGGCTGTCAACGGCGAAAACGCGGCCCCGTCCCGGTGCGGATCTCGTCAGGTCAACGCCCGCCGGCAAGCGATCAGGCAGGCGCGACTCCACCGACACCCACGATCCGCTCGCTGACACCCAGGCGGGGATCTGTGCGAAAAGTGAAGTTCGCGCACCTGTGGYGTGCAGAGGTTCACCCCGCTACTCGTCGACGCCGCCCGGCCCTGCCGGCACTCGCCCGGGATGGTTCGTCGATGAGACGTAGGTGAAGGTCGCCGGCCGGTGGACCGACGCGTACCGGGCGATCGACCAGTTCGGGCAGGTCGTCGACGTGCTGGCCTGCGACCATCGTGACCTGGCCGCGGCACGGCGGTTCTGCTACCGAAATGCGGGCCAGTGCTCCGGCCTTCAGACCGGGGGTGAAGGCCCGCGCGGGAGGGCGCTCAGCGCCCGAGCGTGCAGTAGGCCTGGCTTAGCTGGGACGGGGCTGTTGCTCGATGTATTGCCGCAGAACGATGATCGGGGCGCCGCCGACGGAGCCGGCGAAGTAGGAGCCTGACCACAGCTTGTTGGCCCGGTAGTAGTGGCGGACGAGGTCGGGGAACTTTTGGCGCATCCGTCGGGACGAGACGCCCTTGAGGCTGTTGACGAGCTTCGACAGGGCGACCTTGGGCGGGAAGTTGACGATCAGGTGGACGTGGTCGCCCTCGCCGTTGAACTCGACCAGTTCGACGTCGAAGTCGGCGCACACCGCCTGCATAATCTCTTCCAGGCGAGTCAGGTGCCGGTCCTGGAACACGGTGCCGGAACTTGGTTATGAAAACCAAGTGGGCGTGGAGCGCGAAAATGCAATTCCTGCCAGTGCGAACGTTGAGATCCTGGGCCATAAACCAATGCCAGGCTGTGATCGTACAGCTTCGGTACAACTACCGTCTGGACCCGTCGCCGGGTCAGGTGGCGGCGTTGGCACGGGCGTTCGGCTGTGGCCGGGTCGTGTTCAACGACGCGCTGAGGCTGAGACAGGACGCCCGCGTGGACGGGCTGCGGTACGTCTCCGACGGGGAGATGTCCCGGCGGGTCATCACCGAGGCGAAGCGTACCGGGGAACGGGCCTGGCTCGGCGAGGTATCGGCCGTGGTGCTGCAACAGGCCCTGGCGGATCTGAACACGGCGTACCGGAACTTCTTCTCCTCGCTGTCCGGGAAGCGGAAGGGCCGGAAGGTCTTCCCGCTCCGGTTCCGGTCGCGGAAGGACAACCGGCAGGCGATCCGGTTCACGAAGAACGCCCGGTTCGTGGTCACGGCCGGGCGGAAGCTGCGTCTGCCGAAGATCGGGGACGTGGCGGTTCGCTGGTCGCGGGACCTGCCCGCCGCACCGTCGTCGGTGACCGTGGTCCGGGATGCGGCGGGCCGGTACTTCGCGTCGTTCGTCGTCGAGACGACGGACGACGTGTTGCCGCCGGTCGAGTCCGAGGTGGGCATCGATCTGGGACTGACGCACTTCGCGGTCCTCTCGGACGGCACGAAGGTCACGTCGCCGAAGTTCCTGCGCCGCGCGCACCGCAGGCTCCGCCGATTGCAGAAGGATCTGTCCCGCATGGAGAAGGGCAGCGCCAACCGGAAAAGGGCCGTCGTCAAGGTCGCACGGGCTCACGCCCGGGTGGCCGATTCCCGGCGGGACTGGCAGCACCAGCTCTCCACGGCGATCATCCGCGAGAACCAAGCGGTGTACGTCGAGGATCTGTGTGGCCGGTCTTGGCCGGACCCGGCTGGCCCGGTCGGTACACGACGCGGGCTGGTCCCAGTTCGTGGCGATGCTGGAGTACAGGCGGCCCGGTATGGCCGGACGTTCGCCAGGATGGATCGGTTCGGCCCGGAACATTCGCACAGAAGGTCGCAAGGTCGCCGCCGGACAGGCGGAGACCGTAAACGCCCGTGGAGCGCGAGTCAGACCGGCACCCGTGCCGGCATCGCGCCGCGAAGCGGGAACCCGCCAGAAGCTCACACCCACAGCGGTGTAGCAGGCTGGAATTTCCGCCCTTCAGGGCAGAGAGGATGTCAATCGTCCAGGTCTGTCGGAACGACCAGAACGGGCCGCTTCGCCCAGTTGACCACCCGATGGGAGACCGAGCCGGTCAGCAGCCGCTCCAGGACGACCCCGCCGCCGTGCCGGGTCCCGATGACGATCGCGTAGGCGTCGACGCTGTCGGCCACGGCGAGCAGGTGCGCCGCGGGATCCCCGGCCAGGACGTGCAACCGCCAGGGCACGTCGCTGCTCGCCAGTGTCCGTTCCACCAGCGTGCGGACCTCCCTGGTCCGGGCATCCTGGTCAGCCCTGAGGAACCGCTCGGACAGGTGCCGCCCGGGCACCGTGGAGACCATCGCGCGGATCCCGCCGCGGCTGAGGGTTTGGACGTGGACGACATCGAGTTCCGCGCCCAGCCGCCGCGAGAGGTCAGCCGCCCGGGCCAGGGCGGCGGGAGCTGCTTCCCGGGTGTCGACCCCGGCAACGATGTGCTGCATACCCACAGGGTTTCCGCCAGCGGCCCGGTTAGTGCCGTGTCAGGCCACATTCGCCCTGTCAACGACCTGGCGTAGCTGCTTGTCCTCGCTGGCTGCCAGGCGATCCACTCCACCCAGCCGCGGGGTACGAGACGAAACATCGCCGCCCACTGGGCCGTCAAGGTCTGTCACAGCCACACGGTCGAACGCAGCCCATGTGATCATGAGCCATCGACCCGAGATGCCCGGACGAGTGCGCGAGGTGGAGGCCCGGGTCCGTGGCCTGCATCGTCACCTCCGTCGCCGGCCTGGACAGCTTCGGCTACTCGGCGTACATCGCCGGATGGGCCGGCGACCAGAAAGCCGTCGAGGCGTCGGCCGCCCGTTCGCCGTGTCGGAGCGTCGGAAGTAGCCCTGAAAGAACTGCCGCCAGGCCATCCTGATCAAATGGAGTTTCCATGGCGGCTGGTGATGCCCCTGGCATGGGAGGCATACCGAGCCGGTAGCCTCCCGGTCGGCGCGGTCGTCGTGGACAGTTCCAGTGAGCCGGTCGGGCAGGCCCGCAGCACTCGCCATGAGGACATCCAGGTCCCTAACCAGCTCGCCAACACGCGGATCGCGCACGCCGAGGTCAACGCGCTGGCCCAGCTGCCCTGCAAGGGTTCATTTCAGGGGATGAGTCGCCGACGGCCGCGGGGAACCGGATGCGGCACCGCTGGTCTCCTCCGCCAGACGGACACCCGGAGGGCTACCCCGGAACCCCTGGCCGCGCAAGGGCGCACGGCACCTCCACCTGTTGCTGGTGCGAGGCTGACCCGGTCAGAGATTGGCGCCGCGGGCGCTGACCGGCCAGTGGGTGACCGTCTTGCCGCCGCGGGTGACCACGAGGTGGTCGGCCAGGTTCACGGCAGAACAGACGTGGTTGGGCACGATGAGAGTCGTCTCCCCGATCCTGGGAACAGGGCAGCCCGGCGGGGCGGCGACCACGGCATGGTGTTCGGACAGGGAGGTCACAACCGCCTCGGGAAACTCCGGCAGAAAGCCGAAGCCGGGCGTCCATGCCGGACGATCGGCACCAAGGACCTTGCTGCCGGCGTCGAGTACGAACCGGTCGGGCGTGGGCGCGCTCACCACTGTCGTCGCGGCGGCGAGCGCGATCTGGTCTGTGGTGCAGGAACCGAGCGCCAGCTGCTGCGCGTCGTTGAACACGTACACCCCGGGGCGCAGTTCGGTGACCGTGCCCGGCCGTGAGTACGCCACGCTTGGTGTCGAGCCGCCGCTGAGCACCGTGGGATGCAGACCTACGGCACGGAGGGCGTCGGCGGCGACAGCCAGTGCGGTCTCCTCGTCACGCGCCGCCCGCAGTCGGGCGTCGGGGTGGTAGGCGTGGCCAGGGAAGGTGAACAGGCCTCGAACCCACAGGCCGGCTTCGGCCGCGGCGAGGGCCGGTCCGACGGCGCCGCCGGGTGCCACGCCACTGCGGTGATGGCCGCTGTCCACCTCGATCATCACATCGACGGGCAGATTCGCCTCACCGAGGCGACGTGCGGCCGGGACGGAGTCGACGCCGACCGCGATCCGCGCTCGATCGGCCAGCCGCCGCAGTCGGTCGGTCCTGTCCAGATCGAGCCACAGGGGGTAGGCGATGAACAGGTCGTCGAACCCGGCGTCAGCGAAGATCTCGGCCTCGCTGATGGTGGCCACGGTGAGGCCGGTGGCGCCTGCCGCGCGTTGCAGGTCGGCGAACTGCGGGGCCTTGTGGGTCTTGGCGTGGGGTCGCACCGCGAACTCTCCCACCGCGGCGACCCGGGCCATCCGGTCGATGTTGTCCTCGACGACATCGAGATCGACAACGAGGGCCGGGGTACCGACCCCGGCCGGCACAGAAAGGATCAAGGTTGCCTCGCAGTCCGCCGTGGCCGTCCTGGGATCATCTTCCGTCGTATCGATCCGATGCCGACGGCATCCCGGCCAGGGCTCAGGTGCTCCGCGCGGCAGGAGCCGGTCGGGAGCCCGCGTCCAGCGGCCCGAGGGCTACCGCCTGGTGGGCGCGTTCGAGCCATCCGATCCGGCTGCACGGGCGGTAGCCGGATTCCGCATCGGCCATGCCCTGTCCTTTGAACCCGAAAATCTCAGGTGAGCCCGGGATGGCGACTCGTACCAGGAGGCACTTCCGCTATTCGCCGTGGCGGTACTTGCCGGGCGCGGTCCCGTAGCGGCGTTTGAAAGCGCTGGCGAAGGAAAATTCCGACGTGTAGCCGACCCGGGCAGCGACGGTGCTCAGCGACGCGTTGGACTCTCGCAGCAGCCGGGCGGCGGTGGTCATCCGCCACCAGGTCAGGTATTGCAGCGGCGGCTGTCCGACAAGGGAGGTGAAGCGCCGGGCGAAGGGCGCCCGGGACAGTCCTGCCTCGGCGGCCAGCGCCGCGACCGTCCAGGGCCGCGCCGGGTCGCGGTGTATGGCCTGTAGTGCGAGGCTGGTCGCCGGGTCGCTGAGTGCAGCCGCCCAGCCGGTGGCGGGCCCGCTTGTGGGCCGCTCGTCGAACCAGGTTCGCAGGATGTGGACCAGCAGGGTGTCGAGCAGCGCGGGGACGATGGCGTCTCTGCCGGGACGGGGGTACTCCAGTTCGGTGGCGAGCGCATCGACGGTGGCGTGTAGTTCGGGGTGCCGCGTGAGATGTGCAGGGAGGTGCACGAGTTCCGGCAGATCACGCAGAAGCGGATGGGCCCGGGTCGGATCGACCTGGTAGGCGCCGCAGAGCGTCACCGCGGCGGGGACAGTCATACCGGCGGGGGCGCCGACGGTGTCCGTGATGTGGCTCTCGAGAAGCCGCGGGTCGCTCGGATCGCAGGGGGCCGCAGCCGGTGAGGTCGTCAGGCTGTCCGCCAGGGTGTGCCCGCGCCCGTGCGGCCGGAACACCACGTCTCCGGCGGCCAACGCCACAGGGCCAGCGTCCGGCGCGACAAGCCAGCACGGCCCCTGCATGATCACCTGGAAGCCGACGGAGCCGGGCACGGACCCGAACCGTTGCGCCCAGGGGGCGTGCCAGGTCACCCGCGCCGAACGCGGACGACCGGTGCGCATGACCGCGATCACGTCGCTGAGCACATCCATCTGTGCAGTATTGCCGGCGAGACGCTCGAGTATGAATCAGGCACTCCTACGCATGGGCCGGCTCGTTTTTTCGTCCTAGGTTCGACGTATGCGAGCGATCCGCATTCACGAGTACGGAGATGCGTCCGTCATCCGCTACGAAGATGTTCCGCGCCCCGTTCCCGGACTGGGCGAGGTGCTGATTCGCGTCGCCGCGACCTCCTTCAACCCATCCGAGATCGGGCTGCGTTCCGGGCTGCTGCGCTCCACCTTTCCACTGGAGCTGCCGCATACCCTCGGCTGGGACGTCGCCGGCACGGTCGTCGAGGTCGGCAGCAACGTCCGTACGTTCACCGTCCATGATCGGGTCATCGGACTTCTCGACAGCGGCGCCGCGGCCGAATACGCCGTTGCCGCAGCCGACGCACTGGTACTGGCACCGACCTCATCCCCACTCACCCACGCCGCGGCCATCCCGGTCGCCGGTCTCACCGCCTGGCAGGCGGTTTTTGAGCACGCCCACGTGACAGCCGGGCAGCGGGTCCTTGTGAACGGCGCCGGCGGTGGGGTCGGCGGGTTCGCAGTCCAGTTCGCCAAGCACGCAGGAGCACACGTGTTAGCCACAGCAAGCCCACGCAGTGCCGTGGCGGTCGGTCGCCTGGGCGCCGACCAGATCATCGACTACACCGCCTCACCCGTTGCCGATCACCTGGATGAGCGGATCGACACGGTACTCAACCTCGCCGCGATCACCCCGCAGCAGGCCGACGCACTGGTCCCATTGCTTCGCCCCGGCGGCATGTTCGTCTCCATCACCACCCCGATCGAACCGCCCACCAGCATCCCCGTGACAGCGAGGAACTTCGTGGCGCGCAATGACACCAGCCAGCTCGCCGCACTCGTCACACTCGTCGACACCGGCGTGGTCCACATCGACATCGCCGCGTCCCGCCCCCTCGCCGACCTCGCCGCGGTACACCGCGACGCCGAGTCCAACCGCACCCGAGGCAAGATCATAATTGTTCCGTGAGGAAACCCCTGAGCGACCGTCCCTGCCCTTTTGAGGCGATGTCGGTGCTGTCCCGAGAGACCAGGAACCAGGACGTCAGCACGGCGCGGCATCGTCGGCACCCCCAGAGCCGGCGCCAGCGGGTCAGTCTCCGTAGAAGCCGGCCGGGTCGAGGTCGGACAGCGCGACCCAGCCCGGGTCCGCGGTGACGGTGGCCTTCGTGGGGGTGGATCGCAGCTCGACCGCCAACGCCGGGCGTTCGTCGACGAGTTGGGCCAGCGCGTAGATCGTGGCGAGGATGTGCACGCATGGTCGTGTGCGGGCCCGGCAGGTGCATTCGCCTTGCTGCGCTTCCGGGGGGACGGCAATGCTGATCGCGTGCTGGGTGAGGTCCGCCTCGAGGGTGTCGGGCAGGTCTCCGGCGACCAGCCCACGGTGTTCGGCCATGGCCCTGGCGATCAGACGCCCTGCCTCGGCCTGCGTCTCGTCGGGCCAGAGTGGCAGGTCGATTCGGACCCGGCGCACCTGCCCGGACACGGTGACCTCGGCCTCGACGTGGCCGACGCCGGCAACCACGACGGTGGTGGTGTTCCGCGCGAGGGTGCGTGCCCTGGGTAGCAGCGGGTTGGGCCGCGCCATCGATGTCGACTCGACGGTGCGGACCCAGGCGCGACCCCAGGGCGTGGCGCCGAACTCCGGTGGCATCATGCGAGCGCCCCCTGGCCCAGGTCCAGGACCGCGTGGAGGTCGTCGTCGGACATCCTGGCCAGTGCGGCCTGGGTGTCGCCGGAGACGATCTCGGCGACGCCCCGCTTGTTCTCGTGCATCTGCGCGATGTGGTCCTCGATCGTGCCGCCGGTGACGAGCGTGTGGACGTTGAGCGTCCGCAGCTGACCGATCCGGTGCGCCCGGTCGGTCGCCTGCTCCTCCACCGCCGGGTTCCACCAGCGGTCGTAGTGCAGGACATGGGAGGCGCGGGTCAGGTTGAGCCCGAAGCCGGCGGCGCGAAGGCTCAACAGCAGGACGGGCGGTGCGTCGTCGTCCTCCTGGAACGCGTGGACGAGCTGGTCACGGCGCTCGGTGGCGAGGCCGCCATGCAGGAACGGGACCGGGCCGACGCCGAGCACCGTGCCCAGGTGCTTCGAGAGCAGCTCGCCCATCGCGCGGTACTGGGTGAACACGAGCACGCGGTCGTCCTGCTCGACGACCTCGGTCAGCATCTCGGTCGCCCGGTCGAACTTGCCGGACAGGCCGGGCGCGGCGGTGTCCTCCCGCAGGTACTGGGCGGGATGGTTGCAGATCTGTTTGAGCGCGGTGAGCAGGGCGAGTACCCGGCCGCTGCGCTCGATGCCGGCGCCGAGACCGGCGGTGAACGCCCTGTCGACGGCTTCCCGGTAGAGGCGGGCCTGTTCGTCGGCCATCGTGCAGACGATCGTGGAGTACAGCTTGGGTGGCAGATCGGCGGCGACGTCGGCCTTGGTGCGGCGCAGCAGGTGTGGTGTGACCATCCGGGTGAGCGCGGCCGCGGCGGTCGCGGATCGGCGTTGCTCGATCGACGCGACGAACCGCTGCCGGAACCGGCCACGGGTGCCCAGCAGACCGGGACTGGTCACGTTGAGGATGGACCACAGCTCGTCGAGCCGGTTCTCCACCGGGGTGCCGGTCATCGCGATCCGCACGGTGGCGGACAGCTGTGCGGCGGCTCTGCTGGCAAGGGCGTCCGGGTTCTTGATCTGCTGTGCCTCGTCCAGGACCACGACGTCCCAGGCCGTGGCGGCCAGCGGCTCGTCCTTACGCAGCACCGGGTAGCTGGTGATGACGACGGTGCCGGGTGGGTAGGTCGCCGGCAGCGCCCGGCTGGCGCCGCGATAGATGATCACTGGGGTGGTGGGTGTGAACCGCGCCAGCTCGCGCCGCCAGTTGCCGATCAGTGAGGTCGGGCAGACCACCAGGTGTGGCTTCTCCGACTGGCGGGTGGCCAGCATGCAGATCGCCTGCAGCGTCTTGCCGAGACCCATCTCGTCAGCCAGGATCCCGCCGTGCCCGAGACCAGGGCGTGCGTTGAGCCAGGCCACGCCGTGCGCCTGGTAGGGCCGCAGCTCGGCGGTGACGGCCGCGCCGCGCAGCAGGACGCGGGTGGCCACCGCCTGACGGAACTGCGCCAGCAGCGTGGGGGCGGCGGCGATGGCGGTGCCGTCGGCGTCGAGCACCGCGTGGGCGGCCGGCGGCATCCGCAGGCCCAGGGCCCCGAACGCCTCGTCCCCGCTTTCGGGGTTGTCGCCGTCCAGCAGCCGCGCGGCGTCGCGCCACGCTCGTACGGAGGCGCCGACCTCGGCTCGCGGATCAAGCGTCAGGAGCCCGTGCCGGGCGGCGTCCAGATCGGCGAACCGTACGGGCACGTTCGCCGGCCGGACCTCGTCACCCCTGGCCACGGCCAGGCGACAGACGCCCGGGCGGCCCGCGGGCAGCCCCTGCTCGCGTATCGCGTCGTCCAGCTCGGCCACACCCCACCAGGCGATCGCGTCCTCCGCGGGGACGAAGGTGGCCTGCAGCCGGCTGGGCTTCTCAGTCATCGAGCACCTCAGACCGTCGTCGGGACATCGGATGTGCACTGGCCGTGGGAGCAGGCATCCGTGAGATGCCGTTCGACCAGACTCCCCACCTGCTCGTATCATCTAGATCGCGCCACACAACTGTTGTGTACCACAACCATTGCGCGACACAATACTACTCGGTCGATCGGCTGGGCCCCATGACCACGAACGAACAGAACTCGCCGGACACCAGCCAGTCGTTGACGGCACAGGTCATCGAAGCGCTGCCGGACTGGATCACCCACCTCATCCAGCTCAACAGCCTGATCGCCACCCGGATGGGGGTGGTCGTGACGGACTTCCACTGCCTCCACGCGTTGCAGCAGGACGGTCCGACCACGGCCAGTGCACTGGCCGAGCGTGTGGGCCTGACGCCCGGCTCCGCGTCCCGCATGATCGACCGGCTCGCCGCAGCCGGCTGCGTGCGCCGGGTTCCGGACCCGGGGAGTCGGCGCCGGATCATCATCGAGCCGACCGACGAGGGCCTCGACCGGATCAACGCCTACTACGCTGGGTTGACCGCCCGGACCCGCGAGGACCTGGCCGCCTTCAACGACGACGAACTGCACACCCTCCTGCGGTTCGTCGAGGTGTTCCGCCTCAGCGCGATCGCCGAGGTCCGCCAGCTGCGCTCCATGCCCTGACTCCGAATGCCCCGACTCCGCTCAGGTCGCCTGGAGGAGGTGCACGATCGAGAGGGCGACGGCAAGGCCGCCGAGCAGGAGGCGCAGCGCGGTGTCGGGGACGCGGTGCTGCAGGTGGGCGCCGAGGTAGGCGCCTGCGAGCCCACCCAGGCCGCTGGCCAGCCCCACCGCCCAGTGCGGCGCGATGCTGCCGGGGGCGGTCATCGCGAGCAGGGCGTAGGTGACCGCACCGACGACCGAGGTGGTGAACGTGGCCGTGAGGGCGGCGGGTGCGACGGTGGCGACCGGCAGGCCCCGACCGACCAGGATCGGGCTCAGGAGGGAACCGCCACCGATGCCGTAGACGCCGCCGACAAGCCCGACAGCCACGGCCAGCGCGGTGATGGTGCGTGGCGCGGRCCCGGGCGCCGGCGCCTTCCCTCCCACCGTACTGGCGCTTCCGTTCCCGCTCCCACACGCGTTCTCGCCCGCGCTCCCGCACGTGGCCCCGCTCCGGCAGTCGCTGCCGCACACCGCCGTGGTGGCCTGCCGGCGAGCGCGCGCGGTGCTCAGGAGGAGCCAGACGCCGAGCGGGAGCAGGAAGAGCCCGAGCAGGAGGCGGAACAGGCGGGCGCCGGGCACGACATGCACGCGCAGGACGGCCCCGAGCACCACCCCGGGCAGGGTGCCGGCGACGAGCCTGCGGGCGAGCGGCCCGGCGCCCTGCCCACGCGCCCGGTAGCGGAGCAGCGCGCCGGGGGTGGCGACCACGTTGAACAGCAGGTTGGTCGGGGTCACGGCGGGATTCGGGGTGTGCAGCACGTCGAGCTGAACCGGCAGCATGAACACCGCGCCGGACACCCCGACCGGCGCGGTGACCGCGGCGATGAGGAAGCCTGCGACGAAGCCGAGCAGAACGATCGTCATCGCACGGGAGGGGCGTCAGCCGCTGACACGGAGCGGAGGCGAGTGGTGCCGCCGGCCCGACGGAACTGCGCGGACATCTCCGCGCATTCGGATCCGGAAACCCGCTTTTCTCCGCTTTTACCGAAGACCTTCCCGGTACGGCCGAGGAACCCGCACGAAAAGCGCCGGATTGGCCGGGAAAAATACTCCTCCGGGCTCGGCGACATCAGCCGAAAATAGCGGGAAACGTTTCCCCGCCGCCAGCCGGGCCCTACTCCCGCGCGGAGAGTGCCTCTACGGCCGCAGCCGCGACGGCGGGGGTGAGCCGGGGCAGGTCCAGCGGGGGCAGCAGCATCCCGGGCGGGGTCTGCATGGTCAGTGCACGCACGGCGGCGAGCCGTGCCGCCGGGGTGATCGGCCGGCGCATCGTCACCGCCGCCTGCAGCAGGCCGGGCAGGGCGTGGAGCGGGCGGGGGCCGAGGCTCGCCGAGTCCAGCGGCGGCGGGAGCTCCGGGCGGGTCCGCAGCACGGCGACGCCGTCCGGCGGCCGGGCGAGGCCGATCAGGTCCACGATCAGGTCGAGGTCCGCGGCGAGCCCGTGCAGCGGCTGCACCCCGTACAGCACCGGGTCGTAGAGCGTCACCTGCCGGACGCCGGCGCCGACCACCAGGCCGGCGAGGTCGCCGCCCCGACCGGGGTCGACGATGGCGACCCGGGCCCGGGCCGGCTCGATGCCGTGCGCCCGCAGGTGGTTGAGGATCGCCGCGGTCGCCGCGACCGCCAGGCCGTCGTTGATCGAGTCCAGCAGCAGGGGGGACGTCGGCCGCGCCGCGGCGAGCATCGCCGCACGCACCGCGTCGATCCTCCGGACGTGCGTGTGTACCAGCACCATCGCGGCGAAGCCGGGGGCGAGCATGCCGACAAGCCGGGCGAGGTCGGCCGGTTCGTGCGCGTCGACCGGCATCGGGATGACATCGAGGCCCGTCGCCCGGTGCAGGTGTGCGGCCTGCGACTCGACCGCGGGCAGGGCCGCCTCGGCTGCGAGCGGCTCGAAGTCGAGGACGGCGCTCGCGTCCGTCAGCAGGGCGATCCGGCGGGGTCGTCCCGTCACCCGGTCGGTGTGGTTCGGGTGGACGGAGAGGTACCGGATGACCCGGCGGTCCGCCTCGGCGTCGAAGAGGGCCAGGTCGTGGCCGGTGGTGACCGACGCGCACAGCGACTGGGTGAGCTTGCCGGTCGACGCGACGGTGAAGACGGGATCCTCGGTCTGCAGCAGGTCGGCGCCGAGCCGTGCCCGCAGGGCGCTGGTCAGCCAGGCCAGCGTCGAGCCGCTGTCTGCGTCGAGGGTGATGCGGCGCTGGTCGCGGGCGTCGGCCTCGTCGGCCTCGTCCGCGTAGCAGACCACGACCCCGGGGGCGGAGGCGATCACGGCGTCGATGTCGGCCCGCACTCGGCCGGGCACCAGGACCGTGACGCTGAAGGCGGCGCTCGTCCCGCGCACACCGGCGGCTTCAGAGGGCACGGCGGCCACCCCGCGGCGGGCCGGCACAGCGCCGGTACGAACGACTCACGGGCTCGACCACCTCGCGCTCACCGGGAATCCGCCCACCCGGCCAACCCCACAGGTCACCATCTTGCCACCTGAAAAATTACCAAGCCGGCAACCCGGCCGCACCCCGAACCCGCGCTAAGGACGATCCTGCAGGCCCGCCGCCGACCCCGCCGGCCTCGCCGACCCCTGGTCGCTCGGCGCTGGCCCGTCCGATGCTGGCCCGTTCGATGCCTGTTCGTCTGCCTGTTCGTCCGATGCCTCGGCGTGCCGCGAGATCAGCCGTGCCCGGACCTCGTCCGGGGTGTAGGCCCGGCGGGCGCGCTCGGA
The DNA here is from genome assembly GCF_001854655.1 of Parafrankia colletiae. GTDB lineage: Bacteria > Actinomycetota > Actinomycetes > Frankiales > Frankiaceae > Parafrankia > Parafrankia colletiae. The sequence continues at coordinate 55,111 of NZ_MBLM01000144.1, read as the reverse complement.
TCGTGCCAGCGCCGCGCCACCCGCGGCGACGCCGACGACACTCGCCAGCCCCAGCACCTTCCACCAGCGTCCCCCGCCCGGTCCGGGCAGCGCCGGCCTCCAGCTCGTCATCTCTGCCTCCGGAGGAGACGCCGGCCTTCAGGCCGGGGAGGAATCCGGTTTCCCGCGGAGCGGGTCAGGGGTAGGCGATTCGCCGTCAGGCGGACCGCCGTTCGTCGAAGCCAAGGCGCGCTTGACCAGCCACGGGATCTCGGTTTGTCTCGATCGTTCATCGCGGGTCGCAGCCTCCGTGACGTGGGTGGGCGGGTCGTCCGGCTACGGAAGGTTCACCAGTGTCGGCCTGGTGGCGATCTAGGCTGGTCGGGTGTCCCGTTTCCGGTTGTCTCCCGACGCGACGCAGGCCGAGGCCCTGCTTGCCCAGTGTGGGTATGCCCGGTTCGTGTGGAACCTGGGGCAGGAGCAGCGGGCCGCGTACCGGGCCGGGCGTGGGCCTACACCCGGCTACCACGAGCAGGCACGGCAGTTGACCGAGGCCCGGCGCACGTTCGGCTGGCTGGCGGCCGGGTCGCAGACGGTGCAGCAGCAGGCTTTGCGTGATCTGGATCAGGCGTGGCGGAACTTCTTCGCCGGCACCCACCGGCGGCCCGGGTTCCGCCGCCAGGGGGTGCATGAGGGGTTCCGGGTCGTGGGCCAGGCCGCCGGGCGGGTCCGCGTCGAGAGCCGGAGATGGTCGTCGGTGCTGGTCCCGAAGGTGGGCTGGGTCAGGTTCCGTCGCAGCCGCCCGGTTCCGGCGGCGGCGAAGTCGTACCGGGTCACCCGGGATCGGACGGGCCGCTGGCATATCTCTTTCGCCGTGGTACCCGAACCGATCGAGGCCCCGGGCACGGGTGGGGTGGTGGGGGTGGATCGGGGTGTTGCCGTCTCGGTCGCGCTGTCCACCGGCGAGTTGCTGGTCTGCCCCGGTCTGCGGTCGAAAGAAGCCGAGCGGCTGCGGCGGCTGYAGCGGTTCCAGGCGAAGGCGAAGCGCGGGTCGCATCGTCGCGACCGGCTCAAGGGCCAGATCGCCCGGCTGAAGGCCCGGGAGGCCGACCGGCGGAAAGACTGGGTCGAGAAGACCAGCACCGATCTCGCCCGCCGGTTCGACCTGATCCGTGTCGAGGACCTGAACATCCGGGGCATGACCAGCTCCGCCCGCGGCACCGTCGAGGCGCCTGGCCGGCAGGTGCGGCAGAAAGCCGGGCTGAACCGGGGCATCCTCGGAGCCGGCTGGGGGCTGCTGGTCCAGCGGCTGGAACACAAGGCCCCCGGCCGGGTCGAGAAGATCCCCGCCGCCTACACCTCTCAGCGCTGCTCGACCTGCGGGCACACGGCATCCGGAAACCGCGAGAGCCAAGCGGTGTTCCGGTGCGTCGCCTGCGGACACACAGCCAACGCCGACCTCAACGCAGCGGTGAACATCGCGGCCGGACGGGCCGTGACTGCGCGGGGAGGCACGGTGTTGGCCGTGCCGGTGAACCGCGAACCTCAACCTTCCGCACCCCCTTCTTCGGTGGGCGTGTAGGAGCTGGAATCTCCCGCGTTCACGCGGGGGAGGACGTCAACTGCTCAGGCTACGGAACCGCGACCCCCTAGGCTGGGGGTCATGGTCGGAACTCCCCTGACCCTCGACCAGGCGGTGGACCTCACCCGCACCGGCGACCTGTGGGTCTTCCGCGGGCGCAGCGCCGCGGACCGCGCCATCCAGATGACGACGAACAGTCCCGTCAACCATGTCGGGATGGCGGTCGTGCTCGACGACCTGCCGCCGCTGATGTGGCACGCGGAGCTCGGCCGGTCGCTGCGGGACGTCTGGACCGGCGGCCACCATCGCGGCGTGCAGCTCCACGACCTGCGCGAGGCTGTCGTCGTCTGGGGCACCCGATACGGCCAGCGGGCGTGGTTGCGGCAGCTGGACCCGACCGTCGGCCGCGCCGCGGAGGACGCCGTGCTGCGCACCGTCGCCCGGCTGGACGGTACGCCGTTCCCGTCCACCGCCCGGCTCGCGGCGCGCTGGCTGGGTGGCCGGGTGCCGCTGCCGCGCCCACCGGGCCGGGTCCGGGCCTGGGCGGACCACCGCCGGCACCGGCTGGCCCCCGACGGCCCCAGCCCCAGCCCCGGCCCCGGCCCCGGCCCCGAGCAGGAGATGACGACGCAGAAGCGCCCTGCCCCGGAGGGGGCGGCGCAGGTGGGGCTGGAGTCCGCCTACTGCGCCGAGGTTGTCGCGATCACCTACGAGGCGATGGGGCTGCTGCCGCCTGGCCGGCGTCCGAACTGGTACGACCCGGGCCGGTTCTGGAGCGGGGACGACCTGCCGCTGGCCGACGGCTACCGCCTCGGCACCGAGGTCGCCGTGGCGCTGCCCGCGGGCCCGTCGCCGGTGGGCCCGCCGCCGGTGGGGTGAGCTGCCCGGGCCGAGGCCAGGATCCGCCGGACCGAGTGCGGCGTCACGAACAGGGCCTCCGCGATCTCCTGCTCGTCGGCCCCGGCCGCCTGCCGGCGCAGGACGTCCCGCTCGATGGACGTCGGGCCGAGGGCCGGGGGCCGGATCGCCAGGGGTTCCCCGGCGGCGGTGAGCTGGTCGCTGATCCGCCGGTACAGCCCGGTAGCGCCGCACCGCCAGGCCTGCTCGGCCGCCTGGACCAGCATCGCCCGGGCCCGTTCCCGCTCCCGGTCCCCCGGGTCCGCGGTGGCCGGCGTCGCCTGCGTCGCCGGGGTCTGTGGGGTGACGAGGCGGGTGGCCAGGGCGCGCAGGGCACGTGCGTGCTCCAGCCGGGCCCGCGTCGGGGCGAGCAGCGCCTCGGCCTCCCGGAGCTCGGCGAGGCCGCCGTCACCGTCGCCGCTGCTGCTGCCGCCGTCACCGGCGTCCTCGGCGCGGATCTCGCCGAGGAGGCGCAGCGTGCGGCCGACGACGGTCGGCGCGCCCCACGTCCGGGCCGCGGCCAGCTCGCCCCTGAGCAGGCCGACGGCCTGGTCGCGCTGGCCGAGCCCGGCCAGCGCCTGGGCGCGCAGTGAGTGCCAGGGCCGCCAGGCCGGGTTCCTGGCATGCGCCATCAGGGTGCGGACGTCGTCCAGGCTGGCCAGCGCCTCCGTGTGGCGGCCCTCGGCGATGAGCAGGCTGGCGTGCATCTCGCCGAACAGCCGCATGCCCTCGGGCGAGCGCGGCTTGTCGCGTATGGCGTCCGCCAGCGCCCGGGCCTGCGTGAGGTCCCCGATGTCGACCAGGACGCCGACGGCGTACGAGTCGCTGTGGCCGGAGCCGAAGGCCAGCCCCCAGGTCGCCGACTGGTCGCTGGCGAGCTGGAAGATCTGGTAGGCCTCGCGCAGGTCACCGTGCCCCCAGCGGGCATAGGCCCGCCAGATGTTGGCGGCCAGCGCCCCGAACACGGAGCCGAGCTGGTGTACGTGGTCCAGGCCGTCCTGGAAGACCGCGTCGGCGTCCTCGTCCGCCAGGTGCAGCGCGACGGCGGCGACCACCCAGAGCAGGCCGACGTCCGCACGGGTCAGCACCCCGCCGGCGACGGCGAACCGGGCCAGCTCGACGGCGCGCGGGCGGTTCACCCCGTCGATCAGCGCCTCCCAGGCGAGCGCCGCGGCCAGCATCCGCGCGCCGGGGCCGTCGCCGGTCACTGCCGGTTCGGGCGTCCGGCGCCAGACCGCCGGGTCGACGTCGTGCATGTAGCCGCCGATGCGGGCCAGGCCGAACAGGCCCTGGCGCTCGTCACCCAGCTCGTCCGGCAGCTCGTCGGCGACCCGGTAGCCGAAGCGCGTCGCCTCGCCCTGGGAACCGGCGAACACCAGCGCCCGGGTCAGCATCTGCGCCACCAGCGCCCGGCGCGGCCCGGGTTCGAGCGCCTCGTACGCCTCGGCCAGGTGGGTCACGGCCGCGACGCCGTCGCTGAGCACGGCCACCCGTCCCAGCTCGAGCAGCACCTGCGCACGCAGCTCCGGCTCGGGCTGCTCGCGCAACGCGCGGACCAGGTAGGACGCGGCAGCGTCCGGAGTGCCCCGGTCGGTGGCCCGGACCGCGGCCTGCCGCAGCACGCCGACCACCCACGGGTCGCCCCGGTGCGGCACCTGCAACAGGTGCGCGGCGATCTGCTCCGGCGCGGCACCGGACCGGTACAGCTCGCGGGCCGCGCGGTCGTGGTGCAGCTGCCGCTCCCCCGGCGGCAGGTCGCGGTAGACGGCGTCCGCGACCAGCGGATGGACGAAGCCGAGCGGGTAGTCGTCGCGCAGCACCTCGGCCCGGGCCAGCGCGCCGACAGCTGCCGCCGTCGCCGCGTCGGACAGGCCGGCGAGCGCGGCGACGATCGGCAGCACCGCGCCGCCGCCCAGCACCGCGATCCAGCGGGCGACAGTGGTGCTCTCCCGCGGCATGCGCGCCAGCCGCATCAGCACCAGGCTGGACACGGCCCGCGCCCCGATGGCGGTGACGGTGCCGGCCTGCGCGCTCCGCGGGCGGACGCCTTCGGCCTGCAGCGCCCGCAACAGCTGCCGCAGGTAGAGCGGGTTGCCGGCGGTGGCCCGGTGGCAGGCGGCCACGAAACCGTCCTCGGCGTCGGCGCCGAGCCGGCCGCGCACGAGGTCGGCGACGCCGCCCGGGCCGAGTGGCGCCGGCCGGATCCAGACCGTGCCGGGGTCGTGCGTCAGTTCGGCCAGCAGGCCCTCGTCGTCACTCGGCTCACCGGTCCGCAGCGTCGCGACGATCAGGACGGGYATGTCCTCGGCCCGCCGCACCAGGTACGACAGGAAGCGCAACGAGGCGCTGTCACACCACTGCAGATCGTCGACGGCGAGCATCACCGGCCCGTCCGCGGCGAGGCGCACCGTCAGCCAGTACAGGCCATGCAGGACCGCCAGCGAACCGTCACCCCGCCGCCCGGCCGGCGGGTACCCGCCGACGGTCGGATCAGACACCCCCGTCAGGCCGGGCCCGCCGACGGCGCCCGCCGTTCCCGCGGTGCCCACCAGGCCCGCCGGGCCGACCAGGACACCAGGACCGGGGTCGGGATCGGGCAGCCGGACGTCGAACACCGACGCGGCCTGCGTCGCCGGCCCGACGAGAACGCCACGGCCCGCCGCGCCGGTGGCGACCTCCGCCTCGTACAGCTGGCGGACGGCGCCGAAGCCGTACTCCCGTTCCAGCTGGCTCCCGCGGGCCGTGAACACCCGGAACCGTTCCGGGGCGGCGAGGCGACGGGCCTCGGCCAGCAGCCGGCTCTTGCCGATCCCGGCCGGGCCCTCGATGACCACCAGSCTGGCCTCGCCCGCCGCCGCCTCGGCCACACAGACGGCCAGCTCGGCGACCTCACGGTCCCGGTCCACCAGTCCTTCGCCGACCGGCGGTGCGAACCCCGGCGGCGCGGGCGGCCGGGAGGCAGACGGCGGCGCGGCAGCCAGCTGGGTGGCAGACGACTGCGTGGCAGCCAGCTGGGCAGCAGCAGACGGGGGCGCGGCCCACGGCCTGGCGGCGGTCGCCGGTGGCGGCGGCGGCGGTGGCGGTGGCGGTGCCTGCAGCATCGGCGACTGGCGGAGCACCTCGGCCTCCAGCGCGCGCAGGGCCGGGCCGGGGTCCACGCCGAGCTCGTCCGCGAGCACCTGCCGGGCCCGGCGCAGCGCCGCCAGCGCGTCGCCCTGCCGCTGCGCCCGGTACAGGGCCAGGACGAGCAGCCGCCACCGCTCCTCGCGCAGCGGCTGCTCGGCGACCAGCGCCTCGAGCTCGGGCACCACCACGGCGGTCTCCCCGCCGCCGAGCCGGCTCTCGATCAGCTGCTCGCGGGCGACCTCCCGCAGTTCGGCGAGCCTCGCCGCCTCAGGACGGGCCCAGGCCTCGTCCCGGTACTCGGCGAACGCCGGACCCCGCCACAGGCCCAGCGCGGTGGTGAGCAGGTCGACCCGTACCTGCGGATCGGCGCCCGCCCCGGACCGCCGCACCAGGTGTTCGAACTGCCAGGCGTCCACCGCGTCGGGCGCGACCCGCAGCGCGTAGCCGGACCCCATCCGGACGATCACCGTCCCGCGGGACCGGGCGGCCCGCTCCGGTTCCAGGGCGCGCCGCAGGTGGGACACGTACGACTGGAGCGCGCCGTGCGGCCCCGACGGTGGTCGGTCGGCCCACAGCAGGTCGATCAGCTGGTCGGCGGCGACGGCGTCGCCCCGGGCGATCACGAGCAGGCCGAGCACCGCCCGCTGGCGACGCCCACCGAGGTCGAGGGGCACGCCGCGGCGGGATGCCGCCAGATCACCCAGGACGCTGATCAGCGGCAGGTCGGCCCCGGCCGATCCGCCCGGGCCAGCCGGACCAGCCGGATCGATGCGGCCGTCCAGGTCCTTCGGGACGTTCGGGACGTTCGGGTCACCAGGTCCTGCCCAGCCCTGACCACCCCGCACAGCTCTCCCCCTCAGCGCCGCCCGCGTTCGGCGTCCGAGCGAATGTACGACACCCGCCGCCCTGTGCCACCCGACCTTCTTGGGACGGCTTGTCAGTGGRCGTCAGTAGTTCTCAAGTGGTCCGCAAGCGGCCACTCCCAAGTGCACCGCAAGGCGCCTGACGCACTGTCGTCCCGCCAGCCGCCGACGCCAGGGAGAAGGACCCGTGACCATCAACCAGATCCGCACCGAGACCACCCCGCCCGCCACCGCGACAACCCCGCCCACCGTCCTGTCCCCCGCGCCGGTGCCGGTGCCGCAGGGCCCCGCCGGTGGCCTGTTTCTCGCGGGCGACCCCGGCTACGAGGCCGCCCGCCTGCCGTGGAACGCGGCCGTCGACCAGCGCCCGGCCGCGGTCGCCCATCCGGCGGACGCCGGCGAGGTCGCCGCGGTGGTCCGGATGGCCGCCGCCAGCAACCTGCGCATCGCCGCCCAGGGGACCGGCCACGGCGCGGCGTCCCTGGGTGCGCTCGACGACGTCGTGTTGCTGCGGACGTCCAGGCTGACCGAGGTCACCATCGACCCGCGGGCGCGGCGGGCCCGGGTGGGCGCCGGTGCGCTCTGGCTGGACGTCGTGACGCCGGCCGCCGCACACGGGCTGGCCGCGCTGCACGGATCGTCCCCGGATGTCGGAGTCGCCGGCTACTCGCTGGGCGGCGGGCTGAGCTGGTACGCGCGGGCACTGGGTCTGCAGACCAACAGCCTGACCGCCATCGAGCTGGTCACCGCCGACGGGACCCTCGTCCGCGCCGACGCGGATCATGAGGCCGACCTGTTCTGGGCGCTGCGCGGCGGCGGCGGCAGCTTCGGCGTCGTGACGGCGCTGGAGTTCGACCTCCACCCGATCGACACCGCCTACGCGGGCCTGCTGGCCTGGGACTGGCGGCACGCGGAACGGGTGCTCACCCGCTGGGCCGACTGGGCGGGCACCGCGCCGGAGACGGTCACCACCTCGCTGCGGCTGCTGCAGGTCCCGCCGATTCCGGAGATGCCCGAGCCGGTCCGCGGCCGGCAGCTGGTGGTGATCGACGGCGCGGTGCTGGGCGACAACGCTGACGCCGAGCGGATCCTGGCCCCCCTGCGCGAGCTCGGACCGGAGCTCGACACCTTCACCCGGCTGCCGGCGCCCGCGCTGATCCGCCTGCACATGGACCCGGAGGGCCCGACGCCGGTGGTGTCCGCCAGCCGCATGCTCGCCGGGCTGCCGGCGGGGGCCATCGACGCGGTGCTGAACACCGCCGGGCCCGACTCGGGGACCTCCCTGGCGGTACCGGCCGAGCTGCGCCAGCTCGGCGGGGCCCTGGCCCGGCCGGCCCCGGGCGGCGGCGCGCTGGCCTGCCTCGACGGCGCGTTCGTCCTGTTCTCCTGCGGGGTCGTCCCCACGCCGGAGGCGGCCGCCCAGGCCAGCGCGGACGCCCGCCGGGTCGCCGCCGCCCTGGCCCCGTTCGCCGGTGGCCAGGAGTACCTCGGCTTCGTCGAGGCGGAGGTCGACGCCTCCGCCGGCTACGACCCGCGGACCTGGGCCCGGCTGCGCGCGATCCGCGCCGCGGTGGACCCGGGTGGGCTGTTCGTCGCCAACCACCCCGTCCCCCCGGCCGCCTAGTGCCGGTCACGGCACCCGCGCGGCCGCCGCACCGGCGCCGCCGGCCTGACGCGCCGCTCCCGCGGTCGCCCCCGCCCTTCCCCCACCTCGACGCAGAGAGGACGCAGCGAGGATGCCTGCACCCGTGAACACGATCGACGCCCGGCCCACGTTGGTGGCCCGGCGACTCGTCGTCACCGTGTTGATGTCAGACGTCCGCGGCTACAGCGGCATCGCGGAACGCACCGATCCGATGGTGCTCGCCGGCCAGCTCGACGCCCACCGGCGGGAGATGGCCGCCGCCGTCCTCGATGCCGGCGGGACCGTCATCCAGTACGCGGGCGACGCCGTGCTCGCCGCGTTCGGCGTCCCGGGGCCCGCACCTGACCACCGGGAGCGGGCCTGCCGGGCCGCCGCCGCCATGCACCGCCGGCAGCGGCGGCTCGACGAGACCTGGGCCGCCCACGGCCTGGCGCCGTTCGGCCTCGGCATCGGGGTGTGCACCGGCGAGGTCGCCGCCGCCGTTCTCGGCGACGACGAGCGGCTCGGGTTCACCCTGGTCGGCGACACGGTGAACCTCGCCGCACGGCTGCAGACCATGGCCCGCGAGCCCGGCACCACCGTCGTCTGCGCCCAGACCGCCGCCGGGCTGGCCGGCGCCGGCGTCGTGGCGCTCGCGCCCACGACCGTCAAGGGCCGGGTCGCGCTCGTGCAGGCCTACCGTCTGGCGGGCGCGGCCACCGGTACCACCGCCATGCAGCCGCTGGCCACGCACAGGGCCATGCTGCGGGAGGTCCCCGCCGGTCGCCCGGCCCGCCAGGCCGCCTGACCACTTCGTCCGCAATGGCAGAATCAGCCGCGATGCGCCGGCCGGCGGCCTACCGGTCACGTGCCGTGAGCTGATTCGGGGGTGATCGCATGGCGGTCGGCGGGGTGACGCCGCTGCTGACGACCGACCCCACTCTCCTCGGGCCGCACGCCCTCGAGGGCGTCCTCGGCACCGGCGGGATGGGCCGGGTCTACCTGGGCCGCTCCCCCGAAGGCCGCCGGGTGGCCGTGAAGGTCATCCACGAGCACCTGGCCCGGGACGGGCAGTACCTGGCCCGGTTCCAGCGCGAGGCGCGGATCGCCTGCAGCGTCGCGCCGTTCTGCACCGCGGAGGTCCTCGACTTCGGCGTGGCCGACGGCCGGCCCTACATCGTCACCGAGTTCCTGGACGGGCCGACACTCGCCGAGGCCGTCGACGAGCACGGCCCGCTGTCCACCACCGACCTGCACCAGCTCGCCGTCGCGATCGCCGCCGCACTCACCTCCATCCACAACGCCGGCCTCGTCCACCGGGACGTCAAGCCGGGCAACGTGCTGCTGTCGAAGACCGGGCCGCGGCTCATCGACTTCGGCGTCGCGATGTCGGTCGAGTCGGCCTCGCTGCTGACCGGGGCGTCCGACACCGTCGGCACCCCGGCGTTCATGGCACCCGAGCAGGCCGCACGGGAGGCGACCGGCGCCGCCGCGGACGTCTTCGCCTGGGGTGGTGTCGTCGCGTTCGCCGGCACCGGCCGGTCGCCGTTCGGGCTCGGCGCGGTGCCGGCCGTCATGTACCGGGTGGTGCACGGCGAGCCGGACCTCGACGGGCTCGACACGCGCCTGCTCCCGCTCGTCCGCGCCGCGATGAGCAAGAAGGCGCCCGAGCGTCCGACCGCCACCGACCTGCTCAGCCAGCTGACCGGCTCGACCCGGCCGATGGCCGCCATGCCGCCGCCCCAGGCCCAGGCCGCGCCCGGCCAGCCGCCGGTCGCCGAGCCGATGCAGACGGCAGCCGGCATCGGACCACCCTCCACACCCCCGCCGGCGACGGGGGCGGCGGCAGGAGCGGGGCTGCTGGCTTCGGCCTCACCGCCGACCGAGGCCGACGTGCCTGCGCCGGCACCGGCGGCACGCGGGCGCGATGCATCCCCGGCCCCCGGCCCCACGCCCGGTACGGGTGTGTGGGGGAGGCAGTCGCGGACCGGGCGCAGACGCCGTCCACGCGGGAGAGGGCGACGCGCGCTCGGCGCCGTCGCGGCGGCGAGCGCCGCCCTCGCGGCCGCTGGCGTGGCACTTCTCCTGGTCCGCTCCATGCCGGACGCCGGCTCGTCCGGCGCCCTCGACGCTCCCGCGGTGACCGTCTCGATCACCGGAGCAGTCGAGAGCCCGGCGCCAGGTACCCCCGTCCCCGCGGGGGTGACGACGCCCTCGGGTCCGCCCGCCACCACCGGAGCCTCCCCGCCGCCCGTGCAGGTCTCCTCGGCCCAGCCGAACGGCGCCACGGCGCCCGTCACCGAGGAGGTGCCGGGGTCCCCGGGCGGGCCGGGTCCCGCCCCCGAGCCAGCCGGCGGGCGGCACACCGAGCAGTACTGGACCGAGGTGCTGCGGACCCTCGACCAGGGCCGGGTCGCCGCCTACGCGGCCGCCAACATCGATCTGCTCGGCAAGGTGTACACCGAGGCCAGCAGCGCACGGGCCACCGAGGAGCAGTCGATCCGGGCCATGATCGCGATCGGCGGCCATGGCCAGGGCGGCGAGCAGGTCATCGACTCCGTGGAGGTGCTGACCGAGAACGAGCGCATCGCGGTCCTGCGCTTCGCCTCGCACATGATGCCGTTCTCCGTCGTCAACGCCTCCGGCCGGGTGCTGGACCGGAAGGAGGCCACCGGCATCATGGTCCAGGACGTCAATCTTGTCCCGACCGCGGCCGGCTGGCGGGTCTCCCAGATCACCCCGGTCTGAGCGGCGGTCAGCCACCACCCACCCGCCACCGCCGACCCGCCCCGGCCGCGGAGGGTCACCGGGCAGGTGCCGGGTCCCAGGTGAGGGGCGGGGTGGCTCCGGATCGGGTGAACGAGGAGAAGTCGGTGGTCGCCCGGAAGGCCGGCAGCTGGTAGAGATCCCGGGCGTAGGCCCCCAGGTGGCTGAACTCCTCCAGCGGAGGCGCGCCCAGCTCGGCCGGCCCGCGCACGGCGTAGCGGACGAGCGTCACCCACAGCCGGAGGTCGGCCTCGGTGAGCGTGTCGCCGATCAGGTAGCGCGAGCCGGCCAGCCGGCGGTCCAGCTCGGCGAACGCGTCGAGCAGGGCGGCCCGGGCCGCCGCGTCGCCGCGGGCCCGCATGATCCCCCAGTTGACCGCGGGGCCGATCCAGGTGTCGAGCCGCTCGATCTCGGGGCGCAGCGCCTCGGGATAGGTGTCCGCGCCGTTGGACCACGCGCGGAACCGGGTGGCGACGTCGATCCCGATGTTGGCGTAGGTGTTGCTGACGACCCGCCCGGTCTCCCGGTCCCACAGCGTCGGCACCGAGACGTGCCCGTCGAAGCCGGGTTCGGTGGCCTCGTAGGCCTCGCGCAGCAGGGTGAAGCCGTTCACCGGGTCCGGCCCCCGGGCCGCGCGGAAGGCCCAGCCGCGGGCGTCGCGGGTGTCGTCCACATAGGAGACGCTGATGACGTCCGCCAGCCCGTTCAGCTCGATCTGCAGGGTGACACGCTGCGCCCACGGGCAGAACCAGCCGGCGTACAGGTGGTAACGCCCCGGTTCGGCTCGATGGCCGCTGGCCCCGTCCTCGGTGATCCGCCCGTCGAGGCGGTACAGCGGCCGCGGGTCGTCGGGGTCCCGCCGGATCTCGTACGGACCGTGGGCGGCCACGTCGGTGGGACTGGCGTAGATGGGACTGGCGTAGGTGAGGCCCGTTCCACTGCTCTCGGTTCGGCTGCTGGCGTGCGTCGGCACAGGCGACCTCCTCGACTTCTCCCCGTCCTGTCGCCATTCTCTACTTCTTAGGCCGAGAAACTCGAGAAAGTGCCATGCCGGTGCCATGCCGGTGCCGTGCCGGTGCCCTGCCGGGACTACGCGGACAGCTCCGCCCGCGTGGACTGCCAGCGGTCGCGGTAGGCGGTCGGGGCCTCTCCGGTCCAGGTGCGGAAGGCGCGGGCGAGCGCACTCGCGCTGCCGAATCCCACCGCGGCGGCGATCTCACCGACCGGCTGGGTCGTGCTGCTCAGCAGGGACATCGCCCGCAGCAGGCGGGCGTGCTGCAGATGGTCGCGCCAGGTCTGGCCCAGCTCGGCGGCGAACCGGCGGCGCAGCACCCGCTCGGAGATCCCGACAGCGCGACAGACAGCACCGGCGGTGACGTCGTCCAGGTGCGCGGCGGTGTAGGCGACAACGTCCCGGATCACCGGGTCGTCGGAGACGGGCAGCGACAGGGGCAGCTCCTGCGCGAGCGCCTGGCGGAGGACCCCGGCCAGCGCCTCGAAGAAGGCGAACGCCTCCGGGTCGTCGTCGAGCCGCTCGATGGGCCAGCGGACGGCGTAGCGCATCATCTCCCGCAGGACCGGCGGGACCGGGATGATCGCCGCCCGCGGGCAGGGCAGGCTGAACACGGTCGGGTCGAAGAAGACCGCCACGGTGTGGACGTCCCGCAGCAGCGGCGAGTGTTCCACCCCGGCCGGGAGCCAGGCCGCGTAGCGCGGCGGCAGCAGGTAGTGCGTCGACCGGGTCCGGATCTCGGCGCTGCCGCTGACCGCGTACTCGATCTCGTGCAGGTCGTGGCGATGCCAGTAGGAGATCGGCTCGGTCGCGTGGTGCTCCACGGTGCCTGCGGACACGGTCAGGCGACGGCGCATCGGCAGCAGCGGGGCCAGGGGCACGACCGCATCGGGCACGACCAGATCGTAGGCGCCCGTGCCGGGCGAGAATCAGGACTGCGGATCAGGATCTGACGTACGGCCCCGTCCACAGCTCCTTGTACCGCTGGGCCGCAGCCTCGTGGTAGTCGAAGCCGCACTCCTTGTCATGCAGAGTGAACTTGCAGCTGTAACCGGTCGAGCCGTCGAAGTAGGACTCGTAGGCGAGCCCGGTCCTCGACGCGGCGGCCCGTTCGAACACGGTGCGCATCTGGGTGATGAAGGCCGGGTCGGTGGAGCCCCAGGCCTGGTCGTTCACGCCCCACTCAGGCACCGCGAACGGAACGCCCTGCTCAGCGACCCAGTCGGCCCAGGCACCGATACCGACCGGCTCGCCGTGCGGACCCCGCTTGCCCGGGTCGCGCAGCGCACCGTTGTCACTGATGGCGTAGAAGTCCGGGCCGGCGGCGTCGACGTACTGAGCACCGGGCCAGAAGTCCCGGACGTCGACGGCCGGATCGGAGCTCTCCGCGTTGGGGTTCCACACCAGTTTGAAGTCCGGCGAGATGGACTTCACCACGGTGTGCCACCGGATCCAGCAGGCCTTGAAGGCGGCTGCGTCACCGGGCCTGACGCTCCAGTGATACCAGTTGCCGTTGAATTCCCAGCTGAGCCGGATGAAGGCGTCCTTGGACGGCCAGTACTCGACGAGTTTGTTCAGCAGCGTTCTCATCTGCGACTCGGACGCGCATCCGTTGACATTCTGGTCACCGGCGAACATCGGCTGCGCGAGCGAGAGCCCGCCCTTCCAACCGGCATCGGTGTAGTACTGCTTGACGGTGTAGAGGCCGTTCATCGACCCCCACGTCGTGACGCCGGTCGCGGGGTCCTTGGCGTCGTTCCACGTCTCGGCGATCTGGACGGGCCACCCGCGCCAGCGGGCCCACTCCTCCCGATCGGCGTAGCCGGTGCCGCTCAGCGCTGGCGCCGCGGGGTTCGTACCACCGCCCCCGGCGGGCGGGCTCGGCACCGGTGTCCCGGCGGGCGGGGTCGTCCCCGGCGCCGGCGGTGTGCTTGTGGTGGGTGTCGGTGCGGTGCTGGGTGCCACGGTAGGTGCCGTGGTGGGTGTGCCGGTCGCCGGCGCGCCGCTGGTGGGGGCCGCGCTGGCCGAGCTGGTCGGCGCGGTGGGCCCGCCGCCGCCCTGGGCCGGAAGGCAGGCGGACAGCCCGACCGCGGCCACCGCGACGAGCAGTGCCGCCCGGCCGGGCARCACCGTTCTGCCTCCCGTCCGCGATCTACCCGCGGCCGAGCCGGCAGCCGCCGGCGCTGCTGCGCGCGGCCCGCCCGCAGGCGGGGCTCCCTCTTCGGCCGCACCCGCGGGCGGCTTCGCCGCCCGATTTCTCCTCAGTACCGGCATCATTGTCGACGCTTCTCCTCTGATGTCCCTGCATGTACCCCTCCCCAGGTTTGCGACAATGCGCGGCGGCCCATCGTTCTTCACTGTGTTTCCGCGAAGCCGATATCCCGTCGACGCAGGGCGAACGTAGAAAAAGGGCCGGCGGACTGTCAACGGTGCGGCATCGATGACGACCGGATCGTCGTGTCGGCAGTACGACACTCACCACAGGGAAACATCCGCCATTGTTTTTCCGTCGTTTTCTGGTGGAGCCGCACACCCCGGCGCCGCGGGTGACCGCCGGGTGGCGGCGGGCAGCCGGAACCGGTAGAAGCCCTTCCGCTACCGGTGATCGGGCATCCGCGCGCCGTCACAGCCGCCCTGCGCGGGCCACGCGCGGGCTCCGCGCGGGTTGATCTACCGGTCGGTAGCAGAGCCACTGCGTGGCATGGCGGTCGAGGAGCCCCCGATGGCACCTTCGGGCCACGTCTTTCGTCCCGCGGACGCAGGGTTGCGACGGCCACCCGGACACGCCACGGGTGGCCCGTCTCAGGGGCGATGACGAAGAGGACACGACGAGGACCGGTCTCCTACCTGGGAAACCGGTAGATCATCTATTGACGCTACCCGCGCGAGGAGGTGGCTACGAGCGTGCGGACCGGGCGGTGCACGCCCGTCAGCGGCCCCGCCGGACGATCCAGGTCGGGCGCGGGGATGGCGCCCACCGGGCCGCGGGTGTAGACGCCCACCCAGAAGCGCCTGTGCGACGCCGCCTCACCGAGGCGCCCTCACCGAGCCGTTCTCGCAGAGCCGTTCTCGCAGGGACGCCTGTCACCAGGAGGAACTGCTGGACGAGCTGTCGGAGCTGCTGCTCGACCAACTGTCGGAACCGCAGCTGGACGAGCTGCCGGAGCTGCTGCTCGACGAGCTGTCGAAACTGTCCGAGCCGCCGACCCAGGAAGCCGGCCCCGTCCAGCCGTGGTCGTGGCCGTGATGGCCGGCGGAACCGCCGTGACCAGCATGGTCCCGGTGACCGCCGTGGTCCCGGTGACCGCCGTGGTCGTGGTGACCGCCGTGGTCGTGGTGGCCGTGGCGGCAGCCGCCGCGGAGGTCGCCATCGTCCGCGCCCCCGGGTTCGCCGGCGCCGACCGGCGCATCCCAGAGGCCGGCCGCGAAGGGAAAGGGGAACGGGAACGTGCCGCCCGCTCCGCCACGCCGCCCGCCGGAGAAGCCGCCGTGCCCGAGCAGCGGCGAGAGCTCGCCGCCGAACATCTCGGCCATCCGCCAGCGGATCACCCGCGGCAGCAGCGTGAGGAGCACGACCATCGTGATGATCATCGCGCCGGCGATCATGGGCCCGAGCAGATACATCCGGTCGGCCGGCAGCAGGAAGGCGACCGTGAGGACGCCCCCGATCAGCAGCACCGGGACAGCGGCCAGGCCGGCGAGCACACGCGACATGTCAGCGTTGTAGCGCGAGCGACCAGCCCACCGGGAGGAAAGGACGCCGAACCGACAGGGTCCCGCGCGTCCTGGTGGCCCGTCGGACGACGGTCCGGCGTTTCCCGGTGTGCTCTGCTGATCGACCCGGCCCGACGTGCGCGGACCGCGTGAGATTCTGCTACCGCAAGGTTCTCCCCGCACCACCCGGATCCGGAAGGACGAACGTCCATGCTGCTGAACGGCGTGAACCACGTGGCGATCCTGACGAACGACGCCGAGCGGCTGCACGGGTTCTACCGCGACGTCTTCGAGGCCACGGTGGACCACGAGGAGAGGATGCCCGGTGGAACCCTGTCGCTTCTCTCCATCGGTCCGCTCACCGAGCTCAACATCTTCGAGATCAGCGACAACACCGAGGCGCAGCGGCAGACACCGATGTTCGGCCGCGGCCGCATCGACCACCTCGGTCTGCAGGCCGCCTCGACGGACGCGTTCGACCTGATCCGGGAGCGGCTGATGGCCCGCGGCGCCACCGACGGCTTCGTCACCGACTTCGGCCCCGTCCTGAGCCTGTTCTTCCGCGACCCGGACGGGCTGGAGGCGGAGGTCTGCGTGCCGAACCCGGACGCGAAGCCCGGCGTCTACAACCCACCTGGCACACCCGCGCCCGGCTATCAGGCCCGAACCGATCATCCGTAGCCACCCCGTGCGGCGGCTGTGGGTCCGGGCCGTGGCTCCGGTTCTTCGCGCGAAGAGGCCGACGCGGCTTCAGAATGTCGTTCGGTGACCTGACCGCCTGCCAGTGCGCCACGCCTGGTCTCAGCACGGGTCCGGGCGGATGTGCCGWAGTCCTGCCCGACCACGATCAAGCAGTCCGAGGAGGCGCGTGTGTGCGACGACGATCCGTCCGGTGACCTGGCTGGTGCCCGTACCAGCCGGCCCCGGCCCGCCCCCGGCGCGGCCGTGGACCCGGTCGCGCTGGTCCCGGTCGACGAGGTCGTCGTCACCGCGCTGATGGACAACACCTACGATGGGCTGCTGCCCGGCGACGAACGGGTGATCCGCCCGCCGCGTGGGGTGGGCCTGGTCGAGGCACCGCAGTTCGAGGCCGGGCTCACGACGGCGGGGCTGCGGGCCGAGCACGGGTTCTCGGCGCTGGTCCGCATCCGCCGCGGCGACACGGTCACCACGCTGCTGTTCGACACCGGCGTCTCGCCGGACGGCATGGTGAGCAACGCCGACCGGCTCGGTGTCGACCTCGGCGACGTCCAGGGTGTCGTTCTCAGCCACGGGCACTTCGACCATGCCGGGGGCCTTGCCGGGCTCGCCGGCCGCCGTGGGGTGCGCGGCCTGCCGATGACCGTCCACCCGCAGGTCTGGACGCGCCGCCGGCTCGCTCCGCCCGGCCTGGACCCGTCCGAGCTGCCGACGCTGAGCCGGCATGCGCTGGAGTCCGAGGGTTTCCAGGTGATCGAGCGGCGCCAGCCGTCACTGCTGGTCGACGGCCACGTTCTCATCACCGGCGAGGTCGACCGCACGACGGACTTCGAACGCGGGATGCCGCCCCCGCACCAGGGGTGGAACGGCTCCGGCTGGCAGCACGACCCGCTCGTCCTCGACGACCAGGCGCTGGTCGTGCACGTGCGGGGCCGCGGTCTCCTGGTCCTGACCGGCTGCGGGCACGCGGGCGCCGTCAACATCGCCCGGCACGCCCTGCGGCTGACCGGGGTCGATCGGCTGCACGCGCTGATCGGCGGGCTGCACCTCGGCGGCCCCGCCTTCGAGCCGGTCATTCCCCCGACGGTCAGCGCGCTCACCGAGCTGGCACCCGACCTCGTCGCCTCCGCCCACTGCACCGGCTGGCGTGCGCAGGCGGCCCTCGCCCTGGCGCTCCCCGACGCCTGGGTCCCGAGCAGTTCCGGCACCTCGTTCCGGCTCGCTGCCTGACCGCGCCGCCGCTGCCCCGTCCGGAGCCAGGACATGCCCGTCCGGAGCCAGGACGTGCCCGTCCGGGCGCGGCGACGGAACACGGACCGGCCGGGCACTCCGGGCACGCCGGTCGGCGATGTGGACGGCCGCGACCGCGACCAGCGTCGCGACGCCGCCGAACCACATCGCGGCACGGGCGTTGACCTGCTCGGCGAGCACGCCGACCAGCAGTGAGCCGAGCGGCGTCGACCCGATCATGATCGTCGAGTAGAGCGCCATGACCCGCCCGCGGAACACCGGGTCGCTGCCCAGCTGGATGCGGTGGTTCGCGGCCTGGGCGAAGTAGATCACCCCGAAGCCGGTGACGCACAGGCCGGCCGCCGCGGTCGCGAACGTCGGGGCCCATCCGGTCAGGGTCATCGCCACACCGAGGCCGACAGCCGCTCCGTTCACCAGCCCGGCCGACGGCCGTTCCCGCCGCCCGGTCGTGACCAGCGCCGCCACCAGTGACCCGCCGGCGAACGCCGCGGTCAGCAGGCCGAACGCCGCCGCGTCGGCGTGGAACACCGTCCGGGCCAGCAGCGGCAGCGTCAGTTGGAAGTTCATTGCGCACAGGCCGACGGCGGCGACCAGGACCAGGGGCAGCGCCAGGTCGTCGCGGGAGGCGACGTAGCGCAGTCCGTCCACCACCCGCACCCGAGTCGGCGGGCGGGCGGCCCGCAGCAGCTCCGCGGGCCGCATCATGCGCAGGCCCACCACCGTCGCCAGGTAGCTCACCGCGTTGACGACCATCACCGGCCCGGGGCCGAACGCGGCGATCAGCAGGCCCGCGAGCGCCGGGCCGGCGACCCGGGCCAGGTTGAAGTAGGCGGCGCTGAGCGCCGAGGCGTTCGGCAGCAGCTCCGGACCGACCATCTCGCTGATGAACGACAGCCGGGTGGGGATCTCGACGGCGCTCGCCACACCCAGCGCCAGCGCGAACAGCTGGATCTGCCACAGCGTGACGTCGCCGCTCAGCACCAGCAGTGCGAACACCAGGGCCAACCCGCCGGAGACGATGTTGGCGAGGGTGAGCAGGAGCCGTTTGTCGTACCGGTCGGCGAGGCGGCCGCCGAGCAGTGTCAGCAGCAGTGACGGCGTGAACTGCAGGGCGGTGACGACGGCGAGCGCGCTCGCCGAGTCGTCGGTCAGGTCGAGCACCAGCCAGTCCTGCGCGACGACCATCATCCAGGTCCCGGCGACCGACAGGATCTGCCCGACGACGAACAGCCGGAAGTTACGCACACGCAGTGAACGGAACGGGTTCAAGGTCCTCCTCGCCGCGGCTGGTCAACGCGGCCAGGCCCCCACCGGGCGCACGGGATCGCCCGGCGGCCCTCGGCTCGCCCTCTGAGCATCTCGCGCAGCGGGCACCCGAGGGCCGGACCCGGAGGACCTCACCCGATCAGGACCGGTGAGGAGGATCTCACCCACAGAGGACCGGTCAGGAAAGGACCGGTCAGGAAAGCGCCACCAGGGCACCGAGGGCGAAACCGACCGCCGCGAGCCAGACCAGGGTCGGCAGCACCCGCGCCCATCCGGCCAGGGCGGGCGTCGGGCCTCCCCCGTGCTCGGGCGCGCCCTGCGGCGCCGGCGGTCCGCCCTCGGGTTGCACCCGGGCTCCCGCCGCCAGTCCCGCCGACGGTCCGGCCGCCCGGCCCGCCTGTGCCGGGACGGGGACCGGCCCGCGGCCCGGTTCGGGCCCTCGCCCCTGACCGCTGAGCACGGTCTGGGCCTCGGAGTTGTCGACCACCGCCGGACGCCGGACCGGTCGAGGTGCCCGCAGGGTGATCTCCGGGCCGTTGCTGCCGCCGAGGCGGACGCGGACCTCGCCGTCCACGGCGAACTCCTTCGCCTGGACGCCGTCCCGCCAGATGCCGTTGCTGCTCAGGTCACGGACGATCCAGCCGTCCGGCCCCGGAACGAGTTCGGCATGACGGCGGGAGACCTTCCCGTCGGCCACCGCCAGATCCGCCTCGCGGCCGCGGCCGATCACATGGGAACGGTCCGGGGCCAGTTCCACCGAGCCTGCGGGGGTGGTCACCCGAATGCTGCCCAGTTCCATCGACGTCACCTTCCTCAGGCCCTGAACACGGCGTTGTCGCGGACCGTCACCGCTACCGGGGGCAGTTTCGTCCTGGCAGGCCCGGCGACGGGCTCGCCGGTGCGTGCGTCGAAGCTGCTGCCGTGGCAGGGGCAGTTGATCTGGCCCTGGGCCACTGACGAGACCAGGCAGCCCTGATGGGTGCACACCGCCGAGAATCCCTGGATGCCGTCGCCGCTGTCCCTGGTCAGGACGATACCGGCGTCACTGAGGACGACCCCGCCGTCCGGCGGAACGTCGGAGAGCTGGACGAGGGGCCCGTCCTCGCCGCCGGGTGCGTCTCCACCGCCGTTGGCCGCGGCCGTCGGAGGCTTCGGGTCCGCCGCGCTGCTGGTCGACGCGACGGCGAAGCCGGCCCCAGCACCGGCAACGGTGACGACGATGCCCGGCACCACCACTCGTCGCGTCGGAGTTTCCTGCGCCATCTACCGGCCTCTTTCAGTACTTCGGAATGTCGGGACGGGTGAAGAACCACAGCGATGCGCTCAGCCAGAGCACCACCAGGGAGAGAAGGACAGCGGATCCGAGAACCGGCAGGGCCCATCCGGGCAGCCGGCGGGTGCGCAGTCCGAGCATCTTCGCGGCATAGGCGCCGTAGAACACACAGCCGACCAGACTGTGCACGAGCGTCCGGGCCTCATTGCTGGCGAAGCCGAGCGCCCAGATGCAGTGGAAAGCGACCGGCAGGGTGAGGACGAACGCCACCGTGCCGCTCCACCGATGCAGGGGGGCGGCCCAGGCCGGGGCGCGGCCGGCGCCGGGAAGACGGCCCCACATCCACAGCGCCGTGGTCAGCTGAACAAGGAGAAGGAGAGTGGCTGCCGTCGTCAGCCAGGCCTTCATCGGCAGCGTTCCGGAGAAACCGAGTGTGAGCAGCGGGCGGCCGGCCGGGTCATGTACGCGCGCGTACACACCCAGTGACACCGCGACTGCGACGCCCACGAGCAGAGACAAGGCGAACCCGGCCCCCGCCGAACGCGCGAGCGCCGCATCCGACCCCGTATTCCGATCGGACTTCTGCGTTCCGAGCGCCATCCGCCCCCCTCGTTGCACCGTCAATGTGATGACGCACTATCCAGCAACGGTTCACGGTGGATCAAGCAAAGTCATCCGTCCGACAGACCGTGGGGAGAACAGGTGCGGCCGTTGGGAACGATGTCTCCACGCGGCCGTCTCCCGGCCAGCTCCGAGCACACCATCGAACAGCGTGCGTACGAGAGGCTACGCAGGGTAYGTACTGTTATCGGGGTCGCGGAAGCTGCCGCTGTGGATCCGCCGGGACCGTGCCAGACGTTCCGGCCTGCGCCTTCCCCACGGGGATGACGGCGCWCCGTCCAGGAAGGCGCTCTTGCCATGCCGGTTCTCTGTCGCCCAGCCGTTGCGGTACCGGAACACGTGATCTCCCAGGAGCAGACGCTGGAGCTGGYACRCGGGCTRCACGCGGACCATCCGCAGCTCGGCCTCGTGCTGYGGCTCGTCGAGAACACCGGCGTCCGCAAACGTCATCTTGTCCGCCCCCTCGCCGAGACCCTCCGGCATCCGGGTTTCGAGGCCCGCAACACGGCCTACGCCCAGGAGGCGCGCAGCCGGGTCCCGGGGGTGGCCTGCGCTGCCCTGGCCAGCGGAGGCATCGGTGCCGAGGATGTCGACGCCATCATCTTCGTGTCGTGCACCGGGTTTCTCATGCCGTCGATGACCGCCTGGATGATCAACAATCTGGGTTTCCGGAACGACACCCGGCAGATTCCGATCGCGCAGCTCGGCTGTGCCGCGGGCGGTGCCGCGATCAACCGGGCCGCCGACTTCTGCACCGCCTACCCGGACGCGAACGTTCTCATTGTGGCCTGCGAGTTCTGCTCACTGTGCTACCAGCCGACCGACACCGGTGTGGGCACGCTCCTGTCCAACGGGCTTTTCGGTGACGCCGTCGCCGCCGCGGTCGTCCGGGGGCAGGGCGGTGACGGCGTGCGGCTGGAGCGCAACGGCTCCTACCTGGTGCCCGGCACGGAGGACTGGATCTCCTACGCCGTCCGGGCCACCGGCTTCCACTTCCAGCTGGACAAGCGCGTACCCACCACGATGGCGATGCTGGCCCCGGCCCTGCGTGGCCTGGCCCGGCGGCACGGCTGGGACGCGTCCGACCTCGACTTCTACATCATCCACGCCGGCGGGCCGCGCATCCTCGACGACCTGCGCGACATTCTCGGCGTGGACGCGGCCTTCTTCCGCCACAGCCGCGCGACGCTCTCCGACTACGGGAACATCGCCAGCGCCGTCGTCCTCGACGCGCTGCGCCGCATGTTCGAGGAGGACGCCCTGGCCCCCGGGGCGCGGGGCGTCATCGCCGGGTTCGGCCCCGGCATCACCGCGGAGACCTGTGTCGGCACCTGGGCCCCACCCAGCCCTCTCCACCAGCCCAGCCGGGCTGCTCGCGCTCTCACTCCTCCACGTCGATGCCGGTGAGGCGGACGTTTCGGTATGCGGCGAGCCGCTCGGCCTGGTCGGTGATCGACGCGTGCAGCGCCGGGGTCGCCGTCTGCCAGAGGGTGAGCTGGAGCGTGAGCCTGCCGCCCGACTGCCGGGGCCGCCACAGGCCGCCGATCTCACCGTCGACGAGAAGGGCACCGGGCCGGCCGAGGACCGGCCAGAGCGCCTTCGCCCGGGCCTGCTCCCCGACCAGGAGCGGCCTGTCCCGGCCCTGCAGGTACAGGTCGTAGGGGCCCAGCAGCCGGGTCGTGCGCGCCGGGCCGGCCGTCAGGCCCGCCGCGTCCTGGGCGAGGACCCATCTGCGCTCGCCCTCGACCGTGACCTCGACCGCATCCTGCGGCCAGTGGGCCTTCACCTCCTTCACCGGGGAGTCGAGGAACTCCGCGACATGCCTCGGGGTCGCCGGGCCGAGCAGCCGCAGATACCCGCGGATGACGTCGAAGCGCGCGGGCACCGAGCCGGCCCGGGTGAACCCGGGGACCGGCCGCAGGACCGGCGGTGACGTGCCGGGCTCCAGCTCCAGGCCGGCCCGCAGTGCGGCCAGCCGGAACGGCTGCTCGTAGAGGTGGGTGGCCTGGCAGGGCCGACAGAAACGCAGGTAGGGCGGCTCCATCAGCTCCGCCAGCCGACCGGACACCTCGCCCTTGACCATCGGCCCGGTGACCAGCGTGCGCATCCTCGCGGCCACGGACTCCAGGGCCTCGATCGGGCTGATGCCCGCCTCCCGCAACGGCCGGGCGGCATCGAAGATCCTTTTTCCGGCGTCGGCGTCCGAGAACGGCTCGGTCGCCGCGGCGATGCAGGGCAGGTCGGCCCGGCGGTAGAGGTGTGGGGCGCCGCGCAGGGTCCACGCGACCGCGAGAGCCTCCTCGCCGAGCGCGTCGACAGCCACCCCCCGGACCGCCAGTGCCCAGCGCCCACCGTCGGGGCCGGTGTCCTGGACCCCGAACTCCAGCACGGTCGCCTCGGCCAGCGGCGTGGACGCGCGATCCAGACCCTGCGCACGTGTCCGGAAAGCGAGTACATCCACCCGGGTGAGGCTGTCGACCATGCCGAACACCGTAGACGGCCGGTGCGACAGAAAACGCCCGTCCCGCCCGCGGCGGCGCGCCCGGCCGCCACGGACGGGACTGCCGGTCAGGTGCTGTTGCCGGTCAGGTGGTGCGGTTGCCGTGGTCCTCGGTGATGCCCGTGATCGGCGCGTCGCTCTCGATGCGTGCCTGGCGGGCGAGGGCGAGGCGGGTGCGGGCCGGCGGGTCCGCCGGGATGACCGGCAGCGACTGGCCGCGGCGGGACGCCTCGTGCTCGAGACGAGCGCGGGCCTTGGCGAGGGTGTCCTCGCTCGGCTGGAGCACCTGCTTCGTGTCGAGGGTGGCGGGGTGCTGCGGCAGCGCCCGCTCGACCCGGAACAGGACCCGGTCACCGTCGGGCCCGGCATCGCCGACGAACGTGCGGAAACCGGCGAAGGTGAGGGACGCCCGGCCCTTCAGCTGCCAGGGCGTTCCCGTAGGCAGTCGCAGCAGGAATCCGTCATCGGTCAGGGAGAAGTCGAGCGCGCGCATCGGGAGGGGATACCCGTCGTCGTCGAGTACCGACAGGTGCGCGGGGGTCCCGCCCTCCACGGCCTCCCGGGCCACGACCGGCCAGGGGCGGACCGGCCAGGCGGACTTCTTCATGCGCCCGGCGGGCGCCGGATCCGACGCCGGGAAGACCGTTCCGGGTTCGGCGGCCCACACCTGCGGCGGACTGTCGAGCGCCGCATGGTTCTCCCACCAGTACACCCGCTCGGGCTTGTTCTCGATGATGATGCGGGACCAGTAGGTGACCGCCTTCCGTGCCTCCTCCCAGGTGATGCCGTGGCTGATTCCCTTGTAGCCGGTCTCGGCGAGGTATCGGACGGCGTTCGCCTGGATGTCGCTGTCGCGGACCGCGCCGTGCGCGCGCACGACCACGACCGGTTCCTCGGGCCTGCCCTCGATCAGCAGGCCGACCTTCGGGTTGCGCCGCACCCGCTCGGCCTTGGCGGGGTTGGGCAGGCCGGTCGCCAGGTCGATCGTCGACATGTCGTCGGCCGGGAAGTAGTAGGTCGGCGTGTCGATCGGGATGCCCGCCGCGGACACCGTGGAGAACTCCGCCACCACGCCCGACTCGATGAGACCTGACACCGCCGCGGGGAGATCGTGAAGACCACTCATCGCGCTGACCATCTCCTGTCATATGGATGGGTGCTGACGCGGCAGGCCCCTGTGGGGCGGTTRCCGCTCCGGTGGAATCTCAGCTCCGGACGACCGGCACCCAGTCGTAGGTCTCACCCTCGGGACCCATCGGGGAATCGTGTTCCTCGACGATGCAGATCGGGTTCTCGTGGGTGGCGAAGAGCTTCTTCTCGTCTTCCATCGTGTGCGGCAGGCGCTCCGGGTCCCGAATGAGCCGCTGCGAGGTCTCGAAATCCTCGCGGCAGTTCCWCCAGATCTCCATGATGCAGTCGTAGCCGCTGTCATGGATCTCACCCGTCACCGGGTTCTCGACCGGCGTGAGGTAGCGCCGCACGTAGCGCACCGCGTTCGGAATGGCCGGCTTCCCTAATTTTGTCGCCAACTGCGTGTGATGGTTCTCGTAGTAGTCGAGGAACTCTTCCATCGTCATGTCGGGGCGCTTGCGAAAGAAACATATCTGCTTGAACAAGAGGAACTCCCTCTCTCTCCCGGAAACGGCGGGCGAACCAGCCCCGACCGACCGGGACCAGTGTTCTCCGTGGATTCCGCCGGACGTAATCCTAGCAAGGATTACAATATAAAGAAAGGGGTGGGTGTCCCGGTGACGGCCACCGATGGCGCAGGTACCGGACAGAACGGGTGATCCCGCACCGGCCCGGCCGGGCCCCTTCGCCGCGCGGCAGTTAGTCATCGTCGTGCCGGGGAAGCAGTGCTTCATGACCACCAGCCCTCGCACCTTCGGCGTCGAGGAGGAGTTCCTCCTGCTCGATCCCGACAGCCTCGCGGTGCGCGCCGCCGCTCCCCGTGTGCTCTCCCGGAGCAGCGGCCGCGGCGACCTCGACGTCGAGCTGGACGGCGGCCTCGACGTCGAACTGACCCGGGAGCAGGTGGAGAGCGGCTCCGCGCCGCACCGCTCGCTCGCGCTGGTACGGGGGTCGCTGTCCACACTGCGGCGCGCCGCCGCCCGCGCGGCCCGCGCCGAGGGCGTCATGCTCGCCGCGACCGGCACCAGCCCCACCCGCGGCGATCCGACCCTCACCCACAAACCGCGCTACGAGCGGATGCGGGACGAGTTCGGCCTCACCGCCCGGGAACAGCTGACCTGCGGCTGCCACGTTCACGTCGGGATCGAGTCACCGGACGAGGCGGTCGGCGCGCTCGACCGGCTGCGACCCTGGCTGTCGGTACTGGCCGCGCTGTCCGCGAACTCCCCCCTCTGGCAGGGCGCGGACACCGGCTACGCCAGCTACCGCACCCAGGTGTGGGCACGCTGGCCGACGGCCGGGGCCCCCGCCGCGTTCGGCTCCGCCACGGAGTACGACCGGGTCGTCGACCTGCTCGTGCGCAGCGGCGCGGCGATGGACGACGGCATGATCTACTTCGACGCCCGCCTCTCCCGCCGCTACCCCACCCTGGAACTGAGGGTCGCGGACGTCTGCCTCTCGGTCGAGGACGCCGTCCTGCTCGCGGCGCTCGCCCGTGGCCTCGTCACGACTGCGGCAGCCGACTGGGCGGACGGCCGGCCGGTGCCCGACGCCCGTCCGGAGGTGCTGCGCGCGGCGACGTGGCGGGCGGCCCGCGACGRCATCCAGGGGGAACTGGTCGACCCCGTGTCCGGCGAGCTGGTGAAGGCCCGCGCGATGGTCGACCGGCTGGTGGACCGGATCTCCCCCGCGCTCGCCGCGGCAGGTGACCTGGCGGCGGTCGGCGGGATGGTGGACACCCTGTTCGCCCGCGGCACCGGTGCCGACCGGCAGCGTGCCATGCTGCGCCGGCGCGGGCAGATCGCCGACGTCGTGGACCTGATCGTGCGGGAGACCGATCCGGAGTCAGCGGGCGGGTCGCCGGTGTAGTGCGGACAGCGCGGAGAGCACCGAGATCGCGGATGGTCGCGGATGGTTAGGAGGCGCTCAGCGGGCAAAGATCGCGGCGTGACCCTTTTCGGCATTCATGCGTCCCATGAACAGATCGCGCCCGGCGAGCTGGTACGCGCCGTCGTGCTGGCCGAGCGGGCCGGATTCGGCGCGGCGATGTCGTCCGACCACTTCTCCCCGTGGAGCGCCCGGCAGGGCGAGTCGGGTTTCGCCTGGACCTGGCTCGGCGCGGCGATGCAGGCGACGGACCTGCCGTTCGGCGTCGTCACCGCGCCCGGCCAGCGCTACCACCCGGCGATCAGCGCCCAGGCGATCGCCACGGTCGCCGCCATGTTCCCCGGCCGGTTCTGGGCCGCGCTCGGCACCGGAGAGGCCAGCAACGAGCACATCACCGGCGACCCGTGGCCCGCGAAGCCGGTGCGGGCGGCGCGGCTGCGGGAGTGCGTCGACGTCCTGCGTGCGCTGTTCGCCGGCCAGGAGGTCACCCATCACGGACTCGTCACCGTCGACCGGGCCCGGCTGTGGACGCTGCCCGCCGAGCCGCCGGCACTCGTCGGCGCGGCCGTCAGTCCGGAGACGGCGGCGTGGTGCGCCGAATGGGCGGACGGCCTGATCACCGTCAACGGGCCCGAGGAGCGGCTGCGCGCGGTCGCCGACGCCTACCGCGACGCTGGTGGGCGCGGCCCGCTGCGCCTGCAGGTGCACCTCAGCTACGCCCCTGACGCCGGCGAGGCGACGCGCATCGCCCACGACCAGTGGCGTTCGAACGTGTTCGCGCCGCCGGCCTGCTGGGACATCGATCATGTCGACACGTTCGACGCGGTGTCCGCGCACGTGCCGCCGGAGGTCGTCGCCGAGTCCGTCAACATCTCCAGCGACCTGGGCTGGCACACCGAACAGCTCGCCCGGTACACCGAGCTCGGCTACGAGGAGATCTTCCTGCACCACGTCGGCCAGCACCTGGACGAGTTCATCGAGGTGTTCGCCGGGTCCGTCCTGCCACAGCTCACCGACCCCCCTGGCCCCTCTGGCAGGCCCGGCACCGCGGCGGCCCGTCCGCCGGCGGAGCGGCCGGCAGTGGCCCGTGCGGGGGCGGCGCACGCATGAGGCTGACCAGGACGGGCGACCTCTGGTGGAAGACCGCAGTCGTCTACTGCCTGGACGTCGAGACCTTCTCCGACTCCGACGGCGACGGCTGCGGCGACTTCCGCGGGCTGTCCCAACGCCTCGACCACCTGCACGAACTGGGCGTCACCTGCCTGTGGCTGATGCCGTTCTATCCATCCCCCGACCGCGACGACGGCTACGACATCACCGACTTCTACGGCGTCGACCCGCGTCTGGGCACCCACGGCGACCTGGTCGAGTTCCTGYGTCTCGCTCGCGACCGCGGCATCCGGGTGATCATCGACCTCGTCGTCAACCACACCTCCGACCAGCACCCCTGGTTCCGTTCCGCGCGTTCCAGCCGGGACTCGCCCTATCGCGACTTCTACGTGTGGCGGGACGAGCCACCGAAGGACGGCCCGTCCGACGTGGTGTTCCCGGACAAGGAGGACAGCGTCTGGCAGTACGACGAGGAAGCCGGCCAGTACTATCTGCACCGGTTCTACAAGCACCAGCCCGACCTCGACGTCACCAATCCCGACGTGCGCGACGAGATCGCCCGGGTCATCGGTTTCTGGCTGGAACTCGGCGTCTCCGGTTTCCGGGTCGACGCGGTTCCGTTCCTGCTGGAGACCGCCGGGGCGCTGGACGCCGAGGACCTGCCGAACCCGCACGACTTCCTGCGTGACCTGCGGGCTTTTCTGTCCCGTCGCAGCGGCGAGGCGATCCTGCTCGGCGAGGTGAACCTTCCGTACCCGGAGCTGCGCACGTTCTTCGGGGACGAGGACGGCGACGAGCTGACGATGTGCTTCGATTTCCCGGGCATGCAGCAGCTCTATCTGGCGATGGCCCGGGAGGACGCCTCCGCGCTCGCCACCGCTCTGCGGGAACGGCCGGCCGCGCCGAAGGACGGACACTGGGCGACCTTCGTCCGCAACCACGACGAGCTGACACTCGACAAGCTGAGCGACGACGAGCGCGGGGAGGTCTTCGCCGCGTTCGGCCCCGACCCGTCGATGCAGTTGTACGACCGTGGGCTGCGGCGGCGGCTGCCACCGATGCTCGGCGGTGACCCGGTGCGCCTGCGCCTCGTCTACAGCCTGCTGTTCGCGCTGCCCGGCACCCCGACTCTCTTCTACGGCGAGGAGATCGGGATGGGCGAGAACCTGGCTGCCGAGGGCCGTCTCGCCGTGCGCACGCCGATGCAGTGGACGGGCGGCCCGAACGGCGGCTTCTCCGCCGTCGAGCCCGACAGCCTCGTCGGCCCGGTCGTCGAGGGCGACTTCGCTCCGGCGAAGGTCAACGTGGCGGCCCAGCAGGACGATCCCGACTCGTTGCTGTCCTGGTTCACCGCGATGATCCGCGTCTACCGGCGCTGCCCGGAACTCGCCTGGGGCGACGGCGCCGTGCTCGACTGCCCCGGTGCCCCCGCCGTGTTCGTCCACCGCAGCGACCTGGACGGCCAGTCCGTCGTGACGGTGCACAACCTCGGTCGGGAACCTGTCGCCACGTGCCTCCCGCTCGCCGGTGTCGAGTCCGGCGACCAGTTGACGCAGCTGGCCGGCTCCGACGGGTTCGGGGGCAACCTGACTGCCGGTGACGGCGGTGCCGTCGACCTCGACCTGGCCGGCTACGGCTTCTGCTGGCTACGCATCCGGCGCCGTACGACGGCCGGAATGGACCCCCGCCGGCAACGCACCGACGACTGAGTAGGCCGCGCCGGCCGGAAGCCGCTGGCCCCGGACGATCCGCCGCCGCCAGCAGGCCTCCCGTCCGCGAGTCGATTCCAGGGATGGACCGGGCTTGACCTCGACGGGACTTGAGGTTCCATCGTCGCGGTATGACGCTTTCCGATGGTGCCGCGGTTGTCCTGGGTCCAGGTGGGCTCGTCGGCACGGCCTGGCTGCTCGGGCTGGCAGCCGGGCTGCGCCGGGACGGGGTGGACCTCGCCGATGCCGGTCTGATCGTGGGAACCTCGGCGGGCGCGATCGCCGGGGCCGTCCTGGCCACCGGTGGCGACCCTCGGCGCCTCGCCGTCCTGCCCGAGCGGTCCGGCCCACAGGTGCGGCCGGACCCGCACCTCATGACGGAGGTGTTCTCCACCCTCGGCGATCCTGAGATCGACCCGACCGATGCCCGGCGCCGCGCGGGCCGCATCGCGCTCAGCGCTCCGACGGTCCCCGAGGCGACGCACATCGCCGACATGAGGTTCGTGATCGGTGCGGAGGCCTGGCCGGCCCGGCGGCTGCTGATCACCGCCGTGGACCTGGAGACCGGTCAGCCCGTCGTCTGGGACGGTAGCAGCGGTGTTCCGTTGTCCCTGGCCGTCGCGGCGAGCTGCGCCATGCCCGCCGCCTACCCACCGGTCCTGATCGCCGGCCGCCGCTACATGGACGGTGCTCTCGCCGGCGGGTCCCACAGCCACCTCGCCGTCGGCGCCGACCCAGTGGTGGTCATCGAACCGATGGCGCCCAGAGTCGGGTCGCCCGGCGGGCCGGCCGGCGCGGCCGCGGTCGTGCGCATCGCCGCCGACGATGCCGCGCAGGACAGCTTCGGCACCGATCTGGGTGACCGGACCCACTGGGAGCCCGCCTATCAGTCCGGCGAGAACCAGGCCGCCGCAGCTGCCGCACGCATCCGCGAGGCACTGGGACAGCAGGCGACACGCCATGCCCCTCGGGCAGGCCGAGGCGTGGGGGCAGACCGGTAGTCGGGCGGGCGGCGCCAGAGGCGGACGGGGTCAGACGCGGCCGGGGATCAGAGAGCGCTCAGGCCGGAGCGCAGGGAACCGCGCCCGGTGAGGAGCAGCAGCAGGTCAGCGGCATCGGGGCCGCGGGCCGCCAGCTCCGCGGCAAGGTCGAGACCAGCGGCCAGGGCCGAGCCGAGCGGGGCCCCGGCCCCCGGCCCGCCGTCGCCCGGGAGCGCGCGGGCCAGGTCGAGGCCGTGCACGGTCAGTTCGAAGGTCCTCGTCGGCAGGTAGTCGACGAAGGCCATCGTGCCGACCGGGCTGCGGACCAGGGTGCTGTCCGCGGTGGCGGCCACCAGGGCCAGCACCCGGGTGGCGAGCGCGCCCACCGCGCCCGCCGGGTCCGCGCCGAGGGCCCGACCGGCGGCGCGGCCACGTTCGGCCACCGCGGCGGGATCCCCGAGGCCGGCCCGTGCCGCGAGGTAGTAGTCCGCCGGCCCGGCCAACTCGTACGCGTACGCGTCGAGCGCCGGGTCAGCGGGCTTACCGGCCTGTACCTCCTGTGTGGCCTGCACGGCTGTCGGCAGGTAGGCCTCGATCGTCGACAGGGCCCGGCTGGTGTGGCCCACCAGGTCGCGCACCGTCCACTGGCCGAGGGCGGGGAGCTGCCAGTCCTCCGGGCCGACCCTCGTCACCAGCGCGGTGAAGGCGGCGGTGGCCTGGCCGAAGGCCTCACGCCGAGTCTCGGACGTCCTGACGGCTGGTTCGTCGATGCTCCGCATGTAACGACTTATAGTCGTTACATGAAGGGCGTGGCAACCGCTGTCCGGGTGCTCCCGCCGGGCGAGCTGCCCGACTGGGAGCTGCAGTTCCGGTTCCTCTCCGGCCGGCTCTGCCTGGCGTACACGGCGACGGTGGGCGAGCGCTGGCGCCGTAGCTTCGAACGACTCCGCGCCGGTGAGGATCTTGGCCGCTGGTTCGTGGCCGCGGGCCTGCTGGCGGAGCCGCCGACGGTCACCGAGACGCAGCTGCGGTCCGCGCGCCGGCTGCGCGAGGCGGTCTACCGCACCGCGCGAGCCGCGATCGACGGCGGAGCAGCCGGCGACAGTGATCTCCGGACGATCAACACTCACGCCCGGCACGCGGGCCTGGCCCCGCAGCTCACCGGCCTGGGCACCCGGGAGCTCCATCCGGGGCGCACCCCGGTCGAGGCCGTGCTGGCCACGGTCGCGCGGGACGCCGTCGAGCTGCTGGGCAGCCCGGACGTCGCGCGGATACGGGAGTGCGCCAGCGACGAGTGCGCGCTGCTGTTCTTCGACGCGTCCCGGCCCGGCCGACGCCGCTGGTGCTCGGACCAGGCCTGCGGGAACCGTGCCCGCGCCGCCCACCACCGGGCCCGCCGTTCCTGACTGCCGCCCGCGACACCCGGAACGATGTGCGACGATGACGGTGCGTCGGTGGGCGCACCCGCCGACCTACAGCCATGGAGATGCCGGTGATGGTCGCCGCCGCGCCCCGCCCTTCCTATTCGGTCCTGCTCGCCGAGGATGACCCGGGCGATGCGATGCTGGTGACCGAAGCATTCCTTGCCCGCGGTCTCGGGCAGGAGGTGGAGACCGTCGCTGACGGCGTCGAGGCGATGGCGTATCTCCATGACCCGGCTCTGCGAAAGCCGGATCTGATCATCCTTGACCTGAACATGCCTCGGATGGACGGCAGGGAGACCCTCGCCGCGATCAAGGCTGATCCGGCGCTGCGGAGCATCCCGGTCGTGGTGCTGACGACGTCCGAGGCTCCGGATGACGTGTCAGCCAGCTACCAGCTGCATGCCAACGCCTATGTCTGCAAGCCGCAGGAGCTCGACGAGTTCTTCGGCGCGATTCGCGCGATCGACGGCTTCTATCTGGAGCTCGCCCGACTCCCTGGTCATCAGGCCCCTTAGCCCAGGAGCTGCCGGCGGTCGTCGTCCTTCGGCGAAGGTACGCGGGCGGGTGGCCGGCGGTACGCAGACTGCCTCAGGCTGGGCTCGGCCGGGCGCCGGGGCAACGGTCCAGGGCCGCCGATGCGTCAGTCGGGGTCGCGGCGTGGGGGCCTGGTGCGGACGATGCCGTCGAGGTCGCCGGGACCGGGGGTGGCGCGCACGTCGCGCAGGCTTACCGGCTCGCCGCACTCGGAGCAGCCGAGCACGGTGTGGAAGACCTCCCCGCAGCCGGTGTGCCGCAGCTGCAGGGGCGGGCCGTCGGGCGCGGCGTGCCGGTCGCCCCACTCACGCAACGCGGTCAGGACGGGCCACAGGTCACGGCCCTTCTCGGTGAGCCGGTAGTCGTGGCGCGGGGGGTTGTCCTGGTAGGGCACCCGGCTCAGCACTCCGGCGTCGACCAGGCCGGCCAGGCGCTGGTTGAGGATGTTGCGGGAGATG
Organism: Parafrankia colletiae; assembly: GCF_001854655.1. Lineage (GTDB taxonomy): Bacteria > Actinomycetota > Actinomycetes > Frankiales > Frankiaceae > Parafrankia > Parafrankia colletiae. Next base: position 22,705 of record NZ_MBLM01000144.1, on the reverse strand, counting down.
CCGAGCCGCTTCTGGAAGTCGTCGAAGCGGGTCACCCCGAGGAAGGCGTCGCGGACGATCAGCATCGTCCACCACTCGCCGACGATCTCCAGCGTCTGGGCGACCGAGCAGTGCATGCCGGCGAAGCTCTTGCGCTCCATGGACTCAACGCTAGTGGGTTGCTTGATAGAACTGCAAGCTCCTAGGGTGAGTTCCATGACGGAACTCATGGTGGAGCGGGGCGCCACCCCACAGTCGGCGAGGACTGCTTCCGGGCGCGGGGTGCTGCTGATCGTCTGCGCCGGCGTGGTCCTGGTGAACCTCGACCTGTTCGTCGTCAACGTGGCGCTGCCGCAGATCGCCCGCGACCTCGGTGAGACCAACCTGGGCACGCTGTCCTGGGTCCTCAACGGGTACGCGGTCTGCTACGCCGCGCTGCTGGTGTTCTTCGGCCGGCTGGCGGACCGCTACCGCCGCGATCTCGGCTTCCTGCTCGGAGTCGTGGTCTTCACGGCGGCGTCCGCGGCCTGCGCGGCGGCCAGCAACGTCGAGATGCTGATCGGCTTCCGGCTCGCGCAGGCCGTCGGCGCCGCCCTCGTGACACCCACCTCGCTGGGTCTGGTGCTCGCGGCCCACAGCACCGACCGCCGTCAGGGAGCCGTCCGGGCGTGGACGGCCATCGGCGGCATGGCGGCGGCGATCGGCCCGGTGATCGGCGGCCTGCTGGTCGCCGCGAGCTGGCGTTGGGCCTTCCTGGTGAACATCCCCGTCGGTCTGGCGGCCCTCGTCGCCGGGCGCCGGTGGCTGCCGAAGCTGGCGGGGCAGCCGACGGAGCGGCCCGACCCGCTCGGGGTGGTGCTGGCGACCGGCGGCATCGGACTGCTGACGGCGGGGCTCGTCCGCGGCGGCGACTGGGGATGGACGTCCGCGGCCCTGCTCGGGACGCTGCTTGGTGCCGTGGTGCTGCTGGCGCTGTTCGTGGCGCACTGCGCGACCAGCCGGACCCCGCTGATCCATCCTTCGCTGTTCGCGGGGCGGGCGTTCACCGGTGCGTCCCTGGTGGCGTTGTTCTTCTCGGCGTCGTTCGCCGCGATGCTGCTGTCGATCGTGCTCTGGGAGCAGGGGCACTGGGGCTGGTCCCCACTGCGGGCGGGGCTCGCGATCGCGCCGGGGCCGCTCATGGTGCCGCTGGTCGCCTTCGGCGTGGCCGGTGCGCTCATCGCCCGGTACGGAGCGGCTGTCGTGATCGCGGTCGGCTGCGCCGTCTTCGGCGGCGGCGTGGCCTGGTGGGCGCTCGCGGTCACCGAGGAGCAGAACTACGTGTCCGGGGTGCTCGGTGGCATGCTCCTCACCGGCATCGGTGTCGGTCTGACGTTGCCCACCATGATGGCCACCGCCTCGGGATCGCTGCCGCCGCAGTCGTTCGCGACCGGCTCCGCGGTGGTCAACATGCTGCGCCAGACGGGTTTCGCGCTCGGTGTGGCGGTCGCCATCGCGATTCTCGGTGAGGCCTCGGTGGGCACGGGGACACCGCTGCACGCCTTCCGGGAGGCCTGGTGGGTGACGGCAGGTCTCGCCCTGGTCGGCATCGTCCCGGCGGTGCTCCTGCTGCGCCGCCCGGCGCGGGCCGCGCACCCGTCGACTCCGCCCGCTCCGACCACACCGGCCCCTCCGACCGCACCTGTCGCCCCGGCCGCGTAGCCGGGCTCGAGGGCGGGCGGCTGGCCAGGCTCGGGGCGGGCAGCCGGGGGCCCCGGGGCCGGTAGCGTGAACGGCGTGCCCGCCTACCGGATCGTTCTCGCCTCGGGCTCACCGCGCCGCCGCGACATCATGACCAGCATGGGCCTGGAGTTCACCGTCGTCACCAGCGGCGTGGACGAGACGCTCCACGACTATGACGGAGCGTCGGACTTCACGGTGCAGGTGGCCCGCCGCAAGGCGCTGGCCGTGGCCCGCTCCGAACCGGAGGCGCTGGTCGTCGGCTGCGACACGGTCGTCGGTCTCGACGGGCGGATCTTCGTCAAACCCGACAGTGAACAGGACGCCGCGCGGACGCTGCGGGAACTGCGCGGCCGGACGCATCACGTGACCACCGGTGTCGTCGTGGTCCACGGGGCGACGGGTCRCTGCCACGGGCGAAGTGCGACCACCGCGGTCACGATGCGCCTGTTCGGCGACGACGAGATCGCCGCGTACGTCGCATCGGGCGAGCCGCTGGACAAGGCGGGGAGCTACGCGATCCAGGGTGCCGGCGGGGCTTTGGTGGACCGCATCGACGGGGAGTACGACACCGTTGTCGGGCTCCCCGTCAGCGTCCTCACCGATCTGCTGCGGGAGTTCGGCGACCCCGGCAGTGTCGTGCCGGGGGTTCGGCCGCCGGCGGTCAGCTGACGCCGAGYAGGTCCACGACGAAGATCAGGGTCTCGTTGGGCTTGACGGCGCCGCCGGCACCGCGCGAACCGTAGGCGAGGTGCGGCGGGATGACGAGCTGACGGCGCCCGCCGACCTTCATGCCCTGGACGCCCTGGTCCCAGCCGGAGATGACCTGACCGGCACCGAGGCGGAACCGGAACGGCTGGCCGCGGTTGTACGAGGCGTCGAACTCCTCACCCGAGCTGTGGGAGACACCGACATAGTGGACCGAGACGGTCCGGCCAGCGGTGGCCTCAGTTCCCTGCCCCTCGGTGAGGTCCTTGACGACCAGGTCGGTCGGCGGAGTCGGGTCGACGAAGTCGATCTCGGGCTTTTCCATGTATCCACCCTATGGGCGCCGCACCGCCGACCGGCCGGCACCCCGCGGGCCTCGGTCTCGGTCTCGGCCTCGTCAGGCGTCCTCGTCGGACATCCAGTGGACGAAACGCTGGAGCGGGAACATCGCGTCGTGCGGGCCGCCCTCGACGTGCTTCGCCGCGCCGCCGAGCCGCACCACCCGCTGCGCGCCGGCGCTGGCGAGGCGGTCGCGCATCGCCCGCTTGCGTTCCGGCGGGTACATGCCGATCGTCTGCGTCGCGACGTTGACGTGGCGGACGGCGTCGTCGAGCGAGTCGACGTGCACGACGTTCGCCGTCTTGTTGCTGGGGTGGAAGTCGACCGGTTCGGAGGTCAGGATGACCAGGCCCCGTCCGTCGGGTGCGCCCCAGACCTTGCAGTCGTCGTCCATGACCTGCAGCATCTGGATCTCGTCGCGGGTGTCGACGGGCAGCGGCAGCGCCACGGCCGAGGCGATCTCCCGGTCGACGCCGAGGCGTTCCTGCAGGGCCGCGCAGAACTTCTCGATACCGTCCCGCTCGCCCTCGGCGAAGATGAAACGGCTGGCCAGGCAGGCCTCCTGGTTGAACACGGAGACGTCGACAGCGGCCGCCTCGGCGACCTCGGCGATCACCGTGTCGGAGCTGAAAGCCTCGGGCCCGACCATCGAGATGGACGTCTTCGGGTCGAACGAGACGAGCTGCAGACCCGGGCCCAGGTAGCGGATGACGTTGTTGATCGCGTCGCCGCCGCCCCAGGCCACGATCCGGTCGAAGTACTGCGGGCGGTAGAGGGTGCGTTCGATGCGCTCGTCACCGCCGCGCCAGTAGACCGCCGACATCGAACGGACGACCGGATGCTCCGGGTCGACCTCGGCCATGGTGCGCAGCATGGCGACGCAGGTGAACGGGTCACTGGACGGCATCTTGAAGACGTTGACGGCCTTGACCAGCGCACCCTGGGCGATCGAGGAGATGCAGCCCGTCGGCGAGTTGCCCGCCAACATGTGGATCATCCGCGGCGGGAAGGCGCGCAGCGCGCCGTGGTTGCCGTGGAAGTCGACCCGGTCGACCCAGCCGTCGAGCGCCGCCGGGTCGGCGAAGTTGGTCTCGATGCTGCCCCACAGCGCCCGCTTCGTCAGGCGGTGCCGGGCGACGCGGAACAGGTTCTCCACCACCCGCCGCGGCAGCGGGTTCGTCGCGATGATGCGCTCGGCCGCCTCCTGCAGGTGGACGTTGTCCTCCAGGACGAGTCGTTCGCCGCAGGCGACGAGGAAGTCGATGATCTCCTCGGTGCTGACGTCCAGCAGCGGGGGCAGCTCCGAGCGCGGGGTGACCAGCGCGTCCAGCGAGATCTCGGGGGTGGCGAACTCGACGCCGAGGTCACGGGAGCGGTAGCGCACCGCCCCGCCGCGCACGAGCTGCCCGCGGACGAAGTGATCGACCCGGATGACATCCTGCGCGGGGGTGGGGGCGGGGACGGCCGGTTCGKCTTCGGTGGTGGTCATGACAGGCCCCTCACGTAGGCGTCGACGGTGCCGGCGCAGCCGATCTTGTCGTCGCCCTCCAGGTCGGCGTAGCGGACGATGGTGTCGCGGATACTCGGCCCGGCGTTCCCGCAGGCGCAGGGGCCGTGGTCCAGCGAGATCCGGTCGCCGGTGATGACGCCGCCCCAGCGGCCGTCGAGTGCCAGGTCGAAGAACGCGGCCCGGCCCTCGACCTCGCCGCCGGTCTCCGGGAGCAGCGCGTCGCCGTCCCGGGTGAGGACGAACGGGACGACCCACGGCGGCACGTGGTAGCGGCCGCCCTCCCGGCAGCGCGGCATGCCGGAGTTGAGCTCCTGCATGCTGTAGTTCTGGAAGGTGCGGGTGGCGGGAATGTTGAAGGTCTCGTGGACGAACTGCTGGTAGTCCGGCGGGAGCTGGGCACGCTTGAGGCCGCCGCCGACGTAGATGCAGTTGTCGGGGTGGAAGTCGTCGCCGCTGTAGCCGAGATCCCGCACCAGCTTGGYGATGTGGTAGAGCGCGTTCCACATCCCGGCGRGCATGAGCTTGTCCCCGCGCGCCGCGACCAGCGTCTCGGCGGCGATGACATAGGACTTGTCGAGGATCTCCGCCCGCTCCTGCGACGTCGCCTCGAAGTCGGCGATCTCCTCGGGCCGGGCCGTGCCCTCCGCCATCGCCCGGCGCAGCACCACCATCTTCGTCATCTGGCCGATGGTGATCGGCGGAATCGGCAGCCGGAAGGGCTTGAACCGCGGGTCACCGAAAGCGGCGACCTGCGCGTCCCGGATGATGTTGTTCTTCGKCACGCTGGCGCTTGGCGCCAGGCCCATCATCCGGCGGTCCTGCGCAGGCTGGACACCGGAGCCCCAGGAGAACACGCCGACAGTGTCGAGGCGGGACCAGTCCATGTCCCGCTCCGAGGCGATCAGCATCGCCGACTTCCCGGTCGTGCCGCTCGAGCACGAGATGTAGTGCCGGTTCTCCTCGTAACGCGCGACCCAGTCGTCGATATCGGTGATGTCGGACGTCTCTATCGGGGTGAGCGGGTAGGCCGAGACGGTGCCGAGCCATTTCCCCAGGCGGTCCMATTTCTGCTCGGCGAGGAAGCTTTCGGGATAGCTCTTGTACGCGGTGTGCGGGAAGAGCAACGGGACCGCGTCGGCCAGCGACCGGATCTCGGTGACCTTCTCCTCCTTCGCGCGGAAGGCGAGCAGCCGGATACGGTCCCGGCGTTCCTGAAAACGCTCGTTCAGGGCCTCGACCTGGGCCTCGCGTAGTTCCGCGTACGGAATGTCGAACCGCTTCTCCGACCGCACGAGCCCTGTCAGGCGCTCCACTGCACTGCTCACCAGCATCTCTCCCTCCGCCCGCGACAGAACTAGACTCGCGAGTCTAGTTTCGAATGTCAAGAGGAGATCCTGCGGTCCTCGCGGATGCCGGCAGGAGGGGAAGCGCCGGGCCCGGCACGTGCGACGGCTGTCCGCACCTGCCCTGCAACCCCCATACTGAGGTCACATGGACCACCGCGTACTCGGCCGCACCGGCGTGCGGGTCTCCCCGCTCTGCCTCGGCGCCATGATGTTCGGGGACTGGGGCAACCAGGACCATGACGACTCGACAAAGATCATTCACCGGGCGCTGGACGCCGGGATCAACTTCATCGACACGGCGGACGTCTACTCCGCCGGCGAGTCCGAACAGATCGTCGGGAAGGCTCTGGTTGGCCGACGTGACGACGTCGTGCTGGCGACCAAGCTGTTCATGCCCATGGGTCCGGACACCAACCAGCGCGGCCTGTCCCGCCGCTGGATCATCACCGAGGTGGAGAACAGCCTGCGGCGCCTCGGCACCGACTGGATCGACCTCTACCAGGTACACCGCCCCGACCCGTCGACCGACATCGACGAGACCCTCAGCGCTCTCACCGACCTCGTCCGCGCCGGCAAGATCCGCTACTTCGGCAGCTCGACGTTCCCGGCGCACGAGGTGGTCGAGGCGCAGTGGGTCGCCGAGCGGCGCCACCGCGAACGGTTCGTCACCGAGCAGCCGCCCTACTCGCTGCTCGTCCGCGGCATCGAGGCCGATCTGCTGCCGGTGGCGCAGAAGTACGGACTCGGCGTGCTGCCGTGGAGCCCGCTCGCCGGCGGCTTCCTCTCCGGGCGTTACAAGCGCGGCGGCGGCGAGGTCACCAGCACCCGCACGGCCCGGGTCCCCAACCGCTACGACCTGTCCCTGCCGGCGAACCAGCGCAAGGTCGAGGCCGCGATCGCGTTCGGTGACCTCGCCGCCGAGGCGGGCATCACGCTGATCGAGCTGGCGCTGGCGTTCGTGCTGCGCCACCCGGCGGTCACCTCCGCGATCATCGGTCCGCGCACGATGGAACATCTGGAAAGCCAGCTCACCGCCGCCGATGTCGTCCTGGACACCGCGACACTGGACCGCATCGACGAGATCGTCCCGCCCGGGGTGAACCTCAACCCGGAGGACGCCGGGTACGCACCAGCCGTCCTCAGCAAGCCGGCCCTGCGCCGCCGCTGAGGCTCCGACGTGCACGCTCTGTCGCCTGGGCGTTCTGAGCAGGAGGATGGAAAGGGGGAGGCCGCCCGATCCGCGGCGGCCTCCCACGATCCCGGCCGATGGCTCAACGGCCGAGCCTGGATCCGACCGGTCCGGTGTCCGCGTGGTCGCCATCGTTCTGGCGGATCACCGCGGCGTAGCCGGCCGGAGATCCGGACAGCTCCGGCGCCAGCCCATCCGGCGCCGCCTGCGCGGGTGCCGCGTGGTCGACCAGCCGCGCGCCCTCGACGTCGACGTTGGGCAGCAGGCGGTCGAGCCAGCGCGGCATCCACCAGGCGGCGCGCCCCAGCAGGGCCATGACCGCGGGGACGATCGTCATCCGGACGATGAAGGCGTCGATGGCGACGCCGAGAGCGAGCGCCAGACCCATCTGCTTGATCAGTGCTTCCGGAGTGAGGATGAACCCGGCGAAGACACTGATCATGATGATCGCCGCGGCGATGACCACCCGGGCGCCGTGGTCGAACCCGGAGACCACCGCCTCGGTCGCGCCGGCGCCATGGACGTGCTGCTCCCGCATGCCCGTGACGAGGAAGACCTGGTAGTCCATGGCGAGGCCGAACACAAGGCCGACGATCAGAATGGGAAGCAGGCTCATGATCGGCCCGGTCTGACCCTCGATCCCGAGCAGCCCCTCGAACCAGCCCCACTGGAAGACCGCGACCACCACTCCGAGCGAGGCGACCACGGTGAGCAGGAAGCCGCCGACCGCCTTGAGTGGGACGAGCACCGAGCGGAAGACCAGGCAGAGCAGGATGATCGCAAGGCCGACGACGACCATCAGGTAGGGCAGCAACGCGTCGCCGAGCGAGTCGGTGATGTCGACGGCGAGCGCGGTGCTTCCGGTCACCGAGACCTCGGAGCCGTCGGGTGCGGGCAGGTCGCGGATGGCACGGACCAGGTCGCTGGTCTGGGCGGCGGCCGGGCCGGTCTCCGGGATGACGCTGAGGATCGCCGTGTCACCGGCCGCGTTGACCTGTGCCGGGCTGACGTTCGCGACGTGGTCGAGACGGCCGATCTCGGCTCCGACGGCCTCCGCCGCGGCCTGCGGGTCGGTGGCCGGCGACCAGGCGTTCGGGTGGGTGTCGACGGTGATGGTGAGCGGGCCGTTGAAGCCGGCRCCGAAGTTGTCCGACAACAGGTCGTAGGCCTTGCGCGCCGAGGAGTCCGGCGCGGCGGTGCCGTCGTCGGGCAGGGCGAGCCGCATGTCGAGCGCCGGGATCGCGGCGGCGCCGAGGGCCATCACGGTGGCCACCAGAACGGCGACCGGGTGGCGGGTGATCCAGGCGGCCCAGCGGCGCGCGCGGGTCGGTGTGCTCGGCAGGTGCCGCACCGGGGAGTCGCCGCCCTGGGCCGCCCGGTCGCGCCGGTCGCGGCGCGGGTGGACCCTGGCACCGGCGAAACCGAGCAGCGCCGGCAGCATCGTCAGGGCGATGACGACCGCGAGCAGGACGGCGAAGCTGGCTGCGACGCCCATCTCGGTCAGGAACGGAATGTTGACGACCGCCAGACCGACCAGCGCGATCGCCACCGTCAGGCCCGCGAACACGACCGCGGAGCCCGCGGTTCCGACCGCCCGGCCCGCCGCGTCCTCCTGGCTCAGGCCCCGCCCGAGCTCCTGGCGGTAGCGGGAGACGACGAACAGCGAGTAGTCGATCGCGACGGCGAGGCCGAGCATCACCGCAAGCGTCGAGGTGTTCGACGACAGCTCGACGAAGCCGGTCGCGGCGGTGATCGCGGCCACCGCGGTGCCGACACCGACCAGCGCGACCAGCAGCGGCAGACCGGCGGCGACCAGCGACCCGAGCGTGATCACCAGGACGAGTGCCGCGACCGCCAGACCGATCAGCTCGGTCGCCTCGCTCCCGCCCTCCTCCTCGGTGGCATCGCCGCCGGCCTCGACGATCAGACCCGCGGCACGCCCGTGCTCGATCGCCTGTTCCAGGGTGTCGCGGGCCTCATCGGAGAGGTCGGCGGCGGCGACACTGTAGGTGACCTGCGCGAACCCGACCCTGCCGTCATCGGAGAGTTGTCCGCTGTAGGGATCGGCGATGGAGCCGACCTCGTCCGTGCCGTCCAGGGAACTGACGACCGAGCCGACAGCGTCCTGCCAGCGCTGCGCGGTGAGCGGTGACCCGTCCGGCGCGGCGAAGACGACTCTGGCCGTCGCGCCGTCCGCTCCGGCCTCGGGGAAGCGTTCCTCCAACAGGTCGAGCGCCCGCTGGGATTCGGTGCCCGGCATCGTGAACGTGTCCAGGGTCGGCCCGGACAGGGTGGCGGCGCCCACCCCGGAGACGAGCAGGACTCCGAGCCACAGGCCGAGGACCAGACCTCGCCTCCGGAAGGAGAAGCGGCCGAGCCGCTGGAGATAGAGAGCCATGAGAACAACCCTGCTTCTGGACGACCCCCTGGCACATCCAGCCAGCGACGTCACTTGCGCATACCGCCACAGGCGTACGCGACTGCCGCAGATGCAGCAGCATCGGCCGATTCCCTCCGCCGCATGCAGACCCGGCGACCGGTCCGGTCCCGGACCTGCCGGGCCGGCCCCACCGGGCCCGCGACCACCGTTCTCCTACTGTGGGCGGGGTTGCGGCCCGGCAGGACTCCCAGCGGCGGTGGTGCGGGCTGCCGACCGAGCGACCGGCGCGGTAGACGGGTACTGCGTCCGCAGTACCCGGGACCTACTCTCGACGCGGGTCGACAGCGCGGCTACCGCCGGTAGCGTGAACACAATGTCCGCCGGCCTCACACCGGCGTGGGCGTCGCTGCGGATGTACGCCCACTCCCGGCCCTACTTCGTCGACTGCCTGGTGGTGGTCGCCACCTTCGGCGTCGGCATCTGCGCCACCCTCGCAGACCCCTCCGCCGACGCGGACGCCCTCGCCGCTCCGTCGGTCGTCCTCGGGATGCTGGCAGCCCTCGCCCTGATTGCGCGGCGACGCTGGCCGCTACCGGTCCTCGCCGCGGCGATCGCGCTGCTCGCGGTCGGTTGGGGCGCGGGCCTGGCGAACCCGGTGCACCCGCTGGCAATGGGCGTCGCCGTCTACACCATCGCCCTGCGGCGGCGCGGCGCGATCGTGTGGTGCTGCGCCGTCCTCGCCTGCCTGGCCTCCACCCTGGCAAGCCTGGCGAACAGCCCGTCGTTCGGCGACATCGCCCCGGTGTGGACCTGGCTGGGCCTCGCGACGCTGACCGGCTACTCGGTGCGCGGCCGCCGCGACTACATCGCCGCCGTCGAGGACCGGGCGCTGCGTGCCGAGCAGGGCCGCGAGCAGGAGGCGCGGCGGCAGGTCGCCGAGGAGCGGCTGCGCATCGCCCGCGAGCTGCACGATGTCGTCGGCCACCACGTCGCGCTCATCAAGGTGCAGTCCGCCGTGGCCGCGCACATCCTGCGTGCCGACCCGGACCGGGCCGAGGAGTCACTCGGCCATGTCCGCGAGGCCAGCCGCACCGTCCTGGACGAACTGTCCGCGCTGGTGCGGGTGCTGCGCGAGCCGGACGAGCCGATCGCCACCCGCCCGGCCCGCGGGCTGGCCCACCTTGACGAACTCCTCGCCGGCTTCGCCACCAGCGGCCTGCCGCTGACCTGGGCCGCCACCGGGCAGGAACGGGAACTGCCCGCGCTCGTCGACCTGGCCGCGTACCGGATCGTCCAGGAGTGCCTGACCAACGCCTACAAGCACGGTGGCGGCGGGCACACCCACGTCAGCCTCGCCTACGAGCAGCACGGCCTGCGCATCCAGGTCCACAGCGGTGACCCACCCGCCGACCTCGCGAAGACAGGTGGGTGGACGTCGGTCGACGTCGCCGGGGCGGACCCCCAGCCTCCTACGGACCACAGACCGGGAACGGACCTCAGAACGGAGCCGGACCGCCGACCCGGGACGGACCAGCGGGCAGGAACGGAACACAGGCTAGGGACGGAACAGGTCTCCGAGTCCGGCTACGTCGCCGGCCACGGCATCATCGGCATGCGGGAGCGCGCGGCGGCGCTCGGCGGCCAGCTCCACGCCGGCCGGGGCAGCGACGGCTCCTTCACGATCTCGGCCCGGCTCCCCCTCCCGCCACCTGCCGACTCCAGCGGGGGCACCAGCACCAGCTCCGATCACGACGCAGACCAGGCACCCGACACGGGCGCGGTGGTCGTCGCACTGCCGAGCAGCGCCCCCGCGACGGATGCCGGCCGGACCGGGCGCTCCGGAGGCAGGGCATGATCCGGGTGCTGCTGGCAGACGACCAGCCTCTGGTCCGGGCCGGATTCCGGGTGTTCATCGACGCCGCCCCCGACATGACAGTCGTCGGCGAGGCCGCCGACGGTGCCGAGGCGATCCGGCTGGCCGGCGAGCTCGCGCCCGACGTCGCGCTCATGGACATCCGCATGCCCGGCGTGGACGGCATCGCCGCCACCCAGGCGATCACCACCGACCCGCGGCTGGCAAACACCCACGTACTGGTGCTGACCACGTTCGAGCTGGACGAGTACGTCTTCGAGGCGCTGCGGGCCGGCGCGAGCGGGTTCCTCGGCAAGGGTGTCGAGCCCGAGGAGCTGATCAACGCGGTGCGGGTCGTCGCCCGCGGCGAGGCACTGCTCTCCCCCCTCGCCACCCGCCAGCTCATCGCCGACTACGTCGCCCGGCCCCGGCTGTCCGCCAGCCCGGCAGCCGGTGCGCTGGACCGGCTCACCAACCGGGAGGCCGAGATCGTCCGCCTGGTGGCGACCGGCCTGTCCAACGACGAGATCGCCGAGTCGCTGTTCCTCTCCCCGTTCACCGTCAAGACCCACATCAACCGGTCGATGACAAAGCTCGGCGCCCGCGACCGCGCCCAGCTGGTGGTGATCGCCTACCAGGCGAACCTCGTCCAGCCGCCCGGCGACGCCCGCGCCGGCTGAGCAGTTGAGCTGCCTCGCCGCCACGCGTGAATGCCGCGTTTGAAAACTCCCCTGACCTGTGATGGCCTGACGGCGCAGCTCACGGACGAGGGGTCGTCGACATGTCGGTTGATCAGGGAACAAATGACCTGGAACGCCTCGCCGACCTTGACCTGGACCAGCTGAGGAAGCTGGTCGGCCTGGTGGAGTACGACGGTTCCGCGGACCCGTTCCCCGTTTCCGGGTGGGATGCGCTGGTCTGGTGTGTCGGCAACGCGGTGCAGGCCGCGCACTACTTCCAGTCGGCTTTCGGTATGGAGCTGGTGGCCTGCTCGGGGCCGGAGACCGGGAATGTCGACCATCGCGCCTTTGTACTGCTTTCCGGAGCGGCGCGGTTCGTGGTGAAGGGCGCCTACGATCCAGCCAGTCCGCTCGTGGAGCACCAGCGGCGGCATGGTGACGGCCTCGTCGACATCTCTCTCGGGGTGCCGGACGTCGACCGGTGCGTCGACCATGCCCGGGCGTGCGGCGCGACGGTCGTCGAGGATCCGCACGACGTCCGGGACGAGCATGGTCTCGTCCGGCTCGCCACGATCGCGGCCTACGGGGACACGGTGCACACCCTGGTGGACCGGTCCCGCTACCAGGGCGTCTACCTGCCGGGCTACGAACGGCGGAGCTCGACGCTGGTCCRGCGGCCGGGTGCTCCGAGAGGGCTGTTCCAGGCCGTCGACCACGTCGTCGGCAACGTGGAGCTCGGCAGGATGGACCACTGGGTCGACTTCTACAACCGGGTCATGGGTTTCACGAACATGGCCGAGTTCGTCGGCGCCGACATCGCCACCGAGTACTCCGCGCTGATGAGCAAGGTGGTCGCCAGCGGCAACCACCGCGTGAAGTTCCCGCTGAACGAGCCCGCGGTCGGAAAACGCAGATCGCAGATCGACGAGTTCCTGGAGTTCTACGGCGGTCCGGGCGCGCAGCACGTCGCGCTTGCCACGGACGACATCATCGCCGCGTATGACGCGATGGTCGCCGCGGGAGTGGACTTCCTGTCGACCCCGAGCTCGTATTACGAGGACCCGGCGTTGCGGGCCCGGATCGGCTCGGTCCGGGTGTCCGTCGAGGAGCTCGCGCGGCGCGGGATCCTGGTCGATCGGGACGAGGACGGATATCTCCTGCAGATCTTCACGAAACCGGTCGGCGACCGCCCGACCGTGTTCTTCGAGCTGATCGAACGGCATGGCTCCCTCGGGTTCGGGAAGGGGAACTTCCGGGCGCTGTTCGAGGCGATCGAGCGCGAACAGCAGTTGCGTGGCAACTTCTGAGACCGGGCCGGAGGGGCGGTCAGGGCAGGCAGGCAGGACCGACGGAGGGAGGTGGCCCGATGGCCTATTACCGGCAGGTGGGCGACGTCCCGCCGAAACGTCACACGCAGTTCCGGCGGCCCGATGGCGGCCTGTACCGCGAGGAGCTCGTCGGCGCGGAGGGATTCTCGTCCGATTCCTCGCTGCTTTACCACCGGTTCGTTCCCTCGGCGATCGTCGGCGCGTGGGTGTGGGAGCTGCCGGACCAGACACTGGTCGCGAACATGCCGCTGCGGCCCCGGCACCTGCGGCTACCGGAGCTCTTTCCGGGCCAGGAGCACAAGGCCGCCGACGCGGTCACCGGGCGGCGGCTGCTGCTGGGGAACGGCGACGTCCGGATCTCCTATGTGGTGGCCTCCGTGGCGTCGCCGTACTACCGCAACGCGGTCGGGGACGAGTGTGTCTTCGTCGAGGGCGGCAGCGCGACGGTCGAGACGTCGTTCGGCACGCTGGACGTCGGGCCCGGAGACTACGTCGTGCTGCCCCGGACCGTCATCCACCGGTGGGTGCCCACCGGGCCGGATCCGCTGCGCCTCTACGCGCTCGAGGCGAGCGGCCACATCGCGGCGCCGAGCCGCTATCTGTCGCGGTACGGGCAGTTCCTGGAGCACGCGCCGTACTGCGAGCGTGACCTGCGGGCGCCGGTCGAACCGATGCTGGTGCAGGGTACGGATGTCGAGGTCCACGTCAGGCACCGCCTGGGCCGGGACGGCCTGGCGGGAACGGTGCACGTGTTCCCCCAGCACCCCTTCGACGTCGTCGGCTGGGCCGGATGCCTGTACCCGTACGCCTTCAACGTCGCCGACTTCGAGCCGATCACCGGGCGGGTGCATCAGCCCCCACCGACGCATCAGGTGTTCGAAGGCCGGAACTTCGTGGTGTGCAACTTCGTCCCCCGCAAGGTCGACTACCACCCGCAAGCGGTCCCCGTGCCGTACTACCACTCCAACGTCGACTCGGACGAGGTGATGTTCTACGTCGACGGGAACTACGAGGCCCGCCGGGGATCGGGCATCGGCCGGGGCTCGGTCTCGCTGCATCCCGGCGGGCATTCCCACGGCCCCACGCCCGGGGCGGTCGAGCGTTCTCTCGGCGTCGAGCACGTCGACGAGCTCGCGGTCATGGTCGACACCTTCCACCCGCTCGATCTGGGTGAGGGCGCGCTGGCCGTCGACGACGGGGACTACGCCTGGTCCTGGTCCCGCCCTGGGACGGACACATGACGAATCCGCGCACCGGGCTGGCCAGCCCCCCGAGCGGCAGCATCGTCAGCCGGCTGTTGGCCGGCCTGTTCGACGACGCCGCCCTGTTCCCACCGGGCGATGCACCCATGGACGCGGCGCTCGCCGCGTACCGGTCCCGCCCCGCGGCCCTGCGGACGATGGTGGGTAGGTTCGTCGTCCCGGCGGCCCGCCTCGGCGAGCTGGTCGAGACGCTGGGGCGGGCGGGGCCACGGGAGTCCCCGGATCCGGTGGCGCTCGTGGTGACGACAACCGTAAGCGAGCTACCCGCGGTCGTGACACAGCTGCGGCCGCCGGCACTCACCCACCTCTCCCCACCCGGGGCGACCCGGGTCGAGGTGGTCGGGGTCGATGTGGCGGGAGTCGACGTGGCGGGGGTTGGGGCGGGCGCGAGGGCGGAGTCGACGTCGCTGCGTGACGCGCTGGCCCTCCTGGCGGCGGCTGGCCTGCCCGCGGGCGTCGCCGCGTCGATCGAGGTGCGTTGCGACGCGGCGCAGGGCCGTCCGCTGGACGAGCTGGCCGCCGCCGGCCGTCAGCTCAAGCTGCGTACGGGCGGCCCTCGGGCCGACCTCTTCCCAGGCGGGGGTGAGCTGGCCCGGGCAGTCGTGGAATGCGCCGCCCGGAACCTGCGCTTCCGATGCACAGCCGGGCTGCATCACGCGGTGCGGCACACGGACGCCGCCACCGGCTTCGAGCACCACGGCTTTCTCAACATCCTCGTCGCGGCACGGGCCGCCGTCACCGGCGCCGGCAGTGTCGCCGTCGCCGACCTTCTCGGCTGCCGGGACGGGGCGGTGCTGGTGGACGAGATCGGCGCGTGGTCCGCTGCCGACGCCGAGCGGGCCCGGGCGCTGTTCACCTCCTTCGGCACCTGCAGCATCGCCGAGCCGGTCGGTGACCTCGTCGCCCTCGGGCTGCTGCGGTCAGACGGCGCGAACAGCGCGAACAGCGCCGGATGACAGCGCCCGCCGCGAGCTGGCTGGACAGCGACGTTCCCGCCGACAACGGGTTCGGCCTGGAGAACCTGCCGTACGGCGTCTTCTCCACGCAGCGGGATGGCCGGCCTCGCACGGGGGTGGCGATCGGTGACCGGGTGCTGGATCTGGCCGGTCTGACCGACGACCCCGTCCACGCCACGGGATCGCTGAACGCGTTCCTGGCACTGGGGCCGCGACGGTGGCAGGCGCTACGTGCCGATCTGGTCGGGTGGCTGACCGAGGAGCGGCACCGTGCCCTGGTCGAACCGCACCTCGTTCCGGTGGAGGAGGCGCGCCTGCACCTGCCGGTCGCGATCGCCGACTACGTCGACTTCTACAGCTCGCGGCACCATGCGGAGAATCTCGGCCACCTGTTCCGTCCTGGCGGTGCGCCGCTGACTCCCAACTGGCTGCACCTGCCCCTCGGCTACCACGGGCGCTCGGGAACCGTGGTGGTGTCCGGCACGCCGGTGGCCCGCCCGCATGGCCAGCGCAGGGGCGCCGCGGACGGACCACCCACGTTCGGGCCGTCGCTGCAGCTGGACATCGAGGCGGAGATCGGGTTCGTCGTCGGGACACCGTCGCCGCTGGGCCGGCCGGTAGCACTGGAGGAGCTGGACCAGCACGTGTTCGGAGTGTGCCTTGTCAACGACTGGTCCGCGCGTGACCTGCAGTCCTGGGAGTACGTGCCGCTCGGCCCCTTCCTGGGAAAGTCCTTCCTGACCTCGGTCTCTCCCTGGGTCGTGCCGCTCACGGCGCTGCAGGCGGCCCGGATCCCGCCCCCTCCCCGCGAGGTGGCGCTGCTCCCCTACCTGGACGACGCCGCGACGGCACCGTGGGGCCTGGACATCCAGATGGAGGTGCGGATCAACGGACACGTGGTCAGCCGCCCGCCCTTCGGGCTGATGTACTGGACGCCGGCCCAGCAGCTGGCGCACCTGACCGTCAACGGGGCCTCGCTGCGTACCGGCGACCTGTTCGCGTCCGGGACGGTCTCCGGCCCCGAGCAGCATCAGCGCGGGTCGCTCATCGAGCTGACCTGGGGCGGCCGGGAACCGCTGGAGCTGCCCGACGGTTCCGTCCGCACCTTCCTGCAGGACGGCGACCGCGTCAGCATCACCGCCACGGCCACCGGAGTTCACGGCGGGACCGTCTCACTCGGTGCGGTCACCGGCCGGGTCCAGCCGCCCCGGCCGATGCCCTGACAGTCGCCACCCGCGTGCTCCGCGGCGAGACGGACAGCGCGGAATCCGGGCGCATGCAGCCCGGCCAGTCGGTCTCGGCACCCCGCGCAGGTCAAGCGGCGCTCTGCCGTAGATCGCCCACCCGCCGACCTTCCGCCTATCAGACCGAACTGGCCGTCGTTTCAGCGTCCGTAGACGTACGTTCCCGCCCCGACCGACACGAGACATTCCGACAGGGCACCGGCCACGAGCGACGAATCAGAATCCGGTCAGACGGAGACCCAAGGACCGAGCGGATCAGGCGCCAGATGCGCGGCCAAGCAGAATTCACCCTGTTCCGCCACCGCACCCTCCTCGACTAACACTCCGTCACCACCGAATATGGAACAGAGCCGTCGATCGGATGCTCCCTCCTCAGCCCTGCCGAAGGGGTTTCCGATCACCCGGTCGCCATCCAGATGCTTGATGGCGACCGCACATCCTGTTCACCGGCCTTCGCCCGATGGCATGGTCCCGTTGGCGCCGCCGCCACCAAGCCCGTGCCCGCACATCCCACTACCACCGACGCGCAGCAAGATCTCCGCAAGTGCGGCTGTAGCACTAAAAGAGCCACGGCGTGTCGCGGACTCAGTCATGCCACGGTTTTGAAGAAGGGGCGATCACCGGTGATCTCGACTCGGCGCACCACGCGGACCTGGGGAAAGTGGTCGGCGGCGCTGCGGTGGTTCGTGCTGCGCTCGTCCCAGACCGCGAGATCACCGGGCTGCCAGCGCCAGCGGCAGTGGAAACGGGGATCGTCGATGTGCCGGGCCAGTAGGCCGAGCAGCGCCCCGCTCTCCTCCTCACTCATCCCGTCGATGCGTCGCATGAACCGGCCACCCAGAAAAAGCGCATGCCGGCCGGTCTCGGGATGGGTCCGTACCAGCGGGTGCCTGACCGGCGGGAACGCCTCCCGCAGCCGCCCCGCGAGCAGCTCGGTATCGAAAGTCGCGCCCTTCCTGCGCATACCTTCGATGAAACTCTCGCAGTCGTGCACCACGTCCAGACCGGCTAGCAGGCGCTGCATCGTCGGTGACAGTGCCTCGTACGCCGCGGTCATCGAGGCCCACAGGGTGTCGCCACCACGTTCGGGCACGACTTCGGCGTGCAGCAGGGCGTACTTCGGGGGCTCCGCCGCCCAGGTGACATCGGTGTGCCAGTAATCAGCCTCGGGCGGGCTTTCGGGTCCGTCACTGATCACCTGGAGGGTCGGCTCCGTCGCCCCCCGCAACCGGGACAGGGGGAAGACGGCGACCTCACCGAAGCTCTCGGCGACTGCCACGTGCTCCTCGGGCCCCAGTCGCGCACCGCGGAAGAAGATCACCTCGTAGTCGTGTAGCTGGTCGCGAACCTCGGCGATCTGGCCGCGATCCAGGGAACGAACGTCGACACCACGGATCTCGGCTCCCAGGGCACCGGACACAGGAAGAACATCCACATCGGCCTCCTTCGTCTTGGGCTCCGAGGGTCTCTTCCACACACTCCATTCGTCCAATAGAAGTTGCCTCCGATGTCCATGCACGATATTTATAGATCATGGAACTTCATCAGTTACGATGYGTCATCGCGATCGCCGAAAGCGGCACCTTCACGGAGGCCGCCAACGCGCTACACCTGAGCCAGCCGGCACTGTCACATGCCGTCGCGCGCCTGGAGAAGGAGCTGGGCTCCAGGCTCTTCCACCGCAACTCGGCCGGAGCCCGCCTGACCGCTGCGGGCGAGGCACTCCTCGCACCGGCACGCCGAGCACTCGCCGAGGTGATCAGTGCCCGAACAGCGGTACAGGCGGTGGCGGGCCTGCTCAGCGGCCAACTCAGCGTCATAGGAGTCCGGACCGCCGCAGTCGAGACCGCCGATCTCGTCGTCCGGTTCCATCATCGTCACCCTGGCGTCCAGATCCTGGTCGAACAGCCAGCCGACGACCGGGCCGTCGTCGAAGCCGTCCGCAACGCCAGATGCGACATCGGTGTCATCCATGGCACCGAGGCACCACCCGACCTCCCACACACCCCAGCCGGCACCCAGCAACTACTCGCGCTCTTCCCCGACGAACTGGCGCCCCCCGGCGAATCGGTGACAGTGCGCTACCTCGCGGAGGTGCCGCTCGTCGTTCCGTTGTCCGGGACCTCCGCACGCGCCAGGCATGACGCGTTCTTCCGGAACCTCGCCCGGCAACCGACCATCGCCGCGGAATGCACCGACCACAGCACCGCAATCGAACTGGTCCGGGGCGGCCTCGGCGCGACGCTCATCTCAGGCTCACGCCACGCCCGCATCAACACCGACGGCGTCGTGGCTCGCCGGGTCCGCCCCGACATCAGGCCCGACCTCGCCGCAATCCGCAGACCCCACGGCTCCCCCGCCGCTGAGGCGTTCTTCCGCATGCTGACACCCTGAGAATCTCGACAGTTTGGAGGGGCCACGCGGGTGTCCCGAGTGACCAGCACGTTGCTGGACAGGGAGCTAGCAGGTGGACGAACCCTTTTCGGCAGCACACGAAAGATTGATCGCGGCCTGAAAGCGGGCAGTCAGGCCGACATGTTCCCGCAGGTCACGGCATCCTTGCTCATAACCGTCCGCCACGAAAACATACTGCTCGCTGCCACACCATTGCCATACAATGATCTTCGACTGGCCGATGGAGATCATTTCTACGGTATAGCTGCAGGTCGGAGACGGTGGACAGAACCGGGTACAACCCGAACCGCTACCCCACCATCCCGGCCCCACGATCACCATCCCCGACCGCAGGGACAGGCCGTCTACCAGCGGAAACGCGCGGCCACGCCGTCGTGCGTCCGCATACGGAGCGCGGGCCACGACCCCGGGATGACACCAGTGATCGGGGCCAGTAGGCCGTGGCCCCGACCACCAGCCCGGACGTCCACGTTGGGCGGCACGCTCGGGTAGCGGGAACGAATCGGCCATGATGACCGGGATTGYATGGTGGGATGCCGCCCGCTTTCAATCACTTCGCTGGACCGACATGCGGATAGGGAACCGGACGGGAGACCCCAACTCGACGTCGCCCAGCCAGCCCATTCCAGTCACTCCCAGAAATAAGGACGGGGAGGCCTCAGCGTCCGCGGCGGATGTTGTCGCCCTCGGTTCCATGAAGTCAGCCTGCCAGATAACAGGATATCCAGTGACCTGGAGGATGCACGGGCCCGCGATTACTCGTAGGGCCGGTTCCGGCGGGTTGGACTGATGGCACGGATCGCCGACTCAGGAAAGGTTCCGTCGGAGGCGATGTATTCGGATAGACGGACGAAGCGGTAGCCGAAGCCCGTTAGCCGGGGTATCGCGCTGGCGATCCCCTCGGCGGTACCGCCGGAGGGGTGGTTCATATGACCGATGACGATTGAACCCGGCCGGGCGGTCAGCACGGCGTGTGCGACCTGGTCTGGAGTGAAGGTCGCTCCGGCGTCAGCGTTGACGTCGAAGTTGACGACATGTTCACCAAGATCGGCCGCGATCCTCATAGCTACGTCGTCGCAGTGCGCCGTGCCCGATCGGAAGAACCGCGGTGGATGGCCGAGGACCACGCTGAGCCTGCCTCGGTTTCCGTCGATCTCATCGAAAACCTCGCCAACATCATGCGTACCGGTGATTCCGTAGGCGGACTGGCCAGACACCGACAGCGGACGATGCTGGGTGCCGTGGTTGGCGATCTCGAACAGTGGGTCGGCGGCGAGGTCGCGGAACACCTGGGGGTTGGCATCGAGCCAGCGGGAATTGAGGAACAGGGTGGCCGGCACCTCGTGTCGGCGGAGAAAACTGATCAGCGCCTGGTCGTAACCGCTGCCCTGCGGACCACCGCACGCGTCGAATGTCAACGCGATCACCCTGTCGCTGGTGGGCAACATCGTGGTCACACCGGGAACGTCCAGGCCCCACGTTGAGGGCCGGATTTGACCATAGCGGGCGATCACCTCGTTGCGGGTCACCGTGCCAGCGGTCGGCGCAGGGCTGCTGGCCGAGGACGCGATGGCCATCGAGTGATCCGCCTCGGTGAGCAACGGCGTCGGGCTCGGCGGGACGTCAGAGTTCGACGCAGGGTTCGCGGTGCCTGGCTGGCCGGCGCAACCCGCGAGCAGCGGGATCGCCAGCAGCACACGGCGACTCAGGGACAACCGTCCTCCGTTTCCACGGCGATCAGTCGTACCGTCGCCCGGCCATCGCTGTAACAGTAATGTGCCACTGCCGACCGCATCGACGCCGTTGAGCCTCGATCCGACCGCTGACAGGCCGCGCTGACAGACGCTCGCCAGGCACCCTGCGGGTTGAATCGCCGCAGCCGCAGACTGTTGCCCACCACAAAGATCGAACTGAAGGGCTCTGCTGCATCCGGCCGGGGCAGGTTCTCGTGCCGACGGTCGGGCATGATCAAGTGATGGGTCGAGATGCGGTCGTTCCGTCAGCTCCGGTGTCGGAGTTCGCCGGGTTCTGGTTCCCGCCCGAGATGATCGGGCTGGCGGTCCGCTGGTACCTGCGGTACGCCCAGCCCTACCGGGACGTCGAGGAGCTCCTGGCCGAACACGGCCTCGAGGTCGATCACGTCACGATCTACCGGTGGGTACAGCGCCTCACGCCCTTGCTCATGGACGCGGCCCGGCCCAACCGGCACCGTCCCGGCGACAGATGGTTCGTCGATGAAACGTATGTGAAGGTCGCCGGCCGCCGGACCTACCTGTACCGGGCCGTTGACCAGCACGGAGTGGCAGCATCTGGTCATCGTAGAACCCCACACCCGCTCCTTACCCGGCCCGCCGCTGACCGGACCGCTGTTCACTCGGGCCGTTTTGATCGGGTGTCCTGGGGTTCGCTCGTCCCGAGTTCCTGGGTCTCCCGCGCAGACCGGGCCTTGTCGCCGGCCTGCGGAAGCGCCGCTTGGCGCAGGCCCGGCGAAGCGGGCAACGCGTCCGCTAGGCGTCGGCCGGTCGCGGGGCCGGTAGGGCGGCGGCCACCTCGGCGGCAACCTCGCTCCCGAACGCCTTTGCCTGGGCCACCGCGAGGGAGCCGTCGGCGGCCTGCGCGCGTCCCCGGGACGCCGTCCGATCTCGTGCAACCGGCCAGCGGCCCAGCGCAGCAGCTCCTCGGCGGCGCGCACCCTGGTGGCCAGCCGCCCGTAGCGCAGAATCGTGTGCGGATCCTGCGCCGCCGATTCCGCCCAGCCACCACGGGTGGCCTCGAAGAACGGCCGGGCCCGGGTGCGGACGAACGCGCCGGCGTCCCGCAGCGCGCCACCGGCGATGCCGATCTGGATCGCGGCGTGCACGAGCTGGGCCCGGGCACCAGCTGCTGCGGGACCCCGAAGGCGCGGTGGTAGGGAATGACCAGCGCCGGGTCGACCGGTACGGCCCGCAGAGTCGTCGTTCCGCTCACCGTGGCGCGCTGGCCCATGACGTTCCAGTCGTCGTCCACGGTGACCCCGGGGGCGTCGCGTTCGACGAACGCCAGCGCCAGGTGCTCGGACTCGTCAAGCGCGCTGACGCCGATCCACCGCGCGGTGATCGACCCCGTGCTGTAGTACTTGCTCCCGTCCAGGCGTAGTCCGGCCCCATCGGTGCGCAGCCGGGTGTGCAGGTCCTGCGCGTGCCGGCCACCGCGTTCAGCGAGCCCGCTTCCGAGGCGGGCGCCGGCGAGGATCTCGGTGAACAACCGCTGCCGCTGTGTCGTGCTCCCCCACAGAGCCAGCACGTCGACGAACAGGAAATGGCCCTGGGGGATCTGGGCGAGGGCCGGATCGACGGCGGCGATCGTCCGGACGACCTCGGCGAGGGTCACTGGCGAGACGTCCGCGCCGCCGTAATCGACCGGCACCGTGATGCCCAGCAGGCCACTGGCATCCAGCGCCTGCAGGGCGTCCACCGGAACGGCCGCCGACCGGTCCCGCTCGATCACCGTACCGGCGATCGACTCCGCGTAGCGCCGCGCGACAGCGACCGCCTCCGCGTCCGATCCGATCACGGGAGTACCCATCTGAGCCCTCATCGGCGAGCCGCCAATCCGCAACGATCACCCCACGAGAGGCGGCAGGACCGCCGACACGTGATGCCCCGCCCGTGATGCGCGGCCATGACGCCGCCTAAGAGCGTGTCTCACGTCGAGTGCGGGAGTTTCTTCCAGCAGGTGATCGCGGCGGCGAGGCAGAGGAAGCCGAGGAAGTTCCGGCCGTTGCGTTCGTAGCGGACGGTCAGCCGGCGGTACCCACCC
>NZ_MBLM01000143.1 GCF_001854655.1 Parafrankia colletiae | reverse complement strand
GCCCTTCCGAGATCCAGATCATCTGTCCGTAGGGGTCCATGAGGGCCTGCAGGTTGATCCCGTGGTACTTGTGCTTGCCGGAGTAGTACAGCGAGTTGTGGGCGCGGACACGGTTGGTGCGCACGACCGTCCCGTCGAGGACGAGGAAGTTGTTGCGGGTCCAGGCGAACGTCCACACGGCGGCGAGCAGCGTCCGACCGCGGTGGGCCAGGAGGTCGACGGCCTCGCGGATGTAGCGGTACACCGTGGCGACGCCGATGCCGAAACCTTCGGCCAGGCGGGTGTAGGTGTCGCCGTTGCGCAGGTGCGCAAGGACGAGAAGTGCCTGGTCACGGGCGGGCAGCTTCCGCCAGGTTCCGCGGCGCTCGCGGTCGTCGGTGAGCAACGCGGCCAGGAAGTCCAGGGTCGCTTCGGGCAGGTTGATGGTGCCGGGGTAGGTTAGCAACGAGTCCTCGGTCAGGGAGCAGTGGAGTAGACACCCTGTGATCTACCGAGGACTCGTCTATTTTCCGATCCCGTATCGACAACAGTCGACCACGGCGGGCCGGGCGGATCGTGCGAGAATCTTCACCGCCTTTCAGAAAAACAAGATGGAAAAGGCTCAATGTACGCATGCTCGATGGTGCTCTGCTACAGATGACATACGAGTTCACCGGTCTGGCGCTGACGAGAAGTCGGCTTGCTTTCCTGCCCTCGCCCGACTTGTCTGAGTTTCAGAACAACCCGGACGTCTATATGGAGGACGTTCTCTTTGCTGAAGTCGTCAATCGCCAAGTGGTGGCGGTTCCAGTTAGGTTTGACTTCGACTCCAGAGATGGCGTTGCATCCGATATTCTACACCCTTGTTCACATGTGACTCTCGGTCAATATAAAAATTGCCGAATTGCTGCGACCTCACCGCTCACGCCCGGGGTCTTCGTAGAATTTATTCTGCGAAGTTTCTACAATACGGCCACGAATGAGCTCTCGAAGCGCCTGCCCGGGCTGCGGCATAGATTTGATCGCACCATAACAGACCAAGAGGTGACTTTGGTGCATTTCGCGGTTCCCTCCTGATGAGGCGCTGTTATCTTCGTTGTAGGCGGCACGTGCCAGTGGTCCTAGTGGCCGGCGTCAGACGGCGGCGGCGAGCTCGGGACGCGTCTGATAACCACAGCCGCAGCTGTGGGTCGGTGTGGGTGGCGAATTCGTAGTGGCCGCGGCGGATGTTCTGAATCAAGGTGTCCGGCGCTGATCGTCTGGGCCGCGGAGACGTTTGAGCCCGCGCATCAGCCGTAGCCGTACTTTGAGTCGGCTGTGGTCGACTTCGATCCGTTTGCTCTCCCGGGTGGCGTCGACGTGGCAGGCCTCGGGCAGCAGCTCGTCGAGAACCTCCGGGTAGACCGGGGCCTTGCCGGTGGTGACCTCGACTGGCCGGCGCTGTGGGACAGYGCCTGGATGAAGAACCTGCGGTCGGCGGCTTGGTCGCGGGCGGTGCTGGGGAGGACGTCGGTGACTTGGCTGTGCTGATCAACGGCCCGGTACAGGTAGATCCACCGGCCCGTGACCTTCACATAGGTCTCATCCACAAAGTACCTGTCCCCGGGCGGTGCCGGAATGGGCGGGCCACGTCCACGAGCAGGGCGCGAACCGGCGAGACCGTTCTGGGTAGCTGACCCCCCTGCTGTGGGGATGCCCGGCGACTGCGGCACAATCGTCGCCACCGCTCGGCAAGTGCTTGCACCGCTGTCAGGGGGCAGACCAGTCGCTCGGAAAGAGCTCCCTACAGCGTCGACGTGATCGGGGGGATTGGCCGTGGGAACCTTCATGYTGACTTGGAATCCTGACGCCTACGACTGGGAGGAGGAGGGCGGTGACTACGACGGCGGCGTCGCCCGGGTCGCCTCCGGCGCCACGATCAAGGCCATGTGGTCCATGGGTGCACGCAGGTACGGAGTGGAGCGGGGTGACCGCTTCTACCTGTTGCGGCAGGGAGTGGAGCCGCGGGGAATCGTCGGGAGCGGCTACTTCACCACGGGGGAGATCGACGAGGACGAGCACTGGGACGACCCGGGTAAGACCGCCTGGTATGCCGAGGTGGTCTTCGAGTTCTTGGTGGACCCGGCGGACGGCCTTCCAACGTCCCAGCTGCTCAACGAGGTCCCGGGATTCGGTTGGAACACCACCTACGCATCGGGGCACGAGGTCCGAGGGGAAGCGGTCGACCAGCTGCACCGCATGTGGAAGGAAGTAACGGCCCGCTCGAAGCGCCGCGGGCCGGGTGACTGAACACGGCCATGCCAGCGGCCGGCCAGCCTCAGCTTCCCCGACAGCATTCCCGTGCGCGACGGTGGAGATGGGCCGTCAGCATGCTTCGGCTCTCGGGTCTATGCCRCTGAGCCCGGCACTGCCTGTCAGGGGGTGGTGGTGGGGCAGGTGCGTGTGGCTGTCCAGGCGGTGACGCCGGTGCGGTTGGTGTCGGAGAGCCGGGTCAGCCACTGCCCGTCCCGGTAGAAGGCGTGCACGGGCAGGCTGACTCCCAGGACCTTGACGATCGCGAGAGCGGT
Organism: Parafrankia colletiae; assembly: GCF_001854655.1. Taxonomy (GTDB): domain Bacteria; phylum Actinomycetota; class Actinomycetes; order Frankiales; family Frankiaceae; genus Parafrankia; species Parafrankia colletiae. Next base: position 68,604 of record NZ_MBLM01000143.1, on the reverse strand, counting down.
GTTCGGGTCCTCGAGACGAATGTCGACGATCTCGTAGGGTGCGCCTTGAGGGGCGTCGGCGTTACATGCCTGCTGATAGGCGACGTAGTCGGTTCGCGGGATGAGGGCCTGGTCCTCGGGCACGAGCAGGTCCCAGGCACCGGCATGATCGCCGGCGGAGCCGCGGGCGATGGCTCTGTCGAGTTGCGCGCGCGCCTCCTCGACAGTGGGGGGCTGGCGCGGCGCCGTCGGGACCACGCCGGCAGCCGAGGAACCGCTGGCCGGTGCTGGAGCGTGGGTGGGTGTGCTGACCTCGGCGCCACCGCAGGCCACCAGTAGCGGCGCGATGAGCATGCCGGCCGTGAGCCACTGAGCTACCTGTCGCCGCCCGCAGCCCGCGCGTTTCCTCGTGCGTCTGATCCCCACCACGGCCCCCTCGGATACGGATGCGCATTATCGCGGTCGATGGGCGGCCGTGTGGGCGATTGGGGTAAACGTTTCCGAGTGTAGTGGCACTGACCTGCGAGCTTGGTCCGTGCCTTGGCCGGAGGAACCCGGCGTCCGCGCGAAAGGTCGGGCCGGCAGGGGCAGGCCGGGGGCACTCTTGCGTCGTGGGGTAGGCGCGCGTGCCGGGACCCGGCCGGTCGGAACTCGCTCGCGCGCCTGACCGCGGCCGCAGGGAGTCCGCGGCGTGCGCCGGATCGTCGGAATGCAGCAGCGCCCCGCCGCCCACACCGACCCGCATCTGCGGCTGGCCGCCGCGGTGGTGGACGTCGCCGATATGCGACAGCGCCGCCTATCCGATTGTGGGTGGGTCGAGGAGGCCGAGATACTGGGCGACGTGCGCTTGCACCTCGCGGACCTTCGCCGCAGGGAGGACGCCGAGGAAGTCGGCGAGGTCTTCTTTGAGGATCGGCTGCAGGTGGGGGACCCTGACCCAGCACGGTTTCGTGACTCCTCCGTCGCYGAGCTGAAGCCGCACACAGTTCGGGCTCCTCCATCTCCGCGAACCCGAGATCGGCGCGACGGTCACGCTCGGCCAGGAGGCATCGCGATTGGCAGTAGTGCCACTCACGACGAGAACGGTTCGCCTGGGGTGGTAACTCCGGTCGTTGTTCGGGGGCATGGACAACGCTGCGTCGCGGGCGTAGTAGACGCCACCGAGAACCGGTTCTTGGTGCACCGGAATGGTCAAGCTGCTCCGATCGCGCGGCTGTGATCCCCCCGTATCTACGTCAGAGCCTAGAAGCAGTTCGTGTCATGGCCCCTMGGAGGCAACATCGAGACACGAATTTTAAGAGTCGTCGAGTAGGCGATTCGCGCGTTCCCGGGCGGGGCGAAGCTCGTCGAGTTCTTCCCGGACGGCGTCCTCGTTGGGGGGACCGGGAACGTCACCGGTCGGCTCTCGGAGGAACCGTCGCAACGGCGCGAGGGCACGCCCGATATCAGGTGTAGGGCGCAGGACCTGCAGGTCCAGCTCGTGATCGGCGGTCCGGTCGCGTACGGGTTGTGTTTCGGAGGCGACGTCGCACAGTTCCTGGACGGACAGTCCGCCGTACTCGGCCACGGTCTGGGAGATCACTGTCGTGTCGGCTGCAGTCAGCCCTTGTCCGGTTCTGGTGCCGGCGTGGTCGTCCCGTGATCCTGAAGTTGGCGGTGGTGTGACACGGCCCGCGTCGGCGTCCACGGGCCCGCTGGCGGTCCACGTCCACATGATCCCGCTGACCGGGTCCGCGCCGTCGGTGACGGCACGGACGTCGGCCAGGTACAGCAATACGGTGGCTGCGGCGGCGGACACGGCCCTGCCCTGTTCGGCCGCGGCAGCGAGCAGCGTAGATCGAGCGGGCTGACCGTGAGTCGAGGGTGATCGGTCTTCAGAATCGTTCACCGGGACGACATTAGGGCCACGCTGCAGTCCGATCATTTGTGCACACGGCGCATCGTGTGCAAAGACAACATCGATCGCACAGTCGGTCATGCATGAATGGGCCCTGACCGACTCAGCTGCGCCACTCGGGACAGCTCCCACCAAACGATCTTCGTTGTCACCGTGGTGCTGGCAGCCGCTCGGCCGGTCTCGGGCTGTGGTCCGGTACGAGGGAGGACAGCGGGCTGGTCGGCAGGGCTATCCACCCTTCCCGTTCCGCGGCGGAGACATCGTCCGGTCCGGGCAGGGCGGTGTGGCCCAGCGCCACGGCACGGGCGGTCAGTGCAGCGATCACGGCGTCGAACGCGTCGTCGGATCGGCGGCAGAGATCCGCGTGGGCGCCGAGGTCAAGCCACGGCGCTGCGTCGAGGAGAGCGTCGACCAGCGTTGCGAGGACAGAGATGTTGTTCTTGGTCTTGTAACCGAGGTGCGGCAGCCCCCATCCGGCGAGGGAGGCGGCCGGGTACACCTCGACGACCACGCCACCACCGGCGCGGTCCACGGGTAGGCCCTGGCCTGCGAGTGTTGCCAGGAGCCCCGCGCAGCGCATCGCCGTGTGCGCGATCCGATCGGCCGCGACGCTGAGGGGCCGTAGCCCTGTTTCTGCCCGCACCCGCTGGTCGGTGACCCGGTACGCCAGGGCACGTCGCCACTGCAGACCCGTGACCCCCTGCGGGACGGCCACGTTCCCGCCCTGGTGGGCGGTGATGAAGGCGACGAAGGCTTCGGGCCAGCCGAACGGGCAGTCGATACCGACCTTGTCCGCGTTCGTGACCGCCTCGACGATCGTCCTGTCGGTGGTATCGAGGTGGACATCCCGCACCGTCGCCGAACCCGACGACCAGTCGATCCGGGCGAGGGCGGTCTTCTTCGGCTCCGCGGCCAGGTCCACGCCGATCGTCATCATCCGGTCAGGGTAGGCAGCACGGCGCCCAGGTCCGTCCGAGGAGTGCTGGTAGGCCACCCGGTTTTCAGGCTGGACGATGCACGCTCAGGATGCGAGCTGTGCCGGGTCGGATGCGCAAATGCCCACGCGGACGTTCGGCGTCCCGTAGCGGGGTCTACCGGTTGTAGGTCCGGCGGCTGTAGGTCTGYGGCCGCGGCGACGAACCACGCCCACCGGAGTGGGGCGGACGGCGGGATGCCTGCGAGGTCGACCGCTGCGGGGCGGGCGCCTGGTGAGCCGGGGGTTCGAGGTCTGTGGCGTCGAGGACGTCGGGGGCAAAGTCCCCGAAGTCGGGTGCACGGAAGAGGTCGCACGTCAGCGGGGGCGGGGCCTGACCCGGCCGGGTCTGTGCCGCCTCCGGTGCGGAGAACAAGGATGTTGAGGATGTACCGATGAGGATCTCACCTTCGGAGTGGGGCCGCGGTCGAGTCGGCCGTGGCAGTGGAGAGTGTACGGCCGGAGGCAGAGCCTCCGGAGGTGACTTATAGCAATGTTTAGGATCCGGGTCAGCCTGTGGGACGGCTGGCAGGACCTCGCGGAGATCCACGGCGTCGTGTGCATCCGCGAGCTGTCAAGAGCCCAGAAAACGTCAGGAAAAGAATCCCGGAAAATCATGAAAATAGGTGCAGGTATTGCCTCTTGACGTGGGCCGTCAGGGACTCGAACCCTGAACTCACCGGTTAAAAGCCGGTTGCTCTGCCAATTGAGCTAACGGCCCTGCTGCCCTCCATCGTACCCAACTGCTCGGTCGGGGGGAGGGTGGGGCGTGAGGCTCGGGCGGGTGGGCGCGTTGGGGGKGTTCTGGGGTTGGTAGGTGGCGTGGTCGAGGCCGGGAGAGTAGGGAGACAGGTCGCGATGATCTCTCGCGGGTAGTCGTGGAGGCTAGGGATGAACCGGGCGGTGGTCGCCAACGGGGGTAGGGGTGGGCCGGGTGCGGGCAGGGGCTCCGCGGTAGTAGTGGGTGGCACAGTTGATCTTGTTTGGGTGGTGCCGGGCCCGCTCGAAGGGGTGAGGTCTTGTGGGGTGGGCTGCGGTGGTGGCCGGGGATGGGTTCGCCCCCCGTCCCGGGGACGGGGGGACGGTGGGTTTAGCCGAGTGTGATGTCTTTCGGGTACTCGTCGGGGTTGCGTCGTCGGGGGATGAGGCGGGCTGTGTTGATGGCGATCTCGGTGGCGAGCTCGGGGAGGATGTGGGTGTAGGTGTCGGCGGTGAGCATGATTGTGGAGTGGCCGAGGAGGTCCTGGACGGCTTTGAGATCGGCGCCGGCGGCGAGCGCGAGGGTGGCGGCTCCGTGGCGGAGGCCGTGGAGGCTGATGGGGGGTAGGTYAGCTTCCTGGAGGAGCGCGCGGAAGCGGTTCATGAGGTGTTCGGGGTGAATGAGGTTGCCGTCGGGGTGGGTGAACGCGAGTCCGGTGTCGGGCCAGGCTGAGCCGGCCGCGAGGCGGGCAGCGTGTTGGCGAGTGCGGCTGATTTTTAGGACGGTGACGGTGCCGGGGTCGAGAGAAATGGTGCGTTCGYCGGCGTCGGACTTGGGGGGACCGATGTGGGTGGTGTAGCCGAGCTGGGTAATTTGCCGGCGGATGGTGAGGGTTGCGTTGGTGAAGTCGATGTCGTCCCAGTGGATGYCGACGGATTCGCCGCGGCGTAGTCCGCGGTAGGCGATCAGGTGGAAGATGGGGTAAAGCGGGTCTGTCTGGATGTGGTCGAGGAAGTGTCCGGTGTGTGTGGGGGTCCAGACCATGACGGGTGAGGGTTTGGTCCCGGTCTGGCGCCAGCGGGCGACCCGTTCATCGGTCCATAGGAGTGCCTTGGGGCGTTTCCCGGATGCAAGTTCCAGGTGTTTTGCGGGGTTGTGGGTCATGATGCCGCGGCGGATCGCGTCGTTGAGTCCTGCTCGGAGTACTTCGCGGATGCGCTGCTGGGTGGCGGGACCGGTGATTCTTTTGCGTCGCGCAGCTTGCCTGATTTCGAGGTCGTCGGATTCACGGTCCTCGAGAATTCTCTCGTTGGTCTGGTCGATGGCGGTGAACATGTCGTCGAGGTGGCCGACGGTGAGTTTGGTGAGGCGGATGTCGCCGATGGCGGGGGTGATATGAACGCGGATGTAGCCGGCGTAGCCGTTTCGGGTGGTGGGGCGTATTGTTTTGYGGTTCTCCAGCCAGCGGGTGAACCAGTTGGTGACGGTGAGGTCGGGGTCGAGGTCGGCGTTGCGCCGGTAGCGGTTTTCTACTTCGTTTGTTTCRGGTAGCGGTGTTGCGTTGGTGATGGCGTTTCCGATGAGGTCGGCGATGCGCTGGAGTCCGCTCATGTCGCCTTCCTCCGCGATGGTGAGGAGAGCGTCGATGCGCTCGAGTTCGCCGTTGGCTGCATCGCGTGTGGCGAATCCGCCGCGGCTCACGAGCCGTCGTTTTCCGTCGGGGTGGGGTGGCAGGTCGACGCGGTAGGCCCAGGTTCCGTGGTCGGAGCGCCATCCGCCGTTCGGGCGGCGGATTTTGGTGCAGGAACGCCCAATCTGACGACCGGTTTTCGGGTCTCTACAGCCACATTTTTTGAACAGGGATCCCTTCGCCATTACGAGCTCCTGTCTTGTTGTTCCACGCGAAATCCGTCGTATGCCCGGCGGATGGGTATATTGATGCTCGACGGAAACCGGTTTGTCAAGCCGGTGCGGTCGGATGTGTGTCGATTCCCAACAGCTTCTTGAGGGGGCCGGTGGGGACGATATATCGACCTCCGACGCGAATGACGGGGACAGGGAACTTCTTCTGGCGGGCGAGTGCATAGCTGGTGGTGCGTCCGATACCGAGGATTTCCCCGGCAGTGACGATGTCGACGACGGTGCCGATATGGCGGATCTCTGCGTCGGTCCAGGTCTTCACAGAGCCCTTTCTCGGAAGGATCTGTGTCTCGAGGTATCGCGGCCTGTGTTGTGACGCTGGCGCACGGGGAGCGACACCCCACGCGCGCGGGGCGCCGCGGCGACTCACGTCCGTGCGGCAGGCCCTGCTGCGCGCGCGATGGTGGCAGAGGTGGTGCCTGACGGTGATCTGACTGTTGTTGCGTGTGCAACATGTGTCAGATCACCGTCAGATCGCGTTGATGCAGGTCAGCGTGGGTGTCAGTCCTRCTGGACGCGCGTCGGCCGGGCTACTCGGTGGGCGTGAGGAGAAGGACGTCTTCGTGCGCGGTGACGTGCAGCGGGGTGCCGGCGGCGCGGCCGGCGCGCGCGTTGTGGAGGGCGAAGAAAGTCGTGCGGGGCACGAGCCGGTCCTCGCGCAGGCCGGCGAGGAGGGCGGCGGCGCGGCCGGCGCGGACGAGCCCGATCCTCTGTGCGCTGTGCAGGATGGCGCCGGGCAGGTCGATGAGGTCGCCGTCCTGGCGGTAGGGGCGCACAGCGATCGCGACGATTCCTCCGGGTCGCAAGAGCGCGGCGGCGCCGGTGAGAATGTCGGTGAATCCGGTGAGGAGTTCGGTGAGGTCGGCGGCGGCGAGGTTCCCGGGACGGCCGGCGCTGTAGGTGTAGTCGCGTTTACGGACGCCGTGTATCCGGTCGGCGTCGACGGTGCCGTGGGTTGCTTTCCCGTACGGGGGTGAGGTAAGAATCAGCGCCGCCTGTCCTCGCGCGGTCTCGGGGGCGAGGGCCGGTAGGCGGCGGGAGTCGCCGGTGATGAGCTGGATGGTTCCGGTGGCGCCCTGGGTGTGCGCGAGGGCGGCGTTGGTGCGGCCGATGCCGGCCCAGCGGGGTTCGTATTCGATCCCGAGCGCATTGCGGYCGAGGTGTGCGGCTTCCACCAGCGTGGTGCCGATGCCGCACATGGGATCCACGACGAGATCACCCGGCTCGGTGAAGGTCGTGATGATGTGGCGGACGAGGGCGGGCAGCATCCGGGCGGGGTGCGCGAGGGATTCAGGGGTGTAACGGTTCAACCGCTGAAAGCGGGGGTGGGTCTGTGACACCGCCCAGACGGTGAGGGGAAGGGGGGTGTGCCGGTCAGCCACGYGCACCACCACCGGGACGGGCAAACACGGCCAGGTCGGTGTGGACGGGTTCCAACAACCCGCCGCTGGAGGGGTTCTCGGGGAGCGGGTGGAGTTCTCCGTCGTGGATGGGGYTGGTGAGGATGATGATGTGCTGGAGGTAGCGCAGGCCGGCGGAGCGGGCGGCGGTGATGGTGTCCGCGAGCGGGTCGTGTTCCCCACCGGTGGGGGTGTGCACGGTGAGGAGGTATCCCCCCGGTCGGAGTATTCCCGTGAGCGTGCTCAGGTCGGGGAGGAGATTTTCCGGGCTGGCGGCGGGCGGGTGGTCGATGATGAGTCCGGCGTCGCGTTCCCGGCAGTGCGGGAGAATCGGGGTGGCGGCGGTCTGCGGGGTGCGGTGGAGCGCGAGGTAGCGGCGCTGGAGGTAGTCGGCGGCGCCGAGGAGGATTCCGCTGTCGTCGATCCCGATCACGAGGTCGCCGGTGTGGCTGAAGGTGGCGATGGCGCGGGCCGCGGCATCGGCGGGTAGAGCCCCGGGGATTTCTGGGGTGATGGTGGGCCAGACGGTGAGTGGAATGATCCGCGGCTGATCGGTCCGGGTGGGACGGGACTGAGGCACTCGGTTCCTCCGCAACAGGATGTCGCCAGTTCGCCGCTCGGGAAAAGGGCGGCTGGTGGCCGGGGGGCTGTTCGGGTCCGAGTGAAGTCCAGGGCGTCTGACGGTGATCTGACACAGATCTGACTCTGATCATCTGCGTGGTTCGAGGCGATGTGTCAGATCACCGTCAGATCAGAGTCAGATCACCGTCAGATCCYTTCTGGACGCCTCTTYGTCCTGCCTGCCTGGGCGTGGACGAGTGTCAGATCACCGTCAGATGGGGTGTGGCGTCCTTGGGGCCGACAAAGCACAGGGCCTCACGGACGGGAGTCCAATCATCGTGTTGTACGAGTCTGAGAACACGGCGGAATCGTCGCTGGACAGGGTTGAGGCGTCGTTTCTGACGCTGACGGAATCCCCGGGCGGCCTGGGGGTGAACGGCGCGGATTTCCCGGGCCTTGCCGACAGGTGGTTCGGGCTGCGGGAGTTGCGGGTGGAAGTGACTCGGCCGCAGACATCTGTGGCGACCCGGCAGGCGGTGTGGGCTTTTCTCCTGCGGTCGCGGGAGGTGGACGCGTGGAAGGTCGCGGCGGTGGGGATGGCGATGCCGGCGCTGCGGCATATCGCCGCCACGCTGGCCCCGGCGTACCGCGGGGACGTCGCCGATCTCGACGCCGAGGTGTTGACCGGTTTTGTCGAGGTGTTCGCCGGGCTGCCGGCTGACGCGGGGGGTATTCCGGCGCGGTTGGTGTTTGGGGGGTACCGGGCGGGGCTGGCGGAGACGGAGTCGTACCGCCGACCCGGGACGGATCTGCCGGTGGTGGAGGCGGTGCCGCCGTGGCCGTGGCTGGATGCGCGGTGGTTGYTGGCGCAGGCGACCGAGCGGGAGGTGATCAGCTCGGAGGACGCGCGGCTGTTGGTGGTGAACCGGCTGCGGGGGGTGGCGTTGGCGGAGCTGTCGTCGCGGCGTTTCCCGGGTGAGGAGCTCGCGGTGCGGCGCCGCCGCGCGGAGCGGGGCCTGGCTGCGGCGGTCGCGGTCGGTGATCTGGGCCCTGGCACGGGTGGTGGCCGATGACGGGCCGAGGCCGGGCCCTGCTGCGGCATACGGGCTTGACCGTGCGGGCCGCGGGTACCGCGCTGCGAGACCTGCTGAGGCGGGTGCCTCTTCCCGCGTGGGTGGGGGTGGCTGGGGGGCTGGTCGGGGCGGGGTGGCTGCTCGCGCAGCCCGGCGGTGCGCCGACCGGGACGGCGGTGCTGGTGCCGTTCGGGTCGCTGCTCGGGCTGTGTGGCGCGGCGCTGGCCGGCGCGCTGACGATCCTGCTCCTGCACGCCGCCAGCATCGCCGCGCATCCGTCCCCGCGACGGGGACGGCGGCGCGAGGACCTGCTGCGGCTCGCGGTCGGGTGCACGGTCGTGGTGGTGCTGCTGGTCGTGCTGTCCGATGTGGCGGGGGCGGCGGTCGTGACGGGGCAGGAGGCGCCTCCACCGACGGCGCCGGTGTCGACCGCGCCGGATCTGGCGACGGTGCTGAACAATGCCCGGAACTGGCTGATGGGCATCCTCGCCACCATCGCGACGTTCTTCTTCACGCTCGGCGGGGCCCGGTATCTGAGCGCGAATGGTGATCCGGGCGAGGTGGAACGCGCGAAGGGCTCGTTCCGCCATGCGGCGATCGGCTACGGCCTGGCGGTGCTGGCGCCGCTGGTGTTGAAGGCTCTGCGTTCCGTGGTCGGTGCCTGATGTCCCGGCCAGCGCGGCAGCCGCGGCGGCCACGGACCTGGGTACGGCGGGCCGTGGTGGCGGTGTGTTCGCTGGCGGTGGGTGCGGGGGCGCTGGCCGGGTCGGCGGGGGTCGCGGGGGCGCAGGTCGCGGTCCCGCCGCCCCCCACGGCATCAACCCCGCGTCCCCCGGCGCCTGACGCGGCCCCGGTGGCGCCTGCCGCACCGCAGGCGGGACCGTCACCGGGGCTTCCGTCGACACCGCCCCCGGTGACGCCCAGGCCGACGTCGGTCGCGACTGCTCCCGAGCCCACCCCGGAGCCCTCCGCCAGCGCCGGGAGTGGGGAGGTGCCGCCCCCGCCATCCGCGGAGCTGACCCCAGCGGCACCGGAAGACCCCACGGAGGACCCGGCGGAGGGGCGTCCGCCGCCGACGCCGGCCGCACCGCGGCCGGGAGCGCCTCCGGACCCGAACGCGCCCGGTGGCGGCTGGGTGAGTGATCTGCTCAGTTTCGGCTGGCTCGATATTCCGGAGCGGATTCTGCGGGCGATCAACGGCTGGTTCGCCGGGCTGGTCACGGCCGCGTTGGAACCGGTGGTGCGCCTACTCGGCCAGACGGTACTCAGTACGCCGGAGGTGACCGAGCAGCCGCGGGTCCGGGAGCTGTGGAAGGGCAGCGTGCTGATCGCGAACGCGGTGATGCTGCTGGTCCTGATGGCCGGTGGGGTCGCCGCGATGGGCTACGACACGGTGCAGACCCGGGCCACCGCGAAGGAGATGCTCCCGCGGATGATCCTCGGGTTCGGCGCGGCGAACCTGTCCCTGCCACTGATGGGCTGGGCCATCACCGGAGCGAACGCGCTGTCACAGGCCTTCACCAACATGGGGGATCTCGACAGCAGCGGGGCGTTCAGCGTGCTGCTGACCGTGCTGGCCGCCGGGGCCCTGTCGAACATCTTCCTGATCCTGCTGGGGATCGGGGTGGTCGGCCTGATGGTTGCGCTGATCATCGGGTGGATCATCCGGGTCGCGGCACTGATGGGCCTGGCGGTCGCCGGCCCGCTGATGCTGCTCTGCCACGGCCTGCCCTGGACCGAGGGGATCGCGAACCTGTACTGGCGGGCCCTCGGGGGCTGCCTGGCGGTGCAGGTCGGCCAGTCGGTGCTGCTCACGCTGGGGGTCCGGGTCCTGCTCGCCACCGACGACGGCGCCTACCACCCGATCCCGACGTCGGACACCCTGGCGAACCTGCTCACCGCCACCGCGCTGTTCTACATCGCGGTGCGCCTGCAGAGCATGGCGTCGCGTCACCTGATGGGTGGCGGCCGGTCCACGGTCGTCTCGCTGGTGAAGTACCGGCTGCTGCGCACGGGCCTGCACAGGCTCGGGATCCCGCTCTAACCGCAGCCCGCGGCATTCCCTTCCCCCGCGCTTTCCCTCTCTCTTTTCTCCTGTGACGTGAAAGGCAGTGCTTGTCATGCCCGAAACATCCAGTTCTGACCGGGTTCGTATTCCCGGTGATGTGGATCGACCGGACCGGATCCTGGCCGGTTTGACCGCCCGTCAGCTGACCCTGCTGGCCCCACCGGTCCTGCTCGCCCTCGCGGTCTACTGGACGGCGTCCCCCTACCTGCCGTTGCCGGTGGTGGCGGTGCTGGTGGTGCCGCTGCTCGGCGGCGGCGCCGCGCTCGCGCTGGGCCAGCGCGGTGGGGTGACCGCGGACCGTTACGCCACCGCCGCGCTCACCCACCACCGCACACCCAAGGTCCAGGTTGCCGCTCCCGACGGGATCCCCGCGCAGCCGGGCTGGCTCCCCGACCTTCCCGCCGCCCGACGCCGCCACCCGGTACCGGCGAGGCCGCTGGCCGCCGGGGTGGACACGGCCGGCGTGCTCGATCTACGCGGCGCGGTCGCCGTCGTCGCCGAAGTCCAGGGCGTGAACCTGGCGCTGGCCGGTGACAGCGACACCGGGCGGAAGGTCGCCGGCTATGGGCGGATGCTCAACGCGCTGTCCGGGCGGATCCAGATCACGATCCGCGGGGTGCCGGTCCGTCTCGACCCGCACCTGGACCGGCTCCGGAGCCTCGCCGAGCAGGCGCCTCATCCGGCGCTGGCCGCTGCCGCCCGCGACCACACCGCCTTCCTCGCCGATCTCGCGGCGACCCGACAGTTGCGGAGCCGGCAGATCCTGCTCACCGCCTACGAACCCGTCCCGGCGGCGCGCGGCGGGCGGGACACCGCCGCCGCGGCGGCGGCACGCCGCCTTGAGGAAGCCCTCGGCCTGCTCGCCGCCGCCGGGCTACGCGGGCGGATCCTCACCGGCCCGGAGCTGACCAGCCTGCTCGCCTCCGCCGCCGACCCGACCAGCCCCCCACCCCCCGACCGTGTCACCGCGGCCGGCCCGATCCTCGGCCGCGCGCGGACCGGAGGCCGCCGATGAACCGCCGCAACCGCCTGCGTGTCGCCGCGCAGGGTGCGCCGTCGCGCAGCCGCCGGCCGCTGGTCCCTGGCCGTGGGCAGGGGGCGGGGCAGCTGCTGCCGGTCGAGGGTCCGGCGTTGTTCACGCCACCGGCGCTGGTGGTGGATGCCGGGCAGATCGAGGTCAGCGGCCTGTGCGCCACCACGATCAGCGTGGTCGGGTACCCGCGTGAGGTCGGACCGGGGTGGATGGAGCCGCTGCTGGCCTACCCCGGCCGCCTTGATGTTGCCCTGCATGTGGATCCGACTCCGCCTGCGGTGGCGGCGCTGCGGCTACGCCGCCAGTTGGGCCGGTTGGAATCCGGCCGCCGTGCTGATGCCGCTGCTGGCCGGCTCGCCGACCCCGAGCTCGACGCCGCCGCCGCGGACGCCGGGGAGCTGGCCCGTCAGGTCGCCCGTGGTGAGGCACGGCTGTTCCGCGTCGGGCTTTACCTCACCGTCTACGCCGACACCCGCGACCAGCTCGCCGAGGAAGCGGCGCGGGTCACCGCGCTCGCGCACAGCCTGCTGCTGACCGTGCGCCGGGCCCGGTACCGGACCGTGCAGGGCTGGGTCTCCACCCTGCCCCTCGGCCTGGACCTGCTTCAGATCCGCCGGGCGTTCGACACCCAGGCCTTGGCTGCGGGGATTCCGTTCACCACCCCCGACCTGCCCCTGCCCGACCCGCAGCGTCCCGGGGCCGCCCCGGTCGTCTACGGCACGAACCTGCACTCGGCGGGCCTGGTGGCGCATGACCGGTGGGCGCAGCCGAACTACAACTCGGTCACCACCGGCGCCTCCGGCGCCGGGAAAAGCTTCGTGATGAAACTCGACGTCCTGCGTTCCCAGTACCAGGGCGTCGAGGTCGCGGTCGTGGACCCGGAGGACGAGTACGGCCGGCTCGCCGCCGCCGTCGGCGGCACCCGGCTCGCGCTCGGCGCACCCGGGGTGCACCTCAACCCCCTCGACCTGCCCGCCCACTCCCGCCACGACCCCGACCTGCTGACCCGCCGGGCCCTGTTCTGCCACACCCTGATCTCCACCCTGCTCGCCGACGCCGCCGACGACCACGGTGGGCTGGGCGCGGGGGGACGGGCGGTGTTGGACGCGGCGCTCCTCACCGCTTACCGGCAGGCGGGGATCACCCACGACCCGGACACCTGGACCCGGCCCGCGCCGCTCCTCGCCGACGTCGCCGCCGCCCTGAGCGCCGCCGAGGACCCGGCCGGCCCCGCGCTCGCCGCCCGCCTCGCCCCGTTCGTTACCGGCTCGCACGCTGGCCTGTTCGCTCACCCGACCACGACCCAGCCCACCGGGCATCTCGTCGTCTACTCCCTGCGCGCTCTGCCCGACGAGCTGAAGGCGGCCGGGACGCTGCTGACGTTGGACGCGATCTGGCGGACCGTCGCCGACCCGACGAAGCGACGGCGGCGTCTCGTCGTGGTCGACGAGGGCTGGCTGCTGATGGCCCACCCCGCCGGCGCGAAGTTCCTCTTCCGGCTCGCGAAGGCGGCCCGCAAGCACTGGGCCGGTCTGGCCGTGGTCACCCAGGACTCCGCCGACCTCCTCGGTTCCGAGCTGGGCCGGGCGGTCGTCGCCAACAGTTCGACGCAGATCCTGCTCCGCCAGGACCCCAGCGTGATCGACGACCTGCGCCGCGTCTACAAGCTCACCGACGGCGAAGCTACCCAGCTGCTCACCGCCGGCCCCGGCGACGCCCTGCTCCTCACCGGGACCGGGCAGCGCACCGCCCTGCACACCCTCGCCTCACCGGCCGAATACGCGCTGATCACCACAGATCCGACCGAAAGCACCACCATCACCACCGCTCCGGGTGACGCTGGCCCGCTCGATGAGGCCTGGCCGCAGGACACCGCCGGCGCGGAGACCGGCCTGGGCGGTGCTCCTCGCCGTCCGGCCGTCCGCCGGCCGGTGGACGACGACGCCGACCCGTTCTAACCCGGCCCCGCATCGCCTCCGCACCACCCGGCCCATTCCCACCTCTGCCACGTCCTGTTTGTCGTGCGCTGATGCCTGGAGGCACCTTCGTGATTCTCGCCAGTTCGGCCCCTCCGCCGGGGCTTCCCCCCGTCCCTCCACCACCCCCTCCACCCGCTCCGGAACCGCCGGTGTGGCTCACCGACCCCGGCCAGATCGTCTCCGGCATCGGGCCGTGGCTCGCCGCCCACGCCGCCTGGTGGYCGCTCGTCCTCCTCACCGTCGTCCTCCTGCTCGCCGGGGGCTACGCCCGCCGCCGGGTCCGCGCTCACCGGCATGCGGTGCTCGTCGAGGGCGCGCGGACGGTGGAGATCCTCACCCCACCCGAGGTCCCCGCCCACGCGGCGGAGATCTTCTGGGGTCAGATGGGCGGCCTGCAACGCCCGTTCTGGGACCGGCTCCTGCACGGCCAGCCCCACCTCGGCTGGGAACTGCTCGCCACCCGCGCGGGCACGGTGATCCGGCTGTGGGTCCCCGGCCCGGTGCCCCCCGGCATGGTCGAACGGGCGGTACAGGCCGCGTGGCCGGGCGCGCGGACCACCACCCGGCCCGCGACCGCACCACTGCCCGAACAGGCCCTGGCGACCGGCGGACAGCTGCGCCTGGCCCAAGTCGACGTCCTGCCGCTGCGCGCCGACCCCTCGGGTGATCCGATCCGCTCGCTGCTGTCCGCGGCCTCCGAACTCGACGACGACGAGGCCGCCGTCGTGCAGCTGCTGGCCCGGCCGGTCACCGGCCGCCGGCTCACGCTCGCGCGGCGTGCGGCGGCGCGTCAGCGGGGCCAGTACGCCCCCAGCCTGCTCGGCCGCGCCCTCGACCTGATCACCCCTCATGCCGGGCCCCGGCCCGCGGCCGGGCAGGTGGTGGGCAACGCCGGGCCGACACCGCCGGAGGACTCCGCCGCGTCCCGCGCCATGGGTCTCAAAGCGGTCGGTCCCCGCTGGGAGGCCACCGTCACCTACGCCGCCGCCCACCTCGCCCCACCGACGACCAAGACCGACCAGAAGGCCGCCGCGACGATGCTGCGCGGCCGGGCACACGCCCTGGCCTCCGCGTTCGCCCTGTACTCCGGACACAACTACCTGCGCCGCCTGAAACTGCCGCACCCGGTGCCGGTGCTGGCCGCCCGCCGGCTGCGCCGCGGGGACCTCCTCGCGGTCAGTGAACTCGCCGCCCTCGCCCACCTGCCCCTGGACACCGCCGTCCCCGGCCTGTCCCGGGCCGGGGCCGCGGCCGTCGCACCCCCAGCCGGGATCCCCGAAGCCGGACCCCGCGTGAAGCCACTCGGTGAAAGCGAGGCCGGCCGGCGCCGCCGCGTCGGGCTGAACGTCGCCGACGCCCGCCACCACGTCCACGTCGTCGGCGCCACCGGCTCCGGCAAATCCACCCTGCTCGCGAACATGATCCTCGCCGACGCGGAAGCGGGCCGCGGACTGGCCGTCTTCGACCCGAAAGGCGACCTCGTCAACGATGTCCTCGCCCGCCTGCCCGCGGACGCGGCCGACCGGGTCGTGCTCCTCGACCCCGAAGACAACGCCGCCCCACCCTGCTTGAACATCCTCGACGGCGGCGACGCCGACCTGGCCACCGACCAGTTGGTGGGGATCTTCCGCCGGATCTGGTCGGACTCCTGGGGGCCGCGGACCGATGACCTGCTGCGCGCCACCTGCCTGACCCTGCTGGAACGGCGCACCCGCACCGGGATCACCCCGACGTTGGGCGACGTCGTCAAGGTCCTCACCGAACCGGACACCCGACGCAAAGCCACCACGGGGGTGACCGACCCGATCCTTGCCAGCTTCTGGGACTGGTACGGCCAGCTGTCCGACGGGGCCCGCGCCGCGGCGATCGGCCCGATCCTGAACAAACTCCGCGCCCTGCTGCTACGCACCTTCGCCCGCCAGGCCCTAGCCGCCGGCCCCTCCRCCGTCGACCTGCGCGAGGTCCTCGACCGCGGCGGGATCCTCCTCGTCCGCATCCCCAAAGGCGTGATCGGGGAAGACGCCTCCCGCATCGTCGGCTCGATCGTGCTCGCGAAGATCTGGCAGACCGTCCTGCACCGCGCCCGCCTACGCCCCGAGGACCGCCCCGACGCCACCTGTTTCCTTGACGAGGCGCAGAACTTTCTCACCCTGCCGGGGGCGGTGGAGGACATGCTCGCCGAGGCCCGCGGCTACCGGCTGTCCATGACCCTCGCGCACCAGCACCTACGTCAGCTCCCCGACGACCTCGCCGACGCGTTGAGTACGAACGCCCGCAGCAAACTGTTCTTCGGCGTCAGCCCGAAGGACGCCGCGGATCTGTCCCGGCACGTCAGCCCCGTCCTGACCCAGCACGACCTCGCCCGCCTCCCGGCGTGGACAGCCGCGGCCCGCCTCGTCGTGAACCAGGCCGACACTGCGGCGTTCACCCTGCGGACCCGGCCCCTGCCGCCACCTGTCCCGGGGCGCGCCGATGCGCTGCGGGCCGYGGCACGCCGGCACACCGCCACCCCCGACGCCGGCCGCGGCCCCCGACCCGGCCCGGCGGGAGGTGACCAGTGAGCGGCGGTGAGCAGACCCTGCTGGAGGTGGCCGGGCGGATGACCAGCCGGGACCGGTGGATGTTCGCGATGCTGCACGAACACCGCGTCCTGACCCGCCACCAGCTCACCCGCCTGGCGTTCACCGGCGACCGGATGACCCGGCTGCGCCTGGCGACCCTGACCCGGCTGCAGACCGTCGACCGGCTACGCCCCTACTACGGCCAAGGCCGCGGTACCGGCCCCTACCACTACGCCCTCGGCCCGCTCGGCGCGGCGATCCTCGCCGCCGAACGCGGCCTCGCCGTCGCCGAACTCGGCTACCGCCGCGACAAACTCCACGCCTGGGCGAACTCACCCCGCCTCGGTCACCTCATCGGCGTCAACGCGGTGTTCACCGCCTGGGTACATGCCAGCCGCACCCGCCCCGACCATGAAGGACTCACCGCCTGGTGGTCCGAACAACGCGCGCACGCCGAGTGGGGACGGTGGATCCGCCCCGATGGCTACGGCACCTGGCAGGCCGGCCGGCGTCGGCTCGACTTCTTCGTCGAGTTCGACACCGGCAGCGAATCGCTGTCCCAGGTCGTCCGGAAGATCCCCGGTTACACCCGCCTCGCTGCCTCCAGCGGTCTGACCAGCCCCGTCCTGATCTGGCTGCCGTCGGCCTATCGGGAACGGGAACTACGTGCCCGCCTCGCCGCCATCCCGTCCGGGGTCGTCCTCGTCACCGCCGCCCCCGCCCCCCTCACGGCCGCCGCGCCCGCACACGACCCGCCCGACCTCGCCCCCGCCCGGGGGGTGTGGCTGCCGTTGCACGCCACCACCCGCACCGACCTCGACGGGCTCACCACCCGCTACGGCACCCCGATCCTGAGCCGTTCCCCGTTCGACGACCCCGACCCCACCGACGACGACGAGCACGACCCGGCACCAACACCGCGCCCACCCGCGCCGAGTTTCGGGCCGCGGTCCCCCCTCGGCCCCGCGTGACCCGGCTCGTCGTCGGACTGTGCGCACTACTCCTCGCCATACCGATCCTCGCCGGCGGCGTCGCGGCCGGACTCCTCGGCGGCGAGGCCGGCGGCGGCGGACAGCCGGCACCCTCCCCGGCCGCCGCGCAGGAGATCCCCGCCGGCTACCAGCGGCTTTACGTCGCCGCGGCGGCGACCTGCCCGGGGCTGCCGTGGACGGTGCTGGCCGCAGTCGGGAAAGTCGAGACCGACCACGGGCAGAACCCCGACTGGACCTCGCAGGCCGGCGCCCAAGGGCCGATGCAGTTCCTGCCTACCACCTTCGCCGCCTACAGGGTCGACGGCGACGCCGACGGCACCGCCGACATCAACAATCCCGCCGACGCCATCTACTCCGCAGCGAACTACCTCTGCGCCTCCGGTGCACGCGACGGCGCGGATATCTCTGCCGCGCTCTACACCTATAACCACGATAATTCTTACGTCGCTCGTGTCCTCACCCAGGCCGACACCTACACCACCACCGGCACCAGCACCGGCCTTTCGACCACCGCCGGCCCGTCGCCCGCGGCGCTGACCGCGGTGGACTACGCCACCGCACAGATCGGCCTGCCCTATCTGTGGGGTGGGGACGGTCCCGATTATGGCGAGGACGGCTTTGATTGTTCGGGGCTTACCCGGGCCGCCTACACCGCCGCCGGAATCACCATCCCCCGTGTCGCCCAGGACCAGTTCGACGCCGGATCACGACTACCCCCAGAGGTCCCATTGGAAATCGGCGACCTCGTATTCTATGGCACGTCCGACATTGACATCACCCACGTGGGAATTTACATTGGCAGTGGGGAAATGGTGAACGCGCCCCGGCGCGGGGCCCCGGTCCGGACCGAAACCTACGTCCGCCCCAGCTACCGCGGAGCCACCCGCCCCGCCCCCGTATCGGCCGGCCTTCCCTAACCCGAGGCGGCCTGCGCCGCCCGGCCGCGGAGGGGTGCGAGCGGCCCGCGGGGACGCTTACAGCGGAACCCCCTCCAGCGATACAGGGAAAATCCGAACCCCCACCCTCCTTTATACCCTCCATTATTCCCGCCACCATTCCCTCCGTTATTCCCTCCGATTAGGGACGGAGGGGGAGCGGGCAGGTAAAACAGCAGGTCAGTGGCCCGYGGACCCCTCCGATGGTTGGCCAGGCTCGCCGCCCGGAGGCTGGAAAACACGTGCGGCGGCCCGGCGCCCGCCCTGGGGGCGGACACCAGACCACCGCACGGTTTCCCGCCTCCGGGCGGCTATCGGCCCTGGGGCCCGGCGTCCCGCCGGCTCCCAGGGCGCGCGCCCGCGCGCCTGGGCCCGCGGTGGGTCGGGGCTACGCCCCGGCACACCGGCGGCGGCGGGCCCCGCCGGTCGCCTCTGCCATCCCACCACCACCCTTCCGTGTGTCGCGTCCATTCCGTTAGCACCATTCTATCTCGACGCCCCGGCATTCACATCCCCGTTTCCATGACTCTTTTCGCCCATTACCTATCCGCGTGTGCACGCGAATAGCTCGCCATTCCCGTTCAGGCAAGCGCATTTCCATGACTCTTTTCAAAAACATTCCCTAAAGAGTCATGGAAAATGGCTTCCCATTCGCGAATGGGCGAGGTTAATGTTGTCCCACACCGAAAACGCACCGCCCGAACGGGAACGCGAAACGCGAAACCCACCGGGATACGGGAACGCCACAGGCGCCCGGACGTGCACATCCCACGGTGCCCCCGCCCGAAAGGAAACCCCCCATGCGTATGCCACGCCTACGCCCCCGACCCGCGCGGCGATCCGCCGCCGAGGGACACCTCGAATCGTGGACCCTGCCCGCCGGAAACCTCATGGCGGCCTGGACGCCGGGCACGCCGGGTCCGAAGATCCGCATCTCCTTCACCCGCACCGCCACCGGAACCGCGATCTTCATCGACACCCCGAAGATCCACAACGACGACCCGTACCACGCGATGGACCTGCAGGTCCTCGTCGACGGTGACTCCGTCCACACCGAGCGCGTCCACCCGTGGTGACCCGGTCCGGGGGTGCGCGGTGTCAAGACCCCGCGCACCCCCGGACCGGCCGCCACCCCCGACGTCGGAGGCCCCGATGGCTGCGAAGCGCCCCCTGATCACCGTGTTCCCGCATCCCAGCGGGTTCTACTACGCCCACCTGGTCGATCCGGACGCCGGAATCAACACCGTCGCCGAGACGCCGCACCCCATCGACGCCCTGGACGTCGAACAGGTCGCGTCCGGGCTACGGAAGGTGCGCGGCAACGAGGACGCCATCGTCCGGCCCTTCCGCACCACCGAGAAGTGGATCAACTACGCCCGGCACGAAGGCCACCTCGACGCGATCACCGAAGCGTTCGGCCGCACCCACACCCCCCACTAAAGGAAACAGCCATGCCACGTCACAGTCCCCATCCGACATCACCGACCATCACCACATCGGGTGCCCTGACCATCGGTGGGGTCACGGTCCACATCGAGCGGACCCCGTCCCACCCCGCGACGGTGTCGATCGACACCGCGACTACGGACCAGACTGACCCGGTCGATCTCGAGATCTTCTTCTACGACRCAAAGATCTTCGAGCCCTTGTGGCAGGGGGACGAGCAGATCATCCCGGTCGGCGTCACGTCAGATGCGCTGACCACCAACGGGATCACGGTCCGCATTGCATGGGACCCCGTCCGCGGCGCAACGGTGTTCATCGACACCGATCCCGACACCAGCGACTCCGAGGAACTCGACATCCTGCTCCACGGAGAAATGATCTTCAAGGGTTCGCGGGCGGACCCGGACCTCGCCATGTTGCCCCTGGTGGTCACCAACGGGACGGCTCCCACCGAGAAGGCCGCCGCCGACGAGCACGGCTCCCGCCGGACCCTGCGCCGGTAGCCCGACCTTCCCGCCGTGGGGTGGCGTGCGGATGCCGCCGCACGCCACCCCACCCCGCCCCGCGTCCTTCCCCTCCCCGTGCCTGGAGATCACGATGAGTAGCCCTGCCCCGACCCCCGCCCCCGCCGAGGCGCCCCGCCTGTCCCCGTACGCCTTGCATCGCCTCGTCGCCGAGTTCCTCCTTGACCATGCCGGGTCCCACAGCCCTACGACGATCGCGAATGCGCTCGGACGGAGCTCCGGCGCGGTCGGCAATGCCCTGGAGCGTCTCACCGAGGAGGGGCAGGCTGCCCTGACCAGCCCGAAGCCCCGCCGGTACGCCGCTACCTCCACCACCCGCGACGCGCTAGCGATCAGGGCCGGTGTTCTGCCACCGAAGGCCCCACCGGCCCCGGCACCGCTGAAGCCGAGGCCTGCGGCGGTGCCGGAGACGACGCCGGACGGGGGGATCATCCGCCCGTCCGGGCAGATCTACCGCCCGAGGAAACTGGCGGACCTGCCCGACGTCGAGGTGTTGCGCAAGCTCCGGGCGGCGGAGGTACCGGTCCTGCTCTACGGCCCCCCGGGCACCGGCAAGACCTCGCTGATCGAAGCGGCGTTCGGCGACGACTTGATCACGATCGCCGGGGATGGGGACACCCAGACCTCCGACCTGATCGGGGAGTACACCCAGACCCCGAACGGCCGGTACGAGTTCGTCCACGGCCCGTTGATCACCGCGATGGTGGAGGGGAAAGTCCTCCTCGTCGACGACGCCACGTTGATCAGCCCGGCGGTCCTCGCGGTGATGTATCCCGCGATGGACGGCCGCAAAAGGATCGTCGTGAAGGCGCACAAGGGCGAGACGATCGAAGCCGCCCCCGGCTTCTACGTGATCGCGGGACACAACCCCGGTGTGCACGGCGCGGTCCTGACCGAGGCGCTGTCGAGCAGGTTCTCGGTGCAGGTCGAGGTGACTTCGGACTACGACCTGGCCCGCAAACTCAAGATCAACCGCGAGGCGGTGACGGTGGCGCGGAACCTGGCGACCCGACGTGCCTCCGGTGACGTGACCTGGGCGCCGCAGCTCCGCGAACTCCTCGCATTCCAAAAGATCGCGGATGCCCTCGGGGTGCGCGCCGCAGCGGCGAACCTGATCGGTATCGCGCCGGTCGAGGACCGCGACGTGGTCGCGGACATGGTCACGAAGACCTTCGGGATGAAGCTCACCCCCCTCGCCCTGGGCCCCCAGGTCTGACCCCCCACCGGAACCCCTCCCGGCGGTCCGGCGGGGGTGGTGGGCAGGCGAAGGCGCGCCCACCACCCCCACCCAGGACCCGCCCCCACACCAGCACCCGCCACGGAGGTTTGCCGTGCCCGCGCACACCCACCACGACCCGACCACCGCCGGGATCGACCCGACCGACGACTGGCTGAGGATCTCCTCGGACATGACCCGCGCCGTCGCCGTCCTCGCGGACCGCCATGATCTGGTCGTCACCTGCGCCCCCGGTGCGGGGCGCGGCGCACCCGCGATGATGATCCCGGCGCTGGCCACGATCGAAGTCGATGGGGCCCTGCTGCCCCCCACCATTGATCCGGCCACGGTGCACCCCCTGACCCCGGCGGACTGGCCCCGGTACCCGGCCCTGTGGGGCGCGTTGGTGCACGAGTGTGCCCACGCGGCGCACACCCGGTGGGATCCGCCTCCCACCCAGGCTCACACCCCGGCCGCCGAAGCCGCCGCGCTGTTGGAGGAGTCCCGCGCCGAAGCCGCGTATCTCGGCCGTCGCCGGACCGGCCGCCGGTGGCTGCGGGCCGTCATCCGCGAGGTCGTCATGCCCGACTTCCTGCCCACCCCCGATCCCAGCGCGCCAGCCCCGACGGTGCCAGGTCCCAGCACCCCGGCGGCGCCCGATCCGACCGTGCCAGCCCCGGCGGGAGCCGGTCCGAGCGTGCCGGGGGCCCCGGCGGTGTCCGGCCCGGCCGTCCATGCACCGATGAGCCCCGCGTCGGCTGCCTGCGCCGCCGCCCTGCTCCTGGCCCGTGCCGATGTCGGGACCATCTACGCGGGAGAGGTGAGGCAGGTCCGCGACATCGTCACCGGGATTCTCGGTGCGGATGTCCTCGCCCAGTTCCAGCGGATCTGGCGGGAGGCGCACCAGTGCGCTGACGATGACACCGCCACGATGATGCGTCTCGGGCAGGAATGGGCCGATCTCCTCGCCGAGCAGCCCGACCCTGCTCCCTCCACCTCGGCAGATCCCACCTCGACCCCTCTCGCGCAGGCCATCAGCGCCGCCCTGGGGGAGATCGCCGCGAACGACGACCGTCTCCCGTACGGCGCGACGGCGCTGGCGGGGGTGCGTACCCCCACGGACGAGGAACGGGCCGCAGCCCGGCGGCTGACCGCCCGCCTGCGCGCCGCCTCGGTTCCCGAGCGGGTACCGGTCACCGTCGCCTCCGCGACACCGCCGGGGCGGCTGCGGATGCGCGGCGCGCTGGCGGCGGACGCCCAGCGTGCGGCCGGTGCCGTTCCGACCGCCCGGCCGTTCACCCGCACCCAACGCCGCCGGGTGCCCAACCCCCCGCTGCGCCTCGGGATCGCTGTCGACGTCTCCGGATCCATGAGGCCTTTCGCCCGGCCGGCCGCGTCGGCCGCGTGGATCACCGCGACGGCCGCCGCCCACATCCCTGACACCCGCACCTCCACCGTGATCTTCGGGCAGAAGGTGCGGGAACTGACCCACCCCGGTAAGGCACCCGCCCGCGTCCCCGAGTTCGAAAGCCTCGACGGCTGGGAAGAAACCACCGCCGCTATCGAGCACCTCACCGGGCTCCTGAGACTCGACCAGCCCGGCGCCACCCRCATGCTCGTGATCATTTCCGATGGGCGGTTCCAGACCTCCGAACGGCTCCGCGCCGAGATCCTTCTGCCCCRCCTCGCCGCGGCGGGCTGCCACCTGCTGTGGATCGCACCCGACCAGGACGCCACCCCGATCCCACCCGCCCGTGTCCTGACTCTGGGCGAGACCCCCCACGACACCGCCCAGGCCATCGCCACCGCCGCGGTGCGCGCCCTCACCCCCTGACCCGCCCCGGGCGCGGTCCCACCCCCGGGGCCGCGCCCGGGATCCAGCCGCACACCACCCCTCCCGCACCGCACCGCATCGCCCAGGAGACCCGCGATGGACCTGACCCGCCTACGTGTCGCCGTCCGCCCTCACGCCGATGACCCCCACCGGGCTGAGCGCCCCGAGTTCTCCGTGCCGTACCTGCCCGACGGATGCCCGGCGGCGGAGCCCCGCTGGTCACCGATCGACGGGGTCTACAGCCCGCACCAGGGCACCGTCTGCCCCGACTGCCTGCCCCGCTGGCGCCGCGACGCGGACATCAGCGCCCCCTACCCGAACCTTCTCCCATCCGGAAACCCGCTGGTGATCCTGCTCGAACCAGCTCCGACGCCGGCCCGGGGTGTGAGCCTCGACCTGGCCACCTGCCTCGACGAAGCAGGGTTCACCCGCGCGGGCTGGCTCCCCCTGCCCGGCTTGGCGGACACCTTCGTGTGGGATCACCCCGCGGACCAGACCCGCGTGATCCTGCACGCCTTCGGCGTCGAGTTCCACCTACGCCACCCCGGCACCGGCCAGCGCTTCCACACCCACCTCGGACGCCGCTTCAGCCCCGCCCGGCTGCGGCACCTGCTCGCCGCAGGCGGCTACCGCCCCGACACCGACAGCGTCCCGCACCCCGCCCCGCCGCCCGAGGGCTGGGCCCTCGACTCCGACGAAACCGCCCTCCTGATCACGATCGCAGACCACCCCGACGCCGCACGAGGATCCCTCGTCCTGGACGCCGCACTCGCCGAGGCCCTGCACGCCGGGTGGATCACCGCCGTGGCGATGCCCGACGGCAGCCTCGTCTTCGCCTTCCGCAGCCAGCGCTGACACCAGCCCTCGCCCCGGCCCGGGGCGACAACCCCCGCCGGCCCCGGGCCGCGCCATCACCACCGCCCCACACCCTCGAGGAGCGTCCATGAACCGGCCCCCCACACCCCCCAGCACCGCCAGCGCGAAGCCCACCGGCGAGCAGACACCGCCGCCGTACCTCAAGGACCGGGATCGGCTCGGCCTTGTCGGGGCGGTCGACCTGGCCGCGGGTGACCTCTACCGCCACGACGACCCCACGCACCAGGCCCGTGACCGCGCCGAGCACGGCAGCGACCTGTGGATCGTCACCGCCCCGTTCGACCTCGACGCCCTCGACCGCGGGGAGGACTCCGACCTGCACGCCTGCCTGGCCGGGCAGCCTTACCGCGCCGATCCGGAGCACCTCCCCCGCCCCGACGAGGACGTAGACCGCGTCGCCGTCCTCCAGCACGAAACCTCCGGGCACGTCGCCCACGGCTACGAACTGATCCGGATCTACCAGCTGTCCCAGCACACGGTCCGGGTCCGGGTCGTGCGCGTGTACGACCGCTACGAGGACCGCCGGCACCGCTCGTCGGCCACCGCCGACATGCTCACCCCCGCGGGCTGGAGCGAGCTCCTCACCCACCCGGCGGACCACTGGCCGCTCGGGAGCAGCTTCTACACCGACGACACCCCCCTCCGGCCGCTCGCCGAACGGCTGATCGCCGACGCCCACCGCGTTCTCACCTCCCTCACACCCCCGCCCGCCCCCAGCGACACGGCCGGCGACGGGAACCCGCCCCCCACCCCTCGTGGCCAGGACAACACCGAGCGCCGACTCCGCGCGTGCACCCGCCGGGTCCTCGGCCGGCTCCGATGGCCAGTGGACTAACACCAGCATCCCTCCCGCTTCGTTCGGAATTCCTTCACCGCCTAGAAAACGGCCGGGATCCGGAGTTCCCCTCGGGTATCTCAGCGAGATGTCTGGCCGTCGGTACACCGCCCCACGAGTATCCCCTGTCCGCCGTCCCACCGGCGGCAACGACCACAACCCGAAAGGATCATCATGGGAGCGCAGCCCTTCATCGTCCAGATGGCGATCGTCGACCCCCGCGAGGCGTTCCGCGCGGCGATCGAGGAAGCCCAGGAGGAGTACGGAAGCCGTGGCTATACCGGCACCATCGCGGAGAAGGACACGTTCACACGCGTCACGTCGACGCCTATGACAGGCGAGGACGCGGAGCGCCGGGCCCGCACCCTGCTCAACCACCCCCGTTATGAGGACAAGGCCGGTCCGGCGGGTGCCATCCCCGTCGGAGACGACACGGGTGCGATCAGCGGCTGGGTGTTCTTCGGCTGGGCTCCCCACTGACAACCAGTCTCCGCGGGCCCGCGTTGTGGCCCGTGCCCCCGGGGGCGCGGGCCACGGGCACTTCGACATCGGCCGGCAGTCACACCGCCCGGCACCGGCACCACAGAAACCTGAAGCACTACTCTCGCCAAGGCGAGTTCTCGATACACATTCGAGCGTCCCCCAGGAAAAGCCTGAACGACGGGCCTTCTCGTGTACGCACCTTCCGTGTTCCCGAAAGGTAATGCGAAAATTGTTCGCCGTGCCGGTACGGCGAGCTACGATTCCACCGCGCGCCGCTATCCGACATTCGGTCCGATACGCGCGGCGCGTATCCCGGCAGTCCCCGGTATGCGCCGGGGCGCCGGAAACTGAAACACCAACCCACTGTGAAACGGAGCTTTCCCGATGCATGTTTCTGATGTCACCGGCCGTGTCCTGATAGAGCTTCGTGAGGCCGGTGACTATCCCGACAACCCGTTCCTCAACGCAGCCGATCTCGTTCCGTTCTTCCCCGACGGGTGCCCAGACGATGCACCCACGGACTGGCCGCACGACACCGTCGACTACGAGGCGCCTCACGCGAGCACGATCTGCCCCCACTGCGTCGAGTCGTGGCGCGCGGACCACCGGGTGTCCCAGCCGCGCACGGTCCCGGCCGGCACGCCGCTGAGCCTGCACTTCCCGTGGGTCGCCCCCCAGCCGGTGCCCGCCACGCCCGCCGGGAACGGAGCCCGCCCCGCTGACGGCACCGACCCGCAGCCGGCCGGCCCGTCCGCCTGACCGTCCCCGCCCCGGGGTGGTGCGCCCGAACACCGGGCGCACCACCCCGAGGGCCGGCCCCTATCTGCTTGCGCATCCTCGCGAAAGGCGTTGTGCATGTCTGTCCCGCCCGCCGAGCGCCGCGCCCGCGCCGCGCTGGCCCTGCTCGCCCCCGACCCGGCCCGCGACACCGCCGTGCACACCGACGGCGCCGAGGCGGTGTGGCGCACCGTGTCCGCCGGGTCGGACATCGACCCCGACGACCTGCTCGCCACCCACGCCACCGCGGGCTGGCGGCTGCTCTGCCCCAGCGACGAGGAATGGCCTGCCACCCTCAGCCCGGCGCGGGGCATGCCGATCGCGTTGTGGGCGCGCGGCGGCGGCCACCTCGCGGCCCTGACGGCCCGGTCGGTCACGGTCACTGGCACCGGTAGCCCCAGCACGCACGGCACGGGCCACGCGCGGCGCCTCGCCCACGGGCTGGTCACGGCCACACCCCCGGTCACCGTGGTCGCGCCTGTGTTGGCGGGGATCGGGCTGCAGGCGTTGAACAGCGCCGCGCCGCACGGCCCGACGATCGCGCTGCTCACCTCGTCGGCGATGGCGTGCTTCACCCGCTACGGCAGCCTGCTCGCCACGGTGGCCACCGGAGGTGTCGTGCTCAGCCTCTCCCCGCACCACTGGCACCGGCCGGGCCCGGCACGGGGAAGCAGGGCCGCTGGCTCGAGATACGGATGGCGCTGCTCGGCGCGTTGAGTCCGACGCTGCTGGTTATCGAAGTGGGAACCGAGGGGCAGGCGATGGCCCTCGCGCGGGCTGCCCACGGTCGGGGCCGGGTCGTGATGGCGGTTCCGGCCGGTCCTGGTCTGGCCGTGCGCCGCCACGGGGGATGCCACCAGCTTCTCCACGGCGGCCTCGCCGTTCCCGCCGTCACCGTGGACGACATCACCGCACGGCTGACCGCCGGCTAGCTCACCCCACAGCACAGAACGGAGAAGACTCACGACGACCACCAACCTCACTCCCGGCCAGAGCGTGACCGGTGGCCTCACCGCTCCTGCGGCGGCCAGTAGCGACCGTGACCGGGTGCGGGCCGGATCCGCTCCGGGCAGGTCACCTGGCCGGGGTGGACGCGCCGAACAGGTCCTGGGCGCGGCGCTGCCGGTCGCACTCGGGGTAGGGGTGTTCTGCGTCGCGTTCGTCCACGTGCACGACGTCGCGGCGTGGGCCGGACAACCCGACTGGGCCGCCTGGCTCATCGCCGTGTCCGTCGAGCTGATGGCGCTGGCGTCCATCGTGGAGATCCGCCACCGCAGGCGCGCCGGCGCTCCGATCCGCTGGCCGGTCATCACTCTGGTCGCCGGGGTCGGGATGTCCGGTGCGGCGAACCTCACCGCCGCCGGACCCGACGCCCTGACCGGTCCGGCGGGCGGATGGGTACCCACGATGGCGCTCTGGCCGGTCGCTGCCTTCGGTCTGGTCGCCGGACTCAAAGCCACCCGACCCACCTGGCCGGCACCGGCGATGAGCACCACCCCGCCCGTCGGACCGGACCGACCGCCCGTTGACCGGACCCCCACCGACCCCCACCGGACCGACCGGACCGACCGGACCGAGGAGACCGGGCCGCGCTGTGCCGATCGGGCTGAGGGCGGTGGGGAGACCGGGCCGCGACCGCCAGGTGTGCCGGCTGAGCTTCTCGCGGCCGGTCGGGCGGTCGCGGTGGACCTGGCCCGCCACGGCCGACCGGTCACCCGGACCGCGCTGGCCCGTGGTGTCCGCCAACGCGGGCACCGCTGCTCCACCGACAGGGCCGCACTCCTGCTCGCCGCGGTCCGTGCTGACCCGCCACAGCATTCCGTGGCCGGATCGCCCGCTCCCTGACCTAGCCCCGGTGGTACGACCGCCCGACGAGCGATGGCCCGCCTCTCCGGTTTCCGCAGAGGCGGGCCATCAGCGTGGGGTGACGGGGGTCAGGGGCGGGGTCGGTGGTCGCGGACCTTGTCGTAGGTGAGCCGCCAGGTCTCTCCTTCCAGGTCCCAGTGCGGGATCGAGCCCGGGACGCAGGCCGGCGACGGTGTCCCAGACCGTGACCGGACCACGGATCATGACGGGCACGGTCGAGGGGCAGCGTGGTCAGGGCGGCGCGGGCGCGTCGCTGCGCGTCGGAACCGGTGGACATCACGGAGAAGACCTTTCGTTACGGGGCACGGGGGCCGGCCCGGCGCGCACGGGCGCGGGGGCCGGGCCCGGCAGGGGTTAGTGGGGGGTGAGGGCGGGGCGTAGGTCGTCGCCGCGGGTGGCGATACGGGCAGCGCCGTCACGGAGCAGGGTGAGCGGGCCGGCGCTGAGCGCGGACGTGATCGGGCCTGGGACGGCGAACAGCGGCCGGCGGTGGCGGAAGTGGGCGGCGAACGCGACGGCGAGCGGCATCTCGTCGTCGGGGCCGGCTTCGATCAGTACGCAGGCGGGGGCGAGAGCGGCGAGCAGATCGACGCGGGCCCGGACCCGCTGGGGAAGGACGAGGGTGCCGGGGGCTGCCGGGCTGACGACCGCGCCGCGGGCCGCGACAGCGCCGAGCAGCGGGCCGGGGGTGGTGACCTCGCGCAGGAGGCGCTGGTCGTGGACGTCGATACGCAGGGGGGTGTCGACGACGGCGACGGCGGTGTGCGCGCGGGCGGYGGAGGTGAGCGCGGCCCTCTCCGCGACGCTCCCACCCGCGAACGCGACGATCGTGACAGCGCCACCCACGCCCGGTCCGGTCAAGTCATGGACGAGGTCGACGGCGACCGTGCGGCCGTAGGCGCTGCCCGCCTTGGCGCTCAGGACGGTCACCGCCCGGGACAGCAGGCTGCGTGGGTTCCCGGCACCGTGGACCCACAGCCCGACCGGCCCGTCGGGGATGTTCAGGGTGTCGGGCCAGTCCGGGGCGCCGGGGATGAGCAGGCGCCACCCGATCTCGGTGGCGTGCTCCAGGACGCGGTCGGGGTCGAGGCCTGGGTGGTAGCAGGCGAGCCGGTCCCACACCGCGACCGCGCCGTGGCGGCGGACCGCCTCGGCACGATCGCGGGTCGGGGGCAGGGAGGTCAACGCGGCACAGGCGCGGCGGAGCGGGTCAGTCACAACGGTCCTTGTCGACGTCGGGGGCTGGTCTGTGATCGGGCAGGCCGGTGAAAGGGCGGGGCCGCGGTGGTGCACGCGGGCTGCCTGCGGCCCCGCTGCTTTCCGGACGGGTCAGCTGCGGTCGAGGGCCGCGAACACCTCAGCGGCGCTGGTGATCAGCCGGGCGGTGCCGTCGCGCAGCAGGGCATGCGGGCCGGCGCTGAGACGGGAGGTGATCGGGCCCGGTACGACCAGGACCGGGCGGCGGTACAGGTGGGCGGTACGAGCGGTCTTGAACGCGTCACCCACGAGGCCGGACTCGACCAGCACGGTGGCGCGGGTGAGCGCTGCCAACAGCCGGATGCGGGCGGTGTGGTGGCCGAGGGCGGGTGAGGTGCCGGGTGGGGCCAGACAGACGACCGTTCCACCGTCGGCGACGTCCGCGAACAGGGTGCGGGTGTAGCGAGTGAGCACCCGGGAGGAGGACAGGACCGCGACGGCGCGGCGGTGCGCCACGGCGACCCACAGGGCGGTGGCGTCGATGCCGCCCATGAGGCCGCCGACAGCCACGGTGACGGGCCTGGCAGCAAGGGGGGTGGTGAGGTCCCAGACCAGGTCGCGGGTGATCCGTGCCCCGTAGTCGGTGCCGGCCACAGCACCGACGACCGTCACGGATCGGCGGGTGAGCGTGGGCAGGTCACCGCTGCCGCGTACCCACAGCCCCGCCGGAGCACCGGCGGTGTCGTCGAGGGCGGTGGGCCAGCCGGGATCGCCGGGGATCAGCAGTCGCCAGCCGCCTGCCGAGGCGGCGTCGAGGAGCCGGGCCGGATCGATACCCGGGTGGTGCGGGGCGAGACGCGCCCAGACCTCGACCGGATCGGTACGGTCCGGGCCGTCGGAGACAGGGGTGAGTGAGGGCAGGGCGGTCAGGGCGGCGCGGGCGAGCCGCTGCTCATCGACGCTCATCGGGATGGCCTTTCACGGGGGCCGGGGCGCGGGGAGGACGGCACGGCGGCGGGGTCAGCGGGGGTGGGGGGAACGCCACGGGCCCGGGTCGTCCCAGTGGCCGCGCAGGAGCCGGCCGAGGGCGTCGTGCAACGCCCAGCTCTCGGGACGGCCGGCGAGTCCCGGCAGGTCGAGGACGACGGCGGCGAGCAGGGTCGTGATCGCGGCGCCGACCGCGTCGTGCGTGGTCACGGGGACCGCGTCGTGGGCGGGCGGGACCCGGGGGATCCACCCCCCGGCGGCGGGGATGCCGCCGACGTCGGGGGGTGTGAGGAGCAGGACGGCCGGGACGCCGCGGCTGGTGGGGGTGCCGGTGTAGGTGGTGCCGGCGGGGATGGTGAGCAGACCGGCGAGGATCGCGTCGCGGGTGGCCGTCGGGTCCACGGTCAGGGTGAAGGTGCCGTCCGCGTTCAGCCCGGCGCGGACCCGGCCGTCTGAGAAACTGGTCATGAGGATTCCCTAAGGTCGGTGGGGGCTTCCACATCCCGGGCGGCGGGCGGCATTCCCGCCGCCCGGGAACAACCCCAGGCCTGGGGCCGGGGGGCTGCTCAGCTGCCGGTCACGTCGGCGGTGGCGAGTGCCCGGCCGGCGGGCGTGATCTGAAACCGCTTGGGCCTGCCGTTGACGAGGGTGGCCTCGCCGCGGCCGGTCATCGCCTCGCAGGAGGCGTTGATCGCTCCGGAGGAACGGCCCGGGATTTCCCGGCTGATCTCCGTCACGCTCATCGCGACGTCCGCGTTCGTCGCCAGAACGCCCCGGACGAGTGCGGTCAGCGCCCCGGACTGCAACCGGGGCTTCCCGTCGGCGTTCACCGTCGGCTCCCTGCCCGGCACCGGCGTCTTCGCGGTGCGGCGCCGCGCCGGCCGGGCCGAGGGTGCCAGGCCGGCACGTACCGGGCAGCGCGGCTCCGGGCAGGTCCACGCCGCGCAGCCGCCCCCACCGCCGGTAGGTGTGGGGGCCGTCGGGGCGTCCTCGACCGGCATCGGACCGTCCGCCGTCGCACTCGGGACGCCGGTGACCTCGTCGGGCCCGGACACCTCCGCGGGTGCAGCGGACACCTCCGCGGGTTCACCCGCCGGGACGTGCGTGGTCTCCGCGCCGGCCGGGTCGTCGCGCACCGCTGACGGTTCCGGCGCCCCCTGGCCGGAGCTGGCGTCGGGACCAGGACCGTCCGGGGGCGGGGCCGTGCCTGCGGCGACGGCCGGGCTGGACTCCGCCTCGGTCTGCGTGGCGCCCGGCACCGGCGGGAAGGCCGGGTCAGCCGTGTTCTCGGCAGCGACTCCGAGGCTCGGCGCCGCCACCTCTGCACTGGAGGCATCGGTGGACGGTTCCCGCGTCGCGTCAGGGGGCGTGTGGGTCTCGGGGTCCGCTGCGGGCTCCGGCTCCGGGGAGGTGTCCTGGGTCCCGCCGGGCGCGGTCATCATCGGCCCGTCGCCGTCGCCGTCGCCGTCGCCGTCGCTGTCGCTGTCGCTGTCGCTGTCGCTGTCGCTGTCGCTGTCGCTGTCGCTGTCGCTGTCGCTGTCGCTGTCGCCGTCGCCGTCGCTGTCGCCGTCGCCGTCGCCTGGTGCGCCGGTGTCGATGGGTGGCTCGGTGTCGGCGGGCGGCTCGTCGGGTGCGGCGCCGTCCGTTCCGGGCGTGCCGGCCGGGACGGGGACCAGGGCCCACTGCCAGGGCCGGCCCGGGACGCTGTCCCGGCGGGACGCCACGACCAGACCGGCATCCACGAGCCGGTCGAACACCGGCCGTAGCTGCCCGACCGTCATCCCGGCCGCGACCCGTGTTTCCGACGCGGTCGCGGGACCCCCGCGGTCCCGCAGGATTTCCAGGACACGTGCGGCGTCCGGATCGACGGCGGGTATTTCGTCGTCTGCCATTGTTCTCGACCCCCATTTCGGGTGCGGATTTCTGGGTGCGCAATCAGCTGTATCTCGATGCGACCGAATCCAGCCAGCAATATCCATCAACCATCGCCAGTGACATGAATCACTGCCCGGGGATTGGGTGGAAACCGTTGCTGGACCGAATCTGATCAAGTTACGGTGCCTGGCACCCCCGGGATTCACCACCGCGCCAGGCGCGTACGCGGTCCGGGCGCCTTCCCCTCGTTCCCCGCGCGTAGCAGGCGTTCGCACGCCCGCCCGCGCCCTGCGCAGAAATGGTCTCCCATGAACCCGCCGCCGCCACCGTTCGACCTTTCCGTTTTCCTCGCGGACCACGGATTCCGGCAGACGAGAAGTGGACCCGACGTCTACCAGCACGCCCACRTCGCGGTCGAGATCAACAACGGTTTTCTGTACGTCCGCCGCCACAGCGCACCGGGACGCCGGGCAGTGGACTGGTCCGCCGGCTACGGCCCCGGCACACCCCACGAACTGATCATCATGGCGATCCTGGCCGCGTTCACGCCCGTCCCCGTCGCACGCGACGACGCCGGGACCTGGTCGGTGTGGGCCGCTGTCCCCATGGCCGTCGGCGTCGGACTGTCCCAGGGGAGCGCCCGCGTCGCCGTCCGCTGGCTACGGGCCCGGGGCTGGCCCTACGCCACCCACCGCCCCGACGGCGCCACCCCGCCCACCGGCGACCCGACGCCGCCGCCGGACAGCCCGTGATCACCATCCTGGTGATTCCGGCCGGCCCGACCAGCCCGATCCACCAGCGTCGTATCGACCCTGCCGACCTTCCCGCCATGGAAAAGATTGTCGGCGGGATTCTGCATCCGGTGAGTCTCACCAACCCGGAAAGCAGCCTTTACCTCCCCGCCGCAGACATCCGTTCCTCCCGGCCGTGCAACCAGCGGGCCACCGTGTTCGCGGCGTTCCACACCCGCCCTTTCCGACCCCAGAAGATCCTGCGCGGTGATGCGCTCCTTACCGGCCCGACCACCCCCGACGGTCAGGACACCGACGTCCCCGGCGACCTGATCCGTCTTTTCTACGCCCGTGCGTTCCGTGTCCAGACGAAACAGCAGGGCACTCGTACATGGACCAAAGGTCATCTCCACCACGACCTCGTACGCGCCTACACCCATGCCTGCGAGGCCGTCCGCGGGATACCGGACGACGACCTTCCCCTCATCCGCATCATCGCCGCTGCGGACCGCCAGGCCCGCGACCCCTGACCGGCACGGCGCCACACGGCAGGACCAGCGGACTCGATCACACCCTCCGCGCGAAGGCCCGCGGCCCGCCCCCAGCCCCGTACCCGATCCTCACCCATGTCCTGGGAGGAACCATGACCACGACCACCAAGACCCGTGCGTACGCCCGCGAGGTAGGAGCTCGACTACGCGCGATCCGCATCCAGCAAGGCCTGTCCCTCCAGAAGCTGGAGGCCACCTCCCACGGCAGGTGGAAGACAGCGGCGGTCGGCTCCTACGAACGCGGCGACCGCATGATCAGCGTCGAGAACCTGGGCGAGCTGGCCGCGTTCTACGACGTACCCCTCCACGCCTTCCTGCCCGACGGACGTCCCGACCCGCTCCCGCCGCGCACCGCCCGGGTCGTGCTCAACCTGCCCGCACTGGCCCGTGTCCAGGCCGAGGACGCGGGGCCGCTGCGCCGCTGGGTCGCCGGGATCCAGGGCGAGCGCGGCGACTACGCCGGGCGGGTCCTCTCAATCCGCCACGACGACCTGCGCGCTCTCGCCACCCTCTGCAACACCGACCGCAACCAGCTCCTCGACATGCTCCGGCAGTGGAAGGCGCTCGACCCGACGAGCGACGTCGCGGACCCCTCCGACACCGTCTGATCCACCCCGGGGCACGGGACCCGCCCCGCCCCGCGTATACAGGACCACTCTTCCCCCGCGCCGCAACCCACCATCGGCTCCGCCCCGCCCCCTGGCCTGTGTCCCCGGGATCCCGGGGACACAGGCCCGACCAGCCGGTGTGTTACCGGGCGGGCCCGGGCGGCCGCAGTCGGCTGTGACAGGAAAGAGATGAACCATGAAGATGCTCGGCCGCAAGGCTTTCTACGTCCACGGCGTCGCCGGGCAGTCCTGCTGCCGGGCCGGCTGCTGCTCCGAGACCGCGCACCAGGGCCGGCTCGGCTACAAACGGCACGTCAAGCGCGTCGAGCAGCGCCAGACCGCCCAGGAGATCGGTGCCGGGATCGGCGAGTACCGCCTCGCCGTCAACCCGGACACATCGGAGACGAACTCGCACGGCTGCCGAGCGGAACGCTGAGCCCGCGGTGTCGCGGTGCGCGTCGTCCGGCCCTGAACGCCATGCAGGTACGGACAGGGCTGCGGGTACGCCCCGACGCGTCGGCATCGACATCGGCCTGCCCTCACGGCCCTGGCCAGCCAGCTGGGCGCCAGCGCTGTTCCCGACTACGCCGACCTCGTCCCGCTGCCGCCCTCCCCAGGGCGCGCCCTCGGCGACATCACTCTCCGGTCTCGGTCACCTGCGCGGTCTGGAACAGCAACGCCCACCCCGCCTGCCGAGGCCGCACGTCGATGGTGCCGATGACCGGGCGAGCGGACGGCCGGGCTCGGCCTGACGGACCCGCCACCGATGATCTCGTAGAACGAATGCACGTGGCGGATGGAACCGGTCAGCGGTAGGGCTGTCGGGAACTGCGACCACCGTCGGCCACGCCAGCCCGCTGAGATCACCTTGGAACGAGGTAGGCATGATCGACCCTGTCACGCTCATCACCGGGAACGCAGGTAAGGCCCGCGAGTACGCCAGCCTGCTGGGTGTTGAGGTCTCTGCGACCAGAGCGGACCTCATCGAGATCCAGTCCCTCGACGTCGCGGCGGTGGTCGAACGCAAAGCCGAGGACGCCTACGCGAAGCTACGCAGCCCGGTCCTCGTCGACGACACCGGTCTGGCGCTGCACGCCTGGAACGGCCTGCCGGGTGCTCTCGTCGCCTGGTTCCTCACCACCGTCGGCGACCAGGGCCTGCTCGATATGGCGGCAGACCTGACCGACCGCAGAGCCACCGCGACGACGGCTCTTGGCTATTGCGACGCCACCGGCGTCCGGGTCTTCACCGGCACCGTTCACGGGGTCCTGACCACACAGCGGCGCGGCAGCGGCGGCTTCGGCTACGACGCCGTCTTCGCGCCCGCGGGCAGCACCCTCACCTTCGCGGAGATGTCGGACGCGGAGAAGAACGCGATCTCGCACCGACGCTTGGCCGTCGACGCCCTCCGCAAGGACCTCGGGCTCTGCGGCTCCTAGTCCCAGCCTCGTGTTACTGCGCATCCTCGTTCGAGCGTGCTGCGCCTGGTCGGGTGCGTCGTTGTCCTGGTCGGGTGCGTCGTTGTCCTGGCCGCGGCCTTCGCTGTGCTTGCCGGTCAGATGACGGACGCCGGCTCGCTGTCGCTGCGGGACCGTCTGGTGAGCCAGGCCGTGCTCGGCGGGGTTCTGCTGCTGTTCCCGGTGCTCATGCTCACCGCGGTAGCGGCTGTGACCCGACGGTGGGAGTACCGGCGGTAGCCGGCGGCGCCGCAGGGTGCCGTGCGTGGGCCCTGCCGGGCTGGCCGGGCAGGTAACCGGCTCTGGCTGCTGCGGCACCGAGCTGGAAGCGGGTGAGGACACCGAAGCGGTGGCAGAGATCGGCGACGTCGCGTTTGACGGTGCGGTCGGAGACACCGAGTTCGCGGGCGGCGCGGATGTCGTCGAGGCCGCGGTCGAGCAGGAGCAGTAGCGCGCGTTGGCGGCGGATCGCGGCCGGTTCCTCGGCTCCGACGGGGTGGCGTTGGGCGGGGATGGTCTGTTCGATCCTGGTGACCATCTCGGTGACGGCGCGCACCAGGGTGGGTGCCACCGCGACGAGGCCGCCTTCGTCGAGGTCGTCGTCCCGGACAGGGATGAGCGCGGCGGTGGCGTCCCAGACGATGGTGCGCATGGGCACGGCCGGGGCAACCTGGATGCGTCCCATGGGGGGTAGGCGCCGGGTGGGTTGGCGGCGCTGGGCGGCGGCGAGCGCGGTCGGGCTCCACACGCTGCTGATCTGCACGCCGCGTGCGGCAGCGGGGACCAGAAGATCGGGCACGTTGCCGCCGAGGCCGGGGGGTGGGGGTCCGGTCTGCAGGAACCGCACGCGGGCGGTGCTCTGTTCGGTGAGTTCGGCCATGCAGTGGAAGATCTCGTCGCGGGTGAGGAACTGGACGCCGGTGCTGGTTCCGGTGCGTTGCCGGCCGGCGACATAGTCGCCGAAGAGCCCGGACTGGTACAGCTGGGCGCGTTCCTCGGCCATCCTGGCACGTTCGGCGGTGAGGGCGGCTTCCTGCTGGGCGTGGYGGGTTTGCAGGACTTTGATCGGGTCCTGGGGTTCCCATTGGCGGCCGACCTGGCGCAGGAGCCCGGCCTCGACGAGCCGGGTGATTTCGACTTCGACGACGGGCTCGGGCTGCGCCAGCCATTCGGYGAGCATGTCGATGTTGCAGTAGGGGTGGCGTGCCACGGTGCGCCACACCTGTTCGGAGAAGTCGTCCAGGTTGTCGAATCCCAGCTCGGAGATCCTCACACCGCCTCCGTACGTCTTGCTTGCAAGCAAAAAGAGGGTCCGACTCGTGCACCTCCAGGAGGTGAACGTGCGGGTGTCGCGGCGGGGCAGGTCCGTGACATTGCATGTGCGCACTGCACGTGCAGCGCGACCGTAGCGCATCGGAAAGGTGTCGATCCGTGACGATGAGACGGATGCCATCGCCGTGGCAGGCAGGTATCCCTCGCTGCGGAAACGATTGCCCTCACCTGCGTAGCGAACGCCCTCGCCATATGTGGTCTCTCGGGATCTGGGCGTGACGGCGTTGGTGCCTGGGTGGCGGACGGCGGGCGAAAGAGAAGATCATCCTTCGTGTCCCGGCGAGGCGGCCTCCGCCGACGTCGGGGTTTTCCTGCGGGTACGCGGCACGCGCCGTGCTCTGCCACGTGGGTGAGCTGCGGTGGCCGGGTCGGTGAGAGCTGAGCGGACGGTGGTTCATGTCAGGTACTGGGGTGTTCAGGTCGGCGCGGGAGGGCGGGTCGGATGATGCGTCGCGGACCGGTCTGGCTGGGCGTGGGTCGTGGGGCGCGGGTGAGGTGAGCGAGGAGGGCCTGGGTCTCGGGGGTGGGGTCGACGTCGAGGCCGTGGGCGTCGAGGGCGTCGCGGAGACGCTGGTAGGTGCGGCGCACCGCGTCAGGGCGTTGGCGGGCGGCATGCAGGCGCATCACATGCCGGTAAAGGTCCTCCACGGTCGGGGTCAGGGTGAGTGCGTGTTCCAGGTGGGCGAGGGCCTGGTCGGGGTGGTCGTCGGCGTGGAGGTCGGCGAAGTCGGCGAGCGCATCGACGGCACGGTGTTCAAGGTCATGGACGACGGGTGCTGCCCAGTCGTAGGCGGTGTCCCCCAGGGGCGTGGCGGTGGCCACGGCGGCGGCGTGGGTGAGGGCGGTGATCCGTGCGCCGTCCTCGGTGGCGTGCCCGGCGGCGGTGATGGCGGCGTTGAACTCCCACACGTCGACCGTGACCAGCGTGCGGTCCAGGCCGTAGCCGCTTTTGCCTCCGGTGATGAGGGTGAGGGCGGGGTCGGCGGTGGCGGTGCGCAGGGCGTCACGCAGGGCGGCGACGGCGCGGTAGATCTGGTTGCGGGCGCGGGTGGGGTCGTGGTCGGGGAGCAGCTCGCTGGCGAGCCGGTCGCCGCTGATGCCGTCGGGGTGCAGGGCGAGGTAGGCGGCGATTTCCAGGCTGAGGGTGCGCACGCCGGTCATGAGGGGGGTGCCGTCGACGTGGAGGGTGGGCCGGCCGAACAGCACGAGTCGTATCCGCCGGGGGGCGTCGCCTGGTTCCTCGGCAGGTGGGGCAGGCCGTTCGGGGGCGCGGGGCGTGGGGGGATCCGGGGAGACCGAGACAGCGGTGGCGAGGGATGGCACCGGCTCGGGACACGGCGGTGCCTCCGTCACGGCCGTCGCGAGGGGGGCGGCCGGGGCTGGTGACGGTGCGGTGGTGGGGGCGAGGTCTGCCGAGGTGGGTTGGTGTGGGGCGGTGGGCTGGTCGGCGGCTTCAGCGAGGACAGCGAGAAGGTCGCTGGCCTGGGCGGCGGTGAGCTGCCAGCGCAGGAGTGGCGGGTCGTCGRCTGCCGGTCCGGTGGGGTCCACGGTGACGGTGTAGATGCCCAGACGGCCCCTGGTGTCGGCCGGGGCGGTGAGGCGTCCTTCGTGCGGGGTGGGGGTGGCGGCGAGGAGGAGGACCGTGGGGATCATCTCGTCGGGTAGCGCGGTGCGGAGTTCGTCCAGGCTGGCCGTGGAGGTGTCATCGGCCAACCGGGCGCGGCGCAGCGCCTCGCGGTCAGCGAGGTCGAGCGCGGCGTCGGTACTGGCGGCGACCGTGACCTGAGGCAGGGCGCCGAGGAGGGGGCGGGGCAGGTCGAGCAGGTCGACGGCGCCGCTGGGGATGATCAGGCGGGCGGGCCAGGCGTGCCGGTTGCGGTGGTGGGCTGCGAGAAGGTGCAGGACGAGGGCAAGGGCGGTGGAGACCGCGGCGGGGCCGCGCAGGTCGAGACGGCCGGTGCGCAGCAGTTCGGCGRGAAGCTCACCGAGATCGACGGTTCCCGTCGCGCTCTCGGCGCGGGGAGGATCGGCGGCGCTGGTGACTGCCGGCATGTCAGCCGTGGTGTCGGGGGGCGGGTCGTCGCGGCCGTCGGCAGGCGCAGGCTCTTCGGGTGGGGGGCTGTCCGGATCGGGCTGCTGTTCGTCGTCGATGGGTGTTCTGCTGGCGCGCAGGATCTCCCGGATGACGAGGGGCAGAGGCTGGTCGAGGGGGATGGGTTGGCCGGGTGGGGTGGGGACCGGGCGGCGGCGGGTGCGGAGGAGCCGGGCGACGGTGACGGCGGCGGCGAGCGCGGTGATGAGGCCGAGGGGCAGGACCGCGCCGGAGGGCAGCCGGACCGGCGGGTCGTGGCGGGTCGTGGCTGGGGGTGGTGGGGCGGGCGCTGGCGTGCTGGTGTGCGGTGCCGGCGTGGGGGCGGTCGTGGGTGGGCCCGGGGGGCGCGGCGCCGGGGGGATGGTGGGGGTCCATCCGGGGGGGACGGTGCTGCGGGGCGGTGCGCTGGGCGTGACGGGGGCGGTGGGATCGGGCGGGGCGGGGACGGGGGCCGGTGCTGGAGCCCCGCTCGCCGGCGCAGGCGGCGCAGCGGTGTCGGGTGGGGCCGGTGGCGTGGGGGGCCGGGCGTCGGGCGGCAGGTGCAGGACCCATCCGGGTCGTAGCAGATCGGGGCTGGTGAGTTCGGTGCCGTCGGCTTGGATACGGCCCTCGTTGAGGGTCCAGATGTCACGCCACCGCAGTCCGTCCCCGAGCCAGACCTCGGCAAGTGACCAGAGCGAGTCGTGCACCGCGACGGTGCAGCTGGGCCCGGTCGATGCGGCGGAGCCTGCCGCGGCCAGTTGCTTGGCGTGCGAGGTGGGGTCGGCGGGGGCGGTGACGGGTGCGGCCTGCCGGTAGG
Organism: Parafrankia colletiae; assembly: GCF_001854655.1. GTDB lineage: Bacteria > Actinomycetota > Actinomycetes > Frankiales > Frankiaceae > Parafrankia > Parafrankia colletiae. The sequence continues at coordinate 29,047 of NZ_MBLM01000143.1, read as the reverse complement.
CGGTGAGGACCGCCGTGGTGGGAGGGGCGGGTGTGGCGCGGGTGGCGGCGGTGAGGACGCCGGTGAGGATAGTGCCGACGAGGACGGCGGCCAGGGCCTGGGCGGGCCCGGCGGTGGGCAGACGGGGCCGGGACCAGCCGCCGGCCGTCGCAGTGATCTCGACGGCGACGGAGAGCGCGAGCAGCGTGTAGGCGTACCAGAACAGGCAGCCGATCAGGCCGAGGACCAGCCCCTCGGTGAGCGGTGCGGTCGCGCCAGCGGCGATCTCATTCCAGGTCGGGATGTGATCGGGTAGCGGCCAGCCCACGAAGTGCCACATCGCGGCGGGGGCGGCGATCAGCACCGCGCCGCCGGCGGTGAGAGCGGTGAGCGCGCGCAGCAGCCCGCCGAGGCGGGCGCGCAGTCGGACCCGGGGTGTGTGACGGCTGTGTCGGTGGCTCATGGGATCGCGGGCGGGGCGATGCTGTGGACGGGGGCGGCGGTGCCCTGCCCGGTGACGGTGAGCGTGTCGACCCCGACGATCCCTAAAAGTTGGGTCGGGATCCGTACCGTGACCTGCACCGTCACCGCGGCGGCAGTTGCGGTGACGATCCCCTGCGCGTCGGCGGAGGCGAGGTACTGCTCGGCGCGGCGGCGGGCCGCGGGCGGGTCGAGCTGGATCACGCCGCGGGTTCGGTAGGTCGCCAGGTCGAGTGCTTGGGCGCCCGCGCGGGCGGCTTCCGCGGCGAGGCTGATCGCCGCCGACTTGCGGGTGAGGGCGAGGCCGCCGTCGACGACCAGGCCGGTGACCCCGAGCAGTGCAACGGTCAGGACGACGAAGAACGCGGTCACGGTTCCGGCGTCCGCCTGGTCCGGCTCAGCCACGGCGGAACCCATCCCAGCCAGCCGCGGTCACCGCGGCCGGGTTGTCGGAGGCGGGTAGCTGGACGCCAGGGGCCGTGGGTCTGAGGTCCGCGAGCCGCCAGTCCTCACCGACCCAGACCAGTTCCCAGATCACGGCCCCGATCTGGGCCACAGCTGGCGGGTGTTCTGCGGAGATGCGGCTGGCGTAGAGGAGAGCGATCACTGCACGGTCGGGGCGCTCGACGAGAAGCTGGGTGCCCAGCGGACGGAAGAACAGGGCACCGCCCGGGGGGAGGTCAGGCGGCTGGTAGCCGTCGTCGATCACGCCTTCGCTGCGTTGCACATAGTCCCGGGTCGCGACGGCGGCGAAGATCTCGACCTGGTCGGTGTCTGCGCGGGGCATCAGCAGCGAGCTCCAGCGGACCGCGGCCGACACCGCGCCGAGGGCGTTGTGCGGAAAACCCAACGGCACCCCCTGCGTGCCCATCGTTTTCCCGCGAGGAAGGATTGCCGGCCCGTCGGTGTCGGGCCGCGGGGCCGACGTGAAGGAGACGGGGCGTTCTGTGCCGGTCTGACGGGCGGTGTCGCAGGCAGTCAGGAGAGCGAGTACGGCCAGGGCGAGCCCTGCGGCCACGCCGCGCCGTACCGCGACGATCAGCCTGGAGGCGCGGGAGAGCCGCGGGGTGTGGGTGCGATGCAGCCGCCTCATACGACTGCCCGCCAGGCGAGGCCGTCGGGAGGAGCCGGCTGCTGCAGGAAGGATGCGAGGGCGACACTGCGGTAGACATCGATGGGGGCGCTCGCCGTGGCTGTGATGCGTTGCCCGGGGAGGGGCAGGCCGGCCGCGAGGTCGGACTGATCGAGCTGGCAGTCCACGGTGGCACGCACGACACCACCGGCGTGGAACTGGCTGGTGTCCACGGTGACGGTGACGCGCGTGCAGGGCCCTGCGTCGGGGGTGAGGTCGGCGGCGAGGGCCTGTTCGGCGGCGGTGCGGGCCTGGGTGGGGGTCCGGGCGATGCTCGCGGCGCGGGCAGCGGTGTGCGCGGCCGTGTCGACCTGCCCGCGGGCGTTCACCGCCCGCCCCGCATAGACGATCAGCAGCAGCAACAGGACGATCAGCGGGGTGAGCAGGGTCAGTTCGACCGCGGCCGACCCCCTGTCGCCTCCGGCGCTCTGCCGGCCTCGTCGGCGTTGCGGTGACCTGCTCATGGGGTGAGCCGTTCAACGGCGCCGGTGGCGTGGCCCGTCACCGGCAGGGAGAACCCGGGAAGCAGGCTGATGGCGCTCCCGGTGATGGTGAGAGTGACGGTGTCGGGGTGGGCGTCGAGCTGGATGTGGGTGCCGGTGAGGACACGGTCGCCGAGCTGGTCGAGGGTGATCTGCGCGCTGTCCGGGCCGGCGGTGGGCGGGGCGCCGTAGGCACGGGCGGCGTCCGCGCCGCGGCGGGCGGCGGTGGCGGCGATGTGGCTGGCGTGCGCCCACAGGGCGTACTGCACGACGAGAAGCAGCATGGTCATCAGCAGGGGTGTGGCGATGACCAGCTCGACACTGACCGCCCCTGCGTCGCGGGAGCTGCGGCGGGTAGGGCGTCGCACCTGCGGGTGGGCCTGCGCGGGGGTGAGGCTGCCGGCGTGGCGGCGCTGAGACGGGGCCCGCACGGCGCCAAGGACGGTGCGCCGGTGGGGGCCGTGTCGCTGTACCCGCGCCGGTGGGGAGACGAGGCGGGTGCTCATAGATCGATGCTGTTGGCCTTGTCGAGCACAGCCTGGCCGATGATCGCAATCACGGTGAGCGCAAGGACGACCAGCAACGCGGTGACGATCACCGTTTCGGTGGAGTAGCCGCCGTCACGGCCCTCCTCGCGGGAACGCTCCTCCCAGCTCTRCAGCCGCTTCCGGGTCTGGCCCCAGACAGTGACGGCGAGGGCGGCGAGGACGTGGAGGGGCCGGTGGCCAGGGTCGGATCGGGGCACGGGGGTCCTTCCGGAGGGACGCAGGGTTACAGGGCTCCCAGCACGCGGGCGACGGCCGGGTAACCAATCAGGAGCAGGAAGCCGGCGAACAGGACAGCGACGGGCAGCGACATCCGTTCGGTGGCGGCGGCGGCATCCGCGTCAGCGTCGGTGAGCGCGYGCAGGCGGATGGAGGCGGCCTTCGCCGCGAGAGAGGCGCGGATCTTCGCGCCTTCACCACCGGCGAGTTCCACACTGGCGGCGGTTTCGACGATGTCGGAGATGCCGTGGCGGTGCCCGAGGTCGGCGAGCGTGATCCAGATCGGGGTGCCGGTGAGGACCGCGGTGTCCACAGCGCGGCGTAGTTCGGTGTAGGCGGGACCGGTACCGATGGACGCGGCGTCGTCGAGGGCCTGTTCCACCCCGGCGCCGCCCGCCAGCGCGATCACCACCAGGTCCAGGAAAGCGGAGAACGCGGCATGCAGGGCCCGGCGGTGGGCGGCAGCGTCGGCGCGGACGGCCAGGTCCGGTGCGACGAAACCGGCGGCGGCGAGGACAAACGCACCCGCCGCGGGCACCACCACGGGCAGCCGCACTCCACCGACGGCGAGAACAACGGCCAGGACAGGAAGCAGGAAGAACCCGACCACCCCGCTGGTGATTTTCTCGGCGAGGTGGGTGGCGGGATCCCGATCGAGTGCGGTGAGGTCGCGGCCAATGCTGGCGGGAATGAGCTGACCGGGGGTGAGACGGCGGGCGAGGGGACGTCCCGCGCGGGCCGCCCACCCGCCCGAGACTGCCGCGGGTTCGCCGGAGGTGGGTGGGGTGGGGTGCAGGTCGGCGATGAGCTGCTGCAGGTCCGGTTCGGCGGGGCGCAGACCGGTCCAGAGCAGCCACAGCCCGACACCCGTGGCGGTCCCGCAGACGAGCAGGAGGCCGGTCATGGCCGGCTCCGCGCGGGCAGGCGGGTCAGGATTCTGCCGGAGGCAGGGGTGCGGCCCATGCGCGACAGCCAGGCCAGTCCCGCAGCGAACAGACCAGCCACACCGAGCAGGACCAGTTGACCGGCAGCGTTGTCATAGGGCTCGACAAACGCGGGGGAGAGGACGACGAGACCGAAGGCCATGGCCAGGGTGGTGGTGGCGATGACCCGGGTGGCCGTGCGGATCCGCGCCCGCCCCGCCAGCGTGCGTAGCCGTAGGGCGGTCTGGTCGCGTGTGGCGGAAGCCAACCGGCCCAGAAGGTCCGCGAGGTGACGGGCCTGGCGAGACGCGGCCATCACCAACGCGGCCACGACCAGGTCCGCGGTCGGATCGTCGAGCTCGTCGGCGAACTCCGTGAGCGCGTCGGGCAGGCGCACCCCGGCATCGAGGGCGGTCGCGAGGTGCACCACCTCGGCGCGGATCGGGGCGGGGGTGATCGGGGCGGTGGCGCGGATGGCCTGTTCCAGCCCGGCGGCGCCGGCGAGAGTGTCACGCAGCATCTCCGTCCACACCGCGATCGCCTCCATCCGGTCGGTGTGGGCGTGCTCGGCCCGCCCCGCGCTGAGAAGCCCCGGCACGATGACGACCGCGAGGGCGGCGAGGGCGGCGGCGACCGGCCACCCCGTCAGCAGCCCGACCGCGAGCCCGGCGGCGAGCGCGCCGGTGGCACGGGCCGCGCGGGCCTGACGCGACAGGCCGGCGCTGCGCCGGCCGGCCCACGCGCGGATCGCCGCGGTGAACGGGGCGGTGCCGGTACCGGCCAGCCACAGGCCGATCCCACAGCCGATCCCGCAGCCGACCGCGAGCACCACCCCGGCGTCCGCGGTCACCACGGCGACCAGCCACCCTCCGCACCGCTGCCGGCCCCAGGGCGATAGGACTGCTGGTGATCGTCGACGCGGGCGAGCAGGACTGCGGTGTCGGGGCGTAGCGGTGCGCCGGGGACGGCGGCGCCATCGGGTCCGGGGCGCCACACCTCATTCGTCGCGAGGAGCATGCCGTCGGCACCGGCGACCTCCCGGACGCTGGAGACGACCCGCCGCCCGTCGGGGGTGTAGCCGAGGTGGATGATGAAATGCACCGCGCTCGCCGCCAGCAGCGTGGTGGCTTCCATGCTGAGCCGCTCTGCGGCCTGCGCGGCGTAGGCGGCGAGCTTGAGGAACACCGCGCCGGAGGAAGAGGCGTGGATGGTGGCCATCGAGCCGTCAACGCCCATGCTCATCGCGTTGAGCATCGGGATGACCTCGGCGCCGCGGACTTCGCCGACGATGACCCGGTCAGGGCTCATCCGGAGCGCGGAGCGGGCCAGGTCGGCCTGGCTGAACGCGCCTGCGCCTTCGATGTTGGGCTCGCGGGCCTGCAGCGCGACGACGTCGCCGTGCTGGCCGTCGCGGTCGAGGCCGAGTTCGTAGCTGTCTTCAATCGTGATGATCCGCTCGGCATACGGGATGTCCGCGGCCATCGCCCGCAGGAACGTGGTCTTCCCGATCCCGGTCCCGCCCGCGATGAGCAGGTTGCGCCGGGCTAGGACCAGCCGGTGCAGGAACATCCGCAACTCGGCGCTGATCATGCCGAGGTCGGTGACGAGCTGGTCGAGGGTGATCTGCTGGTAGCGGTGGCGGCGGATCGACACCGTCGGCCGATGTGCCACCGCCATCAGTGCGTGGAGGCGGGAGCCGTCGGGGAGCTGGCAGGACACCTCGGGAGAGGCCCGGTCCCAGCGGCGTTCCTCCACCCCGGCGCGGGCCACCACGGTGCGGACCAGCTCGACGAGCTCGGCATCCGAGCGGGCGACTGCGGGCAGGCGTTCGCGGGTGCCGTCGAAGCGGCGTACCCACACCACATCGGCGCCGTTCACCGAGATGTTCTCGATGCTCGGGTCATCCAGCAGCGGCTGCAGGCCCCCCAGCCCGTAGAGGCTGTCCAGGACGGTCCGGCTGATCTGCTCCTCGACCTGCCCGGACAACAACCGTCCGCCGTCGGCGAGCTGGGTCTGGGCGTACTGCGCCAACGCCGCGGAGATCAGCTCGGAGGTGAGCGCCCGCTGATCCGTCCGGCCCAACGGCGCCAGCCCCTGAGCTTCGCGGGCTTGGAGCCGCGCGGACAGCGCCGCGCCGACCTGCACCCGGACCCGCGCCGCCAACGCATCCACGTCGCCGCTCATCGCAGGCCTTCCCGGGGGCGCGCCGCAGGTGCGGCGTGGTCAGGAATCGTGGGAACCCAACCAGACCCCGCGACCCGCTCCTCCTGCCGCGGGGTGGCAAACGTCGCGCGGGGCAAAGCAGGGAGGCGAACACCGCCCCGCAGCGACGGCAGACCTGACGACGCGACATCGGATGGCGGGGCGAGAGCCCGCGTCGACCCGCGGGGCCGCGTGGTGAGGCGACGGTCGAGCGTGGCGGCAATATCCGCGGCAGCGCGCAGCAGCTGGGAACGGCGGGCACCGCGCCCGAACCGCCCCCCGGCCACGCCGGCCGCAGCGCGTGGATGATGTGGCAACACCCCTGCTACCGGCAGCCCGACAGCGTCTTCGACCCGCCCCACAGGCCAGGCGGGTTCACCGGCGAGGATCAGAATGCAATCCCGGCGACCCGCGCCCGTCAGTTCCTCGACCCGTGCCGCCACACGCGCCAGCTCCGCGGGGACCGGGCGTACCACCACCGCCAGGACCCCGGCAGCCCCGGCGATCGGCAACACGGCCGAATCGGGGTCGAGCCGGCCGCAGTCCGCCACGACCAGCCGGCCCGACGCAGCCCCCGGCACCGACCCGGTCTGCGCGAGGACCGCGACCGCTCCCCGGGCGGCACCCGCCTCCACCGGCCCCGCCACCAACCCCACCCCGCCGGCGAGGCCCCAGACATGCGCGTCCACCGGGGCCGCCCCACCGCGTGCGGCAGCCGCCCAACTCAACAGCCCCGGATAGCCCCGCAGCTGATACCAGCCCGCCACATCGCCCCCGGAGGGGTCGACCTCCACCAGCAGCGGATTGGCTCTCTGCGCACCGGCCGGCCAGATCGCTGCCAGCGCAAGCGCCGTCGTCGTCACCCCAGGGGAACCCTTCAACGACCCCACGGCGACCAGACCGGAGCCGCTCACCGCGGGACCGCCCGAACCACCAGCGCGACCCGGCCCGCCGCCGCCGCTTCCGCCACTGCTTCGGCGTCCCCATCCGCGACCTGCAGCGACACCACCGCCCCGCTGTCCCCGGCCGGCGACGTTTCGTCGCCCTGGACAGTCACGACCAGCCCCTGCACCGACCGGACCGGTGCGCCCGTTGCGGGGGTGGAAACTGTCGGGTCAGCCGCGCTGGTCGACGCTGCGGTGAGGATGACCGACACCCCATCGCCGCGGGCCAGCTCCGGGGGGTACTGGCCCGCTTTCAGCGCGGCCCCGACCACCGCCCGTCCCGCCGGTGGCACCCGCGACCTGTCACCGACCGCGCCCGCGGGTAGCAGGCTGCCCGCGACCAGCGGTACCACCGCCACCCGGCCGACGACCGCATCCACCGTGTCCGCGGCCACGACGTCCACTCCAACGCCGGCACCCACCGACACCGGGCGCAGATCCTGTGTCGTCAGCACCTGGCCGGCCGGGATATCGCGGGTCACGACCAGCAGCTCCCGCCGGCCGTCTCGCTCACCACCGACGACGACGAACGCCGCGACGGACAGCGCAATGAGCAGCACTCCGACCAGCGCCCGCCGCGCTGCCCCACCCCGAGACCGCTCCCGCACCGGCGAACGCACATCCCCGTGACGCCGTGTCGGGACTGCGGCCCTCACCTGCGCTCCCCGGGCAGCACCAGGCCCTGCGACTCCCCGACGGCGACCGATGCTGCGGTCTGGGAGGTCAGTCCCGCAGCTTGACCTGTCTGGCCTGCACCGGCCCATCCCACCTGCCAGGTCACGGTCACCGTCACCGGGAACCGGCCCCCCGGCTGATCCGCCGAACTACGCGCGAACGCGATCGAGCACTCCGACCCGGCCGCCGGATCATCCACTCCGACCTGGAACATCCGTCCCGGCCCCGCACAGCGGACCTGCCCACCCGCCCCGAAGTCCCACAGCACCGACACCGGCCGCGCCGTCGCCGTCACTGACACACCCGGCACCGCTGCCGTCRCCGACACCGGCCCCCAGCTCGCCGCCTCGACCCACAACCACACGGGAACACCGACCGTCTGCAGCACATCCACATCCGGAGACAGCCCGAGAGCGGGCGCCGGCAACACCAAGCGGCTGACCGCCCGCTGYGCCATCACCTCCGGCGACGGCGGAACCACCGCCCCCATCACCGCATCCGGCTTCCACACCACCGCCCAGCTACTACTGATCCCGACGCATTTTCGCTCATACCAGGAACCCTCAACACCAGGAGTTGCTTCCATCGCCTCCAGCGCGGGCGTAGCAACGAATTCAGTGGCGGATCGGTAGTAGCAGCCGTCCGCACTGAGCCAGCCAAGGTCGGGGTCCACGCAGAGAACTTCTTTGGTTGTTGCGGGTAGTCTGCACATTCGAGCGGAATTTCCTCGTTGYGGGGCGGTCGGGGGTTTCGGGGAGCCGCGGTAGTCCTTGATCGGATTTCCGTCTGTCCCGGCCCAGAGTCGGCAGGCTGTCTCGCTGCATTCGGTGGATCCGAACGAGTCATTCGCACGTGCTGGCGAGGCGATGAGTACCGCTATCAGGATCGCCGTGGTCAGAGGTAGCGCGGAACGCATCAGCAGGTGCCGAGTGCCTGTACGACGAGTTGATCTATCTTCCACTCTCCGGCTCTCTGCACCGCAAGAGCCTGAACATAACGTTGGCCGCCAGGCGTGTCGTTTTCCAGCTGTCCGTCTGTTCGATAATTCAGCCAGTTAGAGCTGTCCACGCAGTCGGTGATGGTAATCCGATCAGGATTTTCCTGTGGAGTCGCGGCCGATACTTTGGGTGATAGAACCGGCTCGCCGCGAGCGACTAGACCATCCCGCCAGTTCGCATAGACGCCGCGGTAGATGAGAGACAAAGCTGGTCCGCTTGTATGCGTCGCCAGTCGCGGGTTCTGATAATCGCCTGTGGCGGCGRTCGCGATCCAATCCTCCCACATGCCCCGGTAGGCAGCGAGAGCGTCGCGCTCGGCGACCTGCGCCGCAGTCAACGAGGCTGAGGGGCTGGCTGGGGAGGGAGAGGGGCGCGCCGATGCTGGAAGTGTTGGCGCTGGTGATGCTTCGCTGTTGCCGTCAGCGCAGGCGCTCGTCGTGAGCAGGGCCAGCAGGGCGACCGCGCCGCCGAGCGACCATCCGCGCCGCCTCACGTTCCGTTACCCATGTGACCTGTGCCCATCGCTTAGGTAATCCCCTCAGGTGCGAGAGTTATAGACCATCCACGGTAAGTAAGGGCAAGGGTTGTAAATCTCACAGGAGACGTGGCGGGCGGAACGGTCTAGGCTGCGCCGGAGCAACCCAGGGTGGCTACGCAGAGTGCCTGATGCTCTGAGAAGAGAAGATCGGGCAGGCGGTCCGGGCGCCACGRCTGGGCGGATTGACTCCGGCGGCCGGTACGCGGTTACTGGTGATCGAGACAAGGGGAAGCGGCTGGTCAGATCCCTGGATTTCCGTGGGCTCCCTCGGCCGAGTTGCCTGCCGAGCGTGCTCGGTGGAGGTCTGGGGTGCCCGTACCGGCCGATTGCGTGTTGAGATGACCCGACGTAGCGGCCCTCTGCGAGTCCGAGGCGTCTTCTCGTGCCGATGCAAGTGCAAGGCAAGTTGCTGCAAAGTTGTTTGAGCTTAAAGGATCAATGATCTGCCTATTCGGGGCACCTGATGTTTGTGTGGCGTGACGGAAAGTCGCCTTCCTGCCAGGTCCCAGAGGGGTCCGAACGGCCTGATCTGGTGTCGTGCTGGCTGCCCAGCGGTAGATCACCTCGATCAGCCGCCTGACCAGGACTGCCACCCGGGACTCTGGCCGATGTTGCTCGCCCGGTTCGTGTCACCCCTTGGCCACTGCCGAGGTCAGTAGGTGATCGTCAGATGACTCTCATCCTTGATGATCCGCCTGCTTCGGGTGGTGGTGTCGGGTGCGCCGCGATACAGCATGATCGTCGGTGCTGCGGAGCGGTCGGTGTCCCAGGTGTGGATCGCGGCGATGATCCGGTCGGCGAGCTGATGCCGTTTCGGGCCGTGTCCGACAGCGCCCAGGACGTAGGTGTACCCGTCGCGCTCGCGAGTGAGAGTGAGGTAGGCCAGGGAGTCGTCTTCCACCAGAGCCGGGCTTCCCAGCGGGATCGCGGGAGTGCACAGCTGTGAGGTGACGGCGGACGGCTGAGCGGTGATGCGGCAGCAGCCTATTTCGGTCGCGGTGAGGCGTAGCGAGATGCCGTGCAGCGGGGAACGGCGGCCCGAGATGACGCCGGAGAGCGCGACGGTCCGGTCACGCTGGAGGACTCCGTTCAGGGTGGCGCCGTTGATCGGCTGGTCGTGATCCCAGGTGAGGGAGACGAGGCCGTCCTGGTGGATGGACGCGCTCCGTTCCCCTCCCTKGCCGATCAAGGGGGCAAGGCCGGCCGGTTCGATCGTGTCGGAGACCAGGCGGTCGCGGTGATAGGCGAAACCGATGCTGTAGCCCGAGCCCCGTAAGCGAAGAGCAACGACGAGTCGGCCGCCGGGCGCCACAGTGGCTGAAACGCAGCCGCCCCGGCACCCGTTCGATGGGTGCCGGGGCGGCGACAGTGGACGGCCTGTTCAAGCAGTCCTGTCCTGGGATCTCCGGGCGACCCACTCGTCCCGGCTGATCGCGTAAACGTGGTGGTCGGAGCCATGGAGGAACTCGGTACGGGCGAGCGTCATCCCCAACCGTTCTGCCACCCGTATCGAGGGAGTGTTGGCGGGCGCGATGGTTGACACCACCTGACCCAGTTCGGGCCGGATGTCGAACACCCAGTTGATCGCGGCCGTGGCGGCTTCGGTGGCGTAGCCACGGCCCCACCACCTCCGGCCGATGAACCACACTGCCTCGACACCGGGCCAGTCTGGTTCGTCCCAGAGGCCGGCTCGGCCCACAACATCGTCGGTAACCTGCTCGATGACGGTCCAGGGGCCGACACCGGTCAGCGCCCAGCAGCCGATGTTGCCCGCCATGGCGTGCCAAATTCCATCCCGGCTCGGGGTCGAGCTCCCGCCGATGTACCGGGTGAACTCGGGATCAGACCAGATCGACAGGTAGGCGGATACGTCGTCATTGTGGATGGGGCGCAGGATCAGGCGGTTCGTGGTGAGCGTGGGGATCGTCACTGAACGGACGTTCCCACAGGGAGCGCGGGCAACGCGGACCATCCGTCGAGGAAGGCGGCGACGGTGGGGAGCTTATGATCGCCCGGGTGGAAGGCTTCGGCGCACTGGCGAAGTCGCGCGGTCACGGTGTGGGTTGGCCTGGCGGTGAGGACGGTCTGAGCGATCCGGGCTGCTTCTTCTGGCTCGGTCGCTCGGTGGGGACCCGCCATGTGTGCCAGCGCCATCGTTACATCGGCATGCTGTGACTCCTCGACGGTGAAATCACCGCCACCGCGGCGGTATCCCTCGATCGCGACGGGTGCCCACTCTTCAACCATCGTCCGGTCRCCGAGTGTAATCGCCACGCCGGAGCGGAACATGGCGACGGCGGCCGGGCCTACAGGGGTTTCCCCAGGAATCGGGGCGTGGGCCGACGCTGTCCGCTCCATCCGGTCCAAGGCCTGCCTGGCGGCCTCGCCGTCCCCAAGCTTCGCATAGGTCCGCGCCTCATATGCGGCAACCCGGGCGTCCATGTAGGGATCATGGACGTTGTGGACGCGGTGCAGTGCAGCGGCAGCATGGTGGTATCTGCCGGTGTGGTAGGCGATGCTGGACCACAAGGTTGCGACCGACATCAGGAGGACTGGTTCGCGCGTTTCCGAGGCATACATGTCCGCGAGCCTGGTGAACCGGCGGGCGGAGCGCATGTCACCGGCGTTGAACGCCAGCCGGCCGAGGAAGTAGGAGAACTGGCCACCCAGGGTGGTCACCCGTGGTCGTGCCTGCGGGCTGATGGGTCCGTCGAGGATGCCTCGGACCTGCTGCCAGCGTCCGCCAACCTCGGGCAGTAGGGCGGYGTGCGGGGCTGACCCATAGACACGTGCGATCTCGTCCGCGTCAGCTTCGAGTTCGTCGAGCGTCGTGTCCGCGACGGCGGCGTCCATGCGCTGCTGGGTGGAGAGCGCGAGCGCGGACAGTGCCCCGAGCTCGATCACCCGTCGTCTGTCCGTCCCGCTCACCTCCTCATCTGACTCTGCGGCCTGCGGCTCAGGCGTGTCTACCCCCGCCGCGGCGGTCAACCCGGCCAGACGGACCGCTTTCTGCGCCGCGCGGATTCGCTCACCCAGATCGGTCAGCTCGGTGCCGGTACCGAGCGCCTGGTCGTAGGCGCGGAGGACGGCGCGGGTTGGGAGCCGGCCCCCGTTCCGGATCGCGGAGACGTTCTTTCGATTGTGGGTGGTGCGTTTCTCCAGGTCAGTCCCTGTGAGGCCACGCTCAGCCTGGACCTCGCGGAACCGTTCGGCCAGCCGCGCCTTCAATCCCTCGACCCCATCAGCGTGCACGACGTTTCCCCTCGGCCGTCGGTGCGCCATGGGTGAGACATCTTTTCCCACCCACGGGAAAGAAGGTCTCACCCTCCCACGAAGGTGTCACGCGGAGTGTGATGGGTCCTGCACGGCGGGACACACGCCGGCCACTTCCCCGGACCTGCAGAGGAGCGCAACGTGCACTCGCCCACGGAGGCTCCCAGCGGGTCCGCCGGCCGGATGCCCGCCGTCATCGGTCGCGCTGAAGATCGTCCCGGGTTCGCCAGCAACCTCGGACGAGTCGGCGCGGCTGCGGGGAGGGAGCCCGGACCGGCCGGCAACGAGGCTCCCTCCCCGCCCCTCCCACGCCGAACACCTCATCCGGACTGGGGTGTGGTTGAGCTGGACCGGGACGGCCGGGTGGTCCGGATCATCATCGGGCAGCCCGAGTTCCRGAGTCCTGCCGATGCCGATCTGTATGCCCGCGGCCGCAGGCTGCCTGATCATCGCGTCGCGCCGGTTGACCTCGGTCGTCCAGCAACGGCTGAGCACTGAGCCGCCGCTCCGAGCGCCCCAACCTCCACCTATCCGCGCTGCCTGACCGTTTCGCTGGGGGTAGCCCACGAACGCTGCCTGCTCTGGTGCTGATGAGATCCGCCAGSGCAGGCAGCCTTACCAGAAAGGACCGCCGTGTCCGTCCCGCGTCCCGCTCCGGATGTCTCCGCGCTGTGGCAGCAGCCGTCAACGCCTCATCCGACGGCGGTGGACGCGGTCGAAGTCGCCTGGGGCCCGAGCCTGGTGCTCATCCGGTCGTCACTCGGCCGGACACCGGTCGGGGTGACCCCGGGGGCGTGGGCTGCCTTCGTGGCCGCGGTGAGGGCCGGAGAGTTCGATCCCACGCGTACCCCTGACGGCGACGTGCCGGCGGGGGTGGTCCTGGACAAGCGGCACAGCCGCGTCGTCCTGGCCTTCACTCCCGAGGAGAAGGGAACCTCCTGATGGACGAGTACGAGCTGAACATCGACTTGGTCGATGCCGGGCCCGTCAGCGGCCACGCCTCCAACACCRACGACAGCTGCGGCACCACCGGCTCGGATTCCTGCGCGGGCGGCTGATCTCCACCTGCTGATTGGGCCCCGGTCTCCGGGCCGGGCCCACCCTTCTTTACGCCGCCGGAGCCCGACACGGCCCCGAAACCTTCAGCTGATTGCCGGGTCTGTCGGACCCGTTGGAATTCCGGGGCCGCTCACACCGCGGCGCTGGCATGTAGAGGGAGAGGACACCGTTTTGAATGTTGACACCGTGAGTAGCGAGAGTCTGCGTAGCGCCATGGTCGATCAGCTGGCCGCTGATCATGCGGCAAAGGGCCTCACGTTGCGGCCCGAGGTGGAGGCGGCGCTGCGGACCGTTCCCCGCGAGTTGTTCACGCCGGGTCTTCCGCTGGAGAAGGCGTACGAGAACGAAGCTGTCCTCAAGAAGATGCGCGGCGACGAAGCGATCAGTTCGGTGTCGGCGCCGTTCCTGATCGCCGAGATGCTCGGCCAGGCAGCGGACGCGCTCGACGGTCTCGCGGGCCGTAATGCGCTGGAGATCGGTAGCGGAGGCTACAACGCGTCGCTGTTGCGGGAGCTTGTCGGCTCGGCGGGATCGGTCACGACGGTCGATATCGACCCTGAGGTGACCGAGCGGGCGGTCGCCTGCCTGGCAGCAGCCGGCTACGACGACGTGACTGTGGTGTGCGCGGACGCCGAGCATCCGGTCCTGTCAGGTCGTTCCTACGACCTGATCATCGTGACGGTCGGGTCGTGGGACATCCCTCCGGCGTGGCGTGATCAGCTCACCGATGGCGGTGTGCTGGTGGTGCCGCTGCGCATGTTCGGGATCACCAAGTCATACGCGCTGCGGCGCCACGGGGACCGTCTGGTCAGTGTGAGCCACCGCCAGTGCGGGTTCGTCTCCGTGCAGGGCGATGGAGCCCACGAGGTGCGGTACGTCGACATCGCCGAGGGTGTTCATCTGCGGCTGGACGAGGGCCAGCAGATCGACCCCGCCGTTCTCGATGGTCTTCTGACGACGCCGCGCGAGGAGGCGTGGGCCGGGCTGAGCCTGCCGCCCCGAACTGCCCTGATCGACCTGAACCTGTGGCTGGCGACCCATCTCACCCGCGAGACGGGGACGTTCGTGGTGTTGACGGCGCAGAAGACAGCCATCGACGCCGGCGTTGTCGCACCCTCCTGGCAGTTCGGGACCCCCGCCACCCTGCGTGACAGCACGTTGGCCTACCGGTCGGCCCTGCGCTGGACCGACCGGCGATTCGACCTCGGCGCCTACGCCCACGGGGCTGACGCCGCCGCGGCGGCCGGGCGGATGGTCGAGCACATGCGTGCGTGGGTGGACGCGGGCAGCCCGCCTCCGGTGCTGCACGTCCTTCCCGCGCACACCCCTGACGGCGACCTGCCCGACGGGGCGGTCCTGGACAAGCGGCACAGCCGCGTCGTCCTGACCTTCACCACCGAGGAGAAGGGAACCCCCTGATGGACGAGTACGAGCTCAACATCGATCTGGTCGACGCCGGGCCCGCCAGCGGTCACGCCACCAGCACCGACGACAACTGCGGCTCGGGTAACACCGGCTCGGACGCCTGCTCGGGCTGACGCTGTCTACTCAACCCGCGGGTTTCCCGGCCCGGCCCTGAATCCGAGGGCCGGGCCGGGTCCTTCCTCCTTCCGCCAACTTCCGGATTGCGGAGCAAGCGATGTTCCAAACAGCGGATGCGGCGTTGATCAGAGCGGCCTCTTATCCCCGTGACCTGCAGCTTCCCCCGTGGCCCGACCTGACGACGGACCGGCCTGGTGAGTGGCTGAGGTGGCTGCGGGAGGTCTGGGCTCTGCCGGACTTCGCAGCAGCTGCTGGGCAGGCTGCGCCGGACTTGGCCGCTCAGATCATCCGCGCTGTGGCTGACGAACCGATCCAGAGCCGCAGGCTCCGGCGCCTGGTGGAGACCACGGTTCGGTATCTGCTGCGGTGGACGACTCGGGCGACCCCATTCGGCAGGTTCGCCGGCGTGGCACCGGTCGCGATGGGCTCCACCGCGGTGGTCCGATGGGGGGAGCGGCATCAGGCGGTCGCTCGCCCGGATGACCGCTACATCACCGAGTACACGGGCATGGCCGAGCAGGCACTGGCGACGCTGYGCACGGTCACGGTGATGACGAACTCGCTGGGATATCGGCGTGGCGGGGTGTGGGTGCTGCCCTGTGCCCGGGTCGAGGGTGACCGGGTCTGGGATGTCGAGGTCGCCCTGACCGGTCCGGTGCGGGTGGCGGTCGAGGCGGCCGGCGTCCCGATCCCGTTCCCGGAGCTGGCCGCGAAGATGGCCGGCGACCCGGCCAACGGGCCGGCGGCCGAGAGTCTGCTGGCAGCGCTGGTGGACGCGGGGGTGCTGGTGTCGGCGATCCGGCCAGCGATGACCGTGACTGACCCGGCCGCGCACCTGGCCCGCCACATCGCCCTGCCCAATCCGGACGATCGGATCGCGGTCGATCTGCGCGTCGACTGCTCGGTGACACTGCCCCCCGCCGTCGTCCGGGAAGCGCAGGAAGCCGCCGCCGCGCTCGTCGCCGTCGCGCCGCACCTGCCGGGATGGGCCGCCTACCACCGCGCATTTCTCGAACGGTGGGGGCCAGGCGCAGCCGTACCCCTGCGCGACGTCCTGGATGTTCTCGGGTTCCCCGCCGGCTACCGGGGCTCACCGCGCCGTGACCCGGTCACGTTCACCGACCGCGACAGGCAACTCGCGGCGCTCGCGCAGCAGGCCGCCCTGAACGGCTGCGCCGAAGTGATCCTTGATGATGATCTGATCGGATCGCTGCGAGGTGACGATGACCGGCCGCCGCTCCCGCACACCGAGATCCGGTTCACCCTCGCCGCCGCCACACCCCGCGACCTCGACCGCGGCGCGTTCACGCTGACAGTGGTGAGCGGGGCCCGGCACGCCGGCGTCGCAGCCGGCAGGTTCCTGCACCTACTCACCCCAGAAGAGCTGGAGCGCTTCCGCGGCGTCTACACCAGCCTGCCGACTGCCTTACCTGGCGCGGACACGGTGCAGCTGTCCGGGCCTCCCCTGGACAATCGCCTGGCCACCGTCGCCCGCACACCCGAGCTCCTGCCGGTACTGCCCGCCGGGGACTTCCACCCGGACACGCCATGGGCGCTGAACGATCTGACGGTGACCGGCGACGGCCAGCGGCTGTGGCTGCTCTCCGCCTCCACAGGGCGTCCGGTCGAACCACTGCTGGTCAACTGTGTGCTCCTGCCGACCACCCAGCAGCCGATCATCCGATTCCTCACCGAGATCTGGACGGCATGGACAGCCCCCTGCGCCCGGTTCGACTGGGGGCACGCCCGAGGCCTGCCGTTCCTGCCCCGGATCCGGCGGGGCCGATCCGTCCTTCACCCGGCCCGCTGGACCCTCCCCGCGACCGCGTTCCCCACCCGCACCGCGCCCTGGGCGCAGTGGCAGACGGCCTGGCAGCGACAYCGCGAACGCCTCCGGCTGCCCCGCGAGGTGCTCATCGGCGACGACGATGTGCGGCTGCGTCTCGACCTGGACGAACCCGCCCATCTCGCGGTCCTGCGCAGCCACCTCGACCGACACAGCCGCGCCGTCCTGTTCGAAGCTGGTGGGCCACCCGGCTGGATCGACGGCAGACCAGCCGAGCTCCTGCTCACCCTCACCCGCACTTCACCAGTACCCGACCGACGCGCCCACCGGCCGGCCCGCCCGGCCCGCGTCGTCGTCCATCGGCCGGGCCAGTCGCGCTGGCTGGACGCCCGCCTCTACGGGCAGCTCGACCACATCCTCGCCCGCCTGGCCAGCACCCTCGGCCTTCCTCGGGGCTGGTGGTTCCTGCGCTACCCGCACCCCGAACCTCACCTACGACTACGCATCCCACTGTCGGACTCCACCCGGTTCGCCCACGCGGCCCACGACCTCGCCGGGTGGACGGAACGGCTGCAGCACGACGGACTGCTGGCCGACTACACGCTGGCCACCTACCGGCCCGAGACCCGCTGGGGAGGTGCCCCGGCGCTCGCCGCGGCCGAGGCGGTGTTCGCCGCGGACTCCCGCGCCGCCCTCGGGTGTCTGTCCGGTGACCGGCAGACCGCCACCAGTGACCAGCAGGCCGCCACTGCAGCCGGGATGATCACTATCGTTCGCGGGTTCACCGGCGACGGTGCGCGCTGGCTCGCAGACCACGCGCCCCATCGCAGCGGCCCACGGCTGGACTGCGCCCAGCTCGCGGGCGCACGTCTTCCCTATGGAGATGACGGCCTCGCGGCGGCGCTGGCCACCTACCGGTCCCTCGCCGACCAGGACGGCCTGGACACCGACCAACTCCTCGCCGACCTGTTGCATCTGCACCACGCTCGCATGATCGGTCCCGATATGGAGTCCGAGCGGCTCTGCCTGCGTCTGGCCCGCGCCGTCGCCCTCACCGACCTCGCGAGGAAGGCGTCATGACAACGGGACAGTCCCTCGGCGACGGCGCGGTCGGCGTCGCTCTCCTCCATCTGGAGACCGGCAACTGGCCGGCGGTGTACGCGGTGCTGGAGCAGGCCGTCGCCGGCGGCGTCAGCGTCGCAGAGACCGCCAGTCTCTACTACGGCGCTCCCGCCTTCGCATTCGTTCTCGCCGGCACCGACCGGGCCGGCCTCGCGCGAGCGACCGCGACCGCCGCAGCAGGGACCGCCACGCTGACCCGCCGCCGTCTCGATGCAGCCCACCAGCGCATCGACAATCACCAGCGCCCCCCGTACGCCGAGTACGACCTGATCCGCGGCCTGACCGGACTCGGTGTCGCCCTGCGCCGCATCGGCGATCTTGAACTGCTCGGCGACGTGCTGACCTACCTCGTGCGTCTTACCGACCCGATCGACGGGTTGCCCGGCTGGTGGTGCGTCCACGGCCCCCACCGCGGTCAACCGGTCCCGGGCGGGCACGGCAACCACGGGCTCGCCCACGGCATCACCGGCCCGCTCGCCCTCTTGGCACTCACCCACCTCGACGGCGTTCACGTCACCGGCCACACCGAGGCGATCACACGGATTGTCCGGTGGTTGGACAGCTGGCAGCGGCGTACCGGCGACGGCGCCGCATGGTGGCCGCAGACCCTCACCCGTACCGACGTCGCCCGCGGCGAGCCCACCCAGGCCGGCCCGCTGCGGCCGTCCTGGTGCTACGGAACCCCCGGCATCGCCCGCGCCCAGCAGCTCGCCGCCCGCGCGCTCGGCGACACCACCCGCCAGCACCATGCCGAAACAGCCTTCGCCGCCTGCATCGCCGACGCGACGCAACTGAGCCGCCTCGCCGACCGCGGCCTCTGCCACGGAACCGGCGGACTCCTCACCGCCGCGCGCCGGATCGCCGCCGATGCACTCACCCCGATCCCCATCGGCCCCCTGGCACATCGGCACCACCACACCATGCCCGCAGCCGACGAACCCTCCGGATTTCTCGACGGCTCCACCGGCGCCGCGCTGGCCGCCGTGGGGACCACGACCTGCTGGGACGCCTGCCTCCTCCTCTGCTGACCGAAAGGCCCGAACCCATGCACGAGACCTCATGGAAGCAGGTGAACATCACCTGGCCCGGCCCAGACCGCCGCCAGCGTGAACGCCACGCCGTCGACCACCTCGCGCGTGTCCTGCCCGCCGCCGAAGCCAACGGCATCATCACCGCCTGGTTCTTCATTCGTAAGGGCTCCTGGCGCATCCGCTACCGGGTTGCGGAGAACGCGAGCAGCGACCCCGTACGGCCCCTGATCGCCGACGGGGTCGACGGGACCGGCGACATCTACGAGCCAGAAGTCCATGCCTTCGGCGSCCCCGGGAGCATGCATGCCGCGCACAGGCTGTTCCACCACGACAGCCGCCACTTGCTCACCTACCTCCACGGCGACCCCACCGACCGGCGGGAACACTCCCTCGTGCTGTGCACCGCCCTCATGCGCGCTGCGGGACTGGACATCAACGAGCAGGGCGACGTGTGGGCGCGGATCGCCGAACAACGCTTCGGCCTGGCAGGCGTCCCACCCGATCCACAGACGTGGACATCGTTCACCAGCGGCGTCCGTCACCTTCTCCTCGGTAACGCCCGCACGAACCTCATCGGGAGCGACTGGCTCGCCACGTTCAGAGAGGCAGGCCGAGCGCTTCGAACCCTGCGGGAGAACGGCACCCTCACCCGCGGGCTGCGCGCAGTCGTCGCACTACACGTGATCTTCCATTGGAACCGGCTCGGGCTCCCCGCCACCACCCAGGCCACCCTCGCGTGGGCAGCGAAGGAGGCCATCTTCGGCCATGCGCCCACAGCGCCGATCACCCGCGCCACCCCTACTGGAAGGACCACGGTGACCGCCGCGACCTCGACAGACAAGGCCACTCCCGACGAACTACGCGCCGCCATGATCGACCGCCTCGTCGCCTCAGGAACCATCCTCACCACCGCGGTCGAAGACGCGATGCGCGCGGTGCCCCGACACCTGTTCGTACCCGACGCCGCGCCCAGCGAGGCCTACGCGGAACAGGCCGTCATCACCAAACGCGCCCCGGACGGAACGTCCCTGAGCTGCGCGTCCGGACCCGGGATCGTGGCGATGATGCTGGAGGCGCTCATCGTCCTGCCCGGTCAGCGGATCCTCGAAATCGGCGCCGGCACCGGCTACAACGCCGCCCTCCTCGCACACCTCACCGGGCCCACCGGGCACGTCACCACCGTCGACATCGATCCCGAGATCACGAGCGGCGCAACCGCGGTCCTGGCCGCCACCGGCTTCGAGAACGTCACGGTTCTCACCGGAGACGGCGCTTTCGGAGACCCGAACGGGAACGTGCACGACCGGCTCATCGCCACGGTGGGCGTCTGGGACATTGCCAGCGCCTGGTGGGACCAGCTCACCCCCGGCGGCCGGCTCGTTCTCCCACTGCGCTGGCGGGGCCAGACCCGCGCTGTCGCCTTCCGGCACGCCGGCGACCAGCTGATCTCCGACGCCGTGGAGCTCTGCGGCTTCGTCCCCATGATCGGACAGGAGGGCGAACGGACCGCCCCCATCCACCCCGACGCCCTCGTCGCCCTGCACTGGGACCAGGACCAGAACATCGACCCCGACGCCCTCACCGGCGTGCTCACACGGACGCAGACGATCGCTCTGTCCGGCGTCGAGGTCGGCCCCTACGACCCGTTTGACGGGATCTGGCTGCGCCTTAGTGTCACCGAGCCGGGATGCTGCCGCATCGCAGCCACACCCGAGGCGGTGAAGTCCGCCCTGTGCGCGCCCGTGATCCCCCAGCGCAGCCCGGCCCTCGTCGAGGGCGACTCGCTCGCCTACCTCGGCCTCGCCCGTAACCACAGCGCGCCCGGCCGTCACATGCTCCGCGTCACCGGCCACGGGCCGAACCGCCACGATCTGGCCGACCGACTGATCGAGGGCATCCACACCTGGAACAGTGATCGCGCGGCCATCCCGACTGTGACCGCTCACCACGGACCTATCGACCCCCTGAACGGCCTGCCAGGATTGATCGCCAAGCCGGAAAGCCCGCTGACACTGACGTACTGAGGCGCCTAACGGCCCCGTACCGCACCGCGGGCCGGCACATGGCACCTACGCGATCCGGATCTTAGCGAGCAGAAGCCGCCAGCTCTCCCGAGGTCGGGCCGGCCGCGTACGTGCCGCGCGTGGCCATGCCTTCTCGGCTCCCTACGGCAGACCGAGGGCGTCAGATGGCATGGCGGCAGTTGGGGAGGAGCGGGAACGGACGCCCCCTCCCCAGGAAACGACGTGTCCGTTCCCCCCTGACCCGCCGGGCCCGCGCCGTCTCGCACGGTTCGGGTTCGGCGGTTCCATCCATCCATCCACCTGTCTGTGAAGGAAACCGTGTCCCGATCCCTCACCACCATGCCGGTTCTCCCCCCGTTGGAATGGCGGCGACCATCCCAGGTCAATCCCGCCGTGCCCGACATCATCGAGGTCGCCGCAGACGGTCCGCGTGTTCTGATCCGGTCAAGTCTGGGCCTGGCAGTGCGGAACTCGCCCGGCGCTTTCGCCGACTTCATCCGTGCGGCGAAGGCCGGCGAGTACGACAACCTGCTTCCTACGGCGCCGTGATGTCCAGCGGCGCGGCAGGCACGTCAACCGTGGCGCTGCGCGCGGCGATGGTGGAGCAGATCCTCGCCGCTACGCCGGTATCCGCGCCGGTCGAGGCAGCGCTGCGCGCGGTGCCGCGGCACCGGTTCCTGCCCGACCTCCCCATCGAGGAGGCGTACGCGGACCGGGCTGTCGCCCGGCCGGGCTCCGGCCGGCGGGCGCTGGCGCCGTCCACGATCGCGACGATGCTGGACCAGCTGGGTGTCCTGCCCGGTGACCGGGTCCTGGAGGTCGGCGCCGCCGACGGGTACAGCACGGCGCTGCTCGCCGAGCTGACGGGCCCGGCAGGCGTGGTCCTGACCACGGATGTCAATCCGACGCCGTTGCACGAGCGTCCCGGCCACCTCAACATCGTGGTGGCCGTTGACCTACAGGCCCGGCCGCACATGCCCTTCGACCGGGTCCTCGCCCATGCCGGGGTGGACCTCCGACCGGCATTGATCGAAGAAGTCTCCGAAGGCGGGCGGCTCGTCATCCCGCTGCGGCTACGCGGCCTGGACCGCACGGTCGGCTTTGTCCACAACGGCGGTCGGCTGGTCTCTGAGTCGATCCGCGCCATCCACGTGGCGCCGCGAGGCGCCCGACGCACCGCGGCGTTCCTGGCCGGCGGGGTGCGTCTCGACGGCGCCGGCCACGACGTCGACGCGCGCCAGCTGCGGCACGCGCTGCGCGAGGAACGTCACCTGATCTCGACCGGGGTGACGCTGCCCACCGACCTGCTTGCGGGGTTGGATCTGTGGCTGGCCATCATCCGGCAGACCTACGGCCGGCTGTACATTGACGCGGTCCCCGACCAGCAGCACCCGCTCGGCCCCCCGTCCCCGCACGGGGTGTCCGCGACGTGGACCGATGACAGCATCGCCTTCCTCGACATCGTCGACACCAGCGACACCACCGCCGTAGAGATCCTGGCCGCCGCCTATGGCCCGGACCGGCACCGCGCCGCCGATCTACTCGCCTACGACGTCCAGATCTGGGACGCACGGCGGCGCGAGGGCCCCGACCCCACCCTGCGGATCCACCCCACCTCCACAGTCTGCGAGCTCCCATCTCCCGGACAGGTGATCACCACACCGGACGTCCAGATCCTGATCACCTGGGACTGGCCGGACTCCCCGCCACAGGCAGCGCCCCCGACAGACCGGTCATGACCATCCCCATCACGGCCGCCACCATGACGTGGGGCGTCGTCACGCTCGATGCCCACGACCGGGTCGTCCGCGCGGTCGTCGGATTCGACCGCCCCGGACGTGCCCACGACTGGGYCCGACACCAACCCGGTGTCGACGCCGTGGTGCTGGCAACCGAGTGGACGCCAGGCAGCGACTGGGCGGTCGTCGCTCTGGACCCGGCCGATCGACCCACCCGGATCATCGCCCGGTTCCGCCACCAGCAGGACGCCGACCTGCACGCCCGATCCGCCACCGTGGCGGGCTACACCATTGCGCCCATCGACCACGCCTCCGACCCGGCCGGCCGCTGAGGCGGGCCCGTCCCCGGGCGGTTCCTTCGTTTCGCCTACTCGTGGGATTCTCGCGGATCATCCTCCGGCGCGGGTCGCCACCCATCGGTATGCCCGGCACGCGAGGCAGCGCGACAGGCAGATGATCCGTTCACGGAAGGTCAACACCGGCACCTTGCGCCCCGACCTACGGTGGTGAGACGTCGGGCCGCAGCGGGGGCGCGGCCCGACGCACCTTCGCCTCATCCAAGGTCGAGGCCACCCTGCCCCGGTCCAGCAGCGAACCGCATAACCCGGCGTTTCCCTCAGCGCCGGTGCTGTTGACCCGGACGCGGTCCTCGCGATCAGCTAGGAGATCCGCGGACGCCGGAGCCATCGACACGGGCGTCGTGGGTTGGAGGCGGCTATCGCTGGGTGACCTGTGCGGGGCTCGGAAGGGAGATGCTATGCCTTCCGGGCGATCCCGCCGTACATGTGGACGTGTGCGTCGTCCGTGGCGGCTGCGGCCTCGTCGGGGTGCCAGTGGTTGACGAGGACCACGCCGGGATCGAGGAGTTCAAGGCCGGCGAACAGAGCTTCCGTTCGGGCTTTGTCGCGTGACACGAGTGGTATGCCGCTGGCGTTGTACGCCGCCACGCCGACGCCGACCTCTTCCGGTGCGCTGTCTGCCGTGCAGGTGGACAGCGCGAGAATGCTGCCCGGTGCCAGCGGTGCCATGATCCGTTCGATGAGGGCCCGGACGACGTCGTCGTCGACGATGAAGTGCACGACCGCGATGATGCTGACCGCCACCGGCTGGCTCAGGTCAAGGGTCTTCCGCAGCTCCGGGGAGCGCAGGATCGCCTCCGGGTCGGAGAAGTCCGCGTCGAGGTAGGACGTCTGTCCTTCCTTGGCGCTGGTGAGCAGGGCTCGGGCGTGTACCAGCACGATGGGATCGTTGTCGACGTAGAGGATCCGCGATGCGGGCGCTACCTCCTGGACGACGTCGTGCAGGTTGGGAGCCGTCGGCAGACCAGTGCCGATGTCCAGGAACTGGCGGAAGCCGTATTCCGTGGCCAGGACGCGGGCCACCCTCGCCATGAAGTTGCGGTTGGACCGCATGGACACAGGCAGATGCGGCCAGCTCTTGACAATACCTTCGGCAGCGGCGCGGTCTGCGGCAAAGTTATCCTTGCCGCCCAGGATGTAGTCGTATACCCGAGCCGAGTGCGGAACATCGGTCTTCAGGTCGACATCCCCGGGCGTCCAGTCCGGCGCTACCGAGCTGTAACCCCGCGTAGCGTCGCCGCTGTCAGTCACGGTCCCCCTGCCTCCGATCCCACACACAGACCACCCCAGTCGGGTCAAACTCTCCCATAACCCGGAACCGAGCTGGCAACCGACTCTTCTTCGTGGGCGGTGGCAGACAGTCCTGCTTGGCTCGTGCCAGGCGGGCTCTGGCGATCTGCGGCGGCGCCTGGCAAGCCGGTGATGGCTCGCCGTCTCCGTGCATGGGCGCGGCGGAGATGGTGAGGCCGCCCGGTGGTCTGGCGCGCGGACGTTCCGAGCTCCACCGATGAGTTCCGCCGGCCCGCCTGGTCTACCAGGACGTACCCGTCGCACTATGGATCTGGAGACCCGCCGTGATCACTCCCGCGCACCCTGGCCGCATGCTGTTCGTGAACATCCCCGTAGCGGACCTCGAGCGCAGCAAGGCGTTCTTCGCGAAGCTCGGGTTCAGTTTCAACCCGAGCTTCACCGACGAGACCGCCGCCTGCATGCTGGTCGGCGAGCAGGCCAGCGTCATGCTGCTCAGCCACCAGAAGTTCGCGGAGTTCTCGAAGCTGCCGATGGCCGATCCCGCCACGCACGCGCTGGCGCTCTACTGCTTCAGCGTGTCGTCCCGCGAGGAGGTCAACACAGTCACGCAGGCCGCGCTGGCCGCGGGCGGCGTCGAGGCGGACGGCCTGGAGGACTACGGCTTCATGTGCTCACGCAGCTTCTTCGACCTCGACGGCCACGGCTGGCAGGTCATGTGGATGGATCCGGCGGCGGCGCAGAACGGCCCCGAGGAGTTCGCGACCTCGACACAGGACGCCGACGCCCCGGCCTGACACCAGGCGCGGGGCCGGCGTGCTGACGCTGGCCACACAACCGCGATTCGCCAGCTCGGAGCGGCCCAGTAGATCCGATCCCTGCACCAGGCAGGGTAGACGCTGGATCGGGACGCGCATCACGCGAGGCGTGTGCTCTCGTCTGCATCCCCAGAAGCGACGTCTACCGTGGCGGCGATCCGGCGCCCCTCGAAAAGCGGGCAGCCTGAGGTGTTCAGATGCGGCGACTGGAATTTTCCCGGAACTCGCCTCGTGCTCCGTCGATCGGGCCGGCAGGCGTTGACCCGGAGCCTCGCGTGACCTTGCGGTCACGCGGCCTGTCTAGTGGGCCTTGTCGAAGGCCTCGACGACGTTCGACGCGATACGACCCCGGTCGCTCACCGTGTAGCCGTTGCTGCGTGCCCATTCGCGGATGTCGGCGGTGCGGTCGGTTCCCCCTGAGCGCGGAGAGGCGGCGCGGGGGGCGCGTCGTCCGCTGGCGGYACGGCCACCGGAACGGCGGCCCGCCGCGACGAACGAGGCCAGTGCCTCGCGCAGCTTCGTGGCGTTCGCTTCGGACAGGTCGATCTCGTACTGTGCGCCGTCCAGCCCGAATCGGACGGTCTCGTCGGCGGTCTCTCCGCTGAGGTCGTCGATCAGCGAAACGATGGTCTTCTGTGCCATGAGCGTTCCTCATCCCTATGCGCGGACCGTGTATCCGCGATGTATTGCGTACCGTATCCCGTGATCGGCGGGATTGGTTCGTCGCAACTGTGAAATTGGTCAAACATGACTGAAAGTCTTCCGGATGGGAGTGTTGCCTCCGGCGGGTGGAGCACCCTTGGGTGGCACATGAGGCGGGAAAGGGTCCACGCGTATGGGGCCACCCTCCCTCTCGATAGACCGGCATCGCCGCGAGACGGCCCCGCGGCCAGCCCAGCGCCGATCATGGCCGCCGGCTGGATGAACCTGCTGGGAGAGGCGCGCTGGTCGCCCCGCGCATGGCTGCGCGTCCGTGAGGCTAGTCGGTTTCGGTGACGGTCATGGCGATCGGGAAGTGATCGGAATAGCCCGTCTCGTCGACGGTGGCGCCCATGCCGCCGAAGGGGCGGGGCCGGGGATAGTCGCCGGTGTCGACCAGCTCGGGGAAACGCAGGATCTGCACACTGTCGGGGTTGGCGCGCAGCGGGCTGGTGGGGCGGGCCATGGTGGCGTTGACGAGGAACTGGTCGAGCAGGTTCGGTTCGTTCTGGAAGTAGAACGTGCCCCCTGTACCGGCGGCGGGCCACATCAGGTTCCAGAACCGCGGCGTGTCCGCGTTGATCACACGTGCGCCCTGTCGGGTCGACAGGGCGTGGGCGACGAGGGAGGTGTCGAACGGTTCGTCGTTGAAGTCGCCCATGGCGAGCGCCGGGGTGTCCTGGCCGTGTTCCTCGCGGACACGCTGGTGGAAGTAGGCCAGGGTCTCGCCGGCGATGGCCCGGTAGCCGGCGGACTCGTACTGCCCCCCGGACCGCGACGGCCAGTGGTTCCCGAACACCGCCCAGGTCCGCCCGGTGCGGGTCTGGAAGTTGACCTGGACGATCTCGCGGGTGGCGTTGCGGCGCATCACCACGTGGAAGAACACCTGCCCCGGCGCGGCGGTGAGCAGCGCCGGGTCGTAGAGGAACGCGACGTCGATCCCGCGGGCATCGTCGGTGTCGGCGTGCACGATCTCGTAGCGCCGGCCCTCGAGCCGGTCGGAGACCGCGGCGGCCAGGAGCTCGAGGACGAACCGGTTCTCCACCTCGCACACCCCGAGCAGGTCCGGGCCCGCGCCGCCGTTCATCTGCGCGATCACCGAGGCGAGTTGGGAGATTTTGCGGTCGCGGAGCTGGGGTGTCCAGCCGGCGAGGTCATCGCCGAGGGTCCGGGCGAGTTTCTCGGTCCGGTGGGGAGAGTTCTCTTCGTCGAAGAGGTTCTCCAGGTTCCACCAGGTGAGATGATAGGTCGACGGCATCGGACCCCCAGTCCACATGTGCCCCAACGACACGGTCACCTTACTGTCCGTGTCGATCCCGTTCGCTGGAGTTCCGACCCGCGGAAACGCCGCCGTGTATGTCACCGGTTTTCCACAGGATCCCGTTYATCATCATCCGACGCTCAACCCAGCAGTCCCTGCGCCGGCTCGATGGGCACCAGGAGTAGACGAAGAGCAACGCCGAGATCGGTTGCCTGCGCGGGAGGTCCACCCGGCCTGCTGGTTGTGCCGGCTGGGTTAGAAGGTGAGGGTGCGTCCTTCGGGTGCGGTGGTGTAGGCGACGCCGTCGACCTTGAGACCGGCGGCGTTGAGCAGGGTGAGGGCGCCTCCCTGATTGCCCAGCGCGAGCGGTGTCGGGATCGGGAGGCGGACGGTGTCCCCGGCGGGGAGAGTGAGCGTCGGGAGCGGGGCCTGGTGCTGGGCCCGGTCCAGGAGGGTCCAGCCGGTGAGGTCGATCGGGCTGGCGGTGGTGTTGAGCAGGGTGACGGTTTCGGCTTCGGGCGCGGGGCCGGTCGGGTTGACCAGCGCGGCGATGATGCGGACCTGACGGTCGGGTTCGCCGGGGGCGGGGTGGCCGTCGGGGTCGGCGGGTGGGATGCCGGGCAGGGTGTGGCCGGTGGTGTCGTCGGTGTGCCAGGCCTGGCTTTGGAACGCGAGGAACACCGCGATCCACCGGTCGGGGAAGGACAGGATCAGCGCGCCGTCTTGCCAGACCCCATCATCGGCGGTGAACCGGCCGGTGTTGCCCTGGTTCATGTGAATGTCATGGATGCCGTTGCCGGGGGCGAACCCGAAGATCTTGTCTGGGGCGGTTTCTGGGCCCCACCGCTGCCCGAACGCGTAGAGGCGGGCCGCGGGGTCGCCGACGGCGTGTTGGATGTAGTGGTCAAGCTTGTCGGCGAGGTCGTTGTCCGGGCCGGGCTGGTCGGCGGGCATGGTCCGTAGCGTGGTGCGGTCGAACAGGTTGCCGCGGATGAAATCCAGCGCGAGACCGCCGGGTGTGCTGGTCAGCGGGGTGAACCCGTCGGTGAGGGTCGCGAGCGCGGGCAGGACGGGATGGGTGAAGTCCTCGTCGGCGGTGTAGAGCAGTTCGGAGGGTGCCAGCGCGGACAGCACGTTCACCGCGACCCGGAACTGGGTGCCGGCGGCATCGACGTGGATCTGATAGTGCGGGCTGTTCTTCCCGCCTTCCCGTCGCCGGTCACGAACCCGGCCGACAAGGACCCCGTACTCCGTCAGCGGCATGACAACCTCCCGCGGTCTTCCCAGCCGAAACAGAATCCTGGAACCGTAGCATCCGTACCTCGATAGGCATCCGTCGCGGGCATTACGACGACGATCCGCGCCTAGCGCTATCTACGGTCACCGGTGGCGTCCGCGGCTTTTTTGTGAACTTTTCCTGAACAGTGTGGGTGGTTCCGGTCCTGCGCGCCGCAATTCTGAACAGCTGCACGGGTCTTGCGGGGGCCAACAACACGCCGCCTACCTCGGCGCGAGTCGGGGAAGCGGAGCACGTACCCACGGATGCATCGGGGTTGAGGTAGCCGGGTAAATGGGTCATCCAAGGTATACGGGTGCCTGTATGTGGGTCGCGTTATTGGGACTTTGTACCCTGCTTGGCTGGTGCCGAGACGTTCATCATGGGCGGTGGGAATGTGAGTTCCCCCCGAGCTCACATTCGCGCAGGCCCGCCGGGTGACCGGCGGGCCTGCGTTCCCGCTGTAGGCCGCTCGGATGCGACGGATGGTGAATGCCTGCGTCTCCTGCAAGGGCGCGGTTATGGGTGGACGTGGAAGACGTATGTTCCGCCGCGTCCGCCTGCTGCCACGGTCGGCTGGCTGGGGTGCCATAGGCAGGTGGTGAGGGGTTCCGCTGTTCGGATCGCCGCCGTACACGTGCCGTGGGTGGTATCCCACAGGCGCAGGGTGGCGTCGTCGGCGGCGGTGGCGAG
>NZ_MBLM01000142.1 GCF_001854655.1 Parafrankia colletiae | reverse complement strand
CCAGCGGACGTGGAGGAGTTCTTCCTGGCCGCCCTCCCCACCCTGGGTGGCCGCGTCGAGCCGCGAGAGCCCGGCCTGCACCAGGTCGTCCACGTCCCGCCCGCGCTGCGGGACACCCGTACGACGCACACCGGTCAGGACCCTGTCGTGTCTCCCACCCGGCGTGTCGTGCATCCCGGCTACCGGCGGGTCACCTTCGGTACCGGGCCCGCCAGGGCCGCGGAGCTGCTCGAACCGTCGCATCCCCTCGTCGAGGCGGTCACCGACGGGGTCCTGCGCCGGGCACGCGACGTGCTGCGGGGCGGAGCCGTGTTCGTCGACCCGACGGATCCGGGCGACGTTCCGCGGCTGCTCGCGATCGTCAGCGCCGAGATCCGGGACGGTCATCAGCCGGCCGGTGTGGTGTCGCGCCGGATGACGGTGGTGGAGCTGCGTCCGGACGGCACGGCGTCGGTCCGGGAACCCGCGCCGTACCTGCGGTATCTGGAACTGCGCGACGCCGCAGCCGTGGGGACGACGGCCCCGGGTACGGGTGCGGTGGGCCCGGGTGCGGGCCGGGGTGCCGTGGGTGCGGGTGTGGTGGGCCCGGTGGATGCCGTGCGCGCCGCGGCGCTCGCCGCCCCCGGCCGGGACGCCGCCCCCTGGCTGCGTGAACCGCCGGCCGACGTGGTGCGGACGTGGGCGTTCGACCATCTCCTGCCCTCTCACCTGGACGAGGTGCGGGCGCGGGTGCAGCCACCCGCGGAGCGGGCGAGGCGGTTGGTCGCCGACCGGCTGGGGGCCGAGATCGAGAAGTGGCGGGCCTGGCGGGCCGACGATCCGGGCCCGGCGAGGAGGAGCGGCACGCGGGCGGCCGGCGACGTGGTGACGCCCGCCTCCCGTGACCGCCGCATCAGCCCGGCGACCGCGCGGCAGCGCGCGGAGGTTCTGGAGTACCGGTTGGGCCGCCGGCTCGCCGACATCGAGGCGGACCTGCATCTCGACCAGCCCGAACCGGTCGTGGAGGCGGTGGCCCTCGTCGTCCCGGCAGGCCTTGCGACCCGCGTCGGCGTGCGCCTTCCCACCGTCTCGTCGAACGGGCAGGTGGAGGGAGTGGAGGGGATGGCCGGCGGCCACCCTGCTCCCGTGCCCTCTGTGCCGGTCGCGTCGTCCACGCCGCGGCCGCGGACGACGTCCCCGCCGGTATCCCCTGAGCCCACGCCTGCGCTCCAACCCCCGGCGCGCCGGTCGCGGCGGAGGTGGTTCTGATGGGGATCGACCCCGCGGACCGGCGGGCGGTCCGCGGGCTGCTGCAGCAGGCCGAGACGCTGGGTGCCGCCGCGCAGGCCGTCGAGGCGGGCAGGGCGCGGATCCGCGGGGAGGTCGAGCAGCGGTTCGTGGCGCTGCGCGGCCAGATGGTCCGGCGCGACCTGGCGACCATGCCGCTGGCCCGGCTGCGGGAGGTCACCGGCGAGCGGGTGCGCCTGGGCCCGCTGGAGACCGCCGGGTTCCGCACCGTGCTGGACGTCCTGAACACGCTCGACACGGGGCCTGCCCCGGCCCCGCGCATCGCCGGTCTCGGGGAGCGGTCGATCACGCAGATCGTCGCCGCCGCCCGGCAGCTCTCCGCTGCCGCCGAGGACAGCATCCGGTTCCACATCGAGCTCGACCCGGCCAACGCCTACAGCACCGATCTGCTCGTCGCGCTGCATCGGCTCGACCGTGTCGAACGCGCCCTCGCCCAAGCCCGCGCCGGTGACACGACGTCCGTTCTCGCCGAGGAGCTGCCCGCCCGGATCGGCGAGGCCGCCCCGGCACGGGGGCGAGTACGGCACCTGTTCGCCAGCCTGTCCGCGCGGGAACGGGCGGTCGCGGCGGTCAGTCGCATCGACGAGCTGCTCGGGCACGCGACCGCGACCGGCCTGGTGACGTCCACCGGACCGGACCAGATCGTCGGCCCGCTGCGTTCCGCGGGTGACCTGGTGGACGCACCGGTCGAACCGGGCGCCGTGTGGGAGGACTTCGAGCGACGCGCCCCCGAGTACTACGGCCTGCTCAGCCAGATCGTCGATCTCGGGCTGGACGTCGCCGCGGCCGAGGGCGGCCTGCCGGCCGAGATCGCCGAGCGGGTGCGGGCCCAGCAGCTCGACGAGTCGTACCGCAGGGTCGCGCTGCGCGGCTACCAGGCGTTCGGCGCACGGTTCGCGCTCGTCCAGCGACGGGTGATCATCGGCGACGAGATGGGCCTGGGCAAGACGATCCAGGCCATCGCCGCACTGGCGCACCTGCGGACGCTCGGCGCCACCCACTTCCTCGTGGTCGCGCCGGCCGCCGTCCTGGTCAACTGGATGCGGGAGGTCGAGGCCCGCAGCCTGCTCGCCGCCCGTCGCCTGCACGGGCCGGAACGCGCCGGTGAGCTGCGTCGCTGGACGCGCGACGGCGGTGTCGCGGTGACCACCTTCGACGTCGCGAGGTCCCTGGCGGTCCCGTCCGACGTCGAGATCGGGATGCTGGTCGTCGACGAGGCGCACTACATCAAGAACCCGCAGGCCCTGCGCTCGCAGGCGGTCCGCGGACTCGCCGACCGGGCCGGGCGGGTGCTGTTCCTCACCGGGACGCCGATGGAGAACCGGGTGGAGGAGTTCCGCGCCCTCGTCGGCTACCTGCAACCGGAGCTGACGACCGACCCGGGCACCGGACCGCTGCGGATGGCCTCCGAGGCGTTCCGGCGCGCGGTCGCCCCGGCCTACCTGCGCCGCAACATCGACGACGTGCTCTCCGAACTGCCCGAGCTGATCGAGGTCGAGGAGGCCGAGGACTTCGGCCCGGCCGAGGAGCGTGCCTACCGCCACGCCGTGCTCGCCGGCAACTTCATGGCCATGCGCCGCGCCGCCTACCCGGCCCCGGCCGCACCGGGCAGCTCCGCCGCACCCGGCGGCGGCGTCGGCGGCCAGGTCGGCAAGCTGCGACGGCTGCTCGACATCGTCGCCGAGGCGGCGTCCAACCGGCGCAAGGTCGTCGTCTTCTCCTATTTCCTGGACGTCCTGACGGTGGTGGAGCAGGCGCTCCGGGCCGAGCTGGGTGGCGTGGTGACGGTCGTCGGCCCCCTCGACGGCGGCACGCCGGCGACCGCGCGGCAGCGCATCGTCGACGAGTTCAGTTCCGTCGCCGGTCCGGCGGTGCTGGTCAGCCAGATCGCGGCCGGCGGCACCGGTCTGAACATGCAGGCGGCGTCCGTGGTGATCCTGTGTGAGCCGCAGGTGAAACCCACCCTGGAGCAGCAGGCGATCGCCCGGTGCCACCGGATGGGCCAGGTCCGCGGCGTGCAGGTGCACCGCCTGGTCAGCACCGTCGGGGTGGACCGGCGCCTGCGCGAGATCCTCGCCGAGAAACGGCGGATGTTCGACGCCTTCGCCCGGCGCAGCGCCGTCGCCGAGGGCACCCCCGACGCCGTGGACGTCTCCGAGCAGGAACTCGCCCGCCAGATCGTCGAAGCCGAACAGCTGCGCATCGCCACCGAGGCCGCCACCACCTGAACCCGCCCCGGACGCCTCAGTCGGGGTGGCCGCCGGTCCTGCGACGTGCGTGATCGTCTGGAGCTCGCGGGTCGGTAGGCTCGGGTACACAGAGCACGGCGTGTCGGTGCCGGTCCGGAGAGGGAGTGAGACGATGGGGCGCCGCTTCAACACGGCTGGCCCCTGCCGGCCGGACAGGCACTACATGATCCCGGCGCTGCCCAGGCTGCCGGAGGCCCCTGGCCTCGTCGAGCAGGAGGCGTACTTCGTCGTGCACGCGCCCCGGCAGACGGGGAAGACAACGACGCTTCGGGCGCTCGCGGAGGAGCTGACTGCCTCGGGGCGGTACGCCGCGCTGTGGTTCTCGTGCGAGACCGGCCAGGCACGGGCGGACGACGTCGGCGCGGCGACCCGCGGGATCCTCGACCAGATCACGGACGAGGCGAGATACGCGCTTCCGCCCGAGCTGAACCCGCCGCCGTGGCCGGAGGCCTCCGACAACAGCCTTCTCTCCAGGGCGCTCACGGCCTGGGCGGATGCCTGCCCTCGCCCGCTGGTGCTCGTCTTCGACGAGATCGACGCGCTGAAGGGGGCGGCACTGATCACCGTCCTCAGCCAGTTGCGCAACGGCTACACCGGCCGCTCGACCCGTCCCTTTCCCTGCTCGGTCGCCCTGGTCGGTCTACGCGACGTTCGCGACTACAAAGCTGCGGCCGGCGGTGCCCCCGCCGCTCTGGGGAGTTCCAGCCCATTCAATATCAAGCTCGAGTCTCTCCGGCTCGGTGACTTCACCCTCGACGAGGTCCGGAAGCTCTACGATCAGCACACTGCCGACACCGGCCAGCAGTTCGCTCCGGAGGCTGTCGAGTACGCCAGCGAACTCACGCGGGGCCAGCCCTGGCTCGTCAACGCCCTGGCCCGCGAAGTCGTCGAGAAGATCGCGGTTCCCGTCGGCGAAGTCATCACCGTCGAGCACATCGCCGCGGCAAAGGAACGGCTGATCCTCGCGCGCGCGACCCACCTTGACTCCCTCGCCGCCCGCCTCGCCGAACCTCGGGTGCGCGCGATCCTCGAGCCGATCCTCGCGGGTGGGATCGCGGCTTTCGATCCCTATGACGACGGTCTGATCTATACCCGCGACCTCGGCCTGATCGCCCCCGAGAACCCGCCCCGCATCGCCAACCCCATCTACCACGAGGTCATCCCCCGCGTCCTCGCCTCCGGCGTGGCTGCCACCGTCACCGCCAATCCTCAGGCATTCGTCCTGTCTGACGGCCGGTTCGATTTTCCCGGGCTGCTCACCGCCTTCGCCGAGTTCTGGGCGGAACACGGTCGGGCTCTCGCCGCCAAGCAGCCCGACTACCACGAGATCGCACCCCACATCGTGCTCATGGGCTTCTTGCAGCGCATTGTGAACGGCGGCGGTTTTGTCGACCGCGAGTACGGCATCGGCTCAGGCCGCATCGACCTCCTGCTGCGGTGGCCCTACACAGATGCGACCGGAGCCCGTCAGACCCAGCGCGAGGCACTTGAGCTGAAGGTCTGGCGCAAGGGCAGGTCGGATCCGCTCCGCTCGGCGCTGGACCAGCTCGACCATTACCTCGACGGCCTCACGCTTCCCACCGGAACATTGATCATCTTCGATGGTCGAGGGAAGAAGAACCCCAGGCCCGCCATCAGCACGACCACCAGCCCCGCCAGCCGGACCATAACCCTTCTACGCTGCTGACAGGCACACCGACGGACTGGGTGTCGCACCGGAGCCGCCGTCACCTGAACCCGCCCCGCGCGCACATCAGATGCCCGCCGTGACCACCGTGGCCGCGAGGGGGTGACYGGACCTCGGCATGGATGCCCCCGGGTAGGCTCTCCGGGTGCTTCGTCTGCAACAGGCTGTAATCGAAGAGTTCGCCACCTGGGCGTCCGCGGAAGGCAGCGTCCCGGGTGCTGGACTCGACGGCGCGGGTGGGGGTGGGCCCGGCCGGCAGTGGCGTGATCGCATCGCGATCCTGCTGCAGGCTCGCGCGGATCACCTGGGCCGGCCCGACCCGACCCGCTGGCGCAGCGGCGACGTCCACGACCTGTTCATGGCCTACGTGGTGCCCCGGCAGGTCGATGCCTGGGGCCTCGCCGCGCACGGCCTGGACACCATTCGGGACTTCCTGCGTTTCCTCGACGCCACCGACCGGCTGCACCCGGCCAGCATCCGCGTAGCGACCCTACTCAAGGAGCTGGACCGGCTCGCCGGGAAGTACCCGGCCGCCATGGCCGACACGAGTCGGTGGCAGCTGGCGAAACGGGTCTTCACCGCGATCCTGGCCGACGGCCTCAGCCTGGACGACGACGACCCCGCCGTGCTCGACGACTGGGCGGCGAGGTTCAGCGCACGCGACGCGGCGGGCCGTCGCCTGGTACTCGGCGAGCTGATGGATGACCATCCCGGCTACGCCACCGGGCGGCTGCTCATCCACGAGGGTCAGGTTGCGATCCTCGCGTCCGGTAGACCGCCCGCGAAGCACCTGGTGTGGCCTGACGCGGCCTGCGACTGCGGCTGCCAGCAGCAGGCACGCTTCCCAGCTGTCTCGCTGCCCGACGAGGCGACCCTCGCCCGGCAGATCGCCACCGGCGGTGCCGGTGTGCTACGCCGGCTCGCCCTGCTGGCCACCTGGGCTGCCAGCGACGAGGGCAGGAACGTCGACAGCCGCGGCGACCTTCGCAGGGCCGACCGGCCGGCGCTGCTCGCCGCGCTCGACCTGCCGGAGGAGTTCGAGCGGCGAGGGGGCACACCGGCCCTGGCCCGGCTGTGGCAGCTGGCGATCGAGTTCGACGTCATCCAGCTCCGCCGCACCCGCGTCGTCCCCGGCGCCACGGCGGCACACCTCCAGGACGCACTGGCCGGCGCCGGTAAGCCCGAGCTGACCGTCGAGCTGTGGACCGACCTCGCCGACGTCCTCATCCAGCCGGTGGAGCCGCCCACCAAGCCCAGGGAGGGCGAACACCTGCGCGACTGGCTGCGTCCGTGGGTGCCCTGGTTCCTCGGCAGCCTCTACACGGCCACCGCCGCCGGTGAACCCGCGGACCTGGACCTCCTCACCGACGAGGTTCTCGACGACCACGCCGACCAGGTGCCGCCCGGCGATCCCGAAATGTTCGCAGCACTCGCCGCCGCGTCGATCCGCATGACCCTCGCCAGCCTCGCCGACCATGGGGCGGTCACGGTCACCGGAGCTCCCGAGGACATCGACCCCCGCCAGGCCGCGGCCGCCGCCGCGATCGGCACGGCACCGTGGGCCGTGCTTCCCTCGCCGGGCCTCACCGTCGACCTCACCGACCTCGGCCGCCACCTGGTACGCCGACATCTCCTCGCCGAGAACGCCGACGCTCCCCTGGCCGGTCACGGAGCATGAAAGGTCAGGGTCTGGCCTCGGCCAGCATCCTGACCACGGCTCCACGCTGATCCGGTCGATCAGGGGACAGTGGTCTGCGATTTCCCTGCATGTGCCCGCTGGCGGCGGTAACGCTCAACGAGGAGCGACACCAGGAACAGCCCCGCGCCGACGGCGGCGTAGATGAAGCCCCAGAAGACCGCCAGCCACACGGTGAACAGGGCGCCGACCACGGTGCCTGCGCGACGCTGGAAGGTCTGCACTGCGGTGTCACCGAAGGCACCCCCGACACCGTGGACGTGTCGGAGCAGGAGCTGGCCCGTCAGACCGGAGGCCGAGCAGCTTGCGCATCGCCACCGAGGCCGCCACGGCCTGAACCCGCCCCGCACACGCCTCGATCAAGCCGGACGCGGCCTCTCGCCGGCCCTTTACCACCCCGCGACCGCGAACCCGACCGTCAGGGCTGCGGGAAGCATTTTACCAGCCATCCCCAAACAATTTCCTTCTCCCCCGAGACCTCTTCACCTATCAGCTCGTCAATCTYGGCTTCAGAAGCAGGGAGAACGGTCTCCCATCCCTCCGCAGCCCGGAAGAGACTCGCGAACAACACACGGTCACCCCAGATCGAGCGCAACGCCCCGCCGACCGCAAAATACTGATCCTCGACGAGCTGCTCAAGAATGTCCTCCGGAACATCGAAGGAGAAGTCTTCGTACTCGACGTCTATGCCCAGACTTGCGGCAAGCCGCCGCACGATGGCGGGCTTGACCGGCAGTGAACCACCCAGGTAGTCGATGATCTCATCATCCCGCCAGTCGTCCATACTGCCGTCATCAAATGCAATCGCGCAGAAGTCGCGGTACACAGCTCCCAGCGCCGCCGCCCGCAGTAGGCAACGCACGCGGTCCATATCCGACCGGCGCACAGTCAGTCCGGAGCCGGCGAGAGCCTGCCAGGCCTCTGCGGCCCATTGCAGTCCGGTGCCATCAGCCTCGCCGCTCAAGCCACCCAGCACGAGAGAGGTCACCTGCTCAACCTCTGCAAAATCCATGACACTTCCCATAGCTCTCCCCCTGTAACTCTGTCGTCCGGCGTGCCCGAACACGACGACGGAACCACTCGAACAGCAATCGTTTCGATCTCTTATCGGGACGGCGCCGATCCGGCGGAACTGCTCGTGGGCACGCCACCGAGAAATCCGTTGGCGTTGCGGACGAGCTGGTCTCCGGAAACGAGGACGTCAATGACCTCCCGTAGCCGGTTGGCGATCTCGGTGCCTCGCCGGCGCCAGCCGAAGATTTCGGTCTGGATGTACGACAGCAGGTCGCCTTCGCTGATCCCCCCGCTGTCGCGCACGGTGTTGGTGACAGCGAGCGCCAGCTCACCGTGGTAGACGTGGGAAACCTTGCGCTGGCACTGGTCGGTCCATGTCCGGACCATGGTCAGTTCGGCGTCGTGCGCCAGCAGGAACTCACCGTCACGCCCCACCCCGGCCCGCGTGATCGCCCTGTCGATGTTGGCGCGGATTCTCACGCCTATTCGCTCGGTCCGCCAGAGCTCGCGGAGGCGCTGGTAGAGGAGATCCAGATGGATCGGGCCCTCAGCGGCAACGATGTCACGGATGTCCTTGGCGATGATTCCGACGTTCAAGGGCTCGCCGAGCTCGTAGTCGCGGCTTCGTCCTTGGACGACGGCGAGTTGGTAGGGCTCGGCCCAGGCCGGCGTCGCGGCGACGTCGCCGGGTTGCACGGAGACACCGGCGCCGGCAGCGGTCTGCGCCGGCTCCTCCGCCGCCATCTCCAGGGGCGGGGCCGGCTCCGGCTGCCAGGTGACGGCCTGTGTGAACACATCGGTCCCCGGGGCGGCAAGCGTATTCTCCAGCGTTTCCCGCAGCTGCTTCTCGGCGCCGACGCGGTCGCGGTACCAGGCCGTTCCCCACACGCGGTGCAGCCGCCACCCAAGGCCGGTGAGAATCTGGGCACGCAGTCGGTCCCGGTCCCTGGCGGTTTTTGCCGAATGGTACTGACGGCCATCGCACTCGACACCGAGCAGATACACACCGGGCCGCTCCGGGTGCTGAACGCCGATGTCGACGCGGTAGCCGGCGGCGCCGACCTGTGGAGTGACGTCGTATCCCCACGAACGGATCGCCGCCATGACCGACCCCTCGAGAGGTGTCTCGGTGTCGCCTGCCGGGCCGCGGCCCAGGCCGAGCGCGGCCAGGCCGCGCTCGGCGAAGTCGAGATAGCGGCGCAGGTGCCCGACGGACTCCCGGTCGGAGACGAGGTCGGCCGCGCGGATGCTGCTGACGATCTCGTTGCGATATCTGGCTCGGGTGACGGCGACGTTGAGGCGGCGCCAACCGCCCTGCCGCAGCAGCGGGYCGAGAGAACCGGTGTGGAACTTTCCCGCATCGTCCGGGCCGTACCCGACCGAGAAGATCATCACGTCCCGCTCGTCGCCCTGCACGGACTCCAGGTTCTTGACGAAGAATCCGTCGAGTCGATCTTCCGTGAAGAACCTCTCGAGTTCGGGATGCCCGGCCCGTACCCGCTCCACCTCCGTGGCGACCGCATCCGCCTGTGCCTGCGAGAAGGCGATGACACCGAGTGTCATACCGGGCCGGTGGGTGAAGTGGTGGACGACTCGTTCGGCGACCTTCCGTGCCTCGACGGGATTGTCTCGGCCGCGGCCACGGTGATAGACCCCGTCCGGGACGTGGAACAGCTCGACACCGACGTCAGAGCCGCCCACCCAGGCACTGGGGAAGGTGACGAGGTTACTTTCGTAGAACGAGGCGTTGGAGAACGCGATGAGGGATTCGTGTCTTGACCGGTAGTGCCAGCGCAGCTGCAGGCTTCTGATCTGCGCGGAACCCCGGGCCAGGTCGAGGATCGACTCGAAGTCACCGACGTCGTCGTCCCCCTCGCCGTCCCATTCCTCCATGTCAGACGTGGCCGCGAAGAAGTTGCTGGGCGGAAGCTGGCGCGGATCACCGGCGGCGACGAAGGCCCGGCCGCGGTAGATGCAGTTGACCGCGTCGCCGGGGCTCACCTGGCTCGCCTCGTCGAAGATGGTCACGTCGAAGCGCATGTCGGCCGGCAGGAACTGGCTGACGGCCAGCGGGGACATCATGAAACAGGGCTTGAGCGTGTGTACCACTGGTCCGGCCTGTTCGAGCAGCCTCCGGACCGGCAGGTGTTTTCTTTTCTTCTCAGCCTCGCGCCGGATGACCGCGGCGCCGCCCACGATGTCGAGCCGCGGGCGGCGAGCGTTGCAGGCGGTGACGATGTCACTGACGGCGGCCCGGATCAGCTTCCGGTCAAGGTGCCGGTACTCCTCGACGAGCGCGTCACAGTCCACAGACCGGATGTACGCGAACCCGGGGTCGGTCAGCAGATGGTGATCGACCCAGCTCCGGAGAAACGCGCCTTCGATGACCGGCCCCACCTGCTCGGCGTTGATCTGGTTGGCGGGATCCACGCAGAAGGCCACGGTCTCGGCGAGACCACATCTCTCCAGGGTCCGGCGGGCGTCCTGGTGGCTGAGCCACTCCTGCTGACCGTCCGGGTCCGCCTGCAATGTCTGCAGCAGCTGGCGCGCGGCGGCGGGATCGTCCAGTTCCGACGCAAGCCGGTCGGCACGCGGTTCGCCGAAACCTGCGATGAGGGCCGTCTTCGCCTCATCCCAGCGGATGGCGGCGGCCGCCAGAGCCTCCGGCTCGTACGGCTCCCCCTGGCGCAGGGCGGCAAGCTGTTCGCCCGACAGCACGTCCTGGTCGGCCGTGGCCTCGTCGCGTAGCTGCCCGGCCCACGCGAGTGCTTCCCAGACTGCCTTCAGATCGGTGTCGCGGCCGCGGTAGAGACCGTCGCCGAGGATGGACGGGAAGGTGGGGCTGCGGTCGGCGAGTCCGGCGGTCGCGTCGTCGACCGCCCGCCGCAGCCCGACGAGCGAGCGTGCCTCCTCAAGGGTGACGACACGGCCGATCGCGTCGCCGACCTGCTGGGTGAAATCGGCCGCGACCCCAAGTGCGGGCAGCTGTGCCCGCGCCCAGTGCGCGGCCTCGGCCAGCCCGTCGCTGCGCAGTTGGGGACGCATTGCGGCTGCTGGCGCCGGAGCAAGGCGGCCGTACCAGTGCCGCAGGTCCCGACGTGTCTGCCGCACGGCGTCGAGCAGGCCGTCGTTGGGCGGGGCATCTCGGGCGATCACCTCCGCAAGGCGACCAAGGTCCAGTCGGTCCGCACGGTGCAGAGCCGCCCGGGCCCGTTCCAGCGCGGCGGCGAGGTGCGCGAAATCTGTCTCGCGGCCCGCGTGGTAGCTGCCAAGAGAGGTGGCGTGCACCGCGTCGACCTCGGCCAGCCGGGTCGCGGCGGCCTTCCACCGCACCGCGAGCGACAGATGATCGATCGCTTCACGCACCGAGCGGCCGGGAGCCACGAGCCCTGCCAGGACCTTGCGATCCGCGCGGCTGCTGCCGAGCAGTTTCCTCATGCCGTGGTGCACCTCGGCGAACCGCCGGGAAAGCCCTTCGACGTCGGCGTCCAGCACAGCCGGCGTGAAGTAGGGCACCGCGGCGCGCTCGGCCGACTCGAGGTCGGAAACCGCACTTCTCAGGGCCTCGCGGACGATGCAGGCGTCCTCATAGCCGCCGGCTGACAGCCAGCCGCGTTCCGGGCGCGCTCCCCGCTCGGCAAGGTCGGCAAACGTCAGCACCTCGTCGGCCTGCTCGAAAGAGGTGATGTTCGGGTCGCGATAGCCGAGCAGGTAGGCGATGTCGGCGAGCGATCCCAGCCGTGTCTCGAGCATCTGCGCATCCGCGGACAGACTTTCCCGCAACCTCAGGATCTCACCCGGGGTGAGCGAATCCAACCGGATCGGGGCGACTGCCAGGGCGGGCAGTTCCGCGAAGGCCTGTCGTGTCGGATCGGCTGGGGAAAGCTTCTCGGACAGCACGTTCCAGGGCGTTGCGGCGACGCGCGAGACCTCGTTCTCACGCCTGGCGATCTCGGCGAGGTCGACTTCGAGTTCCTTCGCCGTACTTCGCACGTCCGCGAGCGAGCGCGTCGTCAGCCAACTGTCAGGCACTCCGGCAGGCCTCGCCGACCAGCACCTCAGAACAGTGGCCAGCTGGTAGGCCTGACTCGGGGCCGCCAGATCCAGGGCCTGCGCCGGAGCCGGGTACACGGCCATCACCCGGGACAGCCCCTCGAACGCCCGCAGGGCGTCCTCAGTGGTGGCAGCCATCGGCCGGACCTCGCGAACCTGCCGCCAGACGAAGGACTCCCCCAGCTCGGCCGGCCGCCACGACCGCGCGAGACCGGCGGCGGCGTCCAGAACCTCAGCGAACGTACTCGCGGACACACGCTCCACCGAACGGACGGAGCTGGGAGCCAACGGCATCTCCCCCAGCTGGGCGAGTGCACCGAGCACCTGATGCACCGATCGCCCCAGGGGCTCCCGCGTCCGGTTCATCGCCTCCGCGTACCCCGTCAGCCGCTCCCGGCTGGTTCGGGCACGTTCACGCTCGGCCGGCGGCAAAGGCTCGGGAGCACGGACCGTGTTGGCCAGGGTCCGGCCCAGCGCGGCGGAGACCTCCTGGCGGGAGGCCTTCGCGGAATGCAGTTCCAGCAGGTAGGAGTCCAGCCTGACCTCGGTGAGGCGGTTCCGGACGACATCGAGCGCCGCCGCCTTCTCCGACACGAACAACACGCTCTTCCCGGCGTGCAGCAGCGCGGCGATCATGTTCGCGATCGTCTGGGACTTCCCCGCGCCTGGCGGACCGTCCAGGACGAAGGAGCGGCCGTCGACGGCCGCGGCCACACAGGCCCGCTGCGACGCGTCCGCGTCCAGGACGAGCGGGTTCTCCTCCGGCGCGGCGGTGATGTCCATCGCCGATTCGGAGATTTCTTCGAAATACAGGTCGCCGGTACCCGCACTCGCCCGGCCAG
Organism: Parafrankia colletiae; assembly: GCF_001854655.1. Classification (GTDB taxonomy): domain Bacteria; phylum Actinomycetota; class Actinomycetes; order Frankiales; family Frankiaceae; genus Parafrankia; species Parafrankia colletiae. The sequence continues at coordinate 42,942 of NZ_MBLM01000142.1, read as the reverse complement.
TCGCGAGCGCACGTATCACCGGATGCGCGACGATTGCATCCTCGTTCTCCTTGAGGTCCTGGTACATCGCCTCCTTCGCGAACGAGAAGAGGGAGAGCTCGGCACTGCCCTCGACTCGCCATCCCGGCTTTTCGGAAACCGCTCGTCCAACGGCGGAAAGAAGCGAGGCAAGACCGCCGTTCTCCACTTCCTCGACCGACGGAAGTTCCACCTCGAAATCCTGCAGGCGCAGTTTCAGCGCCGGGTTGACGATCGGGTCGCCGTCCATGAGGGAAAGCGTCGGGTCCAGACCACGGCCCAGCCTGTCCAGTTGCACCGGCACCAGGAGCAGCGGGCTCGCTGTCTCCCGGTCGGTCTCGTCGGTCCAGGTCAGCGTGCCCAGCGCAAGGTAGAGCGTCCACAGACCGCGGTCGAGGTACTGCTCGCTCGAACGCCGCAGCAAGGTGCGCAACGCGCTGGAGAGAGATCGTGGATCGCGCCGCGTGTCCAGCACGTACGGGGCCAGCTCCGGTTCTGGATCATCGACGGAGACGTCGAGCCCGTCACTCGGGAGATCCGTACCGCCGTCGCCGTTCACGGCTCCCCTGCCGTTGACGGCACCGTCCCCGTCCGCGGCGTCTGGCGCCGGCTCGGGAAGCAGCGCGCGAATTCGACAGACCTCACCACCCGTGACCCACTCATGGATCTCGGCCGCGGACGGCCGCACGATTTTGATCGTCGACTTCGTCGAACGTGGCCGGAGCATCGGATTCGTGAAACCGAGGTTCAGGAGCCCGTCGCGCCAGGTGCGTACCGACGAACGAACGCGGCCCTCTTCTACAGCATCCACCAGAGATCCCCCACCGCAGCGCCAACGATTCCACGCGAGACACAGAACAGCCACGCGAGAACGCCCTATCACCGATCCCGAGCCGTCCGCGAGCTGTTGGGATTTCGATGGGCTGGTATCGAGCATTCCAGGATGCGGCGTGTCACACCCGTTATCTCAACTACCCACAAGATCCATTGGCCAGGATGCGCGGACAGGTCGGATCGGTCGAGCGCCTGATCCTACGATCCTCGCCGACCGGCGTCGACCGACGGAGTTCGCGCGGCCGGTCCAGAAATGYTGACGGCAGTCGGGGCCAAGTCCGACGTCAGCGCCGCCGAGCGGGGCGCAACCTGTCACAGGACGACCGTGGGACTCTGAGGCCCACGGGGCTCACCCGCGGGCCGTGGCGATGTCGGCATGATGATCGGCGCCGCCCGCGCCAGCGCCGCCCGCACCAGCGCCGCCGGCTCCGGCTCCGGCGTGCACCTCGCCGTGTTCGTCGACGAACAGGACCCCGATCGCGGCGCGGCCAAGGCTGAGGCAGGTCCGTTCATACAGGCGGCGGTAGGTCGCCACGTCCGGCAGACCGATCGCCACCTCGTAGTCCGGAAACTCGTCGAGAGTGAGCATCGCCTTCAGGACGGCATGCGCGAACCAGTGGCGGGCCTGCGTCGCAGGCTGGGTCGGCTTGATCTCGGCCACCCGTCTGGGATCCGCGTAGGTGCCGCGGGTGGGGAACCCCTTCACCTCGACAGCCAGGGTGCGGCCGCCCCGGGCGGCGAGGATGTCGATACCGCGCTCCCTCGTCGCGGTGTCCGCGGTCCATCGGATCTGCCAGCCGGCCCGAACCAGGTGGGTGACGAGCACTGCCTGCACCGAGGCCTCCGAGAACCCATCGGCCGGAGCCACGGGGCCCGGCGCATCGCCAGAACCGCGCGGGGCAGCCGCCGAGCCGACATCCGCGACAGGGTCCGCCGGCCGCCGCGCATCCCCGGGGCCCTCCGCCGGCGCGGCGGCTGACGCTCGCTGCGCCGCCCTGCGGGCGGCATAGGTTCCGCCCCGGGCTCCTCTGGCGAAGATGACCCGAGCGGCGTCCAGATGCACCGAGTCGACATGCCAGCCGGCATCGTGCCACGCCGCCGCCTGGACATTGGAGCTGTTCGCCCACCAGGCCCGGAACTGCCGCGCCGACGGTGGCAACGCCCCGACCAGCCCCTCGATCGCCTCAAAGCCCAGCGCCTCGGCAGCCGCCTGGGCCGGAAGACCCGCCAGATAATCCCGCAGAGCGTCGTACCTGCCCATGACTCCCCCAGAGGCCGCCAAGCACACCGTCTCGGAGGACCGTAACGGTCGGACCCAACGGGCAGGATGAGGGTCATGACGGGGCTTTGTGGGATGACCGGACAACATGGAACGGGTGCGTCACCTACGGCGACGACACCCCGGAGTCGCGACTGAACTGGATCCGATGGAGACTGGYCTGCGAGCTGACAGCACGCTGGTATGCCAGCGACGGAGTGGCGGTTCTCCGTCGGTGTTCCACCCCATGGACGGCGATCTGTATTCGCTGGCCGTCGCCTCACCAGACTGCCGGGTGTCGGCCCGGTACTTCGGACGCCTGTCCAGGGACGCTGTGCGCGTCGATTCCAACGACGCGTTTCTCGCCGCCGAGCTGGGGTGCGTCCGGTCCGACCTTGGAATGCCCGGTGATCACCTCCAGTCCGTGGATCTTCCCTGGCCACAGTTCGTGGAGGAGGTGGCAGCCCTGCTCGGGCTCGGCGAAGCCGCCGGCGGCGGCCATGGCCGCTGCTGGCATGCCCAGGCCGACGCGCGCTATCCCCTGGCTTACGAAACCGCGGTTCTCCTCCGCACCGAAGGGCGCCAGAACTGCGGCGTGGGTCAGATCGGCCCGTTCATCTCGGCACGGGACGAGCCGATCGCGGGGTGGCTCGCCGCAGCGGACTATCGACCGTCAGCAGGCGAACCAGATCGGTAGATCCGGGTCCAAAGCGCACTTGGGGAGCTTGCTCTCGGTCCTCGCGGGACGGTTGTGACCGCTCAGGGCTGCCACCAGCCGGGGCCCGGGGAGACCGCGGCCGCCCGGAACCTCCTCACCTTATCGGCGCCCACGCGCGGGCCGTCGACGACGCCTGTCATGACGTCGGCGCAGCGGGCGGCAGCACGCCGAACGGAGTTCCGGGACCGGGCGAAGCATCTGACCGAAGCCGCGCGTCTCCCCACCGAGCCCTACACCTGCCAGGGCTTCCCCTTGTCGTCGGCACTGGTGCTCTTCGCCGATGCCACGACCCTGGCCGTTCTCGTCGGGGGCGAGGAGGACGCCCTCACGGTGGATTCGGCGTTCGCCTACGGCATCGCGCACGCCCCGGGCCGAGAACTCGCCGTGGTACTTCCCGCCGGCGCCGAAGCGGCCACGGTCTGCCGCGCCACCCACCTCGACCGGCCAGTCGCTATCTGGACGCACGACGGCACCGCCGTCACCCCCGTCCCACCAGGCGAGCGGGCCTGCGCTCCTGCCGGGATGCGCGAAACCGAACTGCGTGGCGGAGAACACGACCTCGGGCCACGCGGCGGGTGGATCGAGCACCTCACGTCCTGGGCGGACCGGTATCCTGACCTGGTGCCCGCGCACCGCGGCAGCTACCGCGCCTGGCACTGCGCGGGCCGGCAGCTACTCAACGTCAGACGCTCCCGCACCGGCATCGCCCTCGTGGCCGGGGTCAACTACTCGAAGCCGGAAGCCGGCGATGTTTCCCCGCTCCTCCTGTCCGTCGACGGCCCGTTGGACGCCGCCACCGCGGCGCGGGTCCGAGCAGCGGTGGAGACAGGTGTCGCGGATCGGCTCGGCAACCAGGACTCCGGCCACGCCGAGCACCGCCTCCAGGCGGCCCTGGCCAGCCACTGGAACAGGATCGGCTGGCCGGTCGCACGGCGGCTGGAGCGGGAGATGCCAGCCCGGCGGCCCGGCGAGCGCACCGGGTACGTCGACTTCGTGTCGGTCGACGACGCAGGCCTCCTGCACATCGTCGAGACCAAGATCGGCGACGACGAGTTCCTGGTCCTGCAGAGCCTCGACTACTGGCTCTGGGCGAGGACGAACGCCGATCTGCTCGCAGCCCACTTCGGGCTGGAACAGCTGACCGGAATCAGGATCGATCTGGTCGCCGCCGAGCCCGACGGCACCACGCCGGACGCGAACGCGCCGATCCTCAGCTCCTACGCACCGGCACAGCTCGAGGCACTCGGCAGCCACATCGACTGGGAGGTACACCGCCTCGCCGCCTGGGGCACCGCTGCGCCGGCCCTGCGTTCGCTCGGATCCAGGATTGTCCCCGGCCAGCCGCATGTCCGCCGACGCCCCGTGCCGCCGGCCCCGCACTCGGCGTCCGATTGCCTGCCGGTAATTCTTCAGCAGCGTCTCATCGTCGGATAGAAAAAAGTCCTCGGGCTGTGACCGTCGCCGCCGCTTCGGGGGTCGTCGGGGCTGCCGCGGCGCAGCCATCAGCCATGATCCGCTCGGCGCCAGCGTCGCCCAGTCCTCGGCATTCCTGGACCGGTTCGGGACGTCGGCGATCGGCCCCGTCCTGATCGAAAAGCTCGCCGACGACACCATGTGTCTCGCCGTCGAGTACCTGGCCGCGCCACCGAAGAAGATGTTGGGCCGGGCGGCCGAGCTGCGCACCCGCGTGTTGGCCGCCATCGACCAGGTGGGCCGCCCAGGGCAGCTTCATGACCTGCAGCTGATCCCGGCCAGCTCTCCGGGATCCTCTCCTACGCTGCCCTGGACCTGGGCAAGGTGGCTCCCGCCATGACCAACGCCCGGGCCGCACTGCTTGTGCGCCGACCTGGCCGGGCATCACGGTCTCGCCGTGTGAGCCCGCGGTACTCCGAGCCTCATCGCCCTGCCAGCGTCAGCCCCTCGCAGGCGGCCACGACCTGAACCCGCCCCCGCACACCTATTCAGCCGGACTGAAGGCTGCGGCACCGTCGTCACGCCGCACACAGGCCGACACAGCAGCAAGGCAACCGGGGCCCGACCCAAGAACACTTGCGCACAAGCAGGGAACCGCGAAGCCCGCCCTCCGCACTCTTCGCCACCAGCGCGAGCACCTCTCCTCACGATTCTCAACAATCCACCTACCTGGAGCCAACCAGCGACGTATGGTGGATGCGACGTATTTTCGCGTCGGTGGCGCCACCGACGAATGACAGATTTCCGCGCGAGGCTGTCGAAGCCTCCCGCGAGCTCTCCGCGTTGTCATGACGATCGACCGATACCAACTTTCTGATGGCCGGAAGTCCCGGGCGGTACGGCGAAGAGTTTCGATTCTGTTCGTCGCTTCACAAGCCCACGAGAAAAAATATTCACACTGATCCGAAGCCTGCTCGAGCAACCCTATTTTTCTTTACAGCACACTGTCCGACCGGCCGGCACCGTCGGACGACTCTTTGATCACGATCCGCTCCACACCTGTTCCACATCCTCCCAAGATCGACCGAGGTGATTAGATCATGGGCGAATTCCGCCGACACAGCCCACAGTGCGAGAACGCTGGACAACTGACCTGTAAATGCAGCAACTGTGGCGGATCAATGCACGGCTTGAGTGGCCACCTCGCGATGACCCGTGGACCGCAGGAGGCTCGGGACCAGCTGCGTGAAAAACTTGTGCGCAATCTGGTCAAAGTTCCCAGGGGACTTGTTCTCAAGGAAACCCAGGCTAATCGTGGCACGATGGTGCGAATCTGCGCCGTCGAGCTCGCGGACGGCATCGCCGCAGGCCAGGACAGCGATCACGGTAAGCATGATGTCAGGCTCGAGAATCCAGGTGTTTCCGGCCCCGATGCCGACCAGATCGAGGCAGTCGCCAGTCTTATAACGCGGAATCTCTGGCCGGAGCTCCGAGGCGCGATCGACGAGACCTCCGCAGAGTCTGGGATCCAGCCGGCGGCAGTACGGCGCGAGTTGGCGAGTCACGCGTGGTGCGATCTGATCGTCGGAATAATCAAGTTACTCGAAGAGACAAACGGCCTACTGGGCGACATCGAGAAGATCGGGCGAGACAGGATCGTACACGCGATGACCGATTCATCCATGCAGGAAACCCGCACCCAGGTCAACGAAAAAGTCATCGAACTGATGGCGGGCAGGGTGTGGTCGGCGCTGTTCACCGCGGTCAAGCAGGCCATGCCACCGCTGAACGTGCTGGACAACGACGCGCTGCTTCGCACCCTGCGCATCCTGGCTGTGTTCATCTGCCCGGCACCCCAGAAGCACAAGGAGGTCCACATACACGCACTGCGGCCACTCGGCGAGGATGTCCGAGGCTACCTGACCGAGCAGACCAAGGAGCATCTCAAAGAGGCGTTCGCTGATTGGGGGACGTGGTCGACACCGAGCACCGTCCCCGGGAACGGGACCGGCTGATCTTCACCGGTCTTCGGCGCATCCTCCCCCGATCACCCGACTCGCCCTGCCGCGGTGGCCAAACCTCGGTCATCCCAGGGACGACCGAGGTCTCGTGACGGCGGAGCGAAGCGCGAACTATCAGGATTCGCAGGCGACGCCGTCCCGATCGCGGTCCAGTTTGGTCGAGTAACCCGGGTCGCCCTCATGGAGCGGGGCCGCGCCGGCGGCACGTACCTCGGAGCAGTTCGCGTAGGAGACGTTCTGCGGACTGTCGTTCGCCGGCGGCGCGGCAGCCACCGGAGGGACGGTAGCCGCAGGCGGAGCGGCAGCCGGCGGTGGTGGTGCCGCCACCGGGGCGGAGGTCACCGGCGYCACGACAGCGGCAACCGTCGGCGGGACGGTGGTGACCRGCAGGCCGGCGGCCGACGGGGTTGCCGAGGATGTCGTGTTGACGGTGGGCATGACCGAGGCCTCAGCCCTCACGGCGTCACCCGAGGAATCCGATCCACATCCACTCATCAGACCGGCGGAAAGAAGTAGAGCCGCAACAACGGTCCGCGCACTGCCTGTCAGCAGCCCGCACCGGTTCATGCTTTGCACAGTTCCCCCTCAAAAGAAGTACACAGACGAAGGTCGGAGAGTCAGAGGGTCATCCAGGTGTAGCTGCCGCTGTCGTCTTCCACCGTGATCAGGACGAAGGTTCGCTCGCCGCCGCCTTCAGTGACGCACCGGAACGTGGAGCCCGCCGACATGGGCGGGTCCGCGGGGCAGGACACGGTGGCCGAGACACCGGTCTGACGCCTGATCYCCGCGGCGATGTCCCGCTGCACCCGATCCCGGTTGAACACGGCGTTCGAGGTGAGGACGGTGCTGGTCAGCGGTTTGCTCACGGCGAGCGCCAGAAGCGTCAGCGCCACGCACAGGCCGAAGGCGGACCACGTCGTCCACGGGGCCGGGCGGCGGCGGATCGCCCGCCCGAGCAGGTAGGCCCACGGGGAGAGGAACGCCAGCGCCCAGTGGGCCGGGTCCTCCCCGAGGCTACGCAGAACCCGGTGGTCGACGACCGCGAGGAACAGCCCGCAGGCCCAGCCGACGACGATTCCGAGCCAGACCGCCGACGAGACCCCGAGCTCCGGCAGCACCGCCCCGATGACCAGGCCGGCGAGCAGCCCGACCACCGGAGCGACCGCAACCGCCCAGGCCGTCGGTTCCTTCGCGGCCTCCCGGACCACGTCCCTGAAGGCGGGAGCCGGCGGCGACGGCGACGGCGACGGCGACGAGGGGGCCGACATCGCAGGCCCGACCGGCGGCACAGGCGGAGTCCAGTCTGCCGACAGCGCGGCCGGGGACGACGGGGCCGGTGCCGGCGACGGTGCAGACGCGCCCGCTGGTGGGCTTACTGATGCTGTCGGGCCCCAGGCGGTCCCGCTCCACCACCGTTGCCGGTTCGGGTCGTCCGGATCGGAATACCAGCCGTGCGGTGGTGGTGGCGGGAGCGACGGCCCGGGTGACACCGTCGGAGTCTCGGAACCGGTGGGCATGACGAGCTTCGTCTCCTGTCATGAATGGTTACGTCGCCGGCTGTGCCGACCGGACCGTCGAACAGCCGCGTGGGCCTGGACGCGGCCTGCTGCTCGCGCGCCGGCTCAGAAGGCGGGCCACTCCGCCAGGCTGGTGGAGTCGAACAGGCTCGAGGTGTAGACGAGGTTGCCGTGGGCGACGTCGACGGTCAGGCAGCCCTGGAACTTCTCTCCCACCCCGAGGGTCGCCGCGTTGAACGCCGGCTCACAGCCGAACGTCGGCTGCACCCGGGCGCCCTCCGGCGTGCGGACGAAGAAGTCGAACGGATTGACGGCGAGCCCCGCCTGCTGCGAGGTGAACGACACCATGAAGGTCGCGAACGACGGGCCGCTGGTCGGCGTGCTGACGCCGTTGAAGAACGACGCGACCGGCTTCGGCTCGGCGACGCTGAGGGTCGCCGCGACCTCGCCGTCCTTGCGGATCTCCAGGATCTCCCCGTACTGGGCCTGCCGGGTGCCCTCGGGCGCCGTGTCCTGCCCAGCCGCCGCACCAAGCGTGCTGTCCCCTGTGGTCGTCCCGGTCGAGGAGACCGACGTCTCCTCCAGACAACCGGTCAGTCCGACCATCCCGGCGAGCACCCCAGCGGCGACGAGGAATCTTGCCTTGCCCATGTGAAACCCCCGTGACAACCGCCGCCGGAACCGTTTTCCGGCAGCGTCGAAGACGCCATCCCAACCCACGGAGTACCCGTGCGTTGGGGGGAGGCGCGATAAGGCGAGCTTTTGTTCTACGCTGGCCTGACTGGCCGCGCCCTGTCGGACGTCGACCTCGACCATTCTTCCGAAATATTTGTTTGCCAAAATTTGACGATGGCTTGTGGTTACGTTTTCAGGCAACCGGCCGGCTCACCACAGTTCGACGCATGACGGCGCGCTCTCACACTCCGAGCGTCTTGATGACGACAGCCGGAGGATGTGTCCAGGACGCTACGGCCAGACAGGTATAGCGGTGGTTCCCGCGGCGCCGACGGCATTGGCTCGTCGTTCGCCTGGAACGCCGAAGATCACAGCTGCGGCGTGGTCGTACGTCACATCGAAACGCATGGGTCCCCCGAACCAGCGTGCACCGAAGACTGTCCCGGTCTTCGGCGGTGGAGCACAGTCAACGGAAGCGGAAGAAGTCTCCGTTGACCGACCTTTTACCCATCCTAGCCGCCCGGTCCGCGACTCTGACCGACGGGGTCAGACGAGCACGAACTACAGGTCGAACAGGGCCTCGCCCGGTGACGCGGCAGCGGCCGGCTTGGCGCGAGCACTCTTCTTCCTGGTGCCCTTCTCATGCAGCCCGGCGGCGACCTCCTCGGCGTACCGGGYGTGGTTCAGCTCGAGGAGCCGGTCAAGCACCTCTCGCTGCGCCCACGGCCCGATCGTGTACCGCGTGTACTTTCCAGCCGGATGGAAGCCGTGATCGAGCCCCTCCGCGACCATGTCGTCCCATCCGTATGCGCGAAAACTAGACTCGTCGATGAGCCGGTGAATCTCTCGCAGTTCAACCACGTCGACATCTTTGCAGTTAGAAGCAAACACTAGATTATATATTTTTGTCAACCCGATTTGCCTATTCAACATGGCCGCTCGCCGAAACATATCTAGCCGGGTCCCCAAATCTCGCATCTCAGGGGTGAGGTCGGGAAGCGGATAGTTCTCAAACACATCCGAAGGAGTATAACGAAGATCGGCCTTCATTGACGACGCTCGCGAGGAAACCCACCAGAAGTGGGCCGAGCTAGAGAGCAGCGCCAACATAGCCGGATCACTCGTGGCGAAGACTACAGTCGCATCGCTGAATATCTGGCCAGTCGAAATAAATGCCGGCACAAGAGTGGAGCTGACTCTCGTAATGACAACGACTCGATCAAAATCGGCTATCGCACGATGCAGCTCGGGCCTAGAACGAAAGAACTGCCACCAATAGCGTCTTCCATAGGCGTCTTTCTGCTTGCTTCGATAGGGTGCCACCTCGCGCAGTATATGATCATAGCAGGCGCCGTATTCTTTACTTCGATCAAGAGGCCAGTCTCGAAAATCAATAGCCCAGCGGCTAGCCGAAAGATCTGGTCTAGAATTTAGGTCCTGCCCGTTAAGATAGGGGCGCAGAACATCTCCACTCCGCGCATCGGAAGCCAGCAGCTTCGCATACAAATCCGACGAAACAACAAAACCGTCACCCATTACATAGACACCAACAAAGGAACGATTCAGGTTTGCAGCCAGTCGCATCGGCTGACCCGCTACTCGTGAGATTCCATCGAGCGATGACGAAATACCTCGAACCCCAGCACCATCAGCGATACGCAGGGCCCCATCCCCGGGAGGATCACAGCTTAGCCAGACTGCACAGTACTCAAGCACAGCCGACCGCGATGGCCATTTTTCACTTTTTATCGACCGACGTATCTCCAGCCCACCCGCAAGAAGAGAATCGAGTCCAACCTCCCGCGTATCACCCTGCGAAAGAGTGTTTGTGGCAATTATTCCCACGTGCCCAGACAAATTCAGCAGTTTATGTACGCGCAAGACAAAGTAGGCAACAAGATCGGCATGCCCCTTGGCGCCTTGAGCCACATTATCAACAAGATATTCCCGATAGAATGACCCAAATGCACCACTAATCTTCTTACCGCCAAGAAAAGGCGGGTTGCCGATTATGGCATCGAAACCCCCTCCCTCGAAGACCTCGGGGAAGACGAGGGGCCAGTGGATGGGCCTGCGGTCGAAGCTGCCGGGGGTGTGGTCCGTCGCCAGCCAGCGTCTAATTTCGCGCCTGGCGTCGTCCATGTCCCTGTTGCCGTTGACGATCTCGTCGACGATCTTGGCGGCTGTTTCGGAAGCGGCCTTCTGGCCGCGTTCACCCCGGCCGGCGTGGGCCAGGGTGGCGCCGATCAGGGCGTCGGCGAAGAGGGTGAGCTGGGCAGTCCGCTTCTTCGCGTCGCTGAGCAGGATTTCCTTTTCTTCCAGGCCCTGGAGGGTCGAGCCGTCGGTGGCGACGATGGCCTGGCGTTCGACGGCCACCTCCCAGACCAGTTCGCGGATGCCGGACGTCCAGCCGAAGATATCGGAGTGGATCTCCCGGCCTTTCGCCGGGTCGAGGTGCATGTGTTCGAGCTGGTCCAGCGAGGTGATGCCGAGCAGGGAGTCGCCGGCGACGAGTTTGTCGTCGAGGAAGGTGAAGGTGCGGCGGGTGTCCATCGAGACGAGCCACAGGGACAGCTTTGCCATCTCGACGGCCATCTCGTTGATGTCCGCGCCGTACAGGCAGTGTTCGATGATCTGGCGGCGGGCCTCGACGACGGCGTCGTCCTCTTCTGCGTCCCGGCCCAGCCATTCCCCGGTGTCGTCGTGCCCGGGCAGGGCGCCGGGGCCGGAAGCTGTGTCGCGGGCAGCCGCGCCCCCGCCTGTCGCTCCCCCGCGTGTCGTTCCTACTCCCGTGCCGGCCGGCGCTTCCCGCCCACCGGCACGGGGGTCGCCTTCCAGGGTCCAGGCCTCGACGAGGCGGTCGCCGAGGTAGCGGGCGGCGGCGACGAGGAACGCTGCCGAGCCCATCGCGATGTCGGCGACCTTCAGCGCGAGGATGTCCGTGCTGGAGCGCAGCTTCCAGGCGTTGGTGTCGGCGGTCTGCAACGGCCCCGGTAGATAGACCAGCGGTTCCAGGGCGTTGTTCGCGACCTCCTCGGCGAGGAAGCGGGGCGTGTAGTGGGTGCCGGTGTTCTTCCGCAGCGGGGATTCGGTGACGTACAGGCCACTTTCGAGAATGACCACCGGCTGGTCGCGCAGGTCGCGGCGCAGCAGGCCGAAGAAGGGCAGCAGTCGTTCGGCGATCGGGTAGTCCCCGCGGGTGACGGCGAGCAGGGCCTTGCGGGCCTCCTCCCGTTCACCGGCTTCCAGCGGGATGAGGCGCTTCTCGATCGCCTTCGGCGAGCCGATACCGCTGGCGGCGAAGCGTTCGGCGAGGGCGGCGGCGAATAGCGGGCGACCCCGGTGCCGTGAGGCCAGGTCCTCCAGTTCGGAGAGCAGGACCTCGGCTTCGAGGCCCTCCTTGCCGACGAGGCCGACGACGACCTCGCCGGCGGGAGCGCGCTGGGCGTCGTAGGAGAGGAGGCCCTCGTAGACGTAGCCGATCTGTTCGACGTCCAGGGAGCGGAAGCTCAGGGTGCGGCGCTCACGCGAACGGCCGGTGCCGACCTGGACGTACTGGACGGCGCGGAGCGTGTGCAGCACGGTGCGGTCGTCGACGGCGAGGGGCAGCCAGGGGTGGGTCGCCGGGTCGAACAGGGAGCCGCCGTGGGCGTGCATGCGCAGGCGGGGGTGGTCGATGCCGGTGAAGACGGCGGTGAACAGGGCGCGCAGGCGGTGCCAGGCGGCCGTCGACTGTTCGAGGTCGTCCTCGGTGGCGCCGTCGGAGAGCTGCTGTTCGAGCTCGGCGCACAGCCGGCCGACGGAGTAGGTGCGGGCGTACAGGTCGTTGTCGGCGGGCAGCAGGCCGCGTTCCTCGGCGTAGAGGAGGAAGACGATGCGCATCATGACGGCGACGGCGCCGCGGTAGATGTCGTGTTCGGGGATGTCGCGCAGCCCGACGCCGCCGCGGGTGTGTTCGGCGACGTGCCAGCGGCCGAAGGCGGCGACGAGCAGTTCGACGGCCTGGCGGACCTGGACGCCGAGTGCTTCGGTGATCTCCTCCTGGCTGCCGAGGCTCGCCTTCAGCAGCGGGACGAGGGTCTCCGCGTCGGGCACGGCGAAGAAGCGGCGCCGGCACAGCAGGGAGACGAAGGCGCGGACGACGTCCCGTTCGGCGGCTTCGGGCCAGGAGACCGCGTCGAACACGGCGGTGGTCGTGACGCCGCCGCGCGGGGCCCAGACCAGGGCCCACTGGCGGCCGTTCGTGACCAGGGCCAGTTCGATGCCGTGGTGCCGGCAGGCGAGGGCCGCCCGGTCCACCGGGGTCGCCGCCCAGGCCTGCCCCGCGATGCGGCCGGTCGGTGACTGGCCGGGCGGGACGACYAGGCCGAGCAGGCGCACGGCGTCCGGCTTCACCCCGGCTGCGGCGTCGGAGGCGTCGATGGCGTCGGCGCTCGGGTCGACGAGGACGAAGGACGGGGTCACGCGGGTGTCGTGCTGGTCGACGTCCACGGTGAGCGCGGCGAGCGGGCTGGCGGCGTCAACTCCGGCGGCCGGTGCGTCGGCGGTGGGCCCGCCGTCCGTCCTCGCGTCGGGTGCGGCGTGCGTTCTGGCGTCAGGCACGGCGTCGGCCGCGGGCCAGAGGAGTGCGTCGCCCCAGCCGAGCAGGTCGGCGAGCACGTACCGGACCCAGGCGCGCTGGCCGGCGGCGGGGACCTCCAGCCAGGTGGCGTGTTCGCGGCGGAGCCGTTCGCGGGTCTTCTTCTCCAGCGGGTCGAGGGTCGGCCAGATCCGCCGCAGCACGGGCAGGCTGAGGAACGGCCCGGTGACGTCGATCAGGGTCAGCCAGTCGCGGTGCTGGGTCGTGCCGTCCGGGACGGGGGGCCGCCGCCGGGCGCCCGGGCCGCCCGGGCCGCCGGAACCGCTGGAGCCGGCACGGGCGCCGGTTGTCGTCCGTGTTGTGCTCATCGTCCCGCCTCCCGGGCCGGCACGACCAGGACGACCGCGACCGGGAACTGGTGCTGGCGGGGGTCACGGTAGCGGCCAGCGATCACATTGAGCTCCCGTTGTCTCTCCTGGGCCAGCCGGCGCAGGCGGTCCTCCCAGGACTGCTTGTCCCGGCGGAACTGCGCCAGCTCCTCCCGGCTCTTGGCGATCTCGGCCCGGCTGAACAGGGCGTCCTCTTCGTTCTCGGGGCTCGCGAGCGCCGCCTGCAACGTGCTCGCGAACTGGTCGAGGATGGTGGCGATCCGGGTCTCCTCGGCGTTCTGGCGCTGCGCCAGGATGCGGGTGAGCGACTCCTGGCGGGTTCTCGTCCGCCAGTTCAGGGCGGAGAGCACGCCCTCACGCGCTGCCGGCCAGCGTTCGGCGAGGCGTTCCTGGGTCTCGCGGGAGACGGGACGTCCCGCGGCGAGCGCCGGGCCGACGATCTCGCCGAGGACGGTGAGGTTCTCCAGGCGGCGGAACCGGCCGGCCGCGGGCATCCAGCCGCCGGCCTGCAGGACCTCCTCGTGCAGGCGCACGCCGTCGGCGCCGACGAGGACGAAGCGGGAGAAGGCGCCGACGAGCACCTCCTCGCAGCGCGGGTCGTCGGTGCGCACGGCGGTCACCCGGTGCAGGCCGATGTCGGCGTTGGAGACGGCGCCGCGCAGCAGCCGGGTCGACATGTCGACGAGCCGGTGGCCGAGGTGTGCGAGGACGACGTCGTCGCGGCCCCGGGCGACGGCCGCGTCGAAGGTGACGGGCAGCTGGCGCGGCGGGGCGCCGTCGCGGTGCAGCTTCTCGGTGAGCCCGGCCGAGGCCCGCGCCCACGAACCGGTCAGGGTGGGGACGTCGAACATCCCGTCGCCCGGTTCGTCGTCACGCTGGGCGGGGAGGTGCCGCGGGTGATCGTCGTAGAGGTCGCCGCGTTCGTCGACGTGGGGCTGCAGGGGCTGCTGGCGGGCGAGGCCCAGGGCGGTGTTCACCACCCGTTCGACGGCCTGCGGGGTGATGCCGAGATCGCGGACGGTGTCGTCCAGGGTGGCGCGCAGCCGGCGTACCTGCTCCCGCACGTTCTCGGCGACGGGGACGGCGTCGTCCTTGCCGCCCGCCGCCGCGCCGGCCGGGGTGTCGAGGTCGTCGAGGGTGGTCAGGTCGGCGGCGCGTTCGCCGAGCATGCGGCGCTGTACCCGGTCGGAGAGCACCGCGTTGACGGAGCCGAGGTCGGCCTTCATCTGCGCGACCTTCTTCACAACCCGGGAGAGGAACTCCAGGTCGGCCTCGTACGAGTCGACCGCGCCGGACCACCCGGAGCCGACGAAGTGCCGGATCTCCGGCTGCTGGCGCTGCCCGTACCGGTCGATCCGGCCGATCCGCTGCTCCAGCTTGTTCGGGTTGAACGGGATGTCGTAGTTGACCAGGCGGTGGCAGTGGTTCTGCAGGTCGATGCCCTCGCTGGCGGCGTCGGTGGCGAGCAGGATCCGCACCGGGTGCTCGCTCGGGTCGGCCTGGAACGCGAGCCGGAGCTGCTCGCGCTCGTCGGCGGGCAGGCCGCCGTGCAGCAGGCCGAGCCGCTCCCCGCCGAGCCCCTGCTGGCGCAGCAGGCCGGCGAGCCAGGTCTGGGTGTCGCGGTACTCGGTGAAGACGACGACCCGCTCGTTGAGCCAGTGCTTCCCGTCCGGGCGGCAGACCGAGACCAGGTAGGCGAGCAGGGCCCGGGCCTTGGCGTCCGGGTCGGCCTCGTGGGCGTCCGCCCAGCGCTGCATCCGCGCCAGCAGCTCGGTCTCGGGGTCGGTCGGGTCCGGCTGCATCGGACGGACCCGGCCCAGCGCGTCGTCCTCGGCGTCGGCGAGCTGCTCGTCGTCGAGGGTCGCGATGTCGTCGAAGTAGTCGTCGATCCATTCGGGCACGTCGTCGACAAGGCCGGCGGCAGACGGTCCCGGCCGGCCGTGGCGGGCGGCGAGGGTCTCCCGGTAGACGGCGACGGTGTGCGCGAACGCGGCCGGGGAGGAGAACAGCCGCTTCTTCAGCAGCAGCGTCACCAGGTCGGTCGCCTTGCGGCCCCGTTCGGAGTTCAGCCGGGTCCGGCGCAGCGCGGAGAACTCCTTGAGCAGGCCGTGGATCTCCCGTTCGTCGTCGGGATAGACCACCGGCAGGTCGATGGAGCGGCGGGGCTGGAACCGCGGGGTGCCGTCGGCGTTCTCGATGCCACCCTTCAGCCTGCGGACGACCACGTCCTCGACCGCTTTGCGGTCCGGTGCGACACCGCGGGCGAAACGCTGGTCGTCGAGGATTTCCAGCAGCGCGGTGAACGACGCGAGATAGCCGTTGTGCGGGGTGGCGGAGAGGAACAGCCGGTGGGTGAAGTGCGGGGCGAGGCGGCGGATCAGCTTCGTCTGCTGGGAGTCGACGGCGTAGACCTGCTTCGGCGCGGCCGGGGCGACGTGATGGGCCTCGTCCAGGATGAGCAGGTCGAACGTACGCGGATAGGTCGGCTGGCCGTCGCCGGGAAGCACCTCGTCGAGCAGCCGCTGTGCCTTCGGGCCGCGCAGCCAGGGGAGGCTGACGATCGTGAGGGGATAGACCTCGAACGGGTTCGCCGCGCTGCCGTGTGAGCGTCGGACGGCGGCGCACCGCTCGGCGTCGATGACGGTGAACTCGCGGCCGAACTTCTCCGCCATCTCGTCGCGCCATTTCAGGGTCAGCCCGGCGGGGCAGACGACCATGATCCGCCGGGCCCGGTGGCGCAGCAGCAGCTCCTCGGCGACGAGACCGGCCTCGATCGTCTTGCCGAGGCCGACGTCGTCGGCGAGCAGCAGGTTGACCCGCGGGGCCTCCAGCGCCCGGGCGACGGGTTCGAGCTGGTAGTCCTCGACGGCCACGCCCGAACGGAACGGGGCCTGTAGGCGGCGGGCGTCCGCGGAGGTCACCGCCGACCAGCGGATGGCGTCCAGGAAGGCGGCGAGCCGCTCCGGGGAGTCGAAGCCGCCGCTGGTGACGTCGGGCAGGGAGCCGCTGGGCAGGATGCGCCGGCCGGGCTCGACCTCCCAGATCACCTCGATCGTGTGGCCGTACCGGCCGTCCTCGACGCTCTGCAGGGTGACGAGGGAACTCGGGACCGCCGGCCCCGGGCCAGGGCGCGCGCCCGCGCCGTCCTGCGTGATCTGGGCATCGGTCTCCGCGACCACCCATTTCTGCCCACGCACCTCGACCAGTGCCCCGATGCCGGGCAATCCCACCCCCGCCGTGGACGTCGCACCGTCATGCGATGACACACGTTCCGTGGTCGAACTCGGCATCCTCATCCCCCTTGTGGACAGCCCGAACATTCTGGCAGGGCAGCGAGTGGCCCTCGCGTCTGCGGGGCCCGCCGACGTCGAGTACCCGCACATCCCCGGCCAACCGGACAGGCAGCGGAAGCGTACCACTGTGAACCGGATTCACAAGACCCACCAGTCCTGAGCGGTGGACGAGTCGCCTCAGCCCGGCCGGACGGACGGCCGGACGCGACCGGTCGAAGGATGTGCGATTTCCACCAGCCGCCAGCGCGGGCGGCGGCCGGGTAACCAGCCAACCGCCCGCGCCGTGCCGTGCCGCGCTTACGGGATCGGGCGGTAGAAGGTCTGCGGTGCACCGCAGTAGTTGGACGACGGAGCCACCGCGTCGGGAACGGCGGAACGGCAGACCCGGATGGTCACGTGGTCGATGGTGCCCACGACGAGACCGGGCTGAAGCGTGAAGGCGAACTTGCGTGCCCCGTTGTCCACCTGCCGCGCGGCCCGGTCCACCGGCGTGTTGCCGCTGTAGGCGGTGAAGATGGCGGTGGTGCGCAGCCCGTCGTCACGGATGGGCAGGCACAGGTTGTTGTACATGTCGTAGACCACTCCCGCGACGTCCACGACCGGCACCCCGGGCGTGCCGAGGGTGCGCCAGGAAAGGTCCCCCTCGGTGTAGCCGAACAGACAGTCGTCCGCGGGGACGGTGAACGACGGGGTACTCTGTGGACTGATTGCCAGTGCCGCGCCGGGTGCGAGGAAAATGCCGACGAAAGCGGTCAGGAACAGGGTAGCCAGCCGAAATGACGTGAATACGCGCCTCATTGCGGTCCTTTCATTTCTTGCCCGCGTTGCTGTCGGCGCGACAGTACTTCCCACCACATTTCGTTGCCAGTTTATTGGCGTTGACTTTCACTGGTATTCACCTCYCCGACATCCGGCACCCAAACTCGTGGCTGGAATTGCGTGGAAGGCCTGTCTGCCATCCCCACCCGCCCCGCCCCCCAGTCCGGCGCCTCTGGCTCCGGCYGGTGGCCGGTGGCCGGCCACCGGCCAAAACCGCCATCAATGTCCTCGATCGGCACGCTGCGTAGCCTTCCCGAGGCTTCAGGCGAGAACGTCGCGGTCGTCCCACGGTGCACCGCACGCCGCGCCGGTCGGCCGCTCACCGGGAGGCCGAGCATTTCGACAAGTGGGTTCTGAGCGGAAATTTGACGTTTCTTGGGCGGCTACCTCGTGTTGGTGGGCTCATCTGGTCCCCCGTCGACCCACCCCTGAGGAAGACATTCGTGACGATCAGTTCTGAGCATTCCGCCGAACTGCGGGCCGCTGCCCGCGGCCTGGAACGGCGTAGGTTCCTCACCCTGTCCGGTGCGGCCGCGACGCTCGCGTTCACCGTCGGCCTGCCTGGTACCGCCTCCGCCAGCGCTCCGGCGCTGGCTCCGGGGAAGGTGACGAGCGATCCGTTCACGCTCGGTGTCGCGTCCGGCGACCCGCAGCCGAACTCGGCGCTGCTGTGGACCCGGCTGGCGCCGCAGCCGCTGGTCGCCGACGGCGGACTGCCGCCGGCCCGCATCCCCGTCGCCTGGGAGATCGCCTCCGACGAGCGGTTCCGCCGCATCGTGCGTCGCGGTGACGACTGGGCGCATCCCGAGTTCGGCCACTCCCTGCACGTGGATGTTCCCGGCCTGGCGCCGGACCGCGAGTACTACTACCGGTTCCGGGTGGGCTCGTGGGTGAGCCCGGCCGGCCGGACCCGGACCGCGCCCGCCCCCGGCGCGCCCGTGCGGTCGATGACGTTCGCCACCGTCTCCTGCCAGCGTTACGACCAGGGCTACTACACCGCCTACCGGCACCTCGCACAGGAGAACGTGGACGCCGTCTTCCACACCGGCGACTACCTCTACGAGTACGCGGTCAACAGTGCCGGCGGCACCCGCGCCTACACCGACCGGGTGCTGCCGGACGCCGTCAACCGCGAGACGGCCACCCTGGAGGACTACCGGGTGCGCTACGGGCTGTACAAGTCGGACCCGGACTTGATCGCCGCGCACGCCGCCCACCCGTTCGTGGTCACCTGGGACGACCACGAAGTGGAGAACAACTACGCCGGCGGCATCCCGGAGAACAGCGTTCCGCCCGAGGAGTTCCTGCTCCGCCGCGCCGCCGCCTACCGCGCCTACTGGGAGAACATGCCGTTGCGGCGGCCGCAGTTCCCGCAGGGGCCCGACATGAGCCTCTACCGGCGCTTCGGCTGGGGACGGCTGGCGCAGTTCGACGTCCTCGACACCCGCCAGTACCGCACCAACCAGGCCAACGGCGACGGCTGGAAGCCGCCGAGTGCCGAATCCGAAGCCGAGAGCATGACGCTGCCGGGCCTCGACCAGGAGCGCTGGCTGATCGACGGCTGGGCACGGTCGAACGCGCAGTGGAACATCGCCTCACAGCAGGTCGTCTTCTCCCGCCGGGCCAGTGCCGATGGCAGCGCGAACCTGTCGATGGACTCCTGGGACGGCTACCCGGCGTCCCGGCGGCGGGTCCTCGACGGCTGGAAGCGGGGCCTGCCCCGCCAGGGCCGCTCCGGCAAGGAGCTGATGGTGCTCACCGGTGACGTGCACGTTGCCTACGGCTTCGACATCCACGACGACCCGGCCGACCCCGCCTCGGAGATCCTCGGCACCGAGGTCGTCGCCACCTCGATCACCAGCGGCGGCAACGGTTCCGCCCAGCCGTCGAACTGGGCCGGCTACCACGCGCGCAACCCGCACCTGAAGTTCTACAACGGCCTGCGCGGTTACGTGCTCGTCAACCTCGGCGCGACGGCCGCCGAGATCGACTGGAAGACGGTCAGCCACGTCAGCACGCCCGGCGGCACCCTGGTGACCGCCGGATCGTTCGTGACGCAGGCGGGAAGCCCCGGCCTGGTGGCCCGCTAGCCTCCATGCCGTAACCGTGGATGTAGCAGAGGACAGGGCGGCGACCTCCCAGGTTCTTCCTGGGAGGTCGCCTCAGCCTTCGCAGCCGCGGCCGTTGCCGTCCCGGTCCAGGTCGAAGGGGTCGGGAGGCGTGACACGCAGCGGGCTGCGGACGTACCCAAGGGCGAGACCCGCTCCACACTCAAAAACGGACATCATGCACAACCGAGCTTTTCCACCCTTATCATGACGATTTACAAAACCTCACGGAACCGGATCACGAAAAAGATACTGTCATTATTCCGGTGATTCTTGGGGGAAGATCATGTCGACGGGAACGGATCAATGGCTGCTCGCGGCCGTCTCCAACTTCGGCCAGAGGTGCACAGGAAAGCTCTCCGGGGGTGGCAGCCCGGAAGCCGCGATCCGAAGCCCGTTGGAAGAGCTCCTGACCGTTGTGGGTACCCACCACGAGCTGTCCGAGGTCACCTGGCACGACGAGGTGCGTCTTCCCGAGCTCGGCGTACGACCCGACTACGCCGTCCAGGTCAGCGGCCTGGTAACCGGCTACATCGAGATCAAGAAACCCGGCCTTTCCGTGGACCCGCAGAGCTTCACCGGCCGCAACAGGGAACAGTGGGAGCGGCTGCGCGATCTCCCGAACCTGCTCTACACGAACGGCACCGAGTGGCGACTCTTCCGGGATGGCGTCCAGGTCGGTGAAACCGTCCACTTCACCGGCGATCTGAGGAAAATCGGAGGGCGGCTGCGGACGGCCGAGYCGGCTGCCTTCGACGCGCTGATGACGACGTTTCTTCTGTGGAGCCCGCCTCCACTCCAGAATGTGGCCCGGYTCGTCCAGCACATCGCCCCGCTGTGCCGCCTCCTGCGCGCCGCTGTGCTGGAGCAGCTCACCGCCGAAGCCAGGTCGGACGCACCGGAGGACGACCCCCGGGCCCGCCCCTTCACCGGCCTGCGGAACGACTGGCGCAACCTGCTCTTCCCCGAAGCGGACAACCAGAAGTTCGCCGACGGCTACGCCCAGACAGTGACGTTCGCACTGCTGCTGGCCAGAACGGAGAACATCCCCCTGATGCAGGGCGGCCTGCACGAGATCGGCCGACAGCTGCACGCGGAGCACGCGCTGATCGGCAGCGCACTGCAGATGCTCACCGACAACATCAGCAAACGCTTCCTGGTGACACTTGATCTCCTGACCCGCACCATCGAGAATGTCGACTGGCCAGCCATCCGACGCGGGAACCGGGATGCCTACCTGCATCTCTACGAGAACTTTCTGACCAGGTACGATCCTGTGCTGCGGCAGCGCAGCGGCTCGTACTACACGCCACGCGAGATCGTGGAGAACATGGTGCGCCTGACCGAGGAGGTTCTGCGCACCCGCCTCGGCAAGGAACAGGGCTACGCCGAACCCGACGTCCGCATCGTCGACCCGGCGATGGGAACCGGAACCTTTCTCCACGCCATCATCGAAAGAGTCTCCGAGGACGCCGCCGCCCAGCACGGCAACGGCATGAAGATCGACGCTGTCGCGCGGCTGGCGGACCGCCTGTACGGGTTCGAGATGCAGATGGGCCCGTATGCCGTCGCCGAACTCCGCACCTCGGACCTGCTCCGGGACAAGGAGATGTGGTTGCCGGCGGAGGGCCTGAAACTCTTCCTGACCGACACCCTCGCGACACCTTTCGTCGATGAGCAGCCGGCCCTCCTCGCCTACAGCGAGCTGTCTGTCTCCAGACGACGGGCCAACCAGGTCAAACGCCAGGTTCCCGTCACCGTGGTGATCGGCAACCCCCCGTATGACCACCAGGCCGAGGGACGCGGCGGATGGGTGGAGAAAAAAGATTYCCCCGTGGCTGACGGAAAAGCCCCGTTGGACGCCTTCCGTCAGGAAGGYAACGGCCGGTACGAGCACGCGCTCAAGAACATGCACATCTACTTCTGGCGGTGGGCGACCTGGAAGGTCTTCGACGCCCACGAGAGCAATCGGAGCGGGGTGGTCTGCTTCATCACACCCGCGGCTTTCTCGACCGGCCCCGGTGGGCGTGGCCTGCGTGAGTATCTCCGTCGCACCTGCGACGAAGGCTGGATCATCAACATCTCTCCCGAGGGGCAGCGTGCGGGTGTCGCCACCCGCGTCTTCCCGGGAGTGGCGCAGCCGTTGGGCATCTACATCTTCGTGCGCGGCGCGGGGCACACCCCCGGCGGCCCGGCCCGCATCCACTACCGCTCGATCACGGGCTCGCGGGATGACAAGTTCCGGCAGCTGGCACGTATCGCGATCGACGACGACGGCTGGCGGGACGCTCATCGCGACGGAGATCGCCCTTTCACCCCGAACACGGAGTCGGGCTGGGAGGATTTCCCCGCGCTCGCCGATCTTTTCCCGTGGGGAAGCCTCGGCGTGACGTCGAACCGCTCCTGGGTGAGCGCCCCCAGCACCGAGATACTGCGCCGCCGCTGGTCACGACTGATCCGCGAGGACGACTCGGACACGAAGACCACATTGTTCAAAGCGACCCGGGACCGCACGCTGCTCCGGGCGGTGCCGCCCCTGCCGGGGCAACCGCCGCACCGCACCGCCATTGGGCGGGAGAGCGCCCTCGATCCCCCGGCGGTCCGGCTCGGAATGCGCAGCTTCGACCGTCAGTGGTTGATCGCCGACAGCCGGGTGCTGGATTTTCCCCGCCCCGACCTGTGGTCCTCGCTGCAGAACGGCCAGATCTTCCTCAACCAGCAGTCCTCTCACAAGATCGAGTCCGGGCCGGCTGTCGTCGCGACCGCGCTGATACCCGACACCCACCATTTCAACGGTCGCGGCGGCAGAGTCCTGCCGCTGTTGCAGCCCGATGGCTCGGCCAACGTCGCCGGCGGGCTCCTGCCCCACCTCGCCGGCGTGCTCGGCCAGGAGCGGGTCACCGCCCTGGAGCTGGCGGCCTACACGGTCGCGGTGGCGGGRCATCGCGCCTTCACCGAACAGTTCGCCGAGGAGCTGCTCACCCCAGGGGTCCGCCTTCCCCTCACCCGCGACCCCGAGCTCTGGCACAGGGCAGTCRCCCTGGGCACCGAGCTGCTGTGGGCCTCGACCTACGGTGCCCGGTGCGCGGATCCGGCGCAGGGCCGCCCCGTCGGCGACGTCAGATTCGGCAATGGCGACCCGCGGCAGGTCCGCTATGACTCCCATATCCGCGACCGTTTCCCGGAACACCTGCGCCACGACAGCGCGACCAACACGCTGTATCTCGGCGACGGTGTCTTCAGCCCGGTCCCCGAAGAGGTTTTCACCTTCGATGTCGGCGGGATGCAGGTCGTCCAGAAATGGTTCGGCTATCGGAAAGCGTCACCCAACAGCAAGCGGACCAGCCCGCTTGACGATGTTCACCTTGACCGCTGGCCGCACGACTGGACGACGGAACTCATCGAGCTTCTGTCGGTGCTCCGCCGCCTCGTCGGGTCGGCGGCGGCGCAGCGGGACCTGTTGGCCGAGATCCTGGCCGGTCCGGTGGTGGCCCAGCATGACCTCATCGCGGCGGGTGTGCTGCCGCTGACGACGGCTGCACGTAGACCGCGGTACCGAAGTGCGGTGGGGCTGTTCGCGGACGTCGACGCCTGACCCACGGCTCGGCCCGGCGGCATCCAGGCGGTACCCCCGGGGGATCCGGCGCCTGAGGGATGCCTCAGGCGAGAAGGTGACGGACCGCCTGGTCACGGGAGAGCACGCCCTGGGCCAGCCGGCGAAGGGCGTGCGGTGCGCGCCGCGCCGCCCGTGGGGAACCAGCCGCGGCCTCCAGAACGTCAGCGAAGGACACGACCGCGGCCAGCCGTGCCTCGGCCTCTTCCTGCCGGGCACGATGGAAGATCGCGGCCCCGAGAGTCGTCACCGTCAGCACGCCGTCGGCCTCCGAGACCAGCTGCTTCCACCTCATGGCGGGCACTTCCGCCGCCAGCATCCGCGCCGTCAACCCACGGGCTTCCGCAGCCGCGGACGCCGCCGGCTCGTGCCCCGACGAGGGCAGATCTCCGACCATGAGTTCAGCCAGTATCCGATGCTGCGACTCAGTGAGCTCGATGTGAGGGATCACCCTGGAACCATACCCAGTGCACACGACCGAGAGATGAGACAAGCCGACCACATTCAAACAGCCTCGGCGAACATTACAGCTACGGGCAAATGAGGCGGCGGCTTCGTCATATTTCTATTTTCATTCTCAACTTCACCAAGCAAGATCTATTATCTGGCGAACGTGTCGAACGCCCACCCTGGGCGGACATCGCAAGTCGTGAGCGCCTTCCTCGATCCGCGTGCCCAGGAGCCCCCGCTCGACCTACTGCTCTCCGAGCTGGGCGCACGGCCGACCGCAGCCACGATCCGGGCGCGCTGCCGCCACTCGCGCACACCCAGTTCGAGATCTGGCTGCACTGCGACGGGCGCTGCCTGACAGCCACCGTGCCCGCGCCGGGGCGTCGCCTCCACGGCAGTGCACGGCTTCGTGGGGCGGCGCCGCGGAGAGAATTACCATCCGCGTCAGAACGAGCACGGATTGCAGTTTTGCAGCAGTGAGCCGACGTCAGTGACCCCAGACGCGTTGGGCGGTCCGAAGACGACATGGACGACGACGTGGACGCTGGGGAGACCCAGCAGGGGTGGGACTTCTTCGTCTCCTACACCCAGAATGACCGCGACTGGGCCGAGTGGATCGCGTGGCAGATCGAGGATCTCGGCTACACGGTCCTCATCCAGGCCTGGGACTTCGTCGCAGGCTCGTACTGGATGGCCATGATGGAGCGGGGTATCCGGGACGCGCAGCACACCGTGGCCGTGCTGTCCGGGACCTACCTGCGCTCTGTGTACGGGGAGCGAGAGTGGCAGGCGGCGCTGCAGGCGGACCCACAGGGTTTCCGGCGCCGGCTGGTGCCCGTCCGCGTCTCCGACTGCGCCCGGCCACGTCTGCTAAAGGATTTGATCTCGATCGACCTCGTCGACAGGTCGGAGAGCGAGGCCGCCCGCCATCTGCGCCAGCAGATCACCGTGGTGGTGGATGGCCGGGCGAAGCCGAAGGCCGCGCCGCGTTTCCCGCTGACGTCCGCCATCACGGTCCGGGCTGGTGCGGACGAATCCACCGACACCACCGCCGCGCCGGTCCCTGCGGGACCAGACGGGGTTACCGGGCCTGCCAGTGAGGACACAGACCCTGTTCTCGTTTCCTGCCCTGGCTCCGGCGAAACCGACGCCGGCGCTATTGCGGACCGGGCTGGYCCGACGTCCCCGCCAGGTCTGGTCAGACCGGCGCGGGCACCGCGCAGCGAGCCGCCGGCGTTCCCCGTCGCCGCCGGGCGGAGCGGCAATCCGACGCGGGTGGCGATGGTGGGGGCTGCCACCCTGCTGGCCGGGGCGGTCGCCACCGACCTCGGGGACGACCGGAATATCACGATCATCCCCAGCCCGAAGATCTCCCTCACCGTCCTCACAGGTCCCACACCCGTCACACCCGATTTGTCCGGTGCGACGCCCGCCGCCTCGCCGTCAGCCAGCTCGGCGCTGCCCGAGACCCCCAGCCCAGCTCCCGTACCCAGCCCCACGACGGTGCCCTCGACACAGGCAACGCCCGAGACTCCGCCGGGGCCCGGGCGGACGACCGCCGGGACGGAGACATTCCTGTCCGCGACCGTCACATTGGACGTCCACTCCGGCGCGGCGCCGCTCGAGGTGCGGGCGGACGGAGGGCAATCCGTCGCCGGATCAAGTCCGATCCGGGAGTACGCGTTCTCGTTCGATGACGTCGTCAAGAAGGGCACCGAGGCGACGAGCTCCCATCGGTTCACCGAACCCGGGAAGCACACCATCACCCTCACCGTCACCGTCACCGACGAGGCGGGCCGGCAGGCGAAGAGCCGACCCGAGTCGGTGCACGTGGAGTCCACAGCCCGGCTGTCCGCGCCCACCCTCATCATGCCGATGGACAACACACCCGTCTTCTCTGGGACGTCGCTCGACCTGATGTGGAACGCCGTTCCAGGCGCCGCCGACTACACGGTGGAAATCGAACGCCAGACCGGCGAATCATCCTGGGAGCACGCCGATACCCTCCGTAATCAGGGCGCCACCGCCGTCCACACGTTCACCAGCCCGCTCGAGCGCTGGCAGGTCATCACCCACGGGGCCGACGGCACCACCGGGCTCGCCAGCGAATGGCGACGTGTCCGGCTTGCACCCGGCTGAGTGACTGCCACTGATGCGGACGGTCTGAAGCCGAGTCTCTCCAGCATCCGTCGAGCTGTGACGACCGGCGATCAGCCAGGATTTCCTTCGTAGGCTCCACCCATATCCGGACCCAAGATCCACCGTGCTCTACATCGAAGGGTTCGCCGTTGCCAGGGCACAAGGGAGGGGCCACCTACAAAAACAGCAATGACGCGCCACCCCAAGGGGTTTCCTACCGGGAGTGGGACGCATACAACACCAAGCCTCGCGGTGCCGCCAGGATCGTCACAGGAAGTGACGTGTCCACCTACTATACTGGTGATCACTACATGACATTCGCTCGGATCAGGCAGGTGAAACGTGGCCCGTGACCGGCTGCCACGAGTGCTGCTTTCGCCGCAGCCCCCGTGGATCCTCTGTGGCACGGCCCCCACACCTCCCGGGAATGCCGACGAGGGTGGAAGCGGTGTGCGGTTGGTATGCATCGACGGCGCAGAAATGAGCACAGAGGCGGAGATGCATGATCAATTCGTTGAGAGGTTTGAGTTTCCCGGGTACTACGGTCGCAACTGGGACGCCCTGTATGAATGCCTGACCGACCTGAGCTGGACCCCGGCGGAGGCATATATCATGGATGTCGCGCACAGCTCCAGGC
The DNA here is from genome assembly GCF_001854655.1 of Parafrankia colletiae. Taxonomy (GTDB): domain Bacteria; phylum Actinomycetota; class Actinomycetes; order Frankiales; family Frankiaceae; genus Parafrankia; species Parafrankia colletiae. Next base: position 16,461 of record NZ_MBLM01000142.1, on the reverse strand, counting down.
TTCTGTGGAGACAGCGGCAGTCGATCGGACTTCTCCTCGATGTCCTCTCGTCCGCAGGTGAGGCCTGGGCGCTCCCCGAGTCGCGCGGCTGGCCTGTCGACGAGCGTAAGGTCCCGTTCCATGTGGTTCTACATGACTCGGAACTGGCAGAGAAAGAGCTGATGAATCTGTACTCTTCGTTCGGCGTACCACTGTCGATCCTGTCGCCGGTTTAGTGCCCGATGGGAGCCATCTTTGTAGGGTGCCTCCTGCGGATGATCTTCGGCCTGCTGCTCGCCGGGCGTGGCGTGCAGAAGTTCTTCGGCCTGTTCGGCGGCGAGGGCCTCACCCGTAGAGGTAGAGCCCGGCGCGGGTGGCCTGTGGGTGAACAGGGGGCGTTGACGTCCGAACGGGAGTGTCGGACGTTCATCGACACTCCCGTTCGCGTCCGGGCAGGCCGCCGGGCGCGGCGGCCTGCCCGTCGACCCCTTGTCCCGCCGGGTTATCGGGTCGGGATCGCCACGATCACGCTGGTGCCGGTGTGCTGCACCGTCGGCTGTACCTGCGGTCCGGGCGCGGGCTCGCGCAGGCCGATGAAGTATGTGACCACGCCCTCGAAGTCGCCACCCGACCGCACCTGGACAACATTGGTGGTCGCGCGGACCGGGAACAGGTTGCGCGGAGCCGTAGCCCTGCCCTTCTCGTCATGGGCCGCCGCATTGTGGAAGACCACCTTGACGAAGGACCGGCCCCGCACGGCGACAGGAAGGCCGGAGCCGTCCTGTATCAGTTCCGAGGCCGGCACGTACCGGGCGGTGGCCTCGGAGGGGGCGGCCGGCCGGAAGTGGAACCGGATGAGGTCCGCGCGGGCACTGGCCGCGTGTGCCGTGCTGATGCCTGTCAGGACCGGCATGACGGGCGCAGCCGGAGACACCGGTGTAACCGGAGCTACAGTTGGCCCTCCGGCTCGCGCCGGAACCGCCACGAAAAGTAGACCCAGGACCAGTGCGGCTATCGCAGCAGACATCGCGTGCGGCATCCTCATGGTGCACCACCCATTCCTTTTTCCCGGAGCGGAGAACACTGCTCTGGCGTGCGGAGGGGCTGATCGGGTTTCGGGCTGATCGGCCGATCCTGACTGCCGCGAGAAATCCGCTGGCGACAAGGCCGGTCGGATCGGACGAAGTCGGTGTCAGGTCGCTGGCCGGAAGTCGGATGGCTGGTGAGTGGTGATGGATGTCGGCATGGGCCCACCCCCATTCGTTGTCGGCCAAGCATGCGCGAGCGCCGGGTGGCCCGCCACCGCTGCCGGCCTTCTGCGGCCGCTCGACGAGCTGCTGCCTGAAGCCTGCCAGGTCGACGCCGCCCGGGAGAACAGTCGGATCGAAGCCGACCATGGCAGGCTCAAAGCCCGGCTCCGGCCGATGTACGGCCTGAAACGGCTACGGTCCGTCCAGACCGGCAGCGCCGGGTATGCCCTTGTTCCGTGGCGGTGCGCTTGTTCCGTGGCGGTTCCGGGTCAGGCCGATTCGGTCGGCAGACCAGCCGCCACCCAGTCCTCGATGCCCTCGCGGTACTTGCGGACGTTGGGGTAGCCGAGCGCGGCGAGCCGGTCGGCGACCTGGCCGCTGTTCGGGCAGGCGGGGTTGGAGCAGTAGGTGACGATGGCGGTGTCGCGGTCCGGCAGCACGGCCGGTGCCTTGGCGTCGACCTCGGTGGGGCGCAGGGCGAGGGCGCCGGGCAGGTGCTGCTGCGCGAAGTACTCGCCACCCAGCGCGTCGACGACGGTCACGTTCCCGGCGGCGATCGCCGCCTTCAGCTCGTCACGGGTAATGAGTGCGGTCATGGTCCTACCTCCCAAGAATCGGACTATAGTCCGGTTGTGCAGGAGAACCTTAACGGACCGCAGTCCGGTTGCGCAACACCGTTGGAGCTGCTTCGCACCCCGCCGCCAAAGGAACGAGCCGACGCCGCGCGCAACCGAGTCGCCGTGCTGGACGCCGCCGCCCGGCTGTTCGCCGAGCACGGAGTGGCGGCGGTCTCCATGGACCAGATCGCGGCGGCCGCCGGGGTGGGCAAGGGCACCCTCTTCCGCCGCTTCGGGGACAAGGCGGGCCTGGCGGTCGCACTGCTCGACACACGGGAGCAGATGCTGCAGGAGGCAATCCTGCACGGACCGCCGCCACTCGGCCCCGGAGCGGCGCCCTCCGAACGGCTCACCGCGTTCGTCGGCGCATACCTCGACTACCTGCTGGAGCACCTGGACCTGGTACGGATGTCGGAGACCGCGACACCCGGAGCTCGCTACCGGATCGGGGCCTACCGGTTCTGGCACCGACACGTGGCGATCCTGCTGGACGGCGTACCCGATCCGGACCACACCGCGCACACCCTGCTCGCCGCGCTCGCCGCCGACCACGTCGCCGCGCTGCTGGCGGAACTCGGCGAGCCCCGCATCAGAACCGGCCTGCACCGCCTCGCCGAGAACTACTCCGAATGGCGCCGCCGTTCCCCGGAATCCCCTTCACCGCCGGACGTTCTCGGGTCTTCCTCGGGCGGCGGCGCGGTCGTCGGCCGGCCGCCTACGTAGCGTGGCGTGATCGATCGCGGGCGGGGCGTTGGTCATGCCGACCTGGCCGACGTCGGTGCCGGGCGCGACGATCGCATCGAGCTCCCATGCCGACAGTCCTGGTGATCGGTGTTCAGACGGCGACGGCGACGGCGAGCATCGTTAGCATGATCGAACTCGGGTCGGGAGGACTCCGGCAGCACCCGACTTTATTTTGATCTTCACAGACCTCTGCCTGAGATGATCTCCTCCGTCGGGCGGGCAGGCTGCGCCTTACCCCGGGTTCTCCTGGACGCGCAAGAGCGCGGATGTTCCCGCCGTGCCCGCTGGGTGCCGTGCGCCCTTGCGCGGCGAGGGGGTTCCGGGGTAGCCCTCCGGGTGTCCGTCTGGCGGAGGAGATCAGCGGTGCCGCATCCGGTTCCCCGCGGCCGTCGGCGGCTCATCCCCTCCAGAGAAAGAGCCGGGGTTCGGGACGGAGCCCCGCTGTTCTATGGCTGGACCCTTCAGCCGTCTACCCACCCGGGATCATGTGATGTGCAGGGTCCCACGCGGAACGTCGAGCATCGGCGGGAAGACCGTGAGCTGCGCTACGGGATCGCAAGCCCGAGCGGGGAGCACAGTTCGTCGAATTGACTGGTCAGGGGGTGAGCGCGCCGCGACGACCACGGACCGCACGCCGCTGTGCGCTGCTCGGAGCCAGAGTTGATCAGGTAAGCGCGATCAGTGCGCCGACGGCGAAGGCAGCTGCCGCCAGCCACGCCAGGGTGGGGAACGCGCGAGCCCAGCGCAGTGGCGCTGCCGTCCTGACCGGGGCCGGGACGGCGGCGGGCGCGGGTCCCACCGGGCGCAGCTGGGCGGCTGCCGGCGGGCCGCCGCCGGCCAACACGGTCGCCATGTCGCCGACGTCGCGACCCGGTCCGGGCTGGGCTGGGGGTCTGGCCGCCGAGTGTTGCGGGACGAGCACCAGTTCCGGGCCGTCGGCCGCACCGAGCCGCACGCGGATCTCGTCGAACTGGACGCGCACGGTCGCGGTCCGCCGCCCCTCCCACCACATACCGTTGGTGCTGAGGTCACGCGCCGTCCACCCGTCCCCGCCGGGTTCGAGCTCGACGTGTCGCCGTGACACCCGGCTGTCGGCGACGACGACGTCCGCGTCCCGCCCACGCCCGACGACGGCCAGTCGTTCGCCGGGCAGTATCACCTGGGTGGAGGGCGTCTGGACACGCAGCGGTACCGGGCTCATCGGTTCCCCATTTCTTCGGTCGGCAGGTCGTACCTGTCACAGGCCGGTCAGGGCCGGTCAGGGCCGGTTGTTCGAGGTCAGGCGGTGAACACGGTGTCGTCCTGGACGACGACAGCCACCGGCGCCAGCGGGGCCTTCGCCGGGCCGGCCACCGGCGCCCCGGTCGCCGCGTCGAACCTGCTTCCGTGGCACGGGCAGTTGATCGTGCCACCCGCCACCGAGCTGACGGTGCAACCCTGGTGGGTGCAGACGGCCGAGAACGCGAGCACCTCGTCGGCGGCACTGCGCGTGAGCACGACGCCGACGTCGTCGAGAACCAGGCCACCGCCGGCCGGCACCTCGGCGAGGCCGGCAAGGCGCTGCCGGCCCCCCGCCCCGCCACCGCCACCGCCGTTCGCGGCCGCCGTCGCCGGTTTCGGCTCGGCCGCGTCGCTGCCGCTCGCGACGACGTAGCCAGCGACGCCGGCGACCACAGCCACCAGGCCGGGTACGGCCCGGCGCGACAGCACCCCTGCCTGGGCCGCCGGGTGTGCCGCTTCTGACATGGTGCCCTCCGTGTTCGATTGTCCGACGACCTACCTGAACGCCGAACGATGATCGAGATGACTCGGCTGATCGAGATGACTCGGCTGGTGCTGCCCCGGGGGCGGCGCTAGAAGTGCGGGATGCCCGAGCGCGTGTAGAACCACAGTGACGCCGTCAGCCACAGCACGACGAGGGCGGTGAGCACGGCGGAGCCGAGCACCGGCAGTGCCCATCCGGGCAGCCCTTTCGTCCGCAGGCCGATCATCTTCGCCGCGTAGGCGCCGTAGAACGCGCATCCGGCGAGGCTGTGCAGGAACACCCGCGAGTCCGCCGTGGCGAAGCCGAGTGACCAGACGCAGTGAAACGCCACCGGCAACGTGAAGATGAACGCCGCGCTACCGCTCCACCGGTGCAGGATCGCCGCCCACRCCGGAGCCGACCCGGCACCGGGCAGTCGGCCCCACATCCACAGCGCCGTGGTCAGTTGCACCACGAGCAGCAGCGCGGCCGCCGTGGTGAACCAGGCTTTCATCGGCAGCGGGCCGGAGAAACCGAGCGTGTACAACGGCCGGCCGGCCGGATCGTGCGTCCTCGCGTACACCCCGAGTGAGACGGCTACCGCGGCGCCGACGAGCAACACGCCGGCGATCCCGATACCGCCCGTCGCCGGTCGAGCCCGTTCACTGGCCGTCGTCATGATCAGCCTCCATTGACGCCCTGATTCGCACGGTCCTGGTTCCCACGGTGCCGCGGGAACCGGGACAAACCTGTCGTGTCGGGGCAGCGTGAAAACATCAGGGGAACCCCTGGCACGGACAGGGCGCGCCGGTCGTCCGATCAGGGGATCGGCACCTCGGCGACGTGCACCACCTCGGTCCGCGAGGTCAGGTACGCCGGCAGGTAGCCGAGTGCGGCGCCGGCGTCCGCGGCCTGCACCGTCCAGAAGATCGTGTGCCGGGCGTCGGCGGCCTGGCCGTTCCTGCCGCAGGAGGCGAGCGCCCGGCCGTGGCGCAACGGGCTGTCGAACCCCCGCCAGGCCGCGAACGCGAACCGGCACTCGGCCGGCTCGTGTCGGTGACACAGGATGTAGGTCGGCATGTACAACAGCGTGGCGCCGGCGGCGCGACCGGGTACATCAGGGAACCTCCTAGGTCCCGACCATCCCGGGCCGGTCGCGCCCGGGCCGGTCGCGCTGACGACCCGGGTACTGGATCGCTGCCGACAGCGACGACAATCGCCCGGTGGGGGAACGGGGTTCGTTAGTCGGGCGCGACCGGGAAATGGCCGCGGTGGGCGCCGCGTTGGACCGGCTCGCCTCGGCGCGGCGCCGGCCAGGTCTCGACTGGATGGAGATCCGTGGCGAGCCCGGCATCGGTAAGAGTCGCCTGATCGGCGAACTCGCCGAGCTTGCCGACGCCCGTGGCCATCTCGTACTGCGGGGCCACGGCGCCGAGCTCGAACAGGACATTCCGTTCAACGCCCTCGTCGATGCGCTCGACGACTACCTCGGCGCGGTGGATCCGGCGCGGTTGCGCCAGCTCGGCGCCGACCGGCTCGACGAGCTGGCCGCCGTGTTTCCGGCGTTGCGCTCGCTCGGGACCGTGCCGACCGGCGACACCTCCGAGATGCAGCGCTGGCAGACCTACCGGGCGGCGCGAGCGCTGCTCGAGCTGCTCGCTGCCAACCGGCCGCTGGTGCTGGCCCTGGACGACCTGCACTGGGCCGACACCGCGTCGGTCGAGCTCGTCGCTCACCTGCTCCGCCGGCCGCCGAACGCGCGGGTGCTGCTGGTCGTCGCGGTGCGGCCCCGCCAGGTGCCGGAGGCGCTGGCCGCGGCGTTGTCGGCCGCGGCGTTGTCGGGCCGGGCGTTGTCGGGCCGGGCGTTGTCGGGCGGGGCGGCGTCCGCCGTCGTCGCGGCCACCGACGGCCAGGCCGGGGCGAACTCACCCGCGACCGTGGGCGTTCGGCTGGAGCTCGCCCCGCTGTCGCCCGAGGACAGCGACGCGCTGCTCAGTCCGGTGACCCGTGACCCGGTCGTCCGGCGTCGCTGGTATCGGGAGAGCGGCGGTAACCCTTTCTACCTCGAACAGCTTGCCCGCACCCGTGCCCCCACCCGCCCGCTGTCCGCAGTCGCCGGGCCGTCGTCCGTACCGCCGGCGTTGACGGCCTCGACCGGCCTCGATGGACCGGACGACGTGCCGCCGGCGGTGACGGCGGCGGTAGGCGCCGAGATCGCACAGCTACCCGAGGTCGTACGACGGTTCGCGCAGGGCGCTGCTGTCGCCGGCGAGGTGTTCGAGCCGGACCTGGCCGCCGAGGCCGCCGCGCTCCCCGAAACCGACGCCTTCGAAGCACTCGACGCGCTGGTCGCGGCGGACGTGGTGCGACCGACCGAGGTGCCGCGCCGGTTCATGTTCCGGCATCCGATCGTGCGCCACGCCATCTACATGTCCGCCGGGCCGGGCTGGCGGATCGCCGCTCATGCACGAGCGGCTGATGCACTCGCCGCCCGAGGCGCCGCGGCCACCGCCCGAGCCCACCACGTCGAGCGTGCCGCCCGTCCCGGCGACGAGGCCGCGATCGCGCTGCTGACCAAAGCGGCCGCGGCCAGCCGGCTACGCGCGCCGGCAGCCGCCGCGCACTGGTACGCCGCCGCGCTCAGACTGCTACCGGGCGGTGAGTCGAGCCCCGGCCAGAGTGTCGACGTTTACGTGGACGCGGACGGCGGGTTGCGGAGGCTGGAGCTGCTGTCCCGGCTGGCTGCCGCGCTCGATGCGAGTTACCAGCCGCAGCAGGCCCGCGTGGTCCTCGACGAGATCATGGATCTGATTCCGCGGGAGTTCGGTGCCGAGCGGGCTCATCTCGTCGCGCTGCGCTCGGCGGTGGACCATGTGCTGGGCCGGCACGGCGAGGCGCGTGCCCTGGTGCTGGACGCCGTGGCGAGCGCCGAACCGGGCACCCGAGAGAGCTGTCTGCTGCGGCTTCAGCTTGCCATCGACCATTTCTACACCGGTGAGTACGACGGGATGCGTCGCTGGCAGCAGGAAGCGCACGCCCTCGCCGGCACGCTCGACGACGCCCCGCTGCTCGCCGCCTCGGCTGGACTGCTGGCGGGTGCCGAGTACATGGTCGGTGACGTCTCGGCCGCGATCGCCGAGGCCGCCGGCGCGGCACGCCGCTACGACCTGCTCTCGGACGACCAGGTCATCCCGCACCTCGACAAGCTCGCGTGGCTGGGCTGGACCGAGGCGTTTCTCGAACGGTTCACCGACGCGCTACGCCACCTCGACCGGGTCGACGCGCTGGCGCTGCGCAACGGCCGGGGCAGCATCGGCACACTGACGGCAGTCGCACGGTCGCTGGTCCTGACATTGCGGGGACGGTTACCGGAGGCCGCGGCGGCGGCCGAAGCCGCGGTGGAGGCGTGCCTGCTCACCCCGCACCTGCCCTTCCTGTCCTGGGCGCTGGCGGCGCGGTGTGCCGCGGCGACGCTGGCGGGAGACCTCCCCGAGGCCCTGCGGTCGGGCGCGCAGGGAGTGCGGGCGGCCAACCCGGAGACTGACGCCGTATCGGTGATGGCCGGTTCCTATTTCGCGGAGGCGCTGGTCGAGGCCGGTGAGCCCGACCGCGCCGTCGATGAACTACTGGGTGCGGCCGGCGGCGCCGAGCTGCCGCGCATCGAAGCTCCCATTCGGCCGTACTGGTACGAGGTGCTCACGCGGGCCGAACTGGCTCGCGGGATGCCCGAGGCGGCCGCCGGCTGGGCGGTGCTCGCCGAGCGGACGGCCGCCGACGCCGGCGGTGGGCTCGCGGGACGGAAGGCCTCGGCGATGCGAGCGAGAGCAGCCGTCGAGTTCGCCAGGGGACAGTCGTCGGCCGCCGCCGCGTCGGCGCTGGCCTCAGCCGCCGAGGCCGAGCGGGCCGGCCTGCCGATCGAGCTCGGCCGGTCACTGATCGTGGCTGGGCGGGCGCTGGCCGCCGACGGGCAGAACGCGCGGGCGGTCAGCGAGCTGCGCCGGGCCGAGTCCCGACTCGACGCGTGCGGTGCCAACCGTCCCCGGGACGAGGCGGCCCGGCTGCTGCGTCAGCTCGGCGAGCGGGTGTCGCGGGGCGGTCGACCGTCGGCGCGGGCCCAGGCCCAGGCCGCTGCGACCCTGACTCGTCACCAGACCCAGGCGGTCGTCCTCAGCGTGGCAGCCGGCACGCTCAGCGCCCGAGAACGTCAGATCGCCGAGCTGGTCGCCGCCGGCCAGACGAACCGCCAGATCGCCGCCGCGCTGTTCGTCAGCGAGAAGACCGTCGAGAGCCATCTGACGAAGGTGCTTGCCAAGCTCGGCGTCCCCACCCGAGCCGGCGTCGGTTCCGCGCTCCGTTCCTGACTGGCCCGTTCACGGACCACTGCGCAGCACCGGCCGGCACCAGGGGTTTCCCTGATGTTCGGGTGCCTCCCCGGAACCCGAAAGTGACCTTCGTGCCACATGGCACGTCGGGTCACCAGGGAGGGGACGCCGTGTGCGTTTCGCAGGGCTCGTCGAGGCTGGCCGGGTACATGGCCGACCTGCTCGACTGCAACCGGCTTGTCGCCGGCGGCGACCGGCGGGCCGAGACCTACCTTCGCCGCGGCATCGCGTTCTGGATGGTGCGTGACCACCACCGGGCCATCGCCGACCTGAGCGCCGCGATCGAGGCGGATCCCCGACTGCCCGACGACCGGCTGGCCTACGCGCACTACCGCCGGTCGGTATGCCGGCACCAGGTGCTCGACCTGGCCGGCGCCGAGGCCGACGCGTCGGCGGCGATGGCGCTCGATCCCGTCTCGTACGTCTACACGGCACGGGCCATCGCCCGCTACTTCGACGGCGACCCGCACGGCACGCTGGCCGACGCCGAGGCGGCCCTGCTGCGCGACCCGAACGACTGGGAGGCCCGCGCGTTCCGGGCCCGGGCCCGGCTGGAGCTCGGGCTGCTGGCCGAGGCGGTCGAGGACTTCGGCTGGGTCATCGCCGACGGCCGGTGCGAGAAGTACGCCTCCGAGCTGCACCTGCAGCGTGCCGAGGCGTTGCTCGAACTGGGCCGGCCCGAGGCGGCGGCGGCCGACTGCACGACCGCGATCGACGTCAGCGCGCACGAGCAGTCGCACTGGCCGTTCATCGTGCGGTCCCGCGCGCTGTGCGCCCACCGCCCCTACCTGCTGCGGGCCCGCGCCTGGCTGGCAACGGGCGACCTGCCGACGGCACTGGCCGACTGCTTCCACGCCGCGACGATCGTGCCCGAGGACCCGGCTGTCTACGAACTGCGGGCGCAGGTCTACCAGGCCGCCGGCCTGTTGGACGAGGCGATCCACGACCTGGCGCGCGCCGCCCACCTGCATACCGCCTACCGGGACTCGGATCTGCTGCCGGCGGCCGCGTGATGATCGCCGATCTGCCCTTCCTCGGTGTCGGGCTGAACTACGAAGCGCCGATGCACGGCCAGTATCTCGCCCACCACGACGAGATCGACTACCTCGAACTGCCGACCGACGCGTTTCTGCTGCGGATGCAGTGGGACGACGAGGACGGCCGGACGGCCTGGCGGGACCGGGCGGTCGAGATCGCCGACGCCTTCCCCGTCGTGGCGCACGGCATCCGGATGGGGCTGGCCGACGCCGCGCCGTACCGGACGTCCTATCTCGATCGGCTCGAGCCGTTCCTGGACCTGATCGACCCGGTGTGGTTCAGCGACCACCTCGACCAGGGGTCGGTGCCGGACGGAGCGCAGCGCACCGAACTGATGCACGRCATTCCGATCGCCTTCACGGCCGAACAGGCGCAGGCTGTCCGCCGCAACATGCGGACCGTCACCGACCGGGTCCGGCGGCCGCTGCTCGTCGAGAACACCTGGTACGACTACATGATCAGGATCCCGGGTGCGATGGACGAACCCGAGTTCGTCCGGCAGGTGCTCGACGGTACCGACCACGGCCTGCTGCTCGACCTCACCAACACCTGGATCAACGCCCAGAACCACGGCTTCGACGTCGATGCGTGGCTGGCCGCCGCGCCACTGGACCGGGTCGTCGAACTGCATGTCGCCGGCGGCGAACTACGCACCCGGGGCCCGAAAGCGGGCACGTGGCACGACAGCCACAGCCGTCCCGTTCCCGAGCAGGTCTGGGCGCTGGTCGAGGATGTCGTCGCCGCCGCACCGGTTCGCGCGATCACCCTCGAATGGTCCAACGACGTGCCGCCGATGCCCGATCTGCTGGACCACCTCAGCCGGGCCCGACAACTTCTTCACGCCTCGCCCTTTTACCAGAACAAACGTGTCGTCGACCCGGAAGGAATGTCGCATGTCGCTCCAGGCAATGCAGTTCGTCATCGGTAAGGCGGCCACAGACCAGGCTTTCCGGCAGCGACTGAAGGCCGATCCACTGGAAATGGTCGGGCACATCTCCGCGCGTTATGCCTACGAGTTCACGCCGGAGGAGGTGCAGGCGCTCGCGGCGATGGACTGGGACGGCCTTGACGGCGTCGCGCAGGACCTGGACGAGCGGATCTCGCGCGTCCGACTGGGCAGGAGCAGTTCGCTGACGAACCCGACCTGCTCCTGCACGCCCGAGTCGGGCAGCAACCCGGACAAGTGAGCCGGCCGAGTCAGCCGTTCCTGCTCCACTTCGCCGAAGCCGAAGCCGAAGCAGCACCGGTACCGGCACCGTCGCCGGCTCGGGCGGCGGTGGACGTGCGGGACCTGGTCGTCAGGCTGATGCCGGCGTTGACCGGCCGGATAGCGGCGGAACCGGAACCGGTCGTGCTGCTGCTGGCCTATTCGCGCAACCCGGACACGGTGCTGCTCGAGCGTGCCCTGCTCGCCCGGGGTGTGCCGTGCCGGCTGCTCGGGGCGGACGACTTCCCCACCGACGTCACGGTGACCTGGCGCGGCGACGGGAAGCGGACGGGCGGCGAGGTGTTCGGCCTCGACTCGGCGCAGGTCCGGAGCGTGTGGTTCGGGCTCGCCGGGCCGACCGGTGTACCGGCCCGGCGTCTGCCGCCGTTCGAGACGGGCGAATGGGCCGACGCGCTCGCTGGCTGGTGGCGGAGCTGCCCGGCGCCGTTCGTCAACGACCCGGACGCCGGCAGCCGGGCCGGCAACAAGATCACATCATTGGAGCACGCCATGGAGGAGGGCCTGACGGTGCCGGACACGCTGGTCACCAACGACCCGGACCAGGCCTTGGCGTTCTGCCACGCCTACGGCAGCGCCGGGGTGATAGCCAAGTCGCTGAACAGCCACTACGTCGAGCTGGACGGGCGGCGCCACAGTCTGTTCACCCGCGTCCTGAGCGCCGCCGACCTCGCTCTGCTGCCGGCGACGCTGGCCGCCGCGCCCTGCGTGTTCCAGCCGCTGCTCGACAGCCGGCTCGAACTGCGGGTGACGGTCGTCGGCGAGCAGGTCTTCGCCGCCTCGACCGCTACCGCCGACCTCGCGGCGGCGGGGCTGGCGGGCAGCGGTGACGTGCGGCGGGTGCGGCGCGCCGTGCCGATGACGGCTCACTGTCTCGACGACGACGTCGCTCACCGCTGCGTGCGGCTGGTCGCCGGCCTCGGCCTGCGCTACGCGGCGCTCGATCTGGTCATGACACCGGACGGCGACCACGTGTTCCTGGACCTCAACCCGCGAGGCGGCTGGTGGTTCGCCGAGCAGCGGGCCGGCCTGCCGATCAGTGACGCGGTTGCGGGGTTGCTGTGTTGACGGTCAGCACGCAGGCCCAGCAGCGGCAGGCCGCGCCGGCACCCGCGAACACGAACACGAACACGAACACAGGCACAGTCACGGTCTGGGACCGGCTTGCCGACGCCGCCAACCCGGCCCACTACCGGCCGAAACGGCAGGACGGGCTGATCTGGCGCGAGCTGCGATCCGCGCGGGGCGAGGAGTACGTCGTCGTCCAGAACCCCGACACCGCGACGTACCGCAAGATCACGATGGCCGAGTTCTACCTGTTCGAGCTGATGGACGGCAGCCGCAGCGTCCAGGATCTGGTCGTCGCCTACATGATGAAGTACCACCGGTTCGCCCTGCCGCTGGTCCTTCGCCTCGTGCGTAACCTGAAGGTCGGGCAGATGCTGACCGACCCGCCCCGGTTCGTGTTCGGGCCGCTGGGCGAACAGCTGCGCCGCCGACCGGTGAGCTCGTTCACCACCGGGTTCGCGAAGTCCTTCGTCCGGCGCGAGTTTCCGCTGCACGGGCTCGACGGCCTGGTCGGTCGCGCCTACGACCGGGGCGTGTGGGTGCTTTTCACCCGGCCGGCAAAGATCGTCATGTTCGCGGTGGCGGTGCTCGGCGTGCCGCTGCTGGCCTGGTCGCTGTCGTCGTCGGCGTCGGGGCTGGCCGACCAGTCCCTCGTCGTCACGGTTCCGACGTTGTACGGCTGCCTGCTGGTCGTCGCCGTGCTGCACGAACTGGCGCACGCCTTCGCGGCCAAGTCCTACGGCCGGGTGGTTCGACGCGGCGGACTGTCGATCTTCTACGGCTCGCCTGGGATGTTCGTCGACACCCAGGACATGTGGATGGAGCCGCGCGGGCCGCGGATGGTCTCGGCCTGGGCCGGGCCGTTCTCCGGGTTCGTGCTCGCCGGGCTCTCCGGCATCGTCCTGGTGGCCATGCCGGACGCGCCGTGGGCGGCAGTGGTCGCGATCTTCGGCACCGCCGCCCTGGCCGTGAACCTGGCCCAGCTCACGCCGCTCATCCAGCTCGACGGCTACTACATGCTGATGGACTGGCTGGAACTACCGAACCTACGAGCCAGGGCGCTGGGATTCGTACGGGGGGAGCTCGCCGGCAAGGTCCGTCGCCGGGAGCGGTTCGACCGCACCGAACGCGTTCTGACGATCTTCGGACTGGCCGCCGCGGTGTACACCGGCTACGTGCTCGTCCTGGCAGCCGGGTTCGCCTGGGTCCGGGCGAAGACGATGGTGAGCGACGCTGTCGCCGTGCCGAGCCTGGGCCGGGTCCTTGCCGCCACGGTGGTTCTGCTCCTGACTCTTCCGCTGCTGTACGTGCTCGGGCAGCGGCTGTGGCGGGGCGGCTCGTCGCTGGTGGTGGCGAGCCGGCGGCTGCGCCGGCTGGCCGCGGAGCGCTGCTACCGGGAGCGGGTCGCGGTGCTCGCGGACGTACCGCCGGTCGCCGACCTGGGGAAGGCGTACATCCAGTGGATGGCGCGGCGGACCACCGAGAAGGTGTTCCGGGCCGGCACCGTGGTGGTCGCGCCGGACGAGGTCGCCGAGGTCTTCTGCCTGGTGCTGTCCGGTGAGGCCGAGGTCGTCGAATCGGGTGCGAGTGCCGGGACGGGGCCGGGCGCGGGAAGTGCGCCGCGCACGCTCGGCCCTGGCGACTACTTCCCGCCGCCCGGATTGCCAAGGTCGCCCCTGACCGTGCGGGCGCTCACCGACGTGCACGTGTTGCGGCTGGCCGGCCCCGACTTCTCCGACCGACTCGCTCCGCTGCTGGCCCGGCGGGCCGAGAACGACACGCGGGCCGACGAACGGGCAGAACTCGAGGGCTTCGCCCTGTTCGATGGCCTGGGCACCCGTGACAAGGACACGCTGCTGGCCCACCTGCGGGCACGGAGCTGCGCGGACGGCGAGGTCCTCGTCGCCGAAGGCGACCCCGGTTCGGCCTTCTACCTGGTTCGTAGCGGGACTGTCTCGCTGACACAGAGCTGCGCCGACGGGCCGCCGCGGACCCTGGGTGCCGGGGACTTCTTCGGCGAGAGCGCACTGCTGCACGACGAGCCCCACACCGCGACGGCCAGGTCGGTCGGCGAGACCAGGCTGTGGGAACTGGACCGGACGACGTTCGACGACGTGGTGTGCCGCTATTTCGGGCTGTCCCACGCCGTACGCGAATCCGCCGAAGCGGGCGAAGCGGCGCGTGCCGCCGAAGCGCTGGCGGGCACGGTGGCCGGCCGCTGGCTTGAGATCGAGGTCGGCGACCCGGCACCCGAGTTCACCCTCGACACCGCCAGTGGGCCGTCGCCGGTGTCGCTGTCGGACTACCGGGGCCAGGTGGTGATGCTCTGGTTCTCCCGCGGCTACAACTGCCCGTTCTGCCGGGAGTACATGGCCCGGTTGGCGCCGGCGGTCGGCGATTTCGAGCGGGCCGGCGTGCAGATCCTGCAGCTGGCGCCCAACCTCGTCGATTCTGCCCGCGAGTTCTGGCGCGGCAAGGACCTGCCGTTCCCGTTCCTGTGCGACCCGGAGAAATCCGCCTACCGGCTGTGCGGCCTGCAGGACATCGGCGCCGGCGAAGCGCAGCGCAACTCGGTGCGGGGATTCACGCGGGCGTTCACCACCGGCCAGGGCCGTACGACGATGCACGCGCTCTGGCTTGACGTGGTGAACTCGTCGATCGGCGAACGGCTCGGCCACCACACGATGACGGCGATGCAGCAGGGCGTCTTCCTGGTCGGCCCGGACGGCGTGCTGCGCCGCAAATACGTCTTCGGCCCACTCGACGAACCACCGTCGAACGCCGAACTGCTCGAAGCGGCCGCCGAACTGGGATCGATCGAACTGGGATCGATCGATCGGGCGACAACACAACTGGAGGCGGGTTCGTGAACTGTTGGGTGTGCAATCTTCCCGGGCACGCGGTCTGCCGATTCTGCGGCCGATGCGTCTGCAAGGACCACGCGAAAACGATGCCGTTCCTGCTCGAGGCCTTCGCCACCAGCCGCGGTCTGGAAGGGTTGGCGGTCGACGAGGCGATCTCGTGCGGCGTCTGCCGGCCGGCGCCCGAGCCGATCRGACTCGACTTTCTGGACCCCGGAGCGCCCGCGCCGCTGTCGCACGAGCCGACCCCATGACGGACATCGTGTCGGAACCTCACGCTGAGGCCGACCACGCCTCCGCCGCGGTCGCCACAGCGGCCGATTTTCCGGTTCCCCGGCCGCTGCTCACCATGACCGGTATCGAGTTCGTCGTGCTGTTCTTCACCGGCACCGGCCTGGCGTTTCAGTACAAGCTCAC
Source organism: Parafrankia colletiae (assembly GCF_001854655.1). Taxonomy (GTDB): domain Bacteria; phylum Actinomycetota; class Actinomycetes; order Frankiales; family Frankiaceae; genus Parafrankia; species Parafrankia colletiae. The sequence goes on along the minus strand of NZ_MBLM01000142.1, from coordinate 1,136 downwards.
GGCGAGGTTGTGGCCGTGGGCCGACCTCACGCTGTTCAACAGCCGGTTCCTCGGCGCCATCTACCTGACGTCACTCGTCGCCGTGGCCTGCCTGCTCGCCACCAGGCGCTGGTCGCCGGCTCGGGTCGTCGCCCCGATGATCGGCATCTTCACGTTGTGCGTGATCGTCGTGTCGACTGCCTACCCGTCGAGGTTCGCCTTCTCGGACCGGCCGCTGCCGGTGATCGGCTGGTTCGTCCTCTACGTCGCGCTGCCCGCCTGCGCCTTCTGGTACACGTGGCGGCTGCGTGGGCGCGGCCGGGCGGCCGGCGTCGCGACTCCGGTGGCGTGGCGCTACTGGCTTCGGCTGTTCGCCGTCCTGATGACCGGGCAGGCCGTCGGTCTGTTGGCGGCGCCCAAGCAGGTCACCGAGTTCTGGCCCTGGACTGTCGACCCGTTCCACGGCCAGCTCTACGCGGCGACGTTCCTGGCCGGCGGCGTGGGCGCGTGGCTCGTCTCGGTCCGAGCGACACGCGCCGAACTTCTCACTGTGGGGTTGACGCAGGCGTCGTTCGGCCTGTTCGCGATCGGCGGCGCCGCACTGGTCGACCTCGACACCGGTGTCGTCGAGTGGTCCGACCCCGGCACCACCGCCTGGCTCGCGATGATGTCGTTCTGCGCCGCGAGCGGCTTCGCCGTCATAGCCCGTTCGCTCCAGACAGCTGGTCGGCCCGCTCGTTTGACATCTGACCTCGACGCGCCTGTATAGTACAGAAATACCGGCGCGGGGTGGAGCAGCTCGGTAGCTCGCTGGGCTCATAACCCAGAGGTCACAGGTTCAAATCCTGTCCCCGCTACCACGAAAATTTCTCCCCGAAAACTGCGGTTTCCGGGGAGAAATTTTCGCGTGGTTTTTCGGGTTCGGAGCGGTCTCGGTGGGTGACCCGGAACCGACCGGGTCGTCGACGACGGCCAACGCGTCGGGTCGACGTCTCGCGGTGACGACCGGCGATCAGGCAGGGCCGCCTTCGTAGGATCCGCCCATGCCCGGCCCCAGGATTCACCGTGCTCGGTTCGACGAACTCCCGCCGCGCGTCCTGTACGCCCTGCTGCGGCTACGGGCCCAGGTCTTCGTCGTGGAGCAGCGGTGCGTCTAC
>NZ_MBLM01000141.1 GCF_001854655.1 Parafrankia colletiae | reverse complement strand
GACTCATTGATCTCCTCCGTTCACGGATCAATTATCCCTCATAGGGATCACTGTCCGAAGAACGGGGCCCACCTCACGGGGCTTCGCCGATCCCGAGCTGAAAGGTAACAACCTCGACCGACCGGCGCACGCCGGCCGGTCGAGGTCACCACGGACATGCCGTCCGTCGATCTACGGGTCCTTGGCGAGTTGCTGTCTGAAGCCTGCCATGGGGATGCCCCGTGGGAGCAACCGGAGCGGTGCCGGTGCTGAACCATGTCTGTTGCTGGAGTGACCGGTACAGCAGGAAGTGGTGGTACTGATCGACGTAGGCACGTAGGGGAACAGCTTGTTATGAGCGGGGGGACGGTCCGCGGGGAACATCACGGAAGGCGCGGTCACGATCGAGGGAGGGCTCACGAGGCATGCCGAGCACACGCTCGCTGATGACGTTGCGGGCCATCTCGGTGGTGCCGCCGCCTATACAGGCGGTCTGCCGCACGAGGAAATCGACGCCGCGGCCCGCCACCGCACCGTCGTCGTCCGTCCAGGCCACCCCGGCGCCACCCGCGAGATCGAAAGCGATCGTCATCGTCCGGGCCATCGCGACCCCGTGGAAGAGCCGCCCGACGGCCGCGGCCTGGTCGGGCATCCGTCCRATCGTCATGCCCCGGGCGATCCGCTGCTGCAGGGCCTGCTCGACAACCTCGAGCATGCGCCCCTCACCGATAAGGTCACGCGCGCCGGGGTCGGGAAGCCGCCCGGCATCCCGGGCGACGTCGACGAGGAGCGCGGCGTCCACGCCGGTCTGGCTCCAGCCGGCCGGAACCGTGACGTACGGCGAGTTGTACAGCATTCGTTCGTGGAACATCCAGCGGGTGCCCACCGTCCAGCCGCCGTCGATCGCGCCGATCCGGTCGGAGTCGGGAACCCGGACGTCGGTGAGGAACTCCTGGCAGAACTCCCGGTTACCGTTGATCATTTCGATCCGATGCACCTGGACGCCCTCGCCGCGTAGCGGGAGGAGGAACACCGTCAGTCCGCGGTGCTTGGGCACGTCCCAGTTGGTGCGGGCCAGACACAGCGCCCAGTCCGCCAGCCAGGCACCGCTCGTCCAGATCTTGGATCCGTTGATGATCCAGTCGTCGCCGTCCCGCACGGCACTGGTCAGCGCGGAGGCGACGTCCGACCCGCCGCTGGGCTCGGACAGCAGCTGCATCCAGATCTCCTCGCCCTTGAGGATGGCGGGCAGGTGCCGCTGCTTCTGCTCCTCGGCGCCGAACTCAAGCAGCACCGCCGCGCACGGCGCGAACGTCGGCGCCTGGATCTCCACCGGGCACTCGTACCCGGCGATCTCCTCATTGAAGGCCCGCTGGTGGGCCGGGGTCAAATCCTGCCCGCCGTATTCACGCGGGAAACAGATCCCCGCGAATCCGGCGTCGAACAGCATCCGCTGAATCTCTCGTTCCCGAGCCACCACGGCTAACGCTTCCCCGTCGCCGATCACATTGGCGGCCAGGCCAGCCATATCGTTCGGTCCGACGGGACGCAGGTTGGCCCGGATCCAGGCGCGGGCCCGGAGCCGGAAGCCATCGATGGTCTCGACATCATCCTTGGTCATGCCTACTCTTCCCACGATTCAGGGCAGCGGCCAGGCCGGCACCTTCGTCTCCAGGTACTGTTCGAAACCCGCGACCCCGTTCTGCCGCCCAAGACCGCTGTGCTTGTAAACACCGAACGGCGGATCGACGCCAAAGGGTTCCCGTCACATCGTCGAGGGTGATCTACCGTGACCGCCGGACCGAAGACTTCTTCTTGACGGTGGCCATCGAGTCGTCGACGTTGGCGAAAAATCCCCAATCCCTTTCTACAGGGGCACAATAATGTCGGGAACCACGCTGAATCCTGACAAAGGATGCAGAAGAAATTTTGTCACCAGACACCCGCGAGGGTGTCAGTTACATGTCCGATTCCCGGCTCGCCGCGTTCTCGGGCCCCGTCCGGGGTTCGACCTTGTCCAGGTAGCGCTCGACAAAATTGATCGTCTCCGCGTGAGACGTCGACATGCCGACTGACTGCTCCATAATAACCATCCGCGGACTACTGGTCACCAAAAAGACGAGTACCTCAGCCGGGATCTTGTCCATCGGAACCGTGTAGTCGTTCGACGATCTCGACAGCGCCTCAAGCGCCAACTCGCGAACCTTCTCACCGACGGCGGCGATCTCGGCCCGGATTTTTTTGCGGTGGTTCGCCAGGGCCGTGAGCTCCGCTATCAGGGCGCCGGCGGTCCAGTTGTTCGAGAACTCCCAGAGCGCTCGTAGGGGATGATCCGTCCGGAGCGCCTCGACCAAAACCCCCAAGGTCTGTTCTGTCCGACGCCGAACCAGGGCAAGAAAAAGATCGTCCAGTGTCGGGAAATAGTACTGCACCAATCCGGATGCCACCCCGGCCCGGGAGGCCACCCCGCGGTACGTCACCGCCGCGTACCCCTCGCTGAGCATGAGCTTCTCGGCAGTGTCCAACAACGCCGCGCGTGTCTTCGACGTTTCCGTACCAACCCGGCGGGGCGTCGTCATCTGGGGCCTTCCAGGGCAGTGTCACAGGGTGGCGCACCCGACGCGCGCCGCCCGGCGTCGACCTCGGCTGTCCGTGGTCGTCAAACTCCTGGTGCCTCTCTACCAGAACCGAGTCATCGACGACAGCGAGCCGGCTCCTCCGAAGGCGGCTGACCCGGCACCGGGACGGACCGCGGTGTCGGGTGGGCAGAGGTCGAGCGGTCCTGGAGCGCTGCCGCGGGGACACAACTCGACGTTGGTCGGGTCCGGATCGGACCGGTCTCTGTTCTCGTTGGACCAGCACATCCACGGCTTCGCTGGCGTCGCACCAGCGACGACCTCGCACGTGCCACCCCTGTAGGTCAGACCGCTTCTTCATGAACGGCTTCCTTGTCGGGCATGCGGCGCTGATCAGCATAGGTCCCCAGCGGATACGCGAAGGCCTCAGACCCCAGCTGGGCCAGGGCCGCCATGGACATAGAGGGTTTGGCCGGAGCAGAAGCTGGCGGCGTCGGAGGCGAAGAACAGGACGGCGTTGCCGATCTCGTCGGGTTCCCCGAGGCGGCCCGAGGCGTTGGTCAGGCCGATCGCCTCCGGGTCGAGCCCATAGCGGGCGGCGTCGTCGGTCAGGGTGGCGGCCCGGACAGCTCCGACGGCGATGGCGTTGACCCGGATGCCCTTACCGGTCCAGGCGGCGGCCATGGAGCGGGTGAGGCTGTTGACCCCGGCCTTCGCCGCGCCGTACGGCGCGGCCTGTGGCATTGCGAGGAGGCTGGCGCCGGAGGAGATGTTCACGATCGCTCCTCTGCCCTGCTGAAGCATCGGAACCGAGGCCGCGCGGGAGAGGAACCACACGCTGCCGAGGTTGAGCGCCAGGACCTGGTGCCACTCCTCCTCAGTCCATCGCCGGATCGACTTCGTCTCCGCACCGCCGGCGCAGTTGACGAGGATGTCGAGCCGCCCGAACTCTGCCACCGTGGTGTTGACGAGCTGCTGGCACTGCTGCGGGCTGGTCACGTCCGTCGGCAGCGCCAGCGCTCGGCGGCCCGCCGCCTGGACCTCCTTGACCGTGGACTCCAGCGGCTCCACCCGGCGCCCGGCGAGCACAACGTCGGCGCCGTACTCGGCGAGCGCGAGCGCCGCACCCCGGCCGATACCCGTGCCCCCGCCGGTGATGACGGCGACCTGGCCCTCGAGCGCAAATCGATCGCTCACGTGACTGCTCCTCCATTGGCAGCGATGACCTGGCCAGTGATGTAGCCGGCCTCTTCGGTGCACAGGAACGCGCAGACCGCGGCGATGTCGTCACCTGTGCCGAGCCGGCCGGCCGGGATCATCCGTGCCAGCGTCTCGGCCTTCGGTAGGTACTTCGCCTGCTGCATGCTGCGCAGCAGCGGCGTGTCGGCGGTGAACGGCGGGATCGTGTTCACCGTGATCCCCGTGGCGGCTAACTCGAGCGCGAGTGCCTTGGTAAGCGCGATGACGCCGCCCTTCGACGCCGCGTAGTGCGCCTGCCGGGCCGCACCGGTCTGGCCCGCCGCGGACGAGATGGTGACGATACGGCCCCAGCCGGCAGCCACCATGTCCGCGGCCGCCGCCTGCACACAGGTGAACGTCCCCGTCAGATTGACTTCGATGGTCCGCAACCAGTCGTCGATCGTCAGGTCCACGAAGGGCACGAACCCGGAGACACCGGCGCTGGTCACAAGGATCCCGACCGGCCCGAGTTCGGCACGCACCGCGTCGAACGCCGTGGTGACCGAGGCCCGGTCGGCCACGTCCACCCCGACCGCTACTGCCTTGGCTCCCTGCGACCGCAGGCCGGCAGCCACCCGCTCGGCGGCGTCGACATCCTGGTCGAGTACGCCCACGTCTCGCCCCTGCCGGGCGAGATGCTCACAGATCGACAGGCCCAACCCCGACGCACCGCCGGTCACAACAGCGACATGACTCAACTACGCCTCCTCATTCGTGTTCCCGCGGCGACCCAGGGCCCGCGCCCCGCGGTCACGGGCCGGGGTCTCAAGATCCCCGACTTTCCCGCAGCAGTAGCCCTGTACGTACGTACAGCGCGATGCTATACGTTTGTACGACGATGTCCAGGGGGAGCAGTGGGCCAGCCGGCGTCCTCACAGCTCAGGGATCGCCCGAGAGGAAGCCCGCCGGCCGACACCAGCACAGCGCGCGGCCGATACGACGTCGGCCRCCGTCGTATCGAAGAACAGGGAGCGCACAATGCCCGAAGCACCAGAGCAAGTCGATGGCGCCGTGGCCGTATCCCACATCGGCCTCTGCGTGTCCGACTTCAATCGTTCGATCCGCTTTTACACGGAAGGGCTGGGGTTTCACCTCACCGAGAAGTTCGACATCGGCGACTCTCTAGCCCAGCTAGCTGAAGTACCGCCGCCCATACGCTGCCGATCTCAGATGATCGTCAATGGCCAGACGAAGTTGGAATTACTCGACTGGAAGACACCGAAGCCAGAGGGCACGGCCCTGGTGACGCGTCGACAGATCGGCTTCACCCATCTGTCGGTCTACGTCAAGGATCTGGCTGCGGCCGAGACACGCCTGGTGGCGCTTGGCGCGACACCGATCGAGTACACCCGAACTCATATTCCGATGCGCGACGGCGCGATGGACGTGCTTTTCTTGGCAGACCCCGACGGAATCCGCATCGAACTGGTGCAGGTGACAAGCCCCGCTACATGAACGATCACCGGTGAGTACGCCTGTCGCACCGCGATCCTTCATCGGTTTTTCCGGCTGCCACGGCGTTGGCCTCAGCGGCACGCGGCTCGTCGTAGGTCAGTTCCCTCTGGAGGTCGCCGGCGGCGGCCAGGGTCTGCACCGTGAACTTCACTGTGGACAGTGGTGCGCCGGTGCGCGGGTGGCGGACGGTGAGGTCCATCGCGGAGAACGCGCCGGGGTGGATACGCAGCGCAACCTGGACTCGGTGGAGGATGTCGAGGATGTGCCCGGTGCCGCGCACGAGGCGGAACTGCTCGCGGTGCCGCATCCCTTCGCCCCCACCCGGCCTGCACCCAGCGGGTGCCACACCTGAGCGTGACACGGGCGTGGCACCACGGCCCCCATCGTGGTCTTCAGGCCCGGTGAGTTGGATGCCTTCGCCGACAGCGCCGACGACGAGTTCGACCAGTAATCGTCGATATCGCCGGCCCTCACGCGATCGCCGGTTGCCCGGTGCGACTGTCCCCGAACAGGCCAGGCCGGTTCTCCCTAATTTGCGATCGACTACAGATCGTAATCGATCCGCTTTGCGTATCCGGTAGTGGGGGACCGACTGTTATGTCGAGGGTTGCCGACCGCGTGTGGGCGCATTGTGTGCGCTGATGCTCCGGCACGTCGCGACACCGGCCGGCACGTTCCGGTACCGAAAACGCCCTGACCTCGGATTTTGCGGCACGACACGGCACGTTCCGGTATGTTCGGATACGCGGTGATTCGTCTTTTAATCGAGTGGCGAGGGTTTAACTTCCCTTGCCGACTCCAGGTGGATGGGCTATGGCCTGCGGGGTTCAGAGCCGGGGATCACCCTTTTTGAGATCAAAGATCATCTGTGTGCGCATGGCGTGTGCGGCCCTGTTGTGTCCGACTGAGGCGGGCGCCTGAGCTACTGGTCGGGCATGGTTGACTCATGGGTCGAGGTGGATGGAACCCGTCATGGGTTCGGTGGYTGGCTGTCGACGGCGGTGCGGATGTCTTGGYGTAGTTGGGTGACGAGGGTGCGTGCAGTGGTGGTGCCGATGTGGAGGTGTTTGCGGAGGGTTTCGGCGGAGATGGGGCGCTGGTGGTGTTGCCAGTGGAGGACGTCTTCGGCGCGTGCGCGGTGGAGGAGGTCTTGCTGGCGTGCTTCCCGTTCGGTCTGACGTGATGTGGAGTCTGCTGTCTTCTGTCGGTGTTGGGTCGTCGGGGGTGGTGTTTCTGATGCCTGCGAGGGGTCTGTCCTCGTCGCTTCGATCGATGGGTGAAGGGCGACGGGTGAGGGGGTGGTCTGGATTGCTTGGAGGAGACCGGGCCCGACCTCTGCCCATCCGATAGGGAGGAGGGGGCCGACGGCATCGAAGGCTGCTCTGCCGTAGTGGCCGGAGATGAGGGGTTCGGCGATGTTGAGGGCGAGGGTCACGGCGCTGGCGAAGATGAGTAGGCGTCGTGCGGTGCGAATGACGTCGGCGGGTCCGCCGTGCAGGGTGAGGTGGCGTGCGCCGAGGAGGAGTCCGACGACGGAGAGATCAACTGCCGGCGCCACGAGGATCGCGATGTAGGTCGGAACCCCGAGGCGGATGCCGAGTGTGGCGACGTTGCCCAGCCCGAAGAGGAAGGTGAGCCCGACGACGGTTCCTACGATCACGGTCACCATGCGGGCGGTGCCGTTCGGACCCACCAGGTCTACGGAACGTGTGTTCGATCCGGCTGGCGAGGTTGCTGGCCGGGCGCTCACTGGGCATCGCCCCTGGCCAGGAGCCTCGTGGAGACCGGTCGGACGGTGATCTCGGGACCCTGAATCAAGATCAGGCGGTTCTTATTGTGTTGCGTCAGGTCCACTCGACTTGGACGCCCCCATGCCTTCTACGAAGGCATGGGGGCGTCTTCGTTATGTCTGCCCGGGGGCCAAGCCCCCGGACCCCGACGTGCGCGATTGCCTTGTGGGCTGGGGGTGTCCGGGCGAGGTCGGAGGTTGGAGTCCCCTCAGCTCCACCCATGTGATGATCATGCCCCTGGCCTGGATGCATGCGGTTCGCGATCTATCGCTTTGAGGTCCAGCGCCACGGAAAGGCGCTGGTCAGGGCGTCGCGAGTTGGTTCGAGCCCCACCTGGACGACCATGTTGGGATCATGCGAACCGGGCTTCTTCGTGACGGCGGATCCGGGCAAGCGTGATGTGGAGGTCAAGGTTCTGATCGACTGCATCGCCGAGGAGATCGACGTGTGCGGCGGCTGCTCGACGACGTCCTGGGGATCGGGGGCCTGCTTGTGCGGCGGAAGCTGGAGATCGCGACTGGCCCGGACGGCCCGGTGGCTGGCGAAAACCCAGGTGCCCAGACGTGGCGGTAGCGAGGACGATGAGGCGCCTGTGCCATGACGGGACGCCTTGATGGAGGATCGCAGAACGGTGTCAAGTCGCGATCTTTCTCGACGGTTCTACGAGCGGGCGGTGCGGCCGCTGGTCTCGGGCGTTCCCCACGCTGCCGCGTTGCTCGGTGAGGGGTCCGAGGTTCTCGGCTTCGATGACGAGATTTCCACGGATCACGTTTTCGGCCCCCGCGTGCAGCTGTTCGTCCCGCCAGGTTTCGACGCCACGCCGATCGACGCCGCTCTGGGGGGTGCCTGCGCGGTCCGACGGTCCCGGTCGTCTACCCCGACAGCGATCGACACGGCGGCCGGCCACACCATCAGGTGGAGGCGACCACCGCGCAGGCGTTCTTCGTCGACCGGATCGGCGTCGACCCCGCCGACGGGATGAAACTGACGGACTGGCTGCTGGCCCCGCCCCAGATCCTGGCCAGCCTCACCGGCGGCTTGGTCCTGCACGACCCGCTCGATCTGCTCACCACGCGGCGTCGGGCGCTGGCGTGGTACCCCGACGACATCTGGCGCTATGTCCTGGCCGCCGCGTTCGCGCTAGCTGACCCTCGCCGACCAGATCGGTGAGCACCTGCACCACGCGCTGCGCGCGACGCGGTGGCGGGAACGCGAAGCGGCACTGTGTGCCGCGGCCAGTCATCTCGCCGCCGCCACGAACCGGCTTGGTCTGGCCGAGCCCGTCGACCCCGCGCCGCGCCGCTTTCACTCCCGAGACATCCACGTACTCGGCGGCGAACGCCTCACCCGTGCACTGACCGATGTAATCAGCGATCCGCCGCTGCGAACCCTCCTCGCCCGGCTCGGACACCGACCCGACGGCCCGCTCGGCCATCTCCCCGGCGCGATCGACCAGGCCACCGACAGCGTCGAGATCCTCACCCAACCAATCCGCCGCCGCGACTATGCACCAGCGCTTGGGCTCCGGGCCTGAGTGCCCCGGTGCTGATCCGACGGTGCGCGGAGGTCAGGCGCCTCGTCCGAGCTGGAGACGGCGTAGTCGGCACCGCGCGGGCCTTCTTCGTCGACCGGGTTGGCATCGACCCCGCCGACGGGACTTCAGAGGCACGGACCGGCAGTTCCCAACCGCGCTGGCCCGCACATCATCCGGCCGCGGAGTGGCACCACACGACATCTACCGTGGAGGGCATCCGCAGCTGCGGTCAGACCGGATTTGGCCGCCATCGGTTTGGGATTGGCCTCGCGGGACGACCACGACACGCCATATGCCCGTGCGGCCTGACACCTCGGGAGGCGCGTGGCTCGGGTCCGCGTCGCTGCGTAAGGATTTCCCTCGTACGAATCGAACCGATCTCTCCCATGTCCCAAGGAGGCTCCCTTGACCGACACGAACACCTACGCGTACGTCGACGCTGACACCCTCGACGTCCGGATCATCCGTGGTGAGGCTGACACGGAAGGCACCATCGTCGGCCGCCTCGACGCCGCCGACCTCCCCGCCCTCAGCGAGGCCGCCGGCAAGCTGCTCGCGACCCTCGGCATCCGCCCCGTCAGCGACTGGCGCGATGTTGAGGGTGGCCTGTTCGCCGTCGTCGAGGAGACCGCGGCGGTGCCGACGGCCGGCTGACCGGCGACCACGAGCGCCCCGGTCTGGGTCCAGGCCGGGGTTTCTCTTCGCCCGGATAAGACGGTGGGGGTGCCTCACGCGTTGCCCGGGGTCCACTGCATCGACATGCGCGGATCCTCGATCCGCACGACTTCGAACCCGAGGCGGGTATAGAGGGCCTGTGCGGGATTGTTGACGAAGACGCTGAGCCGGACCGGAACGCCGCGCCGCTGAGCAGCCCGAAGGATGCCCCGTAACAGATTGGTGCCAATGCCACGACCTTGCGCCTCGGGGAGCAGCGCGATCTCCTCGACGAAGTCGTACTCACTCTGGTGGATGACACACGCGTAGCCGACGGGTCGCCCGCTCTCCTCGACCAGGGCAAATGGCAGGTCGGCGAACTCCTTGTCAGCGGTTATGCGCTGTTCCGCATCATCCCACCCCGACGTCTGTTCGACGTATGCCCGCAGGGCGGCTCGCCTCACCTCGAAGAAGAACTCTCGATCGCTGCTCAGAGCGGGCCGAACCCGAAGGTCATGGGAGCGGGTCATTGTGTGAGGCTACGACTTCGATCACTTCGCCATCAGTCGGGCTAGCAACAGGCCGAAGGACGCCGCGACCAGGCTCACCTGACAGCTACTCTCTCCGTCCGAGGGCGAGCCTGACCTGGTTCCGTCGCCGTCGTTCGCCGAGGAGAAGGCCGCAGCAGCGCGTCAGGCCCGACTAGAGCGCGGATCGAGCGGACAGTGCGGGGCCGACCGCGCCGTTTGGGACGGGAGGCGGCGGCGTGGTGGCGGGTGATTAGGGCGCGGTGCCAGCGCAGAAAAGTCTCCGGGCGGACCAGTAGCCGCAGGCGGTGCAGGGTTGGCCGCGGCAACGTATGCAGGAGTGCGGCGAGCAAGGCACGGTCGGCGGGCTGGAACTGAATCCGTTGCGCCGTCGAGCTGGCGTTGCAGCACGGTGATCTGATGGCGCAGGGTGACGATCTCGATGTCCTTGGCGCGGTCACCGCGGGGCAGCAGCAGCCGCARCAGCGCGAACGCGTTCGGGACTCCGAGGTGGGTCAGGCGAAGCAGCGCGGAGCAGCATCCTCGCCTAGACGCCGGCCCGACGGTCGAGGGCCGACCGGGCGCCGGGAGGGACCCTTGCAGCCTTCGCCGTGGAGTCGGTCACGTCGACGACGCGGTGCAGGCGCTGGAAGGCGTGCCCGAGCCCGAAAGCCGCGCCAGCCCAGGCCGGCCAATCGGCTCATCCACCGGGGACTTGCTCCTAGACGGCGCGAGCCACCACGGTGGCCGAGGCCAGGTCATGCGGCAGACGCTGCCGGGCAGGACCGAATCTCCCCATGGGCTCCAGCACCACCCGACACAGACGCGCCACAGCCCAGCCCGGTCCACCACTGGAACCGTCGGCGCCCGGTCGGCCGGACACCCGACACTGGCACCCGGCCGCAGTTCATGCCAACTATCATGCTAGCTAGTGTGTTAGCTGGTGAGGAGGATGGATGCTCGACGTCGAGCTCGCGGAGATCGTCGACAACCTTCGCACCATCGGTACAGACATCGCCGACGTGGAGGTGAAGAAGGCCCACGGTGGGCTGCCGAAGTCGCTGCGCGAGACTCTCTCCGGGTTCGCGAACACGCGAGGCGGTGTGGTCGTCCTTGGCCTGGACGAGACCCAGGGCTTCGCGCCGACGGGACTTCCCGATCCGGCGAGGCTCGCGGCTGATCTTGGTTCCATGTGCTCCGAGGACATGGAACCGCCGCTCCGACCGTTGATCAAGGTCCATGACTTCGAGGGCGCCCAGATCCTGGTCGCCGAGGTCCCCGAGCTCGATCCCGCGCGGAAGCCCTGCTACTCGCGTGGGGCCGGCATCACCAAGGGCAGCTACGTCAGGGTCGGCGACGGTGATCGTCGGCTGTCGGCCTACGAGGTCCAGATGATGCTCTCCTCACGTGGTCAGCCTCGTGAGGACGAGCAAATAGTCTCTGGCGTTGGTCTCGATCATCTGGATGCGGCCATGGTCGATGCGTTGGTCGCCCGGCTGAGGACCAGCAGGCCCTACGCGTTCAAGGACTTGGACCGCTTGGCTGTGCTGCGTCGCGCCAAGGTGCTCGTGACTGGAGACAGCGGCGAGGACGTGGCGTCGCTGGGAGGCCTGCTCGCCCTGGGCAGGTATCCGCAGGAGCACTTCCCGCAGCTGATGGTCACCTTCGTCCACTACCCGACCGAGACCGGCGGCCGGTCCACCGAGAGGTTCCTGGACAACGTGACGTTGGAAGGCCCGGTCCCGGTCATGGTCCGCGACACGCTGGCCACCGTCCGCCGGAACATGTCTCGTCGGGCTGTCGTCGGGGGTGCGGGTCGGCAGGACGTCTGGGAGTACCCAGAGACCGCTCTGCGTGAAGCCGTCGTCAACGCATTGGTCCACCGCGACCTGTCCGGGGGCGCTCGAGGTGCCCAAGTCCAGGTCGAGATGTACCCCGACCGCCTGGTGATCCGTAATCCGGGCGGTCTGTTCGGTCCTGTCACGGTCGACAGTCTCGGCGAAGAAGGCGTCTCCTCAGCCCGCAACGCCACCCTCATCAAGATCCTCGAAGATGTCCCGCTGCCCGGCGAGATCCGCACCGTCTGCGAAAACCGCGGGTCGGGCATCCGCGCCATGCTCGACTCGCTGCTCGCCGCGGGAATGAGCCCACCGGACTTCAACGACAAGATCTCGTCGTTTGTCGTCGTCTTCCCCAACCACACCCTGCTCGGCGAGGAGACCGTCGCTTGGATTACCGGGTTGGGTGAGAAGGGCCTGACCGACAGCCAATGCGTCGCCCTCGCGCTCCTACGCCAGGAAGAAATCCTTGACAATCGCGCCTACCGCAACGCGACTGGCGTCGACTCCCGTGTCGCCACCAGCGAGCTTCGGGACCTGGTCGCTCGCGAACTCGTCACCCAGACCGGAACCCGCCGCTGGGCCAGGTACCAGCTGTCCTGGCGAACAACCTCAACGAAAGGCCAGTCCTCTCGGGCCGACCGTCGGCCGGAGCTGCTCGTCGCCCTCGGAAACGAGACTCTCTCACGCGCCGAACTCGTTACACGGACCGGTCTCAGCGACCAGACCATCCGACGATGGCTGAAGATCATGCGAGACGAAGGCTCGGTCGACATCGTCGGTAGCAGCCTCAAGAGCAGACACGTTCGATACCGCCGCACCTACCAGGATCTGCTCTTCCACTCCGAAGGCACAGACCGCGACTGACCACTCTCCGTGGGCCCCTGTGCCGGCCTCGGGTAAAGCGGGGCTTCAGCGGGATTTCGGGGCGGTGTGGGCGATCCGGCGACCCATCGTCCGGACCGTGACCAGGCTGACGGCGAAGGCGGGGCCGATCCGAATTTCGGAACACCTGTTCGAGGACGGTCAAAACCCGTCCGCCCGTGCACTCACGGGATGTCGTCCCTGGTCAGCAGCCTTGTCGCGACCGGACGAACGGCGATCTCAGGGCCCTCGACCAAGATCGGACGGTTCGTCCAATGACACGTAAGGCCCACTCGACTTGGACGCCCCCATGCCTTCTACGAAGGCATGGGGGCGTCTTCGTTATGTCTGCCCGGGGGCCGAGCCCCCGGACCCCGACGTGCGCGATTGCCCTGTGGGTCGGGGTGTTCGGGCGTGGTCAGTTGGCTCGGCGCGCGACTGGGAGACCCGCACACAGACCCCGCCGACGGCCCAAGGTGCGGTCCGCTGACGGCGTGTCGCCCAGAACGGGGCGAACCATGCCAGCTACGGCGCTGGAATGTAGGTCCAGRGGCTGCGAGTCACGAAGACGCGAAGTGAAGACCGCTGCCCACACCCGTTCCGTACCTATGCTCGGACCGGTCTGCTGCTCCGGGCTACCGAGGAGGTGGCGAGGAATGGACGAGCACGGTTTCCGGGAGGCCGCTCGGGCTCTTTCGTCGCTTGATCATCTTGACATCCGAGAGCTTGAGGTCCTCTACAAGCTCGAACGGACCTCCGGGCTGTTCTACTTTCAGCTGGCAGACAGCATCCGAAATGAAGAGGTCGCCGAAGCGCTTCGTCGTAACGGCCGCGGGGAGTTAGGCCATGCCAGCCGGATTCAACAAGCCCTCACCATCAAGCTGGGGCACCCGTACGAGCCTTCCGCGGACATGGAAGGCGGATATCCCCTCGGCGCGCCGCCCCCGGTGGATGCGGCGTTGCTGGCTGCGATCATGCGCGGCGAACGGGCCGGCGACGCCGACTACCAGCGGTGGGCCAGCACCGAACCCGATCCGGAGATCGCGCGCCTGCTCCAGATCAACGGTCGTGAGGATTCAGAGCACGCCGACCGACTGACGCGGGCAAGCGTCCTTCTCGACGTAAGGCGGTAGCCGCTCCCGGGTGGGAGATCTCAGACGGGCCCGGCCTCGGTGAGATCTCGATCACCGCCCTGTTCATCCTGGCCAGCGCCTCCCGGGTTGCGGTCACGTCGCCACGAGCGGCGTACGTGCGGGCTTCGTATTCGAACAGGCGGGCCCGTGCGGAGGAATGATCCGCGACGGCTCCTGCCCGCCGGGCGATTGTCGCGGCCTCGTCGTACTGGTGGCCGGTAAAACGCGAGAATCGAGTCCACGGCGGCAACCGAGGCGGTCAGCATGGCATCGTCGATCTGCTCGGCGTGATCGCCTGCTTGGATCACGAGCTGCTGGGCCGCACCGTGGTCGCCCATGTTGAACGCGAGCCGGGCCAGCATGTACGCGGAGAAGCCTGCCACTCGGGTGAGTCGTGCCTGCGCTCTCGGTCTGGCGCCGGCCTCGATGTGCGTCTCCGCGGACTGCCAGGTCTACCGATACCGAGAGGGGCCGTCCACCTTGGACGGCCTCTCTGTCAGTAGAAGCGCCCTACCGCGGCCGCTGGACGGCCATTGCTCACGGCAGACCGGTCTGGGGAACGGGCTGAGTGTGCCCTCGACGTGCCATGTCCGAAGCGCGGCGCCGACACAGAGTGCCCGCCCGGGCGGGACCAGGCTGAGTTGGGGTGACAGGGCCTCTCCTACAGGTCGGCGTAGAGCGTTTCCTCGGCGATGAGGATCCTTTCCAGCAGCCGCGGGAACGTTCCGTAGTTGCGTACCGCGTAATGGACCGTGGCGCGATTGTCCCAGAAGGCGACCGAGCCCGGTCGCCACGAGAACCGCACCTGGTTTGCCGGCTTGCGGTACTGGTCGATGACCGCCGTCAGCAGTTCCCTGCTCTCGGCACGGTCGAGCCCGAGGATCGTCGGTCGCTGGGTGAAGTTCACCCAGAGGGTCTTCTCGCCGGTTTCCCGGTGCAGGCGGACGACCGGATGAGCGACCACCGGGTAGTCGTGTCCGGACTGGTGCAGCGCGGCCCGGAAGTCATGGGTGACGTGATGGCCCTCGAGCCGGGCCTTCACGTCGTCGGCCAGACCCTGGTAGGCGAGTGCGGCGTCGACCCAGATGGTGTCGCCGCCGACCTCGGGCAGGTGGACCGCCCGCAGCACCGCTCCCCAGGTCGGCACGAGCCGCCAGCTCGTGTCGGTGTGGTAGGGCTCCCAGATGTCGTCGCCGGCCTGCGGAGCATGGGCCTTCTCGTACTTCTTGAAGTCCTCGCTGGCGATGCGGTGAATCGCCGGGCTGACGTCGGAGCCGGCCTTGCCCGCGCCCGGATGGGTGTAAACGGGGCCGAACTGCCGGGCGAAGGCCTCGTGYTGCGCCTGGTTCAGCTCCTGGTCCCGGAAGAAGACGACCTTGTACTTCAGCACAGTCGCCTTGATCTGGTCGCGCACCTCGGGCGTGAGTGGCTCCCGGAGGTCGACGCCGCTGATCTCCGCTCCGATTGTGGGTTGCACAGGTTGGACGGCCAACGACGACAGGGTGGGCGTTTCGACAACTGTGGTCACGGTGTGTCCCTTCGGTGGGATGCTGCCGGGTGGGTACTGCTCTTCCTGTCATGTCGCCGGAGCCCCGCCACTTCGCGGTCGCGCGGCGGAGTTCGGGGACGGGGCCCGGTCGTGGGCGTCGCCGCGGTAGGTGGAGCGGGGCGCGCGCCGGGCGCGGGTGGCCGTTGAGAACGCGGTGGCCGGTGCCTTTGCCGCGCGTGCCGCGGCTGGTGGAACGGGGCGTGTGCCAGGCGCGCGGATCACAGGCGTGCGCCGCCGCGTGGCCCCTTGCTGCCGGTGGCGCGGGGACGTCGCAGCCTGATGACGGCTTCAGCTCGACGCAGCCGCAGGGCCCGTCGTCTGCCGGGCCGTTCGGGTCCCTGATGCTGGGCGTCAGCGCCCGCTGTGGCGGTCCGGACAGCTCGCGGAGGTCACTCGCAGCAGGTCGATGTGCTGTCGCGTCACCAGGTACGCAGTTCTCAACACGGACCCAACATGACCAAAGTTTGTCGATCGGTCAAGTGTGAAAATCAAGTGATTCGGATCACATGAGGCGAGTCGGGGTGGCGTCGATCCCAGCTTGATCATGGGATCGGCCGGGAGGGTCGTTCGATCGACCGTCATCTCTACCGGGAAACTTGACAATCCCGGATGTCTGCCGCATGTTGCTAATCGCGTGTCCACCCCACGCTGACCCGTCGTTGGTGTGTGGACTTCGTGCGGGTCCGTGCCGGCCCGCTGTGGCGGAGCCGGACAGCGTAGCTGAATCCGCTGGTCCGGGGCCCGAGGTGCGCCGGCGCGACCTCGCTGCGGCGGCCGCTGCCGGGCAGGCCGATTCCGGCAACCCGTAGCGGCGACAGCGTAGGGCCCGGTGGGCTCGGTCACCCGGCCGCCCCCTCCCGAGAAGGCATTGGAGAAGGAGAAATTCCTATCAACCAGACCGCAGCGGCGCCCGTGACGATCCAGGGTCTGTTGGCCGAGCTGCAGGCCACCCGGGACGCGGAATGGGCTCCGGAGCAGCTTCGGGCCCACGCCGACCTGCGGCGATCCCTTGAGGAGAACGCGGACCGCGCGCGCTTCGTCAAACCAGGCGACGTGGTGCCGCCCTTCGCTCTGGCCGAGGTCGGTGGCGGCACCGTCGTACTCGACGACCTGCTGACCGACGGGCCGGTGGTGCTTGTCTTCTTCCGGTTCGAGGGCTGCCCCGCGTGCAACACGGCCCTGCGCGGCTACCAGCTCACCCTCGCGCCGGCCCTGCGCGAGCTGGGTGCGCACCTCGTCATCGTCAGCCCCCAGACCGCCGAGAAGCTGGTGGCGATCAAGGAGCGGCATGGCTTCGATTTCCTGGTAGCCAGCGACCCCGACCGGATTCTGATCGACTCCTTCGGTATCGGTTTCGCGCCGGACGAGGCCGCGCGCGACGAATCTCGGCGTAGAGCCGCGGATCTCGGTGCGATTCTCGGCACCGGAGAGTGGACGCTGCCATACCCGACGGTCGTCGTCATCGATCGTGACCGGATTGTTCGGTTTGCCGACGTCCATCCCGACTGGATGGTGCGCACTGAGTCCTCGGCCGTTCTGTCCGCGGTCCGGCCCCTCGTCGGTCAGTAACCGGCCCCCTGATGAGGAAGGGCAAGCCCAGACATGACGCTTTCCACCCATGACGCGCCGGCAGCGGCGATCCTGCCGGCGCCGGATGTGGCCCCCGAAGCATCCGACGGCGAGCAGACGAGCCTGTGGGCCGGGCTGGTCGCACCGGCCGAAGGCGGGCAATGGCCTCGCCCGGAGCCGGTCAGGACGGTCGAGGAAGAGCGGCTGCACCGTAAGCGCAAACTCGCCGCCGCGTACCGGCTCTTCGCCAGGCTCGGCATCGCCGAGGGACTGTCCGGCCACATCAGCGCCCGTGACCCCGAGCTGACCGACCATTTCTGGGTGAACCGGCTCGGCCTCGACTTCAGCCGGATCAAGGTCTCCAACCTGTTGCTGGTCAATGACAGAGGGGAGATCGTCGAGGGTACGCCGCCGCTGAACAGGGCGGCGTTCACCATCCATTCGCAGATCCACGCCGCCCGGCCGGACGTCGTCGGCGCCGCGCACACCCATGCGCTGTACGGCCGGGCGCTCGCCGCGATCGGCGAGCCGCTGCATCCGATCTCCCAGGATTCCCTCGCGTTCTACGAAGATCACGTGATCTTCGACGAGTACAACGGAGTCGTGCTGGACGAGGAGGAGGGCCGGAAGATCGCCACCGTGCTCGGTCCGCACAAGCTGGCGATCCTGCGCAACCACGGCCTGCTCACCGTCGGCACCAGCGTCGAGGCGGCGGCGTACTGGTACATCGCGGCGGAGCGGGCGGCGCGGACCCAGCTCGTCGCGGCGGCGGCCGGGACGCTGCGGCTCCTGGACCACGAGATCGCCAGCGCCACCGCCAGTAAGGCGCGAGGTGACGACGGCGCTCGCTGGTCCTTCGAAGCCCTCTACGAGATCATCATCGAGGAACAGCCCGACCTGCTCGACTGACGCCCCGGCGCGGCCGGTCACAGGGCCGGCCGCGCCCAGCCGCCAGGCGACGATGCCGGCAGGCCGAGATGTCGTCAGGCGGAGGCGTCTACAGCCTCACGGTCGGCGGCCTGCTCGCGGACGAGACCTGCCAGGTCGTCGGATTCTGCGGACAGTCGGTTCCGCGCCTGGCGGGCTGGCACCGGGGCCCTCGTCAGGCCGGTGCGCCAGAGGTTCGCTTGATGAAGGCGTCGAAGACCCGGTCCGGCAGGACCCTGCTGAGCAGGATGAGCGGGCGGGCGCCGAAGCCGGCGGTGTATCGGGTGCGGGGGCGACGGGCGGTCGCGGCCTTCGTTACGGCGTCGGCGATGACGGTGGGCGGCGAGGTCCGCCGCGCGTCGGGTCGTGAGCCGTTCTCCAACGATGTGGCCATGGCGCCGGCCTGTTCTGCGTAGGGGCCGTGTCCCGAGGTGGCACGGAGCTTGTCGGCGGCGATGGCGCCCCACTCCGTTCGGATCAGGYCGGGCTCGACGAGGACGACGTCGATGCCGAACCGCTTCAGCTCCAGGCGCATCGCGTCGCTGAGGCCTTCGACGGCGAACTTGCTGGCGTGGTACCAGGCGCCCAGGGGAGTGGCGAACCGACCGCCCATCGAGCTGATGTTGATGATGGTGCCGCTGCCCTGGGCACGCATGGTCGGCAGCACCGTCCGCGTGAGTTGCGCGAGCCCGAAGAGGTTGACGTCGAACTGGGCGCGGGCCTCGGACATCGGGACGTCCTCCACCGCGCCGTACGAGCCGTAGCCGGCGTTGTTGACGAGCACGTCGACGCGGCCCTCGGCGGTGAGGATCTCGGTGACAGCCTGCTGGGTGGAGGCTTCGTCGGTGACGTCGAGGGCGATGGTGCGCACGCCTGCGGCGGCGAGCTCCGCCATCCGGTCGACGCGCCGAGCGGCGCCGTACACGACGAAGCCGGCCTTGTGCAGGCGACGGGCGGTGGCATCGCCGATGCCTGAGGAGGCGCCGGTGACCAGGGCGACCTTGCGAGCCATGACAGTTCCTTCCAACGGGAGACGGAGGGGCGGCCGGTCGCCGAGGTCGGACGTCGGGGCGCCGGAGGCGCCCGAGAACGGCGGTGCGGGCCAGCTGGACAACACCGACGAGTCTCGATCCTTCGCGTCGCGGAACAGACCGGCGGTCTCTTGAAACTTAAAAGACCGGCGGTCTGTAGTCAAGAGACCGCCGGTCTTCTAACCTGGGAGGCATGGCAGCCTTCCAACGCGCAAGGAGCGAGGTGCAGCGCACGGAACGCCGTGAGGGCATCCTCAGGACGGCGGCCGCGATGCTCGACGAGATGCCGGTGTCGGCGATGAGCCTCAACGAGCTCAGCCGTCGCGTGGGGCTGGCGAAGTCCAACGTCCTGCGCTACTTCGAGTCGCGCGAGGCAGTCCTGCTCGACCTGCTGGCCGACGCCGCCGCCGGGTTCCTGGTCGAGATCACCGAGAAGCTCCCGCCGACGGTCGATCCGTCGGCCCCGGTGTCCGTTCGGGCCGGCGAGCTGGCGGCTGGGCTCGCCGCGTCGTTCGATGCCCATCCGATGCTGTGCGAACTCATCAGCGCCCAGGCCGCCGTCCTGGAACGGAACGTCTCCACAGCCGCCGCGCTCCGGTACAAGCGGGGGGCGCGGGACAGCATGGTCGGGCTCGCCGCCCTGCTCCGCCGTCTCGTTCCCGAGCTCGACGAGCCGCGATCGGCGCAGGCGGCCGGTCTGCTCATCGCTCTCGCCGGCGCCTTGTGGACCCGCGGCCATCCCGCGCCGGCCCTGGTCGCCGCCTATCAGGTCGAGCCGGCCCTGGCCTTCATGAATCCGCCATTCCGCGAGTCCCTCGACGCTGCCATCAGGACCGTCCTCCTCGGCTTGGCCGCGCAGAGCGACATCGCAGGGTAGCCGCGCACCACACGGCAGCTGTCCCCGACATGGCAGCGGCGTTCGACTGCCCGGCCGGCCTCGAAGGGCTGGGTCACCCGGCGGCTCCAGCTCACGGACCTGCCCAGGTCAGGGCCCTCGGCTTGGTCGTTGTTCAGTCGCCAGCTTTGAGCGTCTCGTAGAGAACGGTCCAGTTCTCGGTGCCGCGGCCGGCGGTGATGGCTTTGTCGTAGTGCGCCCTGACGGCTTTCGGTAGCCGTGTGTCGATGCCCGCCTTCTCGCTCGTCCACACGATGTGGTCTGCTGTCGCGCCCATCATCTGTGCTGTGCTGAGGTCGCCGGGGTGTTCGCCGGCCTCCAGACGTCGGGCGAGGTCCGCTCCGTCTCCGATCATCGCCGGGATGGTGGTGAGGGTGGTCAGCGCACCGGGCAGGAAGTCGGCGGCCGGGACCCCGGCGGCGGTGACGAGCGCGGTCGCGTGGAGCAGGCTCGACAGGGCGGTGAGGAAGACGTCGAGGTGCGCCTGGTAGAAGAGCTGGGCCAGCCCCGGGTCCTCCCCGAGGTACCTGGGCTCGCCGATCAGCCTGAGCATCGGTTCGTGGACGTCGAACACCGCGTGCGGCCCGCTGTAGAACACATATGCCCCGGGGCCGCCCACAGCGGGTGCGGGCACCATCACGCCTCCGGTCACGAAGGTCGCGCCGTGTCCGGCTGCCCAGGCCGCCGCGTGCCGGGAGGCGTCGGGCGTATCCGAGCTGAGATTGACCAGGACCCTGCCGTCTAGAACACCGGAACCGTCAGGAACACCGGAGGGCCCCGAACTCTCGGCGACCGGGCCGAGGATGTCGTACATCGCCTGGTAGTCGGTGAGGCTGAGGATGGTCAGCTCACTGGCGGCGACCGCAGCCGCCGGGGTGGGTGCGAGCGTGGCACCGTCGGCGACGAGGTCGTCGGCCCGCCGCGCGGTGCGGTTCCACACCGTCACCGGATGGCCGGCCCGCAGCAGGGACGTGGCCATCGCCCGGCCCATCGGGCCAAGGCCGATGACCGTCACGGGAGACAGGTCGCCCTCGCCGCTCATCGGGCGTTCCTGAGCTCTTCGAAGATGCGGGCGGTGCCCTGCCGACCATGTCCGGCAGCGATCTGCCGACGAACGATGTCGTGGACGGGCCGCAGCACGTCGACCTGGACACCCGCTTCGAGGCTGGCCGTCACCAACGAGGCCAGTGCGGCTTCGGTGAACTCGAGGCTCTGCTGGCCGGCCCCGGCGTAGTCCTCGGCGTCCACCGCGGCGGCGAGACCGGCCAGCTGACCGGTCATGGCAGCGAGGAAAGGGGTCTGCCGTCGGGCGAACTCGGTAGCTGACACCCCCTCGACGCCGACCATCGCCGCGCCGTGGAGAAAGCCGGCGAACATCGTGTACATCCCGACGAGCATCGCCATGTCGCGGAGCGAGGCCATGCCGGGGTCGGTCCCGAAGTAGTCGCTCTGCCCCCACAGATCGAGCAGTTTCCGGTTCTCCTCGAAGGCGGACTCGGCACCGCTGTAGAAGATCACCGCACCGGGGCGGCCGATCATCTCGGGTACGGCCATGATCGCGCCATTCAGGTAGGTGACGCCGTGCTCTGTCGCCCAGGCCGCGAGTTCGCGGGCCTGGCCCGGTGTCGTCGTCGTCAGATTGATCATGATGCGTCCGGCCAGGCTGGTGGCGACCGGATCGATCACAGCGTGYACGGACTGATGGTCGAGCAGGCACAGGATGATCGGTCCATCGCCGGTGATCGCCCTGTCGACGGTCCGGGCGACGATGGCGCCGCGCTCGCCGAGTGCCGCTGCCCTGTCCGGGGTGCGGTTCCACACCACGGAGGGTCGGCCGGCGTCGAGAGCCGCGGCGGCGAGCTCGCTGCCCATCGCGCCCAGGCCCAGGAAGGTCGTACGGGTCGTCATGGATTGTCCCTCGCTCTGTTCGGTGGTCTGACTGGCGCGCCGTACCGACCCTCCCTGCGAACCCTTCCCGCCGGCAAGTACCTACTATTTTGTTCAGTACTTACCTGGAAGTCAGTGTCCAGCTGGGGCGAGGTGGAGGGTCTGATGGTGACGAGTGCGCGGCGCGGTCCCTACGTCTGCGGCATCGATGCCGGTATGGACGTGGTGTCAGGAAAATGGAAGTCGCTGATCCTCTGGGAGCTGAACAACCACGGAACCCGGCGGTTCGGTGAACTGCGTCGCGGCCTTCCTGGCGTCAGCGAGAAAATGCTTATCCAGCAACTGCGCGAGATGGAGGAGGACGGCCTGGTCCACCGCGAGGTGTATCGCGAGGTCCCGCCCCGGGTCGAGTACTCCCTCACCGAGCACGGCACGTCACTCAACGAGGCCCTCCGCCCGCTGGGGGAGTGGGGTAAGCGACGCTGCGAACGCCTTGCCGTCGAGGGCGCACCCAGGTCCGCGGACCCGATGCTCAGGCCATTGCAGGCGTGAGCGTGCCGCTGGTCCCGTCGGCGCGCCGGGACCAGCGGCACGCTCGCATTACGCTCGCCCGGATCACGTGTTGCTCGTGGCCGAAATCGTCTCGCCAGGCTCCGAGTCCACCGACCGGTTCGTGAAGGCCGGAGAGTACGCGAGGGGCGGCATCACGTACTACTGGCGGATCGAGCAGCCCGCCGGCGGTGTCCCGCTCGTCTACACCTACGTCCTCGATCCGGCCACCAGGATCTACCGGGACGGCGACGTCCACGCTGGCGCGGTCACGGTGTCGGCCCCCTTTCCCGCGATGATTGATCTCTCCCAGCTGTAGATCATCGCTGAAGGCTCCTGAACACCGTCAGTTCCTGACGGTCAGCCGGGAGGCGACGGTCGGCAGGTCGGCGTACGTGACGATGCCCGGTCGGGCGGCCACCACCGCGGGAATGGCGTTGACCACCGGCAGGGCAGTGATCATCGAGCCCATCGCGCTGATGTCCTCCAGGGTGAGCGCGGTGAGATCGGCCGGGAGCACCTCGACCCGCAGGCTGATCTGCGGCGTGCCGCGAACCTCGATGAGGTAGGCCATGGCGATGTCCCACGCCGGGTCGATGTCGGCGGCAACGGTCCAGCGGAGGTGTGCCTCCACCAGGTCGGTACCGGCCTCGGCGCCGATCCACCGCACGTCGATCCCGGCGACGCTGCCGCGCAGCACCGTGCGGCCGGGGACGTCCGCGTCGGTGGTCGCGTGGGCGAACTCCACCTCGCAGCGGATGTCGTCGATGGACAGACCCAGCTGGTGGGCCATCGATTCGACGGCGTCGCCGAAGACGGCGGTCGCCGTGCGGATCTCGTCGGCATGGCCGGGATCGCCTGCGGGGCGGCCCCAGCCGAGCTCGTTCTGGTTCGCGTCGGCGGCCCACAGCCCGATGTTGAACGACTCGGTGACCCGGAGGTAGTTCACTTCTCGGCATGGGCCGGTGGCGACAGTGGCAAGGTAGTCGGCGAATCCCGGATTGATGCCACTGCCGAACAGGCTGGCGTTTCCGGCACGGGCTGCCTCGTCGAGCGCGGCCCGGCTTTCCGCACCGTAGGCGCGGCCGGTGATGAATCCGGCGGTGGAGACAACGTTGACACCGGCGTTCAGTAGACGGGTCAGGTGCTCGATGTCCGGGTAGAGCGGCATGTAGACGACGCAGTCCGGCTGTAAGGCGATCAGGGCGTCGATGTCGTCGGTCGCGGTGACGCCGAGGGAGCGGCCGAGCCCCGCGAGTTCACCGGCGTCCCTGCCGACCTTTTCCCTGCTGAAGGCGTACAGCCCGACGAGTTCCAGGCCGGGGCGCTCGACGATGGTTTTGAGGGACTCGCGTGCCACGTTTCCCGTTGTCCATTGCACGACCCGTAGCGGTCGGTCGGTGACTGTCATTCCTGTTCCCCTCGGTCGGAGATTGGAAGCCTGCGGGTCCAAATATTATTGGGCAGTTGCCCAACGCCGCTGAAAGGTGTTTAGCACAGGCCTGTCGGAGCGGGCAAGGGCTGGCGCCCTCGGGCTGCCCGCCCCCTGACCGGGCTGGATACGGCGTGCTGCCGCAGGTTCCGGGCCATGGGCTCGCCGGGAGGGCGGCGGATGCGCGGGCCCGGGACAGCTGGCGTCGCGCTCGCTCCGCGGGTGCGCAGAGCCCGATGGCCGAGGCGCGTGTTCGAGGAGAGACTGGGCAACACCGCAGCCCTGACGAGCCGCACGGCGTCCTCGGCCTCGGTACCCCGCCGGGACCGAGGCCTCGCGTCGCAGGGCTCACCGCTGAAGACGCGGCCGTTCTCCTTTTGTCGACGCAGCCACGCAGCCACGCACTCACGCCGCCACGCCGCCTCGCTGGCGAGACGGAGTACGCGAGAAAGCGAGGCCGTCGAGTGCGTTCGACGTGTTGGTGATGGCGCCCGGTGGAGGCACCATCGGGTGATTGTCCGGCCTGCTCGACAGTCCTATGCTCTCGCCTGCTCATGACAGGCAGGCATGAGGTGTCAGATGAGGGAACTGAATTGATTTCAGTGCTGCGATCTGATCGGTCCGGGACGGTTATGGGAGGAAAGGAAACGGATGCCTAGGCAACGTCGGCGAGGCGTACGACGATCCCGGGCAGCTGGGCGCATCGGGGCCGCTCTGGCGGTCACAGCCGCCATGGTGATGGCATTGGYGGGCTGCTTACCCTCGGGCGGCGGCGAGGGCCCGGGCGGAACACCCGGGGTCACGTCCGCGCCCTTGTCGAGCACCACCCGGGCCTGGTGGGGTTACACCCGGGAGGCGACCTTCGCATCGACGCGCTCCACGGTGTCGGTGCCTGTCGCGGACGGCACCGCGCTCGACTGCTCGCTGCTGCGGCCGGCGACGAACGGCGCACCTGCCGAGGGGAAGTTCCCCGGTCTGGTGGTCGAGTTCACGCCCTACGCGGAGCTTCGAACCTCCTATGAGGGCGAGGCGGAGTACTTCGTGACCCGGGGTTACAACAGCCTGATCTGCAACGTCCGCGGCACCGGCAGGTCCGGGGGTACCTGGCAGAACGCGGGGTCGGCGCAGGATCGGAAGGACGCCCGCGACCTGGTCGAGTGGCTGGCGGCCCAGCCGTTCTCCGACGGGCGGATCGGCATGTTCGGGGAGAGCTACGGCGGCCAGACAAGCTACGGCGCGGCCATCGAGCAGGCCCCGCACCTGGTGGCCGTCGCTCCGCTCCAGTCGCCGGCCAGCCTCTACGACGACGTGATCTACCCCGGCGGCATCAAGACCACCGAGAGCGGCGCGATCGACAACTGGCCGCCCACCGCCCAGTTCCTGAGCCAGGGCCGCATCGACGCCGCCGCCGAGTACRCCACCAACCGCCAGCACCCGACCTTCGACGACTACTGGCAGAGCCGGTCCTTCGCCGGCAGGTACGACCGGATCAAGGTGCCCGTACTCGCCATGGGCGGCTGGATTGACGGCTATTTCCGTTCCGGCACTCTCGCCAACATCGAAGGCGCCCTCGACCGCACCTGGGCTGTCTACGGCCCGTGGCCGCACCGCTCGCCGATCGCCTTCCCCGGTTGCACCGGGCTCTGCGACCCGGCGGGTCTCGCCCCCGGCCTGCTGCTCGCCTGGTTCGACCACTGGGTGAAGAAGCTGCCCGCCATCCCCATTCCGCCCAGGCCGACATTTGTCAGCTATGAGCGGCCCGACGCCGGCGGTGCCGGCTGGCGCGAGATCGTGAACTACAGCCCCCGAAACACCGTGGGCACCCGAACCCTTTCACTCACCGCCGAGGGCACCCTGTCGGAACAGACCACCGGTCAGGGCACGGGCACGGGTTCAGGCGTGGGCGTGGGCGGTGCGTCATCCGCTCCGGCGGAATCCGCCGGAGCGCCGACCTTTCACCAGCCGGCCGACCCCACGGCTCCCGGGGGCTCGGTCACCTTCCGGACCGCGCCGCTGACCGAGCCGAGGGCCGTCTTCGGCCATCCGACACTGCGCCTGCGGGCCTCGCCGTCGGGTAGCGACGCGAATCTTTATGTCGAACTCCTCGACGTGGCCGCGGACGGGACGACCACGCTGGTGAATGACGGGTTCCTCCGGGCGAGCCACCGGGCGTCGCACACGTCGCCGACTCCGGTGGCGGTCGGCGCGGTCACGACGTTCGAGATCGGTATCCGTGCGAACCACTACCAGTTCGCCGCCGGCCACCGCGTCGCCGTCCGGATCTCGGGGGGCGCGGCCAACGCGCTGACACCGAACGCCACGCCGGTCGACGTCACCATCGTCACCGGCGCGGAAGGGTCCGTCCTGCGGCTGCCGACCATCCCCCCGGCCTCCCCGACCACGTCCGCGACGCCGTCCGCGTCGATTCCGACAACGCTGGCACCAGCGGCCTGATCCCGGCCAGACAGAGATCTGCCGGCTCGCACGCCTGATCACTGCAGGCGTGCGAGCCGGCAGGTGCAGCGTCCGTCCCGCTTTGTCGATGGCTCTGGTGGGGAAAGTTCGGCGGGAGAGGTATGGTGTTCGCGCGTCTGCGTCGCCGACGGTGACTGCAGGCGCTGCTGCGCGCTTTCGTTGTAAGCGCGTCGCGCACGTGTTCGACCAGGTCAAGAGTGCCAGCGTCAAGTCCGGGCTTGCTGGCCGGCAACCCTCCTCCGCGGCGGGGTGCCCCCGGTTGTGACCAGGCCGTGTCGGGGTGTCCGGCTCGGCAAGTGCGGACCCTCGCCGGGGTCCGATGGACCCGAAGGAGCCACGGCCGTGCCCTCTGTTCAGCCTGCGCTGGATCAGGCCACTTCCGGGATCACTGTCCCGCTCGCACCCCGAAACCCGTCAGATCAACCCATCCTGTCGGGATCGTCAGCCCCGCCCCCTGCTCCGCACCTGTCGGGCCCGGGGCGGGAGGCGTTGCTGCCCGTCGTCGGAGGCGACCTGGAGGTGCCGCTGGTCGGCGGGGGACGGGCCCGCCACGCCAACCTCGACTACGCGGCGAGCGCCCCGAGCCTCGTCACCGTCGCGGAACAGGTCGCGCAGCTGTTGCCGTACTCGGCGAGTGTGCACCGCGGCGCCGGCTTCGGCTCGCAGGTGTGCACCGCCGTGTACGAAGGCGCGCGGGCGGAGGTCGGACGTTTCCTGGGTGCCCGGCGCGACGACGCCGTGGTGTTCACCCGCAACACCACCGACGCGGTGAACCTGCTCGCGCACTGCGTGGGGCATACGGCCGGTCGGTCCGCCCGGGTGGTGGTCCTGGACCTGGAACATCACGCGAACCTGCTGCCCTGGTCGGCGGTGCGGCGCCGGGTGGTGGCCGCCCGCCCGACTCCGGAGGAGACCCTCGACGCGCTCGCCACCGAGCTGCGCGCCGAGCCGACCGCGCTGCTGGCGGTGACGGGAGCCTCCAACGTGACCGGGGAGCGGCTCCCGCTTGCCCGCCTCGCCGCACTTGCCCATGCCTCGGGGGCCCGGCTGTTCGTGGACGCGGCCCAGCTGGCCCCGCACCGCCGGATCGACCTGGCCGGCCTCGACGTGGACTACCTCGCCCTGTCGGGCCACAAGCTCTACGCACCGTTCGGTGCCGGGGCGCTTGTCGGCCGGCGTGACTGGCTCGACGCGGCGCCCCCCTACCTGGCCGGYGGGGGTGCGGTGCGCGAAGTCACCGTGACCTCGGTGGCCTGGGCTGACGCCCCCGCGCGGCACGAGGCAGGCACTCCGAACCTGCCTGGCGCGGTCGCGCTCGCCGCCGCGTGCCGCGCGCTGGGGGCGCTGCCGGCGGACGCCCTCGTCGAGCACGACGAAGCGCTGCGACACAGGCTGGTGAAGGGTCTCGCCGGCCTGCCCGACGTCCGCGTCCTGTCCCGCTGGCCCGCAGCCACGGGCATCTCCAGCACCGGTACCGCCGCCACGGGCACCTCCGACACCGACACCGGCGTCGGCGCCCCGGTCGGGGTCGTGACCTTCACGTTCGCCGGGGACCGCGCAGCGGGTGCCGCGACGGACCTCGCCGCTGCCTACCTCGCCGCCGAGCACGGCATCAGCCTGCGCGCCGGCCGGTTCTGCGCGCACCCGCTGCTCGACCAGCTGGGTGCGCCTGCCGGGGCGTTGCGGGCCAGCGTCGGTGTCGGTTCTTCCGCGGCGGACGTCGACCGGCTCATCGAGGCCCTCGACCTGTTCCTGACGTCCGGGCCGCGCTGGCGTTACGCCCTGGGCCCCGGCGGCTGGGCGCCGACCCCGGACGACCGCCTGCGCCCGGACTGGGCGGCTTCCGTCCCGGCCTCGCCCGGCCTGGCCGCATCGCCCTGCGGCACCTGACCGGCGCCCCTGCGCGAGCAGCGCGGCCGACGGCCCTTTCGGGTGGTCAGCCGGGATGGTTACCGTCGAGGTGCGCATGCCGCCCGCTCTGGACGTCCGGCTATCCGGGCATCGTGCGATCGGCGCCGTCCGCCGTCCACCGAAGGAGCACGCCTGTGACTGTCGTCCGCTCCCTCGCACTCTTCACGGTCGCCGCCCTGTTCGAGATCGGGGGGGCGTGGCTGGTGTGGCAGGGCGTGCGTGAGCACCGTGGCCTGCTGTGGGTCGGTGCCGGCGTGATCGCGCTCGGCCTGTACGGGTTCGCGGCGACGCTGCAGCCGGACGGCGACTTCGGACGCATCCTGGCCGCGTACGGGGGAGTCTTCGTCGCGGGCTCGATCGTCTGGGGGATGGTCGCCGACGGCTATCGCCCGGACCGGCTGGACGTCGTCGGCGCCACGGTGTGCCTTGCCGGCATGGCGATCATCATGTTCGCTCCGCGCGGCGGCTGACCGCCACTGCGGCAGGGCCTGTGCCGTCGACCGGAGGCAGGGAGCCGGGAACGAGGCGGCTGTCACGCGGATCGTGCACTCTCGCAGTCACGCGGAGAACACGCTCCCGTGGCCATTGAATTCCGGCGCGTGCCTGCTCGGTGGACCGTTACCGTCGGCTGCTCGACATAGTTGTCCACGATACGGTCGTTGCCTGACGCCGACATTCTGTTGAATCCGTGGAACCCAGATTTTTTGCGACGTTGACATTTCTCGAAGGCGAGCGGAAAGTCGCCGCACAGGATTCCTGTCTGATCGTGTCGGGTCTTCGCTCCCGGAGCTTGTCGCGGTCGCGTCCCGGCCGCGCGGGAAGGCGGCGCCGCTGGCTCACGCAGCCCTTGAGGGGGCATGCGAAGGCGATCCCGCCATCGTCGCCGAGCTGATCGGTGCGTGGGTGTCCGGTCGATTCTCCACGGCGGGCCGGAGATACGTCGTCGGTCTTCTCCTGGCTTCCACGCCAGCTGGGCACCATGGGTCGAAGCCTCGGGTGGTGGCTTTTCTGGACGAAGCGAGAAACCTCCGGACGGACGGTTACGGCCACGACATGAGGGTGGCAGAGCGTGCGTGTCGTGCTCTTGCCCAGGAGCTGTCGGAGCGGAGGAGATGGTCGCGGGAACTCGCCGTCGTCTTCGCGTCGACCGATCATCCCGGGCTGCTTGAGGCTCTCGTCCAGTGCTGGTTGGAGAAGCGCTACTCGGGCTCGGGTGATGTGCTTCTCGAGGCAATCAGGAGGAACCCGAACCTTCCTCGGCCAACCGGCGAGAACCCCGCTGTGGCGATCATCAGGAACCGGCTCGATCTCCTGGATGTCACCGACT
Organism: Parafrankia colletiae; assembly: GCF_001854655.1. Lineage (GTDB taxonomy): Bacteria > Actinomycetota > Actinomycetes > Frankiales > Frankiaceae > Parafrankia > Parafrankia colletiae. Next base: position 61,618 of record NZ_MBLM01000141.1, on the reverse strand, counting down.
GGCAGACGGTCGACGTCATGCTGGACTGCATCGAGGACCGATCGCTGCCCGGCCAGGGCGAGGAGTGTCGGCGGTTGCTGCTGCGGCTGCCTCCGGGTGCCGCTCGGGACCATCTGTGCCGGCGGGCACGGAGGAGTCCGGCGGGGCTTGCCGTAATGCGGGAGGCGGGCTGGCTTCTCAGCGACACCGAGGATCGGCTGCTCTTCTTCTTCCTCAACCGTGACCTGCGCTCGTATGCGGGCATGGATCCCGATGGCCGGCTCCTGCGCATTGCGTACCGGCGTTCCGACCCCCTGACACAGTCGACGATCAGGCAGCTCGTCCGGGAGCTGGACACCGCGCGCACCCAGCCCGCCTGCGCAGGCTCAGAGGGATCCGAAGACGCGGGCAAGCCGGAAACGGCGGTGCCCACAGGGGACATCGAGCGGGACTGGCCCGGATTCGTGACCTTCGATCTCGGCGATTTCTCCGCCGATGTCGGCTGCGGAGCGGCTCGGGCTTTCGCCGCACCCGTCCACCGCACCCGCACCGCGCCCGGCCGGGGCGGGCGTGGGCGTCGTAGCGGCCGCGGATTCATCGCGGGTGGTGGATGCGGGAGCGACTCCGCGGCGGAGCAGGTACGCAAATATGGCTGCGGACATGAAGCGGGCGGGTGTGGCGGCGGATGAGGGTTGGCTGGGCTGTCGGCGGTGCCTCCAGCGTGTGCTGCCGAGGAAATCCGTCGTTGTCCACCGATCCGTCGCACCCCTGATGTCAGGTACTCGACATAGTTGTCCGCGACAGGATCGGTGATCGACGCGGAAGGATCGGGAAACCACTGGACCCCGATATTTTGCGACGTTGACAAATGCGGGGAGCGGGTGGAAAGTCGCGACATCGAACTTTCCGGCTGATCGCCGCCGGCGTTCTCTGATTGGATGGTCGCATCATGGGGTTGCGGGTTCCGGAGGAGCAGCAGCGGTGGGGATCGTGGCGGGCGGAGCGGGTAACGCGGAGACTGATCGACCAGTTCGAGCAGGGTCGCGACAGGTCGTCGCTCCGGGAGCTTGTCGCGGTTGCCTCCCGACCGAGAGGGAAGGCGGCACCGCTGGCTCGTGCGGCGCTGGAAGCGGCCTGTGAGGGTGATCCCAACCTCATCACCACCCTGATTCATGAATGGGTGTCCGGTCGTTTCTCGGCCGCGAGTCGGCGTTGCGTCGTAGCCCTGCTCCTGGTGCCTGCTCCGGCCGCGAGCCACGAACCGAAGGTTCGGATCGTGGCTTTTCTGGATGAAACGTCCAACCTCCGCCTGGACGGTGACGGCCGCCGCAGCGTGACGACGGCGGAGCTGAGGGAGCGAACGCCCCGTGCGCTGGCTCAGGAGCTGTCGGAGTATGGCGGGTGGTCGCAGGACCTCGCCGCCGTGTTCGCCGCGACTGACCACCCCGCGCTGCTGGCGGCTCTCGTCCAGTGCTGGCTGGAGAAGCGCGGCTCGGGTTCGGGTAACACGCACCTGAGGGCGATAGTAAACAATCCAAACCTTCCCAGGGCGGTGGGCGAGAATCCGATGGTCGCGGTTCTCAAGGGCCGGCCGGACGCGCTTGATCCGACTGACTGGCAGACGGTCGACGTCCTGCTGGAATGTGCCGGTAATCCACTGCTCCCCGGCCAGGCGGAGGAATGTCGGCGGCAACTGCTGCAGCTTCCTCCAGGCGCGGCCCGGGAACATCTGTGCCGGCTGGCGCGGAACAGCGCACCCGCACTGGCGGTGGTGCGCCAGGCGGGCTGGTATCCCGAAGACGAGGCGGAGCGGCTGCTCTTCTACTTCCTCACCAGGGATCTGTGGTCCTACGCGGTCAGGGATCCTGACGGCCGCCTGCTGCGGGATGCCTACCGGCGCTCCGATGTCTCGACGCAGGCGGCCATCAGAAAGGTCGTGCGTGAGCTGGCCGCCGCACGCACCAGCGCCGCCGGAGTGGGTTCACGAACCGCTGGAAACGTGGGCGGTCCGGGTAGCGCGACGCACGGAGGGGACCTCGAACGAGGCTGGCACGGCTTCGTCACCTTCGATCTCGTCGGTTTCTCCGCCGACGTCGGTTGCGGAGCGGTTCCGGCCCCCGTTGCTTCTCCCCGCGGCACCCGCTCCGGGTCCAGGCGGCGAGGCGGCGGCCTCGGGAACGGTGGAATCGACGCGAGTTGGTCCGCGTTCGGCGGCGGCTGCGGAAGCGCAGGCGGCTGTGGGGGCGGTGGCTGCGGGGGCGGCGGAGGGGGGTGCGGTGGAGGTGGGTGCTGACGACGAACGGCACTCCACAACCACGGGGGCGTGGTGGCCGGCAGGATCGGAGGAGCGGTATGACTGGTGCGACCACAGGAGCCGGTCTGTCGCTGGGCTGCGGCATCGGCTGGCGGCCGGAGATCGACGCGGTGATCGCCGAGCTGCCTGAGATCGGCTTCGTCGAGGTGATCGCGGAGAACGTCGACCCGGACCGCCTTCCCCCGGGCCTGGTCGAGCTGCGTGCACGTGGCGTCCCGGTGATCCCGCACGGCGTCTCGCTGAACCTGGGCGGCGCGGACCGTCCCGAACGCCCGCGCCTGGCCCGGCTGGCCGCTGTCGCCGAGGCACTCGGTGCGCCGCTGGTCAGCGAGCACATGGCCTTCTGCCGGGTCGGGGCGCTGGACAGCGGGCATCTGCTTCCGGTGCCGCGGACCCGTGAGGCGCTGGCGGTGATCGTCCGGAACGTGCGGGCCGCCCGGGCGGCGCTGCCGGTGCCCCTGGCGCTGGAGAACGTCGCCCCGCTGCTCGGCTGGCCCGCCGACGAGCTCACCGAGGGCCAGTTCGTCGGCGAGCTCGTCGAGCGGGCGGATGTCGGACTGCTGCTCGATGTGGCGAACCTGCACACTGCCCGCGTCAACCTCGGGCTGGCCGACTCCCTCCGGGAGCTCGACGAGCTGCCCCTGGAGCGACTCGCGTACGTCCATGTCGCCGGTGGGGTCCTGCGGCACGGGTTGTGGCATGACACCCACACCCATCCGCTCGCCGGGCCCGTCCTGGACCTCCTGGCCGCGGTCGCGTCGCGTGTGGACCTGCCCGGATTCCTGCTCGAGCGCGACGGTGCGTACCCGTCCGCCGCCGGACTGGCGGCCGAGCTGGCCCAGATCCGCGCCACCGTGGCGTCCGCGAGCCGGCCCACCGCCGGCTCGCCCTCCCCGAACCGACCCTCCCCGAACCGGGCACCCGTGGACCCGCCATCTCCGGACCGAGCGGTGGCGGCCGTGGCCGTGCCGGCTGTGTCGTCCGGCGGGCGGACGTCCCGGCGTCCTGGTCGAGGTAGCTGGGCAGGTCGGGGGAGAGCGGCGCTGGCGCGGAGCACGCCCGGCGGCGCGGGTGACCGGAGGAAGCTCGGGAGAGCCCAGCGCGCGCTGCTGGCGGCCCTCGTCGCGGGGGCGCCCCTCCCCGCCGGATTCGACGCGGGCCGGGTCGAGGCCCAGTCCGCGGCGCTGGTCGAGAAGCGCCTGTGGGGGGTAGCCCACCGCCTGCCCGACCTGGTCGACCAGCTCGACGGGCGCTTCCCGCACCTGTTCCGGGACTACGCCGCCGGAACGCCACGGCCGCCGGGCGGCTCACTGGCCGACGCCAGGGCCTTCGCCGCCTTCGCGGCACGCCACCTCGGCCCCGCCGGCGCGGCGGTGCCCGGCCGCTGGGTCTGAACATCCGGCGACGGGGCGGTCAAGCTGCTCAGAAGGCTGCCGGGGCGGTGAACCCGGCGAGGGCGGCGGCGGCCGCCGCCGCTTCGGCGGGATCCAGTGCGGCCCAGAAGTCCGCCCCGGGCGCGGCCTCGGTGAACCTGCGGCGACCACCGTCCCAGGCCGCGTCGTAGGCCAGCTGCCAGGAGTGCAGGAACGTGCGCGTGACGGGGGCCCGCTCGAACAGCGGGTCGCCCTCGATGGGGTGCCCGATCCAGGCGAGGTGGACCCGGATCTGGTGCCGGCGGCCGCTGACCGGGCGCGCCACGAGCAGCGTGTGCTGGTCGCCCTGCCACACACGGGCGATGCGGGTGATGGAGGGATAGGTCCTGACGTGCGGAAACGTCTTGGCCGCGGGAACCGTCCACAGCATGCCGCCGCCGTCGGGGGCGGAGTGGCCGGCGTCGGCGGGCAGGGCGACGATGTCGGCACGGTTGGCCGCGATGCGCACCCGGTTCTTGCGGCCCACGCTGAGCGGGAGGTCGATGGTGGCTGTCTCGGGGACTCCTCGGGTACGGGTCAGCGCAAGGTARGCCTTCTCCACGGTGCGGCGGTTGAACTGCCGGGTGAGGTCGCCGTGGAAGCGCAGCTCCCTGGCGAACAGGACGACTCCGGAGGTCACCTTGTCGATCCGGTGTGCCGGGAAGAGCTCCTCGCCGGCGGCCCGAGCCATGGTGACGAGGTCGGTGTCGTGCCGTTCGCCCATGACGGACACACCGACTGGTTTGTCCAGGGCGAGGACCGCCTCGTCCTCGAAGATCCGCCGCTCCTCGCGGACTCTTGTCCACTCCGTCACGAGACCGCCCATCCCCACCGTGTCGATGCTCACAATTCAAGTATTCGCCACGCGGCAGGCGGGGGAACGGGAACCTCCGGGAAGGAGAGGGTCTGTTCTGACCTGCGTGGGCGGCCTCGAGGTTTCCGACCTGTTTCAGGTGCTCGGCCGCGCGCGGCCCGCACCCGGCTGGATCGGCGCCGGGCCCGGCAACTGGCTGACAGTGCGCAAGCCGATGTCGGAAACCGTCGAGGATTCGTGTAATAAGCCCAGTAGCAGCTAGTTTGCCCGTAGCGGCAGAAGGGACCATCATGACTGCCGGCTCCCGCCAGCCAGACCATTCGTCACATTCCGTGACCGCGTTGCGTGTGCCCGGGCTCACCGCCTCGATGCCCGGCCAGACCCTGGCGCCGGCCCCGGGGGGCGAGGGCGGCGCGCGTGCCGCCCGGTCCGGTGGTGTGGTGGGGGTCGCGGGTGCGGTGGCGGGCGAGGCACCGAGTGCGGCGAACGGCGGCGGTGCCCCGGGCCGCGCGGGCCCCGGCGGCGCCGCCCCCACCGACGTGGTGGCCCAGCCGGAGGCCGTCGACTGGTTGAAGGCCACCGAGAACGGCAACGGGGGCCCGCCGATGGCCCGGCCCCGGGCCGCCGCCGGGGCGCTCTTCTTCGACGAGGAGGGCCGGGTGCTGCTGGTCGAACCGTCCTACAAGCCCGGCTGGGACATTCCCGGTGGCTTCATCGAACCCGGTGAGTCGCCGTACGCGGCCTGTGTCCGCGAGGTGGAGGAGGAGATCGGCATCGTCCCGCCGATCGGGCCGCTGCTGGTCGTGGACTGGGCGTCCGACGGGCGGGTCGGCGACATGCTGCTTTTCGTCTTCGACGGGGGACTGCTGCCGACGGCCTGGCGGGACCGCATCCGCCTCGACATGAACGAGATCATCAACTGTGCGTTCACGCCGTTGTCCGAGGTCGGGGAGGTGCTTCCCGTTCTGCACGCGCGCCGCGTGCGCGCGGCGGCCGGGCTGCGCGGTCAGCACCACGGCGCCGGCTATCTGGAGCACGGCTACCTGGTGCCCGCCGAATCCCCGCCGACCGCCGGGCCGGTCGGACCGCCCGCATCGGCCCGCTCCGGCGCCGCGGATTCCCGCCCGAACGGCGGCTGATCCTGCCTACAGTCTGACGACGGACCTTCCCCACACTTTTTCGGAACAGGCACGATGAGACGACCTCGCGCCGCCGCGCTCACGGCGTGCCTGCTCGCAGCCCTGCTGACGGGTGCTGCCCTGCTCGCGGCCTGCGACCCGCGCGACGACACCCGCGCCGCGGCCAGCGCGGGCGGCCTCGGCGGTAGCGGCGCTGGCGAGGATGCCGGCGTCCCGGTCACCGCGGTGCGGCTGCAGCTGCAGTGGTTCACCCAGGCGCAGTTCGCCGGCTACATCGCCGCCCGCGACAAGGGCTTCTACGCGGACGTCGGCCTGGCCGTGGAGATTCTCGAGGGCGGCACCGAGATCGTGCCGCAGGAGGTCCTCGCGCAGGGGAGGGCGGACTTCGCGATCGCCTGGGTACCCAAGGCTCTCGCCGCGCGTGAGCAGGGCGCGCGGATCACCGACGTCGGCCAGATCTTCCAGCGCTCGGGGACGTGGCAGGTGAGCTTCGCCGACGCGGGCATCCGCCAACCGGCGGACCTGCGCGGCCGGCGGGTCGGGACCTGGGGTTTCGGCAACGAGTTCGAGCTGTTCGCCGGTATGGCCGGAGCAGGGCTCGACCCGGGCGCGGACGCGACCCTCGTCCAGCAGGAGTTCGACGTCACAGCGCTGTTGTCGGGCGAGATCGACGCCGCCGCCGCGATGAGCTACAACGAGTACGCCCAGATCCTCGAGGCGGAGAACCCCCGCACCGGCAGGCTCTACACCTCCGAGGACCTCGCCGTCATCGACTGGAACGACGTCGGCACCGCCATGCTGCAGGACGCCATCTGGGCTTCCACCCCGAGGCTCGAGAGCGACCCGGCCTACCGGCGGACGACCACCCGGTTCCTGGAGGCCTCCCTGCGGGGCTGGGCGTACTGCCGGGACAACGCGCGGGAGTGTCGTGATCTGGTGGTCGCGGCCGGTTCGCAGCTCGGCGCCAGCCACCAGCTCTGGCAGATGAACGAGGTCAACAAGCTCATCTGGCCGTCCCCGCAGGGCATCGGCGTGATCGACCAGGCGTCCTGGCAGCGGACGGTCGAGATCGCCCGGGGCACCCGCAACGCCGACGGCCGGGCCGTCCTGCGCGCCGACCCGGCCGGGCCCGCCTACACCAACGAGTTCGCCCGGGAGGCGCTGGCGAACCTGCGGGCCGCGGACGTCGACGTCACCGGCGAGAGCTTCGAACCGATCGAGGTGACGCCGAGCCCCGGCGGCGCATGAGCCTCAGGTCACCAGCCGGCGGGACGCGGCCAGGCGGGTCCCCGCGCGGGTGAGCCAGTGGCCCGGCCGGGCGATGGCCGCCGCCCGGTCCCCGGCCAGGTCGACGAGCGCCAGGGCCTCGCTGACCATGGGCGGGACGGGCCCGTCGAGCTGGCCCGCGACCAGCAGGACGGGCACCCGTGCCGCCGCCGCCAGGTCGAGCACGCCGCCGACCACCTTGCCACCCGTCGACGTCCGGTCGAAGCGCCCCTCGCCCGTGATCACCAGATCGGCCTGTGCCAGCGCGGCGGGCAGGGCCGCCTGCTCGGCGATGGTGCGGGCGCCGGGTACGAGCGTCGCGTCGAGCGCGGCGGCCAGCCCGTAGGCGGTCCCGCCGGCCGCACCTGTCCCGGGCCGCGTGGCGAGCCTGCCGCCCACCGCGGCGCTGCCGGGCATGAGGTCGGCGAGGCGCGCCAGTCCGGCGTCCAGCCGGGCGATCTGCTCCGGCCCGGCTCCCTTCTGCGGGCCGAAGACGGCCGCCGCGCCGGTGGGGCCGAGCAGCGGAGAGTCAACGTCGACCAGGGCCTGGAGACCGTCCGGTGGCCCGGGGCGCAGCCCGCGCAGGTCGACGGCGGCCAGGTCGGCCAGCGGGCCGCCACCGGGGGGCAGCGGCTGGCCGTCGGCGTCCAGGAAACGCGCACCGAGGGCCCGCAGGACGCCGGTGCCGCCGTCGGTGGACGCCGAGCCGCCGAGCGCCACCAGGATCCTGCGGGCGCCCTCGTCCAGCGCCGCGCCGATCAGCTCGCCGAGGCCGGTGGTGTGCGCGCCGAGCGGGTCCGGCTCCCGCATCAGCGGCAGCCCACTGGCCTCGGCGAGCTCGACCAGGGCCGACCCGTCCGGGAGAGCCAGCCAGGCGGCGCCGGGCACGGTGCGTCCGTCCGGCCCGGTCACGTCGCGCCGCTGCCGGCGTGCGCCGGGGACGGCGGCGGCGAACACGTCGAGGGTGCCCTCCCCGCCGTCGGCGATCGGGATCGTCACCACGGTGTCGTCCGGGCGGGTCGCGGACCAGCCGTTGGCCAGGGCAGCCGCCGCGTCGGTGGCCGGGATCGATCCCTTGAACGAGTCGGGCGCGATCACGACCCGCAGTGGACGCCCGGAGGTCGTGGGCGTCGGCGGCGAGGCTGCGGGGACGGACATGGAACTCCCTTCCGTGATGGCCGGCCGGCCGGCCGACCCCGACCCCGACCTGGTACCGGTGCCTGCCGGTGCCTGCCGGTGCCGCGACGAGGGCGGGTGGCGATCTCCCTCACTGTGCCGCATCACCCGCCGACGGCGCTGGCGGGGATCCGGTGTGCGTGGTCAGATGCATACTCCAGGCGACACCCCGGTGGCGGGTGCCCGAGACCCGGTGGTTCTGGAGGCGACGTGACCGATGCCAGCACGACGGCCGCCGTTGACCACCGGCATGTGTTCCACTCGTGGTCCGCCCAGGGGAGCCATCGCCCGCTGGTGGTGGCCGGCGCCGAGGGAAGCTGGTTCTGGGACGAGCACGGCCGGCGCTACCTCGACTTCGCCTCGCAGCTGGTCTACGCCAACATCGGCCACCAGCACCCCGCGGTGGTCGAGGCGGTCGTGGCCCAGGCCCGCGATCTGGTGACGATCGCGCCCTTCCACGCGCACGCCGTGCGCTCGGAGGCGGCGCGCCTCATCGCCGACCGGGCTCCCGGTGATCTCGACCGGGTCTTCTTCACCAATGGCGGCGCGGAGGCGACCGAGAACGCGTTGCGGATGGCCCGGCTCGCCACCGGCCGACACAAGATCCTCACCGCGTACCGGTCGTATCACGGGGCCACCGCCGGCGCGATCACGCTGACCGGGGAGCCGCGGCGCTGGCCCAGCGAACCCGGAATTCCGGGCGTCGTCCGCTTCTTCGGGCCCTACCTGTACCGCTCGTCGTTCCACGCCGCGAACGCCGGTGAGGAAGGCGAGCGCGCGCTGGCGCACCTCGCCGAGGTGGTCGAGCTGGAAGGCCCGGGAACCATCGCCGCCATCATGATCGAGCCGGTCGTCGGGACGAACGGCATCCTGGTGCCTCCGGACGGATATCTCGCCGGCGTCCGCGACCTGTGTACCGCCCACGGCATCGTTTTCATCGCCGACGAGGTGATGTCCGGGTTCGGGCGCTGCGGGGAATGGTTCGCCGTCGACCGCTGGAACGTCGTCCCCGACCTGGTCTGCTTCGCCAAGGGCGTCAATTCCGGCTATGCCCCGCTCGGTGGTGTCATCCTCGCCCCGCACATCGCGGAGAGGTTCGCACGGCAGCCCTATCCGGGCGGGCTCACCTATTCAGGTCACCTGCTCGGCTGCGCGGCGGCGGTGGCGTCCATCGGCGCTTTCGAGGCGGAGGGGATCCTCGCCCGGACCCGGCGGCTGGGCGAGGAGGTCATCGGGCCGGAACTGGCCGCGCTTGCGCGGCGGCACCCGTGCGTGGGCGAGGTGCGCGGCCTCGGCGCTTTCTGGGCGCTGGAACTCGTCCGCGACCGCGGCACGCGCGAGCCGCTCGTCCCGTTCAATGCGACCGGGCCGGACGCGCGGCCGATGGCGGCCCTCACCGAGGCCTGCCGGCAACGTGGGCTCTGGCCGTTCATCCAGTCCAACCGGGTCCACATCGCGCCGCCCTGTACGACGACCGCCCAGGAGGTCAGGCTCGGTCTGGCGATCCTGGACGAGGCGCTGACCGTGGCGGACAGCCACCAGGCCGGATAGGCCACCAGGCCGGGCAGACCACCAGGCCGGGCAGACCACCAGGCCGGACAGCCCCCGGGAGGGGAACCCGCTCCCGGAAACGCGACACCCGGCTCGCGGGCCCCTGATGGGCAGGGGAGCGAGCCGGGCGGCGGGCAGCTGAACACGGGTTGAAAGGGGCTGGCCGGCCGAGGCCGGCCAGCCGGTGGATCAGTGGGTGCGCTCGGTCTCGGCCGACCCGTGTGGCTGCTGGGGGACTTCGTCGGAGAGCCCGAGGGGGAGCGCCTCCGGGTCGACCTCGGGGAGGTCGTCCGGGGACTCGACCGACAGGTGCGGAATGACCCGGTCGAGGCTGCGGGGCAGCCACCAGTTCGCCCGGCCGAAAAGGTGCATGAGTGCCGGCACCAGAACCGTGCGAATGACGAAGGCGTCGATGGCGATGGCGAGGGCGAGCCCCAGTCCGAACAGTTTGATGACCCGCTCGTCGCCGAGAATGAACGACGCGAACACCAGGGTCATGATGGCGCCGGCGGCGGAGACGACGCGACCGGTCTCCGCCTGGCCGAGCGAAACCGCGATGCGGTTGTCGCGGCGGGCGACCCATTCCTCGTGCATGCGGCTGACGAGGAAGACCTCGTAGTCCATGGAAAGGCCGAAGAGGATCGCGAACAGCATCACCGGGAGGAATGCCTCGATCGGCCCCGGGCTGATACCGAAGACGTCCGAGAGCCAGCCCCACTGGAACACCGCGACAACGGCGCCGAACGCCGCGCCGACGRCCAGCAGGTTCATCAGCGAGGCAGTGAGGGGAATCAGCAGGCTGCGGAACACGGCGACCAGCAGGATGAACGCGAGCGCGACGACGATTCCGATGAACAGCGGCAGCTTGTCGGCCAGGACCGCCGCGAAGTCCTCGAAGGTCGCTGTGCCACCGCCCACATAGACCGGCGCCGCACCGGCGGTCGCCCGCGGGATGACGTCGTCACGCAGCCTCTCGAGGAGCTCCGCGGTCTCCGGCGCCTGCGGGCTGGAGGACGGGTAGAGCGTGGCGATCGCGGCCCGGCCGTTCGGGCTCTCCCTCAGCGGGGTCACCGACGCGACGCCCTCGGTGTCCCTCGCGGCCTCGATGGTCCGCTCGAACGTCTGCAGGTCCGCCGGGGCCGAGATCTCGGTGGCGAGGACGAACGGCCCGTTGAATCCGGGCCCGAAGCCGTCGGCGAGCAGCTCGTAGCCCCGCTTGGTGCTCTTGCTGTCCGATCCGTTGCCGAGGTCGGACGATCCCAGCCGCAGGGAGAAGAAGGGGATCGCGATGACAGCGATGGCCGCGGCGGTGACCACGGCCAGGATCGCCGGGCGCCGCTCGACACCCTTGGCCCACCGCCACCAGAAGCCGGACGGCTGCTCGGGCTCGGGCCCGTTGGCATCGATCCGGCGGCGTTCACGGCGGCTGAGTACCTTGCGCCCGTAGAAGCCGAGCAGGGCTGGTAGCAGGGTCACCGAGGCCAGCATGGTCATCGCCACCGCCAGAGCGGCGGAGATCGCCACGCCGTAGAGGAAGGTGACACCGAGGGCGAAGAGGCCGAGCAGCGCGATGCAGACCGTCATCCCGGCGAAGAGCACGGCGCGGCCGGAGGTGTTGACCGCGTTGATCGCGGCGTCCTCGGGTGAGCGGCCGGCGCGCAGACCGACGCGGTGGCGGTTCACGATGAACAGGGCGTAGTCGATGCCGACACCCAGCCCGATGAGGGTCGCGAGCATCGTGCTGAACTCGGCGACCGAGGTCAGGTGGGACACCTGGACGGTGAGGCTGAGCCCGACGCCGAGCGCCACCACCGCCGTGATCAGCGGGAGCGTGACCGCGAGCAGGGACCCGAATGCCAGGAACAGGATGACGGCCGCGGCCACGATGCCGATGAGCTCGCTCGCGCCCTGCTCAGCCTGCTCGACCACGGCGGCGACCTGCCCGGTCGCCTCGACCTGCAGCGCGTCGCGATCGTAGGAACGCGCGGTGTCGACCACGTGCTCGATATCGGACCGTGCGAGCTCGTTGCCGGGCAGGTCGAGCGCGACGGTCGCGAACGCAGTGGTGCCCGCCTGGTTGATCTGGCCTTCGCCCTGCGGGCTGAACGGCCCGATGACCTCGGTGACGTGCGGCAGCTCGGCGAGCTCGTCCACCAGGTCCGTGATCTGGGCCCGGAGTGCGGCGTCGTTCAGCGTGCCGGTGCGGGCGTGGAGGACGATCGACGCGCTGTCACCGGACTGGGCGGGGAAGTCGCGCTCGAGGAGGTCGATCGCCTTCTGGGAGTCGGTGCCGGGCAGCGAGAACGTGTCCTTGTAGTCGTCGCCGGTGACCCGGCCGAGAGCTGTCAGCCCGACAAGAGCCGCTACCCACACGAACAGGACGAGCCAGCGGTGCTGGAAGCACCAGCGCGCGAGCTTTGCCATGATCTCCCCTCGGAGGTTCTGGAAGGCCGATGCGTCACTGTCCGTGACCCGGTAACGGCCCTTGCTGATCGACGGTGGTCCCGGTGGGCGCCGTGCACGTAACTCTACTTACCGATCGGTCGGTAAGTAGAGTCAGGGTAACATTCGCGCCTGACCCGTCCTCTGGGGGTGAGAACTGGTGGTCGCCGGACGCTCGCGTTCGCAGGGAGTCGACACCCGCACGCGGATCCTTGCGGCCGCCGTGGAGCTCTTCGTGGAACGAGGGTATGCGGGTACGTCGGTGCGTGACATCTCCGAACGACTCGGAGTGACGAAGGCCGCGCTCTACTACCACTTCTCGTCCAAGGAGATGATTCTCGACGCGTTGATTTCGCCCTTCGAGTCAGGGTTCGCGCAGTTGGTCGAGTTGGCTCGGTGTGACCCTCCGCCGCCGCCGCACACGATCCTCACCGCGCTGGTGAGACTGCTGGCCGAGACCGGGGTCGTGCTCTGCGCGTTCGCGAATGATCCCTCGGTGCTGCATCACCGGATCGGTAAGGACGACATCCTTTCCCAGCAGGAGGCGATCATCGGAGCGCTCGCCGGCCCACGGCCCACTCCGGCCCGGCTCCTGCGGGCCCGCTGCGCGGTGGGATGTGTGCAGAGCGGCGTCATGGGCAGTGCGATGYAACGGCTGCGCAGCCGCGGCGGCGTGGCCGGCGACGGACCCGCCCCCGGTCCCGCCGTGGCAGCCGCGGCAGCCGTGAGCGGCCCGGCGGCCACGGACAGCACGCCGAGCGCGGTGGATGGCGCCCCGGGCACATCGGCGGGCGGCGCGGTGACACCGCCGAGCGGCCCGGCGGGGTGGGCCGCGGAAAAGGGGGGTGCGCGGCCGGTCGCGGGTGCTACCACCACTGGCGTGGGGAGTCCGACAGGCGTTCGGGTCCTGACCGGATTTACTGGAGACGGCGGTGCGGATGGCCTGGCAGCCGCGGTGACCCGTGTCGGCGCGCTGTCACCGTTCGCGCCGCTGCTGCCCGAGGAACTTCAGCGTCTGATCGTGGAGGCCGCTCTTGCCGCGCTGGGACCAGAGCAGCCCACGGACCCGTCCGCGGGCCGGCGCCCGTAGCGCGCGTATCGCCCGTATCGGGCGTGACGGGCGTGACGGGCGCAGCTCGGATGATCCGTCACGGTTGCGTGCGCGGGCGGCCCATGCCCTGGTGACGGCCGGTACTGCCGTGTTCGTCGTCGCCTGTGACGGGACCGCGAGTTCTGGTGACGCGGCGGGCCCGGCAGTGGAGCCGACGATCACCGTCCGGGTCCGCGGGCTCACGGTCGAGGCCGAGGTCGCCGACAGTGACGCGGAGCGGCGCCAAGGCCTGATGTTTCRCACCCACCTGCCCCCCGGGCAGGGAATGATCTTTGATTTCGGGGGCGAGACGACATCAGGCTTTTACATGTACCGCACCGTGCTGCCCCTTTCGATCATGTTTGTCCGGGACGGTAGGGTTGTCGGCGTGCGGGAGATGACGCCGTGTCCGGGCGACGATCCGTCTGCCTGCCCCGTCTACTACCCGGACGGGGTCTACACGCACGCGGTGGAGGCTCCGGCGCACACCTTCGCCGGTGTCGTCGTCGGTGATCCGGTGGCGATGGGTTCGGACTGACGGCAGGGTGTAGCCGATGGTCGGCAGGTTCGACAGGTGTGGTGGCTCCCGCAGGCGTGAGCTACGTCTCGATGTCCGGTAGATGTCAATGCTGTGTCATTCCGCCCGGAAAATCCGGGCGGAATTCGGCACATGCTTCGGCGAGGTGAATCCGCATCTGGTCTGCCGCTGACCTGAGGAATGTGTGGTAAGGGAGCAAGGCCCGATGTCGTCCATCTGACGATGGACGACCCGGCCTCGGGACGATGAAATGGTGGAGCCGCTCGAAGCGAGCCGGCGGTGGGCGGGAGTGCACGCTGATCCCGCCACACGTGGAACGCCGATGGTGGAGGGCGACATAAACGGAAGCAGTAGGTGACGTGATACCTGTGCCGGAACGGGACCACGGGGGGGACCGTGTGACCCGAGGTGGTGGGCTGTGAACGCTCGGCCCCGCGCGGCTGCCCGCGAGGGGGGCCAGGCCGCCGTGCCCAGCGGCGCGCGACCCGCCTCGTCGAGGGGATGGCCGCCACGCACTGCCGTGGTGACCGGAGCCAGCTCCGGCATCGGACGGGAGGCGGCCCTCCTGCTCGCTGATCAGAACTGTCGTTCACTCCTGGTAGGTCGCAACGGCGCGGCGCTGGACGAGGTCGCCGCCGCGACCCAGGGGCATCGGATAGCCGTGGACCTCGCCGGTCCTGGCAGTGAGGTCACCGTGGCCTCCCGCGCCTCGGAACTTCTCGGCGACGTGGATCTGCTGATCTGCTCGGCGGGTCTGGGCGCGGCGGGGCCGTTCGACGTGATGCCTCCGTCCGCGATCCAGGATCTTGTCGCGGTCAACGTCCTGGCCCCGATGATGCTCGTCCGGGCCATGCTGCCGGCGATGCTCGACCGTGGGCAGGGCCGGATCCTGCTCGTCGGCAGCATCGCGGGTGCGCTGGGTGTGCGCGGCGAGGTCGCGTACTCGGCGTCGAAGGCGGCGATGGTCGGCTTTGCCGACGCGCTGCGGTCCGAAGTCGGGGGACGTGGCATCAGCGTCACGTTGTGTTTACCGGGAGCTGTGGACACGCCCTTCTTCCACCGGCGCGGCGCACCGTACGTGCGCCGGTGGCCGCGTCCCATCCCGGCCGGTCTGGTGGCACAGCGGATGCTCACCGCCACCGGCCGAGGGGACGCGGAGGTGTGGGTTCCCCGCTGGCTGTCCGCCGCCGCGCGCGTTCACGGCGCGGCGCCGTCGCTGTACCGCCGCCTGGCCGGTGTCTTCGGATGATGTGCGCATCCGGCGGCCCCGGCCCGGGAGGTGAGTGAGCGGACCGAACTACTCCAGTCGCCGCCGGTGACCTCACCGGCGGCGATGGCGGATCCGGGGCGTCGCCCGCGCGGTGGCGTCCCGGCCATGCCGCTGTGAGCACAGCAACACCGCAACAGCACCACCGCAAGGCCGCTGTGAACACCGCAACGCCCCGCCTCTGACCACGGCATGCGTCGCCCGGGCGGACCCACCGCCGCCCCGGGCACGCACTGTGCCTGGCCCCGACCGCCCAGACCGGGGTGACCCGGTCACGTTACCGAGACCGGGCCAGCCTGCCGGACCGACCGGCATCCGGCCTGACCGGCGGCGGCCCTGCCAGCACACCCTCCGGCCAGCGGTGGCGGCTCCGGCGATCGGGCCCGCACGATGGCCGGAGCCACCGCGGGTCGGCAGACATCGCGGTCGGCACGCACGGCGGTGGGCCGGCACGAACGACGCACACGACGCACACCGCACCGCGCACCCGGAGCGCAGACCGCCACGTAAGGAGAGGCGTATGACCGCAATCGACGCCCGAACCGGCCCACCGCGTCCGTCTGCCCCCCTCGGCGTGACCGATCTCAGCACGCCTGCCGAGCAGGTTCTGCTGGCCGCGACCGCCGAGAACTTCCCGGTCGCCTCGCGGCTGCTCCCGGCGCGGCTCCGCGAGCACCTGAACGCGATCTACGTCTTCGGGCGGCTCGTCGACGACATCGGCGACGAGGCCCCCGGTGACCGCCTCGCCCTGCTTGACGAGCTCGGCGCCGATCTCGAGCTGATCTGGTCGGGAGGCGAGCCGAAGCTGCCCGTGCACCAGACGCTGGCCCGGACCGTGCGGGCCTGTGACCTGCCCGCCGAGCCGTTCCGCCGGCTGGTGGAGGCCAACCGCCAGGACCAGGTGGTCACCCGGTACGACACCTATGACGATCTCGTCCGCTACTGCACTCTGTCGGCCGACCCGATCGGGCGCATGGTGCTCGGCGTGTTCGGGCTGGCAACGCCGGCGCGGATCGCGCTGTCCGACCGGATCTGCACCGCCCTGCAGCTGGCCGAGCACTTCCAGGACGTCGCCGAGGACCTGGCCATGGGCCGGATCTACGTGCCCCTGGAGGACATGGAGGCCWTCGGGGTGACCGAGGCCGACCTGGCCGCGCCGGTCGCCTCGCCCGCGGTCCGCCACCTGATGGCCTTCGAGGTGGCCCGGGCCCGGGCCCTGCTCGACCAGGGAGCTCCGCTGGTGGGCCTGGTGGGTGGCCGGCTGCGGCTGGCGATGGCCGGTTTCGTCGGCGGCGGGCGGGCCGCGCTGGACGCGATCCGGCGTGCCGACTACGACATGCTCGGCGGGACGCCCAAGGCTCCCAAGTCGCGGGTCGCAGCCTTCGCCGCGGTCGCGCTGGCACAGACCTGGCTGCCCGGAGCCGGCGCCGCCGCCCGGGCCGCGGGTACCGCCGCCACGAACATCGCCCCGACGGGCGCCACCACCGGCGCCGCCGCGGCGCCTGCCGGAACCGACGTCCACAGCTCGGAGGGTGCCAGATGAGCGCGGGTGTGCCGGGCAGCTCGACGGTCGCCGAGGCGTACGCCTCCTGCGAGGCTCTGACCAGGGAGGCCGCGCGGAACTTCAGCTACGGCATCCGGCTGCTGCCGGCGGAGAAACGGGGCGCGCTGTCCGCGGTCTACGCCCTTGCCCGCCGGCTCGACGACATCGGGGACGGCGATCTGCCGGACGACGAGAAGCTCGCCGGCCTGGAGCAGGTCCGCGCCGATGTCCGTGCGCTGGACCCGAACAGCTCCGACCCGGTGATGGTGGCGCTGGCGGACACCGCCCGGCGCTTCCCGATCCCGATGGAGGCGTTCATCGAGCTCGCCGACGGGTGCGAGAGCGACGTCCGGGGTGCCACCTACGAGACCTTCGAGGACCTGGTCGGCTACTGCCGGCTGGTCGCCGGCACGATCGGGCGGCTCTCGCTGGGCATCTTCGGGGTGGATGGCTCGGCCGGCGACGCCCGCTCGGCCGAGATCGCCGACGCGCTCGGTGTCGCGCTGCAGCAGACGAACATCCTGCGGGACGTCCGTGAGGACCTGCTCAACGGGCGGACGTACCTGCCGTCGACGGAGCTGGAGAAGGCCGGCGTCATCCTTTCGGTGAACGCGGCCGGGCGCCTCGGCGGCCCGGAGGAGGCGCTCGTCGACTACCTGCGTGACTGCGCTGCCCGCGCCGACGAGTGGTACACCCGCGGCCTGGCCCTGCTCGGCCTGCTGGACCGGCGCAGCGCCGCCTGCTGCGGCGCGATGGCGGGTATCTACCTGCGTCTGAACCGGCGCATCCGGCAGGACCCGACCACGGTCCTCGAGCGCCGGCTTTCGCTGCCGGGCTGGGAGAAGGCCGTCGTGGCCGCCCGCAGCCTCGCCGGCAGATCGGAGTCCAGGGCGGCATGAGCGCACGGGGGGACACACGTACTCGGGGCGGCGCGACTGCCACCGGCGGCCGGGGGAGGGTCGTCGTCATCGGCGGGGGACTCGCGGGCATCGCCGCGGCGCTCGTCGCCGCGGACGAGGGCGCCGAGCCGGTGCTGCTGGAGGCACGCCCGCGGCTCGGGGGTCAGACAACGTCGTTCCAGCGGTCGTTCCAGGGTGGCTCGCTGTGGATCGACACCGGCCAGCATGTCTTCATGCGGTGCTGCACCGCCTACCGTGGCCTTCTCGCCCGCCTCGGCGTGACGCATCTGACCGCCCTGCAGCCGAGGCTCGACGTCGAGGTCCTGATCGCGGGCTCGCTGACCCGGACCCGACTGCGCCGGACCCGGCTGCCGCTGCCTGCGCCGCTGCACCTGGCACCGGCACTGCTGGGCTACCGCGCGCTGCCGCTCGTCGACCGGCTCCGGGCAGCGCTGGCCGCGTTCCGGATCGGTCGGCTGGACCAGCGCGACCCGAACGTCGACGGTGACTCCTTCGGCGGCTGGCTCGAGCGGCACGGCCAGAGCGCCGCCGCCACCGAGGCGCTGTGGGAGCTGCTCACCATCGCCACCATCAACGCCCCGGCGTCCGAGGCCTCGCTCGGCCTGGCCGCCAAGGTGGTCCGCACCGGCCTGCTGGACGGGGCCGATGCGGGTGACCTGGGCTGGCCCGAGGCGCCGTTGCAGGAGCTCCACGGTGACGCGGCCGTGCGGGCGCTGACCGCCGCGGGTGGCACGGTCCGGACCGGCACCAAGGCCAGGGCCATCGTCCGGACGTCCACCGGCTGGGAGGTCACCCTCGACGGGGGAGAGGTCCTCACCGCCGACGGCGTCGTGCTCGCGGTGCCGCCGCCGGCCGCCGCCGGCCTGCTGCCGGAGGGCTCCGGGGTCGACCCGGCGAAACTGCGCGCGCTGGGTGTCTCACCCATCATCAACGTGCACATGATCTACGACCGGCCGGTGCTGGACGGGCCGATGCTCGCCGTGGTGGGCTCACCCGTTCAGTGGATCTTCGACCGGACGGTCTCCTCCGGGCTGGCGAAGGTGGGGCCGCCCGGAGCGCAGTACCTCGCGCTGTCGCAGTCGGCGGCCGAGGAATGGGTCGACCAGCCTGCCAACAGTCTGCGGGCGCTGTTCGTCGACGAGATGCGCCGGCTGTTCCCGGCGGCCAGGGACGCCGAGCTGCTCGAGGTGTTCGTGACCAGGGAGCGCACCGCGACCTTCCGCCAGGCGCCCGGCTCGCTCGGGTTGCGGCCGGTTCAGGCGACCGGTCTGCCCGGGTTCGCGCTGGCCGGTACCTGGACGGACACCGGGTGGCCAGCAACCATGGAAGGTGCTGTGCGTAGCGGGATTGCTGCTGCCCGTGAGACGCTCGCCACCATGGGGGTATCCGGGATCACGCTGTCAACGACTGATGGCGGTCCGCCTGGGAAGCTCGGAGAGTCGCTCGGCGGCCTGCCGATCCAGTCGGCGGCGAGCCAGCCAGCACCGAGCCAGCCATCGGCGGGCCAGCCAGCACCGGCCCAGCCACCGGCAGGCCAGCCGGCGGCGGCGCGGCCAGTGTCGGCCCAGACAGTGACCACCCAGACAGAGACGTCCAAGTCCACGGGGGGATTCCCGGTATGACCACAACGGTTCCGGAAGCGATCGAGCGCGGGCGAGACCTGACGGTGCCCGCCTTGCGCGCCACGGTGGACCGGCTCCACCCCCGGCTGCGCCACGTCGTCGCCTACCACCGCGGCTGGGTTGACGCGGCGGGTGAGCCCCTCTCCGGCAGYGGCGGCAAGCTCGTCCGGCCCGCGCTCGCCCTGCTGTCGGCGCAGGCCGCCGGCGCCCCGGCCGAGGTCGGGCTGCCCGCCGCCGTCGCCGTCGAGCTGGTGCACGACTTCTCACTGCTGCACGACGACCTGATGGACGGCGACACCGAGCGCCGCCACCGGGCGACCGCCTGGACGGTGTTCGGGGCCGACGGTGCCATCCTCGCCGGCGACGCGCTGCTCGGCCTGGCCACCCAGGTCCTGCTCGAGATCGAGGGCGAGCCGGGCCGCCGCGCCGCGGTGATCCTCGGCGCCGGGGTTCAGGACCTCGTCCGCGGCCAGGCCGAGGACCTGCTGTTCGAGAGCCGCTCGGACGTCTCGGTCGCGGAGACCCTGCACATGGAGGACGGCAAGACCGGCGCGCTGYTGGCCTGCTCCGCCTCCCTCGGCGCGGTGCTCGCCGGTGCCCCCGACGCGGTGGTGGACGGGCTCGCCGAGTACGGCTCCCGGCTCGGCACCGCCTTCCAGCTCATCGACGACCTGCTGGGCATCTGGGGCGATCCGGCGGTGACCGGAAAGCCTGTGCTCAACGACCTGCGTTCCCGCAAGAAGTCGGTGCCGGTGGTCGTGGCCCTGGAGGCCGGCGGCGCCGACGCCGATGAGCTGCGGGCCTTCCTCACCGGCGAGGGCGAGGCGTCCGAGGCCGAGCTGGCGCAGATCGCCGCGCTCATCGAGCGGGCCGGCGGGCGCGACTGGACCACGGCCGAGGCGGACCGGCAGCTCAAGGCGTGCGAGAACGCGCTGCGGTCGATCTCGATCCCGGCGTCGGCCGAGGCCGAGCTGCTGGCGATGGCGCGGTTCGTGACCGAACGAGATCGCTGAGGGGGAGCGAGGTGGCAGTACCCGCCCGCCGGCCTCCCGGCGGTCATCAGCACGACCTGAACCTGCATCTGTATGACGAGGGGAGTCGTCGATGAGCCTGACTTCGGACCAGTCCTCGGCTGCCCCGACGGCCGCGCATCCGAGCCCGCAGGTTCCGGCCCCGTCGGGGGCGGCACCGGTCGAGGGCACCACAGCGTTCGAGGCCGGCGCCGCGGTGCTGACCGGTGTACCGCAGCCACAGCCACACCCGCACGCACAGCCACACCCGCACGCACAGCCACACCCGCACGCACAGCCACACCCGCACGCACAGCCACACCCGCACGCGCACCCGGCGTCCGCCACGGCGACCGCGATCCCTGCGCCGCCCGCACCGGTGGCACAGCCGGCTGTGACCCACGCCGACCCGGTGGTCGAAACCCTGTGGCGTGGGCGTGACCACCTGCTCGCCCTGCAGGCCGAGGACGGCTGGTGGAAGGGGGAGCTGGAGACCAACGTCACGATGGACGCCGAGGATCTCATGCTCCGGCAGTTCCTCGGCATCCTCTCGCCGGAGACGGCGGCGGAGACCGGCCGGTGGATCCGCTCCCAGCAGCAGTCCGACGGCGGCTGGGCGACGTTCTACGGCGGCCCGTCCGACATCTCGACGACCATCGAGGCCTACGTCGCGCTCCGGCTCGCCGGTGACGATCCGCAGGCCCCGCACATGCGGTCCGCCGCCCAGTGGGTGCGGTCCGCGGGCGGGATCGCCGCCGCCCGGGTCTTCACCCGGATCTGGCTGGCGCTGTTCGGCGAGTGGCCCTGGGAGGACGTCCCGGTCCTGCCCGCGGAGCTGTCGTTCCTGCCGCCGTGGTTCCCGCTGAACATCTACGACTTCGCCTGCTGGGCCCGCCAGACCGTGGTGGCGCTGACGATCGTCGGCTCGCTGCGGCCGGTCCGCTCGTTCGGCTTCACCCTGGACGAGCTGCGGGTTCCCGCGCCGAAGCCGCAGAAGTCCCCGCTGCGCAGCTGGGCCGGTGCGTTCGAGCGGCTCGACACGGTGCTGCACCGCTACGAGAAGCGCCCGTTCCAGCCGCTGCGCCGGCTCGCGCTGCGCCGCGCAGCCGAGTGGGTGATCGCCCGGCAGGAGGCGGACGGCTGCTGGGGCGGCATCCAGCCGCCGATGGTCTACTCGATCATGGCTCTGCACCTCATGGGCTACCCGCTCAACCATCCGGTGATCTCGCAGGCGTTCCGCGCCCTCGACCGGTTCACGATCCGGGAGCAGACACCGGACGGGATGGTGCGCCGGATCGAGGCCTGCCAGTCGCCGGTGTGGGACACCGCGCTCGCGGTCGTCGCGCTGTCGGACGCGGGCCTGGGCGGCGATCACCCGGCGATGGTCCGGGCCGGCCAGTGGCTCGCCGACGAGGAGGTGCGGGTCGCCGGTGACTGGGCGGTGCGTCGCCCCACCCTGGCGCCGGGCGGCTGGGCGTTCGAGTTTGACAACGACTTCTACCCGGACGTCGACGACACCGCCGAGGTGGTCATCGCCATCCACCGCCTGCTCGGGGACGGGCACGGCCCGGTGGACCACTCCGACGGCTCCGGCCCCGGCTCGGCGGTGGCAGCGGCGGCGGCAGCCGTGTCGTCGGCCGCCGGCGCGGGCACGATCGCCGCGGCGGACCCGGGGCTCGCGCGCCAGCTGCGCGCCGCCGCCGAGCGGGGCGTCGACTGGTCGGTCGGCATGCGCTCGTCCAGTGGTGCGTGGGGCGCCTTCGACGCCGACAACGTCCGCACCCTGGTGACGAAGATTCCGTTCTGCGATTTCGGTGAGGTCGTCGACCCGCCGTCGGCGGACGTCACCGCACACATGGTCGAGATGCTCGCGCTGCTCGGCCGGTCGGATCACCCGATCACCCAGCGGGCGGTCCGGTGGCTGCTGGACAACCAGGAGGCTGGCGGTTCGTGGTTCGGCCGCTGGGGTGTCAACCACGTGTACGGGACGGGCGCGGTGGTGCCCGCCCTGATCTCCGCGGGGGTCAGCGCCCGGCATCCGGCGATCCTCTCCGCGATGCACTGGCTGGTCGAGCACCAGACGGCGGACGGCGGCTGGGGCGAGGACCTGCGCTCCTACCGCGACGACGCCTGGATCGGCCGCGGTGAGCCGACCGCCTCGCAGACGGCCTGGGCGCTGCTGGCGCTGCTGGCCGCCGAACCGGAGCGGGGGAGCATCGAGTGGGAGTCGATCGAACGCGGCGTGCGGTGGCTGTGTGACACGCAGCGGCCGGACGGCACCTGGGACGAGCCCCAGTTCACCGGAACCGGCTTCCCCTGGGACTTCTCCATCAACTACCACCTGTACCGGCTGGTCTTCCCGGTGACGGCCCTCGGTCGGTATGCGAGCCTCACCGGCAGGTCGGTCCGATGAGCATCCCGGCAGCAGACAACGGAGGAGCCACCGAGCACGGTGGCCCGCCCTCCTCGGTACCGCGTGACGGTGCGACGGCCACCGGTCCGGCGGCGGGTACAGCCGCCGTCGGCACGGGCCCGCGCGCCTCGATCCCCGAGCAGGCCGGCGCAGTCCCGCCGGCCGGTGGGCCGTCGCGCGCCGGCACCGCCTCGCCGTTGGCGCTGGCCCGCTGGGCCGGCGGTGYCACCCGACCGGGTGCGGTCACGGTCCAGGCGGCGGACGCCGGCGCCCTGCCGGCCGCGATGACCGGTCTGGCCGGTCTGACCGGCACCAGGGGCTCGTCGGTCCAGCCGGCGCCTCGCACCCCGCGGCTCGTGGTCGCGGCGGCGCTGCGTCTCGAGGCCTTCGCGATCGGCCGCGCGGACCTGCCGCCCGGCACCGTGTTCGTGCGCACCGGGATGGGCCCCGACCGGGCCCACCGGGCGAACCGGGCGGTGCGGGAGGCGCGGCCGGACGCGCTGGCGATCGTCGGCCTCGCGGGCGGGCTGTCGCCCGAGACCCGACCCGGCGACATCGTCGTCGCCAGTGAGCTGCGGCTGGCCGACGGCACGGTGGTCACCACCTGCCCGACCGCCCCGTTGCTCGCCGGTGAGCTGCGGCGGGCCGGCCTGCGGGTGCACGTCGGCCCGATGGTCTCGGTCGCCAAGGTCGCGGTCGGCGCCGCCCGGGCCGAACTGGCCGCCACCGGCGCCATCGCGGTGGACATGGAGTCCGCCGCACTCGCGCCCGGGGCGGGCAACCGGCCACTGGCCGCCGTCCGGGTCATCGTGGACACCTCCGAGGAGCCGCTCGGGCGGCTGGATCTGCTGCGGCGCGGCGTCACCAGCCTGCGCACGATCAGCACGCTCGGTCCGGCTCTCCGTACCTGGGTGGAGACGGTGAGCAATCGCCGGCTGCTGCTCGCCGAGCCCCGCGCGTTCTGCGCCGGGGTCGAGCGGGCCATCGAGGTGGTGGAGCGCGCGCTGGAGATCCACGGCGCGCCGGTCTACGTGCGCAAGCAGATCGTGCACAACACCCACGTCGTCGCCGATCTGGCGAGCCGCGGCGCGGTCTTCGTCGAGGAACTGGACGAGGTCCCGCCCGGTGCGACCGTGGTCTTCTCCGCGCACGGCGTGGCCCCCTCGGTCTGGGACCAGGCCGGCGGCCGCGGGCTGGACGTCATCGACGCGACCTGCCCGCTGGTGGAGAAGGTGCACGCGGAGGCCCGGCGCTTCACCGCGCGGGGTGACACGGTGCTGCTCATCGGCCACTCCGGCCACGAGGAGGTCGAGGGCACCCTCGGCGAGGCCCCCGGCCAGATCCAGCTGGTCGAGTCGCCCGAGGCGGTCAAGGACCTCGCGGTCAGCGACCCCGACCGGATCACCTACCTCATGCAGACGACGCTGGCCGTGGACGAGGCGGAAGAGGTGGTGGACGCGCTGCGCGACCGCTTCCCGGCCGTCGTCGGCCCGGGCTCGGCCGACATCTGCTACGCCACCTCCAACCGGCAGAACGCGGTGCGCCGGGTCGCGGCCGAGGCTGATCTCGTCCTCGTCGTCGGCTCGGAGAACAGCTCGAACTCGCGCCGGCTGGTGGAGGTCAGCGAACGCGAGGGGGCCGCGGCCTACCTCGTGGAGAGCGTCAGCGACGTCCAGCTCGAGTGGCTCCGGGACGCGCGGACGATCGGTATCTCCGCGGGCGCGTCGGCCCCGCCCCTGCTCGTCGAGGAACTCACCGCGGCGCTGTCGGGGCTCGGCTCGGCGTCGGTGGCGGTCCGTTCGGTGGGGACGGAGTCCATCTCCTTCCACCTGCCGAAGGAAGTCCGCCGGCCGTTGTCAGAACGGAAGTGAGGCGGCGCGCGGGCGTTCTCGTCCCGCGCGTCCCCTGCACCTGCCACCTGTGGCACCGGTGAGTCGCGCCGTCGGCGGCCCGGGCTCGAAGCAGAGCCCGGGCCGCCGACGTGTTCCCCGCCCGTTCGTGGAAAAGGCGCCGGACCGGGCCACTGTCGCGAATATGTCAGCCGCCCGGTTGGCCGTTCAGCACCCGCCCGGCCCTGAATCGCGCAGGGTGACGAACGTGATTCAGAACGACCGATCATGGCTACCGGCGGTAACGTGCTCGCCGTCCCGGGTTCTCCGGAGACAGGCCCGTCGGGCCTCCACAGCATTGACACAGTGGTCCCGCCTGGCTGCGGCAGCTTTTGACCGCGATGTGTGCCAGGACTCATTCTCTGATCGACATGCAGCCTGTACGTACAGGCTGTATGGTCATCCCATAGACCTGGTCGCCCCGTGAAGCGGCCGATGAAAGGGGGGCGTGAGCCGTGGCTGTCGCCTGGCGGTACTCACTCCGCGTTGGAACGTATCTGGCGAAGCAGAAGCTGCTCCGCCGGAAGCACTTCCCACTCGTTCTGGAACTCGAACCGCTGTTCGCCTGCAACCTGTCCTGCACGGGCTGCGRCAAGATCCAGCACCCGGCCTCCGTCCTGAAGCAGCRCATGAGCGTCGAAGACGCACTTGCCGCTGTCGAGGAGTGYGGTGCCCCGGTGGTCGCCATCGCTGGTGGCGAACCGCTGATGCACCCGCAGATCCACGAGATCGTCAACGCACTCGTGAAGCGCAAGAAGTTCGTCATCCTCTGCACCAACGGGCTCCTGCTCCGTAAGAAGCTGAAGAACTTCACTCCTTCGCCCTACTTCACCTTCGTGCTGCACATCGACGGCCTGAAGGAGCGCCACGACGCCATCGTCGAGAAGCCCGGCACCTTCGACGAGTGCATCGAGGCCTTCCGGGCCGCGAAGGCGGCCGGCTTCCAGGTCGGCAGCAACTCGACCTTCTTCAACAACGACAGTCCGCAGGACGTCATCGACATCATCAACTTCCTGAACGACGACCTCAAGGTCGACCAGATCCAGCTCTCGCCGGGCTACGCCTACGAGAAGGCTCCGGACCAGGAGCACTTCCTGGCGGTCGAGGAGACCCGGCAGATGTTCGCCAAGGTCTTCGGCGACGGCCGGCGCAAGCGGTGGCGCCTGAACCACTCGCCGATCTTCCTGGACTTCCTCGAGGGCAAGAAGGAACTGTCCTGCACGGCGTGGGGCATCCCCAGCTACTCGCTGTTCGGCTGGCAGAAGCCCTGCTACCTGATGTCGGACGGCTATGTGACGTCCTACAAGGAGCTCGTCGAGACGACGGACTGGGACGCCTACGGCCGGGGCAAGGACCCGCGTTGCGCCAACTGCATGGCGCACTGCGGTTACGAGACCTCCGCCGTACTGGCCACCATGGGCTCGCTGAAGGAGTCGATCCGGGCCGGCCGGATGGGCGCCTGAGCTCCCTGAGCCAGCACCAGCACCAGAACTAACACCGACGCCGCCTTCGACCCCCTGGGGGGTCGAAGGCGGCGTTTGGTGTTGGGCGGGAAGACGTCCGGGGGCTCTGCCCGCCGCCGTTCAGGCGTCGCCGGAGCGTTCGCCTGACGGAGCGGACAGAGCCCGGCCTGTCATGCCATGCGTCGTGCGTCGTCGGTCGGTCAGCCGATCGGTCGGTCGGTCGGTGAAGGTGGTGGACGGGGTGGTTGGTGGGTGTGCTGACCGGCCTGGCGGGCCGGTCAGATGTCGGCGGAGGGGTGGGGTGCGCCGGCGCTGACCGCCGGCTGGTCGGCCAGGTCGCCGCCACGGCGGCCGAGGCCTCGCAGCAGACGGTCCAGCACGATGCCGACCTCGGTGCGGGCCCGGTCGGGATCCGCCGCGCGTGCGGTGTAGAGGCTGGCCTGGGACAGCAGCGCGGCGACGAGCCGGGTCAGCGGAGTGACCGGCAGCGGGTCGATGCGTCCTTCGGCGACGGCCCGCTCCAGCCATTCCGAGAGAAGCCGGTAGCCGTGCTGCTCGACCAGCTGCTCCCAGGCGTCGTTGCCGAGCACCGCCGGGCCGTCGATGAGCACGATGCGCTGGAAGTCGCTGTCGGTGGTGGAGATGTCGAGCAGCGACTGGAAGCCGGTGCGCAGCTGCGTCCAGGCGTCGCTCGGCAGCTCGGCACCGCGGGCCAGCTCACCCGCGACGAGCTTCTCGGCAACCTCCATCGCGACCTGTTCCATCACCGTCCGGAACAGGTCCGCCTTGTCCCGGAAGTGGTGGTACAGCGCTCCTCGGGTGACCCGCGCGTCCGCGACGATCTCTTCGGTGCCGGTGGCGGCATAGCCCTGTTCGGCGAACCTGCGCCGTGCCGCGGCCAGCAGTACCTGACGGGTATCGGCCGTCTGTTCGGGCCGACGGCTGCGTGTCACCCCTTGATTATGGTGCAGGTTCGGCTGACGCACCGGCGGTCGTCCGCCAGSCGGTCAGTTCCACGTTCTCGTCGAGATCGTCCCTGGTCCGGGCGGGGGCCGGCTGCTTCGTCATTACACGTTCGGAGGTCGTGACCCCCGCCGCCGTCTTCAGCGGGATCTCCGGAACGAACAGGATCGCGAGGAGCGCGAACAGGGCGAGCGGCACACTGGTGAGGAAGACATCGGCCACCCCCATCCCGTAGGCGTGGTGCACGACCTCGGCCACCGGGCCGGGCAGCGTTGACGGATCGGGTACGGAGCGTCCGTCCCCGAGAGTGTCGGCCGGCAGCCCACCGGCGCTCAGCCCGGAGACTGTCGCCCCGCTCACGCGGTGGGCGAGCAGCGCACCGAGGGCGGCGACACCGGCCGAGCCGCCGAGGCTGCGGAAGAACGCGACGGTGGAGCTGGCCGCACCCAGATCATCGGCGGAGGCCGAGTTCTGGGCGGCGAGGACCAGGTTCTGCTGGGTGGTCCCCAGCCCGGCGCCCAGCACGCAGGCGAACAGCGACACGGCGACCAGGCTGGTGCGGTCGGTGACCGTGCTGAGCAGACCCAGCCCGGTGCCGATCAGAATCGTGCCCAGAATCAGGATGTGCTTCCACCGGCCGGTCCGGGAGATGATCCGCCCCGAGGTCATCGAGGCGATCGCCAGACCGGTCACCATCGGGATCGTGAGCACTCCGGACAGTGTCGGGCTCTCGCCCCGTCCCAGCTGGTAGTACTGGCTGAACAGCAGGTTCGTGCTGAACATGACGGTGCCGACGCAGGCGCTGGCGATGATCGTCAGAACAATGGTGCGGTTGCGGAACAGTCGGAGCGGCACGATCGGCTCACGGGCCCGCGCCTCGACGGCGACCGCGATGCCGAGCACGGCCAGCCCGCTCCCGAGCAGGATCGCGGACTCCGCCGACATCCAGCCGAAGCTGTCGCCTGCCAGGGACGTCCAGATGAGCACGCAGCTCACACCGGCGGCGATCAGGGTCGCGCCGAGGTAGTCGATGGAGACCTCACGGCGCACGACCGGCAGCCGCAGGGTGCGCTGGAGCACCACGAAGGCGACCAGGGCGATCGGCAGGCCGAGGTAGAAGCAGGCACGCCAGCCCAGCCCGGGGATGTCGACGATCACGCCGCCGATCAGTGGGCCGCTGACCGTGGCGACGGCGAACGTCGCGCCGAGGTAGCCGTTGTAGCGTCCGCGCTCGCGGGGCGCGATCATCGCGGCCATCGCGATCTGGACCAGCGCGGACAGTCCGCCGACGCCGATGCCCTGCACCACGCGGAAGGCGATGAGCATGCCCGTGGACGTCGCGAGGCCGGCGAGTGCGGAGCCGACGACATAGATCCCGAGGGCGGTCTGGACCAGCACCTTGCGGTTGAACAGGTCCGCGAGCTTGCCCCAGATCGGGGTGGTCGCGGTCATCGCGAGCAGCGTCGCGGTGACCATCCAGGTGTAGCTGGTGGAGCTGCCGTGCAGATCAGAAATGATCCTCGGTAGTGCGTTCGTGACCACCGTGGAGGAGATCATCGAGACGAACAGGGCGAGCAGCAGGCCGGTGAGCGCCAGTCCGGTCTCCCGCCGGGTCAGGCCGGCGGGGCTGGCGAGGCGCTGACGCTGCTCCTCGGACGTCGGCGTGCGTGACGTCGGGGCGCGTGACGCCGACGGGGTCTGCGACGAGGACGGGGTGCGGGCGGTGCTGCCGGATGCGTGGCCGCCGGTCGGATCGGACGGCGTCGTCGGGGTCGACGTGGGAAGCCTCCCTCGGTCGAAGGCCTTTGGTTGGTTGTTACAACTAAATTTTAGTCATAGAGGGCCCTGCTTGGCGAGATTGCTGAGCGAAAATCACCGCCGAACGGGTGTGACGTTGGGCTCCCGCAGCCCGCCTCGGGCGGGGACGAGGCCTGCCGGGCGCCGGGAGGGCCGGGGGAGTGGCAGGGCGGCGAACAGGCGTCCAGGGGCTGGTCGGGGCAGGTGGGTACCAGCCTGGACGGGCAGGTCACGATCGTCTTTCGCGGCCCGCGGGGGGTGGGCCTGTGGCATCCTCCCTGGCGTGCTCCCACTGCTGGTGATCGGGCTGATCTCGCTCGCGTCGTGGATCTTTCTGGCGCTGTTCCGAGGTTTCTTCTGGCGGACGGACCAGCGGCTGCCCCGCGTCGACGGGTCGCGGCCGCCGGCACAGTGGCCTTCCGTCGTCGCGGTGGTCCCCGCGCGGGACGAGGCCGAGGTGCTGCCGGTGACGCTGCCCTCGCTGCTCACCCAGGACTACCCCGGCGCACTGAGCGTCGTCCTGGTGGACGACTCCAGTGCCGACGGGACAGGCGACCTGGCCCGGAAGCTGGCCGCCCAGGCCGCGACGGCCCGGCCGGGGCAGGCCGTGCCGTTGACGGTCATCGGCTCCAGCGCGCCGCCCGCCGGCTGGACCGGCAAGCTCTGGGCGCTGCGCCACGGCATCGCCGCGGCGGGTCCGGTGGACTTCCTGCTGCTGACCGATGCCGACATCGCGCACGAGCCGGGCTCGGTGCGCGCGCTGGTCTCCTCCGCCACCGAGCACCGGCTGGATCTGGTCTCCCAGATGGCCCGGCTGCGGGTCAGCACCAGCTGGGAGCGTCTCATCGTGCCGGCCTTCGTCTACTTCTTCGCGATGCTCTATCCGTTCCGGTGGTCGAACAATCCGCGGTCCCGGGTGGCGGCTGCTGCCGGTGGGTGCTCGCTCGTGCGCCGGCAGGTGCTGGCCTCGGCCGGGGGGATCGACGCGATCCGCGCCGCGGTGATCGACGACGTGGCGCTGGCCCGGATCGTCAAGAAGTCCGGCGGCCGGACCTGGCTTGGTCTCGCCGATCACGTCGCCAGCTGCCGGCCGTACCCACGCCTGGCGGACCTGTGGGACATGGTCGCGCGGACCGCCTACGCGCAGTTGTTCTGGTCGCCGCTGCTCCTGGCCGGCACCGTGCTCGGCCTCGGTGTGGTCTTTGTGGCGCCCGTGGTGGTGACCGTCGCCGGTGTCGGCACCGGCAACGTCGCGGTGGCCGCCGCGGGTCTTCTCGCCTGGTCAATCATGATCAGTACCTTCATACCGATGCTGCGGTACTACGGCCAGCCGGTCGGGGTCGCGCTGACGCTGCCGTTCACCGCCGCGCTCTACCTGGCCATGACGATGGACTCCGCCCGCCGGCACCGGGCCGGCCGCGGCGCGGCCTGGAAGGGCCGGACCTACGCGGCTCCCGAGGGCCGGCGTTCAGTGGTCGAAGGACAACGCTCCGGCCAGGGCGTCGAGCCGTCGGCGCAGGGTGAGGCCATCGTCCGCCAGCGCGGACACGAGGACGCCCGGCCCGCGCAGCGGCATGAGGGCGACACCGTCCCCTACCGGGCTGGCGAGCGCATCGAGGCCGGTCAGCGGACCGGCGAGGAGGACTGACCCGACCGCGCGGGCACCGGCGAGCACCGCTGGGCCGTGCACGCCGGGGACTTCCGGGCCCAGCCGGAGTTCCTGGCGCAGCAACGCCCGCCGCCGCCCCGAGCCGGCACCGGTGTTCCCGCTGCCGGCTCCGGTCGCGTCGGCCGAGGCGTCCACGCCGGCCGAGGCCTCCACGTCGACGTGGAGGGAGGTCGTCAGGCTGCCGCCCGGCTCGCCGAAGCGGCCCAGCAGGATCTCCTCGCGGTAACGCAGCCGTGCACCCGCCGCGAGCGTGATCCGTGAGATCAGGCGGTGCCGGGCACCGCGGGCGACGATCGTGGGCTCCGGCAGGAAGGCCAGCTCGCCGCCCGCTCCGACCTCGGCCCGCACGGTGAAGGTGGACGGCCCGGTGCCCCGCCCGGGCAGCGCCACGGTCGCCGCGACCGAGCCGACCACGAGGACGGCGCCCGCGCCCACAGCGATGTCGAGGCCCAGGTCATCCCCGGCGAGCGGGCCGCCCGCGCCGCCGACGAGGTGGACCTCCACGACGTTCCCGGACCCGCCGGTGCGCCTGATCAGGACCGGGGTGGCCGAGCGGAGCTCGGTGACCCGCGCGGTGCCGCCACCGTCCAGCCCGACCCGCAGCCCCGCCCGTGCCCGCACCGAGGCACGCGCCGACGCCGGTCCCGCGGATGGCGCTGTGGGTGGCGCCGTGTCTGTCGGTCGTGCGGAGCTGCCGGATGGCCGGGCGCTGACGTCATGGGCGTGCGGGGGAGAGCCCGGAACCATCGCGGAGCGGCTGCCGGTCAGACCGGACTGACCGGTGCGGGCAGCTGGGCGAGGACCCAGTTGGCCACCGCGGCCGCGCCGCCCTCGGAGCGCAGGTCGGTGAACAGCACCGGCCGCCCCGCCTGGCCGCCCCGCATGGCGGCGGCGTCCCGCGCCATCACACCCAGGTCGGCGCCGACCATCGGCGCGAGGTCGGTCTTGTTGACGACCAGCAGATCGCTGCTGGCGACGCCGGGCCCGCCCTTGCGGGGGACCTTGTCACCGCCCGCCACGTCGATGACGAAGATCTGCCGGTCGATCAGGCCGTAGCTGAAGGTCGCCGTGAGGTTGTCGCCGCCGCTCTCGACCAGGATGAGGTCGAGCCGCCCCAGCTCGGCCTCAAGGTCCTCGACGGCGTCGAGGTTGGCGGTGATGTCGTCCCGGATCGCGGTGTGCGGGCAGCATCCCGTCTCGACGGCACGGATCCGGGCCGGGTCGAGGACCCCGGCGGCGCGCAGGAAGTCGRCATCCTCGGTCGTGTAGATGTCGTTCGTCACGACGGCGAGCCGGATCCGCCCGGCCAGGGCGCGGCACAGCGCGGCGACCAGGGCGGTCTTGCCGCTGCCGACCGGACCGCCGACGCCGACGCGCAGCGCGCGGCCGGTCGGAGCCTCCGCGGCCGGCCGGCCCGGAGGGCTCTGCCAGCGGGGAGCCCCCGCCGGGCCGCCTCCGCCCGATGCCATCGCACCGCCACCGCCACCGCCACCGCCGGCCAGGGCGCCGTTGCGCGCAGGGCCACCGCCCAGGTGGACCCGATCGTGATCAATGTGCACTGATCGCTCCCATCTCCGCCCGCCGCGGTGAGCGTAACTCCGAGCACCGACATGTCCGCCTCCTGCCGGCCTGCCGGGTGGGTCGACGGCCGCACCGTGATCCCGTCACCACGGTCCCGGAGGATGCCCAGGCCGTCAGGCCGCCAGCAGGCGGGGGAGGTGACCCCGCCCGTCAGGAGGTGAACATGCGGACCTGGGCCGTGCGGTGCCGTTCGGAGAGCAGGTCCAGGTGCGGCGCGCTGCCGGCGGGAAGGTCGGCGGCGGGACCGAGCGCCGCCGCGTCCGCCATGGCGGCGGTGCGGTCCACCGCGGCCGCGATCTCGGCCAGCACACCGGTGACCGCGAGCGGGTCGAGACCGAGCAGCCGGACGGCGGCGGCCGCGGGACCGTTGACCGAGGCGTGCGCGGCCGCGAGAGCTCCGTCGCGCGGCTCGAGCCCGGCGGCGGCGGCCACCAGGCCGAGTGCCACGCAGTGGTGCGGCGCGGCCGGCGCCGAGGGCGGCACCGGCCAGGCCACCCGTGCCACCCGCATCAGCGCCCGGCCCTGCGCCCGGCTCGCGTCCCGCTGGGCCGGGGACGGCGTGCGGGCGTCGACCTCCTCGTCGAACATCGCGAGGACATCCGGCAGGCCGGTCGCCGGGTCGGCGTCCGCGGCGGTCGAGCGCACCGCCCGGCAGACGGCGGACGCGAAGGCCGCGGCGAGCAGCCCCGCGGTCGCCAGCCGGCCGCGCAGGAACTCGGCCAGACTGTCCAGCCCGGTGATGGCACCACTGACCACCGCCGCCTCCACCCCACCGGAGTGCGCGTGCCCGCCGGCGGGCAGTCGGCCGTCGGCCAGGAGCAACAACGCGGCTCGAGCCTCCACGTGACCTGGCTTCTGTACCGCGTCCATCAATGACCTCCGGAGGGGACTGTCGTCTTCAGTCGACAGGGGAATCCGGTACGGACCGCGACCGGTGGGCCGGTTGTGTGTGGGGAGCCCGGCGCCTGTTCGCACATTTGTTCGGATAGCATGGTTGTTGTGTCCAGAGGAGCGCCCGGTGAGTCGCTGAACCTGCGGGTCTCTGCGGGGTTGAAGCGGCAGATCGAGGAGCACACAGCCGAGACCGGCGTCTCGATCAGCGCTGCCACGCCCGCGCTCCTCGCCGCCGGGCTGCGTGCCGAACGGCGGCGCCGGTGAGGCGGACGTTCAGGTTCCAGCTTCGCCCGACCGCCAGGCAGGCCGCCGCGTTGACGGCGATGGTCGGCGATCACCGGGCGTTGTACAACGCGGCCCTGCAGGAACGCCGCGGTGCCTACCGTCACCCGAGCCGGACGACGGTCCGTTACGGTGACCAGTCCGCCCAGCTCACCGAGATCCGTGCGGCCGACCCGGAGCAGGGCCGCTGGTCGTTCTCGTCCCAGCAGGCGACGCTGCGCCGTCTTGACAAGGCGTTCGCCGGGTTCTTCCGCAGGGTCAAAGCCGGCCAGAAGCCGGGTTATCCCCGGTTCAGGGGCGCGGGCTGGTTCCACACGGTGACCTGGCCGAAGGACGGCGACGGCTGCCGCTGGAACTCCCAGCCCGACCACCCGACCCAGACCCGGGTCCGGTTCCAGGGCGTCGGCCACGTCAAGGTCAACCAGCACCGGCCCGTGGCCGGCACGGTCAAGACGATCTCCGTCACACGTGAGGGTCGCCGCTGGTACGTGCTGCTGTCCTGCGACGACGTACCCGCCGCGCCGCTGCCGGCCACCGGGGCGGTGGTGGGGGTGGATCTGGGGGTGGCGTCGCTGGCGCCCCTCTCCGACGGCCGGCACATCGGCAACCCCCGCTACCTCGCGACGGCGGCCCGCCGGCTCACCCGCGCCCAGCAGGAACTGCCCCGGAAGAAACGCGGGTCGGGGCGGCGGCGGAAGGTGGTGGCGAAGGTCGCCGCGCTGCACCGCACGGTGCGCCGGCGGCGACTCGACCTGGCCCACAAGACCGCCCTGCGGCTGGTCCGTGAGCACGACCTGATCGCGGTGGAGGCCCTGCGGGTGGGGAACATGACCCGCCGGGCCGCCCCGAGACCCGACCCGTCCGCGTCGGGGGTGTTCCTGCCCAACGGGCAGGGGGCCAAGTCCGGGCTGAACAGGAGCGTTCTCGATGCGGGATGGGGGGTGTTCCTCGCCGTGTTGCACGCCAAGGCTGAAAGCGCCGGACGGGTCGTCGTCGAGGTGAACCCCGCCCACACCTCCCGCACCTGCGCTGTCTGCGGGCACTGCCACGCCGGCAACCGCAGAACCCAGGCCGTGTTCGCCTGCACGGCGTGCGGGCATACCGCGCACGCGGACGTGAACGCGGCCGTCAACATCCTCCGGGCCGGGCTGGCCCGTCAGGCCGGGCATGCGGCCTGAGAAGCCGGCGGCTTCAGCCGTCGGAGTAGTCACCCCCCCATCCTTTCCCATCGCCCGCACCCCCCGGGGGACGGGCCCCGCCCCCGGGGGCACTGAGCAGCCGTGACCGGTGGCCTCGTTGCTCTGGGCACCGCCGCGGACAGCGGACGGGGAGCGCTGCGTCATGTGGCCCGGTGTAACACTGCTTTTCTAGGCTGTGCGGGGCGCCATGAGACCGGGCGCCGAGGTGCTGCTGGAGGCAGAGATGGCATTGTCCGTCGTCACACCGTTCGCCGAACCGGGGGTGTTCCGGCCCGGCCCCGGCCCCGGCCCCGGCCCCGACGCCGACGTGGCCCTGGACCTCGACGAGATCGAGGCCTTCTACCGGCGGTACGGCTTCGTGGTCCTCCGCGACCTGCTCGGGGAGGACCTGGTCAGCCGGCTGGAGCGGGAGTGCGCGGCCGCCCAGGCAGGGGTCCTCGGAGGCGAACTTCCGGCCCGCTACGGCTCGACCCAGTACCTCGACGCCCAGTACCTCGACGACCCCGCGAAGGCCGGCGGTTTCGTCAACTACGTCGAGCACATCGAGGAGCTCGCGCCCGCCGTGCCGGAGACGACCGGCCACCCGGCAGTGATCGCGGTGGTGCGCCGCCTCATCGGCGACCGGGCCTGGCTCAGCGGCGAGGACAAGACCGGCGTCGTCTACCAGGACGCCCGGCCAGGCCGCGAATCGGGCTACACCCGCATCGGCTGGCACACCGACTGGCAGGGGATGCCCAGCCTGGATGTCTGGCCCGGGCTGGCGTTCACCGTCCACATCGACCCCACCAGCCCGGCGAACGGTTTCCTGCGCCTCGTCCCCGGTAGCCACCTGTGGGCTACACCGGCGCCGTACCGCAACGTCAACGGGGTGCGGGTCCCGGACGACGCCCGTCCCGCCGGCGGGTACACCGACACGGCGCCGCCGTTCGAGATGCCCCTGGGGTTCGAGCGCGTGCCCGGTGAGATCGTCCTCTACGCCGAGCGTGGGGACCTCCTGCTGCACGACGGTTACCTGTGGCACTCGGCCGCGCGGGCGACCGATGACACCGCGGTGCGCCGGCACGTGCGCGGGTCGTTCTTCGGCGGGGACGAGTCGTCCTACCGCAGGCAGTTCATCAAGAACGCCGCACGCTGATGCCGGGGGCGGGCAGCTGGCGGCGGGCCAGGTAGCGCTCGCGCAGGTGGTGGATGTCCTCCGCGGGCAGCTCCACCCCGGCAGGCACCAGCAGATAGGCGTGCGGGGCGATCCGTTCGACGTGCCCGGAGAGGGCGTAGACAGCGCCGGCCGCGAAGTCCAGGAACCGGCGCTCCAACGTCTCGCCGCCGTGGTCGAGGTCGACCAGCATGGGAATCCCGTCGCAGAGCCGGTCGACCGGCTGGCGGAACTCGTCGTAGGTCGTCGGAGCGACGGCCGGGACGGTGGCCCGGGCCCGGGCTTTTCGGGGCATGGTCGGGTCCATCGGAGCGCCTCTCGTGAGCCGGGCCATGACGAATGCCCATGATTTCTGACAGAAGGGGCGTCCGGACAGCGACACGCCGGAGCGGGACCACTACCGGCAGCGTCTGGTCCCACCCGGCGCGCCAGCGGTGGGACGAGCCATCCGGCCGCGAGGAGCTCAGAACAGGAAGTACCGCTGCGCCATCGGGAGCTCGGTGGCCGGCTCCGGCTCGATCACCTCGCCGTCGACGCGGACGGTGAAGGTGTCCGGCTCGACCTGGATGTCCGGTGTCGCGGTGTTCTCCGGCAGGTCGGCCTTGCCGCGCCGCCGCACGTCGGCGGTGGCGACCATCGGCGTCGCCAGGCCGAGCCGGGCGTCGAGGCCGTCCTCCAGCGCCGCCGGGGCGACGAACATCAGCGAACCCGCCGCCGCCGGCCCGGGCGCCGCGCCGAACATGGGCCGGGGCAGCACCGGCTGCGGGGTCGGGATCGACGCGTTCGCGTCGCCCATCGCCGCCCAGGTGATGAACCCGCCCTTGATGACCAGCGACGGCCGCACCCCGAAGAACGCCGGGTCGTAGAGCACCAGGTCGGCGAGCTTGCCCGCCTGGACCGAGCCGATCTCGGCATCCAGGCCGTGCGCGACCGCCGGGCAGATCGTGTACTTCGCGACGTAGCGCCGGGCCCGGTGGTTGTCGGCGGCGCCGTCACCGGGCAGCGACCCGCGGCGGCGCTTCATCACGTGGGCCGTCTGCCAGGTGCGGGTGACGACCTCACCGATCCGCCCCATCGCCTGCGAGTCCGATCCGATCATCGAGATCGCCCCCAGGTCGTGCAGGACGTCCTCGGCGGCGATCGTGGACGGCCGGATCCGGCTCTCGGCGAACGCGAGGTCCTCGGGCACCGCCGGGTTCAGATGGTGGCAGACCATCAGCATGTCGAGGTGCTCGTCGAGGGTGTTGACCGTGTGCGGGCGGGTCGGGTTCGTCGACGAGGGCAGGATGTTGGGGTGCGAGGCGACGGTGATGATGTCCGGCGCGTGCCCGCCGCCGGCCCCCTCGGTGTGGTAGGCGTGGATGGCCCGGCCGGCGATGGCGGCGAGCGTGTCCTCGACGAACCCGGCCTCGTTGAGGGTGTCCGAGTGCAGCGCCACCTGGACGCCGGCCGCGTCCGCGACGCGCAGGCAGGCGTCGATGGCCGCCGGGGTGGTGCCCCAGTCCTCGTGCAGCTTGAAGCCGGCGGCGCCAGCCCGCAGCTGCTCCCACATCGCCTCGTCGCTGACCGTGTTGCCCTTGCCGAGCAGGACGACGTTGACCGGCCAGCCGTCCATCGACGACATCATCCGCGCCAGGTTCCACGGTGACGCGGTCACCGTGGTCGCCTTCGTGCCCTCCGCCGGCCCGGTACCGCCGCCGATGAGGGTGGTGATGCCCACGCCGAGCGCCTCGGGGACCTGCTGCGGGCAGATGAAGTGCACGTGGGTGTCGATCGCGCCGGCAGTGAGGATCTTCCCGTTCCCGGCGATGATCTCGGTACTCGGCCCGATCACCAGATCCGGGTGGACGCCGTCCATGATGTCGGGGTTGCCGGCCTTGCCGAGGGCGGCGATGCGGCCGTCGCGGATGCCGACATCCGCCTTCACCACACCCCAGTGGTCCAGGACGATCACACCGGTGATCACCACGTCGGGTGCGCCCTGGGCCCGGGTGGCGCGGGCCTGGCCCATC
The DNA here is from genome assembly GCF_001854655.1 of Parafrankia colletiae. Lineage (GTDB taxonomy): Bacteria > Actinomycetota > Actinomycetes > Frankiales > Frankiaceae > Parafrankia > Parafrankia colletiae. Next base: position 24,220 of record NZ_MBLM01000141.1, on the reverse strand, counting down.
GACTCGCGGATGACCTTGCCGCCGCCGAACACCGCCTCGTCACCGGTCGCCGCGTGGCCAGGGCCGCGGCTGAGATCCTCGGTCACCTCGATGAACAGGTCGGTGTCGGCCAGGCGCACCCGGTCGCCGACGGTCGGGCCGTACAACGTGGCGTAACGGGAGCGGGTCAGCTCGCTCACGGGCGCTCCGTCCTCGTGTCACCGCTGTCTGCGCCCGGCCGGTCGAGCGGGCCCGCCCACTCCGGGCGCAGGCCGGGCACCACCCGGGCCCCGGCCAGCGCCACCAGCTCGACCTCGCGCTCGGCACCCGGCTCGAATCGCACCGCGGTACCCGCGGGGACAGCCAGCCGGTGCCCCCAGGCGGCCTCCCGGTCGAAGTCGAGAGCCGGGTTCGCCGCCGCGAAGTGGTAGTGCGACCCGACCTGGACGGGCCGGTCACCGGTGTTGCGCACCACCAGGGTGCGGACCGGCCGCCCCGGGTTCAGCGGGACCGCCCCGGCGGCGGTGACCACCTCGCCGGGAATCACGGAATCGGCTCGTGGACGGTGACCAGCTTCGTGCCGTCCGGGAAGGTCGCCTCGACCTGCACCTCGGCCAGCATCTCCGGGACGCCGTCCATCACGTCCTCGCGGCTCAGAACCGTGCGACCGGCGGCCATGAGATCAGCGACGGTTCGGCCGTCTCGCGCGCCTTCCAGCAGGTAGGAGGTGATCAGAGCCGTGGCTTCGGGATAGTTGAGGCGCAGGCCCCGTGCTCGGCGCTCCCGGGCCAGACCGGCGGCCACGTGGATGAGCAGGCGTTCCTGTTCATGCGGGCTGAGCAGCACGAGCGCGGAGCCTACACCCACCCTCCGTCAGGCCCACCGTCAGCCACGTGACGCACCGGCGGCCGCCCGGTCGCGCGCTGCCGGCGGTGGCCCGTTGGTGGGTGGCCCGTCGGTGCCTTTCTCGTCCGGAATCCTGCCGCCGGCGACTCCCCTTTTCCCACGCCGAGACCCTCCGTGCCGGTGCGTTCCGCTTCTGGTGCCCCGGCAGATCTGCACGACGAAGCTGATCCATGCACCCCATGGGTCATGGATTCTTTCGTCGCGGTGTCCCGGCGTTGCTGCCGGATGACGTCGCCGATCTTGCCCGGGAGTCTTCCCGGTGGCTTCAGGGTGCGGCGGAACAAAAAATCGGGCGCGGCCCGCCGGTGGACCTGGTTACTGGTAATTCACCTGACGGCGACGGGTGCGATACCACTGCTTTCTAACGTCCGTGGAGCTGTTCGGGCAGACCGGGCGGGAACGGCGACGCGGGGTACCGCGGGCGCGTTTGATGGGGGTTCGGTGGCGACAGGCAGGGAAGCCGGGTTCTCCAGGGTCAACCTGATCGTGGGCGGCCCGTCCGCCACGCCGCAGGACACCGACGTGGCCACCGTTCGACCCGCTCCGACTCACCACCGGACCGTCGACAGCTGGTTCTCCTTCATCACGGACGAGCCGAACCTGCTGCGCGTCAGGGGTTGCGAGGTGGCCACGTTCCTGCTCGCCGACCACAACTTTCCACTGGTCTCCGAGACGTACATGGTCCGTACTGAGTCGATCGAGGCGGAGTGCGACCGGATCAGGGCTGTCCTCACCGCGGACATCCGCGACCAGAAGGATTCTCCGGCCGATCCGGCACGCGGCGCGCGGCTGGCCGCCACCGTCCACGGCAGGGATCTCGGTCTGGATGAGGCGGAGCAGGTCCTGGAAAGCAAGGACCAGAACGAGCTGGGCCTGACCGCCGACACCCGGGCGAACGGCCTGTTCACGATCACCGGCGAGCTGATAGAGGAGAACATCAGGACGCTCGGGATCGCCGGCGTCGACATCACGGCCGAGGAGCTGTTCGACCTGTCCCTCATCAACGAGGTCCACGAGGCGAAGCCGGATCTCCTATGACGACATCGGCCACGCCTGTAGCGGGCCGCGATCTCGGCGCCGCCCCTGGTTCTGGTCCTGCCCCCGCCTCCGCGCAGGCGCCCGACGGGTCGGGAGTGAGTGTGGCCGGGCTCCGCAAGGAGTTCCGCCTGGGCCGCGGCCGGGTCGTCGCCCTCGACGACGTCACCCTGTCGACACCCGAGGGCTCGTTCCTGACCCTGATCGGGCCGTCGGGCTGCGGCAAGTCCACCGTGCTGCGCATCCTGGCGGACCTGGAGGCACCGACGTCCGGCCGCGTGCTCGTGCACGGCGAAGCGCCCTCGGTCGCCCGGCGCGCGCATCACCTGGGCCTCGCGTTCCAGGACGCGGCCCTGCTGCCGTGGCGGTCGGTCGAGGCGAACATCCGGCTGCCGCTGGAGGTCAGCGGCATGAAGGTCGAGCGCAGAGTGATCAGTGATCTGATCGCGCTCGTCGGGCTGACCGGGTTCGAGCGCGCCCGGCCCGCGCAGCTCTCCGGCGGGATGCGGCAGCGGGTGGCGATCGCCCGCGCCCTCGTCGTCGAACCGAAGATGCTGCTGCTGGACGAGCCGTTCGGCGCGCTGGACGACATGACCCGCCAGCGGCTGAACTTCGAGCTGCTGCGGATCTGGCGCGAGCGGGCGACCACCACCGTCCTGGTGACCCACTCGATCCCCGAGGCGGTGATCTTCTCCGACACGGTGGCGGTGATGAGCGCCCGGCCGGGACGGATCGCCGCCCGCGTCCCCATCGACCTGCCCCGGCCGCGCACGCCGGAGATGCTGCGCACCGCGCGGTTCCACGAGCTGCACGACCTGCTCTCCACCGTGCTGTTCGCGGGCGCGGCGCCCGTCGAACCGGCTCCCGTCGGGCGGAGGGCGCCGGGATGACCGACCCGAGTGCCACACCCACCTCACCCGCCTCCTGGGTGTCGGTGTCGGTACCGGGCGCGGCCACCGAGCCGCTGCCCACCGTCACCGTCACCGCCGCTGCCTCCACCGCCACCGCCGCTGCGTCCGGTTCCGCCCGGTCGGGCTCCGCTGCTGCGACGGCCACAGTCACGGCCGCCGCGCCCGCCTCGCCCGGCGCGTCCACGGCCGTCCGCCGGCCCGTCCGGGTGAGACGGGCGCGGCCGGCCTGGACCGGTGGGGTGGCCGGGGTCGTCGGGCTGGTCGCCGTCTGGTGGCTGCTCGCGGTCACCCTGCTCGACCGCGGCGGTGTCGTTCCCACCCCCTGGGAGGTGGCCCGGGCGCTGTGGGACGACCACGAGCTGCTGTGGCACTCGGCGCGGGCGACGGTGTTGACCGCCACACAGGGCTGGCTCATCGGTAACGGCCTGGCGATCGGCCTCGCGATCGTGTTCTTCGGCGTCCCCGTCATCGAGCGGGCGCTCCTGCGGATCGGGGTCGCCTCGTACTGTCTGCCGATCATCGCGATCGGCCCGATCCTGACCACCGTCTTCGACGGCAGCACCCCGCAGAAGGCCCTGGCCGGGATCTCGGTGTTCTTCACCACCCTCGTCGGGACCCTGCTCGGCCTGCGAGCACCTGACCAGGCGACGCTGGACGTCGTCCGGGCCAGCGGCGGCGGCGTCCTCGCCCAGATGCGGTTCGTCCGGCTGCGTGCCGCGTTGCCGAGCACGTTCGCCGCGCTGCAGATCGCCGCCCCGGCCGCCATCCTCAGCGCGATCATCGGGGAGTTCCTCGGCGCCGACCGAGGGCTCGGCGCCGCCATGGTGCAGGCCGAGCAGGCCCTGGAGGTTCCCCGCACCTGGACGCTCGCTCTCGTCGCGTCAGCCGCCGCAGGCCTCGGCTACGCCGTGATCGGGCTCGCCCGGCTGCTCGTGCCCTCGGCACCCCAACGGCAACCTGGACGGCGTCCGATGAGCCACGCCGGCACCCGCGTCGGCCGCGGCCGTCCGCTGGCCCGGGCGGTCGCCACCCGGATCGGGCGGACGCTGCTGTCGGTGGTCGCCTCCACCGCGGTGATCGTCGGCCTCTGGTACGCCCTCATCGAGGCCTTCGAGCTGAACAGGCTGGTCGCGAAGGATCCGCAGGCGGTCTGGCAGTACCTGTTCTCCGAGCCGGACGCCGCCGAGAACCGGGACCTGATCCTCGACGGCCTGTGGCACACCCTCAGTGACGCGGCCCTCGGCTACACCGCCGGAACGGCCGCCGCGCTCGGTGTCGCCATCGCCTTCGTGCTGAGCCGCCCGGTGGAACAGGCCCTGATGCCGGTGGCGATGATGCTGCGGTCGGTACCACTGGTCGCGATGACCCCGCTGCTCATCCTCGTCTTCGGGCGCGGCCCGCTGGCCGTCTCCGTGGTCACGGGCATCGTCGTGTTCTTCCCGTCCCTGGTGAACCTGGTCGTCGGGCTGCGGTCGGCACCGGCCGCGGCCGCCGATCTGGTGATCGCCCACGGCGGGGGGCCGTTCACGGTGCTGCGCAGGGTCGCGTTGCCCAGCGCGCTGCCCGCGCTGTTCGTCTCGGCCCGGACCTCGGTGCCGGGCGCGGTGGTCGGGGCGCTGCTCGCGGAGTGGCTGGCAACCAGTGCGGGCCTCGGTCACCTCATGCAACGTGCGCAGCAGACCTTCGACTACGGCGGGGTGTGGGCCTCGGTGGTCGTGATCATCGCGGCGAGCGTGGTGATCTACGCGGTGGTCGGGTTGCTGGAGGCGATCGTCCTTGTCCGCTATGGCCCGGCGCCGTCCCGGCGCGGCTGAACCGAACCGCGGAGGAGGACGGTGTACCCGCGGGCTGCTTTCTGGCGGCAGTCACCTGAAGCGACCGGGCGTCGGCCTTTTCGGTCACCTGCTGTGATGTGGCGGACGTGGCACTGCTTGCTTTTGGACACCTGCCTACGCGAAGTCCGGTTCTCGTACGAGAATGCGGAAATACAGCAGTGCGTCAGAACGTGCCTGGGCGGTGGCGTCACGGCGTGGTCAGGGTCGACCCGTCACAACGAAGGCTCAGCGCGTGAATGTGTGACCGGGTGGCCGGCGGGGTCGACACCGGTGAGTTCCGGAGGACGTCATGACCGCTGAGCGGGACGTCGACCCCACGGTCGACGCCTTCTACTCCAGCGCGGCGCCCGTCGGCGCGGCACCCGCGAGCGTTGTCTCCGGTGGCCTGGCGCCCGGGTCTCCCGCACCGCTGACCGCCTCCACGTCGGTCACTGCCCCCACGTCGGTCACTGCCCCCACGTCGGTCACCGCCCCCACGTCGGTGGCCGTGCCCGCACCCGCCACGGTGCCGGTGACGGCCCCCACGGTGGGGCGTGGGCGGTCGCCGTCCGGGCCGCTGCGCGGGCTGCCACCGCTTGCGGCCCCCGCGGCGCCACGGGGGCCTGCCCGCCGCCGTGCGGTGCCCAGGGACGGGCGTCCCGGAAGCACCGGCGCGGGCCGCCCACACCGCGCGGGTCCGGTGGCGGCGCCGGGCGCCGACGCGCTCGCTCCCACCCCGGCGGAGATCGACCGCCTGCGGAGCATCGCGATGGGGCAGGCGGACGCCGACTTCGCCATCCGTGGCGGCGTYGTGCTCGTCGTCCAGACCGGTGAGCTGCTGCGGCGCGACGTGCTCATCGCCGGCCGGTACATCGCCGCGGTGACCCGGCCGGGGCTGGTCGGCGCCCGTCGGAGCCTCGACGCGGCCGGTCGGTTCGTCCTGCCGGCCTATGTGGACGCCCGCACCTCGGTGGAGCGGACCCTCCTCACACCGGGCGAGCTGGCCCGTCTGGTCGTCCCCCGCGGGACGGTGACGGTGCTGACCGACCCGGCCCAGATCGAGCAGATCTACGGCCCGCAGGGCCGGACGCTGGTCCTGCGCACCGAGACTCCCGTCCGGGTGCTGCCCCGCGAGCCCGGCGCGCCCTTCGACCTCCCCCCGGGCCTCCCGCTCGACGTTCCGCTGGCCGGGGCGGCTGCGGAGATCGGCGTCGAGGGGCTGACGGTGTCGCAGGCCGTGCCACGGCAGTCCGGCCCGTCCGGCCCGCTGCCGGAAGTACCCGGCCTACCGGTTCTGCCCGCAGCGCCGGTGCCACCGGCCCTGTCGGCGGCGTCGGGTGCGTCCGCCGCGCTGCTTCCGGGGCAGCACCTCCCCGGTGCCCACCCGGATGCCGGGGCGTCCCCGCAGGACGGCGGGATCGTCTTCACCCACCTCGACGACCAGGTCCGGGAGGCGATCCGGGCCGGTGGCAACGTGGCGGACGCCGTCCGGGCCGCCACCCTGGCCCCGGCGCGGGCCTTCGGGCTGGACCAGGTGCTCGGCCTGGTCGCTCCCGCCCGCCTCGCCGACCTGCAGATCGTGCGGGACCTCACCGCGAGTGTCCCGCCGGACGTGGTCATCGCCGGCGGCCGGATCGCCGCCGAGCGCGGCCGGGCACTGTTCGACAACCTCGACGAGACACCGCGGTGGTCGCAGTCGTCCGTGCGGCTGCCGGCGGGGCTCTACACCGGGTCCTTCACGTCACCGTGTATGCACTGGGGCGGCCGGCGGGACACCCAGCTCGGCATCGTCGACATCACCGCCGTGGGGGCCGCCGCCGAACGGCCGCAAACCACCCGCACCCGGGTCGAACCGACCCTGCGCGACGGCGTCGTGGTCACGGATCCGTCCCGTGACCTGCTCAAGACCGCGGTGCTCGACCGCAGCGGGCGCGCCGACCGGGTGCGGGTCGGCATGGTCCGCGGGATCGGGCTTGTCCGGGGCGCGATCGGGGCGACCGCCGTGTCCGCCGCCGGCGACATGGTGATCGTCGGCGCCGTCGACGCGGACATGCTCACCGCCGCCCGCGCGCTGGAGGGCATGGGCGGCGGCTTCGTGGTCGTCGAACGCGGCTGGGTGCTGGCGGCCTGCCCGCTGCCCGTGGCCGGCCTGATGAGTGACGCCCCCTGGGAGGCGGTGCTCGGCCAGCTGGCCGCGGTCGAGAACGCGGCACGCGAGCTCGGCTGCCACCTCGCCGCCCCGATGCGCACGATCTCCCAGCTCGGCCGGGAGCTGTACGTCCGCCCCTGAGGGCTGCGCCCGGGGCCAGGTTGGTCGGGCCGCGGCCAGGCCTGGCGGCCAGCTCTGGCGGGGTCAGCCTGGTGAGGCGCGGGGCTCCGGATCGGGTGCCTGCGGCTCCCGATCCGCCGGGCCCGGGCCGGGGCGTGGGGCCGGCTGCGCGGGTCTGGCCCGCAGCTGGGCGGTCGCCTCGCGCAGCGCGCGCCGCACCTGGGCCGAGGGGAGCCAGACCCGGGTGCCGCGGTCGCCGCCGATCTCCATCAGGCCGCGGGCGAGCATGCCGGACAGGTGCTGACGGGCCCGGTCCTTGTCACAGCCGAACAGGGTGGCGACCTCCGCGGTCCGCAGCGCGCGGTCGCGCAGCGCGGTGCTCAGCACGATCAGGTCGGGCAGCTCCAGCGGGTTCCCCGCGGCCGCCCGGCCGAGGGCGAACAGCGCGAAGGTGAGATCTGCGGGCTGGGTGGGCAACACGGCGACCACACCGTCCGCCGTCGAACGGCGCAGGTCCGGCGCTGCCAGCCCGGAGCGGAGCTGGGCGGCATACGCCCGGCGGATTCCCCGCCCGGACCGGTCGGTGATCCCGGCGCGGCGGAACGCGTCCGCCAGCAGCGGGCTGCGCGGCACGGGTGGCGGCGAGAGCAGCCCCGGCGCGGCCGTGCGGCTCGCCAGCGGATCGCCGGGGGAGCCCGAGCCCGCGAAGCCGCCCGGGCTGGAGATCTCGATGCCCTCGCTGGTCCACTGCACGTGGACGGCCCCGGCGACCTCGTAGTCGCGGTGGACGAGGGCGTTCGCGAGCAGCTCGCGGAAGGCCTGCTCGGAGTAGGCGGGCACGCCCGTGCGGACCAGCTCGTAGCGGATCTCCCGCTCCGGGTTGCGCGCACGGAACCGGGCCAGCAGCTCCTCGGCGAGCCGGAGCAGCGGCCAGTGGAAGAAGTCGTTCATCTCCGTGCCGGGGTCGCCCGTCTCCGGACCGATGACCTGGATCGCGGCCTCGTGGTTCGGGACATGCCGGCGCAGGGCGTCCGGACGCCCGAACAGGAGCACCGCACCCGCGAGGAGGCGCGTGCGCCCGCCCTCGGTCACGGCCACGCCCAGCGAGCGGGCGATCTCCTCGTCCGACATGGCCGCGATCGTGCTGTCGCCGCGGCCGCCGGTGGCCCCGACGAGCCGGCGGAGCCGGTCGAACTCGCGCGGGTCGAGATCCTGGAGGTCGGCGGACGTCCGGCGCGCCATCAGGTCGGCGCTGTGCGGCGGCTCCGCTGTCGGGCCTCCTGACCCCGCCGCTGCCGGTGAACCGGCGAACGTGCAGGCGTGAAGCGGAACGGGTGCCCCGAGGGGGAGATCCCTCCGCGGAAGCGTGTTGTCGGCCTCTGCCGCCAGCTCGGCGCTGTCGCGCACCAGGCACCACCTTCCGGACCGCCCGCCCCTTGGTCGGGTCACCCGGTTGTATGGCCAGACCACCCGGATCACATGGTAGATCCCGGGTCCGCGCGGACGGGACGGCTTCGGTGTCGGATATCCGCTGCGGGCCTGAGACGGGCCGCGGCGGAGCGCACGACCAGGGCAGCGAGCACCCGCCGCAGCGCCACGCCCGCGGCGTCCGCGCGGATGCTCACCTCCTCGGGCGCCGCCCCGCCGCCGGGAGAGAGGCCGCCGCCGAGCCCGCCGTCGAGCCCCGGAGCGAGCCCGCCGTCAAGCCCGCCGGCGGTGTGCAGTGGCAGGCCGTCGAGGGTGAACTGTTCCTGCAGCGCGAGGTCCTCGTCGAGCACCGCCTGCTCGAAGCGCGCGGCCTCGGCCAGCCGGACGGGATCACCGCCGAGGTCGTCCCGCATGATCCGGGTGTACACGGCCGTCGCGTCGACGTCCTCCGGCTGCAGGCAGAAGAGGATCGTGTTGGTCATGCCGGCGGCGGGGTAGTCGAGCCGCAGCCGCAGCATGAACGGCGGCCGGTAGACGTACGTCGAGACCCGGCGCTGGACGAGCGGGCGCAGCCCCGCCGCCACACCGGGGTCCTCCGGGTTCGCCACCTCCTGCTCCAGGCGGACGACGAACCCGGCGCCGTCCGCCTGCACGCGGTACGGCCCGACGACGGCCCCCTCCCCGGCGCCGATGGTGGCGGCGTGGACGAACGGCAGGTGCGCGGCGTCGAGGAAGTTGTCGGCGAGCAGTCCGGCGCAGGCCCTCGTGCGCGTGGTGGGGAGCCAGGCGCTGTCGAAGCCGGGCTCGTCCGCCTCGGGCAGCTCGACGATGTCGGAGCACGGCTCCTCCGGCGCCAGCCACACCAGGCCGTGGCGCTCGGCGACCCCCCAGGGTGCGACGGCCCGGGCCCGCCGCGGAGCAGGCACTCCGGGCCCGAGYGCGGGCACCGCGGTGCACTCCCCGGAGGCCGCGAACCGCCAGCCGTGGTAGCCGCAGACGAGCTCGCCGCCGTCCACCCGGCCCGCCGACAGCGGGGCGAGGCGGTGCGGGCAGCGGTCCGCGAACGCGGTGAGGCGCCCTTCGAGACGGGCCAGCACCCAGTGCTCGCCGAGCAGGCGGACACCCACCGGCGCGTCGGTGATCCCGGACGAACGCGCCACCGGGTGCCAGCCGTGCCGCAGCGCCGGATCGACGTTCGTCAGGCGACCGGTCAACACGCTCCCCTTCCTGGTATTTCACCACCGAAACGATTCTGTGTTTCCGAAAGGCATCCATCATGTAACGGCGCGCCATTGTCGGTGGTGATGCGGGCCGTCCGCCCGGCGTGGCTCAGCTCGCTTTCTTCCGGCCGCGGCCGCGCGGTTCTCGGCCGGCTGCGGGTTGAACACCGCCGTAACGTCGCGCCACTATCGTCGGCTCCATGACGACGCCCGGTGGTCCGTCGACCGTTCTGCACCGGCCCGGGACGGTCGGCGAGGCTGTCGCCTCCCTCACCGCCGAGGTGGAAGCCGGCCGGGACGTGCGGCTGCTGGCCGGCGGCACGGACCTCGTCCCCGCGCTGCGCGCCGGGGGCCGCGGGCCGGCGGCGATCGTCGCGCTGCGCCGGGTGCTCGAGCTGCGGGTGCGCGGCGCCAGCGCGGACGCCCTCACCGTCGGCGCCGGTGTCACCTACGCCGACCTGGCGGGCTGGTCGCTCGCGCCGGGCCTGGCGGCCGCGTCCCGGGTCGTCGGTTCGGTGCAGATCCGCAACTGCGGAACCGTTGGTGGCGCGCTCGGCTCCGCCAACCCGCGCGGTGATCTGCTGACGTTCCTCGCGGCCGCCGAGGCGGAGATCCTGCTCGCCTCGGCACGCGGCGCCCGCACGACGGACGTCGACGGCTTCCTGCGGGACGGGCCGGAGCCCGGGGAGCTGGTCACCGCGGTGCGGGTGGCCCGCCCGAGCGGTCCGCAGACCTATCTGAAGATCGGCGGCCGGCAGGCGGCGTTCCCCGCGCTGGTGTCCTGCGCGCTCCTGGTCGACCGGGTGCGCGAGCGGGTCTGCTGCGCCGTCAGTGGGGTGGCCACCGGCCCGTGGCGGGTCGCGGCGGCTGAGCGGCTGGCCGGCGACGAGGTGGACTGGTCGACCGGGACGGCGCCGCTCGCGCTCGCCCGGCGGTTCGGCGAGCTGGCCGCAGGCGGCCTGCGCGCCGCGCCGCCGCTGCCGGAGGACCCGCGGCATCCGGCGGACTACCGCGTCCACGCCGCCGGCGTGCTCGCGGCGCGTGCCTTCGCCCGCTGCCTGGCGGGCGTCCGCCGCGGGGACCCGGCGTGAGCGCTGGCCCCGCCGGTCCGGTGGACGGCGCCGAGGGAGACGACACCGAGGGCGACGATGGCTGGGAACCTCTCCAGTACCACCTGAACGTCGACGGAACCCGGCGTGTCGTCTCCGGCGCCCGGCTGGAGGAGTCGCTGCTGACGGTGCTGCGGGAAAGGCTCGGCGTCACCTCGGTGAAGGACGCCTGCGAGCAGGGCCGGTGCGGTGCCTGCTCCGTCCTGCTCGACGACCGGCTGGTGACGGCCTGCACGGTCCTCGCCGCCGACGCCGTGGACGCCCGCGTGCTGACGGTCGCCGGGCTCGGTGCGAGCGGCCCGGCGGCCCGGATCCAGGCCGCGTTCCTCGCGCATGGCGCGGTCCAGTGCGGGTTCTGCACACCGGGCCTGGTCGTGGCCGTCACCGACCTGCTCGGACGCCGCCCGGCCGCCGGAGAGCAGGAGATCCGGGAGGCGCTGGCGGGGAACATCTGCCGGTGTACCGGCTACGGCCGGATCCTCGCGGCGGTGCGGGACGTCCAGGCCGGCCGGGCCCCGGGCGGCAGCGGGGCTCCCGGCGGCAGCGGGGCGAACAGGACGAACGGGGTGGGTGGGGCATGACGGGGCGTGCGGGAGTGGTCGGCGGGAACCGCGGAGTCGGGTCCTCGGAGCTCCGCCCGGACGGGGCGGCCAAGGTCGGCGGGGCCTTCGCCTACGCCGGCGATCTACGTGTTCCAGGCATGCTGCACGCCCGGACGCTGCGCTCGCCGCACCCGCGGGCGCGGATCGGGCGGGTCGACACCGCCGCGGCCCGCCGGCTCGCAGGTGTCCTCGCCGTCGTCACCGCGGCTGACGTCCCCGGGGTCGCCACCTACGGGCTGATCAGCGCGGACCAGCCGGTGTTCGCCGCCACCGAGGCGCGCTACGCCGGCGAGCCCGTCGCCGCGGTGGCCGCGGTCGACGCGGCGACCGCGCGGCGCGCCCTGGCGGCCATCAGGGTCGCGTACGAGCCGCTCCCGCCGCTCGTCGATCCCGGCCTGGCCGCCGAGCCGGGCGCCGAGCTGGTCCATCCGGACGGCAACATCTACCGGGAGATCACGCTGACCCACGGGAACCCGTCAGCCGAGGGGCCGGTCGCCGTCGAGGACAGCTATTTCGTCGGCATGCAGGACCAGGCCTTCCTGGCGCCGGAGGCGGCGCTCGTCGTCCCGGCCGCCGACGGCGGGCTCGACCTGCGGCTGGCCACCCAGTGGCTGCACTCCGACCGCGAGCAGATCGCCGCCTGTCTGGGGCTGCCCGAGTCGCTGGTCAGGCTCGAGCTCGCCGGTGTGGGCGGCGCGTTCGGCGGGCGCGAGGACGTCACGCTGCAGATCCACGGCGCGCTGCTCGCTCTCGCCACCGGCCGGCCGGTACGGATCGCCTACGACCGGGTCGAGTCGTTCCTGGGGCACCCGCACCGTCACCCGGCGCGGATGTGGTTCCGGCACACCGCCACCGCGGCGGGCGACCTGGTCAGCGTGCACGCACGGATCCTCATGGACGGCGGGGCGTACACGTCGTCGTCGCCCGCGGTGCTGGCGAACGCCGTCACCCACGCGGCCGGGCCGTACCGGGTGCCGAACGCACAGCTCGACGGCACCGTCGTCCGGACGAACAACCCGCCGTGCGGCGCGATGCGGGGATTCGGCGTGCCGCAGGTCGCGTTCGGCCACGAGGCGCAGATGGACCGGCTGGCCGACCTGCTGGGCCTGCACCCGGTCGCGCTGCGCACCCGCAACGCCCTGCGGCCGGGGGATGTGCTGCCGACCGGCCAGATCCTCGGCGCGCCGCTGCCCGCCCGGGAGGCGATCGAGGCGGTGGCGGCGCGTCCGCTGCCCCCGCCGCTCACCGCCGCCGCCCCGGAGACCGCCCTGCCCGGCGGCCGGGCGACCGCTGCGACCCACAGCCGCGTCCGCCGCGGCATCGGCTTCGCGCTCGGCTACAAGAACCTGCTCTTCTCCGAAGGCTTCGACGACGCGTCCACGGCGCGGGCCCGGCTCGCTCTCGACAGCGACGGCGTCCCGTTCGGGACCGTTCACAGCGCGTGCTCGGAGGTGGGGCAGGGGTTCGTCACCGTCGCCGGGCAGATCGCGCGCACCGAGCTCGGCGTGGAGCGGATCGAGCTGTTGCCGGCGGACACCGGCATCGGCAGCGCCGGCTCGACCAGCGCCTCCCGACAGACGTGGATGAGCGGCGGCGCGGTGCACGGCGCCTGCGTGGCCGTGGTCGACCGGCTGCTCGCCCGGGTGGCCCGCTCACTGGGCCTGCCGCCGGAGGTGGTGGAATCGCCCCGGCGGTCGCTGGTGATCGACGGCGGCGAGATCATCGGCACCGAGACGGGTACCCGGCTCCCGCTGGCAGAGGCTCTCGCCGACGGCGGGCCGGTGGAAGCCGAGTACACCTTTCACCACCGGCGCACGACCGCACTGGACGCCCGCGGCCAGGGTGATCCGCATGTGGCCTTCGCGGCCGCGGCGCACCGGGCGGTGGTCGACGTCGACCTCGATCTCGGCCTGGTCCGGGTCGTCGCGATGGCGCTGGCGCAGGACTGCGGCACGGTGATCAATCCGCTGTCCCTGCGCGGCCAGGTGGAGGGCGGCACCGCCCAGGGCCTGGGCCTGGCGGTGATGGAGGAACTGGTCACCGTGGGGGGTGTGGTGACCAACCCGACCCTGCACGACTACCTGCTTCCGACCGCCGCCGACGTGCCCGCCCTCGACTTCGTCGCGCTGACCTACCCGCAGCCGGGCGCCCCCTACGGCGTGAAGGGCGTCGGGGAGGCCCCGACCTGTACGGCGACCGCCGCGGTCGTCGCCGCGATCCGCGACGCCGTCGGCCGCGACCTGCGCCGCGTGCCGGTCCGCCCGGTGGACCTGGTCGACCTGTCCGCCCTGGCGGACCCCGCCGGGCGCTGAGGCGCGGTATGCCGATGAGCGGAATGCCGATAAGCGGAATGCCGATGAGCGGGATGTCTCCGGAGCTGCCCGAGTCGCTTCAGGTGATCCGTTCGAGCCGGGWCGTGCTGCCGGACGGAGAGCGTGCGGCCGCGGTCCACGTCGCGGACGGGCGGGTCACCGCCGTCACCGGGCCTGCCGACATCCCGCCGGACCGCCTGGTCACCGATCTCGGCAGCCTGGTGCTGATGCCCGGCGTCGTGGACACGCATGTCCACGTCAACGAGCCGGGGCGCACCGACTGGGAGGGCTTCGCCACCGCGACCCGGGCGGCGGCCGCCGGCGGTGTCACCACGATCGTCGACATGCCGCTGAACGCCATCCCGCCGACCACCTCGGTGCAGGCACTGACCGCCAAGCGGGCGGCGGCGGCCGGCCAGGTGGCGGTCGACGTCGGCTTCTGGGGCGGCATCATCGGCGCCGACGCCCGTCGCCTCGACGACCTGGCCGCCCTGCACGACAACGGGGTGTTCGGCTTCAAGGCCTTCCTCGCCCCGTCCGGTGTGGAGGAGTTCCCCCACGTCAGCCTGGACGTCCTGGCCGCCGCGTCCCGGCACACCGCCCGGATGGGCGCCCTCACGGTGGTCCACGCGGAGTCGCCGTCCGTCCTCGCCGGCGCACCCCCCGCCGCGGGCCGTGCGTTCGCCAGCTGGCTGCGGTCCCGGCCACCGGCGGCGGAGCGGGCCGCGGTTGTCTCGCTGGCCGCGCTCGCCGCCTCGACCGGGGCCCGGCTGCATGTGCTGCACCTGGCAGCCGCCGAGGCGCTCGGGGACATCCTGTCGGCCCGCGAGGCGGGGCTGCCGCTGACGGCGGAGACCTGCCCGCACTACCTGACCTTCGTCGCCGAGGAGGTGCCCGACGGCGCGACCGCCTTCAAGTGCGCGCCGCCGATCCGCGAGCGTCCGAACCTGGACCGGCTCTGGGACGGCCTGACCGAGGGCCTGCTCGCCGGCGTCGTCACCGACCACTCGCCCTCCACGCCCGCGCTGAAGTCGCTGGACACGGGTGACTTCGGGACGGCCTGGGGCGGCATCGCGTCCGTCCAGCTCGGGCTGTCGGCGGTGTGGACCCAGGCGCGGCGGCGCGGCCACGGCGTCGCGGACGTCGTGCGGTGGATGTGCGCGGGCCCGGCGGACCTCGCCGGCCTGGGCGCGCCCGGCCTCGGCACGGAGGGCGCGGCGCCGGCGCCCCGCGGTTCCAAGGGACGGATCGCCGTCGGCGCGGACGCGGACCTGGTCGTCTTCGACCCGGACGGAAGCTTCCTCGTCGAACCGTCCCTGTTGCGCCACCGCCACCCGTTGACCCCATACGCTGGGCGAACGCTGGATGGCCTGGTGCTCGCGACCTACCTGCGGGGGCACCGGGCGGACGGCGACCGGCCGGTCCGCGGCCGGCTGCTGGAACGACCGTAGGGCCCGCACGCCGCCACAGCCGAAGGAGCCCCACAGTGACCGACGCGCCCGATCTGACGAATCTCGTCGACCTCGCCGCCGCCCGGTTCGGCGGGTCCGTCGTGGCAGTGAACGACGAGTTCTTCGCTCTTGCCGAACGGATGCTGCTTCCCGAGGCGCCGGTGACCCGCCCCGGCGTGTTCACCGAACGGGGCCAGTGGACCGATGGCTGGGAGACCCGGCGCCGCCGGGACGTCCCCCCCGGATCGGACTGGGCGATCATCCGTCTCGGGTCGCCCGGCATCGTGCACGCGGTCACCGTCGACACCACCCATTTCACCGGCAACGCGCCGGAGGCGGTCGAGCTGCACGGCGCCACGCTGGCCGGCTACCCGTCCGCGGAGGAGGTCGCCGAGGACTCGGTCACCTGGGTGCCGCTGGTAGGCCGCACGCCCGTCGCCGCTGACGCGGCCAACGTGCTGGTCGTTCCGGAGGAGGCCAGGTTCCGCATCAGCCACCTGCGGCTGACGATCCATCCCGACGGCGGGGTGGCCCGGCTGCGGGTGCACGGGGTGGTCGTCCCGGACCCGCGTCTCCTCGACCGGGTGACCTCGGATCTCGCCGCCGCCTATCTGGGCGGTGTGGTGGTCGCGGCCAGCGACATGCACTACGGCGACCGGCACAACCTGAACGCCTCCGGCGACGCCCGCGTCATGGGCGAGGGGTGGGAGACCCGGCGCCGGCGCGGGGAGGGGCACGACTGGGCCGTGATCCGCCTGGCGACGGAGGGCACGGTCGTGCGGGCGGAGGTCGACACCCGGCACTTCCGTGGCAACGCCCCGCGCGCGGTCGCCCTGTGGGCCGCCAACGCCCCCGAGACCGGCGACGACACGCTGGCCGCGGACGGGTTCGCGGCGATCACGGGCTGGCGCCCCCTGCTGCCCCGCACCAGAGTGCAGCCGAACACGCGGCACCTTTTCGACCTGGAGGTCCCGGTCGAGGCCACCCACGTCCGCGTCGACGCCGTCCCGGACGGCGGCCTGGCCCGGCTGCGGCTGCTCGGTGGCCCGACCGCGGCGGGCCGGGAGGCGCTGGCCATGCGCTGGTTCGACTCGCTGGCCCCTGCCGCGGCCCGCGAGGAGCTGCTGGCCTGCTGCGGCTCCGAGGACTGGGCCGACGCCGTCGCCGCCCGCCGGCCCTTCGGTCGGCTCGCCGCGCTGCTGCCCGCCGCCGAGCAGGAGTGGTGGAACCTGCCGGAGTCGGCCTGGCTCGAGGCGTTCACCGCCCACCCCCGGATCGGGGAGCGGCCAGGACCCGCGCCGACTCCGCCCACCTCCTCGCGGGCCACCGTGGTCACGATCGACGCCCCGCGGCGGGAGCAGGCCGCGCTCGAGCAGGCGAGCGAGGAGGTGCGTGCCGCGTTCACCGAGGGGAACACCGCCTACGAAGATCGTTTTGGTTTCATCTTCCTGGTCCGTGCCGCCGGGCGTGGCGCGGAGGAGATGTTGGCCCTGTTGCAGGAGAGGATGGCCAACGACCCGGCCGCGGAGCTTCGCGTGGCCGCCGGTCAGCAGGCCGAGATCACGGCGCTGCGGCTCAGTCACCTGATCACCGGCGGCTGACGGCCCGGCGCCCTGCTCCCGGCTCGGGAACGAGGGCGCCGCGGGCGGGCGTGCCGGGCGGCGGCCGGAGATGGTGGTGCGCGTGAGCCTGTCAACCCATGTCCTGGACACTGGTTCGGGCCGGCCGGCGGTTGACGTCCCGGTCCGGCTCGAACGGGCCGTGCTGACCCTTGACGGCGCGGTGAAGGGCTGGCGCCCGGTCGCCGAGACGGTCACCGACCAGGACGGCCGGGCAACGGACCTGCCCGCCGACAGCGCCGGCACCTGGCGGCTGATCTTCGACACCGCGCAGCACTCGGCGTTCCATCCCGAGGTCGCGATCGTCTTCGTCATCAGGGACGCGGCCGAGCACCACCACGTTCCGCTGCTGCTGGCGCCCTATGGCTACACCACCTACCGCGGCAGCTGAAACCGAGGCCGGCCGTGCCGTCCGGTCAGGGTTCCGGCTGGGCGGCGGTTCCGGCGGTTCCGGCGGTGCTGGTCGTGCCGGTGCGGCCGCCCAGCCCGGCCACGGTCGCCAGGTCCAACCCAGCGGCGCGCAGGCCGGCCTCGTCGAGCAGCCGGGCGTCCAGGGCCCGCAGGACATGCCCCGCCAGCGCCCGCGCTGTCGCGGGCTCGTCCGCCACCGACCCGCGGGACCGGGCCGTCGCGTAGTCCGCGAGCCGGCGCAGGGCGTCCGGCAGGCCCGTGAGCAGGCAGCCCGCGACAGCGGCGTGCCGGCTGACCAGCTGTGCCGGATGCAGGTCCCAGCCCTGGTAGAGCCCTCGCGACCAGGCCCGGCGGATCAGCCCGGCATGCCGGCGCCAGCCGGCGTGGACGTCCGCGGCCGACCCGACGGGCAGCAGGTTGCACGAGCCGTCGGCCACCCGCAGGCCGGTTCCCGCCGCGGTGAGCTGCATCAGCGCGGTGGCCAGCTCGACCGCCGGATGGTCGCTGGCCTGGTCCGCCGCACTGACGCCGAGCGCGGCCGAGTAGTCGTAGGTGCCGACGTGCAGCGCGGCCAGCCGCCTGGGCACTGCGGTGACCAGCGCCGGCAGGGCCAGGACCGCGGCCGGGGTCTCGATCTGCACCTCCAGCGGAATCGGCGCGATCCCGAGCCGCTGCTCGAGCGCCGCCAGGACGTCGCCGAACACCGCGACCTGCTCCGGCGCGCTCACCTTGGGCAGGGTCACCACCAGACCCGGGGGCGGGCCGTCGGTGCCGGCGAGAGCGGTGAGGAACAGGTCGAGGGTGCGCAGACCGCGCCGGCGCACGGCCGCGTCGAGCGATTTCGGGCGCAGGCCGTAGGAGACCGGCAGCGTTCCCGCCGACGCCGCGTCACGCAGTGCCCGGGCGGCCGCGACGGCGTGCGCGTCCTCGACGGCGTCCGGCCGGATGCCGTAACCGTCCTCGAAGTCGACCCGCAGATCCTGGACCGGCTCGATCGCCAGGGTGCGCACGACGTGCGTGTGGATGTCCTCGGCCATCGACGCCGCTGCGCCGCCGAGCGTGACCTCCGCGAGCAGGCCCGGGTCGGGCGCGTGCCGCTCCAGCGTCTCCCGGGCGGCCCGGCCCCACGCGGGAACGACGTCCGGCGTGAGCTGGTCGGCGGGCAGGTAACAGGTGTGGACGGGCTGGCGGGTCCCCGGATCGCCCGGGAAGCGCGCGACCAGGACGGCATCGACGTGGGCGAGGCTCCCGGTGAGTGCGGCAAGCACCTCGTCGGGCAGAGTCGCGTCCGTCCCGTCGTCGCCGCCGGGGCTCACAGCGGCTGGCATCGGACGAAGAACGGGCATCTGACGTAGGAGAGGAGTACGCCGCCGCCGGCGCTTTCTGCGCCGATCGGGGGATTCGGCGGGCGGCGCCGACGGCGGCTGCCTGGGGCGCGATCCGTGCGCGGCCCGACGCAGGTCGGCTGCTGAGCTGCACGTTTCCGTCTGCAGGATACTGCGTCGGAGCCCTCCTGCCCAACCGGGGCCAATGCGGTCGAGCCACTCGAGCCACTCGAGTGGCGCGAGCCGGTCGAGTCACCTCGGCAGTCCGGACAGCCCGGCCCGGACGGCGACCGCGGCGGCGCATGCCGTGCCGGCGTCCGGCGCACGGAGGTCACGGGGTGGCGCCGGCCTTCTCGAACGCGCCCTGGATCCCGCGGGAGATCTCCCGATGGCGGCGGAGCATCTCCGCCAGATCGGGGTGCACCGGCGTTCCGTTCTCCACCACGAGGCGCCCGGCCACGACCGTGTGCCTGGCCGCTGTGGGCCCGCACCGCAGCCAGGCGTCGACCGGGTCGGACAGCGCCCCGGCGAACGCGACCCCGTCCATCGGCCAGACCACGAGGTCGCCGGCGGAGCCGACGGAGAGCTCGCCGATCTCCCCCGTCCGGCCGAGGCAGGCGGCCCCGCCGCGGGTGGCCATCTCCAGCGCGTCGCGGGCGGACATCGCGGCGGCTCCGTGCCGGAGCCGGCCGAGCAGCATCGCGGTACGTGCCTCCAGCCAGAGCGAGGCCGCATCGGCCGAGGCGGAGCCGTCGCAGCCCAGGCCGACCGGCACCCCGGCCGCGCGGAACTCGGCGACCGGCGCGAGGCCGCCGCCGAGGATCATGTTGCTGCTCGGGCAGTGGGCCACCCCGGTTCCCCAGGTGCCGAGGCGCACGATCTCGTCGGCGTCGGGGCAGATGCAGTGCGCGACCCAGGCCCGGTCGCTGCCCCAGCCGACCTCGGCGAACTGGTCGATCGGCCGCCGCCCGAACACCGCCAGGCAGTAGTCGTCCTCCTCGGGATCCTCGGCCAGATGGGTGTGCAGGCGGACGTCGAGTGTCTCCGCCAGCTCCGCGGTGGCCTTCATCAGCTCGGGRCTCACCGAGAACGGGGAGCACGGCGCGAGTGCCACCCGGATCATCGCCCCGTGGGAGGGGTCGTGATGCCTGGCCACGAGCCGGGCGGAGTCGGCCAGAATCTCGTCCGGGTCCTGCACGACGGAGTCCGGGGGAAGACCTCCGTCCTTCGCCGAAAGCGACATCGAACCGCGGGTCGGGTGGAACCGCATCCCGAGCAGGCGCGCCGCCGCGATCTCGGCCGAAACGAGATCGCCGCCGCCGCGCGGGTGGACGTAGAGATGGTCTGTGGACGTCGTACAACCACCCAGCGCCAGCTCCGTCAGACCCACGTAGGCAGAGGTGTGCACCGCCTCCTCGTCCAGCCGGGACCAGAGCGGGTAGAGCGTTTTCAACCAGGTGAAAAGCGTCCCGCCCAGTGCCGGCGCGAAGGAACGGGTGAGGTTCTGGTAGATGTGGTGATGCGTGTTCACCAGCCCCGGTGTCACCAGGGCGCCGTCGGCTCGCAGCGTGCGGGTCGCGGCGGGCGGCGGCTCGGCGGGGCCGCCGATCGCGCTGACGAGACCGTCGGTGATCGCCACCCAGCCACCGGGAATCTCGCGGCGGGCGGCGTCGACGGTCGCGACCAGTTCCGCGCCCGTCACCAGGAGATCGGCGACGGGGCTGTCAACGGGGGAGCCCACAGCCGGGCCGGGTGCGGTCATGGGCCCGATTCTGCTGGTACGGAGTTTCGTGGGGGTGACACCGGTACCGGGGTGAGAGCAGGAGCGGGAGCAACGGTGGCAGTGGAGCAGGGCAGCAGGTTCATCGTCATCGACGATCCGGCGGACCCGCGGGTCGCGGACTATGTCGCGCTGACCGACGTGGCGCTGCGTCGGCGCCGGGAGCCGGCCGAGGGCCTGTTCATCGCCGAGGGCGAGCGGGTGATCGAGCGCGCGCTGCGTGCCGGCTACCGGCCGCGGTCGGTGCTGGTGTCTCCGGCGCGACTCGCCGCTGTCCCGGAGCGGATCTGGGCGGAGCCGGCCGCCGGCCACCCGCCGCCCGTGTTCGTGGCCGGGCCGCCCGTGCTCGAGGCGATCACCGGTTTCGAGGTCCATCGCGGGGCGCTGGCGTCGATGTGCCGGCGCCCCGCGCTCGACCCCGCCCAGGTTCTCGCCGCCGCCCGTCGGGTGCTCGTCTGCGAGGACCTGGTCAGCCACACCAACCTCGGCGCGATCTTCAGATCGGCCGCGGGCCTGGGCATGGACGCCGTCCTGCTGAGCCCACGGTGCGCCGACCCGCTGTACCGCCGGTCGGTGCGGGTCTCCATGGGGGAGGTCTTCGCCGTGCCCTACGCCCGGCTCGACCCGTGGCCCGGCGCACTGGCTCTGGTGCGCGCCGCGGGCTTCGAGGTGGTGGCGCTGACCCCCGCCCCCGACGCCGAGGAACTGGCACCGGCCTGGGGAGCGGCGGCGGACCGGGTGGCGCTGCTGCTGGGGACGGAAGGCGCCGGGCTCAGCGAGGCGGCGCAGGCGGCGGCGACGAGGAGGGCACGGATCCCGATGGCCCACGGCGTGGACTCCCTCAACGTCGCCGCCACGGCTGCGATCGCCTGCTACCTGCTGGGCATCCGGTCCCGCTGACTGCCGGGCACCCGTTGCCGCTGGCCGTCCGTTCGGCTCGCGCTGGCAGTCCCGTTCGGCGCGCCGGCGCCCCGCGCAGCATGCTGGCAGCATGACCTCCGACGGTGACCCGGTCGCGGACGAGGATCCCGGGCCGGACGCGCCGGGCTATGCCGGGCTGGCGACGTTCGCCGGCCTGCCCTGGATGCCCGGCCTCGGTGAGCTGCGCGAGCGCCGGCCCGACATGGCCGTCGTCGGCGCGCCGTTCGACATCGCGACCACCCACCGGCCGGGTGCCCGGTTCGGCCCGCGGGCGCTGCGCGCCCAGGCATACAACCCCGGCACCTACCATCTCGACCTCGGAGTCGAGATCTTCGACTGGCTGGACGTCGTCGACGCCGGCGACGCGCACTGCCCGCACGGCCTCACGGAGGCCTCCCACCGCAACATCCGGACGAAGGTCCGGCAGATCGCGGAGCTCGGCATCAGGCCGCTGATCATCGGAGGTGACCACTCGATCACCTGGCCGGCGGCGAGCGGGGTCGCCGAGGTGGTCGGGTGGGGCGAGGTCGGGCTGCTCCATTTCGACGCGCACGCCGACACCGCGGACATCATCGACGGGAATCTGGCATCGCACGGGACGCCGATGCGCCGGCTGATCGAGTCCGGCGCGGTGCGGGGGCGCAACTTCGTCCAGGTGGGGCTGCGCGGCTACTGGCCGCCACCGGACGTCTTCGCCTGGATGCGGGACCAGGGGATGCGCTGGCACCTGATGCAGGAGATCTGGGAGCGAGGCAGCCGCGAGGTCATCACCGAGGCGATCGCGCAGGCGGTGGATGGCTGCCGCGCGCTCTACCTGTCGGTGGACATCGACGTGCTCGACCCGGGCTTCGCCCCCGGCACCGGCACGCCTGAGCCCGGCGGTATGACGCCGGTGGACCTGCTGCGAGCCGTCCGGCAGATAGCGCTGGACACGCCGATCGTGGCGGCGGACATCGTCGAGGTGTCGCCGCCGTACGACCACGCGGACACGACGGTGAACAGCGCGCACCGGGTGGCCCTGGAAATCTTCGCCGCGCTCGCGCACCGCCGCCGAACCGAGGCCGGCGAGACGCCGGACCTGCCCGGGAAGGCCCCCGGCAGCTGATCCTTGCCCCCACACCTGACCCCGTCCGCGGCCGGGACGGATCCCCTCAGGCCGCGGTCGGCTCCTTCAGCGCGAGTATCTCGCGGGCCGTTCCGACCTGCAGGATCCGTCCGTCGTTCAGCACGGCGACCCGGTCGGCGAGTGCCAGGGCCTCGTCCCGGTCGGCGGTGGAATGCACGACGGTGATACCAACCTGTCGCTGCACGGTCCGTAGATCCTCCCGAAGCGCGGAACGCAGCCGTCCGTCTACGGATCGAAGAGGGTCGTCGAGTACCAGGATCCGCGGGCGGACCACGAGCGCACGGGCCAGAGCGACCCGCTGCTGTTGTTCACCAGAAAGCTGAGGGGGACGCCGCCGCGCGTATTCCGACATTTGGACGGCGGCGAGTGCGGAGCGCACCCGGATCGACGTCTCCGCGCGACCACGTGCTGCCCGGGCGCCGGCATGCCGCAGTCCGAACGCCACATTTGCGGCGACATCCAGGAAGGGAAACAAGGTATAGCCACCGAATATCGCGCTGACCGTGTGACGGTACGTGGACGAGCCGCTCGGATCCTTGCCGTCGACGAGAACCTGGCCGGATGACGGCTGGTCGGCTCCCGTGAGCAGCCGGAGCACGGCCGTCTTGCCGCTTCCCGACGGACCATGGAGACAGAAGTACTCACCGGCGTTGATCGTCAGACTGACCTCGTCGAGTGCGGTGACGTCGCCGAACCGCCGGCGCACTCCAACAAGATCGATCCGGCCGGTGCGACGGCCGCTTTCCGCCATACTCACCCCCAGCTGCCCCGGCCTGCCCTGATGCGGACGGGGCGGGAACGACAGTCTCATCTCGGCCCGGGCTGGTATCGCCCGCCCCGCCGCCCGCGCGGGCCCGATCGCCCGCGGATGGAGTCTGTTGGGCATGCGGTTATCTGGCGCCCCCGCCCGGACCTGCGGGGCCTGCCCCGCGTGCGCGGTGCCCCGGGTGGGAGGACGTCACTGCTGATCGGGAACGTGATCAGGAACGCGGATCGAGGTGGAGCGCATCCTCTTCCGCGGTGCGCCGCCACGCCTGTTCGTCAGCGGATCGCCGCCGTTGGTGGGCTCCGTCGGGGCCTTCCACGACCTGGTCCGGACCGGAGTCGTCGAACATCGAATCGCCGGACGACCTACCGGTGAGAAAATCAACATCCTCGTCTCGCCCCGGACCGGCACCATCCGTCTCCGCGTACGGATCCGGATCCGGGACCTCCGCGGCGAGCTGGCGATCAAAGGACGACGAGCGCTCCTCCCGCGGCGTGAGTGGATTGCGGATCAGGCCACTCGGCCGGTCCGGCGGATCCCAGCTGTCGTCGAGGGGATCGAGACCGGCGTCGGTCGTCCCCAGATCGTCGCTGTCGGTGATCTCGGCACGTTCCAGCGGGGAGCTGCCGTAGAGGTCACGGACGTCGACGTCGGGCTGGCTGTCCGAGGCGGGCCATGTCATCGCTGCCTCCTGTTCCGGGTACAACGGCCGAGCTGTTGCGGGATGAACGTGGACGGGGCGATCGGATCACGCGATGCTCCGACCGCTCCCGACCATGGCCCTTCCCGAGCACGACCGGGCTAACCGGGCCATCTGTCCAGTACTCGGCGGCGTTGCGCACCCCCGATGCGGGAAGGGGAGGGGATAACGTATAGCGTCCCCAAATGTGGCTACTGTTGCTGAGCGGATTCTCGGGCAGCTCGCGCTGATTCCCGAGGGACAGGATGACGGCTCGCTGGCAGCGGCGATCAACGCGAATCGCGCAACGGTCAACCAGGTCTGCCGCCGCCTCGCGGCGCAGGGCAGCCTGGAGCGGGGCCCGGGCCCCGGCGGCCTGATCGTCAACAGGCTGCCCGCGAGGGCTGGTTCCGTGGCGGCCTCCGTGCTGGCGGCGGAACCAGCCTCGGAGGCGCTTCCCGCAGCCTCGGAGGTGCTGCCCGCACCCACTGTCCTGCCCGCACCAGCCGCGGGCCCGCCAGAGCCGGAGCCTGTGGTCGTCGAGCCGGAGCCTGTGG
>NZ_MBLM01000140.1 GCF_001854655.1 Parafrankia colletiae | reverse complement strand
CCCTGCCCGGTCGTCACATCACGGTAGAAAAGCGTGTACGCATCAGCGCCCGGCGACGCCACCCAGCACAACCGCACCGTCGCGTTTCCTGGCTCAGCGCTGAGAGCGGTCGGAGCCACGGGCGCCCCGACCACAGTCGGTCGGCTGCGGGGTGGCCCCGGATCGCCCGTGGGTCCGGTGGTCGGCTCTGTCTCCGCCGGCCGCCCCGGATCGCCCGTGGGCCCGGCAGTCGGCTCTGTCTCCGCCGGCCGCCCCACCTCGGGGCCGGCCTGTGTGGAAGCAACGTCCCGCTCTTCCTTGGCGGCACCATCCTGCGCTGTCCAGAGCCCCGCCGCTACCGCGACGAGGATCACAACCAGGCCGGCCAGGCTGGCACGGAGACCCGTGTCGACGGTGGCCCGCAGAAGCCACGCACCGCCGCGAATCCGGGATCTGACCTGGCGCAACGCTCGAACCGAAACGTGTGGCGTAGCCGGGCCCGAGGCGGTCTCCTTCGATGCGGCCTGGTCCGGGCTGGCCTGCGGGGCATCGACAACCATACTGGTCTCGCTTCTCGGGTCGACGGGGCCATGGCACGCATGACCACGAAAATTTAACACCGCCGGCCTTCGGTCGACTCTGGTTCCAGCCGAAGTGGCCGGCGCACGGAGAACCACCGCCCCGATCACGCAAAGACGGTCGCGCCGACCCCCGCCTGATACTAGGATTGCGCTTTTCAAGCTCGTAGCACGCAAAGGGGATTCGGTGACAGCGGAAGCCGATGACGCCGTAGGCACCAGGATCGCCGGGCGGTACCAGCTCATCGAGCAGATCGGCGCCGGCGCCTATGGAACGGTCTGGCGGGCCGTCGACGAGGTCCTCAACGTCACCGTGGCGGCCAAACAGCTGCGAATTTCCGTGGCGGCATCGCCGGGCCACACCTCGTTACTGGTCACCCGGGTCATGCGTGAGGCACGAATGGTGGCGAAACTTCGCGACCATCCCAATGTCGTCACTGTGCTCGACGTGGTCGAGGAGAACAATCTCCCCTGGATCATCATGGAGTACGTGCCATCGGTGTCGTTGGCCGAGGCGATCCGTACCCGTGGCGTTTTTTCGGCCGACGAGGTCATCCGTATCGGCATCGCCATACTGGAGGCACTCGCCGCAGCGCACCAGCGCGGGATCAACCATCGGGACGTCAAGCCTGCGAACGTTCTGATCGGCCATGACGGCCGCGTCATGCTCGTCGATTTCGGGGTCGCCGTCCAGGGGTCGGATCCTGCGATCACCGAAGGTCCGATCGGCACCCTGACCTATATCGCCCCGGAACATTTCGCGGGCATCCGCCGGTCCACGGCAGGCGACCTGTTCTCGCTCGGGGCCACGCTGTACTACGCCGCCGAGGGAGCTTCGGCGTTCTCCCGTCCGACCCAGGCCGCAACGATCCAGGCTGTCCTGCACGACCATCCCCGCTTCGTTCGGACGCCCGCGTCGCTGGCGTCCGTGATCGAGGGACTCCTCGCCAAGGATCCAGCGGATCGCCTGACCAGCAGCGCGGGGCTGGCAGCCCTTCGCAGCGCACTGGCCGCCCCGCACCGAGAGGAGCCGGAGCACGCAGGCGAACAGCTGGAGCGCCCAGGAGAACTGCCGAAGCACATAGGCGAACAGCCAAAGCACGCAGCCGAGCCGCCCATTGAACTACGCGAGTCCAGGCTACGACGAGTGCTGGGGGGGATTCTCGCAGTCGTGGCTTTGGCCGCCGCCGCCGCGCCATGGAGTGTTGTCTACGTTGGTGATCCTCCTGCCTGGATCGGTGCACCGGCGGCCGTGTGGTCATGCTTCTTCGGGTCCTGGGCCGTCATCTTCGGCTACCTCTTCTGCCGACCCGATCTGCTCCTCATCAGCGAGACGACGCTGCGCTACCGGCGTGACGGCGTGGATCACATACTGACCCGCGAGCAGATTGACGGTGCTCGCGTCCGCGCCGGGTACCTTGAGGTCAGGCTTTCCGACCCGCCCCGCTCGTCGGGCTCACCCGGTTCCGCCTGGGTCAGGCGCTACCAGGTTCGGTCCGAGCCCCCTTGCCTCGATTCAAGCGGTGTCCTGGTCCTGTGTGCGCTCGGGGATCTCTCCGGTGCGTCCGCCGAGCAGATCGCGTCCGCGGCACGCCGGTTCGGCAACGAAGAGTTCGCCGCGTCGTCCAGCGCACCCACCGTCCCGACTGCGCCGCCGGGCGACAGAGGCGTCACCGCCCTGACCTGACCGTTTGTTCCTCCGTTGCGACGCTACCGTGGGCGGCCGCCAAGACGACCTTCGGCAGCACGGACACCCATCCCACCAACCTCGGGGACCAGCGCAACCCCATCAGCAACGACCCGAAATATCATGGCGAACAGTCAGGTTTGAACATTTACGCAGGTCGGCAGAGGTATGCGATGGACCGTCCGCCGCTATACGTCGCCACACCCGTTGCCATACAAAAACTTCCAAAAGGCCGAATTAATCGAGACGAAGAGACAAAGGTCAGGCCAGAGATGGTGGGCGGGAGCGGAGTCGAACCGCCAACCTTCCGGTTTTCAGGTCAAAACGCCTAAATGCTGTGCTGACCTTTATTTTCCTACTATCTCGACGAGTGTAACCGTGACAGGCGGATTGCCTTCGATCTCACACGGTGACACCTGGCCCGTCCAACGGGCGAGGTGTCGCGGGGGTCGTGTCGGTCTGAGGTCCGGTTGGTGTGCACACCCGACACGACGTGACGCGACGTGCCGATGAGCTACGAGCTGCGCGGCGATGTCGGACCCGGTCAGCCGCCGTAGCACGGCGAGCTCGCCGACGTCGGAGGCCACGGTGAAGGCCCACGGCGTAGTCGTGGCGATGCCACTGACAGACGTGCCTTCCCAACCGACCCGTCAACGTCGGCCTGGCTGAGACCTCAACCTCGATCTCCGGGAAGGTACGCCCCTCCGCGGCCGATCCACAGGTCTTAACCATTGCTCACGGACGCACCGCGTCGGTCAGTAGCGGTGCGAAGCGCTGCACGCAACAGGTCAGCGAACTACATTTCGCCCTGCACCGATCGATCGTCTTTGGTTGCTCCTCGCAGGTCGGTCCGACGGCCTTGGCCTGGGCGACATCCAGCGATGCCCGGGCTGTCGAACGGCGTCGCCGTGGAGGTCGGCTACGGTTCCGTCGTCGGGCGTTGGTAGGCGCTCCAAGTCGGCAGTGGCTGGCGGTGACGTGGCGACATCGGTAGCCACTTGCCGTCTGGTGGTTACCGCGATGCGGAGACGCGTGGAGACAGGAGCCGTTAGAATCACTGTCCTGGGGCTCGGCGCTCAGGAGGTCCGGGCAGGCGGACGGTGGCGGTGGCCACGATAGTTTGGTGTCCTCATGGGGGTGCTCGTGGTCAATTGGCTTCGTTTCGGCCTGGGGTGGATTATCGGCGCGACGATGGTCGTTAGCCTGACGTTCTTCGATCGCCTGAACTTCGACGATGATTCGGCGCCGGAGGCCCTGAAGCATGCGTTGATCGGTGGCGTAGAATGGTCTGCCGCCATACTTGTCTTCTTTGGCCTGGTCGGCTGGTGGAGGCGTCGTAGACGTGGGGGCAGTCGGACGACGTAGCGCGAGGCGTAGTTGGGCCACGTGGCCTTCCTACGGATGCCGCGTGCACGGACGCGGCGTGCGACGTCCACGGGCCTCTACGGGCGCGGCGAGGCTGACGGCGGCGCACCCTGGCCTCCCGGCGGCGTTCAGTGCACACGGGCCAGTAACGGCCCGGTCAGCCCCTCCATTTTTCTCCCTTTCCCCATCGCGCCTGAACTAATGGACTGCCCGCCGAGTCAAGGGTCATCCGAAGGATGATCGCTTGCGACGGCGTAGCCGCCCTTGACGCGGTAGGTAGGCCATCGGACCCTGTGGCGCCCTGAGAAAGGGGGAAATAGCCGCCTCCGCGAAAGAAAAGCCGCCCACCGTGAACCTTGCGTATACTCGGTCCACCCAGGTGGATTTAATTCTGGCAAGCAATTGCGGAACGCTAATTCCATCATCTTCTTAGAGACCCTGGTGCGCGACTGACGCGGGCTGTGGACTTGACGGCGGGCGGTTCACATTGCGCGAAATATCCACCCAGCAAAGAGTTTAGCGAAAGGCCAGGTCGCACCAATAGTCACAGTGGGCAGAGGCGGGGTCGAACCGCCGACCTTCCGCTTCACGCAGACGATGCCGGCAGTGGTCTTTCGCCACCCTGCCTCGGGCGATCGGGCAGGGTCGCCTTCGTAGGCTCCACCCATGCCCGGTCCCAGGACTCACCGCGCTCGGTTCGACGAACTCCCGCCGCGCGTCCTGTACGCCCTGCTGCGGCTACGGGCCCAGGTCTTCGTCGTGGAGCAGCGGTGCGTCTACCAGGACCTCGACGGCCGCGACACGGAGCCGACCACACTGCAC
Organism: Parafrankia colletiae; assembly: GCF_001854655.1. Taxonomy (GTDB): domain Bacteria; phylum Actinomycetota; class Actinomycetes; order Frankiales; family Frankiaceae; genus Parafrankia; species Parafrankia colletiae. The sequence continues at coordinate 10,244 of NZ_MBLM01000140.1, read as the reverse complement.
CTGTGGCTGGCCGTGGACCCGGCGGAACCGCTCGCCTACCTGCGTGTGGTCGAAGAGGCCGACGCACTGCGGATCGGCCGAGTGGTCACCGTCCTCCACGCACGCCGCGGTGGCCTCGCCGACCGGCTGCTCACCGCCGCACTCGGCGACGCGGGCGGCGGGCGATCGGTGGTCCTCAACGCGCAGACATCCGCCATCGAGCTGTACACCCGCCACGGTTTCGTGGCTACCGGCAAGGAGTACCTCGAGGACGGCATACCGCATGTCCCGATGGGAATTCCGGGGCCTGATTGATTTCCGGTCGAGGCATTTCACGCACTTCGCGTGAATAGTCACTATTCTCCACTGTGGGAGGGGTCGGACTGCCCGCCGTCGCGTTCTTTCAGCGGAGGGGAGCCCGAGCGCGAAACGCCGCGGATCGTCCGTCGCGGCGTCAGGAGACCACCAGTCGTCGCTCCCCGGAGGACCCACATGCCGTCACCCCCACGACCGTTCGCGGCCGTCACGCTCGCCGCGGCCGCGGCCGGGCTGCTGATCGCCGGTTGCCAGCCGGAGGTGCCGACGCCAGGATCATCGACGCCGACGTCCAGCGCGACCCCGGTCGTTCCCTCGGCCACTCCGACGCGGCCGACGTCGCCGCCGAGCACCGCTCCCCCGACGACCCCCGGCCCCGGGGCGACCACCTCGCCCGCCGGCACCCCGCCACCCGCCGGCACCGCCTCGCCCAGCCCGACGTCCTCCACACCGCCCGGCGGCGCCACGGGAGCTCTGAACCCGACGATCGTCGTCTCCCCGACCGGAAACGACTCTGGCCGGGGAACGCTCGCCGCGCCCTTCGCCACGGTGCAGCGCGCGGTCAGCGCGGCGCGGCCCGGGGACGTCATCGCCCTGCGCGGCGGGGTCTACCAGCCGACCGCCAAGATCGGCATCACGACCAGCGGGACGGCCGCGAGCCGCATCGTGCTGACGTCGTACGGCGACGAACACGCCGTGATCGACGGCAGCCGGCTGCCCTCCACCACCAAGCTGATCATCACCACCGCGTCCTACTGGGACTTCGGGAACCTCGAGCTGCGGAACTCACCCCAGCAGGCGCTGTACGCGCAGACGGTGCACCACACGAGGTTCCGGCACCTCGACATCCACGGCAACCAGAACACCGGCCTCGACCTGACCGGTCAGGGCAGCAGCGACAACCTCATCGAGAACGTCGACAGCTATGACAACCACGACAACGCGACCGGCGGCCAGAACGCGGACGGCATCGGCGTCAAGTTCGGCTCCGGCACCGGGAACATCGTGCGCAACGTCCGGGTCTTCAACAACTCCGACGACGGCCTCGACCTGTGGGCCTACACCAGCCCGGTGACGATCGAGAACTCGTGGGCGTACGGCAACGGGGTGAACCGGTGGAACATCGGCGGTTTCACCGGTAACGGGAACGGCTTCAAGCTCGGCGGTGGCAGCAACCCGCGGCCGGCCGTCGCGCATGTCGTACGCACCAGCGCCGCGTGGGCGAACACCAGCAACGGATTCACCGAGAACGRCAACCCCGGCTCGCTGCAGCTCACCTCGAACACCGCGTACGGCAACGGCGGGACCGGTTTCTACTTCTCGCTGTCGTCCTCGGTGCTGAGGGCGAACCTGTCGGTGAACAACAGGACGCCCGCGAACATCGGCAGCGGGACGAACGCCGCCGGCAACTCGTGGACGCTGGGCGGCTCCTACAGCGCCGCCAGTTTCGTCAGCGTCGACGACACCCGCGCCCGGGGTGCCCGCGCAGCAGACGGTTCGCTGCCGACGACCGGCGGGTTCCTGCGCCTGACCACCAACCCCCAGTCACTGGGGGCTCAGCTTCCCTGACCCTGGCAGCTGGTAGCCGGCGGCGGGCCTGACCCACTCCAGGTTGCAGGCACGCCGCACAAGCTGGCGGGCCGCGACACCTGCCGAAGGACCATCGGTCCCAGGAGCAGGTGCCGCGGCCTGCGCGCCCGGGTCGTTACGCCGTAATACTCGGTTCTCTGCTGCTGACCCGTCGCGGCTCCGGCTGCTCAATGTCGATCAGCGCCGGGTGTGCCGGGGACGCATCCGGCGATTCGGGGCGACGACGGCCTCGTCGAACCCGCACCATGGATGCATGGCGAAACGCGCGCTTCCACCCCGTGTCCCCTCCCTGGTCGGGGACGGCACCGAGTTCGACTCGAAGGAGTACCTGCGCTTCTCCGTCGAGGTTCTGGCCGACGTCGACGTCGACGCGCTCGACGAGGCGGGGAAGGTCGCCTACGCGCAGGCCCTGGCGCTGATCGCGATCGCGTCCAACGCGAAGCACCTGCAGCACCTGCCGCTGATCGACGGCAACCTTGAGGTGCCCTGACCCGTAGCCCGATCGGACGGACCGCCGGGCGGGTCTCCCGTCCGGCTACCTCCCCGGTGTGGTGAACGCCCAGCCGCGCCAGGTGTCGATCTGCACCAGGATCACTGGCCCGCTCGGGGGGTGGGCCTGGTACTGCTGGTACTTCGCCACCAGGCCGCGGACGGCCGCCCTCCGCGCCGCTGCTGGCGAACCCTCCGCTCCCCCATCGATGATCCGGGCATGACCGTCCGCCCGGACCCACCACAGGGCGTCCCAGTCGTCGGAGTACTGGTCGACGAGGAGGCTGACCTGTGGGTTGGCGGCGATGTTGGCCAGCCGCCGCAGCGCCGTGGAGCGCTTCGGCTTGTGGTCGACGGCGATCACGACCTGGTCGCCGTCCAGCGCGAAGGTGACTGGCACCAGATGCGGCTGGCCGGCCGCACTGGCCGTCGCCAACCGAGCGACCCGCGCCACCGCAAAGCGGGCGCGACACTCGGCGCCGGCCAGGTCCACGCTGGTGACGGTAACGGGCCGGCGGAGATCAGAGCGCCGCGACGAACTCCTTCATCAGGTTGACGGCCTCGTAGAGGTCGGCGAGGGCTTCCTCGGGGGTGTCACCGAGCCCGTGCGCGCCACCGCTCGGGAAGGACGCATGAGCCGCCCAGGTGCCGTCCTCCTCCTGCTCCAGTTCGTAGGGGATCTGGAGCATCCGCTTCGAGGATGCCCACTTCATTCCGGACGTCTTCCGCGGCAACACCGACTTCGCGCTGAAGAACGGTTTCCACGCGCCGAAGATGGACCTGTTCGTGATGACACCGTTCATGCTCACCGCGACGAAGCATCTCGGCATCCTCCCCACCCTGACGACGACCTTCCACCCGCCGTACATGGCCGCGCGCACCCTGGCCACGCTCGACCACATCTCGGCCGGGCGCGGCGGCGCTGACCTGGTCATGTCGCACAACGACCGCACCGCGCAGAACTACGGTCTGGACGCCCAGGCCGACCACGACCTGCGCTACGACCAGGGCGACGAATCGGTGAAGATCGCCTCGGAGCTGTGGAACTCCCGGGACGCCGACGCCCTCACCGTCGACCGCGAGAACGGCGTCTACGTCGACCCGGCGAAGGTCCACGAGATCCACTTCGGCGGCCACTTCTACCGCTCCCGCGGCCCCCTCAACTCAGCGAGATCACCGATGGACTTGCCCCGGCGCTGCGCCGCCGCGGGCTCATCCGCGACGGATACTCGTTCCCGCGCTTCCGGGACAACCTCCTGGAGTTCTGAGCCCACGGGGACCCGATCACCCGAAGACCCGAGTTGCGGGCCGCGGCGTCCGGCGGCGCGGCCCGCCGACCGATCCGTCCACCGGAGGAGACCTGATGGACCTGGCCACGGACCTGCCGATCTGCGTCACCTGCGGCGTGCAGTACGCGGCGCCGCGGCCCGACTGCCCGGTCTGCGAGGACGAGCGCCAGTACGTCGGCTGGGACGGGCAGAGCTGGACCACGCTGGCGACCCTCGCCGCCGAGGGGTTCCGCGGCCGGCTGGAACCCGAGGGCCCCGGCGTGTACGGCATCGGGTCCGAGCCAAAGATCTCCATCGGGCAGCGGGCGCTGCTGGTCCGCACCCCCGACGGCAACATCCTCTGGGACTGCGTCCCCTTCCTCGATGACGACCTGATCGCCCAGGTCGACGCCCTGGGCGGCATCAGCGCGATCGCCGTCAGCCACCCGCACTTCTACGGCTCGATGGTCGACTGGAGCCACGCCTTCGGCGACGTGCCGGTCTACGTGCACGCCGCCGACGAGCAGTGGCTCGGCCGCCGTTCCCCGACCGTCGAACTGTGGACGGGAGACACCCTCACCATCGGCAGCGGTCTCACGCTGGTCAACGGCGGGGTGCACTTCGCGGGCGGCACCGTCCTGCACCATGCCGGCGGCGAGAACGGGCAGGGCGCGCTGTTCTCCGGCGACATCCTCCAGGTCGTCCTCGACCGCCGGTACGTCAGCTTCATGTACTCCTACCCGAACTACATTCCCGAACGGCCGGAGACCGTCCGCCGCGCCGTACGGCTCCTGGAGCCGTTTGCGTTCGAGACCATCTACGGTGCTTTCTGGCAGACGGTCGTCCGCGCGGACGGCCACGCCGCCATGCACCGCTCCGCCGACCGTTACCTGCATTTCGTCGCCGACCCCGCTCCCCCGGCCCCCGCGGGATGAAAGCGAACGGGCAGGACGTCCGCAGTGACGTCCTGCCCGTTCGCCGTTCCCTATCGAGGCGTGGTGACCAGGCGCTCCAGGAAGTCCCGGTAGCCGCGCAGCGCGTCGCGCAGCGTGTCGGTCGACGGGGCGCCGTCCTCGCGCCACGCCGCGCGCAGCCGGTCCTGCTCGCGCCGGACGGCCTCGGTGAGCTGGTTGACCGCCTCGTCGAGGACCTGGTCGGCCTGTCGTACCGCGCCTCGCGGGTCGTCGACGAACGACAGCAGCGCCTCCTGCCACCGCTCCCGCAGCCTGGCCGACTCGCCCGGCCCCGCCGGGTCGGCGCCGGCCACCGCGGGATCCACCGCCGGGCCCGTACCCGCGCCCGACGGCCCGCCGGTCGACGGCCCGGCGGTGGATCCCGCGGTGGGCGTCTGCGCGGCAGGTGCCTCGATGACCGGCGGCTTCGCGTCTGTTGCGGTCACTGCCGGCTGCGGGTGCCCTTCGACCGCCCGCTCCGCATCCCCGTCCCGCGCCGCCGGATGCTCGGGGGCGAGAGCCGCGGACGACGTCCCGTCCACGGTGCGACCGAGGTGGTCCGGCGTGGCGTCGGCAGACTTCGCGGCGTCGGCCGGCCTGGTGCTGCCGGCCCGCCTGGTGCTGTCAGCCGGCTTGGTGGCACTGATCGGCCTGGTGGTCTCGGCGGCCTCCGTATCGGGGCGGAACGCGCCGGTCTGGGTCGAACGATCCTCGAGGCTCATCAGATGTCCCTTCAGGCACGCTGCCGGCGGCCGGTGGTCGCTTCTTCGCGGGTGGTCGGGGTGTCGGTGGTCGAGGTGTCGGTGGTCGGCTCCGCGGTGCGTCGGTCCGTGGTGTCCGCGCTCGCCGGGGCGGGGGCTGAGCCGACCGGCCGGCCGGAGCGGGCCGTCGTGCTCTCGGTGGAGGTGGTGAGCGCCTCGAAGATCGCCCGCAGGCCCAGGAAGCGTTCCCGCAGCGTGTCGGTGTCGTCGGGCGTCGCCCTGTCCACGACGGTCTGCGTCGCGGCGGACGGCGCCCTGACCGCGTCGGTAGCCGCGGCTGTGCCGGTGCCGGTGCCGCCGGGCCGGGCCGTGCCGGGCACGCTGCGGTAGCGGGAGGCGGCGGCCGGGTCGTCGACGGCGAGCAGGCTGGCGGTCTCGTCCCGGTCGTCGGTCGGATAGCCGCGCTCACGCAGAACGGTGGTGACCAGCCCGTCCGCGCGGGTCGTCGCGGTCGCCGGCTCGTCGACGAACAGAGCCTGCAGGGTGGCCCACTCGGTCTGCAGGGTCGCGCGCCGGTCGCTGGTCAGCGGTCGGATGTCGAGAGAGTCCCGGCGGCGGGCAATGCTGGCGAGCCGGCGTTCGGTGCCCCGCCGGTCGCCCGTCTCCTGCAACGTCCGGTCGTACTCGGGGCCGAACCGGCTTCTGAGACGCGATGAACGGGAACGATCGACGACGAAGACGGCGGCGAAGGCCGCGCCGAGAATCAGGACCACCAGAATGGCCCAGGCGAGAAGTGACACCGGACACCGACCTTTCGCACCTTCGCGGATCTGTCGCGATACGCGGTGCCGAATACCCGGCGTCAGTGGGTTAAAACGACGGGCACTTACGGCCTTCCCTTCGCCGGCGCCGGGTCAGCCGGACGGGGGATGGCCGCCGCCTGTGCGGCCGGCGCGGCGCGGGCGGCGCGCGCTTCGCGGGCCGGCCAGGCCCGGGACAGGACGAGGCGATTGACCGTAAGCAGCCAGCACCACCCGAGAAACAGGCCGGCGACGACGTCCGAGGCGTAGTGCATTCCCCGGTAGGACCGGCAGAACGCCACCACCAGCGGAACGATGACGACCAGCGGCGCCACCACCGCGGCCGACACCATCGGGATCCGCCCCCCGCGGTGGCGCGCGAGGCCGATCAGAATGCAGGCCAGACCGCCGTACAGGCAGACGGCGGCCGCGGTGTGGCCCGACGGGAAGCTCGCCATCGGGTCCCCCGGGTCCAGGCGGGCGACGTGCGGGCGGGGCCGGTCGACGAGGCTGTTCGACACCTCGTAGATCGCCGTCTCGCCGGCGGTGAGCAGAATCGCGCCGCCCGGAAGCCACCACTGCCGTGTCGCCCAGACGGTCGCCACCGCGATCACCGCGGTGGCGACGATCACGACGTAGGTGTCGGACAGGTACGTCCCGGCCCAGGTCAGGTCGACCAGCCAGCCGTCGCGACGCGCGGCGAGCTCACGGGCCGCTGTCGCGTCGGCACCGTCGATCCCGGCGAATCCGTCCACGATCAGCCGCCCGGCGGCAACCAGCACGGCGCCGAGCACCGCCGCCACCGTGACCAGTCCGACGGGGATGCGGAGCTTCGAGGTATCCCTCACTGTGGGTCACCCGCGGGACGGGGGCCCGGTGCCGTGCGGTGGACGTCGACCATGCCGATCAAGGTGCCCCGCCCCGATCCAGGAGAAACACCCCGATCCCGCCGTGATCGATGCAGTCCGGCCCGGGCGCGCATGGCACGCCGGGCCAGTCGACGGCGGACCTGCACTCACGGATCACATAGCGCAAACCTTGCCAGGAGACATAATGAGGACACACGATCGGAAGGCCGGTGCCGCCCGCGCCCGCGCGGGGGGAGGCAACACCGATGCCGAGCGCGACCGCACAGGCCGGGAACGATCGACCGGTGGGCGATCCGGCCCAGCGGCGGCGGGTCCTGCTGACCTGCCTCACCGGGATGTTCGCGACCACCTTCACCGCGACCCTGCTCACCGTCTCGCTGCGGACCGTCGCCGACGACCTGGGCAGCACCGTCGGAGTGGTCTCCTGGGCGGTGACCGGGTCGTTGTTCGCCCTCGCGGTCGCCATGCCGATCCTCGGCAAGATCGGGGACATCCGCGGCCACCGCCGGACCTTCATCACCGGCACCGCCCTCGCCGTGGTCTTCTCCGCGGCGACCGCGCTCGCCTGGGACGCGACGTCCCTCATCGCCTTCCGGATCATCGCCCAGCTCGCCGGCTCGGCGACGATCCCGGCGTCGTTCGCGATGCTGTTCGCCGTCTTCCCCCCGAACGAGCGGGTGCGCCCGTCCGCCTGGGCCTCGGGAGTGCTCTCCGGTGCGTCCGTCACCGGGCTCGCCATCGGCGGCGTGATCATCGACCTGGTCGGCTGGCGTGCCGTGTTCTCCCTGCAGGCCGTCATCGCGGCGGTTCCCCTGGTGGCTGCGATCCGGGTGCTGCCCCCGGACCGGGGTGTGCGCAAGGTCGCCCTCGACCGGGCCGGCGCCGCCGTCCTGGCGCTGGCGGTGTTCGCGGTGACCTTCGGCGTGAACCGGGCGGCGGTCTGGGGCGCGACGCCGCTCGTCATCATCCTCCTGATCTCGGTGGTCCCCCTGTTCCTGCTGCTCACCGTGATCGAGCRCCGCAGCGCCGAGCCGGTCGTGCCGCTGGAGCTGCTGGCGGCGCGGGAGGTCCGGGCCGCCGGCCTCACCTCCTTCATGCTCTCCGCCTCGCACATGGGGAACTTCCTCGTGACGCCACTGCTCCTGCAGGGCCGCTTCGGCCTGTCGGTGACGCTCACCTCCGTCGTCACGATGTGCCGCACACTGTCGATCGCCCTGGCCGCGCCGTCCGCGAGCTGGCTCGGGACGAGACTCGGCCCCCGTCTGCTGGCCAGCATCGCGGGAGGCGGGTACGCGCTCGCGCTGCTCCTGCTGGCCTACGGGACGATGGCCGGCGTCCTGTGGGTGGTGATCGTGGGGCTGATCATCAGTGGCCTCGCGTTCGGGCACGCCCAGCCGCCACTGATCGTGATCGCCAGCCACGGCGCCTCGGAGAGCAACTTCGGGCTCGTCACCTCGCTGCAGCAGACAGCGGGCCAGATCGGCGGTGTCGTCGGCACCAGCCTGCTCTCCGCTCTCGTCGCCGACACGCTGGACCCGGGCCCGTTCGCGGTCAGCTACCTGATCGCCGCCGGGTTCGCCGCGCTCGCCGCGACCGCGGTGCTGGTGCTCAGCCCACGCTCGACCACCGGTCCACGTTCAACCGCCTTCGGCACTGTCGGCGGCGCCCGTGCGACCGCGGGCACCGGCGCGATCATCGGCACCACCGAGGAGGCCGTGACCAGTGATGCCGCCACCAGCACCGGTATCGGCACCGGCACGGTCACCAGTGCCCTCGCCGACGCTGATGCCGACCCAGAAGCCGGGGCCGGGGCCGGGACCGGGACCGGCCCAGCGACGGGCAGCGGGCGGGAAGCGCGCGCCTGACCCGTGACGCCGGGCATCGTCGGGCAGGCCGCCGGCCTCTTCGCCGTCACCAACATCGACGACATCCTCGTTCTGGGGTTGTTCTTCGCCCAGGGCAACGGGCACCCGGGCTCCGTCCGCCGGGTCGTCGCCGGCCAGTATCTCGGCTTCGCGGCGATCCTCACCGTCGCCGCAGCCGCGGCGCTCGGCGCGACCTTCCTGCCCGAGGACGTCCTGCCCTACCTCGGCCTGCTCCCGCTCGCCCTCGGGCTGAAGGCCGGCTGGCAGGCATGGCAGGCCCGGCGAGCACCCGACAAGGACCACACACAGACCACGGAGGGGGCGGCCGGCGGGCCCGGGGTACTGGCGGTTGCCGCGGTCACCGCGGCCAACGGCGGCGACAACATAGGCGTCTATGTGCCGGTGTTCGCCACTGCCGGCGCGGGCGGGATGGCTGTCTACGCCGTGATCTTCCTGATCCTCGTCGCGGTGTGGTGCGCGGCGGGGCGGTTCCTCGCCACCCGGCCCGTCATCGCGGAGGCGCTCTCCCGCTGGGGGCACGTCCTGCTGCCCGCCGTACTGGTCGTCCTCGGCCTCCTCATCCTCGTCGAGGGCGGCGCCTTCGGTCCGTGATCGTGGCATGGCCCCAGCCGCCCATGCCCCGGCCAGCCGCACCACGACCGGCCAGGCCCGCGGGTGCGTCGCTGCCAGGTAGCAGCGCCAGCGCCGAGCACAATGACCTGGCACCGAGATACCAAAGTCCCGAGCGCGATCCAGGCGAATCCGGCACGCGAATCCTCAGCAGACCGCCGACGCCAGCGCGCCCGGGAGAGGACTGCACGAAAAGTCGGTGAAACCGGCGCAGGAGAAAGCCATCTCCGGCGATCCGGCTGATACTCCATGCCCGAAAGCCGGCCGTGCCGAAGCGCACGGCCGGTGCCAACAACCATAGAAAGCGGGGACGACGTGGGCAACAACGTGGTCGACGGCATCTACCGAATCAGCATCGACGGCGAGCAGCTCCTCACCAACACGGGCAACGGCCCCACCGTCCTCCTGCCCGAGAACGGCCGCGGCCAGGAATGGGAGATCCAGAACACCGGAAACGGCACGTACACCATTCGCAACGCCGCCTCGCCGGAATTCCTCGGATTCGAGGGTGAGCCGGACACGTTCGAGCCGGTCCGCCCGCGGCCGGAGCCCCGGGAGTGGCGGATCGAGGAGGGCCCCCGGCCCGGCACCTTCAACATCGCCGTCGTGGAGAACAACCAGCTCACGCTGGGGCTGCACCCGGCGCTCATCTACCCGCCCCTGATCGCGCTGTCGCCGATCTTCCGCGAGGACAGGGGCTGGAACCTCCAGCCCGTCAACTAGAGGGAAAATGAGGTGACTGGTGGTCGTGACGGGCCCACGGCGCTGGTGACCACCCTGAAACG